>VGDX01000031.1 GCA_016869535.1 Alphaproteobacteria bacterium | reverse complement strand
AGATGAGGGGGATGTTATCCATCTTTCGTGATCTTAAGAGTCCCCACGCATGGACCGGCCACTTTCGAGGGTCACCCACTCGATGGACAACCCACGACGGCGAGGAAGTCGTTCGTGTCGTAAAGTGCGCACTGTCAAATCCTGAAGAACGCACCTTCGATCCAGCCAAGCTGCGGAAGGTTCCTCCCGTTCTCAAGGCCCGGAAAATCGGGACTGTTGTGATACCCGAAGATGAAGAGGAGGAACCTCAAGCAGATGTTTCTCTGTCGACCGATGGAGTGGTTATCTCTGAAAGCGACCAAAAGGCCGCGAGCATACACACTGAAATACAATGGCTTCTCTTAAAGCTCGGCGCGGAAATGGGCTTGGACGTTTGGGTTGCTAGGAATGATCGGAACAAGAATTTCAATGGACACAACTTCAGCGCCATTCAAACTATGCGGCAGGGCCTACCACTCCAGTTTGATGAGGCTACAATGCGGACCATCGAACTGATCGACGTTTTGTGGTTGAAAGGTAATTCCATCCAGGCGGCCTTCGAGATCGAGAGCACCACCTCGATCTTCTCAGGCCTGCTGAGAATGGCTGATCTCATCACGATGCAGCCTAACCTAAACATTCCTCTCTATATCGTCGCTCCGAGTGAACGACGCAGCAAGGTGATGACCGAGGTGAACCGTCCAACCTTCGCTTCACTATCTCCCCCTATGTCAGAGGTTTGTCGTTTTATCCCCTTCGAGGCGCTTCAAGAGCGTCTAAAGGTGGCTGAGGACTTCATTCAGTTTCTCAAGCCTGAGTTCTTAGACGCGATCTCAGAGGCAACGGAAATTGAGCATGTCTAGAGTCAAACAATGATGCCCTCGTACTTATGGGAATGGCATCTTCCGTACCTAACTCTTCTCCGCTAAGTGCGGGAACACTGAACCCGAGCCTCCCCTGGCCAAACCCAAGACCAAGTCCAAGACCGCCGTAGCCAAGGCCGCTACCGACACCGTGCCGGTGCTGCTGCCGTTGGCGCTGCCGGCGCCTTACGACTATCTCGTGCCGAAGGGCATGACGATCGGCCCCGGCCAGTTCGTGGTCGTGCCGCTGGCCACCAGCGAATATTACGGCGCGGTGTGGACGCGGCCGGAAGGGGACGAGAGGCCGGAGATCGCGCGCAAGAAGCTGCGCGAGATCGTCGAGGCGGTCGACGACGTGCCGCCGCTGCCGCCCGTTTCGCTCGCCTTCGCCGACTGGGTCGCGAGCTACACGCTTGCCTCGCCCGGCATGGTGCTGCGCATGATGATGAGCGCGCGCCGCGCCTTCGAGCCGCCGGCGCCGCGCTTTGGCGTGCGGCTGGTTGGCCCTTCGCCGGAACGCCTGACTCCGGCGCGCGCCCGCGTGCTTGAGGTCGCCGCCAACGGCATGATCTGGGCGAAGTCCGCTCTGGCCGAAGCTGCCGGCGTCAGCACCGGCGTGATCGACGGATTGGTCGATGGCGGAACTTTGCTGGCCGAGCCTCTGCCGGAATGGCATTCCGCCACGCTCGATCTCAACAAGACACGCGCCAAGCTGACCAAGGAGCAGGGCGGAGCGGCGCGCGACCTGCTCGACAATACGGGCAGCGGATTCAGCGTTACCCTGCTCGACGGCATCACCGGGTCGGGCAAAACCGAAATCTATTTTGAGGCCATCGCCGCGGCGCTTAAGCGCGGGCAGCAGGCGCTGGTGATGTTGCCCGAGATCGCGCTGACCAACCAGTTCATCGCCCGCTGCGAGCAGCGCTTCGGCGCGCGGCCGGCCGAATGGCACTCCGAACTCTCGCCGTCGGTGCGCGGGCGCGTGTGGCGCGCGGTATCGGAGAACAAGGCGAAGCTCGTGGTCGGCGCGCGCTCGGCGCTGTTCCTGCCCTTCCCCGATCTCGGCCTGATCGTGGTCGATGAGGAACACGACCCGAGCTACAAGCAGGAGGAGCGCGTGACCTATCAGGCGCGCGACATGGCGGTGGTGCGCGGGCGTCTGGGAGACTGCCCCGTGGTGTTGAGTTCGGCGACGCCGTCGATCGAGAGCCTGGTCAACGCCGAGCAGGGCCGCTACCGGCATATCCGCCTCGGCACGCGCTACAGAACGGGATCGGCTGAGGAAGCGGTCATGCCCGCTCATTCCCGCGAAAGCGGGAATCCAGAGCCAGGCACGCCTGCCTCGATTGTCGCCCCTGGGTCCCCGCCTTCGCGGGGACGAGCGGTTGGGGCAACCGGGCTGCCGGAAATCGCGGCCATCGACATGCGCGCCGATCCGCCCGAGCGCGGCAAGTGGCTGTCGCCGGTTCTCATCGAGGCGGTCGGCGAGACGTTGGCGCGCGGCGAGCAGGCGCTGCTGTTCCTGAACCGGCGCGGCTACGCGCCGGTCACCGTGTGCCGGAATTGCGGCTTCAAGTTCGAATGCCCCAACTGCTCTTCGTGGCTGGTCGAGCACCGGTTCCGCCGCCGGCTCGAATGTCATCATTGCGGGCACTTCGTGCCTTTGCCGGAAGTTTGCCCGAACTGTGGAGCCGAGCATTCGCTGGTGCCGTGCGGCCCCGGCATCGAGCGCGTTGCCGAGGAAGTCGCCGAATTGTTCCCCGATGCGCGCCGCGTGCTGCTGTCGAGCGACCTCACGCCGGGCGTCAAGGAGCTGCGCGAGATCCTCCGCGAGATCGAGGACCGCGAGGTCGACATCATCATCGGCACGCAGCTCGTGGCTAAAGGCCATCACTTCCCGGGGCTGGCGCTGGTCGGCGTGGTCGATGCCGATCTCGGTCTGGCGCAGGCCGATCCGCGCGCGGCCGAGCGCACCTTCCAGCTGCTCAGCCAGGTGACGGGACGCGCCGGGCGCGACGCCGTCGAAGGCCGCGGCCTGCTGCAGACCTATATGCCGGAGCATCCGGTGTTGCAGGCTTTGGTGTCGGGCGACCGCGATGCGTTCCTGGCGCGCGAGATCGAGGAGCGGCGGAAGAGTACGATGCCGCCCTTCGGCCGGCTTGCCGCGCTTCTGGTGACGGGGAGTTCGCGCGAGGCGGTCGAGACTTATGCGCGTTCACTCGCACGCGCCGCGCCGCCCGCCGCCAAGATCGAGGTGCTGGGACCCGCCGAGGCGCCGCTCGCGGTGATCCGTGGACGCCACCGCTATCGCCTATTGATTAAGGCCGCGCGCGAGGCGGATCTGCAGGCCTATCTGAGACTCTGGCTCGACTCTGTGCCCGCGCCGCGCGGCGATGTGCGCCTCACCGTCGACATCGACCCTTACAGTTTTTTGTGAGTATCATGGTCGCGTCGTCAATCCGGCTTCCACGTTTTCTTGATCCATTCGAACATTCCCTCCTTAACTGGACCGAAGCCAGCCCACGTCACATCTTTGGGGATTTCTAGGACTAACCCTCGACGCGAAGAAGCCAATCGGCGAAGCTGGTCCCGGAGCATGGTAACGTTTACCTGACCCCTTCTATCTACGATTAGCCAAAAACCTTTTATCCAATGCCACCAGGCGAGTTTTTTCTCCTTTATGAATTCAAGGAATTTCTCCTCATCATCCGTCGATAGGCCTGAAACAGCCACGATGTATCGCCGCTTCATTGCTGGTCATCACTTTTGGTTATTTTTTCAGACGATATCTCTATGAGAGGCTTTTCGGTGTCTTCTTTCAGAAGTCCCGTGATGTTGTCTCCAAAGACTCCTCTTTCTATCGCCATCTTATTCAGAGAATAGCGCTCTGAGCGAAGTGCATTGATCCTCCCCCACTGAAGTTCTCTAATCGCGGGTGTCAAGCATAGCCTTTTTGGTCGCGTCTCGCCGGGTTCAGAGTTCTCTCCGCGGTCAGCCTCTTTGGGCGCCGCATGTTGGCGTCGGATGGT
>VGDX01000030.1 GCA_016869535.1 Alphaproteobacteria bacterium | reverse complement strand
GGACCACTTCAGTGGGGGAGGATCACACAGACTAAAGCCTTCGAGCAAGTAGGGCCTTATTCTGAACCATCCGCGGGTCTCAAATTGGTCTAGGTTTCGCCGTGGATGCAAAGATAGGGATACCGCAATGGATCTTGCCTCGGTCATCGTGCTGATAGGCTTCATCGGAGCTTGCCTTCTCGCCGCAACGACAGGCGCAACCTTTCGTCCTGGTGATTGGTATGAGCAGCTAAAGAAGCCTTCGTGGCGGCCGCCGAATTGGGTTTTCGCGCCCGCGTGGGCCATTCTTTATCTGACGATTGCCGTCTCCGGCTGGCTGGTGTGGCGGACGTCGGGCTTCGCCGGCGCGGCAGCACCGCTCAGCATCTATCTCCTGCAGCTAGGCCTGAATGCCGCATGGTCGGCGATCTTCTTTGGCATGCGGCGCCCCGACCTCGCGTTTGTCGAAATCATCCTGCTTTGGCTGTCGATCGTTGCGACGATAGCGGCTTTTCATCCCGTCAACGCAGCTGCCGCATGGTTGCTGCTGCCTTACCTCGCTTGGGCTACCTTTGCCGCGGTGCTCAACTTCACGGTCTGGCGCATGAATCCCAGAACTGTAACGGCGGCATAAAACGGCTTTCGCGGCGATCGATCTGTAGAAAAGCCGAGTCGCGGCTCAGGTACGAACACACGCCATGGCCAAACGGCAGACCCCGAAAAGTAAAGCACCCGCAAAAGCAAAGTGGGTCACGGTTAATGACCAGATGCAGAAGCGATATCGTTATCAGTTAACTGCACCCATGGGGCGGAACTTCGATCCGGAGTTTAAACCGGAGCTCATACCCAAGGAGATGCTCGAGCTCGGGGTATTCTGCGGCAAGTATATGACCGACTGCCGCAAGGAGTTTCCCGCGAGCTGGTTCAAGAAGGCAAAACTGTCCCCGAAGGGTCGTGACTGCTCACTCAACTACTTCGGTGTCGGCGCCAGCCGACCGCTGTCCGAATGGCGCAAGAACGGCTGGATCCATCCGGACGATCCGCGTGGGTGGTTCCAGTGGTACTGCCGCTACTACATGGGCCGGCGGATGCCTGAGGAAGATCAACGGCAGATCAAGCGCTGGAAGGCCTTCCGGCGACACATTAATCAGATCAAGATGAACTGCGAGCCGGGTGATCCGTTCTGCCGCCCAAGACAGCGACAGGCGCTGCTGCACTGGGCTTATGACAGTCGGAAGATATAATAATTGAGCAGCTGCGGCGGGCATGACGGTGACGGCGTTCGAAAATGCATGACGCAACTGCTGGCGTACGCCGCGCTGCACTTACATCGCGCTGCACTTATATAATGATCGTCACTGACACTTTATGCATGTGAGGAAACATGGCTCACCGTTTCGTGCCCAAACTGCTGGCTCTGGCGCTAGCGCTTTCCGTTTCGGCCACCGCGGCCGAGGCCTGTTCCAGGGCCACCTGGCTTGGGCCTGACAATGCCGTCATCACCGGCCGATCTATGGATTGGCCTTATGCGTTCAATACGCACTTCTTCATCTTTCCGCGCGGCACGAAGAACGTCGGCATCAAGGACCCGAACGGCCTCACCTGGGAGAGCAAGTACGGTACGCTGGTCGCCGGCGGCACAACGACTCCCGGCGGACCCATCGACGGTGTCTTCGACGGCATGAATGAGAAGGGTCTCGGCGCCAACCTGCTTTATCTTGCCGAAACCGAGTGGCCGACGCCGGGCACCGACAAGCCGCATGTCTCGTGGGCCGCGTGGCTGCAATATGTGCTGTCGAATTTTGCAACAGTGGCCGAGGCTGTTGACGCCATAGCGAAGGAACCCATCTACCTGGTGCCGGCCAATTTCGGCCCCGGCGGTGTCGCGCACCCAACGGTGCACCTGTCCCTGACTGATCCATCAGGCGATTCTGCGATCATCGAATACCTGAACGGCAAGCCGGTGATCCACCATGGCCGCGAATACCAGGTGATGACCAACAGCCCCACCTACGCCGAACAGCTCACGCTCAATACTTACTGGAAGCGGCTCGATGGCTCCAAGGTGCTTCCGGGTTCGCACCAGTCTCAGGACCGTTTCGTTCGCGCCTCTTACTATCTCGGCCAGCTGCCGCAGTCCAAGGACGTGCGCCAGCAGATCGCCAATGTCCTTTCAGTCATGCGCAACGTCTCGGTGCCTTGGGGCGAGCCGGATCCACAGCACCCGAACATCGCCCCTACCTACTGGCGCACCGTGCTCGACCACGGCCGCAAGGTCTATTATTTCGAGTCCGCGCTGAGCCCGAGCGTGGTGTGGGTGAACCTCAACGAGGTCGACTTCTCACCCGGCTCCGGCATCCGCGCCGTGTCACTCGAAGGGCCTGAAGGATTTTCGCTGATGGGCAGGATCAACGGTGCCTTCAAGCCCGCCGATAACATCACCTACCTGAAGCCGTGACATCAATCACAAGCCGTCTATCGGTTTGACCTGGACGTTGGCACGGAGCAAATTTCCGGTTGACTGACAAATAGGTTGATCGTTTCGAGTGGTCTGCGGCCCTGGTTTCGATAGCCGAGGTGAGGCCGTTCGGAGGCGGATGCTCACTTGGAGGAGGCAGAAGATTTTTCCTTGGAATAGGAATTCTAGCCGAGAACCGCATTCGCGATATTAGGGAGCCCGACCTCAAGCCGCGTTATTGAGCCAAGCCCCGATATTTCCCGCGACTTGATCGGCGGCATCCTTGACGGGCTGGTCTGCGAGATGGGCGTAACGTGCCGTCGTCTGTACTTGCGTGTGCCCGAGTAGCTTGCCGATCATGGGTAGGCCCTGGCCGGACGCGACCGCTGTCGATGCGAAGGTGTGGCGGAGATCGTGGATCCGGACGTCTTTGAGCCCGGCCCGGGCTCGAACGCGCTGCCAGAAGGGCTGAAGGTCGGTGAGCCGGCAGCCGGGGAGGGCGCCTACGATCACCCACGGGTTATTCTCCACCCGAACGATTTTCTTCAACACATCGATTGCCGGTTGGCCGAGATGGACGACCTTTGCGCCGGTCTTTGAGTCGGGCAGCCGAAGCGCCTTTCCGGCGATGTCGACGTAGTCCCATTTCAGCGTCATGATCTCGCCGAGGCGGCAGCCGGTGAGGATTAGCAGACGTGCGGCGGCGATGGCCGAGGGGAGTTCGATGCCTTCGGCCTCCATCTCGCGCAAGACCTCGCCGATCCTTTTGAGTTCCGCCGGGCTCAGGAACCGCTCGCGCTTCTCCTCGGGATACTTCTTTATATGCTTGCGCGGATTGGTCCCGTCGGGACGCAGCCCCCACATCTCGGCCAGGTTGAACATCTTGGAGATGATCTCCAGGCAGCGATTGGCGTCGTAAGGGATGTGCCTGAAATCGTGATGGACCTTGGCGATATCGGCGCGGGTGACCTCGGTGACGCGCCGGGCTCCCAAAGACGGTAGGATCACGCGCTCGAGCATCCGACGGTATCCCTTGGCCGTGCTCTCCTTCAGCCTGAGCGCGATGTGTTCCTTGTCGAAGCGTTCGGCGAGCTCCTTGACGGTGATTGCCTGCCGGTCGGCATCTCGTGTTTCGGCCGGATCGTCACCGTTCTTCGCTGCAGCGATGATCCCTATGGCGCGGGTTCTGGCCTGCTCGCAGGTCAGGACGGCGCTGGGGCCAAGGCTGATCCTGCGTGAGCGCCGGCCGGCGCGATACTGGACGATGTAACGCTTGCGGCCGGTGGGTAGGACGCGAAGGCCAAAGCCCGGCAGCTCCTCATCCCATATGAAGTATTCGGCGCCCCTGATTTCGGCCGCGTCGACAATGCGTTTTGTGAGTTTTGCCATGGGCCTCGATCCCAACTCGATGGTCGTCTGCTTCCAGGCGATCCACCGGCCCCACTTCCGGAAGCACTGTGGAAGCAAGAGGGTGCGTTTCGCGGCGATCGCCTGCGCAAACCAGCGTGGTCGGTGAGGGGAGCGAAGTC
>VGDX01000029.1 GCA_016869535.1 Alphaproteobacteria bacterium | reverse complement strand
CTTAGATCAATGTGGGGGGCGAAACGGCGCGCCGTCGCTCGCTCGCCTGAGATGTGCTACCACCATACAATGGCAGCGATCTATTTCGGGACGATCACAACGATTGCCGAGCACGACGATCGGCCTTCACGGCGATAGGCATGCGGGGCGCTTGGGTCGAAATACATCGCGTCGCCCTCGCTCAGTGCGGTGTCCTCACCGGCGACGTTGACGGCAAGTTGACCCTTGGTGACGTAAATGAGTTCTGCGCCGCTATGGCTATGCGGTTCCGATGGTTTCGACCGCATCGGGAACTCGGCGAAGAATGCCTCCATCTTTCGATCGGTGACAGGGAAATCGAGGCTTTCAAATAGATAAGAGGGTGTCGTTTCGTCGGGCCGATCAGGCAGTCGCAATCGTTCGCGCTTGCGGATGACAGCCACTGTAGGTCGATCCTTGTTCTGAACGAAGAAATGTTCCAGCCCGACACCGAATACGAGAGCGATTCGCAACAGCGTCGGCAGTGTGGGAAAGAGTGCTCCCCGCTCGATCTTGGACAGCATGCCTGGCGATAGACGGGTATGCTCGCCGAGTTGCACCAGACCCAGCTTTTTTTTGAGCCGCAGGGCGCGGATCTTCGGGCCGATCTTGTAATGCTCGAGCCCGGTGGTGAGTGTCTCGGAAAGCATGGGAGCCGGATCCTTTTCTGCTGAGTGAAACTGGTGCTACCGAATTGTCGCTAGGCGAAAATCGAAGGGCATTTTCACGAAAATATTACTATCAGTCAAACTTATTATCGTGATACCGAAAAGCAACGGTGAGAATTTTCGAACCGAAGTTGCCTCGTAAACCGTTGAACGAATGGAAGGCTCTTACACAAAGGCGGCGCGCGAACGGGTGGGATGGACGGAATTCGAGTTGGCAAGCCGCACGCGTATAAACCGACGCACTGTCGATAACATGGGAGCCGCACGGCACGCTCTGCATCCAGATATCCTAAAAAGGGGTTCGTGGTCGTGATGAATAAGCACGTTGGAAAGAAACCAGCCTCAGCCGTGCCTCTGCATTTGCTTCGGGCTTTCGAGGCGACAGCGCGACACATGTCTATGAAAGAGGCGGCTGCTGAGCTCCACCTCACGCCGTCTGCGATCAGCTACCGTGTGGGCCTTCTAGAGAAGATTCTCAAATGCAAGCTGCAGCAAAAAAAGGCGGGCGAGCGGCTAACACTTACCGAAGCTGGCTACGAACTCCTACCGGGGCTTACGGCTGGCTTTGCGCAAATCATCAATGCCGTAGATGGCTTGCGGGATGCGGTGGCGAGGAAAGACCTCACGTAGCAAGGAACCAAAAACGCTATGCACGATCTCGTTGAGACTGTCATGCTCATCGGCTCGCTTCTGCTGGCGACTAGCGTGAGCCAAAACGTCAAACAACTTCCGGATGATGGCACCGTGCAGGCCGTGTTTCTGGCAGCTCCGCCACATAGGGAACGTCTTTTTGCTCTTATTGCCGAGCCGCACCGCATCGGTAGCGTGATGCCACCGCCATCTCTCGTTATTATTGCGTGTCGTACCGAAACGAAGCAGCACGACGAAAGTAAAGCTGCGCCCGACTGGCGAGACCTCGAATGGCTTATACCTGCCGAATGCATGAGAGTCGTCGAGACCGTGACCGATGCGGCCCCGATGGTCGATCCTCGGTTAAGGCAAATAGTACCCAACTTAGCAGATTACGGAGCTTGTGCCGAGATCAGCATGACCTATGCGCCTACATGGGAAGCCGCTCACCGAAATTGGGCGATCGTTAAAATCGGCTGTCCCTCGCGAATGGTGGACGCCAATGGCAGAACCGTCGGCTGGCGTATGCCTGAGTGTCAGGGCACGCTTCCCGGCACTTCATACCCCCTTCGCTGCCGCTTTGATCCGAGCGAAATCTAACATTCTCTAGCTAGCGGTCTGTAGTTGATGTCCATATCTGCTTCGATACAGCAAGTGGCGATCGTGTCTGCCTTGTTGGCTGCTAACATAACCCCCGCGTATGGAGAGTCTCAACCTCCTCCTTGCAGCGAAGACGCGATGATTGTCTTCGATGCATCGGGCTCGATGTCCGGAAACGTGGGGCTGGGTATGGCCACTGACAGGACGCGCATCGACGAGGTGCGTTCGGCTTTCCGACAGGTACTTCCGAGCGTTACACGGTTTCGCCGAGTGGGCCTTATCACCTACGGCCCGGGCCCTTACCAACAATGCAACGTACAGCTCAATTTAGAGCCAGCACCCAATGCTGCCAAACATATAATGCGTGAAGTGGATGCATTGACTCCAGCAGGCAAGACGCCGCTTACAGAAGCTGTTAGACGAGCAGCAGAAATACTCGAGTTCCGCAGCAAGCCGGGGGTGATCGTGGTGCTAACCGACGGCGAGGAGACTTGCGGTGGTCAACCCTGTCGTCTGGGAGAGCAGTTGAGTGGGGAGGCGAACCAACTGACCGTTCACGTCATTGGCTATCGTCCACCAGGATTCTCCTGGACAGGTGAGCAAAGCGTTGTTGCCGCCAAATGCCTCGCCGAAAAGACTGGCGGGCTTTACTCGCCTGCGGAGACGAAGGAGGAGTTAATCGAAGCTCTTGCGAAGACCCTTGGCTGCCCCATGGTAACCCAAGGTCCTTCCCCATCGGTAGCGCGGTGAACTCAAGTTCTTAGTTTGTGTCGCGCAATAGGTCTTTCGCATTTAATAGGTTCGCGTCGCAGGCCAGAAGCGCGGACACGGGCTCGGGATTACGGAAGCAAAAGATGCGCGGGCAAACTCTTGAGTTAGGCTCTCTCATTTTGGAGAACCGCGATGATACGTCATCTCACGCAAGGCGGCAGCAGGTTTTTACGAGGTGCCCGAGAATGCCGAAACGCACGCTAGCGAGTCTGATCCTGGTTGTGATGATGACAACCGTGGCGGCGTCAGCTGGGACGCTTGAAAAAGCCGAAGCAGCCTATTGGCGAGGCGATTACGCTCTGGCGCTCCGCTTAATGCAACCGATTGCGGACCAGGGCGACATACAAGCGCAGTATCTCATCGGCTTTATGTACGAGAAGGGCCAAGGCGTCGCACAGGACTATTCAGAGGCGGCGAAGTGGTACATCCTTGCTTCAGAGGGCGGACATTCTTACGCTCAGAACAATCTCGGCGTTTTTTACAAATACGGACGCGGCATAGCTAAAGACCTTGTTCAGGCTTATAAGTGGTTTGATCTGGCGGCTTCTGGATCGCTAGAGGCAGAGGAAGCAAACCGGGATAGAGCTGTTGCCAACAAGGAGAGCATCGCCGCGGACATGACCCCTGAGCAGATCAGGACAGCGCAGAAGTTGGTTCAGGAGAAGCTGTCGTCCGAGCCGGGTTTTAGCTATCGACCACCACGCGTCCGTTAATTCGTAACAGTCGAAAGCTGGATCCCCAGTACCGACATGCGACCCTTCACTTTCCGCGCTTTTGATGACAGTGACCGGCCCCATCGGGTGGTCCAAGTGCAACGTTGTTAGTCTATCGGCGGTTTTTGCGCCAGGGGGAGCATGGCCGTCGGAGCGGTTAGAGCGCGCGCAGACCGCCACGCGGCGGGCACGAACACTTCGGGTGCCGGAGGTTGATCGAGACGTTGCGGCGTCAATCGAGCCGCGGCGAGCAATGATTTTCACCAGCGGCACACGATCGCGACATGCTCGCGGTACGTACGAAACGCGACCCGCCCTACGTGCTAATCCGCTGGTCTACTTGCGCCTGCGCACCTTCTTGCTTCCACAGTGCTTCCGGAAGCCCGTCTCTGACATAAGGGGGAAAATGGCAATGCCGCCAAGTCTTTGACTTGACTGCAAAATTTGGTTGCGGGGGTAGGATTTGAACCTACGACCTTCAGGTTATGAGTGGAAGTCAAGTCATCCCGCAGGGTTGCGCAGATCTTCCTTTTATTGCGCATTTACAATGACTTAGTCGACTTCGCTCCCCTCACCGACCACGCTGGTTTGCGCAGGCGATCGCCGCGAAACGCACCCTCTTGCTTCCACAGTGCTTCCGGAAGTGGGGCCGGTGGATCGCCTGGAAGCAGACGACCATCGAGTT
>VGDX01000028.1 GCA_016869535.1 Alphaproteobacteria bacterium | reverse complement strand
CAGACCAACCGATCCAATGTACGAGTGGACCTTGCCAGCAGGCTCGCCACGGTATGATCTCGGAAGGAACGTCCTGCGCCCAGGCGCTGAAGAGCGGGACCGTCCCGTCGTAGGGCCACAGAGAGGGGTCGCCACCAGCAGCCTGGAAGTAGGTTCCTCCCAGCAGTGTCACCGGGATACCCCTAAGAGCATCGCCCTGCGCGGCGTTCCAACCATTAGGTCCAGAGGTGAATTTGACTGTATTCTCGGCACTAAGACCTTTGTCCATGGCCCTCACGATTTCAGCCCAGCCCTTGACGGAACGTTCGCAGAAGGCAACGCCCGCGCATGCCGATATGTCGATCTCTCCGGCATGGAACCGCGGCGAAGTCGCGCCTGTGTGGGGCGTCGAGATGGTGGTGAGGGAACGCACCGTAATCGGCGAGTTCGTGTCCTTGAGGACCTTGATCGCCGCACGGTTCCACATGCCACCATTAGAGTGACCGACGAGGTCAACGTCAGTGATTCCGTACTCGCCATGGAGATAGCCCAAAAAGCGGGCCAGCCGCTCGCCCCCGGCATTCCAGTCTCCTGTCGACATGATGGTCATCCACTCGGGCAGTTGCGGTGGACAGTCGGTGAAGGGACCGATGCTGTCCTTAGAGGGCTCCTTGACAATGCCCCAGTCGTCCATCGCTGGTGCCGTGAACACCTGCTTGCCTTTTTCCAGCAGATACTTGCGCAGGGCGGTGTAGGTGTTGCCCGCGGCTAGAAAGCCGGCACCGTCCTTACAGGCTTGGGTCGGTGTCGTGAAGGGAGTGCGAAGCGCACCCCCCGAAACGAGGACAACCGCTCGAGTTTGACTTGGAGCCGCGTTGGAGTCTGAGGCTGACGCCAGAGATGCGACTCCCCCGAGGATCAGAGCCAAACCGATTACGGGGAAGACCAAGCGATTCATCTAGGGCCTGTCCTTAATTCCAACCATAGTTGAGACGCGGCCTCGACATGCGGTCTGATCTACAATTCGGGATCATAAGGAGTAATTCAGTTGACGTCGAACGATGAGTTTACATTCGGCCGCGCGGACCTTACGCGACCAGAAGACTTTCTTGCGTTCAAAAGGCTCAATGCCGCATATTTCGATTGGATGAGCGGTGAACTTTCACGCGTCACCGGCAGAGGGCTGCCGGAGATCACCGGGATGAGCTGCTCTGACTATGTGGAACACACTTTGAGCGTTACGCTGGACTTGGTGCCTCGCAGTGCGCAGGTCTACTTCATTCGGTCTGCTGATAGGACCGTTGTTGCCATGGGCGGCCTAAGGACTTTGCCAGATGGGGCCACGGAAATCGTGCGGATCTACACTCTCCCCGAATTTCGAGGGCTCGGACTTGGGGCGCGGATGGTCGGCAGCCTCATAACTGAAGCCAAGGGGTGGACCAGCGACACCCTACGCCTGGATACTGGCATCTTCATGCATTCAGCACAAAAGATCTACGAGGCTGCTGGCTTCAGGAAACGCGGTCCGTATGCCGGTGCGGAGCCACCAGAGTTCTTGAAGCCCTACTGGATCTATATGGAAATGCCAGCCTCTTCATTTAAGGCAAACCCTTAAATGCTTGGCCCCATCGAGTTCTCTAATCGCGGGTGTCAATCAGCAGCCGCGCTGAAGCAACTCCGGGAGCTGACCAAGTCTACGGACCACGCCATGCACAAGGTCGTCTTGTCTTATCGACAGCCGACCCGCTGCCACGGAAATGTCGTCGCCTATTGCGCGGCAACGAATTCGTCCCATGTTACGGCGCCGTCCTGATTGGCGTCTACCTTGGAGAAAGCTTTGTTGTAAGCCCCGTTGGCTTGGATCTTCACCGCGCGACCGAGATTATCGGCGGCGTTCAAATCGATGAAGGCTTTGAATTCGGCCGATGTCAGATTCGAGCCGTTGGCGCTGGCCTCTTTGAAATTGCTTTCGGCTTGGCTCATTTCCGCCGGAGTGAGGGCCGCGGCGGAGGACACCGAAGCGATCAAACACAGGATCGCTCCAACGGTTGACAACAACGACGCGACGGACGGGCTGAGAAATTCCAGGCTGGACATTGGCAAGCTCCTGTTGCTTAGCGGTGAACCGGCGAACGCCGCCCGGGCGATACAGACATTTGCCGCCAAGCACAAGAGGCTAAAACGCTGCGCTATCGATTGATTGCGGCAAGCGGCAGAGCAGGGCAGCGCCCGGAAGGGCCGGAGTTGATATCGGCCGGAGCGGTTGCCATCGTCGAGGACGTTCCCGGGCTGAACTTCCGGTTGGCGTCGGGGTGCGGTCTGCGGCACCGAACCCCGCTTGTGAATCGGCATGCCGTTTGACCCCCAATCGGCTTTGAACATTGACCCCACCCCACAACCTGCAATGTTTTGAATCTGCATGAGAACCCTTGGTTGGTTGGGGGTCAAATTTGGACGCCGAAAGGGGTCAAAATTCAGCGCCGATTTACACGTCCCGAAGCTTGGGTGGCAACTGGGTGGCAATTCACGTTTTGTTGCCTGAAAAACTGGTCGGAGCGGGTAGATTTGAACTCCCGACCCCCGGTCCCCCAGACATGGCTTCGTGATGCCATTTTGCTTTTGCTTTCCATGATGTTAGCTCGCTTTCCGGTCGGCAATTCGGGACAAATCTCGGGACTTTTGGGCGGCCTGCACGTCAGAGAGCGCGGCGGTAACCTCGTCGTCTAGGACGTGGGCGTAGCGCGTCGTCGTCTTGATGCTGGCGTGGTTGAGCGCCTTCTGGACAAGCTTGAGGTTGCCGGTGCGGCGCAAGAGTTTGGTCCCGAGGTCGTGGCGGAAGTCATGGAAGCGGAAGCCCTCGACCCCTGCCCTCGCCCGCAACCGCCGCCACTGCGTTTTTACGCCCGAGTAGGTGACAGGGTATCGGCGGCCCTTGATACGCTTGCCGCGCGTGCGCTCTGCGACATAGGTGAAAACCCACACGTCGTCGTCGCCGACGAGAGGTGCAAGGATGGCCTCGACCTCACCCGTGATCGGCGCGGGTACGGGGCGCCCGCCCTTGCCCCTCTTGTTGATTTGGCGCGCTTCCCAATCGACCTCGCTCCATTGGAGCAGACATTCCCGCAAGCGCAGCCCGGACGCGCGGGCGAAGGCAAAGAACGGTGCATAGTCCGCTCGGGTTGCCAAGGTAAGCTTGTCGGCCTCATCGCCGCGAAGTTCGCGCACATGCTCGTCGGCCTCGGGCAGTATGTGCTCGCTCCAGTCCGGCTCGGCGTCAAAATGCGCGCCCCACTTTTTTTGGCGCGCGTGAAGACTTTTTGCAGAACCTCAGTGGTCGAGCGGTTGACCGTCGCGGCGCTCACCAGCGAGGCGTCCTTGCGTCCCCAACGACGATGACCGCGCCGCCACGCGACGAGCTTGGTTATTTCATCATCGTGGATGTTGCAAAGACGCCTGTCCTTGCCGAGATACGGGCAAGTGAGAAGCCGCTTTAGGTTCGCCCACGTCTCATTGGCGCAAGCATGGTGCTGGCCGACCTCGCTCCAATAGCGCCCGGCAGCATCATCGAGCGTCAACAGAACGGCATTGTCGGGGCCGCGCTTGAGCAGCGCCCGCGCCTTCTCACGCTCGGCGCGTTCTACCGCTTCGGCTTCGCGCTTGCTCTGGCACCCTGTAGAGCCGTGAAAGCGACGACCTCGCACTTGGAAGTCGTAGTGGTAGAACGGCGTGTCTTTGCGCTTATAGACGGACATGGCTTTGCCTTTTGGCGTTGGGCTTCGATGAAACAGTCAAGATCAGCGTGGGCATACATGCGGCGCGCCTTCACGCGCCCGCACCCGACGATGATGAAAGGGATAGAAAGCTTGCGCAGGGTCTTGACGGAATTGCCGAGATAGGCGGCGGCTTCGTTTGGCGTTAGAAGGTGCCCGGCAATGCGCTCGCGTGGCTTGCGCGCGGGCTTGGCTCTGAGGTCAAGAGGAAGTGCTGCTGCTTGCGGGGACAGTTGCGAGGGAGCAATGTGCGAAGGCGTCGGCGTATAGAGCGCGGCGACGTGGCGTTGTGCGTCAATCCATGCGCGCGTCAGGCGCGTGATGGGTAGGTCGCCGACGCTGAACAGTTGCGATGTAGGGGGCGTTTCGGTATCTTTGTCTGGCATTTGCGAGCGCCTCTATCGCTCCAAATCACGCCGCCCCCTGCCGCGCAAAAGCGGGGGCGGCTTTTTTTTCAGCTTAGCTGCGTCGCGATCACGGCCTCGCGCACGCCGATCTTTTCCACAACTTTCTATGCGCAACCACCGCAGCGCCTTCGTGGCGACCCTTGCAAGTCGCATGGCAATCGGTGGCGTCGCAGCAGACGCGCGCGCAGTCGGTTGGCGTCAAGGTATCGGGAATAACCAGACCACAAGGAATCATCAAACTGATCCTCCCCCACTGAAGTGGTCCGACTCGGAGTATGGCTTTTGGCCTGAGGAGGACCAGGGAATGGGAAGGAAGCGACACAAGCCGGAAGAGATCATCGCCAAGCTACGGCAGGTTGACGTGCTTACGGCGCAGGGAGCGCCTGTTGCCGAAGCGATCCGGTCGATCGGCGTCACCGAGGTTAC
>VGDX01000027.1 GCA_016869535.1 Alphaproteobacteria bacterium | reverse complement strand
GTAACCTCGGTGACGCCGATCGACCGGATCGCTTCGGCAACAGGCGCTCCCTGCGCCGTAAGCACGTCAACCTGCCGTAGCTTGGCGATGATCTCTTCCGGCTTGTGTCGCTTCCTTCCCATTCCCTGGTCCTCCTCAGGCCAAAAGCCATACTCCGAGTCGGACCACTTCAGTGGGGGAGGATCAATGCGGCGCTTTACTACCATACTGCTGCTCGCCGGTGCGTTTTTCGTAACAACGGCGGCAGCTGAACCTCCAGGACGAGTATCGCCTTGCCCCGCCGAGGGAGACTTCCAGACGCTTCCGGCAGGGATAGACCTGGATAGCGCCAATCGCGTGTGGTGCTGGATGAAGCAACAGGTGAATGCGCCCCTGGCCCTAGCTCCACCCCCGGTCTTCGTAGGCGCGCTCCGATCGAACAAATACAGCGTCTTCGTATTCCCGACACCGGACGCCCCCGACGACCCGTTCTCTGTCGAGATAGCTGCAGACACGGTGCAGTACGAAGACCCCCTTTTCGTGCTGTGGGCCTTGGGGCATGAACTGGCGCACGGGCTTTTCACGCTGCGCTCATTCGGCTTCAAGGAGCAGACCACCTATCCGGCAGCATTGCCCCACGTTCAGCACTGCGACCCCGAATTCCAGCGGGTGACAAGAGGCGCGGCCGACGTGCTCTGGGACATTTGGCACAGCAGCGATCAGACGTCGAAAATGCTAACAGTTGACAACGACATCCACGGGCGCGAGTGCGCCTACGCATCGAACCTGAGTCGCTTGGAGGAAGGCCATGAACAGCCGGGCCTTGAGAGACAGTAATATACGCGCACATTTTCGAGCGGACAAATCGGCCTGATGTCGCTAGGTTTCGTCGCTATGCTCGCGAGAGGCGCGTGCGGACGCTGAGGGCCTTCAGGGCTGATATGCAGAACACGAATAACGCTTGTTGGACGGCACAAGGGGCATTGGAACACGAATGAACAAGAAGGTTTTGCTGGTCTTTTTGGGGCTGTTGTTCGGGTTTGCCGGTGGCGCAACGGCTGGCTCTGATGACAAGTCCCTATCTTGCGTCAAAGAAGTGCCCAACCCGATGAGTTTGGCCGTCCGTGGAAATTACGTCATGTCCTGCGTGACTAAAGTCGACGATC
Organism: Alphaproteobacteria bacterium; assembly: GCA_016869535.1. Classification (GTDB taxonomy): domain Bacteria; phylum Pseudomonadota; class Alphaproteobacteria; order Rhizobiales; family Methyloligellaceae; genus Methyloceanibacter. The sequence continues at coordinate 3,531 of VGDX01000027.1, read as the reverse complement.
TCACCATCACAAGAATTACGGCGAACAAGGGTGCATGTTCCTGCTCGGTGTACAATTCGATAACGCACATGAAGCCCCGGGACAAGTTCATGGCAACTTGCGTCGACGCCGGTAATCCGTGCGACTTTACGGAAGTCCGGTTTGAAACTAGCGCAGGTGAGATCGTTCTTACGTGGGACCCGGAACCGCTCGAATAGGTCGCCCAACGCGAGCGAAGCAGAGAGAAAAATGTGCGCGCACATTTTTGCAGCGGACAATTCCGCTCTGAAAGACTAGGTTCGTCGCCAAGCTCAGGCGAGGCGCGTGCGGCGCGAGCCCGTCCACTCGAGAAACAACGCGTCAGCCCCGGAATGCATGCCTGCAACGCAAAAGCGCGGGGTCGATCGGCCGTGCCGAGCGCTTTACCGGACCTCCGCATGGCGGAAGCTCCGAGCCGAGCATCTGACACGCGAGCCCTGGTGTCGCATGCACGAGGCAAGGGGAGAGCATGTTGCAGCCGGCCACGTCGATCACATCAAGGCGCACCGAGGCAATGCCGCGCTGTTCTTCGATCGCGGCAATCTGCAATCGCTATGCGCGCGATGTCACAACAGCATCAAGCAGTCGCATGAGCGGGGACGGTTCGTGGCCGTCGGTGCGGATGGGTGGCCTGTGGAGGCAAACTCGGATTAAAATTATTGGGGAGCTAAATCAGGAGCGCTTTTAAGCGTCAGAAGGTAATCAGAGCCTGCCGGGCGGCTCCTTTGCCAATCTCTCAAAGATGCCGCGTATTTCTTGATCTGAAGCCCTGCCGATTGCTCCCTTTGCCACCTCTTCGGGCGTCCACATCCAGCTTCGAGCCGGATCGTGTCGCATGGACCATTCGGGAAATAGTCGGTTATCGATGTCGGTGGACAAGAGGTTCACAACATCGACATGGCGCTCATCGCGCAAAATACGTGCGAAGGTAGAGGTTACGACATCGCGTCGACCCTCAAGCATCTGCAGAAACAAATCTTCACGGCAAATCAACGCCCCGGTGATGCCGTTGCGTGCGTTATTCTGCCTTGCCTGTAACAGAATGCCGGCCAAGCTTAGCTCGTCGTAACCGAAAGGCCTCGACGCATAAATTAGCTGCATGTCTCTCACGGGCAACTCCTGTGCAAGCGCACTCAAGAGCCTGGTTTTGGATACACTAGTCTTTCGTAGGCCTCGCTTGCCTTTCGAATATTGGTTTTAGGCCAGTCCTGGAAATAGACCTGGGAGGTGCCGCTGGCGCTCGAGCCAGTCGCCGAAAGATACCAAATACCAAAAACTCTCCGTCAAGCGAATGGTCCACAGCAACGGTGGTCGGTGGCAGCCACCAGAGACCCGACCAAGGGTGGGGGGCGTATCTTTTCCTGGCGCCGAATGACTTCGACCGGCGCCTGCGGTTCGTGGTCGGCTTCGGAGCGATCACCGCTGGTGCCTTAACCGCGATCAAGCTGCAGCAAGGCGCCGAGCCCAATCTATCGGACGCCGAGGATCTCGCCGGATCGAAGGTCATTGTCGCCGACACGGGCGACAACAAGGTGGCGATTGTCGATTTGTTCCGCCCGCAAAAGCGCTACCTCCGCCTCGTCACCAGCCGGGCCACGCAGAATTCGGCAATCGACTTTGCGCTTTGCGAGCTCTATCGCGCCGACACCGAGCCGGTGACGCAAGACGCGACGGTGATCGCGGCCGAGACCCACGCGAGCCCGGCCGAAGGCACGGCTTAACGACAATTGTAATGCCGAATCACCGGGGTAATGAAAAAGGCCCTCCTTTTGGGAGAGCCTTCGGAAACTGCACAGGGCGATGGGAGTGGTCTCCGCTTACTGCGTCGGGGCTTCTTCCTTCATTTTTCCCAGAGCCTCCGCCGCCTTGGCCGCGTACGTCTTCGGCCAATTCGCAAAGTAAACCTGGGACGTAGCGCTGTTGAAACAGTAGGTCTTGCCGTTGTCCGGATCGGTCCAGTTGATGGAGCAATCGGTATGGATCAGAGCGCCAGCCATAAGCCCCACGGGATCATAATTGTGAAACTCGCCGTGCAAACCTTTGGGCGAATATGACTTCCAAATTCCAAGGTCTCTGGCGTTGGGACGGGTCCCCATGCTCGGCTCAGTGGCCAATACCGTACTCGTGGTCAGTGCAAGCGAGAGGACGATGAGTGCTGCACCCAGGCCAGCCTGTTTCATTCGGTTTCTCCGTCTTGGGGACTGATAAACAGGTTGAAGCCAAAAATCAATAGTCGCGAAGCAAACCCCGTGAGCACGCCAAGCGGGCTTGCCTTTTCAACCGACTGAGTTTCTCAAGCCTACAATCCATAAAAAGGGACTTTCAATGCGGCCGCTTATGCTCGAGCCGGTGCGCATAACGCCGCCGGCGGGATATCCGGTCACCTTGGCGGAAGCCAAGGATCATCTGCATGTCGACGACGGCGACAGCAACTCGCGCATCGCCTTTCTGATCGCGGCAGCGACGGAAAAGCTCGACGGCTGGAATGGGGAGCTCGGGAGATGCCTGATCACCCAGACTTGGCGGGTCGATTTCGATCGGTTTCCTTGCGACCCCCGGCTCGACCTGCCCTTCGGCCCGGTGCAGTCGGTCACGGTCAAGTACTCGGCCGCAGAGAATGTCGAGCAGACCTTTGACCCGGCAAAATACGGGCTGCATGAGGACGCTCTCGGACCGTTCCTCGCTCTCGCCGATACGGAAGGCGCCTGGCCCGGGACTTACGCGCGTCGGGATGCCGTGCGCATTACCATCGTTGCCGGTTACGGCACTGCCGACAGCGTGCCCGAACCGATCAAGCAGATCATTCTCTTTGTTGTGGGTCACTGGTTTACCAACCGGGAGGGGGTCGTTATGGGGCAGTCCCCGGTGGAACTTCCCATGGCTATTGCCGAACTCCTGGTGAATTACCGCTATCCCTCACGCGCGAGCCTCTGAACATGGCCTTGCAGGCAGGCGATCTCGACCGGCGCATCACCATCGAGCGCTGCACCGAGATGCGTGACGCCTTCAACAACCCGGTCAAGACTTGGGGGCCGCTTGCCACGGTGTGGGCTTCGCGCGCCGATGTAAGCGACAGCGAGCGTTCGGCCGCGCAGGAGATCGGCGCCGAGATCACCACGCGCTTCCGCATCCGGTGGTCGCGAGCGTTGAGCGATGTCGACCCCAGGGACCGCGTCCGCTTCGACGGGCGCCTCTACGGCATCGCTGCCGTCAAAGAGATCGGCAGGCGCGAGGGGCTCGAAATCACGGCCTCGGCCCGGAGCGACATACAAGATTGATGGCGCGGGAGCTCGTCCGGATCGAGGGCTTGCGCGAGCTCGACAGAGCCCTAGCCGAATTGCCGAAAGCGACCGCGAGAAACGTGCTGCGGCGGGTTTTGACGAGACTGACCTGCCCCCATCGAGTGGTCCAGTTGCAATGTTAGTTTAGCGGCGTCCTGGGCGCCAGCGGGATCGTGGCCGTCGGAGCGGTTTGAGTGCGCGCAGACGGCCACGCTGCCAGGGCAGGCACGAA
>VGDX01000026.1 GCA_016869535.1 Alphaproteobacteria bacterium | reverse complement strand
CCGGTTTGTGTCGCTTCCTTCCCATTCCCTGGTCCTCCTCAGGCCAAAAGCCATACTCCGAGTCGGACCACTTCAGTGGGGGAGGATCACTCCGACTAACCTCAGCCTCATACGCAAGATCATCCTGCGATAGGCCCTTGGCGTGGCGCAGGCGACGCAGATTGGCGGCAAATACCTCTCGCAGTTCCATGCGAGAAGCGAAGCAAGTTGTTCAAAATTTGCACCTCGATATATTGAACGAAGCAGCGTCCTGCGCGACAATTCTCTATGTTCAGATGTGCCGTGGATTTTGGAGACAGCCGTTGGTTATAATAGGTCTCAGTGCTCTCTCGATGGCTACCGTTCTGTTCTTAGCCGATCCTCTCACTTTCAATCCTGACCCACAGTTGCAAGCTCTGGTTTGGCTGGCGTTCGGTATTGCGTGCCTTATCGTCGCCTGGAATACACGAGACTGGGGACCGCGAGATCAAGGCTAACCCTGTGGGAGGAGGCGCTCAGCACATGCCTTATTGGTATCCGTGGGAAGACGGCACCCCAGAACAGTTGCGTCGTAAGGCGAAGTTTTATCAAAGTGCCGCACTCCCGGTGCCACAAAATAATCGGCTCGTTAATCGGGCGGCTTGGCGGTGGCTAAAGGAGGCGAAAGCGCCAGTAGATCCTTACAGTCTGCACGTGTTGACCCTCGCTTGGTGGGGATGGGACAATGAGGTCAGAGTCGACCGGCGGAAAAATCGATGGGAAGCACTTGAGCTACAACTCGGTTATTTGTCAGGGTGGAAGCCGGAGGACGTGATGGAATGGGTGTTCGAGAACCCGGATGGTCCAGATGCGGAGGAGCAAGAGGAAAGTCTGCTGATCTGGCTCAAAGGTGCACGGAGCCCGCTGTCAGCGGCAAGCGGAGTCTTAGAGGCAATTTGGAGTCGCCAGCAGGCGGCCTACCCATCGCTGCGGTAGCCGGCTCATGGTCTATTGCCTGAAGTAAGGTAACAGCGTCCCCGTGAGGTGACAAAGATCATGCCTTCAGAGAAGAACGCGAAATCGGCCGCGCCGTCGCCGCGCTCACAGCCGACGAAGCCACCTCCGTCCTCAGCTTCCGAAATGCTGACGCCCTCCGAGGTGCAATCGCTAAGGCAAGAGGCGATCGAGAACAGCGCCTATTATCAAAAGGCGTTCGCCCATACGAAGCCGAAGGCTCAGGACCCTTTCGGAAGTTCCTGATCGTGGTCTAGTGCCTGAGCAGAGGGCAAGGAGCCGATCAAGGAAACGCCAGTCACTGACTTGCTAAGGCTCTCTGGAAGGCTTCGACGGAGAAGCACCATCAGCCATGTGGCTAGAGTTGTGTAAGTCTAGGTGCGATCATTGAAAGGTAGCATGGGCTAGGTGAGAATAGATCCATGTCAACGCGCGAGTTGCCCGTGCTAACACATGGGGGAAACGCCGAGTTTCTTTCTAGTGAGCTCGACTACGAGGAGATGGTCATTTTGTCGGGCATCTTCCGGCGCTGGGCACTCTATGACACCACGATATCTCCCGACTTTCGGACAGAGTTGATCGGTTATTCCGCAGACTTCGAACAGCTGGCACGATGGGCCGGGGAGCGATGGCGCGCCGCTGACCCATCAGACGCCTTGCCTGTGCTCCGGATGCTTATCAGAAGGGCCTGCAAGCGAAGCAGCGTTATCAAGTTGGAACACGCAAAGCACTGGCTCGGACGAACCTTGCCACAGAATGATAGACTAGTGAATCGCGTGGCGCTGCGGTGGCTCGACGAGGCAAACGTTGAACCCATCCCCCACAGCTTGCACCTGCTGACACTGGCGCGGTGGGGATTTGAAAACGGTGCCGAGGGGGACTGGGGCGATCTGCGCCACGTCGTAGAAATGCAGCTCGAGGATTTGGAGCAGTGGAACGCAGAGCTCTTGATGAAGTGGTGTTTTTCACACGAGGAGTTGGGCGACGCTCACGAGCAAGAACAGGATCTTCGGCTTGCCCTGAAAAGGAGTAACACTCCGCTAGAAGCAGCGGAGATGGCTCTAGACACGATCTGGCACATGATGCTGCAAGAAGCATAGCCCCTCGGAGCTACAATCCCGGCCGCCTCATCGTTCCTGCGTGAAGTTTCCCGGGGACTTATTCACAGGGCGACAATACGTTGGTTTGCCCTCGGCGCCGGCGTTAAAATCGAGTCGCGCGCCTATGGTAGCTCCCGAACCTCCGAGTTTCCGCCTCGGCTGCCGCGCGACTTTCCAGCGGGCACCAGCGGAGGTGCGTTTTTGCCCAAGCTCTGCAAACCAAAAAGGTCACATCCGCACGGGCTTCGTCCTGCCGTGACGCACGAAAAATGGCATTGCGAGCTAATCCGACTCGCTGAAGAGGGCGAGGCCTATGCCGGGCGCGAAATCCTGGAAACAATTGCTGAAAGCATTGATGCGGGAAAGCTCGACGTCCTGCTGTTCAGGTTTCTAGCCGACAAGCTGTGGCTCTACCTGCAAGATGGCGTGCCGCTAGAACGGGCGCTGGGCGTTGAAGAGTTTTCCCAGGGCGGTAGGAAACCCCATTATAGCGCCATAGAAATTCTAGCCGTGGACACCCTGCTCGGGCAAAACGGCTTCTCAAAGGAGCGCGCCATCGAATGGATTGAGGAATACATGGGCGCCAGTCGCACGACCGTGCAGAATATTCGCAGGGATCTCAAATTCACCCGAGATTTCGATAAACGCGCCCTGCTTGCTCTGGCGGGTAGTCATCGCGCGGTCGTTGCAGGCATCCTGCTCAAAAACTCCGACTAGTTGCTGTGCAGACTAGGTAAGCGAACCACGTCACCCTGTCATCATTCAGCTTGAACGGAAGCGAACGATGACAGACACCCTGAACCACTACGAGCCGTCTTACACGGTCGACGAGTTTTGCACCGTCGAGCGGATTTCGCGCGTCGCACTTTATGCGCTGTGGAAGGAGGGGCGCGGCCCGCGCTTCTACCGCAACGGCAAGCGCCGCATCATCCCGCATTCCGCGCGCCTCGAATATCAGGAGCGCAAGATGGCGGAAGCGATGGAGGTCGTGTGAACAGCCATGACCCCCATAACGGCCGCGAGGCCCGCCTGCGGCGTTGATGCCGTAAGCGAGCCTCGGGAAGATTGTCTTGCTGGCAAGCCTGACGGTCTTCCGATTAACAAAATTTTCCGACGCTATCAAGTCGCGAAGGCGCGCGCCCGCGCCTGGTGCCGCATCCTCGATGCAGTTGCCGAAATGCGGGATGCCCTCGACCACCGCATCTGGCGCGAAGATCCCGACGACACTTTGCTGGAAGCCGACGTGCAGACTTGGGTCGAGTTGGCGCGTGCGCTTGCCGGCTTCCTCCGGACGCGGAGGGCTGCATGAGCAACTCCGCCCTTACCAAATACGACGCGGCTTGCCGGGCGCTGGCCGAAGCCAAGTCGGTTGATGAGGTTAAGGCCATCCGTGACGCCAACGACGCCATGCGGGCGGCGGCCAGGATCGCCAAGAACAAACAGCTCGAGGTCGACGCCGCCGAGATTCGCATGCGCGCCGAACGCCGCCTTGGCGAGCTTATGGCCGCACAACGGGACGCGGGAGCCATGTCTAGCGGAGGCCGCGTCAGGCTTTGCGGGTTGGAGAAAAACCCGCAAAGTGAACCGCCCACGCTCGATGAAGCCGGTATCGACAAAAACCTTGCGGATCGCGCACGCAAGCTGGCAGCGGTTCCCGAAGAAGAATTTGAGGAGAAGGTATCCGGCTGGCGCGGCCGTGTTGAACAGGAGAATAAGCGCGTCACAGTTGACTTGCTCAAACCCGGCGAGAAGCACGTTCGCGGCACGTTTGACGCCGGCGAAAACGTCACCATCGCGGCCGGCATAAATGCGGCCCGCCGGCATTACGCCAGAGAGTTCATAGAACTCAGCGACCCGGAGCGCGTGAAGGAATGGGGGGCGCTCCACAAAGCGATTGAGAAGGCAGTGGAATCATGAGCGCCGCCTTCGACCTTCGCCCATATCAGGAGGCTGTCATCGCCGAGAGCGACAAGCACCGGAGACCCCTGATCGTGGCGCCCACCGGCGGTGGTAAGACTGTCATCGCATCGGAGATAATTCGCCGCGACCCGGACCAACACGTCCTGTTCATCGCGCATCGCCGCGAGCTGGTCTTCCACGCGGCCAAGCATCTCGCCGAATATGGTGTGCACGCCGGGCTGATCTTGGCCGGCAAGCCGATGCGCATGATGCGCGGTGTGCAGGTCGCGTCGGTGCAAACGCTTCACGCCCGTTTCGTCCGGAGCCGACGAGACCTTCCCCCTGCGGACCTAATCATAGTTGACGAGGCGCACCACATCCCTGCGCGAAGTTACCGCCAGATCCTCGATGGCTTTCCCGATGCGCGTATCATCGGCATGACTGCCACGCCATGCCGACGCGACGGTCGTGGTCTCGGCTCGATCTTCGACGCCCTGGTCGAATGCCCACAGATCGCCGAGCTGATCCGCGATGACTATTTAGTCAAAACCCGGGTCTTCGCGCCAGCCGCGCCCGATCTCAAAGGCATCCGCGTCCGCCAGGGCGACTACGCGGAAAACGAGCTTTCCGAACGCATGGACAGGCCGAAGCTTGTCGGCGACGTCGTCACCCATTGGCACCGGCTCGCTGAGCGTCGCAAGACAGTCGTTTTCGCGACCAGCGTGGCGCACTCGATCCATCTGCGTGACGAATTTATCAAGAGCGGAGTGCGTGCCGAGCATATCGACGGCTCGACGCCAAAAGACGACCGCGACGCTATCCTGAAACGTCTCGCCGATGGCGAACTCGAGCTTGTCACGAATTG
>VGDX01000025.1 GCA_016869535.1 Alphaproteobacteria bacterium | reverse complement strand
GAATGTGTCGACCTATGTCCAATTTGCTCACTCGGAAATGACCGAGTGGGAGTTCATCTCTGAGCTCAGCCAGCGAACCGGATGTTGGCTCGTTTTCGACGTCAACAACGTGTTCGTAAGCGCCTTCAATCATGGTTGGGATGCGCATGCCTTCATCGAAGGCACTCCCGCCGACCGCGTCGTCCAATTCCATCTAGCCGGGCATGAGCATAATATGAGTCATATCATCGATACGCACGACGCTCTTGTGCCGGACGAGGTTTGGGATCTCTACCGAGCCTCGGTCAAAAAGTTTGGCCCCGTATCGACCATCATTGAACGTGACGACAATATCCCGCCGCTTGACGACCTCGTCGCGGAGCTGAGCACCGCCCGATCAATCGCTCAACAGTTACTTCCGGAACTGAGGAGACAATGATCCTCATGAAGCAAGCGTCAGTGCTCCAGCAGGCGTCTACGCCGAGCCTGAGTGAGATACAGGCACAGTTGCAGGCCGCCATACTGGATGGCCACGAAGGTATTCTCGCCCTTCTCTTCGACGGCGCCCACGCGTCACGCACCACGCTCTTAGGGGTCTATCGTCACGCCTATATGGCTCGGTTGACCGAAGTCCTCATGAATGACTATCCGCTCCTTAGCAGCTACGTAGGGGACGACTTCTTCCGACCGCTGGCGCGTTCGTTCATCATCGCTCATCCTTCACGGTCACAAAATGTGCGCTGGTTTGGCAGTGCGTTTCCAGAGTTTCTGGCAAAGCATGAATCGGCGTCAGAACATCCCCATCTTTCGGAGCTCGCTGACATCGAGAGGTCCGTTGCCAATGCTTTCGACAGTCCTGACGCGCCACTTCTGTCCGTCGGCGACCTGGCGCTTTACCCGCCGAATGACTGGGAGCGCTTGACGTTTGTATTTCACCCCTCAGTCGCTTTCTTGCAGACCACGACCAATGCTTTCGACCTCTGGAAGGCGTTGAAGGAAAATGAACCTCCTCCGGATGTGGTGCACCTTTCTTCCCGCGAACATGTCGCTGTGTGGAGACATGGAACCACGCCGAACGTGCGACGGATATCCAACGAGGAGGCGATGTTGTGTCAGGAAATGCGCCAAGGCGTTCCTTTCGGCGGGCTTTGCGAGATGCTGGCGACGTACAATGAGACTGGTGATATATCGGCGCGCGCCGCCGGGTATCTGCAGACTTGGCTGGCAGGCGGGATGCTGAGCTCTGCCAAGTTTATCGCGCAAAGGGCCGAGAGGAATGATGCCCAGGGGCGGAATCGAACCACTGACACACGGATGCTTCACCTCAGGCTCCCAATGATCAGTGGCGAGCGGATGCCGCCTTCGGCGACATAGAGCGACTCCAAAACGATGGTTTACTTCGCGGCAAGGCGTTTCACCTGCAGGAACGGAAGGAACGGCGACACCTCACCTGGATCGACCTGGATCGACATGACCGCAGGCCCGGGCGGTAACTCCCGTAGGCTCTCGCCGATCTCGATCGCGGTGCGTCCAGGCAACACTTTCAACGACGGAAACATCGCGCCCAGACCGTCCGCGAGCTCTGAAGGCTGAAAGAGATTGAATGAGTACTTGCCTCCAAAATAGAGATGCTCGCGCGTGAAGCACATGCCATGCGCATTGTTATTGAACACGATGAATGTGATCGGAAGCCGGTACTGCAGCGCGGTATGAACCTCCAAACCGTGCATAAAAAAAGCGCCGTCGCCCGCCAACACAAAGGTGCGGCGGCCGTTGGCAAACGCTGCCCCTATCCCGGCACCGAAGCTGTAGCCCATGCCGCCCATCCCGAGCGCCAAGAGGAAGCGCCCATGGCGTGGCGAGCGTATCCAGTGCGCGGCGCTGGCGCCAGTGTTGCCGGCATCGACTACGATATTGGCGTCCTCGGGCACCGCCGACATCACCGCGTGAAGCGCCTCCCGGAACTCAAGCCCTTGCGGTCGCACACCGGGGAGGAATGTGGTGACCAGCTCTTGGGGCGGAGGCAAAGCAATTGTCTGTGTCTCGCGTGCGCCAATGTGCGCAGAGAGAGCGCGTAATCCTACTTTCACGTCACCAAGCAGTTCCACTCGCGGCGCTCCGTCTTCGAACGACGGCTCGAAGTGCACGCTTACAAGCGGCCGCCGCGCCAGCTCGGCCTCAAGGCCCCCACGTACGTGATATGGCAGCCGTGTACCAACGACAACGCAGGCGTCTGCGCGCACTAGGTATTCCGCCAAGGAGGGGTTGCCCATTACGCCGACCAGTCCCATGAACCGGGGGTCGAAGTTGTCGAACACGTCTCTCGCGTCGGGCGCGACGGCCACGCACGCGTCCATCTGCGCGACAAATGTGGCCAACTCCGGCCGCGCATCGTGGCGCGCTACGCCATCCCCCGCAATCACCAGCACCCTCCGCGCGCGCGACAGCAACGCTGCCGCTTCCCGCACACGCTCGTCCGCAGGCGCACGCCGCTCCAACGAGGGCAGGAGGTCGAATGCGGACGTATGCGAATTCACATTGGCGCGCTGCACGTCCTTCGGTAGCAACAGGACCGATGGACCGGGTCGTTCTCCCAGTGAAGCCGACAGCGCATCATACAACGCCTGCGGCAGGTCATCGGCGTTCGTGACGCGCCGGCAGTAAACCGAAACCGCGGAAAATAGTTCCTCCGCGTTGATCGCCGACCTTTGTGTAGAAGATGGTCTTCTCCAGCGGTTTGTCCGTGCCAGGGCGCGGCCACCAAAATGTAACCTCCTTTATCGTTCCTTCGTTGGCGTTCTGCATGATCTCTTGACCGTGCGGATTGCCCTTCTTGTCCAAAATATCCCTCAGCTGTTTCCCCATATTCCCATGGGGATGCGCCGTTACAATGCCGTCCGAGATGTTGGCGCAGGAGACGTAAAGATCACGGTCTTTGAAGCCGCCCTCGCCCTTGTTGAACATATCGAGTGCTTTCGCCTTGTCCTCCTTCACCGCGACAACTGCTTTCTCGAGCATGGCCTTGGCTTCCTCGGCAGTACCGTGTTGAGCTGCCGTGACTGAGGCCGCCGTGAAAAGAACCAGAACCACGGCATAACCTATGATCAATGCGAGATGTCGTGACATGAACCTCCTCCATAGGAAGCAGCAACGGCTACTATTTCCGCAACTCCTTCCGCGATGCACAAGTGGCCGCTATCGGCGCTGACGCTTTAAGAACGCATGACATTTGGCGGGAAGCATCTTATCACATGCCTATCTCAAGGACAGTTCAACGGTCACTCAGTCGCGTCGACGCTCACCTTTAGCAGGCACGTGAGCTGAAATAGCGAGTTCGCAGGTTTGGTATTGAAGAAAAAAGGGGATGGTGCCCAGGGGCGGAATCGAACCACCGACACGCGGATTTTCAGTCCGCTGCTCTACCAACTGAGCTACCTGGGCCCTTGAGGCATTTGGTGACGCGCAAGCCCCCGTGCAATCGCGGCCCGTGCAAGGCCCTGGGCTTATAGAAAATCGCCCTTGCCGTGTCGAGACCGGCAAAATTCCCTCGCTTTTCCTATTGATGCGCCATGAACACGGGCACGGTCATGTGCTCCAGCACATGCCGGGTGGCGCCCCCCAGCACCCATTCATGAAAGCGCGACCGTCCATAGGCGCCCATGACGATCAGGTCGCAATCATCCTCCCTGGCATGTCTGAGGATGGCCTCGCCGGCATTTGAATCGGGGAAATCCGCCTCCTTGCCCAGGGCTTCTATGCCCTGATGCCGCAAATACGCCGATAGGTCGAGCGGGGTCATGCGCAAATTCGCGGGATATGCGCTTCTTGAATCGCTGAGCAAGAGAGTCACGTGCTCGGCGCGGCGCAACAGAGGCAACGATTTGCGCACCGCGGTCGAGGCCTGGATGCTGCCGTTCCAAGCGACAAGAACGCGACGGCCGAATTCCGGTGAACGCCAGGATCGCGGCACGATCAGCACGGGATGGCAAGAGAGCGCCACCTGCACGGCGGGCCCCCACAGCAAGTCGCTCGCCTCTTCTCCCTGTCCGACCACGGCGAGATCCTGCAAGCGCGCGGCATGGATAATAATGTCGGCCGCTTCACCCTCACCCGTCAGCCAGTCATGGGCGACCCCGGCCTTGCCGGCGACGGCGTCGAAACTCTGCTTTGCCGCGGCCGCCCCTTCATATTCCCGCTTGATGAGCTGATCGATCTCGGCCGCCTCACGCTTGACGAAGGCATTACCCCGCGCGCTGCGCAGGATCGCCACTTCGGGGAGGCTGTAAACACCGGTGAGATGCGCGCCAAACGCCTTGGCAAGGCGCGCGGCGAGCTCCACCTGGATATTTGCGTTGCCTGGCGGCACATCGACCAGAATCGCGAGATAACTCATGCCGCCCTACTCATCTGTTTCCGCCTCGTTGCCTGTGATCCTCTCGCCAGGAACGACATAGCGGCCGCCAAGCCAATGACCGAGATCAATATCGGCGCAGCGCTTTGAGCAGAAAGGCCGATATTCCCGCACCACCGGCTTGTCGCAGATGGGGCACTTCGCGCCGGTCTTGCGCTCCGTCCCCTTCGTCGCTTTGCGCGAAGGTTCAGGCTGTGCGCGTCGGGTCAGCGCATTCACTCGGTCTCGACCTCCGACTTTGAGAACCATTGCAGGCTGACCGGGTAGCCGTCGCCTTGCAACATGCTCACTGTTTCGGTGAGCGGCAGGCCGACCACGTTGGTATAGGAACCGATCAATTTCACCACGAAAGCACCGGCAATGCCCTGGATGGCGTAACCGCCGGCCTTGCCCTTCCATTCGCCGCTCGCAAGATAAGCCCCGATCTCCTCGTCGGAGAGATTGCGGAATCTCAGGCGTGTCTCGACCACGCGCTCGCGCCAGCGATCGTCCGGGGTGACGACATAGACGGCCGTGTAAACGCGATGGGCTCGGCCGCGCAAAAAACGCAGCGCATCGCCTGCTTCATGCTCCAGTTCGGCCTTGCCAAGCACACGCCGTCCGACCGCAACCACGGTATCGGCGGCGATGATGAACGCCTTGGCGAGAGCCGGGTCAGCGCGGATGAGCTTGCGCGCGGCTTCCGCCTTGGCGCGCCCCAGCCGCCGCACGATGTGACGCGGGACTTCGCCTTTGCTGACGCTCTCATCGATGGATACGGGACGCAGCGCATCGGGCGTGATGCCTGCCTGTTCGAGCAGCGCGAGACGCCGCGGCGAGCCGGAGGCCAGCACGAGTTTGGGTCTGATGCTCGGCGCAGAACGTCCGGGTCCGCGCGTGGCGACCGGAGGCCTCGTCTTCGAAGCAGATTCAGCCCTGGCGGGGCTCCGCCCGAAGCCGAGTCTACTTAAAGCGGTAAGTGATCCTGCCTTTAGTGAGATCATAGGGTGTCATCTCGACCAGAACCTTGTCGCCGGCAAGTACTCTAATCCGGTTCTTGCGCATCCGTCCCGCCGTGTGGGCGATGATCTCGTGTTCATTCTCGAGCTTCACCCTGAAGGTGGCGTTGGGGAGCAGTTCGGTCACTACCCCCGGGAATTCCAGCATTTCTTCCTTCGCCATCAGGCTCCTTCCGCATCTTGAGGCCCGGCGGAGAATGGTCGGGCCGGGGGGCAAAATCAAGGGCGATTCCAGGGCCACAGCCATGCCAGATCGTCGCCGCGATGCGGGTTAGCGCATCCGGCTTTTGCTCTTTTCCCCTTCGAGACATGAAGGGGGACGGCGCGCCGAAAGACGCGGTCCGTAATTGGTTCGTGCCTTGCGGCACGCGAGCGCCTCTCGGCGCGCCATCGCGGCGTCTCCAGCACCGGGCCCTGCTTTCTTTTGATGCCCGCGCTCAAATAGGCCGAAGGCCGGTAGCGCAACATCAAACGTCAGCTAGCTCCTAGCGGGACCTCGTAGTGGGTCCAGAGGGAGCCCCGATGCCGCCCGAGCGCTCATGTTGCGGACATGAGCCCGCAGGCGCCGCACCCCATCCCGCCTCAAGATCGCCTCGAGAAACGCCCTTCAGATGGACGGGGCACGCGCATTGTAATGCAGGTCCGGAGCGCGGGGATAAGGTGGAGGATAGAGGGGAAAAAGCCGCCTGCTTACCAGGCGACGCGCATGCCGGCCTTGCCGCTCAAACCGTCGATATCGTCGCCGAAGATGACGTCGAGCTTGGCGAACACGGCGGTGCCGGCGCCGGGCGTAAAGAGATTGGCGCC
>VGDX01000024.1 GCA_016869535.1 Alphaproteobacteria bacterium | reverse complement strand
ATTCACCCGTTGGGTGCGCCATGATTGCCCCCGATCCAATGATATAAGTTGCTGAATCTTATATCTGAATCGGCCAAGGCGAGCAGCAACTCAGTGGTTCATCGGGGTAATGCGGGTTCGAGGTAATTTAAGGGTAGGCGGGGGAAGCCTGGCCGGGGCCGGGCTTCTTCGGTTTTGGCGGTGGCTTGTTGCAAACAGTCACAGCACGGTATACTGTTTTCACAGAGACGCCGCCAAGACGGGAAGCCGATCCGTGGCCGTTGGGAAATGTCGGCTCTATAGCATTTGGGTTTTATCGGGGAACGAAAGTGAAAAACATGCCAAATTGGTTTCGAGTAGTTATGGATCCTACTCGAAATCCTTTAGCGAAGATTCCGCCGGCGCAGAGATTTCAGATCATGACGATGCTGGCGATCATGTGGTCTTTGATCTTCTGCAGCATGGCAGGCATCATGGTTTGGTTGCCCGCCTATGTCGTTGCCCATTTGATCCTATTGGCTATCGGGACCTTCGTCACCGCAATGGTATTTAGATCTGCGTCTAAGCGGTCAGGATCAACTTGAATTCAAAAATTTGATAATCCAGCAATGGCGAATTTTGCCCCATGGCTTATTGTTATTCTTGTATTTATCGGAGCAATGGCGTTTCTCGTCGTGCCTCAATTAAATCGTATGAACGCGCATAGCAAATTTTTGAAGACGCTAAAGGTGGGTGACCGTGTTGTCACGATTGGTGGCTTGGTCGGAACTCTGACTGAGGTCGATGGAGATATCATCCATATTGCATTTGCGAACATGCAACCGGTTCCAATACTCCGATCTGCGATCGAGCGGAATTTACCTTAGAGCCCATCCCCGAATTTCGGGTCCATGACGAGTGATCTGCCGCGACTCGTCGGAGCCAATGCGAATCATGGCGAGACGGATGAAGGCGATAACGGTTCGCGCGTAGCAATCGAAGTCTTTAGCGAGACGGTGACAGCGGCCGATCCAGGCGAGGGACGCTAGACGATTCAGCGCCAGGACGCTACCGAAGTCAGCGGCATTAGCTCCGTCAACCCTAAGGGTGTCGATAGGTCGAAAGTCTGGTGACAGGGCAATTTGAACTTGAAAGCCCAACGGTTGCCAGGGTTGACCTAGGGTCGTTTCCTCAGCCCGGCGTGGCAGCCATATTTGGCGCCGGCGGCGGTATCGGAGGGGCCTTGGTTGAAGCGATCCAGACCACGGGAAAATTCAAGCATGTAGTCTCGTTCAGTCGCAGCACTTCGCCGGCGATCGACCTTCTGGACGAAACCAGTCTCGCGCATGCCGCGGCGTGCGCCGCCGATCCGGGAGAGCTGCGTCTGGTAATCGATGCAACGGGATTTCTGCATGATGATCGCCAAGCACCCGAGAAGAGCTGGCGGCAACTCGATGCGGCCAATCTCGCGCGCGCTTTTGCGCTGAATGCGATCGGGCCGGCGCTGATCATGAAGCATGTGCTGCCGCGGTTGCCGCGATCTGGCAAAGCGGTCTTCGCAACGCTGTCCGCCCGATTGGGGAGCATCGGCGACAATCGGCTGGGCGGGTGGTATTCCTATCGAGCGTCTAAAGCGGCTCTCAACCAGCTCGTGCGGACCGCGGCCATTGAGTTGGCCCGTAGATCTCCAGATGCTATTTGCGTCGCCTTGCATCCGGGCACAGTCGCCACAGCACTGTCCGCTGGCTTCGCGGCGACCGGATTGCAGGTACATCATCCCGCTGTTGCAACGAATCATCTGCTTGCCGTCATCGGTCAACTCACGGCGGACGCCAACGGAGGGTTTTTCGACTGGCGCGGCCAGCCTGTGCCTTGGTGATCGCATGGCGCGAATGCGTCGTAAGGATAAACTGCCGACTAAGCTCTGCGCGGTTTGCGGTCGGCTCTTCGTCTGGCGCAAGAAATGGGCGCGCAACTGGGTGAGCGTGAAATATTGCTCGGATCGCTGCCGCGCTGCGTCGTCGCGACCCGCGTCGGCGCCTAGACTGGCCCCGTCATGACTGTCCTGAGAATTGTTTTCGGTGACCAGCTGTCTCTGGATCTGTCCGCGCTGGACGATCTCGATTCATGCCGTGACGTCGTCCTGATGATGGAAGTGCTGGAAGAAAACACCTACGTCGGGCATCACAAGCAGAAGATCGTACTAGTGCTGGCGGCGATGCGCCATTTCGCCAAGACGCTTCGCCAGCGTGGTTTGACAGTCGACTATGTAAGACTCGAGGCGTCCGACAATACCGGAAGCTTCACAACCGAGGTCCAACGCGCGGTTGCGCGGTATCGCCCGAGCCGCATTTTAGTGACGGAACCTTCGGAATGGCGTGTCCAGGCGATGGTCGAAGGCTGGGAAGCCCTTACCGGCCTGCCGGTTGAAATCCGTTCCGATCATCGTTTCTTCGCCAGCCGTGCGCGGTTCGCGGCCTGGGCTTCCGGGCGCCGCGGCTGGCGGATGGAACATTTCTATCGCGAGATGCGTCGCGAACATGGGCTCCTCATGCAAGGCGATCAGCCAGCAGGCGGCGAATGGAACTATGATCGCGCGAACAGAAAGCGGCTTCCTGCAAGTGCTGTTGCACCCGCGCGGCAGCGGTTTTCGCCGGACGAAACGACGCGAGCGGTGATGGCGCTCGTCGAACGGCGCTTTTCCGATCATTTTGGCGAGCTTCAAGAATTCGGGTGGCCGGTGACACGGTCTGATGCGCTCCGCGCGCTTGACGATTTCGTCGAACATGGACTGCCGCGCTTCGGCGATTATCAGGACGCCATGAAAGCCGGCGCCCCATTTCTGTATCATTCGCTGCTAGCGCCGGCTTTGAACTTAGGGCTGCTTTCCCCCCTCGAAGTTTGCCAGGCAGCGGAAGCGGCGTGGAGGTCAGGCGGGGCGCCTCTGAACGCCGTGGAGGGTTTCGTACGCCAAATTCTGGGCTGGCGTGAATATGTTCGGGGCGTCTACTGGACCCTCATGCCGAGCTATGCGGATAAAAATGCACTGCATGCGACCCGCAATCTGCCGGCGTTCTATTGGACCGGCGCCACCGACATGCGGTGTCTCCGCGAGGCGATCGGCAGCACGGCGAAACACGCCTATTCTCACCATATTCAGCGGCTGATGGTGACCGGCAACTTTGCCCTGCTGGCTGGCATCGCGCCGCGGCAAATCGAACGCTGGTACCTGGCCGTTTACGCTGATGCGTTTGAGTGGGTAGAGATGCCCAACACGCTCGGCATGGCGGTCTTCGCGGATGGCGGGCAGATGGCGTCCAAGCCCTATGCCGCTTCGGGAGCCTATATCGACCGGATGTCGGATTTTTGCGCCGGCTGCACCTACGACGTGGAGCAAAAGACCGGGCCAAAGGCATGCCCTTTCAATTACCTTTACTGGGCCTTTTTAATCCGACAGAAAGACCGGCTTTCAGATAACCCGCGGATGGCGTTGCCTTATCGTAATCTTGCCGGATGGTCGCGAAGACGCGAAGCAGAGATACTCGCCGAAGCGGACGCTTTTCTCGATAAACTCGATTAAAAACATCCCCACGCGGAATTCGGCCGATGATTGAGTTTGCCGCCTTGATTTTGGTTTCGACACTTTTCATTTTGGTTTCGACACTTTTCGGGGGAATGATGTTGTATTCCTTCGGTTTCGCGCCAATTATATTTCACGCCCTACCGAGCGAGGATGCGGGCCATTTCATCCGAGCCGCATTTCCCTGGTACTATTTGTTCGTTATCGTCACCGGTGGCTTGAGCGGTGCAATTCTGTTGCTGTCGGATTCTTGGTCGGCAGCGCTGGCTTTTGCTATCTCCGCTGTCGCTATTTATGCGCGTCAGGTGCTGATGCCCCGGATAAATGCTGCGCGCGACGAGCAGTTACAGGGGAATACTGAAGCGAAAGGACGCTTCGGCCGTCTTCATGGGCTCTCGGTTGTCCTTAATTTTATCCAGCTTATTGCCGCGGGATACGTCCTTTTTCGGTTCCTGTGAGGCACATTAATCGTCCAGGTAGGCCCGAGACGATCGTTTGGCGGTTTGTGCAGAGTTTTTCATTATGCGGATGGAATCATCGGTGCGGGCATCGCAGGACTGGCGTGCGCTTGACCAGCCTTGGTCATCAGGTGCGGCGGCAATGTCACGGTAACTCGGATAGCTCTGCGGTTCGTCGCCGATAAGCATCATCGGACGAGACCGATATCGTTTAAGCTGTGTTTCGGCGTGCAATTTTGACCCGCATTGCCTCATCGGGAATGTTACTGAACAAGTTGCCGCCGATGACTAGGTCGGCGTCACCGAATCGGATCGGTGGCGCTCATGGCGGGAACGATCAGCATGGGCGCGCGGCGCGAGGTATTGTCGGCGGTGGCAGAGCGCTACCGGTCGGCGGGGCGGGTGGAGAAGGGACGCATCTTGGACGAGCTGTGCCGGACGGTGGGCTGGCATCGCAAGCACGCGATCCGTGCTCTTCGAGAACGTGGCGCGGCGAAGCGATGCGCCCCTCGCAAGCGCAAATACGGCGCAACAGTCACCGATGCAGTAGTGGTGCTGTGGGAGGCTTCGGATCGTTTTTGCGGCAAGCGACTCGTCGTGATGATCCCGAAGCTGCTGCCGGCTCTTGAGCGGCACGGTCGCCTGAAGCTCGGCGCGACGGACCGCGCACATGTGCTTGCCATCAGTGCCGCTACCATAGACAGGCAGCTCATCGACATAAAGATCGCAGCTGCAGGCGGCCGCCGTCGTCGTGTCGGGTTCTACTCGGCGATCAGGCGGGAGGTTCCGATCCGCACGTTCAGCGACTGGAAGGAACCGATGCCTGGCTTTTGCGAGGTCGACATGGTGGCGCACGGCGGCACGTCAGTCGCAGGCTCGTTCATCCAGACGCTGACGATGGTGGACGTGGCGACGGGGTGGACGGAATGTCTGCCGCTGGTGACGCGCGATGGCAGTCTTGTCGTCGAGGCTATCAAGCGTGCACAGAGCTTATTCCCATGGCTATTGCGCGGCGTGGATTTCGACAACGACAGCGCGTTCATGAATGAGGTCGTCGTGCCGTGGTGCCGGAAGCAGAACCTGGAGGTGACGCGCTCGCGTGCCTACAAGAAGAACGACCAGGCGTTCGTCGAGCAAAAGAACGGCGCGGTTGTCCGCCGACTGACGGGTTACGGCCGCTTTGACGGCGTCGAGACGGCGCGTGTGATGGCCCGGCTTTATGCGGCGGCCCGACTCTACGTCAACTTCTTCCAGCCGTCGTTCAAGCTGAAGGAGAAGCGGCGGGAAGGCGCCAAGGTGATAAAGCGCTACCATAGTCCATCGACGCCCTATGAGCGAGCCTTGGAGCATCCGAAGGTCGCTAAAGCCGTCAAGAAGCGTCTGCGCGATCAGTATCGGACACTCGATCCCGTGGCACTGCTGACCGAGATACGGGCGGCTCAGCAGGATCTTGGCAATCGTGTCGATCGACGTGCCGGCAAGACAGCAGTGTCGTTTGCACTATCAGCATCGGATGCAACCGTTTTTGTAAAGGTGCTCGGTAAAGCAGTCGAGGTCGGCGAGCCGCGTGGAACGCACCAGCGGCGCAAGGGCGCTACAAGAAGCGGGTTCGCATGCCTTCCAAGCTTGATCCTTACCTGACAACGATTGAAAACTGGCTTGCTGTAGAACCTCAACTGACTGCGATAGCCATCGTCCGCCGCTTGGCCGAGCGCGATCCAGATCGGTTCGGCCTAAAGCAGCATTCGATTGTCCAGCGGCTGTTGCGAGCCTTGCGGAAGAGCACCGCTCAGAGATTGGTCGCAGCGGCGGCAGAAGGAGCCAGAATCGGTGGCCAACTGCCCGGGTCTGTGGAGGGCTCGGGCTGCGAAGGGCCCGGCCCACCCACAGACCCTCTTTCTGTTCCAGCCGCCCTCACCGTAAACCGATCAGCCAACATCACGTCACCGCCAGCCGGGTAACATCCTCAGATGAGGCAATACGAGGGTCAAATTTGGAAGCCGATTGACACCTCGATGAAATGGTGATTTCGATCCGCGGCGGTAAATACTGGCTCTGGAGGGCGGTCGACAACGAGGGTGAGGTGCTGGATTTGCTCATCCAGACGGAATGCACAAACCGCAAAGAAACTCATTGTTAAATTGCTTACGAAGCACGGCTTTGCGCCGAGCCGGGTTGTGACCGACCGACTGCGATCCTATCCGGCAGCGTTCCGCGCGATCGGGCTCACGGCTGAGCACGATCGGGGCTTGCGAGCAAACAACAGGGCGGAGAACTCGCATCAGCTGATACGATGCCGAGAACGAAAACTGCAGCGATTCAAATCACCCGGCTCAGCCCAAACGTTTCCTCGCCATCCATGCCGCCACATTCAACGCATTCACCCATCAACGTCATCTGCTGCGCCGACCGCATTTCAAGGAGCTTCGCGCCGGTTCATTCCGCACTTGGTTAGAAGCATCCGCCGATGCATGACGCCTGTTGCCCGCTACATTCACCGCAACTGAACGCCAACAACGTGACAAAGCCCCCCGGAGGTCTTCATTCAGCAGTCCGCGCGGGCGGCTGCGCTACCACAGCCGGATTTGCCGCCCGCGCTGGCGCCGAGGCCGCCCATGCACTAACATTCAACCCGGGCCACTCGAGGGGGGCTGATCACTGCGCCAGAGACAGCAACACGTGGCGGATATTCGCTCGTTGGTCGATCCCATAACAGTTGGTGCCTTGGGGCTGCGCCGGTTACTACGCGGAAGCTGCCCGAGCGGACAAGCAGGCTACCGGGTTCGCCAAAAAATTGCGCCGGAGCGACAAGTCGACGTCAGTGAAAGCTCCAGCGACCCTCCATCGA
>VGDX01000023.1 GCA_016869535.1 Alphaproteobacteria bacterium | reverse complement strand
CTCGATGTCGGCTCATCACATCCTGGGGCTGGAGCAGGTCCCAAGGGTTCGGCTGTTCGCCGATTAAAGTGGTACGTGAGCTGGGTTTAGAACGTCGTGAGACAGTTCGGTCCCTATCTGCCGCAGGTGTAGGAGAATTGAGAGGATCTGTCCCTAGTACGAGAGGACCGGGATGGACGCACCTCTAGTGGACCTGTTGTCACGCCAGTGGCACAGCAGGGTAGCCAAGTGCGGACGGGATAACCGCTGAAAGCATCTAAGCGGGAAGCCTCCCTCAAAACTAGTTCTCCCTTGAGAGCCGTGGAAGACCACCACGTTGATAGGCTGGGTGTGGAAGCGCAGCAATGCGTGAAGCTAACCAGTACTAATCGCTCGATCGGCTTGATTGCTTTCATTGTCAGTGTCCATCTCTGATGGGCGAATAAGACCAGATTCAAATTGTCCTTCACCGTCCTTCGCTGGCCTGGTGATATTGGCGGAGCGTGCACACCCGATCCCATCCCGAACTCGGCCGTGAAAAGCTCCAGCGCCGATGGTACTGTGTCTTAAGGCACGGGAGAGTAGGTCGTCGCCAGGCTTGCCAAGGGCGGACTAGAGCAAAGGGCCTGCCAGAGCCCTCATCGAGATCAACGCGCTTTGCGCGTTCCCCTCTTTCACGATTGTGGGTTTGACCACGAAGCAAGAAGCCGCCGCCGGATCATTTCCGCGGCGGTTTTTTTGCGTCTAATCTCACGGCATGGCGAAATTGAGCGCCGGTATTTTGCTGTATCGCGGCTCGGGCGAAGCGCTCGAGCTCCTGCTCGTGCATCCCGGTGGGCCGTTCTGGGCGAAGAAAGACGCCGGCGCCTGGTCGATCCCCAAGGGCGAATACGACGAAGGCGAAGACCCGCTCGCCGTCGCCAAACGTGAGTTCGCGGAGGAGACTGGTGGTATGCCGCCGCAAGCCGGCTATATCGATCTCGGCGAGCTTGCTCAGCCAAGCCGCAAAGTGATCACCGCCTTCGCGGCCGAAGGCGATTTCGATCCCGCCGCGCTCAAATCGAATATATTCGAGCTCGAATGGCCGCCGAAGAGCGGGCGTAAGCAAGCCTTTCCTGAAATCGATCGCGCCGGATGGTTCACGTCTGCTGAGGCGCGCACGAAAATCCTTCCCGGTCAGGCGTCCTTCATCGACCGTCTGCTTTCCGCGATCAGGCCGGCGGCTTGCTGAGGATCAGCACGTTCAAGTCGCCGTCGGGAACGAAGTCGGATTTCTTCATCTCGAATTGCGTGGGGCCGATCTTTTTCACGCCATCGCCGCAGAAGCTCACGAGGTTGCTCGGGTCGCCCTTGTCGACGACCAGACGGAAATTGCCGATCGGTCCGCTCCAATTGGCCCCGGTACTCAGGATGTAGTCGATCCGCTGTTCGGTGAATGGAATAGCGCCTTCCTTTGCCGCCTTCGTCGCTTTCTCGACGGTCGAGACGAAATTGCGGTCGGTGTAGTATTTGTCGTAGTCGGGGTATCCGCCGTTCTTCCGCGCCCAGTCCTGCCCGAGAGACGTCGCCACCGACGATCCGACGCTCGGGCGGTAGCTGTGTTCGATCACGAGCTCGGCTTGAGGGGGGAAGGTCTGCTCCCAATAATAAATGGTCTTCAGAGTCCAGCGCGCCTCGACATGCTTTTGCATGCCGGCGCCGGAATCGTATTCAAGGATTTCGGCCATTCCGAGCTTCACGAGTTCATCCCGTGTCGTTTCGGGAAGCTTGTCGAGAGCGGCGTTCGTGGCTTGCAATTGCGGCGCGAGCGGAATGCCCAGCTTCCGTAGAAAATCGGTCCGGTCAACGCCGGCGGCAAAGACCTTCTGCTCGACCTGAGCCTCGACGGGTTTGCCGTCGACCAGAGTGCGAAAGTCCAGAAGATTTTCTGGGTTGTCGGTAGGATAGGCGACGTTCTGGTCAAGGCTGTTGACCACGATGTCCGGCATCGGAAACGCAACGAGTGTCGTCACCGGCTTGTCCGAGGTGTTGAAGAAGACATATCGCACCTTGATCCGGTCGAGCGAAATAAACAGATCCTCGGAGTGCATTTCGATATCCGGCGTGGTCACGAATCTTAAGCCACCGGTAGCAAGCTCGGCCGTCGAATCGTTGGCGCGGGACGGCAGGCAACTCGCGGCCAGAAAGCCGAGAATAAGACACCATTTCCTCATGCAATTATTCTCCCTTATTGGCCTCTATACGACAAGTCGTGGTTGCGCTCACACGACGTCTTTCAGTGCCTCCATTTTTATGACATCAAATCCTGCCACTATTCGTCACCTGCCCTCAAACGAATCACAGCCCTTGAAGACGGAATTTGCCGCTGCATGACCGTTGATAGACTTACCAAGCGGCGGAGAGTCCGTATCGTTCTGACCGCGGCGGCGCTTGCCGGCTCGCTCGGCCCGATCATCGTGGCGGGAGAAGCCGGCGCGCAGAACCAGTTCAACCCCTTCGGCGCCTTCACCGATTCAGGTCCGGTGACCAAGGAGGACAGGGCGCGGCGCGATCAAGCCCGCAACGATCTCTATAATCGCTTGAGCCCCGACTATCGCATGAACGTACCCTTCGTGAGCGAAGGGGCGATCATGGGGCTCGAACAGGCCATCCATCGCTACCAGCAGATCGTCTCCTCCGGTGGTTGGCAGCCCATCAGCGGCAAGGTGACGCTCAGGCAGGGCGACACGTCGGCGGAAATCGCCGCCATCAGGCATCACCTTGTGCTCGAAGGCGACCTGCCGCCGAGCGCCGGCCGTAGCCCGAAATTCGACCAGGAATTTCTCGAAGGCCTTGCCCGCTTCCAAATCCGAAACGGCCTGCGGGTGACAGGCTTCGTTGACAGCCGGACTCTGCGCGCATTGAACGTAAGCGCGGACGAGCGCTTGCGCCAGTTGCAGACCAATCTGTCACGTGTGCAGAAATTGATGAGCATTACGAAGACGCCGCGCTATGTGCTCGTCAATGTCCCGGTCTATATCGCGCAAGCCATCGAGCGTAACCAGGTTGCCCTCGACAGCGCCGTGGTGGTCGGCAAGCCGCAGCGTGCTACGCCTGCCATCGCCGCCAAGATCGTCGAGGTCAATTTCTATCCGACCTGGAGCGTGCCCGACACCGTGGCGCGCTACGATCTCATTCCCACCATTCGCAAGGATCCCAATTATTTCTACGAGCAGCGCTTCAACGTGATGCCCGCTTGGGGCGCGGCGCCGCTCGATCCTGCCACAGTCGATTGGGCGTCGCCGCAAGTCGTCAGCTACAAGTTCCGCCAGGACCCAGGTCCGCAAAACGCGCTCGGGCTGGTGCGCATCAACATGCCGAACAAGCATGCGGTGTATATGCACGACACGCCTCTCAAGACCCTTTTCGGTCAGAGCATGCGGGCCTTCTCGTCGGGTTGCGTGCGGGTGGAGCGGGTCTTCGAGCTCGTCGCCTGGCTGCTCTCCGACCAGGGCTGGACACTCGCCAAGGTCGAGGACCAGATCTCCAGCGGTAAGAAGATCGACGTCAAGCTCAAGAGCCCGGTGCCAGTGCATTTCGTCTATCTCAGCGCTTTCGCCACCGAGAACGGCATCGCCCAGTTCAGGCCGGATATTTACGGTCAGGACGCCGGTTTCGGCGTCGACATGGATGAGCAGGACGCGGTTGTTTTGCAGGAAAGCCGCGCCATCACCCCCTAAGGTCATTTAATTGAGAAGCGACGGAGCGCCGCAGCGACACCAGGGCGCAAGACATTGGTTAGAAACGGGGCGTAGAGAGGAGACCAAGTCATCTGGAACCCATCCGATACAGCGCCGGTAGGGCAAAGATCGCCTTCGGTCGAGGAAAACATGTTCGGTCTTAGCAGACTTCGTGCCGTTGAGATCGGCGTCGCCCTACTGCTTACGCTTGCCGCTTTATTGTTTGTCGCTTTCAGGGCCTGGGCTGAGGAGCGGAGCATCCAGGTAAGCGACGCCTGGGCGCGGCCCACGGCGGGGCAAAGCACGACCAGCGCCGCCTATATGACGATCGCCAATGAGAGCGATGCCGGCGATGTCCTCGAGGCCGCCAGCTCGCCAAAAGCAAAAGCGGTCGAGTTGCATCAGACCACCATGACGGCTGACGGCGTGATGCAAATGCGTCAGATAAAGGACGGAATCGCAATCGAGGCAGGCAAGGTCCTCGCGCTCAAGCCTGGCGGAGCGCATTTGATGCTGCTCGGTCTGGAAAGGGGACTCGCTGCCGGTGACACGCTGCCCCTGACGCTCGAATTCGCCAAAGCAGGTGCCGTCGAAATTACGCTCACGATCGGCTCCGAAGCGCCAGAGAAGCAAGATCATGGCGGGCATGCCCATCATTAGTTGAGCAATGGGCGGGATTGGCTAAACACCCGGGCTCGTGTTCTACTTACGCCATCGTTGCCGCTATGCGGCTTAGAGGCCAAGACTGGCTATGCCGGCATTATTTCTGCGCTTGCGGGACCTGACCAGGTTCGAGCAGATCGTGCTCGCGCTGTCCTTCGTTTTCTTCGGCATGTTGTTTATCGACCCCTTCATTCTGGAACGGGCGCGCGCCATCCCTCCGGAGATACGCAGCCTGTTCAAGGCCATCACCCATGTCGGGCGGTCCAACTGGATGCTGATCCCAACGGGCATTGTCGTCGCGCTCGCGCTTGTGCTTCGGCAACGCAATGGCGGTTTCCGCAACGCCGCCGGCTACGGTCTGATTGCCAGCACCGTCGGTTTCGTTTTCGTGAGCATCGGCGGCGCCGGCCTGATCGCCAATCTCACCAAGAACATCCTCGGCCGGGCGCGCCCGAAACTCTACGATTTAGTCGGCCCGCTCGACTTCCAGCTTTTCGCGTTCGACCCCGACTTCGCCGCGATGCCGTCCGGTCACGCCACCAACATCTTCGCCTTCGCCACGGTGATCGCCATGCTGTGGCCGCGCGGCAAGGTTCTGCTTTACACGCTCGCGGTGTGGATCGCGGCAGCCCGCATCATCATCGGCGAGCACTACTTCATGGACGTGCTGGTCGGCGCGATCCTCGGCACGGCCTTCCCATATCTCGTGCGCGAGCGGTTCGCGGCGCGCCGCTGGCTGTTCGAGCGCACGCCAGAGGGGGACTACCGGCTCAGGGGCTTAAGGACACAACGCTGGCTGGGCTGGCCAGAGCTTGCCGATGTTGCCCCTACGACGAGATCGTAAATAGGCGGGACCATACTTATATATATATGTCGCTTATTTAAGCCGCTGAGGCGGGTACCCGTCCGGGTAAAGCCGCCCTTCACATCTCCTCCGAACCTGCTATAGGTTCCGACCCCTTGCGCTGGCAGGCTTGCGAGGCCGGGGGGCTAAGGCAAAACGATTGACGCGGGGTGGAGCAGCCCGGTAGCTCGTCAGGCTCATAACCTGAAGGTCGTTGGTTCAAATCCAACCCCCGCAACCAAATCGGATAACTAAATCAGCTACTTAGCAGCTTCCTACTTCCCGCCGAATCTTGAGGATCTGTTTCCGGAAGCACTCCGGAAGCAAGCGGGTGCGCAGTTCTGCGTATAGCCGGGCTTTTCATCAGTTGCTTGACGTGGTGCGAACTCAGGCCGCCATATCCCCGATGCCGAACGTCCGAAATCGCACCGGAAGCGGACCTCACCGGTCGGCGCGATGACTTCAAAAAATTGCCAGCCGCACGCCCAAATAGGCTTATCGGGAATGGTCCTCGGGCCGCGACCAACGCGCCGAAGCCGTGCAGACGTCGCGGTTGGCTTCCGTGTGCCCCAGCAGAATGCTAGTGTTTACGCAGATCGCTGATCATCTGGGGAATGTAGGATTAAAGGAGGGCGCGATGGCTTCAGACCCGAAAAGTCCCGGCGCGCTGTTCGACGCGCATTGCGCCGCCGAGTTCGAAACGCGCGATATCGACGCGACCATGGCGACGATGAGCGACTGCCCGTATCTCACCAATGTGCCGACCATGACCGGAGGTTATGGCCGCGAGGCGGTGCGGCGGTTCTACGCCACCTGGTTCGTCGGACATCTGCCCGAGGACTGGAGCGTGACATTGCTGTCTCGTACCGAAGGCTCCGACCAGGTCGTGGACGAAGTGATCATCAGTTTCACCCACGATTGCCCGATGCAGTGCTTCCTTCCGGGCGTTCCGCCGACCGGCCGCAAGGTGACGATCCCGCTGGTGGTGGTGGCCGGCGTCAAGGACGGCCAGATCACCCATGAACATATCTATTGGGACCAAGCCTCGCTGCTGGTGCAGATTGGACTGCTGGACCAGACCAAGCTGCCGGTCACCGGCGCGGAGCAGGCGGCGCGGCTGCTCGATCCGAAACTCCCGTCGAACACGCTGATCCCGAACGCCTAGCGGCTCTTCTTTTTCGCTCGCTTGCGGGGCGCGCGCTTCTTAGCCGGCACCGCGGACTTCTGCGCCGACGGCGATGGCCGCTTTTTGCCGAAGGATTCGGCGGTAGGTCAGATGGCGGCGGAGCCTCCGGGACGAGTTGCTCGACGGCGAGATCTTCTACACGCTCGCCGAAGCCGGGGTCATCGTGGAAAGCTGGCGTCGCTTCTACAATACATTGCGCCCTCATGGATCACTGGGATACCAGCCCCCAGCCCCGGAGGTCTTCATTCAGCAGTCCGCGCGGGCGGCTGCGCTACCACAGCCGGCTTCGCCGCCCGCTCTGGCGCCGAGGCCGCCCATGCACTAACACTCAACCCTGGCCATTCGATGGGGGCTGATCACTCACCCTGTCAGGAGGTAAAAATGCGCGCCTTGGTCTCACGTCTCCGCATTTTGGTTGCCGTTGCGGCTGCCTTTGCCGTTGGCGTACAGCCGGCGCTTGCCTGTACGAGCCTTGTGTTGACGGCTGCAGATGGATCACGTGTGTATGGACGGACCATGGAGTTCGCTTTCGAACTGTCGTCCGATGCCATTGTCATTCCGCGCCAACACGCTTTCACGGCCACCGGTCCCAATGGCCAGACGGGGTTATCATGGAATGCGAAGTATGCCACGACCGGGCTCAACGCTTATGGGCTGCCCGTTCTCGTAGATGGCATGAATGAGCGAGGCCTTGCCGGCGGCATTCTTTATTTCCCGAATTTTGCTGAATATGCCGATCCATCCACGGCGCAGGCTTCTCAATCCATGGCGCCGTGGGAATTTCTGACTTGGGCGCTGACGCGCTTTGCCACGGTAGCGGAGGTAAAAGCCGCGATCAGCGATATCAGCGTCATTTCCCTTGTCCAGCCGGGCGCTGATTTTGTGCCTCCGTTTCACTACACGCTGCATGATGCGACAGGCGCCTCTCTGGTCATCGAGCCCGTCGGCGGCAAGCTCGTGGCCCACGACAACCCGTTCGGCGTGATGACGAATGCGCCACGCTTCGACTGGCATGTGCAGAACCTCAGCAACTACGTAAAGCTCACGCGCGACGATCCGCCGCCGCTCGAGTTGTTTGGGCAGACAATCAAGCCGCTGAGCACGGGGGCGGGCATGCTTGGCCTTCCCGGTGACCTCACCTCGCCATCCCGCTTCGTGCGTGCAGTGGCCTATGCCGCCAGCGTCGTCCCGCCGAAGACGGCCGATGAGACCGTTCGCCTGGCCGAGCACGTGATGAACAACTTTGACATTCCGCTGGGCTTCCAGCGCGGCTCTGCTGCTCCTGGGGCGCCGCTCGAGCGGACCCAGTGGACGACAATCGCCGATCTGAGCAACGCCCGCTTCTACGTCAAAACCATCGACTACCAGGCCCTGCGCGAGATAGACCTGAAGTCGCTCGATCTCACGAGTCCGGGGGTCAGGACGATCAAGCTTTCCGCACCCTACGAGATACCAGAGCTCGAGATGGACTGAAAATGGGCCGGTCCGAGGTATCGTACGACGGGCGTACGCCCGCCATTTCCCTCTGGATACACTGCGGTCATTGGGTGAACATCATAACAAAGGACCGGCTGCTGGATCCGATGCAAGCGCACAGCTGAGGCCTGAGCGACGTCAGCTAAAATGTGTGAAACGGCATACTGATTGACCCCCAATCGGTTGTTAAAATTGCCGCCAACCTACAACCTGCAATGTTTTGAACCTGCATGAGAACCCATCCAGTCGATGGTCCCGATGAACGGGTCGACCTTCGGTTGCCGTCGGCGCGCTCGACGTGAATTCATTCGGACGACCCCCCCCGGGCGTTCCTTTGCTGCGCGGTCAGTATTTGACCTGCCCCCATCGAGTGGTCCAGTTGCAATGTTAGTTTAGCGGCGTCCTGGGCGCCAGCGGGATCGTGGCCGTCGGAGCGGTTTGAGTGCGCGCAGACGGCCACGCTGCCAGGGCAGGCACGAA
>VGDX01000022.1 GCA_016869535.1 Alphaproteobacteria bacterium | reverse complement strand
GGCGGCCAGGATGGTCGCGCCAGCCTCGTTGCGGAACAGATCGCTGCCGCCGAAGAAGTTGCTGGTGCGCTTGGTCTCGAACACGCCACCCGCCTGGTTGAGGAAGGTGTCGGCCTCATTCGTCATATTGACAAAGCCGGTGATGCGGCCGGTGTTAAAAATCTCAGCGGCTGCCCCGCGGCCGAGATTGAAAAATTGTCCTATTCCGCCCGCGTCGATGGCCAGAAGCGACGACGCCGAAACGTAACCCGAATTGACGATGGTTGTGGCGGTGTAGCTGAACGTTGCGATGCCCGCGGTGCCGCCGAACACCGACCCAGAATTTTCGATACCGATCGAATTGCCGGGAACTGGCGCCACCGCGGCAATGCCGAAGGTAAGTGTTGCTGGACCACCGCCGGACGCCACAACGTCGCCATGGTTGACGATATCAACGGAACTGCCCGGCCCAGCGGTGGCGCCGAGAAGGCCGAAGATAAATGATCCGGGAGTCGCGAAATTGCCGCCCTTCGCCGAAACATCTCCGTTGTTGACGATGCTGACCGGCGCGTTGGCACCGCTTGTGATCCCGCCAAGACCGAACACCTGGCCGGGCACACCGGTGCGGGCCGCGACATCGATGTCTCCCTCATTCACCAAATTGATGAAGCTGCCGGCGCCGTTGGTTATGGCGTAAACGCCGAGGGCCCTGGCGTTGCCAAGCCCCGTGATGTCGCCGCTATTCCGTATGTCGACGGAACTGTTATCGGCCTCTGTCGACGCATAGATGCCGCCGGCGCGGGCGAAGAAGCCGTTACCGGTCATCACCGCTATATCAGCGGCGTTGTCGATGTTGACCGAGCTGCCGGCTTGCTGCGTAATCGCGTAGATGCCCACGGCGAGGGCGAAGTCGCCATGGCCGGCGGTCGCAACGAGATCGCCGTGGTTCACAATGTCGATAGAGCTCTCGGCGCCAAAGGCACGCGCATAAATCCCGGTGACACGGGCACCAAATCCATCGCCGGCGGTTGTCACGATGCCGCCGGTGTTCACGATGTCGATGGGGCTGTTGTTAAAGCTCTTAGGGGTGCTGGCAAATGTTCGCGCTCCAATGCCGAATATAAAGAGGCCATCGCCATCGCCGGCGGTCGCCGTTATGTCACCCCTGTTGTAGACGTCGATAAGGCTACGACTACCGACGGTTTGTGCCCCTACGCCAAACACAATGAGGTTATTGCCCTGGCCGCCGGTCGCAGAGATCTCCCCGCGGTTCACGATAAAAATGGGACTATTAGTGCCCGTGTTGGCCTGTTGGCCGCCAGTGTAGGCTAGAATGCCGGCGGCATTGGCCTCGGGGGCAAGATTGCTGCCATTGCCGACCATCGCCGTGAGATCGCCGCGGTTTACGATACGAATCTCGCTGTTGTCGTAATAGGTCCTTCCCCATATGGCTTGCGAGCGAGCGGAGGCGCCATTGCCGGCGGTGACGTTTATCGGGCTGTCATGATTTGTTATTTCGATGGAACTGCCATTGCCGTTTGTACGCCCCAAAAGACCGCGGGCAACGGCATTTGCCCCATTGCCGGCGGTCGCCACGACATCACCCTGGTTTACGATCTCGATGGAACTGCCTGCCCCGGTAAAACCCACGATGCCGTAGGCGCGCGAATTGGCGGAATTACCGGCGATTGCCCTGATGTCCCCGTCGTTGAAGATATCGATGGGGCCGGTGGTGAAAGCGGCGTAAGGAGCTGCCGCAATACCGATGGCAAAATCGCCATTGCCGCCGGTCGAGATGGCTACGATGTCGCCATGATTCTCGATGTCGATCGGATTGCTGGCGTCGATTGTGAGCGCCAAAATGCCAATAGAAGGTTGTATGCCATTGCCGACGGTGACGTTGGTCCGGATGTCGCCGGCGTTCACGATATCGATGGGGCTATTAAGGCCAGTCGTGAACGCAAAAATGCCGATAGCAAAGAAGGGATCTGTGGAGTTCAGATTCCCGGTGTTGTCGACATCGATATAGAGACCGTTGCCGGCGGTTGACAGAGCGATCGCTAGGCCGGCTGGGTTGGTAATGTTGAAATCGTTGTCGCAGACGATCGCATCGGTGTTTGAATAGATATTGATCGGCCCGCCGGGGGGCTGAGGACACAAGACCACCGCCTCGGCCGGCGCCGGCGCAATCAGGCTACCGATCAGGAGCGTGGAAGCGAGAGCCGTGCCGAGCAGCAGCGATTTGCTATCTGCGCGAAGGAAAGGCGGAGGTCGGGGATGAGGTTTGCGCGGATATATAGCCCGCGCCCGCTTAAGGCTGCGCGGCAGCCGCCTGTTTTTCCGGTGGCCCGATGCCCGCAAAGTGCCCCCCAGACTTGCCTTCCGGGGCGAATCCAATTGTCCCGATGGCAAGACCCCTGAGCGCAAGTCTAGGGAATTACCGAGGCGAGGCTAGTGCAACTCGGCCACACTATGTTCGAATATGCACAAAGATTAGGCTAATCCCTGATCGATTGGACAACTTATGAGTGAAGCGCGGTTCAAACGGGTCTTGATGACCATCAGCCTCGTCCTGGCCGCCGGGGGACCAGCATTCGCGCAGGATGCCGGACTGTGTCTCTACACCGCCGAGCGCGTGCTGGACGGCGAGCCGGTCGAGGGCAAAGAGAAGCACGAAGCGCATGAGGCCTGCCTGCGGGCGCTGGCCGCCACCTCAAGCATCGTGCAGAAATATCAGCTGCAGGAAGCCGATTTTGCGATCATGGGCACCCGCCCCAAGGAATCGCCTTAGGTCGCGCGAGCTCCCACCGGCTGGACGATAATGGCGCCATTGTCGCCGCGGATGATCTCGTCGTCGGAAAGCTTGAAATTCTCCATGCGCATGGTGTGGAACCGGTCGAAATAGTCGTTGAGCGGTTTCTCGATCGATTTGTCGTAATCGGGACGCATCACATGGGTTGCGCCCTGCACCACCTTGACGATCTTGCCGTTCTTCACCACCAGCTCACCACCCTTGAACACATATTCCGGCGTGGCGAACATCGCTTCGCGGTCGGCCTTGTCTTCATAGACCGTGATATCGCCTGCCGCGCCGACACCCAGATGTCCGCGATCCTGCAGGCCGAGGCTGCGCGCGGGCCCGGCGCGGGTGAGAATGGCGATCTCGTCGAACGTGTATTCGCGGGTGAGTGACTTGAGCACTTCGGCCTGCACTTGCGCGTCCGGGTTGATCTTCTGCAATGCATCGTCGCGGAAGCTCTTGTCCATCAGCAGCCTGATCAGATGCGGATAGAAGAAGAACGGCGCGCCATTGGGATGATCGGTGGTGAGGAAGATGCGCCAGGGATCATCGAACATGAGGAAGGTCTCGAGCCCGATCACCCATTGCATGGCGTTGACGAAGCTCTTGTCGCGATAGCGGATCGGCACCACGCCGCAGCCCGCGTCGCATTCGATGTCCATGATCACCGGTTTTTTCGGGTGCGCGCTTCTCGAGATGGCGTATTGGCGCATCGAGTCGCCCGACGCCGTGCAGGTCTGGCCGAACAGGACCTGGCCCACATCGATCGAAACATTGGGATGCTTGGCGGCAAGTTCGCACAGACGCGCAGCGCCAGAGGAGAATTTCTTGTCGCCTTCCGTGCCGTAGCTCAGGAACTGCGTGTGCGTCATATGAATGCGCAAGCCCTCGGCGGCGCGGATGGTGGCGAGCGTCGACTCGATATTGCCGGGAATGCCGAGATTGCAGCCGTGAATATGTAGCGGGTGCACCACGCCGAGCTCTTCGAGCGCGCGGGCGAGCGTCAGGATGATCTGGCGCGGCGTCACGTGGTAATAGATGTGTTCCTCGTCGAGATCGAGCTTACGTTGGTTGAATTTGAAGGCGCTGATGCCGCCGGGATTGACCACCTTGACGGCGATCGCCTGGGCCGCGTGCATGGTCCAGGCGACATAATCCTTGATGGCCTTGAAGTCTGCCTTTGCCGCAAGCTGGCGTAGGAAGTAATCGTCGGAGCCGAGCATGACGAATGCGCCTTTGTCGACCATCGGCGTGTCGCCCATTTCCATATGCGCCTGGCGGGCATTGGCGGCGAGCATGGCCGGCTCGAAGCAGGCGGTGTAACCCATCTCGGCATAGCGGTAGCCGGTGACAAGTGTCGAGGGTACCGAACGGCCTGAGCCGGCGCGCGTCAATTTGGTGCGCGTGACGGGATCGCCCCGATGATCCTCGGGCAGGAGCGTGCGGGCGATGGTCATCTTGCCCCCGCCGATATGTGTATGCGGATCGATGGCGCCGGCCATCACCACGCGGCCGCTGACGTCATAAGTCTGATCGGGCCGCGCGTCGGGCTTGGGGCCGACGATCTTGCCGTTCTCAACATAAATATCGCGGACCGCACCGCTCACATTGTTGGCGGGGT
Organism: Alphaproteobacteria bacterium; assembly: GCA_016869535.1. GTDB lineage: Bacteria > Pseudomonadota > Alphaproteobacteria > Rhizobiales > Methyloligellaceae > Methyloceanibacter. The sequence goes on along the minus strand of VGDX01000022.1, from coordinate 6,662 downwards.
CATAGATCCTGCCGCCGGTCAGCTTGATGAGCATTGCTAAACTCCTGACCTAAATTTCGGCTTCGATGGCGGCGAGGATATCGGCTGCACTGGGCAGAGACGACCGGCCGAGATCTTTAAGCGGCAGGGACACGACATTGTCGACGCGCAGCATCCGTCCGGCATGATCGACGCCGGGCGTACCAACGGGAATAAAGACCGCAGGCGTTTGCGCTAGTTTCAAGCCCGGCGTGCCGAGCACGATGGCGGGGATTTTCGTCTTGGGCGGTGCAAGACCCGGCGAGATTGACGCCAGCCATAGCAGAACGTCGCCCTCGCCGTCGGCCAGCATGCGAGCAATGGCGTAGCGATAGGGATCGTAGTCCGGCGCGCCACTCGCATAGCTCACGCGCAGGGGATAGCCGCTCTGCCAGGCGCACACGGCGGATGCGGTCACGCTGCCCTCGCCGCCGCCGAGCGAAAGACCGGCGAAGCGCGTGGTCTTATTGAGATCATTGACGAGGCCCGCGAACTGATCGATGGCAAACTCCGCGTGGGGATAATCGAGGCTCGGCGGGGCCCAGGCCACCACGCCGTATTTCGCAGCCTTGCAGCGCTCAGCCAGCGCATCGATATCGGCGAGCGGTACACCGGCGATCTTGCGCGACACGATGCGGAAGCCGCGAAGCCGCGCGCGCAGCGTCCCCACCACTTTGCCAGCGTCCTCGGGTTTGCAGGCAAGCGTGATCACCTCGCCCGCACGCGAGTCCTTGCCAAGCGCGCGATCGAGCCCTTTGCCGATGAATATTATGGTGCGCTTCTTCGCCGTCACGCCGAACATCGAGTCGGGCGGAATGGCGATGCGCTCGAAGAAGCGCGGATTGAACTTGGCGATGTCGCTGCCGGCGATGATGATGAGATCGGCGCGATTGCGTGTCTCGGTGAGCGTGGATGTCGTCCAGCCCGTGATCTGCATCACTTTGAGGTTGCGATAGAGCGCCTCGCTCAAGGCGTGGTCGACGATGCCGCCGCTTCGATCGGCAAGGGCCAAAACCGCGCGCATGCCTTCGACGTCGGTGGCTAGACCGCCGAAAAGCGGCAATGTGGCGTCGCCGATCATCCGTGCCGCTTCCGCGATCGCCTGTGAGAGCGCGACCGGCTTGCCCCTTATCGCCGGATTTGCCTTCGGCAGCTTACGCTCGAAGCCGGCGCGCGCTATGGCGCTGCCGTTCTTGACGACTTTAAGGCTCCCGCCCTGTCTCTCGACGACGAGATCGTCGCTGAGCATGCCGCAAAAGGGGTCAGGCACGTTGTTGTAAATCTCGGTAGGCGCGCGCGCGGCCTTGAGCGCGGTCGTATTCGTCATGCCGTTGAACCCTTATCTGGCGGGAAGGCGAAAGCGGGGAAAGAAAGCATGAGACGGGCGCGGAGACAACCGAGGAACGGCCTTTGCTTTCGCAGGAAATCGCTGTGCGGGGTGGCAACCATTCTCCCGATGAAGCGTTTATGTGGACAGGCCTTGGCGTGACGCCAATGGCCGTGATTTTCGCGAGCATTCCCTCCCTACGCGAACCCCCAAGGAGAAATCCCATGCGATTAGCAACCCTGACAAGCGTTCTGATCCTGACCACTGCCGGATACGCCTTCGCCGGCCCAGGCTCAGGCGAACCGCGCCAGCCGGCCGATCCGTCTTCTGGCCGTCCGGCCGCGATTCTGGACGATGCGAAATGCACCTCTGTATGGAGCCTGACCGAGAGAGAGGGTGACACCCTGTCGCAAGGTCAAGCCGCTCCCTTCATCGTGAATTTCACACTGGTCGATGCTGACGGCGACGGCAAGATCACCGAGGCCGAGTTCAAGGAAGGCTGCAAACAGGGCCTGGTGCAGGAAGCCGCCGCGTCGCAGCAACCGAGCGGTGAAATGGTGCCGCGTTCAGCGGAGCCCGTTCAGAACCTGCCGGAGTCCGGTGAGACAAGCGGCGATACCATGATGGCGCCGGAGTCTCCCCCGCAGTAAAGCCTGATTTTGCGACTTTTTAGCCCGGCCCTCGCGGCCGGGCTTTTTTATCGGCTTGCAAGGGTTGTCGAGACTCACCGGGCGTGAGAAGTTCGCGCCGGGGAGAGACTATCGATGCGCGCGACCCTTCTTGCTTACGGGCTGTTTGCACTTGTCTTGCTTCAGCCAAGCGCTTACCGCCAAAACTTCCACGAGCCGGTCGATGAAGACCGCGCCATCCCGCGCTACATCCTGCACAAGGACCACTGGGTATGCGTGGATCGCAATCCGCGGCAGTTAAATCGCCGGGACTCGGGACTGCTTGCCGAGGAAGATGTAATCCACCGGCAACGTCACGCTTTCTTGCCAGCTTCGGAAGCGAGGATCGCGGCATCCGGCAAGTCACGGGGAAGCGAGTCCGCCCCCACGGATTCGATGAGCTCATAATAGAGCGTCTTGTAGGTCAGGAAAACCGCGCCTTCGTTTTGCATTCTGACAATGGCGGCAGTGACATTGCGTGACGAGGAGAACAGCAGTTCCTCCATCACATAGACCTCATAACCGAGGCTCAAGAGGCCGAGACACGATTGCAGGACACAGACATCGGTCTCACATCCCGCAACGATCATCTGCTTCCGTCTCAAGCGCGCGAGATGCCTCTTGATCGTCTTCTCCTTGCAAAGGTCGAAGAAATCTTTTTCGAAAGTTTCGGCGCGACCGCCGAGATGCGTGGCGATCTCCCGGGGCAAGACACCCTTCTTCTCGATGGGCCGCTCCAAGGTGACGACAACCGGAATGTTGAAGTGATCGAACAGGCGGACCAGGTTTCGCGTGTTCGCGACGATCCCGGCACGGTGCCGCCTGTCCAGCTGCGCCAGAAAAAATTTCTGCACGTCGACGATCAGGCCGCAGCAACGGTCCGGGACAATGCGTTTCGCCATGGCCCTATTGTGTCACGGCCGGCGCACAATACAAAAAGACCTCCCCGCGAGGGGGAGGTCTTCCGTTAAATCCGCTAGTTTGGCTGCTAAGCCGCCTACCAGTACCAGTAAGGCGCCCAGTACCAATACCACGCGCCGCCTCTACGGCGACGTCTCCGCCTCCGGCCACGCCGTCTGCGGCGGCCGCGGCGTCTTTGCGCTTGTGCTGGCGTCGATGTCGTGGCCGTCGTGGCCACGGTCAGGCCGGTGATACCCACGGCGGTCGCGATATGCGTTCCGAGTGAGCTGACAGCGTAGATCACTACCAGGGCGATGGCGGCAAAGGTCGCGACGATGCCGCGCCTCAAGCCTCGACCTGCCGCGCATAGTCCGTGCAGAATCGTTTCTGTCCTGGTGTGGGTAGCTGATTTCATATCGTTCGCCTCCCCATGTCTTTCGTATGATGCGCTAAACGCGCTCTCGCTTGGCCGGTACAAGACGGTCGAGGAGAGAGTCAAACCGGGGGAATTATTACCGTTTTCCAAGACGATTCCAAGCCCCAAACTGCCGGTTATGGCCTATGGATAACGGCTGCGCGACGATGTAGGAACGGGCGGGCAACAGGCGTGTTCCGATTGCCCCCTCCAAGATGGAATTCCCTGAAATACCTAAGCAAGTCCCGCCGTTCCTGAAGAAGTTCGATGCCCAAAAAACACACCTATGTTCTCGGCATCAATGCCTACGACCATGACGTCAGCGCCTGCCTGTTGCGCGACGGCGAGATCGCCTTCGCCATCAGCAAGGAGCGCATCACGCGCCAGAAGCATGACACGGGCTTCTATCAGGAGGTCATCGATTATTGCCTGAGCGCCGAAGGCATCACCCTCGACGACGTCGAACTGGTCGTGCGCAATTGCTACGTCCTGCGGGTCGAAGACCTGGAAGAGCGCCTGGCCTATGAGGACGTACCCGAGTTCATGGATGAGGCGGAGCGTGCGCAGGCGGCGGTAAGCCCCCTACACCTCACGAAGTCGAATAAAGTCGTGACTCTCTCGCATCATCTCGCGCACGCTTACAGCGCGTTCGCCGCATCGCCCTTCGAGGAAGGCGTGGTGATGGTGGTCGACGGTGTCGGCAATTATTGCGCGGACATTCACGAATCCGGACAACTCACCGAAGGCATCAATCCTCTCGCGCGCGAGTCGGAGAGTTACTACCGGTTCAAGGGCACGAAACTCGAACCGTTGAAGAAGGTCTGGCTCGAACCGACGCGCGGGTTTCTCAGCGACGAGTTCTTCTTCATGCCCGGGCTCGGCGCCCTCTACAGCCGGGTCTCGAGTTACATCTTTGGCGACTGGAACAAATGCGGCGAGGTGATGGGGCTCGCCCCTTATGGACGTCCCAATGAATTCAAGCCGCTGCTTCAATTGAAAAACGGCGAGCTCGAAGTCCCCAATTGGACGGCGGAATTCAACCGGCCTTATCGCGATCAGAACTGGGAAGAGAGTTCCGACCTGGCGCATTGGGAAGACATGGCCTGGCGCATCCAGGACGACACCGAGAACGTGCTGATCGCCCGCGCCATCTGGCTGCGTGAAAAAACCGGCGCCAAGAATCTGTGCATCGCCGGCGGTGTCGGCCTGAATTGCGTCGCCAATGGCCGGCTCGTACGCGAAGCCGGCTACGAAACTATCTGGATCCAGCCGGCTTCCGGTGACGACGGCATCGCCATCGGCTGCGCTCTTTACGGCCATTGCGAGATTCTGAAACAGCCGCGCGGCTTCGTGATCGAGCACGCTTATTTCGGCCGTTCCTATAGCGATCAGGAGGTGCAGGACGCGGTAAGCCATGGCCTGATCGGGCTCGCCACGACCAAGACGAAAAGCGACAATATCTGTCGCGACGCCGCCAAACTTCTTGCCGAAGGCAATGTGCTCGGCTGGCTGCAGGGCCCTTCCGAATTCGGTCCGCGCGCACTTGGCAATCGCAGCATCCTCGCCGACCCGCGCGACGCCAAGATGAAGGACACGTTGAACAGCCGCGTCAAGCATCGACAGGCGTTCCGGCCCTTCGCGCCGATCGTACTCGCGGAGAGAGCGAGCGAGATTTTCGAAGGCGAGGAAGAATCGCCGTTCATGTTGCTGGCGAAGAACGTGCGGCCCGAATGGCGCGACAAGATCCCCGCAGTGGTGCATGTCGACGGCACGGCGCGCGTGCAGACCGTGCGGCATGACACGAATGAGCGTCTCTACCGTCTGCTCAAGGAGTTCGAGGCGCTGACCGGCGTTCCCGTGCTGGTCAACACGTCGTTCAACGTGAAAGGCGAGCCAATCGTGGAAACGCCGCTCGATGCGGTCCGCTGCTTCCTGTCCACGGGGATCGACCTTCTTGTCCTGAACGACCTGCTGGTCAGGAAAAACCTATTGCATTCAGTGCTTTCGCCGGTCTTGAAAATGTATGCGGAGACAACGGCGATCGTGCGCAAAGGCCTGGATGAGGAATAACTGCCGACAAGCCTTGGATAAATTGGCGATCACTGCTGGCCGCGCATCTTTCTGAACTTGGCCAACAGCGCGGCGTTCTCGTCTTCGAGGTCCTGGCGCGCCTTTTGGCGGACGGCCACCGTCTCCGCTCTGGTACTTGGCGTGAGGTGCGGCTCGAGAATCGTCCACCAGCCGTAATTGAGCTGCGACCATTCCTTGCCGCACATCATGGCGCGTAGCTCAGGGATATAGCCGTCGGTGACGAGCGAATTGAGCCGCTCCGGATCGCTGCCGAGAGCCGCGCACAGGAAGTTGTAGACCCGCTGCTGGATGACTTCGTGGTCGCTTGAGAAGTCCTCCATGGTCAGGTTCGGCCGCTTGCTGCCCATGGCGTCGAACAGCACGGCCGCGCCGAGGGCGGCATCTGGCCCGGTATCCTTGTCGTTGACGGTGAAGAACGTGCCGAAGCCGTCCGCCGAGTCCTCCTCCAAGCCGGTGAGCGGAAGGTTCAGCTGGTGGATGACGGCGTGACCGAGCTCGTGGCCGAGGATGAACTGGCTGCCCCACACATTGAGGATTTCGGCTGTGAAGTTCTCCTGCGCGATGACTTTCGGCACGCCCTTGTCGCGCAAAGCCCCGGGGAGGAACTCGGCGAGGACGTCATGGGTATCCTTGGAGAAGGCGGCCGGCCAGAAGATGCGGCGGCCATCCAACTCGGTGTTCGGGTCGTCGACGCCCTTGGGCAGTTCGTCGGTGACGACCACTTCGAGGTCATGGGGCAAGGCCACTGCCGCCGTCAGCCGCTCGGCCATGCGTTCGAACACGCCTGAGTCCCTGATCGTCTTGATTACATCCTTGTTCTCGGGTTGGATGGCATCGTCCTGATAGACGATCGTGACGCGTCCTTTGCCGGCGTCTTGCGCGGCGGGGGATGGCGCGTCGCCGCACACGGCCAATGAAACAAGGGAAAACGCAGCTGCCGTGAGCAGGCCCGTCTGCAGACCACGTGAAGTCATGCTCGGCTCATAAGATGAAGACTTAGGATTGGTTGCGGGGGTTGGATTTGAACCAACGACCTTCAGGTTATGAGTGGAAGTCAAGACATCCCGCAGGGTTGCGCAGATCTTCCTTTTATTGCGCATTTACAATGACTTAGTTGACTTCGCTCCCCTCACCGACCACGCTGGTTTGCGCAGGCGATCGCCGCGAAACGCACCCTCTTGCTTCCACAGTGCTTCCGGAAGTGGGGCCGGTGGATCGCCTGGAAGCAGACGACCATCGAGTT
>VGDX01000021.1 GCA_016869535.1 Alphaproteobacteria bacterium | reverse complement strand
GGACCGATTCGTCTCTGGTGGTCCAGTGCCGGCTGCGCTACACGACGAAGCCACGGAAAAGTCGCGTGAATTCGCACTATCGAAATGATAAAAGTACGAGCAATATCATCGTGTTAAGTCGTGGCGGAGAGGGAGGGATTCGAACCCTCGGTACGGTTACCCGTACAACGGTTTTCGAGACCGTCCCGTTCGACCACTCCGGCACCTCTCCGAGGGGTCATGTAGCTTGCCGCCTGGCCGGCCGCAACCCGAGGGGTTTCCAGACAATTCACAGGGTTAGGCGGCGAGTTTCCGTCAATTTCCGGCAATTGACTTATCGGTTTCGGCCTCTATATTGCGCCGCCTGATGGCATTTTAAGTGGCTCCGCCCGCGCTTAGCGCCGGTTTTTCAAGCCCCTAGAGACGGATCAAGCCAATGTTCGCGGTCATTCGCACGGGCGGCAAGCAATATCGCGTGGCGCCCAACGACATCATCGAAGTCGAGAAGATCGCGGGCAAACCCGGCGAGATCGTCGAGCTTGCGGAGGTTCTCCTGCTCGGCGGCGACAGCCCCAAGACCGGCAGCCCGACCATCACCGGTGCTTTGGTTGCGGCCGAAGTGCTCGAGCAGAAGAAGGGCGACAAGATCGTTGTCTTCAAAAAGAAGCGGCGCAAGAACTACCGCCGCACCAAGGGCCATCGCCAGGAGTTGACTGCGCTCCGCATCACCGAGATTTTGACCGACGGCAAGAAGCCGTCAAAGACGCCGCCGAAACCAGAGGCCAAAAAGCCCGAGAAGAAAGCCGAGACGAAAACCGAAGTGAAGGCCAAGGCCGACAAGAAGCCGGCTCCCAAGAAGGCCGAAGCCAAACCGGCAGGTAAGACGAAACCTGCGGCCAAGGCACCGGCCAAGAAGCCGGCCGCCAAGCCGAAGAAGAAATAGAGGAGCGAACCATGGCACATAAGAAAGCAGGCGGCTCGTCCCGCAACGGTCGCGACTCGATTGGGCGCCGGCTCGGCTTGAAGAAGTCGGGCGGTCAGCGCGTGCTTGCCGGCAACATCATCGTACGTCAGCGCGGCACCAAATGGCACCCGGGCGATGGCGTCGGCATGGGCAAGGATCATACCCTGTTCGCACTGCGCGAAGGCGAGGTCGTATATGCGACCAAGCAAAAGGGCCGTGTCTACGTCTCGGTCAAGCCGAACTAGGTTTCCTCAGAACGACCAGCCGCTGGCATGACCGGGCTGGTCCCGGCCATGCATTCATGATCATCAAGACGCCAAGACTGTTATTGCGGACGCCGACGCTCACCGACGCGGCGCGCATGACCCTGCTCGCGGGCGATTACGACGTGGCCCGTATGACCGGCACGATCCCGCATCCCTATACCGAGCAACAGGCCGCCGAGTGGATCGATAGCGTGCTTGCCGGCGAGGAGGGTGTGGTGTTCGCGATCGAGCGCGATGGCGAGCTGATCGGCTGCACCGGCTATCGCCCTTTCAGCGCGAAGCATGCCGAGCTCGGGTATTGGATCGGCAAGCCATATTGGGGTCGAGGTTATGGTACCGAAGCCGTTGCGGCGCTTATTGCGCATGCTTTCGAGGCCGATGGCTTCATATACCTCGCCGCCGGCCATTTCACCGACAATCCTGCCTCGGAACGGGTGCTGCGCAAGCTCGGCTTCATCGTTTCTGGCAGCGAAATGCGCGATTGCGCCGCGCGCAGGACGAGAACCCCGTGCATGACCTATCGCCTCGATCGTGCCTCGGCCCTTGCCGGACTTGGCACAGTTTAGTGCAACGTAAAGCCCTCTAATGCTAAGCCCTCACCCATGCAGTTCCTCGATCAGGCCAAGGTCTATGTGCGCGCGGGAGACGGCGGCAATGGCTGCGTCAGCTTCCGGCGGGAGAAGTTCGTAGAATTCGGCGGTCCCAACGGGGGCGACGGCGGCAAGGGCGGCGACGTGATCGTGGAATGCGTAGCCAACCTCAACACGCTTCTGGACTACCGTTACAAGCAGCATTTCAAGGCCAAAAAGGGCGGCAATGGCATGGGCCAGAACCGCACCGGCGCCAAGGGCACTGACGTGATCCTCAATGTGCCGCCCGGAACGCAAATTTTCGATGAGGACGGCGAGATCCTGATCGCCGATCTCACGACGCCGGGCGAGCGTATCGTGTTGCTCAAAGGCGGCAATGGCGGCTTCGGCAATGCGCATTTCAAGTCGGCGACCAATCAGGCGCCGCGCCGCGCCAATCCCGGCCAGCCGGGCGAGGAGAAGCAGATCTGGCTCAGGCTCAAGCTGATCGCCGATGCCGGCATTATCGGCCTGCCCAATGCCGGCAAATCGACATTTCTCGCTGCGGTGAGTGCGGCGAAGCCGAAGATCGCCGACTATCCCTTTACTACGCTGCATCCCAATCTCGGGGTGGTGCGCATCGACGGTTTCGACTTCGTGCTCGCCGATATTCCGGGGCTGATCGAGGGTGCGCATGAGGGTGCCGGCATTGGCGACCGCTTCCTCGGTCATGTGGAACGCACCGCCGTCCTGTTGCATCTGGTCGATGCCACGCTCGACGACCCGGCCGAAGCCTATGAGACCGTGCGCGGCGAGGTCGAAGCCTATGGCGCGGGATTAGAGGACAAGCCCGAGATCGTGGCGCTTTCCAAGGCCGATGCTGTGCCAAAGGATGAACTGAAGAAGAAAGCACGCGCTTTGAAGAAGGCGGCGGGCAAAGCGGTCCTCATTGTCTCGGCGGCAAGCGGTGAGGGCGTGCCGGAAACGCTCCGCGCGCTCGCCACGGACATCAAGAAACTTCGCGGCAGCACCAAAACGAAAACAGTCCGCGCGGCAGGATGGCAGCCATGAGGAAGGAATGGATTGCTGCCCGCCGCATCGTGGTCAAGATTGGCTCCTCGCTCTTAGTGGACGCCATAAACGGCGAGCTTCATGCCAAATGGCTGAACACGCTCGCCGACGACGTCGCCACCTTGCGCAAAGAAGGCAAGGATATCATCGTTGTGTCATCCGGCGCGATCGCGCTCGGCCGAAACGCGCTGAAGCTGCCGAAGGGCCCGCTCAAGCTAGAGGACAGTCAAGCCGCGGCGGCCGTGGGTCAGATCGATCTCGCGCATGCATACGAGGCAGCCTTCCGCGAGCGCGGTCTGGTCGCGGCGCAGGTGCTACTTACCCTCGGCGATACGGAGCAGCGCCAGCGTTATCTCAACGCGAGAAATACCATGAACACACTGCTCAAGCTCGGCGCCGTGCCGGTCGTCAACGAGAACGACACGGTGGCGACCAGCGAAATCCGCTATGGCGACAACGACCGGCTGGCTGCGCGTGTGGCGTCGATGATGAGCGCCGATTGTCTCGTGCTGCTCTCGGATGTGGACGGCTTCTACACCGCGCCGCCCGGCTCGCGCGCTGATGCACACCGTCTCGATGAAGTTCGCGAGATTACACCCGAGATCGAAGCGATGGCCGGCGATGTCGGTTCGGAGCTGTCGCGCGGCGGCATGGTCACCAAGATCGAGGCGGCAAAGATTTCGGTCTCCGGCGGCACGCATATGGTGATTGCGAGCGGACGCGTGCTGAACCCGCTTCGAACGCTCGCCAAGACGGGCGTGGCAACCTGGTTCCTGGCGCACGCCGATCCCATCACGGCGCGAAAACGCTGGATCGCGGGCACGCTGGAGCCCAAGGGCGCCTTCACCGTCGATGCTGGCGCTGCGGCGGCACTCGCCTCCGGCAAGAGCCTGTTGCCCGCTGGCGTCACGCGCGTGGAAGGCAAATTCGAGCGGGGCGATGCCGTGGTGATCCGGAACGGCGAGGGGGTCGAAATCGGGCGCGGGCTCACCACTTACGGTCACGAGGAGGCCGCTGCCATTATCGGCCGCAAAAGCGGTGAAATCGCCGAGATTCTCGGTTATTTTGGCCGAGCAGAGCTGATCCATCGGGACGACATGGTGTTGCAGCGGAAGATTTGAGATGAGCGCTATCGCCGACAGGCCGCAAGAGAGCATCGAGCCCATGATGCTTTACATGGGTCGCCTCGCTAGGGAAGCGGCGGCTGAGCTTTCGCACGCATCGACGCAACGCAAGAATGCCGCGCTTGAAGCCATGGCCGCCAAGCTCGAAGCGAACGCTGCGAAAATCATCGAGGCAAACCAGCACGATATCGAGGGAGCGCGTAAGAAAGGCCGCGATGCCGCGTTCCTCGATCGGCTGGCGCTCGACGGGAAGCGCATCGCCGCCATGGCCAAAGGTTTGCGCGACATCGCCGCTCTCCCCGATCCGGTCGGGCAGGTGATGGAAAGCTGGGCCCGCCCCAATGGTTTGGAGATTTCGCGCGTGCGCGTGCCGCTCGGCGTCATCGGCATGATCTATGAGTCGAGACCGAACGTTACCGCCGATGCTGCGGGGCTAACGCTAAAATCCGGCAACGCCGTGATCTTGCGCAGCGGCTCTGAGAGTTTCCTCACCTCGCTCGTCATCGCCAATATACTGACTGAGGCTCTGATCGAGCATGGGTTACCGGAAGCGGCGATTCAGCTTGTACCGACAGTCGATCGCAGCGCCGTCGGCTATATGCTTGCCGGACTAGGTGGCGCCATCGACGTGATCGTGCCGCGCGGCGGCAAGAGCCTCGTCGCCCGCGTGCAGGAGGAAGCGCGCGTGCCGGTCTTCGCTCATCTCGAAGGCGTGTGTCATGTCTATGTCCAGGCGTCAGCCGATCTCGCCATGGCACGCGATATCGTTCTCAATGCGAAGCTCCGCCGCACAGGCATTTGCGGCGCGGCCGAGACGCTGCTCATCGATAGCGCGGCGGCGTCAACGCATCTCGAGCCACTGGTCGGCGCGCTGATCGAGGCGGGCTGCGAAGTGCGCGGCGATCCTGAAACCCAGCGCGCCGACAGCCGCGTCAAGCCTGCCACCGACGAGGACTGGCCCAAGGAATATCTCGACGCCATCATTGCCGTTAAGGTGGTGGACGGGCTCGAGGATGCGGTCGCGCATATCGCCCGCTACGGCTCGCAGCATACCGAGTCGATCGTGACTGAAGACACGAAGGCCGCCGAGGAGTTTCTCGCCCGCGTCGACAGCGCTATCGTTTTGCACAACGCTTCGACCCAATTCGCCGATGGCGGCGAGTTCGGCATGGGCGCCGAGATCGGCATTGCCACCGGCCGCTTTCATGCGCGCGGTCCAGTAGGCCTCGAACAGCTCACGACATTTAAATATGTCGTGCGCGGCTCGGGCCAGATTCGCCCTTGAGCAGGGCAGGCCGGACCGAAGTTTCGGCGCCGCCATTGGCAGCGCCCAATATGCGCATCGGGCTGCTCGGGGGATCGTTCAACCCAGCACATGATGCGCATCGGCAGATCAGCCTGATCGCGCTGAAAAGGCTGGGACTCGACCGGGTTTGGTGGCTGGTCAGCCCGAGCAATCCCCTGAAGGACACGGCCAAGCTTCCGAGCCTCGCGCAGCGCGTCGCCGGGGCGAAGAAGATCGCCGATCATCCGCGCATCGATGTCAGCGGATATTCCGGCGCGAGCAAGTCGCCCTATACCGTCGATCTCCTGACCGATCTCAAGCGGCGCTTTCCTAACGTCAATTTCGTGTGGCTCATGGGCGCGGACAATCTTGCCGGCTTCCACCGCTGGCATGAGTGGCCAAGGATTTTCACATTGATGCCGATCGCCGTGCTGGACCGCCCCGGCTACCGGCTTAAGGCACGGGCGAGCCAGGCCGCACTGAGATTCGGCGACTATTTCGTGGACGAATCGGACGCTACAGGCCTGATCCTCCAGCTGCCCCCGGCATGGACCGTTCTGAGCCATCCTCTCTCGACTCTTTCCTCGACGGAGCTCCGCACCAAGCCGCGCAAGGCCGAAGCGAAGCCGAAAACCAGGGATAAACCCCAGAAGAAAACGCCAAAACGCGGCTAGCTATTGAAACACGACCCGGCAAGAGATTATCCTTGTGCTGTGAAGCGGCAACCAAGCGGCCACCTCCAGCGTTTAGTGCGGCGGTCGCTCCTACGCCTCTTCCAAAAAGGAGCAATGACAGAAGGATATTCACCACAACATGCGCTCACCTAGAGAGGGTGCTGAACGCAGTACGCCTCCTAACGGTTTTGCGTCATTTCGCGCAGATCCGAATCGTCTGCTCAAGGTTGTTCTCGACACGCTCGATGCCGCCAAGGCTGAGGACATTGTCGCCATCGACCTGACAGGCAAGACATCGCTCGGCGATCACATGGTGCTCGCCTCCGGCCGCTCGCAGCGGCATGTCGGTGCCGTCGCAGACCACCTCGTCAAAAAACTCAAGGATGAAGGTCATGGCCGTGCTCGCGTCGAGGGCATGCCCCATTGCGACTGGGTGCTGATCGACGCCGGCGACGTCATTGTCCATGTCTTCCGGCCTGAAGTCCGTGAGTTTTATAATCTGGAAAAGATGTGGTCCGCGGACCGGCCCATGGAGCGGATGGTGATCTGATCGAACCGCGACGTGAGGCGAGCTATGCGGTTGCTGATCGCCGCCGTCGGTAAATTGAAGCAGGGACCCGAGCGCGAACTCTTCGCGCATTATCTTGCTCGCGCCGAGCCGCTTGGCCGGAAATTGAACTTGCCTTTAGCCGTCATCGAGGTCGCCGAGTCGAAATCATCGTCTGTCGTCGCCCGTTGTCAGGCCGAAGCTCAAACACTCCTCGCCAAGATACCTGCTGGATTCAAACGGATTGGTCTCGATCGTGAGGGCGATCAGCTCTCGAGCGAGGCTTTCGCGCACTGGCTCACGAAACTGCGTGACGGCGGAGCGCCGGGTGCGGCCTTCATGATCGGTGGTACGGAGGGGCTTGGCAGCGCAGCCCTGGATAACGCCGACAGGGTCTTATCGCTCGGGCCGATGACCTTGCCACACGGCCTCGCCCGCATCGTGCTCGCTGAGCAGATCTATCGGGCAGAGACCATCCTCTCAGGCCACCCTTATCATCGGGCCTGAGGCAAAGCCCCAAGGTTAAGGCTTCGTAAGCGTTTCGCCTTGATTCTGCCCCATCGCTCCGTTGTCGTTAACCCGCCTGAACGGCAAAACGCATGGCGTCATCCGATCGTTTGACTGCAAGACGACTGTCTCGATCCGCCCTGCTTGTCGGGATGCTTTGCGTCCTGCCGTTTCTGGCCCGCGCGGAAGAGGTTCTCAGCCGCGACGAAGCGAAAAAGCGCCTGAGCGAGACTGAGCAGCAATTGCAGTCGAGCAAAGCGCGGGAACAGGGTTTGACCCAGGACCTCGCCGCCTGGGCCAAGGAACAGGCGGGACTAAGCGTCGAGCTGATCGAGGCCGGCAAGAAGGTGCAAGCGAGCGAAGCGCGGCTTACTGGGACCGAAACCAAGCTTGCCGCGCTCACGGAACAGGTCAACGTCATCAAGGGCTCGGTCGCCGAGCGAAAGACGGCCATCGTCAAAATGCTGAGTGCCATGCAGAGAATGGGCCGGACCCCGCCACCGGCACTGGTGACGCGCCGCGACGATGCTCTGGCCGTGGTGCGGAGCGCCATGCTGATCGCCGAGATTTATCCGGAGCTAAAATATCAGGCCGACAATCTCTCACGCGAACTCGAGGGTTTGGTGGCGCTTGAGACCGGCATCCGCGAACAGCGCGATAAAGAAAAGCGTGAGACGGATGGCTTAGCCGCTGAGCGGGCGCGGCTTGATAGCCTGCTCGCAGAAAGAAAGACGAATCTTGTGCGCGGTGAAGCCGAGCTTGCCCGGACCAAGCAGGCCCTTGTTGATCTGGCTGCCGAAGCAACCGACCTCAACGAATTGGTCGACAATATCGAGACGCGGATCGCCAAGGTCGAAACCGCTCAATATGAGGCGGAGATCTCCGCCGAGAGGGCCCTGAGAGAGCGTCATGAACGCCAGGCCCTTGCGCGTCCGGCAAACGAAAACGTGATTGAGCTCAAGCCGGAATCAACCAAAGTGGCCTTCGCCAGCCCGGGCCGCATGAATCCGTCGACGCCATTCGATGCGGCCAAGGGCACATTGCGGCTGCCGGCTCAAGGCAAGCATCTGAAACGCTTCGGTGATAAGGATGCAACAGGCGGCACAGCGAAGGGTATTTCGCTGGAAACTCGCAATGATGCCCGAATAACCGCGCCAGCCGACGGCTGGGTCGTCTATGCCGGGGAATTCCGCTCCTATGGGCAACTCTTGATCATTAATATGGGCGGAGGCTATCATGTTCTGCTTGCGGGGTTGAGCCGCATAGACGTGAGCCTCGGCCAGTTTGTCCTTGCCGGTGAGCCTATCGCGGAGATGGGCAATTCGGCGGCGCCGAGCCAAGGCGGCGAGGAAAGATCACGCCCCGTCCTCTATGTTGAATTCAGACAGGACGGTGAGCCAATAGACCCCGACCCCTGGTGGGGCGAGGCTTCCGAGAAGGTGCAAGGATGATGCGGAAATCGGATTACGTGCTGTGGGCGCTTCTGGTGCTGGCCGTGCTTGCTGCCGGGTCGACGATGGTCAGCCTGGCGAAGAGCCAGTCGGCCTCAGCCGGCAATTCGGAGATCTATCGTCAGCTCGATCTGTTCGGCGAGGTGCTTGAGCGCGTGCGCTCCGACTATGTTGAGAAGCCCGAGGATCCCAAACTGATCGAATCCGCCATCAATGGCATGCTGACGGCGCTAGACCCGCACTCGGCCTACCTCAATCCCAAGCATTTCCGCGACATGCAGGTACAGACCCGCGGTGAGTTCGGTGGACTCGGCATCGAGGTCACCATGGAGAACGGCGTGGTCAAGGTGGTGGCCCCCATCGAGGATACGCCCGCAGCCCGCGCTGGGCTACTGAGCGGCGATCTCATCACCGCGCTCGACAAAGAACAGATCCAGGGCCTCACGCTCCAGGAAGCGGTCGAGAAGATGCGCGGCCCGGTCAACTCCCCGATCACGCTCACCATCGTGCGCAAGGGTGTCGACGAGCCCTTCGACGTGAAGGTTGTGCGCGACGTAATCCATATCAATCCGGTGAAGTACAACGCCGAGGGTGACGATGTCGGCTATATCCGGCTCACCACCTTCAACGAACAGACCACGGCCAATCTGCAAAAGGGGGTCGAAGACCTGAAAAAGCAGCTCGGGACGAATCTCAAGGGCTATATCATCGACCTGC
Organism: Alphaproteobacteria bacterium; assembly: GCA_016869535.1. Classification (GTDB taxonomy): domain Bacteria; phylum Pseudomonadota; class Alphaproteobacteria; order Rhizobiales; family Methyloligellaceae; genus Methyloceanibacter. The sequence continues at coordinate 7,997 of VGDX01000021.1, read as the reverse complement.
GTAACAATCCCGGCGGTCTGCTCGATCAAGCGATCTCGGTCTCCGATGCATTCCTCGACCAGGGCGCCATCGTGCTGACGCGTGGCCGTAATCTCGAGGAGACCCAGCGCTCCAATGCACGCCAGGGCGACATTACGGACGGTAAGCAGATCGTTGTGCTGATCAATGGCGGCTCGGCGTCGGCTTCTGAGATCGTCGCAGGCGCCTTGCAGGATCACAACCGCGCGACGGTGGTGGGCACGAGGTCCTTCGGCAAGGGCTCGGTGCAGACCATCATTCCGCTCGGCTCGAACGGTGCCTTGCGGTTGACCACGGCGCGCTATTACACGCCATCGGGCCGCTCGATCCAGGCCAAGGGCATCGATCCCACCATCGTGGTCGAGGAAGAATTGCCGGAAGACATGAAGAAGAAGGCCGACTCGCAATCCACGCGAGGCGAATCCAATCTGCGCGGTCACCTCAAAGGTGATCACGAGATGGATGACGAGGCGGCCGACGAAGGCATGAGCGAGGAAACTGAGAAAGAGGAGGAGTCCGGTAGCTCTTCCTATGTCCCGACAGACAAGGAAAAGGACACTCAGCTCAATTATGCTCTTGATCTCATCCGCGGCATCAAGTCGGTAGATACGGAAGCCAAGAAGAAGGCGGAGGCCAACTAGGCCTGGGGGCTAGCTCGGTCTTCGAGGACCCGTGTTTAGCCCAGTACGTTGCGACGGTTGCCGGGGGGAGGAGGCTAAGCCAGCAGCCGGACCGGCGAGGGGGGAGTTGAAGTCAAGATGAAGGCGCTGGCCGTCGCCTGCGGAATCGTATTCTGGTCGCTGGTGCTGGGCATAACGTGGTTTGCCCTGTTTTCCGGCTCGGATAAGCAAGAGCCGTTCGCCGAGCTCCAGATCGAGCCGGCGCCAGGGCCCCAGGCCGTTCCGCAACCTCAAGCGCCTTCCGGCGAGATCGAATTTCCCCCGGGCTTTGCCATTACCGGACCAGGCCAGCAGGAAGTCCCGGCAGCTCCCACCCCATCTCCGCCGGTCACGACTTTGACGCCGTCACCCGACGAGATCGGCGTGCCGGATCTTCCTGAGACCCCCGGCGACGGCCAGCCGCCTCCAGCTGCCGAAGCGCTCCCGGGCGACGACATGCCTCCTGGTGTTGAAGTGCCACCGGCCGATTTGCCCCTTCCAGCCGACACACCGCCCGCTGCGGATTTACCGCCTGCCTCAGAACCGCCACCGCCTTTGCCAGACCGTCGGAGCGACACGCCGGAGCCAGATCGGTCGACGCAAGCTGCAGCCGGCCAGATCGACCCCCATGCTGATTCTGCCTCCCCCGCCTCCCAGGAAAGCCTGGTCGAGGCGCCGGTCCCCGACCTGGTGGAGGAGTCGGAATATGGACCGTTACCCCGGGTGGCCGATGATGACCGTCGCCCTGCTGAGGTTTATGCCCGGCCAGCGCCTCATGCCTCGCAGACCGGTTTAGGAGCATCAGCCCGGGTCGCCATTCTGATCAACGGGCTCGGTCTGCCGGGCGCCCCATCGGACGATGTGTTGAAGGGATTACCGCCGCCTGTCAGTGTGGCCTACGGCGCCTATGGTCGCGATCTCCAGGATGAGGTAACGGCAATCCGCGCTGCCGGCCATGAGGTCTTGCTGCAAATCCCGCTCGAGCCCGAGAATTACCCCAACGAAGATCCGGGACCGCATACGCTGCTTACGACCCTTCCTGCCGATGAAAACATCAAACGGCTGCATTGGCTGATGTCGCGCTATACCGGCTATGTCGGCGTGACGAATTTTAAGGGCGCCAAGTTCGAGACCGCCAAGGACTCCCTCTCGCCGGTACTCGAAGAGCTGAAAAGGCGCGGCCTCATCTATTTCGACGACGGCACGGTGCCAAGCTCGACTGCCGCACAGATCGCGAGCGTGCTCGGACTGGACTATTCTTCCGCCGATGTTCAGCTGGATGCCACGTCAGGCGGACTCGCCAAGGCGCTGACAGAGCTCGAGACGATGGCGCGTGAGCACGGCTCCGCGATCGGTGTGGCAAAAGCAAAACCCCAGACCGTCAAACAGATCGCAGAATGGGCCGGTAAGCTCGAAGCAAAGGGTATCGTGCTCGTGCCGGTCAGCGCCGCAGTGCGATCGCAACGGCAGAGCTGAATTCTCTCAATGACCGAAGCAGAGGGGCTGCCATACCGGCCATGTGTCGGCGTCATGCTGCTCGACACAAAAGCGCGAGTGTTTGTCGGCCGCCGCGCCGACCGGCCCGACGCGCCGGAAGGTGCGGGGCATTGGTGGCAGATGCCGCAAGGCGGCCTCGACGTGGGGGAAGATCCCGAAGCGGCGGCACGGCGCGAGCTTGCAGAGGAGACCGGCGTGCATACCGCAAGATTCCTCGCCAGGACTCGCGACTGGCTTCTCTACGACCTGCCGTCTCACCTGATTGGCGTCGCCTGGGAAGGACGCTATCGCGGCCAGAAGCAGCTTTGGTTCGCGGCGCGGTTTGAAGGCAATGAGAGCGAGATCGACCTTGGCCCGCGGGAAGGCCATGAAGTGGAATTCGACGCCTGGCGCTGGGTCGAGGCCGAAGAGCTGCCCGGTCTGGTGGTGCCCTTCAAGCGAGCGGTCTATGCGCGCGTGGTCGAAGAGTTCGCGCCGCTACTGCCGAAATCCGTTAAAGGTTGAGCGCACTCTCGACCTGACGAAGATGGTCGAGCTTCGTCTGGGCGCGGTCACGCACGGCGTCTTCGCTTGCATCGGCGACGTCTTCCTCGGCGTCCCTGATCGCCTGGGCAAGCTGACTGGCGTCAAGTTCTTCGAGGTCGATCGCCGTCTCGGCCAGCACGATGAGACCAGCAGGGTTGACCTCGGCAAAGCCGCCGCGGAGGAAAAAGCGCTGATGTTCTCCACCCGGAAAGCCAATATCCAGCACGCCTGGCCTGAGCGTGGTAAGCGCCGGCGCGTGATGGGCGAGAACGGTCATGTCTCCTTCGGCGCCAGGCACCAGCACCTGCTCGACCTCACCTGAAACCAGCAGCCGCTCCGGCGATACCAGCTCGAATTTGAAAGAATCGGGCATCAAGCGGCCTCGGCGGCGAGCTTCTCGGCCTTGGCCACGGCCTCCTCGATGGTGCCCACCATGTAGAAGGCCGCTTCCGGCAGATGGTCGTAATCGCCTTCGCACAGACCCTTGAAGCCCTTGATGGTGTCGGCGAGATCGACGAACACGCCTGGCGAGCCCGTGAACACTTCGGCCACATGGAAGGGCTGCGACAGAAAGCGCTCGATCTTGCGTGCGCGGGCTACGGTGATCTTGTCCTCTTCGGATAACTCATCCATGCCGAGAATGGCGATGATGTCCTGCAGCGCCTTGTAACGCTGCAGGATCTCCTGCACGCGGCGGGCAACGGCGTAATGCTCCTCACCGACGATGCGCGGGTCGAGCATGCGCGAGGTCGAATCAAGCGGATCCACGGCAGGATAGATGCCCTTCTCGGCGATCGAACGCGACAACACGGTGGTGGCGTCAAGATGGGCGAAAGAGGTCGCGGGCGCCGGATCGGTCAGATCGTCGGCCGGCACATAGATCGCCTGCACCGAGGTGATCGAGCCTTTCTGCGTGGTGGTAATGCGCTCCTGCAGCGCGCCCATGTCGGTGGCTAGCGTCGGCTGATAGCCCACGGCCGACGGGATACGGCCCAAGAGTGCCGACACTTCCGAGCCCGCCTGAGTGAAACGGAAGATGTTGTCCACGAAGAACAGCACGTCCTGACCCTGATCGCGGAAATATTCCGCGACCGTCAGCCCCGAAAGACCGACGCGCGCGCGCGCGCCCGGCGGCTCGTTCATCTGGCCGTAAACCAGCGCGCATTTCGAGCCTTCGGCTGTGCCTACCTTGCGCGGGTCCTTGTTCACGCCGGATTCGATCATCTCGTGATAGAGATCGTTGCCTTCGCGCGTACGCTCGCCGACGCCGGCGAACACCGAATAACCGCCATGCGCCTTGGCCACGTTGTTGATCAGCTCCATGATCAGCACGGTTTTGCCCACACCGGCGCCGCCGAACAGGCCGATCTTGCCGCCCTTGGCGTAAGGCGCGAGCAGATCCACCACCTTGATGCCGGTGATCAGAATCTCGGCTTCGGTCGATTGATCGACATAAGAGGGTGCTGGCTGGTGGATCGGCCGCTTTGCGGCGGTCTTGATCGGACCCGCCTCATCGACCGCCTCTCCCACCACGTTCATGATGCGCCCCAGGGTCTCGTCGCCGACGGGGACGGCGATAGGTTCGCCGGTATCGACGACTTCCTGGCCGCGCACCATGCCTTCGGTTGAGTCCATGGCCACGGTGCGCACCGTGTTCTCGCCGAGATGCTGGGCGACTTCGAGCACGAGACGATTGCCATGATTGTCGGTCTCGAGCGCGTTCAGGATCTCGGGCAGGTGCTCGTCGAACTGCACGTCGACCACGGCGCCCATCACCTGCCGCACATGACCCTTGGAGCCTTTGCCCGCGGCGATTTTCTTCTCTTGTGTCTTGGTCTCGGCGATTACGGGGGATTGCTTTGCCATCGTTATGGTCCTTCGCGTGACTAGAGCGCCTCGGCGCCGGAGATGATCTCGATCAGCTCCTTGGTGATCATGGCCTGACGGGTGCGATTGTAATTGAGGGTAAGCCTGCCGATCATGTCGCCGGCATTACGCGTGGCGCTGTCCATGGCGCTCATGCGCGCGCCCTGCTCTGACGCCGCATTCTCGAGCAGCGCCTTGAAGATCTGCACGGTAATATTCAGAGGCAGAAGCTCGGTGAGAATTTCGGTCTCATCCGGCTCATATTCATAGACGGCGCCGCCGAGCGTGTCTTCTTTTGGTGCCTCTTCCGGTAGAGAAGCCGGGATGATCTGCTGGGCGGTGGGCACTTGGCTGATCACCGAACGGAATCGTGAGAAGAACAGTGTGGCGACATCGAACGCACCTTCCGCGTACAAAGCGAGCACCTTCCCGGCCACTTTCTCGGCATGCTCGAAGCCAAGCTGCTTCACGCCCCGGAACTCGATCGTGTCAATTATCAACGGCGCGAATTGGCGCTTGAGCTGGTCATAGCCCTTTTTGCCGACGCAAAGAATTTTGACGCCCTTGCCGTCGGCCAGCAGGCGGCTGATGTGCTCGCGCGCGAGGCGCACGATGGCCGAGTTGAAGGCCCCGCACAGGCCACGCTCGGCGGTACAGACAACAAGAAGATGGACTTGATCCTTGCCGGTGCCGACCATCAGCGGCGGCCCGCCTTCACTGTCCTTAAGCGCCATGGCGAGGTTGGTCAGCACTGTCTCCATGCGGTTCGCATAAGGACGCGCCGCCTCGGCCGAGGTCTGCGCGCGCCTAAGTTTAGCCGCAGCCACCATCTGCATGGCCTTGGTGATCTTCTGCGTCGCCTTAACGCTCGAAATGCGGTTGCGCAGTTCCTTCAGGGAAGGCATGGCTCACTCACGCGAAGGCCTTGGCGAATTTGTCGACCGCAGCCTTCAGTCTGTCGCCGGTTTCCTTGGTAATCTCATTCTTGTCCCGGATGTCATCGAGAATGTCCTGATGCTCGGCGCGTATATAGCGCAGAAGCTCGGCCTCGAAACGCTGCACGTCCGACACCTTGATCGGGTCGAGATAGCCGTTCACGCCGGCATAGATCACCACCACCTGCTCCTCGACCTTCATGGGCGAGAATTGCGGCTGCTTGAGAAGCTCGGTCAGCCGCGCGCCGCGATTGAGCAGGCGCTGCGTGGTGGCATCGAGGTCCGAGCCGAACTGGGCGAAGGCCGCCATCTCGCGATATTGCGCCAGCTCGCCCTTGATCTTGCCTGCGACCTGCTTCATCGCCTTGACCTGTGCGGCAGAACCCACGCGCGACACCGACAGACCGACATTCACCGCGGGCCGGATGCCCTGATAGAACAGGTCTGTCTCCAGAAAGATCTGGCCGTCGGTGATGGAGATGACGTTGGTCGGGATATAGGCCGACACGTCGTTCGCCTGCGTCTCGATCACCGGCAGCGCGGTCAGCGATCCGGAGCCGTTGTCCTTGTTGAGCTTGGCGGCGCGCTCCAGCAGACGCGAATGGAGATAGAAAACATCGCCCGGATAGGCCTCGCGTCCCGGCGGCCGGCGCAGCAGCAGCGACATCTGGCGATAAGCGACGGCCTGCTTGGAAAGGTCGTCATAGAACACGACCGCGTGCATACCGTTGTCGCGGAAATACTCGCCCATGGCACAGCCGGAGAAAGGCGCGAGATACTGCATCGGCGCCGGATCCGACGCCGTGGCGGCGACCACGATGGAGTAGGGCAGCGCGCCGTTGTCCTCCAGGACCTTGACGAATTGCGCGACGGTCGAGCGCTTCTGCCCGACGGCGACATAAATGCAATAGAGGCTCTTCTTGTCGTCGCCGAGTGCGTTGACCGATTTCTGGTTGAGGATGGTGTCGAGGATGATGGCGGTCTTGCCGGTCTGGCGGTCGCCGATGATCAACTCGCGCTGGCCCCGGCCGATGGGGATCAGCGCGTCGATCGCCTTGAGTCCCGTCTGCATCGGCTCGTGCACCGATTGGCGTGGGATGATGCCCGGCGCCTTCACGTCAACGCGGCGCAACTCCGACGCCTCGATCGGTCCCTTGCCGTCGATCGGGTTGCCGAGCGCGTCGACCACGCGACCGAGCAGGCCCTTGCCGACCGGCACCTCCACAATAGCGCCGGTGCGCTTGACGACGTCGCCTTCCTTGATATGGCGGTCGTCGCCGAAGATCACGATACCGACATTGTCGACTTCGAGGTTGAGCGCCATGCCGCGCGTGCCGTCGGCGAATTCGACCATCTCGCCGGCCTGCACCTGGTCGAGGCCGTAGACGCGGGCGATGCCGTCGCCGACGGACAGCACCTGGCCGATCTCGGCGACCTCGGCTTCCTGCCCGAAATTCTTGATCTGCTCCTTGAGAATCGCGGAGATCTCAGCGGCTCTGATGTCCATCAGCCAACCTCTTTCATGGCGACTTTGAGTGAATTCAATCTGGTGCGCAGCGACGTGTCGATCATGCGGCTGCCGACCTTGACGACGAGGCCGCCGAGCAGCGTGGGATCGACCCGCTCCTCCAGCATGATTTCTTTGCCGAGCGCGGCCTTCAACGCCTGCTTGAGCGCGGTGACTTGGGTTTCGGTGAGCTTTGCGGCCGCGGTGACGGAAGCGGAGGTTTCGCCGCGCTCGCGGGCGAGCATGGCGCGAAACGCGGAAATCATGTCGGGAACGGCGAATAGGCGCCGGTTTTTTGCCGCCAAAAGCAGGAAATTCTTGGTCAAGCCGCCGATGCCGATCTCATCGAGCACGGCGGCAAGCGCGCGCATCTGCTCCTCGGCGCTGAACACCGGAGATTTCACCAGTCTTGTCAGATCGTTAGAAGTATCGAGCGCCTGGTTGAAGCGGTCGAGATCGGCGGCGACTTGGTCCAGAGCCCGCTCGTCCTTGGCGAGTTCGAACAGGGCGAAGGCATAGCGGCCGGCCACGCCTGAAGGGGTCTCAACTTCGCTAACCACCTGAAACGCCTCTGCTTTCCTGACCGGCGCGTCACCAGCCGCCGCGTCCTTGACCTCGCAAATGAAGGGATCGGCGCTTCCGCGTCAACAGCCCGAAAACAGCCGATGACGGCCCCCGGAAGGCCCGGACGAGCCTCTAACACAGCGAAAAAGGCCACGCAACACGCCCCGTACGCGCGCAAACAACGGCGGAAAAATACCGGGATTGGTGCCTTTTGTACGGAAAGTCTGCGGTGTGCGAAATGCCACAGCGGAAACCCCGGCGGCGCGGCAAGATCCTCACATTGAAGACGCTCAAGATGGTCTTGAGCAGCAGGAACTGACCTGCCCCCATCGAGTGGTCCAGTTGCAATGTTAGTTTAGCGGCGTCCTGGGCGCCAGCGGGATCGTGGCCGTCGGAGCGGTTTGAGTGCGCGCAGACGGCCACGCT
>VGDX01000020.1 GCA_016869535.1 Alphaproteobacteria bacterium | reverse complement strand
TGCTTCGACAACATATGCACCTCGTCGATGATGTAGACCTTGTAGCGGGCCGTGTTCGGCTTGTAGTGCGCGCTGTCAATCAGGTCGCGGACGTCCTCGATGCCGGTATGGGAGGCTGCGTCCATCTCGATCACGTCGAGATGGCGGCTCTCCAAGATCGCGCGGCAATGCACGCCCTCTTCGCCCATATCGAGCGTAGGACCTTCAATGCCGGGGGTCTCGTAGTTCAGCGCGCGGGCGATGAGCCGCGCCGTGGTGGTTTTCCCCACACCGCGCACGCCGGTCAACATATAGGCCTGCGCTATACGGCCTGAGGCGAACGCATTGCGAAGCGTCCTCACCATCGCCTCCTGGCCGATCAGTTCGGCGAACAGTTTGGGACGGTATTTGCGCGCCAGCGCTGTGTGGTTTTCGGGCGTTGGGGAGACCGGCTCCGCCGTTTTCTTGGCAGCACGCTTAGACGCGCTCTTTTGGTTCTCGGCATCAGCCATGAGGAAGCGAACTTTCACACAAAGGCTTGGATCAATGGCAACGGCAGGCAAACTGCCATCGGTACGCCATAACGCTAAAGGCAGGTGGGAGGCTGGACAAGCAACCCGCGAAACACTCGTTAGGGCTGCTTCCTTCCGGACCTGACCCGGTTGGCGAGGCACGCGCCTGCCGCCAACCTCCCACGGGAGTATATCGGAGATAGCCCCCTCCGTGGCAACCCGTAGCCCTATTCGCCAGAAGCCTTGAAGCTGGCGCGGAACGGGCTCGCCGGATAGGTACCGAGCACGATCACTTCGCTCGAGAAGAAGTGCAATTCCTCCAGGGCGAGCTTGACCGGACGCTCGTCGGGATGGCCCTCGATATCCGCATAGAACATCGTGGCGTTGAACGACCCCTCGAGTTGGTAGGATTCGAGCTTGGTCATATTGACGCCGTTGGTGGCGAAGCCGCCAAGCGCCTTGTAGAGCGCCGCCGGCACGTTGCGCACCCGGAATACAAAACTGGTGATAACCGGACCGTCACCCCGGCGCGTGCGTTGCGGCTTGGCGGCGAGGACGACGAAGCGGGTCGTGTTATGCGCGGCATCCTCGATATCCGCCTTGGCGACCTGAAGTCCATAGACTTCCGCGGCGAGCTTCGAGGCGATCACCGCGCGCGTGCGGTCGCCGGTTTCGCGCAAATGCCGCGCGGCACCCGCTGTGTCGGCTTCGACCACGGGCGTCAGCTTCAACACGCGAATGGCTTTGCGGCATTGGCCGAGCGCCATGATGTGGCTGTGTACGGTCTTGAGCTCGGAAAGTTTGACCTTGGGCAGAGTCAGCAATTGATGCCGCACCCGCTCGAAATGCTCGGCGACGATGTGCAGGCCCGAATCCGGCAAGAGATGATGGATGTCGGCCACGCGCCCTGCCACCGAGTTTTCGATAGGGATCATGGCGTAATTGGCTTTACCTGACGTCACTGCCGCCAGCGCGTCCTCAAAAGTGGGGCATGGCAGCGCTTCCAGGCGTGGATAGGCATCACGCGCAGCGAGGTGCGAATTGGCCCCCGGCTCGCCCTGGAAGGCGATTTTGTTTGGTCGTGATTTGGTCATGGTCGTTGGGAAAGCGGGCGAATTCAATGGCGGGACTTGAACAGTTCACGCGCCCGCGCAAGATCGGCCGGAGTATCGACACCGAGCGGCGCAGTGTCAACGAGGCCGACATGGATGCGCATGCCGGCCTCGAGCGCCCGCAGCTGTTCGAGCCTCTCTCTTACTTCGAGTGGCGAGGGCGGCAGCGAAACGAAGCGTTCAAGCGCGGCCCGGCGATAAGCGTAAAGGCCGATATGCTGGTAGAGCGGTCCCTCGCCATAGGGCGCGGTGGCGCGCGTGAAGTAGAGCGCCCGCAAGGCCGAGCTTCCCGGCAGGAGGGTGCCGACGACCTTCACGACATTCGGATCGGTGCGTTCCTCCTCGCGCGTGATCGGGGTCGCGATGGTACCGATATCCGCATCAGCCTCTTCGAGTGCCGCGAGGCAGGCGGCAACGAGGCTCGGGTCGAGCATCGGTAAATCGCCCTGAAGGTTCACCACCACCCTGAAGGCGCGGGCAGGGTCGAATTTATCGAGTGCTTCGAACACTCTGTCGGAGCCGCTTGGGTGATCGGGGCGGGTGATGACCGCCTTCCCTCCGGCCAGCAGGACAGCATCGCGCACCGCTTCGGATTCGGTCGCGACCAGGACCGGGCCGCAATCGGCCTCGACCGCCCGCCGCAAAACATGGACGATCATGGGCTCTCCGCCGATATCCGCCAGGGGCTTGTCGGGAAGCCTGGTCGCTTTCAGCCTTGCCGGGATGACAATCAGGCAGTTGGACATGATACCGTCCAGTAGCACGGGAAGATTTCCCGGGCGACGGCCTCCGGCAGCGGCGATTCTCCGAGTTGCAACAGTCCCCTGCCCCCTATAGTCTCACGCCGCGCCGCAAGAGCTGCAAGAAGTAGCCTTTCTGCCTGCTGGGGGGACCATCACACATGAAGCATTATCGCCTCAACCAAATCGCCATGGCGGTGCTCGGTGCACTGCTGCTGTTCTTTGGCACGAGGACCCTTATCGACATCCTCTACAAGGAACATGAGCCGGAAAAGCCTGGCCTCGAGGTCGCAGGCACCGAGGAAAAGCCGGCCGCAGAGGAAAAACCGGCCGCTCCGGCTGACTCTGAGGTCCTTGGCCTTCTCGCTACGGCCGATGCGGCGGCAGGTGAAACCGACGCGGCCTTGTGCAAGGTCTGCCACACCTTCGAAAAGGGTGGAGCTGCCCTGATCGGCCCCAATCTGCACGATATCGTGGGCCGGAAGATCGCCTCTGTCGAAGGCTTCAATTACTCGCCTGCTCTTAAGGCAAAACAAAGCGAAGGCGTCTGGGACTACGCCCATATCGACGCTTTCATAACCAATCCTCAGGTCTATGCACCGGGAACAATGATGGCCTTCCCCGGCGTGCCAGACGTCAAGAAACGCGCCAATATCATCGCCTTCCTCCGCACGCAGACGGATAACCCGCCGCCTCTGCCTGAGGCCGCGCCAGCTGCCGCACCGGAAGAGAAGGCGGCTGAACCCGAGCCGGCTGCTCCGGCTGAGGAGAAACCAACCGAACCAGAACCGGAAGCCCCCATGGCTGCGCCTGAAGAGCCCGCTCCTGCGGAGGAGGCTCCGGCAGCTGCACCCGAAGAGCCCGCTCCCGCCGCCGAGCCTGAGGCTCCTGCGGCTGAGGAACCTGCGGCCGAGGAGCCGGCACCTGCCGAGGAGGCCGAACCCTCCGCAGGCGAAGAGCCTAACCCGGCGTGGCCGCAGCCGGTGGTTCCGCCCGAACCTACAGAGCCTGTCGAGGGTGCTGCGCCACGCAGCGAGGCGCCCGCGGCAAGCGATGCACCAAGCCCCTCAAGCGAAGAGCCCAATCCAGCCTGGCCCCAGCCGGTCTATCCGGACGGCCCGGCAGAGAACGGATCATCTTCTTCAGCCGACGAGGGGATGGAATCCTCGGGCGAGCCTCCCAATCCGGCTTGGCCGCAGCCTGTCTATCCGGACGGGGCGCCGAACTAGGATCAGGTCGCGACCGCAGGACTGCGCGTGGCCTCAAGCTCGAAGGCCGCGGCGAGCAACGCCTTGGTGTAGTCGGTCTTGGGGTCGGAGAATACGGTCCGCGCGGGCCCCTGCTCCACCACCTTGCCGTGACGCAGCACGATGATCGAGTTGGCGAGCGCGCGCACGACTTTCAGATCGTGGCTGATGAAGAGATAAGCGAGTTTGTGGCGCTTCTGCAGGTCGCGCAGCAGATCGACAATCTGCGCCTGCACCGACACGTCGAGCGCCGAGGTCGGTTCATCGAGGATGAGGAATTTCGGCTCGAGCACGAGCGCGCGGGCGATGGCGATGCGCTGGCGCTGGCCGCCTGAGAATTCGTGCGGATAACGGTCGCGCAATCTGGGATCGAGGCCGACCTCTTTCAGCGCGCGCGCCACACGCGCATCACGCTCGTCGCGGGAAAGACCCGGATTCTGGATGACCAGCCCTTCCTCGATTATTTGCCCGATCGACAGGCGCGGCGAGAGCGACCCGTAGGGATCCTGGAACACGATCTGCATGTCGCGCCGGAGCGGCCGCATGCGCTTGGAATCGAAACCGTCGATGCGATCACCGAGATAGACGATAGGTCCGTCGCTCGACACCAGCCTGAGCAGGGCAAGCCCTAGCGTCGTCTTCCCTGAACCGGATTCGCCCACGACGCCGAGCGTTTGGCCTTCCTTGATCTCCAGATTGATGCCGTCCACCGCCTTGATATGGCCGACAGTGCGCCGGAGAAAACCCCGCCTGATCGGGAACCACACACGCAGGTCTTTGGTCTCAAGGATGGTCTTGGCTTTCGGATCAGCCGCCGGCGGCGAGCCCTTGGGCTCCGAGGCTATCAGATGTTTCGTATAAGCGTGCTTGGGGCTGGCAAAGATATCCTGCGTCGTCCCGCGTTCGACGATCTCGCCATTGTTCATGACACAGACGCGGTCGGCCATTTTTCGCACGATGCCAAGATCGTGGGTGATGAGCAGCATGGCCATATTGAACTCATCCTTGAGCTTGAGCAGCAGATCAAGGATCTGCGCCTGGATGGTGACGTCAAGCGCCGTGGTCGGCTCATCGGCAATGAGAAGATCCGGCTCGTTGGCAAGCGCCATGGCGATCATCACCCTCTGCCGCTGACCGCCGGAGAGTTGATGTGGATAGGATTGAAGCCGTCCTTCCGGATCGTCGATGCCGACTTTTTCGAGCAGGTCGAGCACGCGCGCGCGCAGTGCTTTTCCCGACATACCACGGTGAATCTTCAATACTTCGCCGATTTGCTGCTCGATCGTGTGTAGCGGATTGAGCGAAGTCATCGGTTCCTGAAAGATCATCGAGATCTTGTTGCCGCGCACATGGCGCATGCCATTGAGAGGCAGCGCCAGGAGATCCTCGCCTTTGAACATTATGCGTCCCGATGGATGGGAGGCGGCGGGATAAGGTAGAAGTTTGAGGATCGACAGCGCCGTGACCGTCTTGCCGGAACCAGACTCGCCCACCAAGGCGACGGTTTCCGCCGGGCCGATATCGAAGGACACGTCCTTCACCGCGTGCGTAACGTTGTCGTTCGCGCCGAAATCGACCGAGAGATTCTCAATGGTAATCAAGTGCTTATCAGAGGCTTCGGTCATCAGGCTCTCGCTTTTTCAGCTGCGTCGGCGCACTCGCCGCGCTCGATCTCGATGGTGGCATGATCCAAGCCAAATTTGTCTTTGAGGCGGGTCTTGATATTCCGCACGATACGACTGGCGTCTTGCCTTTCACCGATGCACGCATGCAAGGTCACCATGCGGCGGTTCTGGGTGATCGACCACACATGCACATGGTGAACACTCTCCACACCTTTGACATGAGAGACGAGATCGGGGCCTAGGGCGCGCGTATCGAGTTCCTTCGGCGCGCCTTCAAGAAGAATGTGACCTGACGCCGCCACAACCTGCCAACCGCTATGCACGATGATGGCGGCGACAACCATCGACAATAGCGGATCGATCGGCATCCAACCGGTGAGGAGAATCACCGCACCTGCCGCCAACGCGGCCACGGAACCAAGCAGATCGCCAAGCACATGGATGGCTGCGCCCCGCACGTTGAGATTTTCCCGGTCGGCGCCCTGGAGCAGCCAGAAGGCAACAATGTTGACCAGAAGCCCAAGCAAGGCGATCACGACCATGATGCCGCCTTTCACTTCAATCGGAGCCGTTAGCCGCTCTATCGCCTCGTAAACGATCCACGCGGCAATGGCGAATAACGCCAGCCCATTGGTGAAGGCGATCAGCACCTGAAAACGGGCGAAGCCGTAAGTGCGTCTCCAGTCGGCGGGACGTCGTGACAGCCTGAAGGCAAACCAAGCCAGCGACAGCGAAGCAAAGTCGGTAAGCATGTGGCCGGCATCGGCTAGCAGCGCCAGCGATCCGGCGACGATACCGCCAGCCACCTCGGCGAACATGAATCCGCCAGTGAGTAGCGCCGCAAACCCGACGCGTCGCTCATTGTTGGCATGAACGGCATCAGCGCCGTGGGAGTGACTATGATCGTGCGAACCGTGCATCGTGCCTCACGTCAAGGTCTTGCGTGGATCTAGTGCGTCGCGCACTGCCTCGCCGATAAAAATGAGCAGGCTCAGCATGACGGCGATGACGAAGAAGGCCGTAAGACCAAGCCATGGCGCTTGTAGATTGTCCTTGCCTTGCGCCAAGAGCTCGCCAAGCGAGGGCGACCCCGGCGGCAGACCGAAGCCGAGAAAGTCGAGCGATGTGAGCGTGGTGATCGAGCCGTTCAGGATGAATGGCATGAAGGTGAGCGTCGCTACCATGGCGTTCGGCAAGAGATGCTTGAAGATGATCTTGATGTTGGGCAGTCCGAGCGCGCGGGCGGCAGTGACATATTCGAAGTTGCGCGCACGCAAGAATTCGGCGCGTACCACACCGACCAGCGCCACCCAGGAGAAAGCGAGCAATATACCAAGCAGGATCCAGAAATTGGGTTCGATCACCGCCGCGACGATGATCAGTAAATAAAGTTGGGGCACACTGGTCCAGATCTCGATGAAGCGCTGGAATAGGAGATCGGTCCAACCCCCGAAATAGCCCTGCACCGCGCCGGCTGCGACGCCAATAATCGAGGCAAACAACGTCAGAACCAGACCGAACAGAACGGAAATGCGGAAGCCGTAGATTACGCGCGCCACGACGTCGCGCCCCTGGTCGTCGGTGCCGAGCCAGTTCCATTCGAGGTTTGCATCGCACGGATGGAATCCGCGCTCGACTGCGAGCTTGCAGTCCTCAGCGGTGAGAAGCCAGGTCGGTTTGACCGGAAAGGCCATTGGCGGGTTCTTATTAGGCGTGTTGTAGGAGAACGGGATCAGGGGCCAGATCATCCAGCCATCCCCTTCTTTGACCATTTGCTTGACGGCGGGATCGCGATAGACGGCTTCGGTCTCGAAAACGCCGCCGAACGCGGTCTCAGGATAGGACTGGAAGATCGGCCAGTAGAGCTGCCCCTCATACTTAACCAGGATCGGCTTCTCGTTGGCGATGAACTCGGCGAACAGGCTGATCACGAACAGGATCAGGAATATCCAAAACGACCAGTAGCCGCGCCGATTGGCCTTGAACACCGACCAGCGGCGTCGCTGCAAAGTCGAAAGCCAGGGGCGCAGAGTCGGCACGCCCTGCGCCGTGACTTCCTCAACGATGGTGGTGTCGGTCGGTGCGTCCATGACCTCACACCTCGCGCGTCTCGAAATCGATGCGCGGATCGACCCAGGTATAGGTCAGGTCGGAGATGAGATTGACGAGGAGGCCGAGCAGCGAAAAGATGTAGACCGTGGCGAATACCACCGGATAATCGCGATTGACGATCGATTCAAAGCCGAGCAGGCCAAGCCCCTCCAGGGTGAAGATGGTCTCGATCAACAGAGCGCCGGTGAAGAAGGCGCCGAGGAACGCACCGGGAAAGCCGGCGATGATGATCAGCATAGCGTTGCGGAACACGTGCCCGTAAAGCACCTGGTTCTCGGTGAGCCCCTTGGCCCGCGCTGTAGTCACATATTGCTTGCGGATTTCCTCCAGGAACGAATTCTTGGTGAGGAAGGTCGTGGTGGCGAAGGCGGCCAAGGCCATCGCCGTGAGCGGCAGCACCAGATGCCAGAAGTAATCGAGAATCTTTCCGTACCACGGAAGCTCCGCCCAATTCTCGGAGACCAGTCCGCGCAACGGGAAAATCTGCAAGAAGGAACCGCCGGCGAACAGTACGATGAGAAACACGGCAACGAGGAAACCGGGAATTGCATAGCCAACGATGATTACCGAACTCGTCCACACATCGAAGCGCGAGCCGTCCTGAACCGCTTTGCGAATACCGAGCGGAATCGAGATGAGATAGGCGATGAGGGTCATCCACAGGCCAAGCGATATCGAAACCGGCATTCGCTCAGCGATCAGTTCGAGCACGCTCGTGTCGCGGAAATAGCTTTGACCGAAATCGAAGCGCAGATAGTCCCAGAGCATCATGCCGAAGCGCTGATAGGCCGGCTTGTCGAAGCCGAACTGTTTTTCCAGCGAGGCGATGAATTCCGGGTCGAGACCTTGTGCGCCGCGATATTTGGACGGCGCCGCCGAAACATCGCCCGGCATGCCTTGCTGCTGGCTTCTACTGCCGGCGAAATCGCCGCCGCCGCCGCTGATCCTGGCGGTGGCTCCGGGGTCGGTGCCGCTGAGTTGGGCGATCAGCCGCTCTACCGGTCCGCCCGGCGCGAACTGCACGATGACGAACGTCACCAGCATGATGCCCAACATCGTGGGGATGATCAGCAGAAGACGGCGAAGAATATAGGCGGTCATTGCTTTTTGGCCGGCCTTCTCAGTCGCACCAATATATAACCGGCGAGCGCGAGACCGATCAGACCGGCGATTATAAGGAGTGGACTCGGTCCGCTGCCTTCGGCTGCCTCGGGGTTTGCGGCCACTTTTTGCACGAGTTTGGCCGCTTTGCCCTCGTCATACCACCACGTGTCCAAAATGCCGCGGTCAAAACGCGGTTTGGTTTCGGGCCTCGAAAACTTGTCCCAATGGGCGGTGTGGTGGGAGGCTTTGTACCAATGCGGCACCCAATAATGGGCGGCCCGAAGCACGCGATCCAACGCCCGGGCCGCGGTTTCCAGTTCGTCCCGGCTTTTTGCCGCTAGGACGCGCTCGGTCAACGCATCGACGGCGGGATCGGCGATACCCGCGAGATTGAGCGAGCCGTCCATTTTCGCCGCAGTCGATCCGAAATAGCTCCGCAGCTCGACCCCTGGCGTGTTGCGCATGACATAGCGCTGCGTAGTGACATCGAAATCGAAATTCTTCAGACGCTGCTGATATTGCGCGGGGTCAACCATGCGGATCCGGGCGTCGATGCCGAGCAGTTTGAGGTTTTTGATATAAGGCGCGGTCAGGCGCTCGAAGGTGGGCTCGAAGGTGAGGATTTCGAGCTCGAACGGTTCACTTGGTCGTTGACGCGCATCCCGTCCTTGATCTTCCAGCCGGCCTCGTCAAGCAGCTTCCCCGCCTCCAACAAGAGCTTGCGGTCGGTGCCCGAACCGTCGCTCTTGGGCGGTAGATAGACGGCGCCCAACACCCCATCGGCGACTGGAACGCCGAGATCGTTAAGGAGCGCCTTCTCCGCTTCCGAGGGCTCGCCTTCAGCCTTCATCGGCGAGTTTTCGAAGAAACTCTCCGTGCGCTGGTAGAGTCCATAAAACACATTGCGATTGGTCCAATCGAAATCGAAGGCGAGATCGAGCGCCTTGCGCACGCGCGGATCCTTCAGATGATCTCGCCGTGTGTTGAGAAAGAAGCCTTGTGTGCCTGAGGGCGTTTCATCGGGCAGCACCTCCTTCTTGACCCTGCCGTCGCGGATGGCCGGGAAGTCGTATTCGGTAGCCCAGACCTTGGAGGTGAACTCCTCGCGGAAGTCGTAAGTACCGGCTTTGAAAGCTTCCATGCCGGCATTGCGGTCGCGGAAATACTCGAAACGGATCTTGTCGAAGTTCCAGCGTCCGCGATTGACCGGTAAATCCTTCGCCCAATAGTCAGGGTTACGGCGATAGACGATGGTACGGCCCTGCGCCATGCGATCGACGAGGTAAGGGCCCGAGCCGAGGGGCGGTTCGAGTGTCGTCCGATCGAACGGTTTTGCCGAATAATAGGCTTTGGAGAAGATGGGCAGTCCGGCGACGATGAGGGGCAAATCGCGCACGAGATCGCCCTTGAAAGTGTAGCGCACCGTGGCGGGATCGAGTGCCTCGGCCGAGACCACGTCTTGCAGCATCTGACGGTAGATCGGATGTCCTTGCTCTTTCAGCGTATCGAAGGAGAACGCCACATCCTCGGCGGCAAGCTGGGTACCGTCGGAAAATTTCGCCTCGGGCCTGAGAGAGAACGTCACCGACATGCCGTCGTCGGCCAACTCTGCACTCTCGGCCACGAGCCCATAAAGCGCGTCAGGCTCGTCAACCGCACGTGTCATGAGCGAATCGAACAGGAGTTCAAGCCCCTGCGCGGCATCTCCCTTGAGGATGTAATTGTTGAGGCTGTTGAAGGTGGTGACTCCGCCCCAGCCGATCAGCGCAAAAGTGCCGCCCTTAGGCGCCTCGGGATTCACATAAGCGAAGTGGGTAAAATCTGCCGGGTAAGCCAGATCGCCGAAGGCCGACAGTCCGTGCTTCTGCTCAGAGGCTATGGCAGAAACCGACAGCGCGAGAAGGATAAGCGCCCCGCAGCCAACCGAATGCCACCGGCGATGTGCGTATCTCATCAAAGCTTCGATGGTGCCGGCAAGCGCTCGGCCATCTTCTGATCGTACCACCAGACCTGAAGGAAGCCGGGCGTCAATCCAGGTAGCGTCTGCGGCTGGCCGTAACGGGCCCAATAAGCAAGACGTACCGTTGGCGAATACCATTGCGGCACGACGTAATCGTTCCACAGAAGCACGCGGTCAAGCGCTTGCGTGGCTGCGACCAGTTCCTCCCGGTCCTTAGCGAAAATCACCCGATCGATCAGCTTGTCGATGGCCGGATCCTTGATGCCGATCAGGTTCATGCTGCCTTCCCGGTCGGCGGCGTCGGAGCCCCAAAAATCGCGCTGCTCGTTGCCGGGCGAATCGGATTGAGGAAAATTACCGACCACGACGTCGTAGTCGAACACATTGATGCGCCGTGTGTATTGCGCCGAATCCACCACGCGCATGGTCCCTTTGATGCCGAGACGCTCGAGGTTGCGCAAATAGGGCTGTACGATGCGCTCGAAGGTCGGTGAAACGAGCAGGAACTCCACCTCCATGCGCTGCCCGGTTTGCGTATTGGTGAGGACGCCGTCCTTGACCTCCCAGCCTGCATCCTTGAGCAGTGCCACGGCCTTGCGCAGATTGTTGCGCACGTCATCGGGCGAATTGTTGGTCGGGTTTTGATGGACCTCGGTGAATACCTCTTCGGGCACCTGATCCTTAACTTCATTCAGGAATTCAAGCTCTCTACCCTCCGGCAGTGCTTTTGGCGCGGCTAGCTCGCTTCCCTGAAAATAACTGCCGACGCGTGCGTACTGGCCGTAGAACAGATTCTTGTTCGCCCATTCGAAATCGAACGCGTGATTGAAAGCTTGGCGCACGCGGCGGTCTTGAAATTGCGGCCGGCGTAGATTGAAGACGAAGCTCTGCATGGGTTGCGAGCGATCGAGTTCGACTTCCTGGAGCTTGACGAAGCCATCGCGCACGGCCGGAAAGTCGTATGCGGTCGCCCAATTCTTTGCGCTCGTCTCCTGCCGGTAATCGAGATTGCCGGCTTTGAAGCTCTCGAGCGCTACGGTATCGTCGCGGTAGTAGTCGAAGCGGATCTCATCAAAGTTCCACACCCCCTTGTTCACCGGCAAATCCTTGCCCCAGTAATCCTTGACGCGCTCATAGGATATGGAACGCCCGGGCGTCGCCTGCTTGATACGATAAGGTCCCGAACCGAGCGGCGGCTCGAGCGTGGTTTTCAGGGGATCGCGCTTGACGCCTTTGGCGTCCGTGCCCGTCCAATAATGCTTGGGCAGCACTGTGAGCTGTCCCATGATCATGGGCAGCTCGCGATTGTTCTTCACATCGAAAAAGAAGGTGACCTCGTTATCGCCGGTCGCTTCGGCGCGCTGCACATTCTTGTAATAGAGACCGAGGCGCGGATTGGCGGCCTTGTTCACTTCGAGGCTGTAGATGACGTCTTCGGGCGTGATCGGCTTGCCGTCATGCCAGCGCGCCTCGTCGCGGAGTTTGAAGGTCACCGAGGAATAGTCGTCGGGATATGACGCCCATTCGGCGATAAGCCCGTAGGAGGTGGAGGACTCATCCAGGCTGTCGGCCATGAGACCTTCATTGACGAAGCCGAGCCCCGCGGCTGCCTCGCCGCGATAGAGCACCGGGTTGAGACTGTCGAAGCTGCCGATATCGGCGATGCGCACGAGGCCGCCTTTGGGCGCGTCGGGATTGACCCAGTTGAAATGAGCGAAGTCGGCCGGATATTTCGGCTCGCCGATGAGCGACAATGCGTGATGGCGCGCACCTTCTTCGGCTGAGGCGGGGACTGCAAGAAGGGCGGCAATAGCGGCGGCGATGGCCAGGCGAAGCAAGGTCATGATCGGCGATTAACACTCCATATGAAGGAAAATGACTTGTCGCGGGGTGCCAGCATTATCCGCTGGCGTAAATCTAAACCCCTCAAAAACCCCGCAAAACCTAGCATGACGGGGTTTTTGGCCAAATGAATAATCGGTCATGTTGCGCAGGTCTCCAATCCTATCGGGCCGGAACCAGCCACCGATTCTTGCGTTCTTAGGCCGAGGAATTCATTCGCATATCAGGAGGCTCAGACTCAAATGCGCGGTATTCTTTTATGGCTTATCGGCATCCCGATCCCCATCATCATCCTGCTTTATCTGTTCGGTGTGATTTAGCTCCGCGCGCCAGACGCCGTACGCACAGAACATCAAATCCCACAGCCTTGATGCGACCCCGCGCTTCGGCGAAGGGCTCAAGCTCAACCGCCATGTGATGGGCATTGGCATGCAGGAAATCGGCGTCACTTGTCATGATGCCGACATGCCCCTCCCAGAACACGAGGTCTCCGCGGCTCAGGTGCGGATCTTCCAACAGTTGACCGGCCTCAGCGGCCTGCATGTCGGCATCACGCGGCACGACGAAGCCTGCCGCTTCCGCCGCGAGTTGCACTAGGCCAGAGCAATCGAGACCGACACTAGTGCGTCCACCCCACAGATAGGGAGTGCCGATAAACGCTTCGGCCACGGCGACAAAATCCTCAACCTTCTCATTGGCCGGCGCGACATGGGACGCATAGACGAAACCACCGTTTTCGATCTCAAGGAATTTCCCGTCTGCGCCTGTAACAGCGACGCGCGCATTTAGACTAAGCAATGCAAGCGGCGGCGACTTTGAGTCCGGCTGTGGGAAGACATAGGTGCGGAGCGTGGCGATGCGGTGTGTCGGAGTGAAGATTGCGTGCGTAAGGCCTTCGCTCGGCATGTAGCCGACATAACCGTCGCGCGTGAGCTGGACCCAGGCCCAGCCTTCGCTCTCGTCGAAGACGGTGACAGTCTCGCCGAACAGTCCCTCGGTATCGAGTCTGGAGTCGAAACGCGGCTCGCGCCGCAAGGGCAAGGCTGGGGCAATCACTTGTCGAATTTCACCCGGCGCATAACGAGGCGCCTCGACCGTGTCCCGCAAAGTTTCCGACGCGAGATCGGGACGATAGGCGTGGCGTCGCGGATCGGGCAAAACCCGGGTGGTCACGATTTTCCAAGCTCTTGGCGAAAGAATTCAAAGAGCGCGCGGGTGGCCTGCGGCTCACCGCCTTGCGGGCGTCCGGGTTGATCACGCGGGACCCAGGCGTAGATGTCTAGATGCGCGAAACGCTTGGCGTTCTGCACAAAACGCTTGAGGAACAGAGCCGCGATCACCGACCCGGCAAAAGCGCCTTCGGCGATGTGATTTACGTCGGCAACCTTGCTTTTGAGCAATTTGTCGTAAGGTGACCAGAGCGGCATGCGCCAGAGTTGATCGCCTGTTGTCCGGCCGGCGGCGAGCAGACCCTCGGCGAAGTCATCGTCGTCGCTATAGAGCGGCGGCAAATCGGGCCCGAGCGCCACCCGTGCCGCGCCAGTGAGCGTGGCCATGGTAACGAGATAATCCGGCTTCTCCTCGTCGGCGAGAGCAATGGCATCGGCAAGCACCAGACGTCCTTCGGCATCGGTATTGCCGATCTCCACGCTCATGCCATTCCGGCTCGGCAGCACGTCGCCCGGCCTGAAGGCATTCCCGGCAATGCTGTTGTCGGCGGCTGGGATCAGTACGCGCAGCCGCATCGGCAGCTTGGCACGCATAACGAGAAGCGCAAAAGCTAGCGCTGAGGCGGCCCCACCCATGTCCTTCTTCATCAGCGCCATGGCGCTTCCGGGCTTGATGTCGAGACCGCCGGTATCGAAGCAGATGCCTTTCCCGACGATTGTCACCTTGGGGGCGCGCTCCGAGCCCCAGGTCAGATCGATGAGCCGGGGCAGGCGATCGCTCGCGCGTCCCACGGCGTGGATCAGCGGGAAGTTATCGGTGAGAAGGCTCGAACCTTCCGTGACCTTGATGCTGCCACCGAAGGCATTGGCAAGATCGCGCGCAGCGTCCTCGAGTTCGGCGGGGCCGAGATCGTTAGCCGGGGTGTTGATCAGATCGCGACCGAAGAAGAGTGCCTCGGCCAGTGCCAGAACTTGGCTTTTATCCGCTCCCTCAGGCCACACGAGCCGCTTCAGTTGCTTCTCGTCATCGGACTTATAGTGGGTGAAGCGGTAGCTGCCGGCGAGAAACCCGAGCGCGGCCAGTTCGGGATTTGGAAGATCTGAAATGAAACGGTAGTCCCCCTCAGGCAATTGCCGCGGCAACGCTCCGGTCAGCAACGGCGCCTGGCAGGCCCAATCCTTGCCGCCGGTGCCGAGCAGCACAGAACTCAACCCCCCTTTGCCATCCGGCAAAGTAAGCACCGAGCCTTGTTTAGGTGTCCAATCGTTCGCCTCGATCCAGCCGCGCTCGGCCGCGCTCAGCTCATCCAGCGCAGGATCATCCTTGTCAGCGATCAACCTGATAGGAACAGCCTTGGCGCCCGAATCGAGGAGTCGGTCCTTCAATTCGCGGTAGGTGGCGTCAAACTTCATCGTTTTTTGCATCGATTCAACGCACTTGCTGGAGCCGCGCATTAATGGCAGGGGAGCGGAGACCTGACAATGGCGGATAGGCTCCCATGGCTGCGACCAACTACACGCTGGTCATCGGCGACAAGAACTTCTCCTCCTGGAGCCTGCGGCCCTGGCTTGCGCTCAAGCAATGCGCCATCCCTTTTACCGAGGAACGCATCAGGCTGAGGCAGCCAAACACCAAGGCCGAGATCCTGCGCAACTCCCCATCGGGTAAAGTGCCAGTCTTGAAGACTGACACAGGTCTCGTCTGGGACAGTCTCGCCATCCTCGAATATCTCGCCGAGCGCCATCCCAAACAGCATCTTTGGCCGCAAGAGGAGGAAGCGCGCGGGGCGGCGCGCAGCATCTCCGCTGAGATGCATGCGGGGTTCGTCACCTTACGCAACGAGATGCCTATGGATCTGCTTGGCCTGTATCCCTCTCCGCAGATCGATGCGGGTCTGGAGTCCGACATCAAGCGGATCGTCACTATCTGGCGCGAGGCGCGGGAGCGCTACGGCAAAGGCGGACCCTTCCTGTTCGACACATTTTCCAATGCCGACGCCATGTATGCACCGGTGGTGACACGCTTCCGCACCTATGGCGTCGATCTCGGCAAGTTCGGCGATGACGGTAGCGCCGCCGCCTATGCGGAGACGATCCTCACCTTGCCGGCAATTGAGGAATGGACTGAAGGGGCTCAGGCCGAGATGTGGGAGCGCGTAACCTGATCTTTGCTTAGGTGAGCGCGGCCATGAACGGCGTTTGCGGATAGACTAGCAGTCCCGAAGTGGCGAGGGCGATGGCATAGGGTACGCCCTTTTGGGGATCGTGCAGACGGACGATCCAATTTTGCGACGTGAGCAAAGCCGGCAGCGGCATCCTGCGCCAATAGAGTAACGCCAGGGTCAGAACACCACCGATCAAGGCGGCATAGACGACATAGGCGAGAACGTCAGGGCCTAGCCACAGACAGGAAGCGGCGAACAATTTGGCGTCCCCACCACCGATCCAGCCCATCGCGAACAGACCAAATCCGATTGCCAGCGCGGCAATGGCGATCCCGAGGTGAAGACCAAGCTCGATCGCACCGAGGCCGGCTAGAGGTGCGGCCAGGATGAACGCAACTGCGAGCACGATCACCAGGACGTTGGGCACACGCATGGTCAGGAGATCGCTGGCAGCGGCCCCTGCCATCGCTCCAGGAAAAACCATGAGCAGAATTAAAGTGCCCAGCTGATCCACAACTTGCGCCTAGCGGCCCGAAAGTTGAGACACGACTCGATCGAGCAACTCCCCGAGTTGCGGTCCCACCTGACCTACGATCGTAATGATGGCCACACCGATACCGGCGGCGATCAGCCCATACTCTGTGGCCGTCGCGGCGCTCTCGTCGGCGACGAAGCGTGCAACAATCAGTCTCATGTCAGCCTTCCCCTCATTTTTGACCAGGCCTTTTGGCCTTGCTTGATCTGCCCGAGGCTAGGCACGCGGCGTTACATGGGGGTTAAGTCGTGCCGAAAGCTCGGTCTATGCTTACCGAAATGTATAGAACCGAGCGTATTGAGTTAGAGAAGCGGCGCTTAAACCGCTTGCTGGCCGTTACGCGCGGTGGTCGGCGTGGCGCCGAAACGGCGGCGGAAGCAGCGGTTGAAATAGGAGACTTCGTTGAAACCGCAGGCGTAGGCGATTTCGCTAACCTTGAGTTGATGGTGGCGTCGATCTGCGAGCATCGCCCGCGCCTTCTGCAACCTCAACTCCAGCACTCGCTCGGCAAGGCTCGATCCTGTTTCATGCAGCAGATCGTTGATGTAACGCTGCGACAGGCCGAGACTGCCGGCCACCTCTTCGGACGAAAAGGCGGGATCCGCGAAACGCTGCCTGATCTTCGAGAGAATTTCTCGCAGCCGTGCCGCGCGTAAACCATGCATTCGCGCGACCTCGGCCGCATCTCCCTCGCTGCCAATCCCAAGCGTCATAAGATTGAGTAAGGTCGAACCGATCAGATCGGCTATCTGCCCATTCTCGACCACCGGATCGGACCCGAGCAAGAACCCCGTATAGTTGCGCAAATGGCGAAAGGCTTCACTCTGGCCATCGAGAGGCGTGGCAATAAGGCTTTCCGGATCGGCGACCAGCTCAGCCAGTTTGGCGCGCGACGTGTTCCAGGTGATGAAGGCAGCGTCGGCGGGACCGTTCCACTTCCAGGCTTCAAAATGCGAAAACAGAACGAAGCACCCCGGACCGAGAACCAGCTCTCTACCGTTTTGACTTATGACCAGATCGGTCGGTGCGAGATTGACACCGAGGCTATAGGCTTCGGAACCGTCTATGGCGATGGCTTGTCGCGTACGCTCGACGCCGGTCAGGGTGCCGCGAAACATTCCGACCTGGACGTCCCCAAATGGCGCGCATTCAAATAACAGCGACAGCCGTTTGTCTTCTGGACGGGACAATTCAAAAGAGCAGGTCAGATCGCTGAGGAGCTCATGCCATATACGGAACTTTGCCGCGTCATCGAGGTGGGATGGCAACGTCGCAGAGTCGAAAACGATCTTGGTCATGTAGTATTATCCGTTGATCTATGCGCAGAATGTCAATTACTAATCCGCCCCGGTCAGAACAGCACACAGGTATGACGGCTGACCTTAGTGGACGTGCCAAAAAACGCCGTTTAAGCGCTTAAAAGAAGCTTTAATGGAACCATTTCAGCCAGTACTTCAGTGCAGGACGCCATGGCGTTGAGGGAGCACATCGCAGCGATCGTTGCCGGGCTTGTGCTGATGACCATTGGCGAAGGCTTGGCGCAGGATAGTACGCCGGTTAGCCCAGCGCCAAAGACCCCTTCACAGGAGGCGGTGCCCAAGCCTGAGGCGCTGCAACAGCAGGGTCCGGGCCAGGCGGGGCAGTTGGCTGCGAGTGTCGCCGGCAATTTCGGCGAGTGGGTCCTGGTTTGCGCCAACGAAAAGGATGACTCGGGCAAAAAACCCTGCTCGCTGGCTCAGGCGCTGGTTGAACGTAAGACGCAGAAGGCGGTGTTCCGGGTGATCTTCACCCACGGGCCCAAGGGCAATCTCGTGCTGCAGGTCGACGGCCCAATCGGGGTGGCGCTCCAGCGCGGCCTCGAGTTCTCGCCCGATACCAAGAAAATCTACCGCCTACCCTTCCAGACCTGCGTTCCCAGAGGCTGCCGTGCGGTGATGGTGGTAGAAGACGACCTCAAGAAAGAGCTGGAAGCCTCGAAAAAGGGATCTCTCACGGTCTACGCCTTGAACGGTCAGGCGGTTCGCACAGATACAAACCTGAATGGATTGACCGATGGCCTTGTCGCGCTCGACAAAAGCCAGGCTCCATCAGCCAAAGCCGAAGCGCCCAAAAATCCAGCGCGAAAAACTACGGCGCCTAAAGCCAAACCTCAGTAAGCCCGATATTTCAAATTTCTCGGCAAAACTTCCGAAGACTGTTGCACATCTGCACTAGTCATCATCCACCCGGTTTTTTAAGCTTGGCTCTCTAGCACGCAGGCCAATCTGCCAAAACCGGGTGGAGGTTCCATGAGAGGCCGGTATCACCGGGGCCGAAACCTGCTTGTTACGCCAAGACGTGCCGGGCGTGATCAGGCACGGATAAAGCGGGCCGTGTCGCGCTTGCTGCTTATCAATGCCGAGCGCAAATCTCTGCTCGCCGGCACCGCTCTCGTCTCCACGCTCCTGTTCGGAACCGTGATCGCGCCCAAAACGGCAGTGGCGCAGACGATTGTCATCCCGCAGCAAGAGACCATCAACAACAATGCCAAAAGCACGACCGGCCTCGAAGCCGTGCTGACTTTTAGCGGCCATGAAGAGAATAATCTCGACGCGGATCAGTCCATCATCCTGACCAACGACATCGTGATCAACAACAGCGGCGACATCGATCCTCTCATCGCCATCGGCGCCGAGATCCATAATTACACCGTCGATTTCCGGAATTATTCCCCATTGGCCTATGCCGATGTCAGTCAGGAAAACGCCGTCGTTAATACCATTATCGTTGCCAATAACGGCGGCCTCATCGCCACCAACGCCG
Organism: Alphaproteobacteria bacterium; assembly: GCA_016869535.1. GTDB lineage: Bacteria > Pseudomonadota > Alphaproteobacteria > Rhizobiales > Methyloligellaceae > Methyloceanibacter. Next base: position 10,287 of record VGDX01000020.1, on the reverse strand, counting down.
GAATCGTCGCTTCAATCAGGAATGACGACAGTGTGCTCTTCAATGACGGCTTCGCTCTAAACTTTGATGACGCCGACTTCGGTGTCCGCAATCAAAGCACAGACATTAGACAAACCAATACGCTGACCAACGCCATCTTCATTGAGACCAACGCGGATATCGACGCGGGCCAGGACGGTATCGCCGCCTCCGTCGAAAACAACTTGTTGCAAATCCAGAACGCCGCCGAGTCCTTCAATGACAGTTTCGGCGACGGAGCCATCCTGACGCAGATCGCCGAGGTCGAGCAGGCCAATGTCTTGGCAAATCTGATCGATATCGGGAATGCGGGCGGGATCGTCACCAACAATTCCGGCATCGGCGCCGGAATCCTGAATGACGACGTCTATCTTTATAATGGCTGCGCTTGCGGTATCGGTAACATCAATTTCGGGACTGCCGACATTCTTTCGCAAACCGCAGAAGCAGGTCAGTACAACGTTCTTGGCAACGTGATCGTCATCGAGAACGACGGCGGCATCGTCACTGGCGTTGCTGGCATCTCAGCCACTATCACCAACCGCCGCACCGAACTCAAGAACGATGCGTTGGTCCTTAACGAAAACTATTTAGGGGCCGACAGCGCAGAGCAGAATGCCGAAACGAACCAGATCAATCTCGCCATCAATGCAATAGCCATAAACAACGGCGGCGATCTCGATCCTCAGAACGGCATTTATGTCGGCGTCCTGAACGACAGGCTCAGCTTGCTCAATCTCGGCGATCCCTATCTGGGCGAGCCGCCCGGGAACATCGTTTCGGACCAAGCGGCGCCAAGCTTCTCGACCGAGCAATCCAGCGACCTGCTTCAATCCAATGATCTAATCAACACCGTTGCCGTCGAAAACCGGGGACCTATCGGCGCCGGGTTCGGTATCGTTGGCCGGATTCACAATGGCAACGTGGAGCTCGAGAATTCCTTCATCGTTGAGAATGTCAGCGAAACGATCAGCATCGACAATTTGGCGCAATCGATCGAGCTGCTGCAAAACAACACGGTCTCGAACGACATAGCCATCCTCAATTCGGGAGGGATCAGCGCGAGACGCGATGGCATTCAGGCAGGGATCGAGAACGAATTTATGTTCTTGAATCAGGCGCTTGTAATTAACGTAGCATACGGAACCATCGGCCAATTAGAACAATCGATAGACGTTGCTCAGGTCAATCTGGTCTCGAGCAATATCGCCATCGAAAATCGCGGTGAGATTGCATCTAAAGGCATCGGCATCGTTGCCGAGATCCGCAACAGAATCGGTTTCTTCAACATCGTCGATGCCAACAACCTCGCTCTGGCCAAGCCACATTGCCATCGCCAACCAAGGGACGATCCGAGGCGGCGAGATCGGCATCCTGGCCACGATCGACAACGGCAATATCGAGTTCGTCAACGAGGTCTGCACCGCTTGCTCGCCGCCTGGCACCGTCAACGTGACCCGCCGCAATAAGATCGACAGCAGTATCTCCATCTACAATGCGGGATTAATCACCGCGCAGTCCCTTTTCGCCATCGACACCGAAGGCGCACGCACCACAATTGTAAATGCCGGCGGCGGCGTCATCGAGGGCTTCGTCCACCTAACCGATTTCAATGATCGGTTCGACAACCAGGCGGGCGCTGTCTTCGAGGCGAGACAAGTCAGTAACTTCGGTGCAGGCAACGATCTCTTCCGCAATCGCGGCACCGTTCACACCGCCGGCGATCCCGGCCGGCGCGAGACCACGTCCTTCGTCAATCTCAACCGCTTCGAGAATCGCGGACTGATCTCCATGGTCGATGGCCGGGTGGGCGACACATTCGAGATCACCAACACGTCGCGCCAGGCGCGAGACCTCGCCTTCGTGGCCTCCGGAAATTCTGCCCTGGCCGTCGATGCCTTTCTGGGTGGCCCCGGATCGGTCTCGGATGAGCTTATTATCAACGGCAATATCAGCGGCAAGACGGCGCTTCATGTGAACAGCACCAACCCCAATTCCGGCGCTGCCGGCGCTGTCATTCCCGTCATCATCGCCAATAGCAACAACGTCAAAAGCGACTCCTTCTTCCTGGCCCAGCCGATCGAAACGGGCTTCTTCAACTACGATCTATTCTTCCGGCCGACGGGAAGCGGCGTGTTCGGACTGAGAAGCTTCCTTGGTGCCGACGCATTCCTTCTGCCGCAACTCATTACCGCGGCGCAGGACATCTGGCATGCGGGCTCCTCGACCTGGTTCGACCGCACCGCCGATCTGCGTGTGCTGCTTGCCGGCGGCGGCGCGCCTACCGCCTACGATCCCAACGCCAATTATGCCGATAGCCTGTCCCAGGGCTCGGGCGTTTTTACACCGGCGGTCTGGGCGCGAGGATCGGGCAATTGGCTTGATCGGGATAACCGCGAGACGGTCACCGCCTTCGGCCGCAACTACAATTATAACCTCGACCGGGATATCGAAATCATCGACTGGCAGATGGGTCTCGATCTCGGCAAGCGCGATTTTCTTTCCGCGGGCGACATTCTGGTGTTCGGGATGCTGGGCGGGTTCGTTCATGCCGATCTCGACTACGATCAGCTCGCGCGGGGTTTCGATTTCGAGGGCGGGCAGGTCGGCGGCTACGCCACCTATCTACGCGGCGGACTGTTCGTCGATACGCTGCTTAATGCACATCTCTTGGAGCTCGAAACGGCGGCCGCGCCCTTCCCGGGCTCGCTCGATGCGACCACCGTGGGCCTCAGAACCGATACGGGTTATCGCTTCGGCTCATTTAACGGCGGAGCTTTCATCGAGCCCCTCGCCACGATCGCGGTGTTGTGGACGGACATTGACGGTTTCAGCAATGGCGTGAACAGCGTCAGCTTCGACGACGAAGCGAACGTGCGCGGCCGCCTTGGTCTGCGCGTCGGCACGAGCTACCAGGCCTGGGCCGGCACGAGGTTCGAGCCGTTCGTTATCGGCAGCCTGTGGAGCCACCTCTCTGGCGACAACCAGGCGACCCTCGTTTCCTCTGGCACCACCTTCCGCTTCGAGGACGATATCGACGACGTGTGGGGCGAGGTCTCAGCGGGTGTGAATTTCTTCAATCCCTCAGCCTCGACGGCCGTCTTCGCCAAGGTCGATGTCACTTTCGGCGACGATGTCGACGGTATCGGCGGCAAGGCCGGCATGCGCGTAAATTGGTAGGTTAGGCCCTATTCCTGGTTGCCAAAGCTGCCTATCTAGGGCAGCAACTTCCCGATTATACTCGCTTCATAGCATCAGGCGGGGTCAGAGCGTGGCGACAAAGCAACCCTCGAGCGGCCGCAAGGCCGATAAGAACACGAAATCGCGCAAGCCGGCCAAACCTGCGGCGAAACGCCCGGCCAAGCGGTCAAAGTCCGTCGTCGACAATAACGCTCCACCCGATGCTGGGGCCGTTCCTCCCGAAGCGCAAGCGACCGCCCCGACACAGGCAGCACCAGCCGAGCAGCAGACGAATATTTCCACCTCGCGCGGCTTCGTCGATTTTCTAATCACCAACCGCTTGAGCATTGCGCTCACCTCCTATCAGACCGGTCAGTTGATGCTGATCGGACCGTTGCTCGACGGCCGGTTGTCGGTGTTCCAGCGCAACTTCGTGCGCGCCATGGGGCTGTGGGCCTCGCCGCAGCGTCTCTATCTTTCTACCATCGCCCAGATTTGGCGCTTGGAGAATGTACTCGGGGCAGGCCAGCTCGCCACCCAGAAACAACTTCACTATGAGCGGCTCTATGTCCCGCGCTTCTCTTACACAACAGGTGACCTCGATGCACACGAACTCGGCATCGACAAGAACGATCAGTTGATCTTCGTCAACACGAAATACTCCTGTCTCGCCACGCCGGATATGGTGCACAGTTTCAAGCCGATATGGAAACCGAAATTCATTTCCAAGGTTGCGCCGGAGGATCGTTGTCATCTCAACGGACTCGCCATGAAGGACGGAGCGCCGAAATACGTCACCGCGGTATCCCGTTCCGATGTCGTGGACGGTTGGCGCGAGCGGCGTCACGAAGGCGGCATTCTCATCGATGTGGAGACCGACCGCATCGTCACTGAGGATCTTTCCATGCCGCATTCACCCCGGCTCAACGCCGGCACGTTATGGGTGCTCGATTCAGGCCGCGGCTATCTCTGTCGTGTCGATCAGAAGAGCGGCAAGGCCGAGCAGGTGGCGTTTTGTCCTGGTTTCGCGCGCGGTCTTTCCTTCTGGCGCGGCTATGCGCTGTTCGGCACATCTTTGCCGCGCGATGGCGCATTCAAGGGGCTCGAGCTTGACGACAACGTCAAAGCTCGTGACGGCGAGTCGCGCTGCGGCGCCTATATCGTCGATACCCGCAACGGGGACATTCTGCACTGGATCCGTTTCGATGGGGCCGTGCGCGAGCTATTTGACGCGGCATTCATACCCGGTGTGCGCGCACCAATGTGCGTGGGCCTCGGTAATCCGGAAATGCGAACGCTGATCACCTTCGACGGCGAGGCCTCAGGCACTCCGGCCGAGGTCGTAGCCTAGCGATTTATCACCCGATCAACGCAAAATTTCCTCGAGGTCGGGATCTTCTTTCTCGCTGCTTTCGTCTTGCTTCGCCGGCGGGCGTTCCGGGGTGTTCGGCGGCTTACGCCGAATGATCGGGGCATCGCCGCCCTCCCCGCCGATCTGCACATTGCCGAGGAAGCGGCCAAGGGCTTCGCCGACCGGCCTGCCTTTCAGCTTATTTTGCAGAACCTCGCCGATCTGATTGACCGTCCTGCCGGCCGTTTCCGGATCGGCAAACAGCCCCCCTAGTTCCGGCCTGATCCGTGGGTCTCTTAACGGACCTTCGATGCGGACCGGTATACGCAGGCCAGCGAGATCATTGGCGCCGCCTCTTCCTTCGGGGCCGGCTACGATCTCAGGGTGGGTCAGGATATCGAGACTGTCCTCGACAAGATTGACCGTACCGGCCGCTTTTATCTTCAGCAGTGGGCTTTGCATCTGCAAATTGCTGGTCTCGGCAATCCCGTTGGCAATGGTGAAGCTGCCGCCCAAGTCGGAAAATACGGTCTTGGCGCCGGGCCCTTGGCGCATGCTCGGGATGTTTCCCGCGCCGACCGAGCTAATCAGCTCGGTGATATTCATGCCTTCGATGGCGCCGTCGCTCACCACCACGCTCGCCTGACCTTGGAGTGAGGATTTGACTTCTTCGGTGCTGCTGCCCGTGCCGGAGATATTGAGCTCGAGCTTGGTGCGGCCAGAGAGCAGACTGAATTGGGCGGCGTCGCTCAAGAACGGTCTCGTCTGCACACCGTCGATACGGAAATCGCCGGTGAAGGCCGGGATCGACTTCGAGGCATCGAGCGTCAGCTTGCCTCTGGCAGTGCCATCGTAAAGCTCCATGCCGCCGAGCGTGGCATTGAGGATGCCATCGCGGAAAGTCAGGCCAAGAGAGCTCGGTCCGATATCGAGATGGCTGAACCGGGTCTTGCGCACATTCAGGTTGATATCGGCGTCGAACTTGGCGGGCGTAGAAGCCGGCGCGGGAGAAGGTACCGTATTAGATACGGCTACGTCCGTTTGCGCAATTACAGCTGGCGTGGCCGGCTCGGCCTGTGATGCAGTGGCGCTCATTTGCGCCTCGTCAGGCGTTGCGGCTTGTTCAGCTTGCGGCGCGGCCACATCCGTTTGTGTTACAGACTGCGGCGGTTTGGCGCTCTCGGACGAAGGCGGTGGAGCGATAGCAATCTCCGCCGCAGTCTCCGGTTTGTTGACCCCACTTTTCTCCGCCTTGGTCTCTGGAGACCGCAACGCTTCGCCGGCACGACTTACGGCTTGGCCGACCGTTCCTTCAGACCGCGGCGCCGAGCTTGCCAGAAACGGATTGAGATCGAGATGATCGAGGGCCAGGGCTGCCCTGATATGCGGCCTTTGGCCAGTAAAGGTGACGACCACCTCGCCAATCCCATTCGCATGTTGGAGGGCAAAGCGCGTATTGGAAAAAGAAACTTCATCCTTTTTCCAGGTGAGATGACTGGCAAGCTCACCATCGCCGATCGCTGCCTCCGCCGCCGGGGCTTCACGCAACCACGCCATCAGTGACGGAATCGATCTGGCCTTGGCCGACAGTTCGCCCTGACCTGAAAAACTTGGATGGGTCATCATGCTGCCGTCGAAGCGCGCGGCAATCGCTTTTGTATCGAGAGCGAGCTGCAGTTTCGCGGGCCGCTTGTTGCGAAGATCGGCCGGCGTGGTCAACTCGAAACTGAAATTCACCGATTGCTGCTTCCAGATGAGATTCCCTTGGCCGGTGAACGGATCGGTCATCGCCGGTAGGCTGAGGCTCGCCTCGATACGATCGATGCGCCGTTCCTTGCCATTTTTGTCGACCAGGGTGACCGTACCGTCCTCGATGCGCACGTCCCTCAGTCTGATCTCGCGTCGGGCTTCATCGCCTTCCGCCTTGGACTTGATGTTGCGTGATTTGGGTATATCGCTTCGCTGCTCCAATGCCGGCTCAGATCCAAGACGCATCGTAAATACAGGTCGTGTCAGGACCACGCTGTGAGCATCAACCTGACGGCTCATCAACTCCCCCAAGCTGAGATCGACGGTAAGCCGCGCCACCGAGAAATCCGAAGTGCCCATTCTCGCCTCGGGATCGTTGAACGTGGCGTCGGTGATGACGATTCGTGGACTCGGCATAAACAGAAGCGTGGTCGAGCCGTTCACCTTGAGATCGCGCCCGGTTTCTTCCTTGATGCGTGCCGCGACACGATCGCGCACCCAATCGGCGGAAATTAGCACGTTGATGGCAATAAGAATCAAAGCCAGGCACGCGGCGATCCCGCCCGCTATCAACAGCGGCAATCTCATGTTGCGAGGTATGGCGCGGCCGAGCCGGCTCACCGGCGTGGGTGCTTTGGGATTTGGTTGATTCTGCATAGGTAAGACCCCGGCCACCTTAGCCCGAGAATTAAGGTGAGAATAGGAATTGGGAAGGGGCGACTCGCGCCAAAAACAGCCTTGGTTTACAGCGAATTGACGAAGGCTACGAGGCGGTCGCGATCCTCCTTTGGCAGGGCAGCGAACGCATCCCGCGCGGCTTGCGCCTCGCCGCCATGCCAGAGAACGGCCTCGGTAATGTTGCGGGCGCGGCCGTCATGCAGAAACAGCGTGTGCCCACTTACAGTTTCCGTGAGACCGATGCCCCAGAGCGGCGGCGTGCGCCATTCATAGCCGCTGGCCTCGCCTTCGGGGCGATGGTCGGCAAGGCCTGCCCCCATGTCGTGCAGCAGCATGTCCGTGTAGGGGTAGATCAGCTGGTTTGACAGATGCGGCTGTCCAGGCACCTCGCCGGTCCTGAATTTCGGATTATGGCAGCCGGCGCAGCCCGATTGATAAAACAGCTCCTTGCCCTTCAGGATTTCTGGATCGCCGGCATCGCGGCGCGGTGGCACGGCCAGATTCTGCGAATAAAAAGTGACGAGGTCGAACAACTCGTCGCCCACTTCGACATTCTGGTGACGCGGTGAACTGCCGTGCGGTGCGTTGAGACAGTCGGGCTGCTTCTCGGTGCAATCCCCCGATGGGAACGGCATCATCGTGGTGGAAAGGCCAATATCGCCGGCGAATGCCTCCGCCGCCTGCTGCGCGATGGTCGGAACGCCAGCCTTCCACCCAAAGCGGCCAAGCATCAGTTTCTCGTGCTCGCGCGACCAGACACGGTTCGGCTTGCCGGAGATGCCGTCCTTCTCTTCGCCTTCGGTGACGGCGTTGGCCAGGATCTGTTCTTCGGGCACCGCTTCGAGCAGGCCTAGTCCGATCATCTGCGGCGCGACCCGCGGGCTGATCATGATATCTGGACTCAGCGGTCCATAGCCGAGATCGACGATCTGATATTTCGGTGCGCGCAGGTTGACGACCTCGCCGCCTGCGAGTGTCACTGGTTGTTCCTCGTAATCGACCTCAAGCTTGCCTTCGGCTTTGACGCCTTGAATGGCGTGGTCCTGCAACTGGCCGCCATAAGTCGGATCAGGGATGGAGTTCACGCTATGCGCTTCGATCTTCTCCCTATCCTCCGGCGTCGCCGCCGGTACTGACAGCCGAACCAGCATCGAACCGGAATCGTCAGGTACGTCCGCCGACAACGGCGGATGACCGCGTCCATCTTTCAGATGGCAATTCTGGCAGCCACGCGCGTTGAATAGAGGCCCTAGTCCATCCGCGGTATCTGTCGAAGCCGGTGCCGACACCCATTGCCGGCGGAAAATGCTGTTGCCGATTTTGAAGTCGAGTTCGCGCCGGAAGCTCATATTGCCCGATGACAGGGAAAAGGCATTTGCGGTCGTGGTCGTGCCGCGGGATGTGGCGCCGCCTCCCGGCTTCGCTTCGCCCTCTTCAAGCTTGGTGAAGTCTGTGGTCGGCTTGAGATCTTCCTGCCCCGTATCCCCACCGGCACCATAACTCTGCCATGCGCCGGCAAGGAGCGGTAAGGCCGCGCCGAAGATCAAAGCGCTGCCAAGCCAAGCACGGCGTGCCCGGCCTGGCGATGCGCCTCGAGACAACTCCGTCGAACAAGAGTCTAACTTTGAATGGAGTGAGCGCACGAATCCTCTAGAAACCGATCGCTGAGCGCGCCCCCACAACAATAGCGTCGTCGACACCGGCAACGTTGCCGCCAGGCTGCCAGATATATTGGAAGTCCGGCTGAATGACGAAACCCTGCTTGACCTCGAACGTGTAGCAGATCTCGATCAGCGATTCGTAATTTCGGCCCACCGGTTCGCCGAAATCGACATCGAAGGCGCCAACATGATCGGAAATGCCGGTATAGGCGAACCCTATGGCAAAGCCGTCGTTAGGACGGCCGGGAATCATGCCTGAGAAGGTTATTCCGCCGTCGAAATAGAAGTCGATCAGGTTGCGGTCCTTCGGTGCGCCGATAAAGCGGGCAAAAACACCGATGCCTTTAGGATCCTCGCTGCCCGGTACACGCCAAATCAGCTGGTCGATGATGCCATAAAGCCCCCAATTGTTATCAAGCGGGCGTCCGGTTTCGCCGGTTACTGCGATGAGCGCGCCGCCCGAATCAAAGCGTTGGTGCTCGAAATCACCGAAATGATTCCACCCACCCACCTTGATGATGCCGCGCCGGCCGTCAGGGTTATAGGTGTAACCACCCTCAGCCATCAGGAGCGGCGGATCGTCGAGCTCGAAGTCGAGGCCGTGAGGATTGCAGCGCTGCGGATCGCCGCCCGCTTTGTTGCATTGAGGAGCCGGATCGCCGTTATAGACCGCGACCAGAAATCCCCATTTTTCGTTCGGGTTGATAGAAACGCTCACGCCGGGCGTGGCCAGAGGATAGGCCGGACCACCGTTAGGCATGTCCGCGGCAGTGATCGACGGCCAGCCCCATGTGCCGTTGAGGAAGAACCCGCCGCCTTCGCTAAGGATGAATTGCTCGTCAGCGGCAAGCTGGCCGACCCTCACCTTGAGCTTGTCCTTCACGATGGTCTGCTCGAACCAGATTTCGAACAGCCGCGTGGCATCGACTGCTTCGAGACTGGTAACCGGCATCAGGCTGCCGATATTCGCCGCGGTGATGGAGTTGCCGTGGATCTGATAACCGTTGGTGTGGAAACACAGGCCCTTCCATAGGCCAAGCTTGTGCATGTCGGCATTGACGTAGATTTCGAGCACACCCTGGTACTCGCCGCCCTCGTCGAAACCGCCCCAGTTGTAGAACGGCTCGGCGACATACGCGCCACCGATACTGACGCCGGCTCTGTAAAGCGCCGAACGCATGCCACCCGGATCGAACTTGAAAGCCGCCTCTTCATGGATAAGAGGATCGAACACTTCGCAATCGGCGTGCGCCGCCAACGGCGTCAGCATACTAAATACAAAGGCAATAGCGGCAGTCTTCAGTCTCACGCGTGACGGGCGAACGCTATGCGTCCCAGAATATTGGATGATGGACATACTTCCCTCCGAAGCAGAATGACCGCGATCGCGTGTCAAAGCTTTCGGAGAATCCCCCCTGGGGTGTCCGACGACGCCCAAGCAACCCCGCTTGAGCATCAGCCCTGGCACGGTCGAAGGCAGGTCTCCTGGCTCGCGGGTCGTTACCTTCTGCCTGACCTTCCCGTGACCTGCCCCCATCGAGTGGTCCAGTTGCAATGTTAGTTTAGCGGCGTCCTGGGCGCCAGCGGGATCGTGGCCGTCGGAGCGGTTTGAGTGCGCGCAGACGGCCACGCTGCCAGGGCAGGCACGAA
>VGDX01000019.1 GCA_016869535.1 Alphaproteobacteria bacterium | reverse complement strand
AGACTCTGGAAGAGCCTCCCGAGCATGTGAAGTTCATCTTCGCCACCACCGAAGTTCGCAAGGTTCCGGTGACGGTGTTGTCGCGCTGCCAGCGCTTCGACCTGAAACGCATCGATATCGAGACGCTGACCAGTCATTTGGCGCGCGTGGTCGAGCAGGAGGGATCGCAAGCCGATCCCGCCGCGCTGGCGCTGATCGCTCGCGCTGCGGAGGGTTCGGTGCGCGATGCGCTCTCGGTCCTCGATCGCGCTATCGCTTTCGGCTCGGGCAAGGTGGAAGCGGAAAGCGTGCGCGGCCTCCTCGGTCTCGCCGATCGCGGTCGCATCTTCGATCTGCTCGAGACGGTGCTATCGGGCGATGCGGGTGCCGCATTGAGTCAGCTTTCCGCGTTGACCAATGACGGCGCCGAACCCGGCCAGGTCATCGCCGATCTTGCCGATGCCGTGCATACCGTAACCCTGAGCAAGGCTGCGGGTCCTGAAAGCGTTGACCCGGCCGCGAGTGAAGCGGAACGGGCGCGCGCCACAGCACTTGCCCAGCGCTTGGGATTGCCCGTTCTCGCTCGTGCCTGGCAGATGTTGCTGAAAGGGTATGACGAGGTACGCGCGAGCCCGCGTCCGCTTGCCGCCGCCGATATGGTGCTGGTGCGGCTGGCCTATGCCGCCGATCTGCCGCCGCCCGCCGAGCTTGCGCGCCGGGTACGAGACGGTGAAGGCGCCGACGGAGGTGCCGACCGCCGCACCAAGTCCACCCCGGCTTCACCGCAAAAGCCTGCTCCGGTCAGCGCGAGCGAAGACAAAACCAATGACGCCGCCGATCTCAAGAGTTTCGACGACGTCGTGGCGCTCGCCGAGACGAAACGCGATCTGAAGCTCAAGCATGCACTGCTCGAGCAAGTGCGCCTCGTGCATTTCAAGCCGGGCAATATCGAGATCAATCCATTGCCCAATGCGCCGCGCGACCTGGCCCAGGAGCTGATGCGCAAGCTGAAACTATGGACCGGACGCGTGTGGATCGTGGCGGTAAGTGACGAGACGGGGGCTGATCCGCTTGGCTTGCAGCGCCGCGAAACGGAAGCACGCGAGATCGAGACCATTCGCAGCCACCCGGCAGTGCAGGAAGTGCTCCAGCATTTTCCCAGCGCACGCATTGCGAAGGTCAGGCCGACCGCTGCTCCTGCCACGCCAAGCGTTGACGATGAGGAAGAGCCGCTGACAGAAGATGGGACCAATTAGATGAAGAACTTCGCCCAGATGATGAAGCAGGCACAGGAGCTGCAAGGCCGCGTGGCCGAAATCCAGGCCGAGATGGAACGCGCCCGCTGTGAGGGGCGCGCCGGGGGCGGCATGGTGGTGGTGACGCTGAACGGCAAAGGAGAGATGGCCGAAGTCAAGATCGATCCATCGCTGCTCAACCCCAGCGAAACCGAGATCCTCGAAGACCTTTTGGTTGCGGCCCATGCCGACGCCAAGGCCAAGGTCGAAGAGACCATGAAGGATAAAATGAAAGGCCTCACCGGCGGCCTGCCGCTTCCTCCCGGTTTGAAGCTCTTCTGAGCATGGCGCGCGCGGCGGCAGGACCAGAGATCGAGCGGCTAATCCAGCTTCTGGCTCGCTTGCCGGGGCTTGGTCCCCGCTCGGCACGCCGTGCGGCTCTTGCTCTGGTGAAGAAGAAGGAGCAGTTGCTTGAGCCGCTGACGGCGGCGCTCGCTGAAACGCGCGACACCATCCTCACCTGCGAGATTTGCGGCAATATCGATACGCAGAGTCCTTGCACGCTCTGTCGCGACCAGACGCGCGACCGGTCGATGATCTGCGTCGTCGAGGAGGTCGGCGATCTCTGGGCTTTGGAGCGCGCCGCCGTCATCAACGGGCTCTATCATGTGCTCGGCGGCACGCTGTCGCCGCTTGACGGGGTTGGCCCCGAAGATTTGTCCATTGCCAAGCTGATCGAGCGTGCCCGCGACCCCCAAGTGAAGGAAGTCCTGCTCGCTCTCAATGCCACTGTCGAAGGCCAATCCACGGCCCATTATCTGATGGACCAACTCGCCGGCGCCGGTGTGACCGTCTCACGTCTGGCCCACGGCGTGCCTATCGGTGGGGAGCTCGACTATCTCGACGAAGGCACGCTCGCCGCCGCCGTCAAGGCCCGCAAGACTTTGTGATCTCTATTTCAAGTTGTTTTCTGTTGGTGGGGAAATGGTGTAAAGTCTTCATGGCTCAGCCCTTCGCGGCAGGCGTCTTTTAGGGAGTTCGGTCATGAAGAAGCTCGTGATATTTCTTGCCGCAGTCTTTGCGCTTGCCCTCGTCGCCTTCACTCCCGATCCCGCATCTGCCGGTAAAGGCTGGCGTGGCGGCCATTGGCATGGTGGCGGCTGGTATGGGCGTGGCTGGCGCGGACCGCGCGTGGGCTATCGCGGCTGGCGTCGCGGTCCCCATTGGGGCTATGCCGGCTGGGGCGGACCACGCTATCGCGGTCGGGGCTGGGGACGTGGCGTCTATGTCCGGGCGCCCTATGTTAACGTCACGGTCGGACCCCGTTACGGCCGTGGCTGCTGGGATCCCTATTGGGGCCGGGTCCCCTGCCGCCGCTGGTACTAGGTTCTTAAGGACGTCTCAGCGGTCACGCCATTACTGTTGGGGCGAGCCTTCCCAGTCGCCGATGATGGCCTTGACCGCCGCGTTGAGCTGCTGCTGGCATTCTTGGCTGATGTCAGCATGGGTGATGATGTCGACCAGAGCACGTTGCTCGATGCCAGCACCGATCCATAGACCGAGAAGGCTTCCGATCAACAAGGCGATCAGGCCGACGACGATCACGGGAAGCATTTGGTCATTCATCATAGTGTTTCACCTCACGCCGTTCAGGCCGAACTCTGCTTGAGAGGTGCGCGCTCGTCGATCACGCGCCGCTCGTTCCAGGGCGCCACCTTCAACAATAGGAACATGCCGGGGATCGCGACGATAAAGCAGATGATGAAGAACTGAGTCCACCCCACGGCCTCCACGATGAAGCCGGTCGACGCGTTGGCTACCGTACGCGGAACGGCGATGAAACTTGAGAATAGAGCGAATTGCGTAGCGGTAAAGGCCTTGCTGGTTTCCCTGGCCATGAAGGCAGTAAGCGCGATCGCGCCAAGGCCAACGCCTAGATATTCCCCGCTGACCACGAAGAACAATCCCACAAGCGTGTGGCCTGCCTGGCTCAGCCATACAAACGGAAGGATGGTGAACAGCTGTACGAAACCGAAAAGCCATAAGGCCCGGTTGATGCTCACCTTCAGCATGATGATGCCGCCAAGCACACCGCCGGCAATGCTGGCCCATAGGCCAGCCACCTTGGCCACGGAGCCGATCTCGCTAAGGCTGTAGCCCATATCGATGTAGAACGGCGTGGCCAGCGCGGTGGCCATGTTGTCTCCCAGCTTGTAGAGGAACAAGAAGGCCAGGATGGCCAACCCGGCCATGACCCCATCGCGACTGAAGAACTCCACGAAGGGATTGATCACCGCGTCGCGCAAGGTGTGCGGCGCTAGCGCGTCGTCGCTCACTTCCCTGATCGTCAACGTGGTGATGATGCCGACCAGCATGAATGCGCCGGTGACCCAGAACACCACTGGCCAAGGCTGATAATCGGCCAAGATCAAGGCCAAAGACCCCGGCACCAGGCCGGACAGCCGGTAGGCATTGACGAAGATCGATGTGCCGGTACCCAATTCATCGTCGGCCAGGAGTTCGCGCCGGTAGGCGTCGATGACGATGTCCTGGCTGGCGCCAAACAGCGCGACGATGAACACGATCCCGACGATGGTTTGCAACGAGGTGGCCGGATTGAAATAGCCCAGTACGCCGATGGAGAGCAGCAGCCCAATCTGCGTGAGAAGCGCCCACCCCCGCCGGCGCCCGAGGAACGGCAGCTTGTACCGGTCCATCAGGGGCGACCAGATGAACTTCCACGTATAGGGCAGTCCGATCAGGGCAAACAGGCCGATGGTGGCAAGGTCCACCTCGTTGGTGCGTAACCAGGCCGGTACCAGCGAGATCAGAACATAGAGGGGCATCCCGGAGCTGAACCCCAGGAAGATGCAGGTCAGCATCTTTCGGGTGAACAGGATCTCGGTCCAACTGCGTCGCGCTTCCGGCTCAGGCGCGATACGCTCGGCGTATTCCGGCTTTTCCGTGGCTCCCCCAGTCCCCATGGCTCGCGTTAATAGCAGGCCGTCGGCTTTGCGTCTCCCTCTCCTTGGAAGAAGTGCGCATATACGGTTAGGCCGGTTAGGCTCCAAGCAAACAGCGAATGGAGAGCGAAATGGTGCGCGTCGTGGGAATCGATCATCTGGTGATCAGGGTCAGCGATTATGAAAAGTCGAAAGCATTCTACGGCAGACTGTTCGCTTTCCTTGGTTTCAAGGTGCTCGACGAATATGCCGACGCGATCGGCTGGACCAATGGCAAGACCCGCTTCTGGATCGGTCCGACCGATGCTGAAGGTCTGAGGCGCAGATATCGCCTCGGCGATATCGGCTTCCACCACTATGCGTTCGAACTGCGAAGCCGCAAAGACGTCGATGCCTTACAGACGTTCTTGGAACGACAAGGGGCGATCATCGTCGATCCGGCGGACGAATATTACGATGACTATTACGCCGTGTTTTTCCTCGACCCCGACGGGCTGAAGCTCGAAGGCATGAAATGGGGCGAACGCGGCGCGCATGCCGCGCGCAAACGAAAGGCTGCCCGAAAGCGCGCCGCGGGGAAGAAAAAGCCTGCCCGCAAGGGCTCCGGCTGAGGCTCCTCAGAAGCCCCTAAAAAAACGACCTTGAAAGCGTCATGGTTCGCAGCCTATATTGTCTTGCGAATAATTCGCAATTGCATCTTCAAGGCAATGAATTGAACAAGGGGGAATTTTTCTGCGCTTAGGAGGAAGAAGTTGATTTCTAAATGGACAAGGCGCCCCCTGAATTGGGGCGTCGCTACAGCCATCTTGTGCCTGGCGGCTTTAGGCTTGGCGCTGCTCGGTCCCGCGACCGAACCGGGCTCGGCGGAGAATGTCGCGCCGGAGAG
Organism: Alphaproteobacteria bacterium; assembly: GCA_016869535.1. GTDB lineage: Bacteria > Pseudomonadota > Alphaproteobacteria > Rhizobiales > Methyloligellaceae > Methyloceanibacter. Next base: position 24,234 of record VGDX01000019.1, on the reverse strand, counting down.
GCCGTTACGCGTGGTGACGACGTTCACCGTGCTTCAGGACATTGCCCAGAATGTCGCCGGCGATAAGGCGATCGTCGAGTCGATCACCAAGCCTGGCGCGGAGATTCACGACTATCAGCCGACACCACTCGACGTCGTCAAGGCGCAGGACGCTGACCTCGTGCTGTGGAACGGTTTCAACCTCGAGCGCTGGTTCGAGCAATTCTTCCAAAATGTCGAGGATGTACCGAGCGTCACGCTGACGGAGGGCATCGAGCCCATGGGCATTGCCGAAGGTCCCTACACGGGCAAGCCCAATCCACACGCCTGGATGTCGCCGTCGAACGCGCTCATGTACGTCGAGAATATCCGTCGCGCATTGGTCGAACATGATCCGAAAAACGCGGAAACCTATAACCGGAATGCGGAAACCTACGCTACCAAGATCAAGGCGCTGGATAAGCCGCTACGCGACCGGCTCTCGGCCATCCCCGAGGAGCGGCGCTACCTGGTCACCAGCGAAGGCGCCTTCAGCTATCTCACCCGCGATTACGGCATGCAGGAAGCTTATCTCTGGCCAATTAACGCCGACGAGCAGGGCACGCCACAACAGGTACGCAAAGTCATCGATCTCGTGCGCGAAAAGCATATCCCTGTCGTGTTCAGCGAAAGCACCATCTCCGATCGCGCCGCCAAGCAGGTGGCAAAAGAGACCGGCGCCCGCTACGGCGGAATGTTGTATGTCGACTCGCTAAGCGCCGAGAACGGTCCGGTGCCGACTTATCTCGATCTTCTGCAAGTGACGGTCGAGACCATTGCCAAGGGTTTTGAGGATGCGCGCTCCTGACAGCGTAATCTCGCCGCTTGCGTCTGCCACCGGCGCGAGCCTCGGCGAAGCGAGCATCGATGTACAAGATCTGACCGTCACCTACCCCAACGGCTTCACCGCCGTCTACGACGTGTCCTTCGATCTAGGTCCCGGCACCATCTGCGGACTTGTCGGCATCAATGGCAGCGGGAAGTCGACCATCTTCAAGGCGATAATGGGCTTCGTGCGGCCGACTTCGGGCGAAGTGCGGCTTTGCGGCATGCCTGTCGACGAAGCGATCAAAAAGAACCTCGTCGCCTATGTGCCCCAGAGCGAGGAGGTGGACTGGAACTTTCCCGTGCTGGTCGAAACCGTGGTGATGATGGGCCGCTATGGGCACATGAATTTCCTGCGGCGCCCCTCGCGCACCGACCGCATGAAGGTCGCCGAGGCGCTCGAGCGCGTTGGCTTGAGCGCCTATCGCGATCGCCAGATCGGCGAATTGAGCGGCGGCCAGAAGAAACGCGTGTTCCTCGCTCGCGCGCTGGCGCAGGAAGGGCGCATCATTCTTCTGGACGAGCCTTTCACCGGCATCGACGTCAAGACCGAGACAGCCATCATCAAGCTGTTGCGCGAATTGCGCGCCTCGGGCCATCTCATGCTGGTGTCCACGCATAATCTCGGCAGCGTGCCGGATTTCTGCGACGAGGTGGTCCTCTTGAACCGCACGGTTCTCGCCGCGGGCCCCACGGCGGAAGTATTCACCCAAAAAAATCTCGAACGCACCTTTGGCGGCGTGTTGCGCAATTATGAGCTTGGCGGCCGCCAGTTGCACAAGGACGATGACGCGCGCCGCGTAACCGTGCTTACCGACGACGAGCGTCCGCTCGTGTTTTACGACGACAAGCCCCGCCCGCGCACAGACGCGGAGTAACGGCAGTGCTCGCCGAACTCCTGGTCCCATTCAGCTATGACTACATGGTGAAAGCCATGTGGGTGAGCGCGCTGGTCGGTGGCGTTTGCGCCTTTCTCTCGGCCTATCTGATGCTCAAGGGCTGGTCGCTGATGGGAGATGCGCTAGCCCATGCCATCGTGCCGGGTGTGGCCGGCGCCTATATCATCGGCGCGCCGTTCGCCGCCGGCGCCTTCTTCGCCGGCATTCTCGCCGCACTTGGCATGGCTTTCGTCAAGCAGCACACACGGCTGCGCGAAGATGCAGTGATCGGGCTCGTGTTCACCACTTTTTTTGCGGCCGGATTGCTAATGGCTTCGCTATGGCCGACCTCGGTCTCGATCCAAACGATCGTGCTCGGCAACATCCTCGCCATCTCCGATGAGGACGCGACGCAGGTTGTGATCATTGCCGCCATCTCGCTGGCCGTCCTGTTCCTTATCTGGAAAGATCTATTGGCGACCTTTTTCGACGAGAACCATGCCAAAAGTATCGGTCTCAACACGTCTGTCCTGAAGATCGTGTTCTTCATCCTGCTCAGCGCTTGTACCGTGGCGGCGCTGCAGACCGTTGGTGCCTGTCTCGTCATCGCCATGGTAGTGACGCCCGGCGCCACCGCTTATCTTCTGACCGACCGCTTCGACCGCCTGATCGTCATCGCCGTGGCGTTCGGCGCCGTCACCAGCTTCGTCGGCGCCTATATCAGCTATTTCCTCGACGGCGGGACCGGGGGCGTGATCGTCACGCTTCAGACATTGTTGTTCCTCGCAGCCTTCTATTTCGCCCCGAAACACGGCGTGCTCGCCGCGCGCCGCCGCGCGCTTGCGCCGGCAAAGGCCGCGATATGACGATGTTGATGGATTGGTTCGTCGTGCCTCTGAGCTATCCCTTCATGCAACGGGCGCTCATCGTGTCTCTGCTGGTCGCGGCTGTCTGCGCGGTGCTCTCCTGTTATCTCGTGCTCAAGGGCTGGTCGTTGATGGGTGACGCCATCTCGCACGCGGTGCTGCCGGGCATCGTCGTCGCTTATGTCATCGGCCTGCCGCTGGCGCTCGGCGCCTTCGCCGCGGGGCTCTCTTGCGCGTTGCTGACAGGCTATCTCACGGAGAACAGCCGCGTGAAGGAGGATACGGTGATGGGGATCGTATTCTCAGGCATGTTCGGCCTGGGGCTTGTTCTGTTCACCAAGATCGAGAGCGATCAACACCTCCTGCATATCCTGTTCGGCAACGTACTCGGCGTGACGCCGGCCGATCTCGTTGAGACCGCGATCATCGCCGGGGGTACACTTCTGATCGTGCTGCTCAAACGGCGCGACCTTCTTCTCTATTGCTTCGATCCGAACCACGCACGCGCCATCGGCCTGCCCGTCCGTGTGCTGCATTACGGCCTGCTCGTCCTGTTGTCTCTTACCATCGTCAGCGCGCTGCAAGTGGTCGGCATCATTCTGGTCATCGCCATGCTCATCGCCCCAGGCGCCACCGCCTATCTCTTGACCGACCGCTTTGACCGCATGCTCATGATTGCCACAGCGACGGCGCTTTTTTCCGCTGGATTCGGCACAATTCTGAGCTTCCATCTCGATGCCGCGACCGGTGCGTGCATCGTGCTGGTGCAGGCCGCCATTTTTGTCCTGGCATTCCTGTTCGCGCCGAAAGGGGGGCTAGTCTCGTTGCGGCGACCCATCAGTCCGCCGCTTGAAGAGCTGAGCTAAGCTTTCGGATCCTCAACGGAGTCCAAGACCCGCGTGGCGGAATGTCCCGTCCGCCGCAGGATTTCGATGATCAGTGCGGTCGACCAACCGATCAGCATGAAGCCGTTCAGCGCCGTCATTGGCGCGAGTAGCTGCCATTCTTGATTGAGCTTCACGTCGCCGAAGCTGAGCGTGGTGTAATTGCTGAAGGCGAGATAGATGAGGTCGGTCCCCTGGGGAGCGCCGTCGACCAAGGCATAGGTCTTGGCCCAAAGCACAACTTCGATGAAGTGTCCCACCACCAGTAAGGTGCTGACCGAGACGATGAGAACCGTATATTGCAGGAAGCCCGGAATGATCGATCCGGGCGTCGACAGATGCCGGACGATTCCATACCACGATGACGAGCAGCATGGCGTGAATGATCAGATTGGCGAGACTCGTGACGCTGCCGATAACAATCTGGTCCGCTAGCACGCTAGGCATCTATTCGCCCGGAAGAAGGCTCGGCTGACGCCCGCCACCGTTCTGCCGCCTCTCGGCGGGCTTTGACGATGGCGTCTCGATCGCCGTCGGCGTCTCGTCGAAATCGAGATTGCCGATCTTATGGCCACGCGCGGCGATCTTCTGCGACGAGGTGAGGATCTTTTCAATATCCTGATTTGCTTGACCAAAATGGCGCTGAAGGTCGAGCACGCGCTCACGGAAGCGGCCCATGTCGTCCATCAGATGCGCCACTTCGCGCTGGATGAGATGAGCCTGCTCGCGCATCTGCACATCCTTGAGGATGGCCTGCATGGTCTGCACCGCGAGCATCAACATGTTCGGCGCGCAGATGACGATGCGGGCGCGATGCGCTTTCTGAACGAGGTCGGAGAAATGCTCAGCGAGATCGGCATAGATCGCTTCGGACGGCACGAACAGGATAGCGGTGTCCTGTGTTTCGCCCACGATGAAATAGCGCTCGGCCATCGCCTCCACATGGCGATTGACGTCGACGCGCACGCGCCGGGCCGCTTCCTTCTTTTCTTCGTCGCGCCGTGCCGTGCGAAACGCTTCGAAGCCTTCGAGTGGAAACTTGGAATCTATCACCACACTCGGCTGCCCGTTCGGCATGCGTAGTAGGCAGTCGGGACGTGTCCTGTTTGAGAGCGTAGCCTGGAAAGTATAGGCGCCCTTGGGCAGCCCGTCGGTGATGATCGCCTCCATGCGAATTTGGCCGAAGGCGCCGCGCGCCTGCTTATTGGCGAGGATCTCCTGCAAGCTCACCATGTTTGAGGAGAGATCGGTCAGGTTCTTCTGCGCGCTGTCGATCACTGCGAGACGCTCGTTGAGTTTGGCGATGGAGTCGGTCGTCTTGCGCGCCGTTTCATTGAGGTCGGTGCCGACGCGGTGGGTCATGCGGTCGAGCCGTTCGTTGACGGCGCGGGCGATGTCGCCTTGGCGCGCCACGCTGATCTCGGCGAAGGTCTGCAAGCGGCCCTTCAGTTCGGCGAGCTCGGAGGCCTGCTGCTCCGCTTCGCGCCGCCGACGGCTCATATGCACGATGAGGATGACGGCCAGCGCGATCAGCGCGAGCACGGCGACACCCGCCAGCACCAGCACGGCAAGCACCGGATCGAGCGTGATGCCGCCGATCTGCAAGGGCTCAAGAATCATCGGCCCAAGATAGCCGATTCGCGCGCCTTGCCAGACCAAAACAGGAACGTATTGACCGTCCGCAGCCATGTCCTTATCTCAGCGGCTTCCATGACCGCCATCTTTCCCATCATCACCATTCCCGATCCGGTCCTGCGCAAGGAGGCGGCGCCGGTCGAGCGCGTGGACGAGGAACTCGCCCGCCTGGCCGGCGACATGCTCGCCACCATGTACGACGCGCCGGGGATAGGGCTCGCGGCGCCGCAGATCGGCATCTCCCGCCGCCTGATCGTCATGGACCCGGCCAAGGACGATGCGCCGAAGACGCCTCTCGTCATGGTCAATCCCAAGCTCCTCGAGCGTTCGGAGGAGATGCGCATGCATGAGGAGGGTTGCCTCTCCATCCCCGACTTCACCGCCGAATTGGAGCGGCCGGCGCGCGTGCGTGTCGCCTTTCTCGACCTCAAGGGCGAGAAGCAGGAGAAGGAACTCACCGATATCTGGGCGACCCTCGTGCAGCATGAAATCGATCATTTGAACGGCGTCCTGTTCATCGACTATTTGTCGCGGTTGAAGCGTGACATGGTGGTCAAGAAATTCACCAAGGCGAAGCGCGCGGAGGCGCTCTAGATCATGTCCCTGCTCGTCTTCACGATTACGCTCGAAGCCGCCGTGGCGGCGATCGCCGTTCTCGCGGCGATGAAAGGTAGGCCCTATCTCTACGGCCTCGCCATCACCTTCGCCGTCTATGTCCTTTACGACCTTGGCCGGTTGCTCGGCTGGGACGTCGGGGCTGGCGTTCTGCCGTGGCTGTTCCTGGCCGCGACTTTGAGTGCGCTTTACGCGGTATGGGGTCTTTACCGCGAGCGGGCCTGATTACATAAGAAGCTCATGCGCCTCATCTTCATGGGCACGCCCGACTTTGCCGTACCGGCGCTGCGCGCGATCAGCGAGGCGGGGCATGAGATTGCGGCGGTTTATACCCAGCCGCCGCGCGAGGCGGGCAGGGGACTGGCGTTGCGCAAATCGCCGGTACAGGTGGCGGCTGAGGTGTTGGGCCTTCCCGTGGTTACCCCCGCGAGCTTGAAAAGTGCCGAGGAACAGGCGCGCTTCCGCGCACTTGGCGCGGATGCCGCCATTGTGGTCGCTTATGGGTTGATCCTGCCCAAGACGATACTCGAAGGCACGACACATGGCGCCTTCAACATTCATGCCTCCCTGTTGCCGCGCTGGCGGGGTGCAGCACCCATCCAGCGCGCCATCATGGCCGGAGATCTCGAGACCGGCGTGTCGATCATGCGGCTCAACCGAGGGCTCGACACCGGACCAGTTTGTCTTGCCGAGCGTATGCCCATTGGGCCCGATATGACCGCCGGCGAACTGCATGACGAACTGGCGCGGCTCGGCGCCCGCCTCATGGTCGAGACTTTGGAGCAACTTGAGCGAGACGCGCTCACCTGCGCGCCGCAGCCAGGCGATGGCATCAGCCATGCGGATAAAATCGTGCCCGCCGAGACCCGCATCGACTGGCAGCGTCCGGCGCCAGAAGTACACAATTTCATCCGTGGTCTGTCGCCCCATCCCGGCGCCTGGTTCGAGGTGACACTCAATGGCAAACCTGAGCGCATCCGGGCGCTTCGCTCCCAGATCGTCGAGATTTCCGGCACGCCGGGCACGGTGCTCGACGATCACCTCACCATTGCCTGTGGCGAGGGTGCGGTGCGTCTCACGCAGGTGCAGCGTGCCGGCAGGCGCCCCATGCCGGCGGGTGATTTCCTGCGCGGCGTGACGCTCGGCACCGGCACGACGGTCGGCTAGCCGTGCCCCGCTACAAACTCACACTCGAATATGACGGCACGCCCTTCGTCGGCTGGCAGATGCAAGAGAATGGTCCATCGGTGCAGGGACGGCTCTCGGAGGCCATCAAGGCCTTCTCCGGCGAGGACACCATCCCGCGCGGGGCTGGGCGCACGGATGCCGGCGTGCATGCCATGGCCCAGATCGCGCATTTCGATCTTGCCAAGGACTGGGCGTGCGACAAGGTGCGTGACGCGCTCAATGCGCAGCTTCGGCCCGACCCGATCAGCATACTCAATTGCGACACTGCGGCGGCCGACTTCGATGCCCGTTACTCCGCTAGAGCGCGGCATTATCTTTACCGCATGGTCAACCGCCGCTCGCCGCTTGCGCTCGACCGCGACCGCGCCTGGCATGTCATCCCGCCGCTCGATGCCGCCGCCATGCACTCGGCGGCGCAAGTCCTGATCGGCCATCACGATTTCACCACCTTCCGTTCCACCGAGTGCCAGGCCCCGTCACCGATGAAGACGCTCGACCGTCTCGCCGTCTCGCATCAAGGCGAAGACATCAGGATTGAAGCGTCGGCGCGCTCCTTCCTGCACAACCAGGTTCGCTCCATGGTCGGCTCGCTGAGATTGGTGGGCGAGGGGAAGTGGACAGAAGCCGATCTCCGAAAGGCGCTCGAAGCACGCGACCGCCGCGCCTGCGGTCCGGTCGCGCCCCCTTGCGGCCTCTATCTCGCCAAGGTGGACTACTGAGCGCCACGCGCATGGACACCCGCTGCGGGCTGGGCTAGGCACTTGGCCGAAGGGGGAGCGGCCAACCAGCCATGATCAGACGCATCGCCACGGTCGGCGGGTTGACGCTCGTCTCGCGCATCACGGGCTTTGTCCGTGACGTGATCATGGCGGCGATCCTCGGCGCGGGCCCTATCGCCGACGCCTTCTTCGTCGCTTTCCGTCTGCCCAATCATTTCCGCGCCATCTTCGCCGAAGGCGCCTTCGCCGCGGCCTTCGTGCCGGCCTATGCGCGCACGCTGGAGCAGGACGGATTGCCAGTCGCCAAGGTGTTCGCCGACCAGATCGCCGCGGCGCTGGTCGTCATCAATCTTGTGCTGCTCGGCGTGGCGCTGCTCTACACGCCCTGGGTGGTGAGCGTGCTCGCGCCTGGTCTTGTCGGCGATCCCGAGCGCTTCGATCTCGCCGTGGCGCTGACCCGCATCACCTTTCCCTATTTGGCGCTCGTATCGATCGAGACGCTGCTGGCCGGCGTACTCAACGCCAATAACCGCTTTGCCGCCGCTGCCGCCGCGCCAATTCTGCTCAATCTTTCGCTGATCGCCACGCTCCTGCTGGCGCCGTTCTTCTCCGATGCCGGCCATGCCGCGGCCTGGGGCGTGCTGATCGCCGGCGTGGCGCAAGCCTTGTTTGTCGGGATCGATGCCGAAGTGCACGGCTACGGCATCAGGTTCCGCATGCCGAAGCTCGACGAACGCACGCGGAAATTCCTTAAAGCCTTGGGGCCGGCGATCATCGGCGCCGGTGGCGTTCAGCTCGCACTGTTTGCCGACACGCTCATCGCATCCTTCCTGCCGACGGGTGCCCTGTCCGCGCTCTATTATGCCGACCGCATCAATCAGCTTCCCATCGGCGTGGTGGGCATTGCCGTCGGCACGGTGCTTCTGCCGGAAATGTCGCGGCGGCTCGCCGCCGGCGATGAGAAAGGCGCGGCATCGGCGCAGGCGCGCGGCATTCAGCTGGCGCTTCTGCTCACCATCCCGTGTGCGGTTGGCGCCCTGATCATCCCCGATCTCATCATGCGCGCGCTATTTGCCCGCGGCGCCTTTACCGCTGACGATGCCGCCGCGGCAGGTGCAACGCTCGCCGCCTATGCGGTCGGACTGCTTCCGTTCGTGCTGCTCAGGAGCTTCACCGCACCCTTCTACGCGCGCGGCGATACGCTTACCCCGGTGAAGGCGGCGTTGCTCGCCGCCGCCGTCAATATCGGGCTCAAGGTGGTGCTGATGGGTCCCCTGGCGCAGGTTGGTTTGGCGCTCGCAACCAGCGTCGGCGCCTGGATCAATCTCGGGCTGCTGGCGATGTTCGCCCGCCGTCAGGGCTTTGCCGTGTCAGGCGCCGCCATCGGCAGGCCGGTGGCCCTGCTTCTCGCCGCGGGCGTGGTCCTGGGTCTGGCCATTTTCGCCGGACAATACGGGCTCGATCGCGTGCTCGCCGATATGCGTGTGTTCCGCGACGAGACCACGCTTGCCATTCTTCTCATGTGGGGCGCGATCGTCTATCTGCTCGCCGTTCTCGCTTTGCTTGGGCGCAAATGGTTCAAGAGCCTGATGAGCGAAGCGGCTGCGGCGGCGGATAGACCGGGGCCTGCCGATCTCGAACATCCGGATCCGATCGACGATTCGGAAGCGCTGCCCGACAATGAGCCGCCGCCCAAGGGCTGAGCTAGAGCGCGCGAAGGTCGACCAGCTCGACCGTGGCGACATCGATCGGCCGACCGAGAAAGATCGCACCGACGCGGGCGAAGCGCTCTGGCGAATCGGTGGCGAAGAACCGGGTGGATGACGCATCGCCTGCATTGCTTGCCAGCCCTTTGCCGGCGAGCGCCTCGGCGACTTCGGCCGCTGTGGTCTCGGCCGAATCCACGAGCGCCACGCCGCTGCCGATGATCGCGCGAATGGACTGTGCCAGGACCGGGAAATGGGTGCATCCGAGCACCAGCGTATCGGGCGGCGACGGCCCGGCAAAGAGCGGGTCGAGATAATGTTTCGCCGCGGCGAAAGTTGCAGGCTGATCGGCCCAGCCTTCTTCTGCCAGCGCCACGAACACCTGGCAGGGCTGCTGCACGATGCGGATATCGCCATTGAGCGCCGCGATGGCGCGCGCGTAAGCGCCGCCCTTGACCGTACCTTCGGTGGCAATCACGGCGATTGCATTGTTGCGGGTGGCTGCGACGCTCGCGCGCGCTCCGGGCTCGATCACGCCGATCACCGGCAACGGGGCGAGGGCTTCGGTCAGCGCCTTGAGCGCCACCGCCGAGGCGGTGTTGCAGGCGATCACCACCAGTTTCACGTTCTCGGTCAGCAGCAGGCGTGTGGCCTGCAAGGCGTAGGCCTTGACCGTATCGGCGCTCTTGGTGCCGTAAGGCAACCGCGCCGTGTCGCCGAGATAGACGAAGCGCTCATGAGGCAGTCGGGCAGCGAGCGCGCGCAAAACCGTCAACCCGCCCATGCCGGAATCGAACACCCCGATCGGGCGGGTATCACCCTGCATTACGACCGCCGAAAGTCTGGAAATAGAGCTCGATGAAGCGGCGATAGATGGCGGTGAGCTGTTGCAGATCTGAGAGTGGCACGTTCTCATCGACCTTGTGGATGGTCTCGGTCAGGAGACCGAATTCGACCACCGGACAATAATCCTTGATGTAGCGAGCATCGGACGTGCCCCCTTCGGTCGAGAGGATAGGTGTGTGACCCGTGACCTCGTTCACCGCCTGGCTCAGCAGAGAATCGAGCTCGCCAAGTTGCGTCAGGAACTGATGGCTCGGCGGCTCGAAATCGAGGGTGAAGGACAGATCGTTGCCGGCCAGAATGGGCTGAATCTTCTCACGCAAATGCGCCTTGAGAGCATCGGGCGAATGCCGGTCGTTATAGCGCACGTTGAAGCGTGCCTCGGCACTCGCTGGAATCACATTGGTAGCGGGATTGCCCACATCGATGCTCGTCACCTCGAAATTGGACGGCGAAAAATGCGCGCTGCCGTAATCGAGCGGCGAGTCGTAGATGTGCGCGAGGGCATGCACGAGTCCCTTGACCGGATTGCTGGCAAGATGCGGATAGGCGACATGGCCTTGCACGCCACTCACCCTTAGCGTGCCGTTCAGGCTGCCGCGCCGGCCGATCTTGATGGCGTCGCCGATGCGCTTGGTATTGGTCGGCTCTCCGACCAGACAATGGTCGGGACGGTTGTCATTCGCATCCATCCAGGCGAGTACTTTGGGGGTCCCATTGATCGAAGGCCCTTCCTCGTCGCCGGTGATGAGCAGGCTGATCGAGCCGCCAAGCTCGCCCTCTCTCGAGTTGACATAGTCGACGGCGGCGGCGGCGAAACAGGCGATCGCGCCTTTCATATCGGCTGCCCCCCTGCCATAGAGCCGCCCGTCGGCGATCTCGGCGGCAAAGGGCGGATGCCGCCAGGCGGTCTCGTCTCCTGGAGGCACGACATCGGTATGGCCGGCGAAACAGAGATGAGGCGAGCCGTTGCCGACCCGGGCGAAAAGATTGTCCACAGGCGCGGTGCCTTCCTCGGTGAAATTGAGTTTCTTGCAAGTGAAGCGGGCTGACCGCAGAGCCTTGACCAGCACGCCAAGCGCGCCGGCATCGCGCGGGGTGACCGAAGGACAGCGGATCAGGCCTTGCGCGAGTTCAAGCGTCTTTTCGTCGAGATCACTCATGGGTCAGCACCAGGAGGGCATAATGGCCATACGGGGCCGTTTTATCTCACAGCAACCAGGGGGTCGCCGCCAAAGGCATTTGAGCCGGGGGTTCCCTTGAGAATGCCGAGATCGATGAGAAACCAAAGCCCGACACCCCAGGTAATCAGTGCGCAGATCCAGCCCACCGCATTCAGCTCCGTCGGCGTGCCGGTTAGGCCGAGAGACGGCAATAACATGGCAAAGATCAGGGGCCCGAGACCGTAAAGAGCGGTGATACCCGGCTTGTTGCGATCCTGGAAGCGTTTGGCGCAGACAGCATAGGCCGGATAGGCCACCGCGAGCGTCGCGAGCACGACCAGAATGGAGCCGAGGGTAAAACTGCCGAATATCGCTTCGATCAGCACCCAAGGAACGAGAAGGAGGAGGCTCCCGGCCCACCATCTCGCCCGATTGATGCGCCCGTCGAGCGAGGCGTAGAGATATCTGTAGTCGAGATCCATGTCGGTCTCTCCTGCGGGCTCCTACCGGACATCTTGTAAGACCGAACGGTGGGGCTGCGGAAGGGAGATGTGCGCCCGTCTCTAGCAAAGCGTGCTGTCGGCCTTGGGCTGACCCAAAGGATCGGGCCCATAACGGTTCGGACCTGCACTGCCCTTCAGGCAGCCAAGCTCGACCAGGATCCACAGGGCGATAAGAGCGATGATGACATCGAGGATGCGGGAGAGCGCGGTGGGCTCGAAGGGATCGAAGACGCGAAAGGTGTAGAGCAGATTGACGGTGTAGTACGGCACGATACCGAGAAGCGCCAAGAGGCCAGGCTTATCGCGATCCTGGAAGCGCTTGGCCATGATGGCATAGTACGGATAAGCGAGCGCGAAGGCCACGAGTACCGCAAGCAGCACGCCGGTCTGCGTTGGACCGGCTGTGGCGAGAATTAAGTAGTATAGGGCGGTGCTGATAAAGATAACGATGAGCATGCCGATCCAGAAGCGCAGCCGGTTGATCCGTCCTTCGGTGGAGAGCAAGAGATCGACGAGGTCCATGTCTAACTCGCTGCCGGCTTGGGGGCGGCGTCACCTTCCGGTTTGGGCGGAAGCGGATCGGGACCGAAACGGTTCGGGCCTGCAGTGCCTTTGAGGAAACCGAGCTCGATCAGCAGCCAAATCCCCATGGCGATTGCCACGAGCGCGATGCCCGCACCTACGGCGAACATGAGTGTAGACAAATCCTCAGGCAGCGAGGAAGCACCGACCATCGCCGCAATTCCCGGAATCATGACGAGCCAGGGCACGATTGCCCACCAGCCGGTGCGGTCGCGGTCGTGCAACCGCTTGGCGGCGACTGCGTAACTGATCCAGACATTGACGAGGCCGAGCGCGAGAATCCCGACAATATAGGGCCATGACGGGACGAATTCCTGTGCCTCTGGGTCGAAGGCGCCGTGGCCGGAGGTCTTCGCCGCGACTTCGATCACGGCATTCGCCATGCCGGAGATGAAGGCGACGGCGAGACTCGTAAGCCACCAATATTGTCGGCCGATACGCCCGCTAAAGCTGAACAGCAGATGCTTCAGATCGATCATCGCGCCCCCACGCCTATTGCCAGGTCAATCCCTGAGCAGCTCGTTGATCGACGTCTTGGCGCGGGTGCGCTCATCAACCGTTTTTACAATGACGGCGCAATAGAGCGAGGGACCGGGCGATCCGTCGGGCAGAGGTTTGCCCGGCATAGTTCCGGAGACCACCACCGAATAAGGCGGCACCCGGCCCTGATGCACGAAGCCTGTGGCGCGGTCGATGATCTTGGTGGATTGGCCGATATAGACGCCCATGGACAAGACCGAACCTTCTCCGACGATGACGCCTTCGGCCACCTCGGCGCGGGCGCCGATAAAGCAATGGTCTTCGATGATCACCGGGTTTGCCTGTAGCGGCTCGAGCACGCCGCCAATGCCGGCGCCACCCGACAGATGCACGTTCTTGCCGATCTGCGCGCAGGAGCCGACCGTGGCCCAAGTGTCGATCATAGCGCCGGAATCGACCCGAGCGCCGAGATTGACGAAGCAAGGCATGAGTACCGCGCCGGGCGCGATATAGGCCGACCTACGCACCATCGCGCCAGGGACCACGCGAAAACCGGCTTCCTTGAAGTCCTTGGCCTTCCATTTGGCGAACTTGGTCGGCACCTTGTCCCACCAGGCGCCGCCATCCGGCGCGCCGTCGATCTTGTGCGGATCATGCAGGCGGAAGGAAAGCAGGATGGCTTTCTTCAGCCATTGATGCACCACCCAGTTACCGCCGACCTTCTCGGCGACGCGCAACTCGCCCCTGTCTAGCAGATCGAGTGTTTCATTGACGGCATCACGCACCACGCCTTTGGTCTCGGGCGTGATCTCGCCGGCATGCTCGAAGGCGCTGTCGATGAAAGTCTTGAGATGATCGTGGGTCATGTTCAGGTGAGACAAAACTGGCCGTTGAGAGGAATGGTCTGCTCCGGTGCCGATGGTTCGGCAAGGCCCGCGCCGATGCCGGCAAGGAAGGGCGCCAATGCATCTGTCCGATAGTGAATATGGACCGGCAGATCGGTCCAGCCGCTTATCGCCCGATGCTGAGGGTGCTCCGTCAGGGAACAATCGACCAAAACGGTGGTCATGCCGATCCCATACGCAGTCTCAAGATTGGCAGGCAGGTCGTCGAACATGGCGGCGCGGGACGGCGTCACGCCATGCGCATTGATGAAGCGGTCGAAGGCCTCGCGCATGGGTTTGGGGTGAATGTACTCGAGGGCATGGATATCGAAAATGTCCTCGAAGCTCCGCTCAAGTCCAAGACGATTCATCACGGCTTCGGCATGTTTGCGCGAGGCGTTGGTAAGGACGAATTTCCTGCCCGGAAGCGCCTCGAGCGCCGCTACGAGATCAGGGGCCGCAGTGACGGCGCTCAGATCGATGTCGTGCACATAGTCGAGAAAATCATGCGGCGAGACATCGTGGAGTTGCACGAGGCCTGAGAGGGTCGTGCCGTGCTCGTAATAATAGCTCTCGCGCAGGCGTCGTGCTTCCTCCAGCGGAATGCCCAGATTCTCGGCGATGAATTCCCCCATGCGCCGGTCGATCTGCGGAAAGAGATTGCACGCGCTGGGATAGAGCGTGTTGTCGAGATCGAACACCCAGGTCTCGACATGATCAAAGCGGTTCATGCCGAAGCCCTCGGGTCGCTTTTGCGACGCCGCCTCTCGATCAGCGTGCCGGCGCCGTGCTCGGTGAACAGTTCGAGCAGCACCGCATGCGGCACCTTGCCGTTGATGATGACCACGCCCTCAACGCCCTCGGCGATCACATCGATGCAGCTCTCGATCTTGGGGATCATGCCGCCGGTAATGGTACCGTCCTCGATCAGGGCTTGCGCCTCCGCCGTGGTCAAAGACTTGATCAGCTGCCCATCCTTGCCGAGCACGCCTTCGACGTCAGTAAGCAGCAGCAGGCGCTTCGCCTTGAGCGCGGTGGCGAGCGCCGCGGCAAAAGTATCGGCGTTGATGTTGAACGTTTCCCCATCGGGACCGACGCCGATCGGCGCCACCACCGGGATCAGATCGGAATTGATGATCACGTCGATGATATGCGTATCGACGGCAGCCGGCTCGCCGACATAGCCGAGATCGGCTATCTCCTCGATATTGGATGAGGGATCGCGCCAGCGCCGTTCGAGCCGTGTCGCCCGCATCAGGTTGGCGTCCTTGCCGGAGATGCCGACCGCTTTGCCGCCTTGCCCGTTGATGGCGGTGACGATCTCTTTGTTGACCGAACCGGCCAGCACCATCTCCACCACGTCGACGGTGGCGCGGTCGGTGACACGCAAACCGCCCTTGAACTCGCTCCTGATGTTTAGCCGCTCGAGCAGGGAGCCGATCTGCGGACCGCCGCCATGCACCACGATCGGGTTCACGCCCGCCTGCTTGATCAGCACGATGTCGCGGGCGAAGTCTTTTGCAAGCGCCGGGTCGCCCATGGCGTGCCCGCCATATTTCACCACCACCGTCTTGCGGTCGTAGCGCTGCATATAAGGCAGCGCCTCGGAAAGCACCTTGGCCTTGGCGTGCACCGAGGCGAGCACCTCCGCCACACCCGCCGCCGGGGTTTGCTTCGGGGAGGGGAGGTCCTTGGACCTAACCGGGGATGTCTTGGTCTTGCTCACGTGCCGCTTATAGCGGCGCAAAGCCTCACGACACAACGCGATTTGCGAGGCTGGCGATGGCGGCACGGAGCTCCGGGAGCCCTAAGCCGGTGCGGGCGGAGGTGGTGAGAAGCTGTGGATAAGCCGCCGGATGCTTGGTCAGCTCCGCAGCGACCTTGGCTTCGACTTCAGCCAGTTCCGTAGCCTTGGGCTTGTCGGCCTTGGTCAGCACCACCTGATAGGAGACCGCGGCCTCGTCGAGCAGCTTCATGGTCTCGCGGTCGTTGGGTTTGATGCCGTGCCGCGCGTCGATCAGCAGGTAAACGCGTTTCAGCGCGCGGCGGCCTTTCAAGTAATCGCCGATCAGCCGTGTCCAGCCTTTCACTTGCGCCTTGGCGGCACGGGCATAGCCGTAACCAGGCATGTCCACGAGATTGAGTGCGTCCTCCGCGTCGAGCCTGAAGAAATTCAGTTCGCGCGTGCGTCCCGGCGTGACCGAGACCCGTGCAAGCGCCTTTTGGCCAACAAGCGCGTTGATCAGGCTCGACTTGCCGACATTGGAGCGCCCAGCAAACGCGATCTCGGTGCGGTCGTCCTTCGGCAAGTCCTCTATGCGGACGACACCCTTGACAAACACGCAGGGACGCTTGAACAGCGCCTCGCCGCTGGCGACCTCGGCCGAAGTGAATTCCTGATTTGCTGTTGTGCCCACGTCTGTCTCACTCCGGGGCATCCAATAGAGTTTAACGACGGACTTGTCTTTATCCGGAGATGACAAGAGCTAGCTTTTGGTTTCTTCCTTGGTCTCGCTCTTGGCGTTTTTCTTGTTGTTTTTGACGCCGAGATTCTCGAGCAGCGGAATGTCCACGCCCTGCCGTTTCATGATTGCCGCCTGCTGGAGGATCGACAGGAAATTGTTCCACGCCCAATAGATCACGAGACCGGCGGGGAACGAGGCGAGCAGGAAGGTGAAGAACACCGGCATCCAGGTGAAAATTTTGGCCTGGATGGGGTCCGGCGGAGCCGGATTGAGCTTCATCTGCACCCACATGGTGACGCCCATGATGATCGGCCAAATGCCGATCATCAGGAACAGAGGCGGCTCCCAGGGGATCAGGCCGAACAAATTGAAGATCGACGTCGGATCGGGCGCCGACAAATCCTGGATCCAGCCGAAGAAGGGCGCATGCCGCATCTCGATGGTGACGAACAGCACCTTGTAGAGCGCAAAAAAGATCGGGATTTGGATGAGAATGGGCAGGCAGCCCGAGGCCGGGTTCACCTTCTCCTTCTTGTACATCTCCATCATCGCCTGCTGCTGGCGCACTCTGTCGTCGGCATAGCGTTCCTTGATGCGTTGCATCTCGGGCGCGAGCTTCTTCATCTTGCTCATCGCCACATAGGATTTGTTGGCGAGCGGGAAGAACACGAGCTTGATGAGCACCGTGACAATGAGGATGGACACGCCAAAATTGCCGACGAGCCGATAGAAATAATCGAGGGCGAAAAACAGCGGCTTGGTGAGGAAGTAGAACCAACCCCAGTCGATCAAGAGATCGAATTTGGGAATGGCGTATAATTCTGCGTAACTGTCGATCGTGTTGACTTCCTTGGCGCCGGCGAAAACCCTGCCTTGAACGTCGGCGGTGCCGCCGGGCGAAACGGTCAGCGCGCCCATGAGATAGTCGGTCTGGAAGCGCTCGCGCTCGCCGGTCTTGTTGCCGAGGAATTTGGCGTCGAAGGTTTTACCCTGCTCAGGGATGACCACCGTTGTCCAATATTTATCGGTGATCCCGAGCCAGCCGCTTTGGCTTTGGAAGGTGGTAGGCGGATCCTCCACCGCACTCGAATAGCTGATCTCTTGCAGACTGTCGTTGAGCACCCCGATCAGGCCTTCATGCAGGATGAAGAAGTTCTCGATGTGCGGCAGCTCGTGACGCGAGACGAGCGCGTAAGGATAAAGCGTGACGGCCTCCGAGCCATTGTTCACGACCTTGTCGGTGATCGTGAACATATATTTGTCGTCGACCGCGATCGTGCGGGTGAAGACGAGACCATCGCCATTGTCATAGGTTAGCGTGAGAGGCGAATCTTCGGTCAGAGGTCCCTGCGTTTCCGCCGTCCATAACGTGTCGCCGGCAGGTAGCGCGGAATCGCTGCCTCCGGCCGATACGAAGCCATGCTCCGCGTAATAGGCTTGCGGGCCGCCGGCCGGTGATAGCAGAACGACATTCGGACTGTTGGGCTCGACGGTGACGCGATAGTCCTTCAAGATGAGGTCGTCGATGCGCGCGCCCTTCAAGGCGATCGAGCCTTTAAGGCTTGCGGTATCGATGGCGACGCGTGGCGAAGCGTCGAGCGCCGCCTCACGGGTCAGTCCGGCAACGCCGCCAGGGGATTGTGGTGCGGTAGTGCCGGGGGTTACGCCTTCGGGTCGCGGTTGCGGCGGACCTTGTTCGACCTGAGGCTGCTCTGCCGGCTTCTGCATGTCGTGCTGCGGCAGGAAGAAATATTGCCAGGCGAAGAGCACCGCCATCGACAGAACGATAGCCAGGATGAAATTGCGATTATGGTCGTCCATAGGGCTCTCAGCTCAAGGGCCGTCGGGTCCAGGGGCGTCGGCGGAAGGCCTGGCGTTCAGGGTAGTCAGCGCGTCTTAGCTGCGGGAGGCTCGTGCACCTTACCAAGCGCACGTTCAAGGTCCTTGATCAGATCGGTGAAAGGCCGTTTTACCGTGCCCGTCCGCGCGATCAAAACATAATCATAGCCTCCCTCGGCATGGCTTGGGGCAGTTAGCCGCACCGCTTCCTTGAGCCTGCGGCGTGCCCGGTTGCGAAGTACGGCGTTGCCGAGGGTCTTGCTTGCGGTGAAGCCGAAACGGGCGAGATTTCGCCCTTTGTCCTCGCTGTCGGGTCGCCTACGCGCTTGGAGCACAAAGGACGGCACCGTAAAACGCGATCCCCCTCGCACATAAAGAAATTCTGCGCGTGTTTTGAGACGTCCTATAGTCGTTACCGGCAAGGCACGTACCGGCGTCAGGCCGATAGGCGCTTGCGTCCCTTGGCCCTGCGCCTGGCGAGCACCTTGCGGCCTGCTTTCGTTTCCATGCGGGCGCGGAAGCCGTGCCGCCGCTTGCGGACAAGCCGCGATGGTTGATAGGTGCGCTTCATTTGCGTCGCTCCGGCCTCGCGCGGTGCTGGCACGAGAAGTCAAGAAAACCAAGGTTCCGGCGGCTTATAGGTGCCGGTTCGGGTCAAGTCAAATCAGCCCCTTGGAGGCCCTGCCTTAATTGCCTTGGGGACAGTTGTGAACGCGCGTCAAAGTTAGATAATCGTGGAAGGCTCGAAGGCAGAGGAAGGGGAAACGATCGGTCATGGAAGAAGTATTGAACCCCGACCTCTGTGTCATCGGCGCGGGCGCAGGAGGCCTGGCCGTCGCGGCGTCTGCCGCCCAGTTCGGCGTACCGGTGGTGCTTATTGAAAAAGGCCGCATGGGCGGCGACCACCTCAATTACGGCGACATACCGTCCAAGGCCTTGCTTGCAGCCGCCAAGCGCGCCGATGCCGTGCGTACCGCTGCGTCATTCGGGATCGACGTGATCGAGGCGCAGGTCGACCATCGAGGTGTCCATGATCATGTGCACGGTGTGATCTCCGCCGTCGCGCCGAACGATTCCATCGAGCGCTTCACAGGACTCGGCGTTCGCGTGATTCAGGCAAATGCGAATTTTCTCGACAAGAACACCGTGGAAGCCGGCCGTGTGCTGGTCCGCGCCCGCCGATTCGTCATTGCCACGGGATCGACGCCGATCATTCCGTCGATTTCTGGGCTCAACGAAGTTCCCTATCTCACCAATGAGACGATCTTCGACGTGAGCGAAAGGATCCAGCATCTCATCATCCTGGGAGGTGGTCCCTTTGGACTAGAGATTGGCCAGGCTCACAGCATGCTCGGCTCCCATGTCACCATCTTCGACACGGGCGATATTCTGCCCAACGAAGATCCGGAAGCGATCGCCGTCCTCCTCAAGCGTCTGGAGGACACCCAGATCATGCTCTATCCCAACGCGCGGGTGGAAAAGGTTGAGCGTTCGGGGCAGGGCGTTGCCGTGCATTTCCACAAGGACAACGAAACTGTCATCGTCAAGGGGACTCATCTTCTGGTCGCGGCGGGACGCAAACCGAATTTGAGGACGCTTAGCCTCGAGCGCGCCGGAATTGCTTTTGGGGAACACGGAATCAAAGTGAACGAGCAGCTCAAGACCACCAATCGCCGCGTCTATGCCATCGGCGATGTGATCGGCGGCGAGCAATCCAGCCATCGTTCCACCTTTCATGCCAGCATCGTGATCAGGAACGCACTGTTCCGGCAGAAGCCCGACGTCAGCGCGGCAACCATCCCACGGCTGATATACACCATGCCCGAGCTTGCGCAGGTCGGGATCACCGAAACTGAAGCGCATGCGCGTTACTGGCGCCGCCGCATTCGTATCTATCGCTGGCCCTATGCCGATATCGACCGCGCCCAGTGCGAGCGCGAGACGGAAGGCTTCATCAAGGTCATCACCAAGCGCGATGGCACCATTCTCGGCTGCACCATTGTCGGCGCGCAGGCTGGCGAATTGATCCAGTTCTGGGTCATGGCCATGGCCAAGGACATCAAGATCGGCGACCTGGTGTCGCTGGTTTTACCCTATCCGACCCTGTCCGAGCTCTCCAAGCGGGCGGTCTACGCCTACTATTTGACCAAATTGGCCAAGGGTTGGAGGCGGAGCCTGATCAGGCTTCTGCGCCGGTTAGGCTAACGCATCAATTCCTGATATTTTACTGCCGTTTCCAGCTAATATTGGCAGATAACGCGAGCGCCGATCATGAGTGTCACCTCTCACGATGAGAGCCAGGCCAGCGGCAAGGCGCCGGCCCGCGCGCCAGGGCTTTCGGCCAAGCTGCTGCTGCTGACTGTGCTCTTCGTCATGCTCGCCGAGGTGCTGGTATTCGCGCCCTCTGTCTCCAACTTCCGCAAGCAATGGCTGATGGAGCGGCTTGGCACGGCGCAGATTGCTTCGCTCGCCGCTGAAGCTGCGCCAGGCGGCCAGTTGCCGACCATGCTCCGCGACGAACTCCTCAAGAATGCCATGGTGAAGGCCATCTCGGTGAAACGCGCCAATGCCCGCGTCCTGGTCATCGAGATGGACATGCCGGCCGAGGTCGATGCGACCTACGATCTGCGCAATGCCTCGTGGGTGACTCTCATCGCTGACGCGCTCATGGTTTATGTCAGCCCGAAGGATCGTGTTGTCCGCGTCATCGGCGAGCCAGGCTTAAACAAGGATGAATTCATCGACGTGGTCATGGGCGAGGAAACGCTCAAGGCGGCGATGATCCGCTACGGTCTCGACATCCTCGGCCTGTCGATCATCATCTCGATCATTACCGCCGCACTTCTCTATCTTTCGCTCAATTGGCTCCTGGTCAAACCGATGACCGGGCTAACCAAGAACATCGTGCGCTTCCGGGAGCGTCCCGAGGATCCGACCCGGATCATCACTCCGTCGGGGCGGCGCGACGAGATCGGCACAGCCGAACGCGAGCTCTCCGCCATGCAGCACGAACTCTCGGAAACGCTCACTCAGAAGAGCCGGCTCGCCGCGCTCGGCCTTGCCGTGAGCAAGATCAGCCACGATCTGCGCAATATGCTGTCGAGCGCGCAGCTCCTCTCGGACCGTTTGCGCACGGTGAAGGACCCGACTGTGCAGCGTCTCGTGCCGAAGCTGATCGCCTCGCTCGATCGCGCGATCAGGCTCTGCGCTCATACACTTGATTTCGGCCAGGCGCATGAAGCGCCGCCACGGCGTAAGCGATTTGCCCTTGCGCCGCTCGTGGCGGAAGTGGGCGACAGTCTCGGGCTGCCGCGACCGGGCATCGATTGGATGGTCACCATCGACGCCGCGCTCGAAATCGACGCAGATCGCGATCAGCTCTATCGCGTCATGAGCAATCTTTGCCGCAACGCCGTGCAGGCGTTGGAGAGCGAGGGCGATGCCAGGGGCGAAATCGCCGTATCAGGACGCCGCGAGGGCTCGGTAACGATCGTCGAGGTGGCAGACACAGGACCGGGCTTGCCGGAGAAGGCAAGATCGCATCTGTTCGAGGCCTTTCAGAGTGTCGCGCGGAAAGGCGGCTCTGGCCTTGGACTGGCCATCGCCGCCGAGCTGGTGCAAGCCCATGGGGGGCAGATCGCCCTCGTCAATAACGAGGGCGGCGCCACCTTCCGCGTGTCGATACCCGATGCGGTCGTCGATCTCGAGGGAATGCGACGACGGCGCGCCTGAATAAAGCCTACTGCACCTTTTCCGCTTCGGACGCGTGGGTCGGTTCACCCTTGGCAGGCGTTTTCTCGTAAGCCTGCTTCTGGTAGGTATCGCCCTTCTTGACGATCTTGGTCGTCCAGCCGGTATCCCATTTGATCACGGCGCGCTTCTCGTTCGCTTTCCACTTGCCCGCCAGGCCTTCACCGGCCCGGTCGCCCTTGGCGGTGCCGTCTGGCGAAAGGGTGATCTGGAAAGGCTGACCCTTGGTGTCCTGGACATTCCAGGTGCCTTCGAACTCGCTGGCGGCCGAGGCGGAAACCGGGATTGAGACGATGGCAAAAAGGGCCACGATTAAAGCGGCCACGGTTTTACGTAGAAAAAGACCAGACTGCATCGATTTATCCTCCAATGAATGTCCTTGCAGCATTGCTTAGAAAAAACGGCGGTATTCTGGCAATTGTTCCGAACTTGCCTTCGTTTGTCCAAGGCATTACCTAGGCAGTTCGAGCCGCCGATATCCTTGGCGAGCCTCGTTTCGCCGATCCCGCATCCTTGGCGGACAACGGTCAAAGCGCCCGTAGCTCAGCTGGATAGAGCACCAGACTACGAATCTGGGGGTCAGGAGTTCGAATCTCTTCGGGCGCGCCATCTCTCGTCTCCCCAGCAGGAAACGAAGTGGTTGCTAGGCTCCTGCATCCTGCCTTGCGATCCGCGGTGACCGCGGTGCAAATACGGTCAAGTCCGGCCACAGATGCGACATCTCCGTAAAAGTGAGTTACTTCAGAATTGAAATGAAGAAGCAGCTGAAGCAGCTCCTCCGCCGAATCTTCGTTCTCGGTCAGAGTTTCGGCGTCGATATCCTGCCCCGCCATTTCTATTCGGAAATTCCCGACATCGGAAAGCTGCGAAGGAACCTGGCATGGCGCAGGCCTTACGCCATGACGCACGTTCAGGGGAATGATTGCGACAAGCAGGTCGAATTCGCGCGGAGGATTTTGCGCGTTAAGGCTCCCGATCTTGCGGCGATCTATGCACGCGCCTGCAAAGAAAACGGCGCTGAAGGTTTCGGTCCGATGGAGGCCGAAGTGCTGTACGCCTATATCCTAAGCCGTCGCCCCAAGGCCATCATCCAGATTGGTGCCGGAGTATCGACGTCGGTCATCCTTCAGGCCGCGAAAGAAGCAGGCTACCAGCCGTCGCTCTGCTGCATCGATCCCTACCCGACGGCGTTTCTCGAGAGACTGGCGCGGGAGGGCAAGATCGATCTGATTGCCAAGCGGGCCGAAGAGATCGATGCGGGGATCGTATCGCGACTCGGAGAGGGCGATCTTCTTTTCGTCGATTCCACTCACAGTCTGGGACCGGCGGGCGAGGTCACGCGGATTGTTCTCGAGTGGCTGCCGAATCTCGGCGAAGGCGTGCAGGTCCATTTCCACGACATCACCTTCCCTTACGATTACGACCCCAATATCTTGCAGGAGAGTCTGTTCTTTCCTCACGAGACCGCGCTGCTGCTGGCCTTTCTCTCCTTGAATTCAGATTTTCGTATCTTGTGCTCGCTCTCCATGCTGCATCATGAGCGCCAGCCGGAGCTTAGGAAAATCTTGCCCCGCTATAATCCCATGAAAAACGACGGCGGCGTCGCTTCTGCGCCAGGGCATTTCCCCAGTTCGATTTTTCTCGAGCGGTTCAAGTAAGGAGGCAGGCCGTCCGCCGGGTCAGCCGGACTTCGTTTGGCATTTCTTGGCCTCTTCGTTCCAACCGCAATTGAGCGTCTTGTTCGTATTGCAGATGTTGGGGTCTTCATGCGCCGCGCAGGCATCCTGCTTCGGGGCTTGGCCTTCGTAGCAGCCACGCTTGTTGTAGTCCCAATGGCACCCTGGCGTTGTCAGGCAACGCGATGCGTCGCCGATATGGCATTTCTCTGAGGCGGCGCGCAGGCTCGGACTCAAGCCTGCAAGGAACAGCGCGGCAATCGACACGGCGATCAGGTATTGCATGAAGATCTCCAGGATTCGCTCATTTAACTCGGAGTGCAGATATTTGCCGCCGAGAAATGTCTATGGCAACCCTCTTACAGCCCGGCCAGCACGCCGACTCCGCCGAAGATCAGGGCCATGCCCCCAAGCTGGGCGGGCGCGATCAACTCTTTCAGGAATAACCGCGCCAAGAGCACGGTAACCGCGCCAAAGGCCGAGGACACGACAGTGGCGAAGGCCGGTTCGGGCCAATTGCCGGTGGCGACAATAGTGCCGAGCACGATGACGTCGAGCAGGCCCATAAAGGCGAGCAGGGGGAGCCAGCGCAGCGTCAACGGTGACTTCGTTGGTCGCCACAAGAAAAGCCCGCTGATGACGGCCAAGCCGAAGCAGCGCGCGAGCCACACGGTCTCGATCTCGCCGAAGATCGGCACAGCGGCTTGGCCCGCCG
>VGDX01000018.1 GCA_016869535.1 Alphaproteobacteria bacterium | reverse complement strand
TTGACACCCGCGATTAGAGAACTTCAGTGGGGGAGGATCACTTCGCGACGGCGCGGGGATATTTGAATGATCGGTCAACAACGGTCTTGGCGTGCTCGGTTCTTATGGTTTTCGCCCGCGTGCTTCTGAACTCTTCGCAAGAAACGGCCCAGCGGCAAACAACCTTGGCCTGTTTAGCCGAGTATATTGCATTGCCTCAATAATTCGCCTGCACTAAACCTGCGGCGAAGAAGCTTGCCCGCAAATCCGTCCCCAGGAGAATAATAGTGCAGTCTGCTGTTTTTATGCTGTCGACCGGACGGTGCGGCACCGGCACATTCGCCCATCTCCTTCAGCAATCGGAAAAGTTCACGGCCTATCATGCGCCGAGTCCGGAGATGATCGAGGAGACATAGCAAATGAATTGGCTTGGCCGGGAGTCCAACCTTCAAGCGTGCCGTTCTGTTCGAAATATCTCGAGGCCGAATCCTTGTCCTGCGCCATTGTTCTAATCTGCGTGACAAGATTGCGAACGCGCTTTGCGTTTTCCTTTTCATCAAGGGCGGGATTGTATGCTCGGGCGATAAGGCGCTCACCCTCCTTCTCGGTGAACTGTGCGCCAAGGATCGCGCGCAAACACCTACTAGGCGACCTTCCGCGCAACCACCCTCAAAAGCGGCGGTTGACGGTCAGCGCCACGGCCTGGTTGGTGATCTGCTGGCGCGCGTTCAAGGTGCCGCTGCCTTCGCTGGTCGCCACGCCGGTATCGTTGTCGAAGTCTATCGCGTAGCTGAGCTTGAACTTTCTCGAGCGCGCGAAGGTGTAGTTGAGATCCAGGAACCAGCGCGGGCCGAGCTCGTAGGTCGCGCCGATCTGCGCCGCGCCGCCCCAGACCCAGTCCTCGCTGCGGTAGCTATAGGACGCGCCGCATACATTGATGAGATTGCCGTTGATGGTGGCGAAGCACATGGCGTCGATGAATTTGGTCTCAGTGCCGAATAGCGCCGGCCCGGCGCCGGCATAGAGCATCGTCTTGCCGTAAGTCCGCCCGATGGTCGCCAGGAAGGCGAACTGATGCTTCAGCTCCATTTCCGCCTTGCGGATCGGCACGAAGCCGGTGAAGTCGATGGTGTCCGGCGGCAGCGGCGGCAACGTGCTGACGGACCCGGCTTGCGGGATGCTGACGCTCTCGCTGGAATCTATGTTGGCGTAGCGGTAGGTGAACTTCAGCCCGCCCTGCCAAGCGCCGCCGAGCGGGGCGATATAGCCGGCCTGGAAATCGGGGGCGAAGCCGGACTCGTCGCGGTCGAAATTGAAATAGGGACCGCCCGCCTGCCCCTCGGCGAGAACTTGCGGCCCGATCACCACCTCGGTGATGCCGGAAACGCCCTGGAGCGCCTGGTCGAACTGACTCCAATTGAAGCTGCCGCCCGCGCCGGCGTAGAAGAAGCCTTGCCTGAGCCCGGTCTCGCCGGCCCGCGCTGTGGAGACGAACAGACTGCAAAGAAGTGCGCAGGCGAGCGCAACGCCAATCGCCCCCGTTCCGGTTCGCATCGATTGCCCCCGCTTGCCGAACGCCCTGTCCGCCGCGCAGAAGCGATTCCGGCGCGTGCACAGATTACACCGATTCGCCTGCGCCACTCTCAGCTAGAAGGAAAGTACGCAAGCGGCTTATTCACCCTAGTCGGAAAAATCCCGGTGTCAATCGGCTTCCAAATTTGACCCTCGATCGGCGTCCAATTTTGACCCACTTGAGCGACGGGTTCGGACGGTAGCGCTCGCCCCGTCGGAGCTGGCCGGGGTTGCGGAGGCGGGGCGAGCGCGAGTTTGCGTGTGATCGTCGGCCCGGCTCTTGAAGCGCCAGCTGTCGTTGCCGGTCTCGAGGATGTCGCAGTGGTGGGTCAGTCGATCGAGCAGCGCGGTGGTCATCTTGGCGTCGCCGAACACGCTCGGCCATTCCCCGAAGGCGAGATTGGTGGTGACGACGATCGAGGTGCGCTCGTAGAGCCGGCTGACGAGGTGGAACAGGAGCTGCCCGCCGGATTGAGCGAAGGGCAGATAGCCCAGTTCGTCGAGGATGACGAAGTCCATGCGCGTCAGATGATCGGCGATCCGACCTTGGCGTCCGTTGCGGGTCTCGGTCTCGAGCCGGTTGACGAGATCGACGACGTTGTAGAACCGGCCGCGGGCGCCTGAGCGGATGCAGCTTCTGGCGATGGCTATGGCGAGATGGGTCTTGCCGGTGCCGGTGCCGCCGATCAGCACGGCGTTGCGCTGCTGGGCGATGAAGCCGCCGCCGGCGAGGTCATGCACCAACGTCTCGTTGATCGGCGTGCCCGCGAACTGGAAGCCGTCGAGGTCCTTGGCGAGCGGCAGCTTGGCGATGGTGAGCTGGTACTTGATCGAGCGCGCCTGCTTCTCGTTGATCTCGGCGTTGAGCAGGTCGGCGACGATGCGCTGGGGTTCGTGCTGGCGTTTGACGGCCGTGGCCATGATCTCGTCGAAGGCGGCCTTCATGCCGTAGAGCTTGAGCTCGCCCATGAGGTCGAAGAGTTGGGATCGTTCCATCAGATGGTGCTCCTGAGGTTGTCATAACGGGCACAGTCGGCGTTCGGCGCATGGCGCAATGTCAGCGCCGCCGGTGTGAGGATGGTGGCCGGCGGGCCAGGATCACGCTGGCGGGCAAGGATGTTGAGGACGACGTCGTCAGCGTTCATTAGCGCAACGTCCAGGCCTGCGGCTTCCAGGTGCGCGACATAGGCACGCTCGTGCGCCGCGCCTCGCTGCCATAGAACCTCAAGAAGGGGGTCGTAGCGCTTGGGCGCTTCGAGCTCACCGCGTACTACGGCGGCATTAAGCTTTGTGAGGTGCCCACAATAGCAGGGAATGGTCACGGGCAAGAGACTCGGGAAGGCTCATTCGACCGGACTGCCGAGGAGCATTCGCGTCACCAGGTCGGCGATCGCCAGTGAGGCAGTTAGTCCAGGAGATTCAATGCCATAGAGGGCAATATAGGCCTTCAGACCGGTCTGATCCGGCCCCTGGATGACAAAATCTCCGGCCGCCTCGCCCCGCCCCCTGGTCTTGCCTCTGATGCCGGAATAGGCGGGTTGCAGGCTGTTGTCGGGAAGCTCCGGCCAATACTTGCGGATGGCGGCATAAAAGCCCTCGCAGCGCTTGGGCTCGACGTCGTAGTCGATGCGGTCGATCCATTCGACGTCGGGTCCAAAGCGCGCCTGCCCGCCGAGATCGAAGGTGAGGTGGACGCCAAGGCCTCCCGGCTCAGGTACCGGGTAGATCAGGTGGCGAAAAGGCGCCTTTCCCGTGAGCGTGAAGTAGCTTCCCTTGGCCAGATATTTCGGCGGGATGGTGCCGGCCTCGAGTCCCTCAAGACGGGAGGAAAAATCCCAGGCATCAAGACCGGCGGCGTTGATCACGAGCTCGGCTTCGATCTCTGCGGCTTCGGTGCCGCCGGTGCGAAGCTCAATCGCCTCGCCCACCACACCAGCGCCGGTAACGGGCGTCAGGAAGGAGAGCGTCGCGCCTGCCGCTTCGGCATCGGCTTGGTAGGACAGCATCAGAGCATGGGAATCGACGATGCCGGTTGAAGGGGAAATCAGCGCGCTCGTCCCGCGAAGATGAGGTTCAAGCACTTTGAGACGCTCGGCGCCGATCAGTTCGACGTCATCCACGCCATTGGCTTGCGCCTTCTTATATAGCGCCTGCACAGCCTCATCCTCGTTTGCCTCGGTGGCGACGACGAGCTTGCCGCAGCGTTGATGTGGAATGCTTCGTTCGGCGCAGTAACGATAGAGTGCCTCGCGGCCGGCGACACACAGCCGCGCCTTGAGACTCCCGGTCGGATAATAAAGACCGGCATGGATCACCTCGCTATTCCGCGAGGAGCCGCCATAGCCGATGCCCCGCTCCCTCTCCAGAACGAGAACCTCGCGGCCTCGCAAGGCAAGCGACCGGGCGATGGCAAGGCCGATCACACCCGCGCCGACAACGACGATCTCGACCTTGAATGCGGCCATGCGCTTAGACCCTAAACCGCTCCTACGCGGAAAAGTCCCGCAGAACAAGCCGCAGTCTGTCGGTCCGAGTAGTGCAGAAGCAGAAGCTTAACGGCCGATGCTCGCATAGGTAAGGCCCGCTTCACGGACCTCGGTCGGCTCATACATATTACGCAGATCGACGAGCACATCACCGCGCATGCGAGCCTTCAAATCGTCGAATTCGAGCGCACGAAACTCGTTCCACTCAGTGAGCATTACGGTGATGTCGGCACCTTCGACGGTTTTAAGCGCATCGTCGCACCAGACGACGCCCGGCAGGAGGGGTTCGGCATTCTCGCGGGCATGTGGATCGTAGGCCCTGATGGTGGCGCCACGCTCTTGCAGCATGGGAATCACAATAAGGCTTGGCGCATCGCGGATGTCGTCGGTCTCGGGCTTGAACGCCAATCCGAGCACGGCCACCGTCTTGCCGGCGAGTGACCCTCCCGCCGCACGCTCTACCCGGCTCGCCATGGCGATTTTCCGTTCCGTATTGACCGTCTGAACCTGCTCGATCAGCGACAGAGGCGAACGCGCCTCCCGCGCCGTGCGGATCAGGGCGGCGACATCCTTGGGAAAACAAGAGCCGCCATACCCGGGACCGGAATGGAGGAATTTGTCACCGATACGCCCATCGGCGCCGATCGCCGATGCAACTTCCTGGACGTTGGCTTTGAGCGCCTCGCAAAGATCGGCGATTTCGTTGATGTAGCTGATCTTCATGGCGAGGAAGGCGTTGGCGGCATATTTGGCGAGTTCCGCCGATTCGCGACTCACGAACATGACCGGCGCATCACGCAAGAAGATCGGATGATAGAGGCGCTCCATCAGCGCCTTGGCGCGCGGTTCGTCGCAGCCGACCAGCACGCGATCCGGATGCATGAAGTCGTAAAGCGCCGATCCTTCACGCAAGAATTCGGGATTGGAACAGACGGCGAAATCGGCATCGGGCCGGAGCTTTTTCAAACGCCGTTCGATCTCGCGGCTGGTGCCGACCGGCACTGTTGATTTGGTGACGATCGTCGTGAAGCCGTTGAGATGCGGCGCAAGTTCTTCCACTTCTTGGTAAACAAAGCTGAGATCGGCGTGTCCGTCGCCTCGGCGCATCGGCGTACCGACGGCGAGCAAAATGAGATCGGCATCGCGAACCGCCGGTCCTAGCTCGGTGGAAAAGCTGAGCCGGCCCATCTTCAGGTTACGGAGCAGCAACTCGTCTAGGCCCGGCTCATAGATATGGGGCTGTCCCTGACGCAGCTGCTCGATCTTGTCGGATTCCTTGTCGATGCAAGTAACCGTCCAACCGAATTCAGAAAAGTAAACAGCAGAAACGAGACCGACATAACCGGCCCCGACCATGCAGATTTTCATGATTCAGCCCTCGATTTTGCCCACGGCCCAAGGCCGCCGCGTAGATGGGGCTTTAGACAGCGCCTTTCAACATCGCCAATCAGTAATCAAACAAGGTAAGACAAGGCTTTACAACCCTAGATTCGCGCGTGACTGACTGACGGCGGCAAGATGTCCTTGAGATCGTAGATGAGACCGCCAGGTTTGAGCAGTTCCTTGATGCCCGGCTCGCCCATTTCGGCGATCGGCGTGTGCTTGACGGCAAGGATGATGGCATCGAACGGGCCGCTCGGCAGCTTATTGGTGAGGTCGATGCCATATTCGTGCTTCGCGAGTGCCTTATCGGCCATCGGATCGTAAATCACCACCTCTTCGACGAATTCGCGCAAGGCTCGCACGAGGTCGGCCACTTTGGTATTGCGCGTGTCTGGCACGTTCTCCTTGAAGGTGAAGCCCATGACCAGAATGCGCGCGTCGTCGATGCTCTGCTTGCGCTTGAGCATGGTCTTGATCACATCGTTCGCGACGAAGGCGGCCATGCCGTCATTGATGCGGCGTCCCGCGAGGATCATCTGCGGATGGAAGCCGATCGATTCCGCTTTATAGGTGAGATAATAGGGATCGACCCCGATGCAGTGCCCGCCGACAAGGCCGGGGCGAAACGGCTGGAAGTTCCATTTGGTGCCCGCCGCTTCTAGTACCTCGCGTGTCTCGAGCCCTAGTTCCTTGAACAGCATGGCAAGCTCGTTGATCAATGCGATGTTCACGTCGCGCTGGATATTCTCGATCACCTTCGCCGCCTCCGCCACGCGTATCGAGCTCGCCCCATGCGTGCCGGCGGTAATCACCTTGGCGTAGACGGCATGGACAAGATCGGCAGCTTCGGGCGTCGAACCGGAAGTGACCTTGATGATATCAGGCAGACGATGCGTCAGATCGCCCGGGTTGATGCGCTCGGGCGAATAACCGGCAAAGAAATCGCGATTGAACTTGAGGCCGGAGGACTTCTCCAATTCCGGCACACAGACTTCTTCGGTGGCGCCGGGAAACACCGTTGATTCATAGACAACCACATCGCCTTTGCCCAGCACCGATCCCACGGCGCGGCTCGCGGTGATAAGCGCACTCAGATCAGGCCGCTTAGCTTGGTCGACCGGCGTGGGTACTGTAACAATATAAAAATTGCATCCCTTGAGATCAGCAATGTTGACGCTGAAGCCGAGCGACTTGGCGGACGCGAATTCTTCCTCCGTCACTTCGTTGGTACGGTCGTAGCCCTTGCGCAACTCGTCGATGCGGCTTGCATCGATGTCGAAGCCGATGACGGGAAAATGCCGCGCGAGATACACGGCAAGCGGCATGCCGACATAGCCAAGACCGATAATGCCAATGCGGATATCGCCCAAAGCCGGCAGACTCATATTACTCCCCGTGAACTGACGTAGCGGCAGTTGTGGTTGGGTTCGACAGGCGCGTTTTGCGGTGCGTTGTTAGCGTTTGTCCCAAGCTAAGTCTAGTTGTCCTACGCCTTGCTCGCTCTAAGGGCCTTCAGCGCGGCGTCGAAACGTGGTGCCAGTGCCGCCCAGCCGATCTCCGTCTCGGCGTGATGCAACGCGTTCATCCCAAGACGGTTCATCAAATTCCGGTCCTCGGCCAGGTGTCGGATCGCGGCGGCAAGCGCTGTAGAGGAGATATTCTCGGTAAGAATACCGGTCTCGCCATCACGGATTTGTTCCGGCAGCCCGCCGACCGGGGTGGCGATCACAGTTCGTCCGCGCTTGAAGCTCATTGGCGCCACGCCCGATTGGCTTGCTTCGACATAGGGAAGGATGCAGACGTCGGCCCAATCGATATTGGCAATGAAGCTGCGATCGTCCTTCCAACCGAGATCGAGCTCGACTCCGGGAAACGTGGCCAGCGCGGCAATGTCATCCGCATCTTGCGCGGCGCCGACCACGCGCAAGGTAATGGGCACACCGTCGAGCTGCTTAAGCGAATCGGCGAGAAGCTCGAGTCCTTTATAGCGTTTCAAACGTCCTGCCATGAGGAGTCGCAGGGGTCGGCCGGGTTCTGGCTTTGGCGGTTGTGGCGGTGATAGATCGAGATCAGCAAAATCGAAAGCAACATGTGGGATGGTGGCGTGGATCTTGCGGTCGAGTGAAAGCCGGCGTTTGAGTTGCTCGGCGACGTAATCGGTTAGGGTGATGACGCCATCGGTTGCTTTGATCAGATGCCGCTGCAGGCGAACCATGAGATGAAAGCGGTCGCCGGGATGTACTTCTGAATCGTGAAGCATGACGGCGATCGGAACCCCCAGGTGCTGCAGCTGGCGTACGATGAAGATGTCCCAATAGCCCATCATGGTTACGATGGCGGCATCGGGCCGGGCGGCGCGCAAGCGTCCGACGATGGGTTTCAGCAACCGCCGAATGCCGAGACTCCTCCAGATGAATTCCTGCGTGTTGGCGTAAGTGTTGAGAGGGAGATCGACGGCACTGCGCGCCGCATGATTCTGCATCAGTTCGGATCCTTCGGCGAGAGAGAGCAAGGTCTCGTGGCCCTGTTCTCTCAGCGCACGTGACAACTCGAACGCGTAACGCGACCCGCTGCCGAAACGCCCCCATTGCCAGATAAAGACCTTCATGCGTCCAAGATTATCCCTATCGAGTGGAGCCTGGTAAAACGCCGGAACCCCTTGTAGACCAAGGCTCCGCGCCATTGAAACAACAAAGTTTCTGCGCTAGATGTGTCCCTAGCGAGGTGGTGGTGCTCGGAGGGGAATCGTGGCCCGCGAAATGACTATCGATGGCGTTCGCATCGCGGACGATACCGATACCTACGTGATCGCCGAGATCGGTAACAACCATCAAGGCGATCTCGACAAGTGCAAAGAGATGTTCCGGGTCGCCAAGCAGCATTGCGGTGTCACCGCGGTCAAGCTGCAAAAGCGCGACAACAAATCTCTTTTCACCCGGTCCATGTACGAGCAGGAGTACAACAGTGAGAACGCCTTCGCTGACACTTACGGCGCACACCGCGAGAAGCTCGAATTCAACCGTGAGCAATATGTCGAACTCATCGCTTGCGCGAAAGAGATCGGTATCGCATTTTTTGCCACGGCTTTTGACATGCCAAGCGCCGATTTTCTGGCTGATCTCGACATGCCCGCCTACAAGATCGCCTCGGGCGATCTCACCAACACCCCATTGCTCAAGCATGTCGCCTCATTCGGCAAGCCGATGTTCGTCAGCACGGGCGGCGGCACCATGGAAGATGTCCGGCGCGCCTACGACCTTATCATGCCGATCAATCGGCAACTCTGTCTGATGCAGTGCACCGCCGGCTATCCGCCGGAATGGGAGCAGCTCGATCTCGGCGTCATTACCACTTTTCGCCACGCCTTCCCCGATGCGGTCATCGGCTTTTCCTCGCATGACAGCGGCATCGCCATGGGACCACCCGCGCATGTCCTCGGCTCCCGCGTCATCGAGAAGCATTTCACGCTAAACCGCGCCATGAAGGGCACCGATCATGCCTTTTCGCTGGAGCCGACCGGTCTGCGCAAGCTGGTGCGTGACTTGCAGCGCACCAAACTCTCGCTCGGCAATGGCGAGAAGCGACGCTACGAAAGCGAAGTCGGCCCCATCAAGAAGATGTCTAAGAAACTCGTGGCAGCACGCGACCTGCCGGCAGGGCATGTTCTCACCGCGGAGGACATCGCTATCAAGTCGCCGGGCGATGGGCTGAAGCCTTATATGTTCGACACCATGGTCGGGCGCCGGCTGGTTAAGGATTTGAAGGCCGACGACACGCTCAGGGTCGAGGATTCGATCGCCGTCAGCGAGGAGGCGATCACCAAGGCTTCGGCTTGAGGCTGCCGTGGCCGGCGCCCGTTAACCTTATCGCTCCTTTGCCTGCCGGCCATCACGATGGCAGTGGCCATTGCCGGGCCGGACGATATCCTGCATGTCATGGGGTGAGGCAGCCTTGATCTGCTGCCGGCTGTGATTTGGGGTCGATCGTGAGTAAGGCGTCGCCGTTCGATTTGCGTGACCGCGTGGTGATCGTCACCGGCGGCGCGGGTCAGCTTGGCCGGTCTTTTACCGATGCATTGGTTGACGCAGGTGCCAAGGTTGCCGTGATTGACCAGGCCCCAGTGGAGAAGGCTGCCAATGTCCTCCCCGTGGCCTGTGACATTACCGACCGCGCCGCGCTTGAGCGAGCCCTTGCCCAGATTGAGAAAGAATGGGGCGCGCCGTTCGGCCTCGTCAACGCCGCCGCTATCGACTCGCCGCCCGATGCGCCGCCTGAGGAGAACGGTCCGTTCGAGACTTACCCCGAGGCCTCGTTCGACCGGATCATGGATGTCAATGTGAAAGGGACGTTTCTCTGCTGCCAGGTGTTTGGCAGCGCTATGGCCAGAACGGGCCGTGGCTCGATCGTCAACATCGCCTCAATCTACGGCATGGTCTCGCCCGACCAGAGCCTCTATCAATATCGCCGGGACCGCGGTGAGGTCTTCTTCAAGCCCGTGGCCTATTCAACGTCGAAATCGGCGCTTTACAATCTGACGCGCTATCTGGCGGCGTATTGGGGCGCCAAAAGTGTAAGGGTGAATACGCTTACGCTGGGCGGCGTCT
This sequence comes from Alphaproteobacteria bacterium, assembly GCA_016869535.1. GTDB lineage: Bacteria > Pseudomonadota > Alphaproteobacteria > Rhizobiales > Methyloligellaceae > Methyloceanibacter. The sequence goes on along the minus strand of VGDX01000018.1, from coordinate 21,167 downwards.
ACAACGACCAGGATCCGGCCTTTCTCCAGCGCTATCAAGCCAAGGTGCCGCTTGGGCGCATGGCTGACGCCACCGAGTATAATGGTGTGGTGCAGTTTCTTCTGTCGGATGCCGCGTCCTATGTGACCGGGTCCAATCTCGTCGTCGACGGCGGTTTCACCGCCCTGTAAGCAAAGCGTCATGCAAAAAACCGCCGAGAAGAAAAAACAAGTTTCTGGTATCGAGGTGGCCAAGACTATCGGCAACTGGATTGGCGGCAAGGAGATCGCCGCTTCTTCCGGCGCGACTTTCGACAAACGCTCGCCGCATGACGGGTCCTTACTGTTCAGTGTGGCGCGGTCGACGGTGGCGGATGTCAATGCCGCCGTGGATGCCGCGGTCAAAGCTCAAAGTGCCTGGGCGGCAATGCCCGCGGTGCAAAGAGGCCTTGTGCTGCATCACGTCTGCAATGCCTTGGAAGCCAGACAAAAAGAACTGGCGACAATAGTTGCCAGTGAGACCGGCAAGTCGCCCAAGGAAGCCTTTGGCGAAGCCGGTGGCGCCATCGCGCTGGGACGATTCTTCGCCGGCGAGGGCCAGCGGCTTTATGGCCGCACCACCACCAGCGGCGCGCCGGACAAATATGCCATGACCGTGCGCCAGCCTTGCGGCGTGGCCGGTCTGATCATTGCCGCCAATACGCCGATCGCCAACACGGCGTGGAAAGTATTTCCGGCCCTGATCTGCGGCAATAGCGCAGTATTGAAGGCGGCGGAGGATACGCCAGGCACATCCTGGCTGTTCGCCAAGATTGCGCACGAGGCGGGACTGCCGCCCGGCGTTCTCAATGTCATCCAGGGCTATGGCACGGAATGTGGTGCGCCACTGGTCGAGGATGCGCGTATCGATGTCGTGAGCTTCACCGGCTCGACCAAGGTCGGCAAATGGGTTGGCGAAGCCTGCGGCAAGACACTGAAAAAGATGTCGCTCGAGCTTGGCGGCAAGAATCCGCTGATCGTCACCGACGATGCCGATCTCGATGAGGCGGCGAAATGGGTCTGCCTCTCCGCCTTCTCCAATGCCGGGCAGCGTTGCGCCGCCGGTAGCCGCATCATCGTATTCGACAAGGTCTATGACGCGTTCCGCGACAGACTGGTTGTAGCAGCGAAGGCACTGAAGGTCGGTCCCACCGACAACGACGATTTCGGCCCGGTCATTAATGAACGTCAGCTCAACGCCATGCTTGCCGCCATCGAGCAGGCCACCAAGGAGGGCGCGCGTCTGCTGATCGGCGGACAAAGGCTTACCGATTCGGAACGGGCGCAAGGGTTCTATCTCGCGCCGACATTGCTCGAGAACGTGGACGCCGTAGCCGATATCTCGCGGCACGAATTGTTTGGGCCGATCGCCTGCCTTTACCGGGTGCGCAATTACGACGAGGCGCTGGCGCTCGCCAACGACTCGCCCTATGGCTTGACCGCCTGCATCCACACGACCAGCGTTGATCGCGGCTTCGACTTTGCCCACAAGGTCAGAAGCGGTGTGGCGGTGATAAATGCCGGCACATTCGGCTCGGAGCCGCATATGCCGTTTGGCGGCTTGGGCCAGTCGGGTAATGGCTCGCGCGAGCCCGGGACCGAGGCCCTCGACGTCTATAGCGAACTCAAGGATATTTATATCCAGGTTCGCCCCAAGAAGCTTTAGCCTATGACAAGTGTCGTCGCCCTCATCCCGGCGCGTTCGGGATCGCAACGCGTGATGGACAAGAACGCCCGCTCTCTCGGCGGCCATCCGCTGATGGCCCATTCTATCGCCGCGGCGCGGGCGAGCGGCATCTTCGATGCGGTGATCTGCTCGACCGACAGCGAGCGCCATGCGGCAATCGCCCGGCACTACGGCGCGGAGGTGCCGTTCTTGCGTCCGGCCGAGTTCGCTACCGCCACATCGCCGGACATCGAATGGGTGGAGGATACGTTGAAGCGCTTACGCGCGGCAGGACGCAATTTCGACTGCTTCAGCATCTTGCGCCCGACTAGCCCCTTTCGCACGGCCGATACCATCAAACGCGCGTGGGATGAGTTTCTCGGCGAAGACGGCGTGCATTCGCTGCGTGCCGTGGAAAAGGTCACACAGCATCCCGGCAAGATGTGGCTGGTGCGAGGCAAACGCATGGAGCCATTATTGAAAGACGGGCCCAAAGATCGGCCCTGGCATTCGGGTCAGATGGCGGCACTGCCGGAAGTCTGGGTGCAGAATGCGAGTCTCGAGATCGCCTGGTCCCGCGTGGTGTTCGACGACCACACCATTGCTGGAAGCACAGTAATGCCTTTCTTTACCAGCGAGGCGGAGGGCTTCGACATCAACAACCAATATGATTGGGACTATGCGGAAGCGATGATCAGGCAAGGCAAATTTACCTTGCCTGAGCTTGTGGAAGCTCCGTTCGCCGATAAAGTGAGCGAGGGCAGCATTGGGTGAGCTGATCGGCAAGGTCGTCGAATCGACCCTCTATTACGTCCCCCTGGAAGAATTCGATCGCATCCGTCGCCTGAATGGGGTGACCGCGATCGAGCGTACACGCATCTTCGCCGATATGTGTCGGCTGAACACGCTTTACATGATCGCGCGCGCCGGCTCCGGCCATGTCGGGTCGAGCTTTTCCAGCCTCGACGTGGTGTCGTGGCTCTATCTCAACGAGATCAAGAACGACGATCTGTATTTCTCCTCCAAGGGGCACGACGCGCCGGGGCTTTACGCCGTGCTGATCGCGCTCGGCAAACTGCCCTTCGACAGACTGCATAAGCTGCGCCGCCTTGGCGGCTTGCCAGGGCATCCCGATGTCGGCGTGCCGGGCATGGTAATCAATAGCGGCTCGCTCGGCATGGGCATCTCCAAGGCCAAAGGCATGGTGCGCGCCGACCGGCTGAAAAAGCACAAGCGGCGCTATTACGTTCTGATCGGCGACGGCGAATTGCAAGAAGGGCAGATCTGGGAATCGCTGATCTCGGCCGCCAATGCCGGCATGGGGGAGATCACGGCCATCGTCGATCACAACAAGCTGCAATCCGACTATCGCGTCAGCCAGACCAGCGATCTCGGCGACCTGGAGGCCAAGTTCACAAGCTTCGGCTGGCACGTGGTACGCTGTGACGGGCACGATCTCGACGCCTTCTCCTCGGCACTTGCGGCGTGCGCGGCGCATCCCGAGCGCCCACAGGTGATCATCGCCGATACAGTCAAAGGGCGCGGCGTGTCCTTCATGGAACACACCGCCATGGAGTCCGACGCTGACATGTACAAGTTCCATTCGGGCGCGCCAGACGCCGACAGCTACAGCCGCGGGGCGCAGGAGCTGCTCGACCAGGTAAATCAGGCGCTCGGCCGAGTTGGCGCGGCGCGCTTGAGCCTGGAGATCGCCGAGCCTCCGGCTACGACCGCGGCTTCCACCACCAAGCGGCTGATCCCCGCCTATACCGAGGCTTTGCTCGCGCGTGCCGCCAAGGACGACCGCATCGTGGCGCTCGACGCCGATCTCGTGCTAGATACCGGACTGATCCCGTTCAAGGAGCGCTTTCCCGACCGTTTCGTCGAATGCGGCATCGCCGAGATGGATATGGTCTCGCAAGCCGGCGGCATGGCCTTGCAGGCCCTGGTTCCGATCTGCCATTCCTTCGGCTGCTTCCTTTCGACCCGCCCAAACGAGCAGATCTACAACAATGCGACGGAGCGCACGAAGGTTCTCTATGTCGGCTCGCTCGCGGGGCTCATTCCGGCCGCGCCCGGCCACAGCCATCAATCCTTGCGCGATATCTCCGCCTTGGCCTCGGTGCCGTGGTTCGATATCGTCGAGCCCTGCTGTCCCGAGGAAGTTACGCTACTGCTCGATTACCTTCTCACCACACCGGGACGCAGCGGCTATCTGCGGCTCATCTCGGTGCCATGGCCGGTGCCCTTCGCCTATCCTGACAAGAAATTGCAGGCGGGGCAGGGCGTCGTCCTGCGCGACGGCCATGATGTGGCCATCGTCACCTATGGCTTGATCATGACCGCCGAGGCTTACACCGCGGCGGAGCGGCTGGCCGAAGACGGCATAGACGTCATGGTCATCGCCTGCCCGTTCCTCAACCGTGTCGACGGGGCCTGGTTCGCCGATAAGCTCGAGGGCGTGAAGCTGCTGATGACGGTCGACAACCACTATGTGAATGGCGGCTTCGGTGACCAGCTGCTCGCGGCGCTTGCCCGGGAAGGGGCGGCAATGCCACGCTATGTCATCAGTCTAGGTCTCACCGACATCCCTGCCTCCGGTCAGCCGGGAGAGGTGCTGCGCCATCACGAGCTCGATTCTGCTAGTCTGGCGGACAGGATCCGCCGAGAGCTCACCGCATGATAGCTATGCGACTCAAGCAGCGGCTGCGCGAGCAGCCTTGGATGCAGTCGATAAGGTTAGTCAATCTGAAGCGGCGCCAGAAGAATGGCCTGTTCCCGGATTGGCCGGCTCTGTTGGGTGCGGACTGGCCGCGCTTCGAGGCGTTGCGTGATGCGACCCGCAATAATTCCGATGCGCCGCGCGTGCTCATCGCTACTAGTGTCGGCGTGCATGCTGCCTCTTCGATCTTCGACAGCTATCTCGCCGCTGCGCTCACCGCGCGCGGCGCGCATTGCGACATCGCGCTGTGCGACGCCGTGCTGCCGGCCTGTCTCGCCGCCGAATACACCTGGTATCCCAACGCGGAGCAATTCGCCGAACATGGTTCGCGCGCCGATCTGTGCACCGCCTGCCTCACACCGGCGGAGAAACTGTTCGGCAAAGGCGGTCTGGGTCTAACCGTGCAACGTTACGGCGCGCAACTCACCGCCGAGGATCGTGTGCGGGCGAAAACGATTGCCGAGACCACACCACGCGAGGAAATCAGCGCGCTCATACTCGACGACGTGAATGTTGGCGAAGCGGCGCTCTCAGGGGCGCTGCGTTTCTTCGCGCGCGGCGAGCTGGATGCCGATCCGGTGCAGGAGAAAGTACTGCGGCGCTATCTCGAAGCGGCCTGCCTTTCCCTGTTTGCCATGCGCAACCTGATCGCCCGCGAGGGCTACGACGTGGTCATCGGCCATCACGGTATCTATGTGCCGCAGGCGCTGGTGGCGGAGGCAGCGCGCGCGGCCAGCGTACGCTTCGTGACCTGGAACCCGGCCTATCGCTCGGGCTGCTTCATCTTCAGCCATGACGAGACCTATCACCGCTCGATGCTGAGTGAGCCGGTCTCGAACTGGGAGAACCTTCGTCTTGACGAGGCGACGCGCGAACAATTGCGGCGTTATCTCGCCGACCGCGAGAAGGGCACGCAGGACTGGATCGCTTTTCATCCGGCCGACGCGCGCTGGTCGGACAATATCATCCGCGAGATCGGCCTCGACCCGTCGAAGCCGGTGATTGCGCTGCTCACCTCGGTTGTGTGGGATGCACAGCTGCATTACCGGCAGCGGGCCTTCAACGACCAGGTCGAATGGGTGCTCAAGACCATCGCCCATTTCGCCAAGCGCGACGATGTGCAGCTCGCCATCCGCATCCATCCCGCGGAAGTTACCGGCTCGCTACCGTCGCGCCAGCCCATAACGGCGGAAATCGAAGCCGATTTTCCAAATCTTCCCAGCAACATAGCCTTGATCAAGCCCGAGGACGAGATCAGCACCTATGCCCTTGCTGCCGCCGCCAATGCGGTAATTATCTACTCGACCAAGACCGGCATCGAGCTGGCCGCGCGGGGCATTCCCGTGATCGTCGCCGGCGAGAGCTGGCTCAGAGGCAAGGAGATCGGATTCGATTGCGACGACGCCGATAGTTATGAACGCATGATTGCGGCCCTGCCCCTCGACCGGCGTCTCGACCCGGCGCGGACAGCGCGGGCGGAGGCCTATGCGCATCATTTCTTCTTCCGCCGCATGATCGAGATGCCTGGTTTTCGCCCGTCGCGCACGCAGGGCGTGCCTTACGAGGTAGACCCCCGCAGGCTAGAAGACCTCACGGAGGGAGCACATCCCTCTCTCGATTGCGTTTGCCGCGGTATTCTCGAAGGAACGCCGTTCGTGTTCGACGGACCCTGACTCTGCCTACATGAGCTCGTTCAGAACCCACTCGGTGCGCATCAGGAAACGGGCACCAAGCAGGAAGACAAGCAGGCAAATTGTTGCGGACACGGCGAGCGACATCGCGTCCCAAGTCCCCACGCCGAACAATGACCAGCGCAGCATCTCGATCAACGGTGACACCGGATTTACATGCATGATCACGAACTGCCAACTCGGAGGCATGATATCGATCGTGTAGATGATAGGCGTGAAATAAAACCAAAGTTGCGTCATCAGCGGAATGATGAACCGGGCGTCGCGCGCGAACACAAGCGCAACCGAGGTGAACGAGGCGATGCCAATGCAAAGGAGGAAAACGAGGCCTACGGGAATGGGCAACAGCAGCAAATTCCATCCAAATTTGAGATACATGATCCCGGACGAAAAATATTCGATTCCAATGCCGATGATCAGCACTGCAGCGAAGATGCAAAAGAAAACAAGGGGAATGGCGCCCGAGCCCAGGACATAAATCATTTTTGGGATTGCCAGCTTCATTTGCAGAGTCTGGGTCCGCCGCAAGGAGCGTGTGCAGCGGAGCAGCGTGGTCGACAAGATCGTCCATAACAGCATGCCGGAGATGACATAGAGCCCGTAGGGAAGTCCCTCCGGCTGGAAGGATGGGACATGCTGGAAGATGGCAATGATGCCGAGCGTGGGCAGGAGCGCACGGATGACCAGCCACCACCAGCCGAGAATGGTCTGGCGGTAAATATCCATGAGGAAACGGTGACCGAGAGCGGGGATGAATTTTAAGGCTCTGGCGCAGCGATACAGGTAGCGAAAGGTGTTGAGGGTCAATGGCCGAACCACGAAGGTTGGTGTAGCAACAACCTGTGATGTCATTCCGGACCGATCCATTCTTTACATCACCTCTCCATCTTCATCTTCCTCGTCTGCGCTGGCGAATTGATCTTCGGCCTCGATAGGCGTGGTACGCGCTTCGTCAAGAAAACCTGCGTGACGTTTTTCGATCTCACTGGTCGGGCCGTAGTCGAGAAGTTCCGTGGCCTTGATCAGGAGCAAATGCGTACACTGCCCCTCAAGACGACTAACATTCCTGCTGCCGAGGATCACGGTCTGGCCGCATCCGGGTGCCTGCGCGAGATAATTCTGCCACGATGTCTGGACAGTTTCCGAGCGGGCGCGGGCGATCTCGTCGGCAATCAGGATATCGTAGTCGAGACAGCACGCGAAACTCATGCCGAGATCGGCAATCTTGGCCTTGGAAATTCTGCGGAGGGGCATGTCGAGAAATTCGCCAAGGCCGGAAAATTTTGGCACGCGCTCCATTGCCGCTTGGATGTCCAGGCGGGGCACACCGACTAGTCTGGCGCCAAACTCGATGTTCTCCCGGCACGTCATGTAGGGAAAAGCGGAGGCGCCCAATTGCCCAAAGGCTGCAACCTTGCCAAAGAAGCGGATGACCCCGGTGCTCGGTGCCTCACTATTGCCGAGGATGCGAATGAGGGCCGCTCGCGACTTGCCGCCAATATCGATCACACCGACCACGCTGCCGCGCTCGATATTGACCGTAACCTGTTGAAGTAGAGGTTCCAGCATCTTGTCGTCGGCCTTACCCTTGCGGTGGCCCTTGACGTGGCGAATCGTCAGCGCCAGCTCGATCAGTGTCTGAAGGGACTCGTTACGCGCAAAGCGGGTGATATGAGAAGCTGCTCCACGCCATTTGCTTATGGAGTGAATCTCAATGGCATGGCCAGGCCCAGGTCGAAGCTTACGGCTCCGGCTGCGCCGTTTCTTGGGGGCGTTGGCTCTGGTCTTGTCCAGCACGCTCTAATTGGCCCTTTTTGTCATGTCCGCCCCCGCGGGCGAAAAATACACCGTGCGCTCGACACCGCGTGGGGTTCCCGACTTGGTAGCATAGAGAACAAAGCGCCTCACGGGTGCCGATATTGGCCAGAACAGGGCCCGGGCCAAAGGGGCATAGGCAGGAACCGCCCAGGGCTCGACTTTAAGGCCCTTCGCTGACAGGATGGCGTCGACGAGGAAGGGCGTGGCGGGTTTGTCGATACCGTTGGGGCGGACGAAATCGGCAATGAAGGCGCGGACCTGGCTTCTCGTCTCTTCTGGATTGGCCAAGGCCCGCGACAATTGGGACAAATGCTCGTCGAAGGTCTTGGCGGTTTCCAGCAGGCCGCCTTGCGTGAGGTAATGGAAGTGTAGAGTGCCCTCCTGCGTGGCGCGAAAGTGATGGGTGGCGAGAGTCAGCGTCCGCTTGCCGAGTATGCCGGCTTCAATGAAGCCGCTGGTGTTGATGCCGACCACGGCGCCGGCATGATACAGGCTATCGAAATAGCCGTGCTTGCGGTCTGCATCGAGAGGTGCGGCGCCTTCTCCGGGCCACACCACGGCGCGGCCGAAGCGGGCGAGCGACACGCCTCGCCACTGCTCGCCATGCTGAGGATGGGGGCGCACGACGACATTGGCGTCGCGGATGTTGGGATCGCCCGACTGGCGCAGCTTTCCGAGCCACTCCTCGACGAACGATACCTCGTCCGGACAGACAAAGCTCGATGAGCAGAGATAAAGGATCGTAGGCTTTGCCGGATCGAGCCCGCCGGCTCGTGAGCAAAACGCGGCGTAGTCGACGGACGGGGACATATCGAACCAATGATCGTAAAGCTGCGCGCCCGTCTTTTGGATGCGCGCGGGCGGAATGCCGTGCATGGTGACGGCCTCGCGCTCCTGGATGGCATTCCAGAGCAGCACGCGGTCAGGCCTAATCTGGATCAGGCCCTTATTGGTGAGATTGTCCCAGCTCGCCACCGCGAGGACCGTAGGAATGCCGAGCCAGCGCGCCGCCTTCACATACTCGGTCTGGCCGTAGCTGAAATCGACGATGGGCGTGAGTAGGATGATGTCAGGCGCCCGTTGCCGCAAAGCGTTGACAATGCCGGGGTCGGGGGGAATGGCCCTGTCGAGAAGCATCATCATACGCCGCAGCAGCCTGCGCACGGGGCGGCTTTTCATCCCCGGCACATGATCGAAGATCCAGCGTATGGCGGAGGGGAACCGGCGCCCGCCGCGCTCCACCAAGGCGGGGGCGTTGTCATATTCGGGCTCGAGATAGCGCAGGTAATCGCGCAGGACGCGCGCCCCATCGCTGGCCGGCCACCACCAACCGGTGCGGGGTGCGATGGGCTGCTGGTTAATATTCGGGTATTCGCGCGTAAGGAACACGGCCAAGGTATCGTCAACCTGCCGCGCGAAGGGCGAGAACATAAGCGTGATGTCGTGACCTTGCTCGGCCAGGCTTCGCACCGCGCTCTCGAAATTGCGCAGATAGAGGGCGTGGCGCATAAGAAACAGGATTTTCATGCGCTCATCCTCGCTCAGGAGACCCGACGTAGAGTCTATCGCCGAAGAACGCCCCCAGCCATTCTCGCTCGCCGGCGAACATCTCTTCGAGGAATTCGGCAATATCGTCCGGCATATCGATTCTCGGTCCACGGTTTCGCTGACGCGTCAAGAACTTCAGCGATTCCGGATCATAATCCGTAGTGACACCGATATGCTTGAGCACGGCGTCTATCACCCGCTCGGGCGACGCCAACGTCTTTTCCTGCGACAGTACGAGCAGCTGGTCCTTCGGGTAGACCGCAGTCCAGTTGGCGATGATGTTGGAGAACTCGCCGAGCGGTCGCATCTCCTTGAAGAAATCCATGAGCTTGCGCCGGGGCAGTGACAAGACGGCTTGATCGGGATTGATCAGCCGGCGCTTGGCGAAGAATTTCTTGGCATGGGCCCAATGCCGTGAAACAGGATCGCGCGTCATCAGAATGAGCCTCGCATCGGGCACAAGGTCACGAACGCGCCGGATGGTCTCCGGCGACATGGTGCAATAGCGCGCGCTCTTCTCGCCGAAAAAATAGGGAGCCTGCTTGGTACCCCGCGTGGCGTTGAGCTGCTCGATGAAATGGTGTGCGTACCACTCCACGGGATAGTCGGCGTGCAGGGAAAAATACTCGATCTCCTCCGGAACAGCGATGACGTTTGGATGTCGGGCAAGGCCGGCTTGCAGCCATGAGGTCCCGCATTTCGGCGCTCCGATGATAATGAAGTCGGGACGGGTGACGCCGGCATCCTGGTTCGTGCGAGCGTTTCTCTGCGCCCATAGGCGAAAACGTATCCTTTGCCATTGCTTGCTAACACCCGGCAGGGTTTCCGCAACACGGCGGACCGATATCTTGCGCAGGCGGCGCAGCAATCGCGACACGCGCTTGGGCCGCCGGCCGGATCGCTTGGACGGATGCTTGGTCAAGGGCACCCGCCTTATGCCTGGACAGGATGTCGCAACCCAGAAAACTCCGCATTTACGCTAGATTCGGCGGGCTGAAGGCCGGCCCGGGATTAGCCGATCGCCTGGCGCATTCAAGCATAATTAAAGGGCGCAGGGGCACTTAGGAAAAAGTGGAATTTTTCAATGGAGTTGTCTGATTACAATTACATGTCGTATTGAGCAACAAAAAGAAAGTGGAGGGGTAGGAACGTGCACCCTAGTGGGCCGCAGAGGGAATCGGACCCCACACTACGTCCCCCCCATGGCCTCCTCTTTCATTGATTCCCGTTGCTATGAGTGGGGGGTACAACTAGATCTTGGCACCCGCCTAATCGGGCCTTGGAATGCTCGAAAAACTCGATAGTCGCGAAGGCGTTACAGCGCTGGTCAATAGCGCCAAAGGCCAGGAGCGGGCCTTTTACGAACACACGTTAGAGACCTTTGATTTTCCGGCCTATGCCGACATCGAGGAGCGGCACGGCGCATCCGACAAGGCTTTCGCTGATTATCTCTCAATCGGCTACAAGAATGCCGTCCGCATGCGGCTCAATACACGCAGCCCCATGAAAATCCTCGACCTCGCGTGCGGACGCAATTTTTTCGGCCTGGCCTGCCGCTTCTTCGGTCATAGCGTCGTCGGCATCGATCAGGCCGAGCTTTACCTGCTCGAGATTTCACGACTGATGGGTGTTGAGTTCATCGGCGGCGGCATCAGGGCCGGCGAACTCCTACCCCCTACGCCCCGCTGCGATTTCGTCTCTGCGCTCCGCGCTAGCTTCCACAAGCGCAACAAGAAGGACGCAACAATGTGGACGCTCGATGACTGGCGGTTCCTCCTGCTCGACCTGCGGGAAAACCATCTGACGCCGAAAGGCCAGATGTTCTTCATCCTCAACTCAATCTCAAACGTGCCGGGCATCCATGTTGATGACCCGGAGTTTATCGAGTTCATCCGCAACGAGCAGGGCGGCATGGTCGATAAGCACTGCGTCCTTATCGGCTAGACATCATCGTGAGCAGCGCGTCACCGGCGCGGTGTCCAGTCGCCGCCATAGACACGCCATCGAGATGCACATTGTCGATCAGCCCGGTATCGGCCTCGATCATGGCGACATCGGCTGCGGTCATAAGGCTCGCCTGCGATTGCCGCACCTTATCCCAATGCGGATACCGCGCCGGTGCAGCGTTGGCGCCGATCCTGACATAGACCACGGGAACACCGCCAAGCCACGGAACCGGCCGACCAGCGACGAAAAGCGGTTCGGCCAGCGATACGCGCCTTCCTCGTCGATGGCGTCGGCTTCGCCCTGATAGAACAGCACGCCGTCAACACCGAAGCTCGCGACCTTTTCGAGGCAACGATCGACTGCCTGTCCTGCCATTGCGCGATGCTGGTCCCGCCGATAGCGCAGTTGATGAGGCCGATGCGCTTCTGCGGGAACGCCGCCGCCAATCTCTCGGCTGCGTAAAAGACGGTGCTGACGCGCAACTCACGGCGCGTCGGGCGCCAAGGCCCTTTCGCAAGATGAAGATGCGATCCGCGTGTTGCCACGCCGGCGCATCGGCTACCGGCAGTCGGTTTTGCATGTTGGACTGCCCCGCCAGGACCAGCACCAGGTCGGGCGGGCGCCGGCCCGCCGCAGCCGTGAGCACGGTACAGCCCAGAATCCATATGAGGAACACCCACCGCAAAACGGCGGGATAGTATCGGAGAAAGCCGGCTATCTGAACGAACTAATCTTGCCGCGCGCGTTGCCGTCGCCGTCGAACGACGCGGTGATATTGTCTGTAGAAGCAAGTTGAATCGACCCGCCGGCCATCTGGTAGTTCTCGACCGCAGTGTCAAACTCTTCGACCACCCCCGTCGTGGTGAAGCCCGTTACAGGGCTGGTGCTGTTAGAGGCCGCGCAGTCAAAAATATGCACCCCCGAAGGTTCCAGACGCTCTACGCGCGCGCCTTAGGCTTGGGGGTTCATTCCAGTGGCGTGTCGACCGGGAGCCGCGGCGAGTAGGCAAAAGAGCGGCCGTCGAAGAACTCCCACAGCCATTGCCGCTCGGCGGCGAAGAGAGATTTGAGAATCTCGGCGATATCATCCGGCATGTCGACCTTCGGTCCCTGATTCTTCTTCTCCATCAACATCGATATGTCAGCGGCGTCGTAGTCCGTCGAAACGCCGATATGCTTGAGCACCGCCTTATAGCTTGCTTCCGGCGCTTCCAGCGTCTTCTCCTGCGACACCACGAGCAGCTGCTCCGCCGGAAAGACGGAGCGCCAATTGGCGATGATCTTGGAGAACTCGCCTACGGGGCGTTGATGCTCGAAGAACTTAAGCAGTGTGCTGCGCGGCAGCCGCAATACGACCGTCTCAGGGTCGCTGAGCTGCCGCTTTGAAAAATAGCGCTTGGTATGCGCCCAGTGCCGCTCAACGGGGTCGCGCGTCATCAGGATCAGCCGCACGTCGGGAAGGAGATCGCGGATCCGCTTGATTTGCTCCAGTGGCAACGAACAGTAATGCGCGCTCTTTTCGCCGAGCGCGCACGAGGTCATGCTTCGCACCTTCTTGACGGAAGCGAGCCGGCGAGCGAATTGCTCGGAATACCATTCGACCGGATAAAAGGAGTGCGAGGAGAAATATTCGATCTCCCCGCGGACCGAAATGACCTCAGGGTGCTGGTCTAGCACGTCCCTGAGCCAGGATGTGCCGCATTTCGGCGCGCCGATAATGATGAAATCCGGCAGGATCGGCCGCGGACGATCGGGGAGACCGACGATCCTGCGCTCGATAGCCCGATAGCGCGCCGCGTGCAATTTCTGGCTGACAGTAGGCAGATGATGGGCGAGCCGCCGGGCAAACTTCCCGCGCAGGCGGCGATACCGCTTGGACAGGCGCTTGCGCAGCCATTCCCTGGTATTCTCGTCGAGCAGCCGACTTCTTGACGTGGCATCAGTCAAACCTGGAATCCTCCCACCCACTCTGAAAGAGTTTCAATGACTGGCGCGCATGCGTAAAGCCCTAATGCACCGTATGGATTGCGCCATAATAAGGCAGGTTGTGTATAGCGCCGTGCTTTAGCTCTGATAGCATCCCGGACGATGACGACGAAAGGCTTCTCCCGATAGTGCGGCGCATCCTCGACAACCTGCCTGATGCTTGGCAAATGACTGTCAAGCGTGCGGCCTACCGCGCCTATCTCCTCCTTCGTCCTGACGACGGACCAATCTGGTTCAGATACGGCAATCAGCAATGGGCGGCCGGGAATATCCGCCTTGCCGAGAACGCTTATCAGCGAGCCTTGGCGATCGATCCCGAGATGCGGCGCGAGCTGGTGCAGCATCTCATTGGTCTCCGTCGTCTTGAGGACGCCCTCCGCTTTCTCGATCCTGCCCTAGCGGCCGGGGACGGCTGGGCCTTGGCCAGCGCCGCCCGCATCGCCAGGCTGCAAAGCCGGCTCCCCGCGGCCCAAGCCATCTTGGCGCGGGCGCAAGGGCGAGCCCTGGAAGAGCCGAGCCTACTTGCCGAGCAAGGTAGGGTCCTGATGGAAGAAGGCCAGCACGGCGAAGCCCTGGACCTGTTCGAGCGCGCGCAACGGATTATCGGCACGCCGCAAACCTATTGGGAGGAGCGCTATTGGCTGCTGCTGGCGTTGCACCGGCTCAACGAGGCCTACGCCCTTACCCGATTTCGTAAGCGGAAAACGCGTTTGAGACTTCCCCCCAACGTAAGCCTCTGGCAACCTGGCGAGGCCTTCGATGAGGCGCCGTTCGTGCTGGCCGAGCAAGGTCTCGGCGACGAAATCAAATTCGCCAGCTGTTATCTCGATCTCCTGCAGGATGCGCCCGGAGCGGTGATCGCCTGCCATCCCAGACTGCGTGCCTTGTTCCAGCGCTCGTTTCCGGGAACGCGCTTCGTCCCGGTGGAGCGGCTCACGCAGCAGCAAAAGCGCGATGCGTCTCTGCTCGATGCCTCCGGATGGGCTGCGTTGAGCAATGCCAAACAGTGCATCGTTGCCGCCGATCTACTCAAACGCTATCGCCCCAGCCTCGCATCATTCGCCGCGGGTTCCCCAATCCTAACGCCCGATCCCCAACTCAAGCAGAAATGGCGCAGACGCCTCGATGCGCTGGGCCCCGGTCCAAAGGTGGGTCTGTCATGGACAAGCCTGGGCAGGCATCCCGAGCGCATGCCGCGCTACACGCAACTCCGGGAGTGGCTGCCCGTGCTGGTGACGCCAGGTATACAGTTCGTTAACTTGCAACATGGCGCCCATGCCGTGGACCTGGCGCTGGCCGAGCGGCAGGGCACACCGCTGCATGTCCGGAGCGACTTCGATATCATGAACGATCTCGATGATCTCGCGGCCCTGATGTCGGAGCTCGATCTCGTCATCTCGGCCCACAGCATGACCAAAGAGCTCTCAGGCGCAGTGGGTGCCCGCACCTGGCTCGTCTATCACAACGCCGACCCGCAATTGACCTGGCGCAAGCGCGAAGACGGGTCCGATCTCTGGTACACGAGCATACAGCACGTGGTTACACTCACTCCCACGACCGTTGAAAAGGCCATCGCAGAAGTGAATGAGCGGCTCGGCGCCGAATTCGGTTGAGACCGGCGAGGAACCGCATCACACTTCGCAGAAAGACCACGCACCGCCGTCATCCTTTTCGAACCGCAACAGCCGCGCATTGGGAATGCGGCTCTTGATGTCGCCGATGCCCAAAGAATAGCGCAGTACACGCATCGTGCCGGCGTGGCCGACGATCAGGGTGTTTTGCGGCACGGGGAGCGCGCTGAGCGCACCCCAGACACGGCCGTGGTAGGTCTCCCAGCTTTCGGCGCCTTCGGGCACCATGAAATAGTCGGTGACCAGCGAGCGCGGCTGGCTTTCAAGAACACCCCAATTTCGCTCCTTGAGGTCCTCCACCACGATCACGCACGCGCGGGCCGCGGCGGCCACGATCTCGGCCGTCTCGCGTGCCCGGATCAGCGGGCTGGAATAGACAATTCCGATGCCCTTGTCGCCGATCGTCGCAGCGATGCCGCGCGCCTGCTCGCGGCCGGCCTCGCTCAATGCGCAGTCGGTCCAGCCATTAACAATGTCGAGCTGATTATTGGCGCTTTCCCCATGCCGCAGAAAATAGAACGGGGGGGAACATATGCCCAACTGTCGTTCCATCGGCGGCCAACCCTCATTTCCCCGATTTTGGCCAAACTCTGAGCCTAAAAATCGATGGTTCAATCGAAGTTATTGACCATCTACCAGGTTGCTGCCAATGCTTAAAAGACGGGTTTCTAACTTCTTGGTTTTGTAGGGCGGACAATGGATGCAGGGCGTACCATTACCGTGCTTGATTGCACGCTGCGTGACGGGGGCTATTACAACAACTGGGTCTTCGATGGTGAGCTGGTCAAACGCTATATCGCCGGCGCGCGCGCCGCGGGCGTAGACGTCATCGAGATCGGCTTCAGAAATCCCCCGAGCGACGGTTTTCTCGGCGCCTTTGCCTTCAGCAAAGACAGATATCTCCAAACGCTCGATCTGACGCGCGATATCGCCTTCGCCGTGATGACGGACGCCAAAGTCCTTCTGCACGACGGCAACACCGTTAAAGTGATCGATGGGCTCTATGTCGAACGCTCGCAATCGCCGGTCGAGATCGTGCGTATCGCCGCCAATATTTCCGAGGTATCGAAGCTCGGCCCGGCCGTCGCGCGGCTGAAAGAGAAGGGCTACAAGGTCTGCCTCAACATCATGCAGGTGGGGAACAAGCCGCCCGAGGTCATCGAAGATCTCGCGAGGACGGCGGCCACCTATGACGGTTTGGATGTGCTCTATTTCGCTGACTCTTTCGGCAACATGTCGCCTGACATGGTGATCGCGCTGGTGCGCGCCATGCGTTCCGGATGGGAAGGCGCGCTCGGCGTCCATGCCCACGACAATATGAACAACGCACTGGCCAACACGCTGGCAGCGCTCGGCGCCGGCGCCACATGGCTCGATGCCACCGTGTCGGGGATGGGCCGCGGCGCCGGCAATCTCGCGACCGAATATCTGCTACACGCGCTGCGCAACCGCGGCTACGACAAATATCATTCGGAGGCGTTGCTGCCGGTGCTAGTCGAAGATTTCGTCGATTTGCGCCACCGCTACGGCTGGGGCCCGAATTTCCTCTATTACCTTGCGGCCCTGCACGGCATCCATCCGACCTATCTCCAGCGGCTCCAGGAACCAGGCCACGTGGACAATGAAGCGCTGATAAACGCGCTCGATTATCTGCGCAACATTCCCTCGAATGTGTTCTCGGAAGAAGCCCTTGGCCGCGCCATGCGAGCCGACAAGGCGCATGTTGTAGGGACCTGGGAGCCTAACGGCTGGGCCGAGGGCAAGGACGTACTCTTGGTCGCCAACGGGCGGGGCACCAGCGAGCACCACCAGGCCATCACCCAATTCATCAAGACGCACAAACCGCAGGTGATCTCCCTGAACTATGTCGAGGCTATCAGCCCCGAGTTGGTCGATGCCTATGCTGTATGCCACCCGAGCAGGCTGGTCCGCGATATCCCGGCCTACGAAGCCCTGGATCGTCCCGTGTTTCTGCCGGTCGACGATTTCGCCAAGCTATTCGTGCACCTGCTTGGCGAGGAACGGGTGAATAATTTCGGGCTGACCATCGAGCCCGACGTGTTCTCGCTGCGCGGTACAGGCTGCACTATTCCCATGCGCAAGGTGGCGCCCTACGCGCTGGCTATCGCCGCGGCCTCGAATGCCCGGCGCGTGTTTCTCGCCGGGTTCGACGGATTTGCCGCAGATGATCCGCGCCATCAGGAGATGAACACGATTTTCAGCCTGTTCAGGACGGCCTTTCCCAATATGGAAATCATCGCACTTACGCCCTCAAGCTACGATGTAAGTCAGTCTTCGATCTATGCTTACTGAGCGCGCGCCGCATCACGGGAATCAGCGACAATCATGGGTCAGACAGTGTGCCTTATCCCGGCGAGGCGGGGCTCCAAGCGCCTGCCGCGCAAGGCAACGGCACCGTTTCATGGACGTGAACTCGCCGCCTGGACTTTCGATTTCGTGCTTTCTTGCCCGCAGTTCGGGAAAATCGTGTTGAGCACCGACGATCCGGCTGTTGAGGCCATGGCGCCGGCGACGATGACCAGGCTGGCGCGTCCCGCACAATTTGCCGACGATCAGGCGACCCTGTATCAAGTCATCAAGCACGTGATCGAGGACTTGCCGTTGGCGTCCGACGATATTGTCGCGCTCACGCCGGTCACGGCGCCGTTGCGCAAGCGTGAGGATCTCGACCATGCGTTACAGGCCTTCCACGACCATGACGGAAGCCGGACCGTCCTCACCGTCTGCGCCAATCCGCATCCGCCGCATCTCCTATGGACGCGCGATGAGGACGGCAGCCTCAAGCAGATCGTGGACCGCGCCGCCTATGGCACGCGCAAGCAGGCATTCGCTCAAACCTATTTTTGGAACGACGCCTTTCTCATCGACAGCGCCGCAAATTTCCTTGCGCCCGGGCGCGATCTCTATGGGCCAGATCCGGTGGGCGTGGTAATGCCGAGAGAGCGGAGCGTGCCAATAGACCATCCCTTCGATCTCTGGCTTGCCTCGCATTTGTTCGATCCATCCAACGCACGAAAAGAACCGGCATGAGCAACACGCATTTCCGCGGTGTCCTCTCGACGCCAATGACCCCGTTCGACGAGAAGGGCCGCCTGGCGCTACACTACATCGATCCCTATCTCGAGTGGCAGGCTGCAAATGGCATCACTGGCATCTATGTGCTCGGCACCTGGGGCGGCTTCGCTCTTCTCGACCTTGCCGAGCGCCGTCAGGTTGCCGAGGTGTTTTGCGCATCGGCGCGCCGGCATGGCCTGCACATTCTCGTGCATATCGGCACGTACGCGAACGAAGACACGTTTGCCCTGGCCCGCCACGCCACGGAGCATGGCGCCGATGCCATCTCGAGCGTGGTGCCGCAATACTACTCGACCGGCGGCTATCTCGGTCCCAGCGACTACGCCCGCTATTTCGAGACACTGGTCAAAAACACCACCGCACCGCTCTATCTTTACAATAATCCCCGCACCACCAATGTGCTGCTGGAGCCCAACGAGTTCGTAGATCTTGCCGAGCTCGGCGTCGCCGGCTGCAAGGATGGCTCGAAGAATGTGGCGTGGATCATCAAGGCGCACGAACTGCTCGGTAGAAAAAATCTTAAAGCGCAGATCATTCCCGGCAACACCGTGGGCCTCGTCTATGGGCCTCTTTACGGCTGCCCGGCGGTGACGTCCGGCGCCGCCGTCGTGTTCCCGCGCGAGACCGCCGAGATCCACAAGCGCCTCGATCGCGGCGACGTGGCGGGCGCCGTGGCGCAGCACTGTTACGTGCTCGCGCTGCGCAGCGTCATAGGCATGTGCTCGGCGCCGCCGGCCGCGGCTCATGTGCTGTTGCGGGGCAGAGGTCCCGAGCTCGGCCAGGCCCGCGCCACTTGGCCACCGATCAGCGATGAGCTTCTCGCCCGCATGGAGCGGCGCATCGCCGATCTGCGCGAGGCGCACGAGACGCAAGAGACTGCGGCGTGAGAGCGGCCGCCCCGTGGCCGTTCCAAGGTAACGCATGCGAGTGGGGGTCCTGATCCAGGCGCGTATGTCGTCGCGGCGGCTGCCGGGCAAAGTCCTGAAGCCGCTCGCGGGAACGCCAGTGCTTGGCCGCGTGGTCGAGCGTTGCCGGGCCGTGAGGGGTACCGATCTTCTCGCGGTTGTCACCTCGGATAAGCCGAGCGACGACGCTGTGACAGGCTTTGCCGCGTCCGCCGGCGTGGAGCTGTTTAGAGGGCCGCTCGACGATGTGGCCGCCCGATTTCTCGGCGCCAGCGAAGCTTTCGACCTCGACGCCTTCGTCCGCGTCAATGCGGACAGCCCGCTGCATGACCCGACTCTGATCGAACGCGGCGTGGCCATGTTCCGGAAGGGCGGGGCTGATCTCGTCACCAATGTTTTGCGGCGGACCTTCCCCACCGGATTGTCGGTTGAGGTGGTCGACCGCGCGCGCTACCAGGAGGCTTATGACGGCATGGATGCTGAGGAGCGCGAACACGTGACGCTGCACTATTATCGCCATCCCGACGCGTTCCGCATCGCCTCGTTCGAGAGCGGGCGCGAGCTCGGCGACCGGACGCTGTCGATCGATACCCCGGAGGATTTCGCGCGCATTGAGCGGATCGTCAGCGCCATGGACCAGGCTGAGCGCGATTTTGACTGGCAGGCGACGATTGCGCTCGCCGAGCGCCTCGGCGCTCTGGCAAGGCGATCGGACCTCGTGTCATGAGGGAGCTCAAAGCCGGCATCATCGGGCTCGGCGTCGGCGAGCAGCACATCATTGGCTATGACGCCCACCCGCATTGCCGCACGGTCGCCATCTGCGATATCGACGCGGCCAAGCTGGCCGAGGTCGGCGCGCGCCATCCGCATTGCCGGCAGACTACGGACCCGTCCGACGTCTTCGCCGACCCCGACATCGACATCGTCTCAATCTGCTCTTACGACGACGCGCACGGCGGCCAGATAGTCGCGGCGCTCAATGCCGGCAAGCATGTCTTCGTCGAGAAGCCGCTTTGCGTTACCCGCGCCGAGCTTGATGCCATACGTACGGCTCACGCACGTCATCCAAATCTCAAGCTGAGCTCCAATCTGGTGCTCCGCCGCTCGCCGCGCTTCCTCGATTTGCGCGCGCGCATTCAGGCCGGCGATCTGGGGGATCTTTATTTACTCGAGGCCGACTACAATTATGGACGCCTGCACAAGCTCACTGAGGGCTGGCGCGGGCGGGTGCCGAACTACTCCGTCATGCTCGGCGGCGGCGTCCATATGATCGATCTATTACTGTGGCTGACCGGCGACCGGGTCGAGGAGGTGGCGGCCTTCGGCACCGGACTCGCCACGCGCGACAGCGCTTTCCAGGGCGATGATACGCGCATCGCCATTCTGCGCTTTGCCTCGGGCGCACTTGGCAAGATCGGCGCCAATTACCCATGTGTCTATCCGCATCATCACAAGGTCGCCGTTTACGGGACGCACGCGACCTTCGAAAACAATGTGGACGGCGCGCTGCTATTCAAGAGCCGGGATCCGTCCGTCCCGCCCGCGCGGATCCAGACCGCCTATCCCGGCGTCGCCAAGCACGCTCTGATCGCCGGCTTCATCGATAGTGTCCTGGGACAAGGTGCCCCCGACGTCGAGCCGGAGGAAATCTTTGCCTGCATGGATACCTGTCTCAGGATCGACGAGGCGGTGGCGCAATCGGCCGATTAGTGAAGGCTTAGTGGGCATTCCAGCACCGCCTCCAAGGAAACACAAAACAATTTGCCTCCTTTATGTAGATTTGACAATTCTTCATAAGGGTTTGTAGCAACGACGGGAATGATTAATGCTTGCGAGCTACCAGCACCGATTTATCTTTTTGCGAACGCGCAAGACCGGTGGCACAAGCCTTGAAATTGCTTTAAGTCCCCTATGTGTGGGCCGTGACATCTGCACCCCAATAGGCAACTTGGAGGATGAATTCACACGCATACGACATGGCGGCTCTCCAAGAAATTTCGGTCCTGGCTGGCTCAGAGAGTGGCAGTACCTAAGGGCACTAAAAACCGGCAACACCACCAAAGCGACCGAGGTATATCGTCGGCTCGGGGAAAGAATGACATTCTACAACTTGATCCTCCCCCACTGAAGTTCTCTAATCG
>VGDX01000017.1 GCA_016869535.1 Alphaproteobacteria bacterium | reverse complement strand
CCGCCACGACTTAACACGATGATATTGCTCGTACTTTTATCATTTCGATAGTGCGAATTCACGCGACTTTTCCGTGGCTTCGTCGTGTAGCGCAGCCGGCACTGGACCACCAGAGACGAATCGGTCCGCGAATGCGGGCTCCGAAAGTGCACGAGTCTCGTTCTCGAGTTTTGGTGGTACGGCAGTCTCTGCGTGAGCAGCCGTATTCTGGCAAGCGAGCCAGAATGAAACGAGAGTATGGAACGAGATAGAGCCGCACAATTCGCTGCGAGAAGAGCGCTGACGCCTCAGGCGAAGCCGAGGGCTCGCCGCTGCTCGTTCCAATCAAGCGGCAACCGCGTGTCGTCCATGAGCTTTCGTGCCGTGAGCTCCGGCGGCTGGTTGCCGTTGAGGATCGCGCCGACGATATTGGGCGCCAATAACGTGAGCCGGAATAGACGCGTCGCATAGGACGGGACCATTTTCTCTTCCTTGGCGATCTCTTCGAGGGTCAGGCTTCGGTCGGCAAGCAGCCGGTCGCGGATCGCATTGGCGCGAATGAGCAGGCGCAGGAGGCTCGGATCGGGAGCTGTGGAACCAGACCCATCTTCGAGGACGATCCGCATCTCCTTGCCGGCCCTCCTGAGGCGGGCTGGGACGGTGAGTGTCAGAAGGAGACCCGCGGATTCCGCCGCGGCCCTTGCCCCGGGCTTCGACTCATCGTGGTCTCCTATGAGCCACAGGGCAACTTGGGCTCGGTCCACGATGATATCAATCCGATCGGCAAACACTTGGACGCGAGCGACGACCGCACCCAGCAGGGCTCGGCGATCATTGGGCTTGAGGTCTTGCCACATCGCAGCGCAATGCTTCGTGCGCTCGATCAATCGCTTCTGATTTCCCGCATCGAGAGTGACGGCCTGAACGGCCTGGAAGACGCCCGCGGGATCAGCTAGCCAATCGCGAATGCGGTGCGTTACGAGGGCCTCCAGAGCCGCCGCCGGAACGCGCTGGCCGAGGTCTTTGGCCTTCCCGGCCAGCAATGACCGGGAGACGTAATAGCGGTAACGGGTGCCTCGCTTGGTCGCATGCGTGGGCGTCATCCGCTCGCCTTGTGCGTCGAACAGGATACCGGCCAAAAGGCTTGGCTGCCTGTCGGTTGTTCCCTGCACTCGATCGACGCGGTTGCTTGCAAGCAGCGCCTGCACCTCGTTCCAAAGGGCCTCGTCGACAAGGGCTTCATGCTCGCCGGGATAGTTCTTGTCCTTATGTACCGTCTCGCCCCGGTAGATGCGGTTCTGCAGCATGAGGTAGAGCGCGCCCCGGGCGAGCGGCTTCTGGCCATATCGACTGCCGTCCGAGGCCGTGCGGGCCTTGCTGACGATACCAGCCGCGTCCAGGTCGGCCTTTAGCAAGCGCACGGACTTCAGTTCGATATAGCGCCGGAAGATGTGTCTGACCGTCTCGGCTTCGGATTTGTTGACGATAAGCTTCTTGTCCATAACGTCGTAGCCAAGGGACGGCTGGCCGCCCATCCACATACCCTTCTTCTTCGAGGCGGCGATCTTGTCGCGGATGCGCTCGCCGGTGACCTCGCGCTCGAACTGGGCAAAGGAAAGCAGGATGTTCAGGGTCAGCCGCCCCATGGAGCTCGTAGTGTTGAACTGCTGGGTGACCGAGACGAAGGAGGCCTTCCGCCGATCGAAGGTTTCCACGATCTTGGCGAAGTCGGAGAGTGACCGCGTCAGTCGATCCACTTTATAGACGACGACCACGTCGATCTTGCCGGCTGTCACATCTAAGAGAAGCCGCTCGAGCGCTGGCCGCTCCATAGTCGCGCCGGAGAACCCGCCGTCGTCATAAAGCTCCGGCAAGACCTGCCAGCCCTCATGCTTCTGGCTGGCAATGAACGCCTCACAAGCCTCGCGCTGCGCATCGAGCGAGTTGAAATTCTGCTCCAGCCCCTCCTCGCTGCTCTTGCGCGTATAGATCGCGCAGCGACGCGTGGGTCGATTGACTTGAGTGCCACGGGACGCCGCTCTAGTCATTGGCGTCCTCCCGCCCTGCAGATACGTCGCCAGAATCTTGTGGACTGGCGGTCGGCTTACGGTTCAACCCGAAAAACCTGGGACCGGACCAGTGCGCGCCGGTGATCGCATGGGCGATCTTGGACAGCGATGAATAGGGCCTGCCGTCATATTCGAAGCCGTCCTCCGTCACCTGGATTGTATGTGTCCGGCCGCGCCATTCCCGCACCAGCCGCGCTCCAGCTCTGATTCTCTGAGTGTCCGCCGAGCCGATATCGTCATCAGACACCCGCGCCCGCACGAGCGCGGCCAGTTTGCGGCTGGTCGCCTTGCTGAGCCCACCATAGCGAAGCTCCTGCATACGATAAGCGATGGCGCGAACGAGCAGATCCCGGCTGAGCCGCGGCGGCTGGCTCCGATAGAGCCGCCGCCACTCTTTGCGCAGTTCGTCAGGACTAAGATCGCGAAGAGCCTCAAGCCTTCGCGCTACCTCTAAGTCGCCCCCTGCCCCGGTCGTTGCTTTGCCCTCCGGCAAATGAGCTTCCGCCATGACCGTTAGATCGTGTTGGAAACGCGATAACGGCGGGACCCCAAGTCGGGCTTCTCCGACAGGAGCGTGAGGCCGAGCTTCTTCTTGACCGCTCCAGCCAGGAAGCCTCGCACACTGTGCTGCTGCCAGCCGGTCGCCGCTTGCAGCTCTTCTACCGTCGCACCTTCTGGGCGGCTGAGCAGATCGAGGCAGGCCTGTTGTTTGGTCTGTTTCCCGGTCGCTGGTTTGGTTCTGCTGCGAGTGCCGACGATACGCTTTCCGCGAGTCTGCCGTTTCGGCGCCTTTGCTCTTTTGCTTCTCCCTTTCGCATTTAATCGGCGCAGGCGCTTGGGTCGCTGGACTGCGTCAATTCTCGTCTGGTCCACAGGATGTGATTTGTCCATTGGGTGGTCCTCCAATTAGGCACCCGCGCCTCATGCGCAGTGCTCCCACCACCCAAAGCCCCGCTACTGTGCGAGGTGCTCTCCGCCGTCGGCGCCATGCTTGCCACGCAACCAACGACGCCAGCATGGACGCTCTCTTCGCCCTACAAGTCCAGTCCGAATGTGAGAAAAATCGCAGGCGCTCATGCCAAGCGCTCGTGGAGACAGGTGAACGACAGACCGACAGCAGCTTCGGCGGGAAATTTTCTCCGGAAGCGAATTTGGCGATTGGAGCGCGAAATTCCGTCGACATTTCAAAGGCAAAATTTCCGGACCTGACCGCGGGTTCGAATCCCACTTGGTCCGCTCGTTGGACCAAGATTCGCCGCAAGCCGGCTATGCCCCGATTCCGGAAGTCAGGCCGCTCAGGCCACAACGCTATTGAATGAAGTATCTTGCCAAGGTCGATCCTTGTTTCGGCCTGCAAGAACCGCTTCATACGGGCTAGAAAACTGACCAACCGGCCCCACCGCTGTTCGTTACCACGTGCCCTTCGCCCAGACGGGAGGTCGCGTCTCGTCGGACGGAGTCGATCAATTCCTGAATTTGATTTGACCTTAGTTGCTTCAATCGAACGTTGCCGATGTCACGCCGGTTACCACACTGGCGAACCGCTTCGAGGCGCCCTCGACCGGTGAGGTTGGTCTTCGGTGGCAATGTCTCAATCGATGGCAAGAAAGCTACGCAGCTCCTCGGAGAATCTTTCAGGGGTATCGTGCGGGATCCAATGCGATGCATTCTCCACCCGCACGAGGCGGGCATTGGGAATCTCGCGTGCCAACCTCTCGCCGTCGCGAATCGTCTGCCACGGATCGTGGACGCCCCACAGACACAATGTCGGCGACTGAATGTCGCCATGCCTCTCGACCAGCATGGTGGTGTGATTGGTGTTGAGGGCACTTGCATTGCGGATGATGGAGATCTTTCCTTGCTCGTCGCTATACGGCGCTACGATGCCAGCCTTGAACTCCGGCGTCAGGCGGTTTTTGTTGAAGATCCCGTCGGGCAAGCCGGAGGCTAGGAAGTCGGCGACTTCCTTTGCCGGCTTACTGCGCCAGTTCGGGTTTCCGAGCGCGATCATGTCGTCTATCGGCCAGGAGTCGTAGGCCACGACGTTTGTCAGCACGAGGCGCGCAACGCGTTCGGGATGGTGAATGGCCATGATCAGGGCAACGCCGCCACCCGTATCATGACCGACAAAATCTGCACGCGCGATTCCGAGATGATCCATCAGTCGGATAATCATGTCGGTCTGCGCCAACAGCGAGCGGTCGAAAAAGTCCCGCCTGTCTGAATAGCCGTGGCCAAGGAAATCGGGCGCAATGACCCGGCTGTGCCGCACCAGCCGCGGAATCACGTCGTTGTAGAGAAACGACCACGTGGGAATGCCGTGCAGGAGGATGACCGGTTCACCCTCGCCGAGATCGGTCCAAGCGACGCGGAGCGGCTTATAGGTCAGGCCGTCGAATTCGGTCGCTCTCTGTCTATGCCGAAAGGCCTCATGCGTGAGAGGCGCTGTAGAACCAGCGGCCGACATTGCTGAACCTCTACTCATAGGAAACGGCTGGGTCCGCCTAGTACTGCTGCGACTTCTCCGAGACTTCCTGATACCAGCGTTTTCGCGTCCCGACTTTCGCGCGCATCTTCCAGCCCAACGTCTTCGGTGCCGTCTCTATGGCTTCGAGGAGCTCGTTGATGCGATTCTGAATCAAGCTGCGTTGATCATCGCGGATCGAGGGAAACTCGCCGAGATGCTCCGGTGTCCGCTTCAAATTGGTGGTGAAGGTATAATAGAAACCCCAGTCCTGACGCAGCATGTCGATGATATAGCCGACGTCGATCGACTTCGGTCCGGGCTGCTGATGCGAGAGAGGATGCTCGAGCATAAGCACGATCGTGTCCTTGAAGTCCTTCAAGTTGATCTCGACGATCTGCATCTTTTCAAGCAGGAGGTCGGTCGTGCATATGGTCGGGCTGTCGAGATCGAGGCGGCCTTGGAAAGGGATCCGATGGCAGAAATAGAGCTCGTCCGCGAATACGTCGACGTTAAGACCAGAGTTCCTGTGCAAGTAGGCATGGCGCGCGCCCTCGGACGCCATGTAGATCCCTTCATCCGGCATGTATCCACGCGCGACGAGAAATTCGCGAATTGCTTTGTTCTGTTTTTTCTCGGCGCCGAAATCGACATCGGTGAGAACGCGCTTCGTATCCTGGAAAAGGTTCAGATTGTTGGGGCATTGGAGGCGATAGGCGATTGACCCCAGGATTCTTAGACGAATGCCCTTAGCTTCCGCATCGCGGACAAGGTTGAGCGCCTCGTCGACAAATTCCAGATTGAGACCTGGATCTGCGGGCATCTCAGTCACGTATGCCTCCTTCCCCCGGCGCGACGATTGCGTGAGTGAACGGAATGCCTTTGTCCCGCACGCCGGATGAAGGGCAGGAACGCATTTTACGCAAGCCCCCTCCATCCGGCATTAAGACGCAGGGATCATTCGATCGGGATTTCCTTGAACGCCAGGGTGACGTCGATCCCTTGTGACCTCTTGATCAGCTTCATGACGTAATAGAACAACAATCCGAACACGAACACGCCGGCGACGATCATCACCTGCGTCGGATCATGGCCAGCCGCGTTCGGATCGAAGAACAGCGTCCAGAAGTAGAACTGAGCGGCGATGAACCCAAGGAAGCAAGCCACCGTCATTATCGGCAACCCGAAGACTGTTTTGCCGGCGAGCGGCGATTTTTCATAAAGCTGCGGCCGGAGATAAGGGAAGAACATTCCCGCGGCAAGCACCACCGACCAGGCGAGCACCGCCGCCTCGATGAGGATCACGATCTTGGAGAACCATGGCGTAAACACAAATAGCGCCATGAAGATCAAGTTCACAATGGTCGTCACCGTAATGGCGACGATCGGTGTGTGATATTTCTCCGAGATGGTTGCGAGCGGTGCCGGAGCGACCTGGTCGAACGCCCAAGCGACGACGGCGCGGACGCCAAACGTATGCATGGCCGGAATCCACATCCACATCCACAGTGCAAGACCAAGCGAAGTGATTATCGTGATCAGTGGCGATTTGGTGAGAATACCAGTTAGGAGTGCGATGGACGGATCGGTTGGAGTTGTCAGTCCTCCGTTGGCGGTAAGAGTGTTGAAGACGGCGGTACCGAGGAACTCGAAACCGAACACCCGGTAGGCGAGCCACACCGTAATCACAAACGCCAAGGTGGCGACCAGTACGGCCCCAAGCATTCCCACGGTCTGCGACCTTCCGACGGACTTGATTTCGCCGCCGATGGCAATGGAAAAGGCTGCCCCGATCAACGGCAGGAACGGCCAGTTGGACATCAACATTGTCTGCCAGAGATCGAAACCCGCTTCTCCCCACCCCTTTTCCTTGCCGCTGGCGATGATCGCATTATAGGCGTCGGGTACGCCAAGCGACGGACCGACAAGCTCATTGAGATTGGTCATGAACTGCTCGCGCGTTGCGAACGCCAGCACCGCGATGAGAAAGACGGTGCTCGCCATGGCCAGGATGAAGATCCACTTGTTGAGGGTGAGATAGAAGCGCATCCCGTAAGAGAGCACGACCTGAGAGAGAAGCAGGATCGCTGCGCCGATCAAGAACGTTGCCCACGGTTCAAGCATCGTTTTCGAGATGGTGAGGAAGGTCTCGTTGCCGGTAAGCAGGTTGAGCCCGGCAAACATCGGAGCTAAGGCCAGGATGACGATCCAATATGCGGCGATGGCACAGTAGAAAAGCCAGGCGGTGATCTCCACCAGGCTCATGGTGAGCGCGAGTGCCGGCGGCAGAATACGAGATCCGAACACGTAGATGCCGCCCGAGCGCGGCAACGTAATGGTCCAGGTAATGAATCCGAAAGAAATCATGGCCATTGCGACGCCCGCGATAATGCAACCCCAAACGAGATTGCCTTGCGGATAGAAGGCAGGGCCGTAATACAGCATCGAGCCGACACCCAAACCGATGCTGACGACACCGATATTGTAGATGAATGTGTCCGTTAAGCCGGCGGTCCTGATCAATCCGGATGCCTTCCGCAAGAATATTCGCTTACCTGCTCCAACGTCGGTGACCGACATGCTGCCCTCCCTGTCTAGATCTCCTTGACCGAAATCCGTTCCCTGTCTGTCACCCTTGCATCAAATTTGCCTGGGTGACTTCGCCATGCCGCAGCGTTATCAGGGCGCCCTGTAGAATTCCTTCGGGGTAAACGCTGCCCGGATTGATACAGATCGTCTTGCCGATATTGATCCTGGCTCGTCCTTCGTGAATATGTCCGTGCAGGCCGAGCAGCGGCTGATGCTCCTTGATGATGTCGGTCAGCGTCTGACAGCCGGCATGAACCTGCGCAGGCAGACCCATCTCGTAGACCACCTTCAGATTCTTATCGAGCTTGGGGCAGGCATCCAGCGCCGTGCCAAACGGCGGGACGTGCACATTGAAGATGCAGCGATTCATGTCCGTGACCTGAGGCAGGAGCTCGGCGAAGCGCGAGACGTATTGCTCCTCCGTGTACTCGCGCTCGGTATCCCACGGTGTCGGCGTCGAGCCTCCGCAGTACAGCATCTGATATCCGCCCTTGAACTCGCACACCTGCATTTCGTGGAAATCGAACACTGCCGCCTGGGTCAGGATGTCATCGATCTCGATGAAGTCGTCATTGCCGGGAACGGTCACAAGTTGGATCTCGGTTCCCTTCAATTTCTGAGCGGCGAAGTCGACCCATTCCTGCACGCGCTCCAAGACAAGTCTCTTGAATAGAGTAGCTTGCGCTTCGGGGTCCGCATTCAGGCGCTGGTACTCCGCCTCGGACATGACCGCGGGATAGAAGCCGATATTCCCTTGCCGCTTAACGAAGTCGTCGAGCTCGTTCTTGTCCCCGATCTGGATCGACTCTCCGTGCTGGCACGCGATAAAGGTGCCGTCCTGTTGTTCGGCGATCGGAATGACGGCCTTGCCCGTCAGATCGCCGCCCAGAACAAGTACGTCCACTCCGTAGAACTGGGCGCTGTTGACGAATTTTTTGAAGCAGACATTCGAGCCGTGGAGGTCTGAGGCGAAGAAGATCTTCACCTCGGAGTTCTTGGACTTGTCCTTCTTGCGCCAAAACACGAGTGCACACCCTCGGCTCAGAACTTGGTCAGATACTCGTCGATTTCCCACTGCGAGATCGAATTGTGGTACGACCACCACTCCGATTTCTTCAGGTCGATGTAAGACCGGTACAGCTCCTCACCCATCACGCGACGCCCGAGATCGTCCGCTTCGAAAGCCGTTACGGCTTCGAGTAGCGTCTTCGGCAGCTGTCTGATGCCGCGCTGCTCGAGTTCCTGGTCGGACAACTCATACATATTGACGAGCTCGGGATCGCCTGGATCGAGATCCTGCTCGATGCCATCGAGTCCAGCGCCCAGAAACATCGCGGCGGCGAGATAGGGATTGGTCGACGGATCGACGGCACGGCATTCCCACCGTGCGCTGGAGAGGTAGACGTGACCAGGGCTGTGGTCGCTGCCTTCGATATGCGGCCGGAGCAGCGGGACGCGGAACATATGCGTGCGATTGTTGCCGCCATAGGAAATGAAGATCGGCGCCCAGGTATAGCCGGTCATCGAGCCGGTCTTGATCAGGCGCTTATAGGAATTGACGGTCGGACAGCTCACCGCGACGATCGCGGCGGCGTGCTGCCGCAAGCCGCCCAGGAACTGGTAAGCGCGCTTGGACAGTCCGCAGCCGCGTCGGTCGCTCGCGTCGCCCGATACGTTCTTGCCGGTGCTGACGTCGGCGAGCGACATGTTGAAGTGCGCGCCTGATCCGGTACGGTCGGCATAGGGCTTGGGCATCATGGTGGCTTCAAAGCCGTGCTTCCTCGCCAGCTCCTTCATCATCAGGCGCCACACGACGAAGCGGTCCGCCATGGTCATGGCGTCGGCATAGGCGAAGTCGAACTCGAACTGGCCGTTGGCGTCTTCATGATCGAACGAATGCACCTCCCAGCCGAGCTTGTTCATCGATGCAACGATGTCGTCGAGGAGCTCTAGATTGAGGAGGGTGAGGCTCGCGTCGTACGCCGCCTTGGGAATCGTGTCGCGCGGATCGTTCGGCGCGATGCCGTTATGCGCCGACGGATCGCGCCTGACGATATAAGTCTCGCATTCGATGCCGATGTTGAATTTGAACCCGAGTTTGGCGGCGCGCTCGATCTGCTTAGCCAACACGGTGCGTGAGCACATGGCATACGGCTGCTCGTGATAAATGAGCTGACCGGAGATCACGGCGACGTTGGGGCGCCAAGGGAGCTGCATCACCGCACTTGGGTCGGGCAGCACCGCCAACTCGTCGTCGTGCGGTCCCTGGCCGAGACCGTCGAGCGCTGCGCCGGTGAACAGCTCGGACCCGCGCATCATGCGATCGAAATGGCTGACCGGCACGGTCTTGGTCTTGGCGATGCCGTGCACATCGACATAGAGCGGCATCAAATATTCGACGCCCTTGTCGATCAAACTCTGCATCGTCTCGCGATCGGCTTGGGACTTCCTCGTCGAGGCTTCGATCTGAGCTCCAGCGGTTATCTCGTTCATGGACAGCTCGTCTCCTTGAGGCTTGCGTGAGCCGACGCGCTTGCTTGGACAGGTCTTGCTGAGTTGGGCCCCCTATTTGGGGCGGCGCGTTTCTCCCCCTCCACGTCTGGCCAAGAGCAACATGGCCGTGCCGTGGCAGGCGCTCACTCTGCGCGTGTCTAATTAAACAGTCAATTATATTTCACTACAGGCAAGTGCCCGATTTGCTTAGGGCATGGGCAGGCTTTGTCTGCTCCGCAGTCAGAGGACTGAATTTTGTTCGGATGCGGGAGGCGTCGACGTTCAACGCTGCCGGCGCTTGAGGCGTCGCTTGCCAGCATAGTCCAGCATGTCGAGGACGCGGTGGTACAGATCGCGGACCGCGTCTTCGAGATCGAAATCAGGAAGTATGACCAGTCGAACCATGCAGCCGTCGAGATAGGTCGATATGAATTGCGCCATGCGCCTGGGATCGACGGGGCTGAACAATCCCTGGTTTATTCCCTGGCGAATAATTTTTGAGAGCATCTTCCGCTCCTCGTCGTAGAAGCTCTCGATCGTGGCGGCGATCTCGCGGTCGCCCTCATGCGCGCCCCTGAAATCGAGCGCGATCTTCACGAAGCGATGGATCTCGGCGTATTTGTTGATGTGGTTTTCCAGCCAAGCCGACAACACGATGGGAGGATCGGCGCTCTTGTCAGCCAAGGCGCGCACGGTTTCAAAGGCACCCGCCACCGCATATTCGATGGTCGCCCGGAAGAGATCCGTCTTGCTGTCGAAATAGTAATAGATGAGCGCCGTATTGACGCCCAGCGCCTTGGCGATGTCCTTGATCGTCACCGACGCGAAATTGCGCTCGGCGAACAGATCGAGAGAGGTGGCAAGGAACTTATTCACACGGGCGGCGCTGTGCGCTTCACGTCGGGAGATCGCCGCCCTCGCCTTGCGAAAGCTCCGCGCGCCGGCCGTCGTGCGTTCGAATTCCCTGGTTGGTTGTTGCGCCATCCTGTCCTTCTCAGATTCTCTTCGCTGGTGGCACGCCGCTGCGAACCGCCCGCTCGATGCCTCCCGGACTGCCTAAAACATGAACAGCACCCCGCGCCATCCCTCGTGGCGCTCGTCGCGGCAGCATCAGTGCCGACGCACACCCACCTTATGACCAGGCGCCGCTCCGACGCAATTCGCTTAACACGTACTTGCATTAGCCGGTCGGTTAAGGCAACACTCTTTCGCTACTAATTAATCGACCAATTAGGAAATCGGGAGGCTCCGGATGCAGTACGCGGCTGACCGGCGCGCCGAAGCCAACCGGCTGGCATTCGAGCGCCTTACCAAGGCCGACCCGGTATTGGTCGATGTGCGCCCGGCCGGCGAATTCATCCCCGGATTCACGCGCGAGACCATTCTCACCTCCGGCCCGCCGATGGATTGGCCGGATTATGTGGGTGGCCAGCGAGAGGCCATAATCGGTGGTGCCTTGTTCGAAAACCTGGCCAAAGACCGAGATGAGGCAATCTCTAAGCTCGATGCGGGCGAGATCAAGGTGGGGCCCTGCCACGACTTTGGCTGCGTGGGATCCTTGGCCGGCATCTACACGGCCTCCATGCCGGTTTTCGTGGTGGAGAATCGGACGTTTGGCAATATCGCCTGCTGCAACATTTACGAGGGCAGCAATCCGCGCCGTCTGAACTATGGCGTCTATGACGAGGGGGTTAGGGAACGACTGCTTATTGTACAAAACGAGATAATCCCCGTCGTCGCTGAGACTTTGCGTCATACCGACGGCATCCCGCTCAAGCCCATCATCAAACGCGCTCTGAACATGGGAGACGAGTTGCACTCGCGGAACACGGCGGCAGCCCTTCTCTTCCTGCGCGAGCTCGTGCCGAGCCTACTTGCGGTCGCATCATCCTCCGGAAGCGACCGAGTCACCCGCGCGGTAAAGGAGATGAGCGACGATCACTATTTCTTTCTGCGCCTCTCCATGGCGGCCGCCAAGGCCACCGCCGATGCGGCCCGCGGCATCGACGGCGCAAGCGTCGTGACGGCGATGGCGTTCAATTGCCGGGGCTTCGCCATCCGCGTAGGCGGGCTTGGCGACGCTTGGTTCAAGGGGCCTCATGCTTCGGTGGAAGCCAAGCTGTTCGAAGGGCACACTGAGGACGAAATCACTTGGATGGGCGGGGAGAGCATCATTACCGAGACCATCGGCCTCGGCGGCTTTGCGCAGGCCGCGGCGCCCGCGCTTCAGACGTATCAAGGCGGCTCCTACGAGGCGATGGTCTCGCGCAACCAGGAACTTTACCAAATCACCGTGGGCGAGAATCCCGACTACCTCATTCCCGCGCTTGGCTATCGCGGGACGCCCACCGGCATCGATATCTTCAAGGTGTTGGAAAGCCGTGTACTTCCGGTCATGGACGTCGGCATCGCCGGCCGCAATGGCGGCCAGATCGGCGCGGGCGTAGTGCGGGCGCCGCTGACCTGCTTCGAACGCGCTGCCGAGGCATATCGCCTGCAATACGGCTAGGGCGCCTTCAGTTCCGTGCGGAAGACGCTGAGATGCAAGGCCATAGGACGTTCGCGCTTGGCAATGTGCGACTGCAGTCAGGCGCGGTACTGCACAACGCGCAACTCGCGTATGCGACCTATGGCGCGCTCAGTCCCAACGCAGACAATGCTATCCTGCTGCCAACCTTCTATACGGGGACTCATCTACGC
Source organism: Alphaproteobacteria bacterium (assembly GCA_016869535.1). Lineage (GTDB taxonomy): Bacteria > Pseudomonadota > Alphaproteobacteria > Rhizobiales > Methyloligellaceae > Methyloceanibacter. The sequence continues at coordinate 28,915 of VGDX01000017.1, read as the reverse complement.
AATGAGCCTCTGTTTGGATCTGGTAGGGCAATCGATCCTGCACATCACTTCGTTGTTTCGGTCAACCTCTTTGGCAACGGATATTCGTCATCACCGAGTAACTCCGGCGCGCTTCAAACGGGTCCAGGATTTCCGCAGGTCACGCTGTTCGACAATGTCGCCTGTCAGCACCGCGTCCTCACCGAGGGGCTCGGTGTGCGAAAGATCGCGCTTGTGCTTGGATGGTCGATGGCAGCCATGCAAGCCTATCAGTGGGCAGCTCAATATCCCGATATGGTCGATGCCATCCTTCCATACTGCGGCGCTGCACGCTGTTCCGCCCTCAATTATGCATTTCTTGACGGCCCGAAGGCCGCCCTGCAGGCGGATGACGCCTGGAACGCAGGCAATTACATGAAGCCGCCGGAGAAGGGCCTCAGAGCCTTCGGCCGCGTCTATGTCGCCTGGGCTTATTCCCACGCCTTCTTCCGCGACAAGCTTTATCGCGAGCTCGGCTTCGCCACACTCGAGGATTTTGTGCGCGGCTGGGAGGAGGATCATCTGAAGTGGGACGCGAACGATCTGCTCGCCAAGATCTGGACGTGGCAGCACGGAAACATCAGCGACAACAAGATCTATCGCGGCGACTTCAAGCGGGCTTTACAGTCGATCCGTGCGCGGGCGATCGTCATGCCTTGCAGGAGGGACCTCTATTTTGTGCCCGAAGACAATGCGGCGGAGGTCGCGTCGATGTCGCATGCCGAGCTCCGCGTCTTCGATTCACCATGGGGCCACTGTGTGGGCTCACCCGGCCGGGTGCCCGAGTTCCAGCGAGCGCTCGACAAAGCCGCCGCCGAACTATTGAGGGGATGAAAACATGAAGGCTCTCGTGCTGTCGTCAAGTCCGCGCAGAAACGGCAACTCCGCGCTGCTTGCAGAGGCCGTCAGCGAGGGGCTGGCGGAAGCCGGTCATGAGACTCAGTTCGTTTTTGCGGAAGATTTTTTGGACGGCTTCCTCAGGGACTGTCGGAAATGTCGAAAGCCAAACGGCGAGTGTTCGATCGAGGACGGCTTTCGCTCTGTCTTTCTCGATCACTATCTGCCGGCCGACGGCTTCATCGCTGCGACGCCGATCTACTGGTACGGCACGTCCGCACAGCTCAAGGCCTTTCTTGATCGCACCTTCTGCTACTACGCCGCCTCGTATCCACAGTCCGCTAAGGTCATCCAGGGCATGCAGGGAAAGCGCATTGGCCTGGTCCTGAGCTCGGAGGAGACCTTTCCGATGGTCTCCGGCGCGGTCATCTGCCAAATCCAGGAATTCTCCCGCTACACGCGGTCTACCTTCGTCGGCATCGTGCATGGCTACGGAAATTCTCGGGGCGACGTCCTGCGTGACCCGAGCGACCCAATCAAGGCGGCGCGCCGCTTTGGCAACGAGTTCTTTACGAGGCATACAAGTGACTATCAGGTCGACACGGTCCGGTCCGGCCGCATGTGGGGCTGAACTCCTAGGTCGCGCTCAGGACGGCGGTCCCCGCAGCGATGACCGCAATCGCCGCCCATTGCGTCTTGCTGACCGGCTCATGGATGATCAGCTTTGCCAGCAAGACGGTCACGACACTGAAGGCGGACGCGACAACCATGGTGATGTAAGGGGCAGCTGTGTTGGCACCCGCCAGGAACGCGAAATATCCCAACGCATCGAGGCCACCTTGCAGGCCGACGAAAGGCAACCACTCCGACGGTACCCGCAGCTTCGCCTGCTGAACGAGAAGTATGAGCGCTATGAATGCGAGGCCAGCCCAGCGGCCGATCCACATGGTCTGAAACTCACCGATCAGGGGCGTGCCCACTTGAGCCGTCAGAACGATGGCTACGTAAGCGAGGCAGGCACCGAACGCGATGAGGAGCGTCGTTCGGCTAGCTTTCGAGTGGTCCGGTCCGGCTTCGGCACTGCGTGCGATCAGTATGCCTCCAGCCAAGACTGTGACCATCGCCGCCCACTGAATTGCGCTCGGCCGCATGCCCATCAGCACGTTCACGGCCAACACCAAGGCGGGATGCGTTGCGACGATGGGCGCGACGACGGCGATCGGCCCTCTCGCCAGGCCCATATAGAGCAGGATGCACATTACCGACACGCTGACGCCGTGGATCACCGCGATCGTGCAACCGAAGGGCGACCAGACAAGCACCGCGCCACTCGCGAGCAGCCAGATGGTTGCCCCCACCGCCCCAACCAAAAGCACGACGCCATACGTCAGGGGAGCCCCGAGGGCACGCGAACTGAACCGTGCCATGAAGTCGGCTGCTCCAAGGCCCAAAGCGCTCGCCAGTCCGAAGAGGGCCGAGATCATGGGGCGTGATTGTGCCTTGGCGAGCAGCCCCAACTCATATTTGAATTGAGCGCTACTCCCGCACCGGCAAACAGAGGTGTCCTGTCATGCTCCACCCCACCCCTAACTTCTCCCGCCTTGTCGATTGGAATCTCCTGAAGACGTTCCACGAGATCGCGGAGGCCGGCGGGGTCAGTCGCGCCGGACGTGCACTGCGGCGCAAGCAGCCGGCACTTAGTCTCGCACTCAAACGACTCGAGACCGAGCTGGGCGTGACGCTGTGCCAGCGCGGACCACGTGGATTCGAGCTGACCGACGAAGGCATGCTGGTTGCCGAGACATGCCGCTCTCTGAACTCTCTGGTTCACAATGTTCCAAAGAGGCTCGGCAACCTCACCGAGGAAGTGCGAGGCAGGATTTCTATCCAGATCATATCGAGCTTGGTTTGCGAGCGCTTCGATGCAGCCATCTCGCGGTTCCACAGCCGACATCCCGACGTGGAGATCCTGATCGACATTACGACCTGGGACTCGGTTGCGGCCTCCCTTCTGCGTGACGAGATTGATATCGGCGTAGCGTCGGCGCAAACCCTGCGCTCCGATCTCAATTACGACTTCCTCTTCGATGAGGTCCACGGCGCCTATTGCGGCCCAGCCCATCCGCTTTATGGCAGGACGTTCCATGACCCTTCGGCGCTCTCGGGTCAAGCCTTCGTACTCACCGGCGCCGACGAGCCTGACCTGTTGACCGCCTATCGGACGCGCCATGGTCTCGGACTTCAGGTCGCCGGTCTATCGGAGCATCTCGACGAAGCAAAGCGACTCACGATCTTAGGCATCGGCATCTGTTTCCTTCCCGAAGCATTTGCCGCGCCCGACGTTAAGGCCGGGCGTCTCTGGCCGCTCCTTCGGCATGCTGAACAACCATGCATGCCCGTCTTCGTCATTACCAACCCACGCGCGCCGCGCAAGCTTGCGCGCCAACTGCTCCTCGCCGAGATCGGCGTATAGACGTCGATTGAAGCGTAAAATTCCATTGCCTGCCTGCACAAATTAGCCGCCTTCCGCGCAGCGCAGCATTAACTGGATCAATGCTCTCAATTGAGAATTTCGGTCTGTTGTCGCGTACGGTGGCCAAGCATTATTTCCCAAACGTTTTGGCACGCGAGGTACATTTCGACATGGTTGGAAGAAAGAAAGGCTCTGGCCACGACCACGAGCATCCTCACGTGCGCAAGCATTCGCACGGCGTTAGGCGCGAGGATACCGACGGCGCGCGGACGATGGCGACGCTGGCGCGCATCTCACAAAAGAAACAGACCGAAGATATTCGAAGGTCGTTGGAGCTCGGGCTTGAAGCTGCCGACTCGGTAATCGATCGCAATATCTCTCTATTCAGCCGCGGCCATCAGCCGGCCTTCGCCGGCATCAACACCTTCATGAAAGCACCGTACTGCGAGGACATCCGCAAGATCGGCGACTACGAGGCAGCCTTCGTTGGCGCGCCATTCGATTCAGCCACGACTTACCGCCCGGGAACACGTTTTGGTCCTCAGGCCGTGCGCCGCATATCAGCACTTTATGACGGATACTGGTTTGACGGCGGCGTCGACATCTATGAAGAGCTGGACCTCTGCGATGCCGGTGACATCTTCGTGATTCCCGGCAATATCGAAAAGACCTTCGACCAGGTGACGAAGGCGGTCTCACATATCTATACGTCAGGCGTCTTCCCGATTATCTGCGGCGGCGACCACAGCCTCGGCTTCCCCAACGTTCGGGGAATCGCGCCACACATCGACGGCAATGTCGGGATCATTCACATCGACCGCCATATCGATATCCAGGAGAAGGATATGGATGAGCGGATGCACACGACGCCGTGGTTCTGGACCACTCACGAAGGGACGGCCACGACCCACCGCGACCACAGTCATATGCATGACGTCGGGCTGCCGAACTGCCATCCGAAAAACCTAGTGCAGGTCGGTATCGGCGGTTGGTACGGCAACCGGCCCGGCACCGCAGTGGCCAAACGGCGCGGCACGAGCGTTCTGACCATGCATGACGTAGACAAGCACGGTCCCCGAAAGGCCGCCGAGATCGCGCTCGAGATGGCCTGGGAAGGGTGCAAGGCCGTGTACCTGTCGTTCGACATCGACTCGATCGACCCCGGCTTCGCACCCGGCACAGGATCCCCCGAACCTGGCGGGCTTCTCCCGCGCGAGGCATTGCAGATGATCCACACCATCGCCGCGGAAGGTTTATGCGGAATGGAAGTGGTGGAGGTTTCGCCGCCCTATGACGTCAACGACAACACCGCGCAGCTTGCCTGTCGCGTCATTCTCGACGTTGTCGGCACGCTCGTGGCCCACGGCCATCTCGGCCACCGAAATAAAGTCATGTCAGAAGAAAGGCGCTAACAATGTCTCGATTTTCGAAAACCGCCCTGATCGCGGGAGCGATTGCACTCTGCGCCAGCCCGGCCTTTGCGCATCCAGGCCACGAATTTGGCCATACAGCGCTTCAGGGTTTCCTTCATCCGCTAGGCGGCATCGACCACGTCATTGCCATGATCGCCGTTGGGTTCCTGGCGTTCTGCCTGGGCGGTCGCACGATCTGGACAGTCCCCCTCGCCTTCGTCCTCATGATGGCGGTCGGCGCGGTGCTTGGCGCGACCGGTTTGGGACTCCCCGGGGTAGAGCAAGGAATTGCAGCTTCGGTGCTGGTCTTGGGGATGTTGATCGTAGTGGCAACCCGCTTGTCACTGATTTTTGCCACCGTACTGGTTGGCGCATTCGCGGTCTTTCACGGCACAGCACACGGATTGGAAGGTGCCACAACGGGCATCGTGCCGACCTCCTATTTCTTAGGATTTCTGCTCGCAACCGTTATGCTGCACTGCGCTGGCATCGCTCTGGGCGCTGCCTTTGCCGCCATAGAAAACAGGAACCTGGTCCGGCGTGCGGCAGGTACCGCGGTAGGCCTTACGGGACTCATGATGATCGTTGGCTAGAAGGCGAGACAACGCGCCTCAAGGGAGTTGCGTGGCGGAAGCAATTGGCCACTCCGCTACGGGTATCCCATCTAGCAAACGGCGCTTGCGGCCTTGCTTTGGTCAGTGGCGGCAACTGACGCGCGATTAGAGTGCTGGCCAATTGTAGGGGGTACGAGCGATGCCAAAGCAATCTCCGATCAATCTGATCGTCTTGCAGCATGCCACCGTCGAGCATCCAGGGATTTTCAGCAACTTCTTCGGTGAGGATGGTTTCCAAGTTCACACCGTCGAACTCGATAAGGGCGAGAACATCCCCGACCTTGATCCATTCGACGTCATGCTCGTCATGGGCGGACCTCAGGACGTGTGGCAGGAAGACCAATATCCTTGGCTTCGTACCGAAAAGGAGGCGATCAGAAAGTTTGTGATGGAAATGCAACGCCCCTACCTCGGAATTTGCCTCGGCCATCAATTGCTTGCTGATGCGCTTGGCGGCCGGGTCGCCCCCGGAAAGTCTCCTGAGGTTGGAGTCATGCCGGTGTCAAAGACTAAAGAAGGCGAAGCCGATCATGTTGTTGGAAACCTTTCCAATCCGCTTCAGGTGTTGCAGTGGCACGGCGCTGAGGTCGCCGAACTTCCAGCCGGAGGTACCGCTCTTGCCAGTTCGGACGCGTGCAAAATTCAGGTTGTTGCCCGCCTTGGCGGTGAAATTCGACAGCGTGAGGGTTTGGTTCTGGTAGGTGGCGTTGCCGCTCAGAAACTTGTCGCCCGATTTCGCCGTGAACTGGCTGAGCGTGAAGATATCGTCTTTATATGACGCGGTGCCGGCAACGCTCGCTTGCTCGCTGAGATGAGGCGGCGCCTCGACGGCGAGAGAGATTTTGGCCGGCGTGCCGTTGAGGAAGGGGCCGAAACCGCCGATCGAGCCGGCCGCCTTCACGGGCTTGCCGTCATAGGCGGCCTTCATGTCGAAGGCGAGCGGCCCGTCGAAAGATGGCAGCGAGGCCGTGAGGTTCAATTGCTCGATGCGCTTGCCAGGCGCGTTGGCGGCAGGCGGCAGGATCACCGTGCCATTCTTGATGACCAGTTTGTCGAGGGTGAGATTTTGCAAGGCTGCGGCGGCAGACCGTCCGCTCGGTCCCGCCTGACCGGCCGTTCCGGCTCCATCCCCAGCCCCAACCCCTTGTCCCTGCACTAGCGTGGTCCGCGCCGGCACGGCGATGACGGGATCGACCAGGGTGACTTCGGTGAGCTGCACCTTGCCGCCCCACAGCGCCGACCAGACGAGGCCGAAACGGAGCTTTTTGGCTTTCGCGATCTCGGTGCCCGGCGCGCCGCCTTGCGACACGCCGACATCCTCGGCCACGAGATCGAGGGAAGGGAAAAGCGAGAATTTGACCGGTCCATCGACCCGCAGACGATAGCCCGTGGCGCTCTCGACTTGCGCCAGCAGCTGGTCGCGCACCCCGTCGGTAGAAATGAGCAGCGGCCCGAAGAAGAAAATGGCCGCGGCAATAATGACGATGGCGGTAAAGACCGAGAAAATCAGGCGCAAGCGTTGCCCTCCCGCAATTTCGCTGCTCGGCGATTCAAGGCCTTAAACCCTAGCCCTGAAATAAGGATAAAGTCGGGTCATCCAACCAAGGCCGGCGGCCTTGACCGACCTTTACGCCATCGTCGACGCCATAAACGCGCGCTGCCTAACGATATTGCTCGGGAGCGTAGGCGCCGCAGGCTCCCTTCAGCCGCACGTCGCCACCGAACCGGTAGCAGAGGTTCACCTTGGTCAAAGGATCGTTGCGGACCTGTTCGTCAGTTACTCTCACGCCGTAACTACGCGCCACGGCGGCGATCTGCCCCTCCTGGCAATAGGGCGTGGCGATCAGCCCGTATTTGGTCACCTGATAATTGCCTTTGCATTGAATGCGCGCTTCCGCCGGCTGCGACGCGACAGCCAGCAGGAATGCGGCGCCAATACCGGCGACCGCGTTCATTGGGTGCATGGTGCGTCTCCCTTGAACGAGTTCCGGCCAATTTTAGCCCAAGAGCTTCGCCCCAGAAATAGGCCGCAAGTGCTGCCGGTAATTTGGAACTACTCGGCCTTCGGGGGGCCGTCGTCCTCGGCCGCGACGATAATGGTGCCTTTCACGCCGCGCGCTTCCATGCCGCGCGGGCCGAACTCGTAGGTTCCCGGTCGAATGGCCACGAAAAATACTTCGAGCTCGCCCTCATCCTCGAATTCGAGCTCGTCGATCATGCCCGTCTTGACCTCGATTTCGCCGATCTCGACCTTGCGGATCCAGACATTGCGGAAGAATGCCGGAGCGATGAAGGCGTATTCGAAATCGGTCGCCGCTTTGATCTTCCAGCGATAGCCCTGGCCGACCTTGAGGCGGTATTCCCGCGGCTCCATGTAGAAGCTGTTGTCCTCTGAACCGAGAACGAGTGGCTCGAGCCGCTCGAGCCGATGAACCGAAGGATCGAACAGGACCTGGGCCTTGAGAACACCAGCCGAGACGATGAGGCCCAAAAGGCCAAGGGCAGCAAGGGTGACGAATTTGCGCATTACGATTGTCTTCTCCGTTTGGGTGACGAAACTCCTCCCGAGGTCGAGACTATAGGCCATGAGCCCCTGCCGTGCCAAAGGCAAGAGGACTTAGCTATTAGCACGCTGGCTTGCCAAAAAAATTGACTCGGGTCATTCCTCCGTTTTACGACCGTAAACGTCGTCGAATCTAACGATATCGTCTTCACCGAGATAAGTGCCCGATTGGATCTCGATCAGATAGGCTGGAACTTCGCCAAGATTGGCGATCCGGTGGCGGCTTCCGATCGGAATGTAAGTCGACTGATTTTCTGACAGGATTGCGGTGTTGTCGTCCTTGGTGACGTGAAGGCTGCCGCTCACCACGACCCAATGTTCCGATCGATGGTTGTGGATTTGCAGCGACAGGATGCCGCCTGGCTTCACCATGATGCGCTTGACCTGGTAACGGTCACCCCGGTTCAGCGTCTGATACCAGCCCCAGGGACGGTAGACGCGGTTGTGATGAAGCGCATAAGTCTTGCCGCTCGTCTTGGCACGTTCGATGATCTCCTTGACTGCTTCGACGTCGGTCTTGGACGCGACGAGCACTGCATCCTCAGTGGTGACCACGACAACATTTTCGAGGCCTATGACGGCGACACATCCATGGTCGCTATAGACGTAGCTATCCGTCGTGTTGGCAAACAGCACCTGATCCTTTTCGTTGCCCTGGGTGACGTTGCCGGCCTCGTTCTTTTCCATTCGATTCCACACGGACGACCATGAGCCGAGATCGCTCCAGGCCGTGCCGAGGGGAATACAACGGATATTGGCAGCCTTCTCGGCGACGGCGTAGTCCAGCGAGATGGCCGGCGCCCGCGTATAAGCTTCACCCAGTCGCAAAAAATCGAGATCCTTTACCGCATCAGCGAGCGCCTGGCCGCAGACCGCTAAAATCTCCGGTGCGTGCAATTCGATCAGCTTCAGCATCGCGGCGGCGCTGAACAGAAAGATGCCGGCGTTCCAATAGAACCGGCCGCTGTCTACATACTTTTCGGCGTCCTGACGCGACGGTTTTTCGACGAAGCGGCGCACGGTGAGCGCCGCAGCGTTTGACTTCCCCACCTCGATATAACCATAGCCGATATGTGGGCTATCGGGCTCGACGCCGAAGGTTACCAGGGCGCCGTCTTGTGCTGCGTCAGTGCCGGCAGTCACGGCCCGAGAAAAGCTGGCAGCGTCGGCGATGACGTGATCTGAAGGCGCTAAGAGGACGAGCGAGTCGGCATCTTCCTGCGCCGCCATCAGCGCCGCCACGCAGGCTGCCGGCGCGGTATTGCGTCCGACCGGCTCGAGTATGATCGTCGCGCTAGGCGCGCTGATTTCTTGGAGCTGATCAGCGATGATGAAACGATGCTGCTGGTTCGACAGCACATTTAGCGGACCGAAGGTCTCGCCTATGAGCCTGCGGCACGTTTGTTGGAAGAGTGTCTCCTCTCCAATTATTTTGTGGAACTGCTTGGGGAAGGCTTCTCGGGATAGCGGCCACAGTCTGGTGCCCGCGCCGCCGCAAAGAACAAAAGGCGAGACTTTACGCATCACTTTCCCATTTCTTCGCAGGCGCCGGATTGCCTATGGCCCCATAGTCATAGCGGCTCAAAAACGGCCAGCAAAGACTCCCCACCAGCCATCGATAACCCTTTGGCATGGCGGTTTTCCACACAATATCTTCCTTCAGGTCCGATACCGACACCTGCTTGAAGCGCATTCTGTTGCCGTAAAGCTGGTGGCGGTTGTTGTGCGGCTCGTTGCTGTCGGCAGGCGAAGAGAGACCAACCCTCCGGTATATCTCCTCGATCACTTGCCGGGGCGCGCCTGCGAGGTCTTCGTAGCGGACTCTTAGATAGTTGTTGGGATAGCGCCAGCCGAACAACTCGCAAGCGAGATTTGCGGCGTTCCACCCGAAGGCTGCGCGGAGCGTCGCGGTCGTCGCGGAATCATAGCGGCCCTGCTTGGGGCGCCACCGCGTCCTTATCGCCGACCAAGAAACGCCGCGAGGATCGCGCACGATATGCACGAGGAGAAAGTCGGCTCCGAGCTTTCGCCGAAGTCGGATTGGGATGAATGTGGACCGCCAGGCCGTCTTCGAGGAATCGACCATAACGGAATAGTCCCTCGAGACATGATCAAGCAAAGCCAGCGTGAGTTGTTCATGGCTCCAGCCTTTCAAATCTTTCTCCGTATGCTGAAATGGGCTCCACACCGGGCAGTCCTGCATACGTTGCCTGCATGTGCATATTTTGCGGCGGCCGAAGCGTCTCAGATGACGCTCGACCTCGCCACAGGCGACGACCTCGGGATGCGTGGCCAGGAGATACTCAAGCAGGGTCGATCCGCTACGGCCGTAGCCCCCGATATAAATGAGCTTGGTCAAAGTTGTGCCTGTGTGGTGCAGCCTCTAGGCCTCAGGCAGAAAGAATACGTTGTTGACGTAGCCAGCGTGTCGATCGCCAGCAAGCCGCCGCGCCAAGCGTTCGTCATCTTGTAAAGGGCGAAGGCCCTCCGCATCGATCGATGTAAGGTTTCGGGTATCGATGAGCGCGCGCGGCACATAACGTCTCCGTTCGAGCCACTCGAATATTTCGGCGACCTGCGAACCATGTCGGTACTCAAGCTCGAGTAGCAACACCGGCCGATGTGCCGCAAGCATACCTTCGCCGCCGCGCAATATCGCGAACTCATGACCTTCGGCATCGATATTGACAAACCCGATCCGGTCAGAAGACGGCTCCTGCGCAAGCAAAACCCGGTCGAGGGTGACTGTTTCGACCGTATATGTCACACAATTTGCCGCCTCAGGGCCGGCGTCAAGGCGGTTCGCCCTTTCGAGCCTGCCCAGAGCATGGCTGATCGTACCATCGGAAACTGGCACGCGCAGCGTTGTTCGGCCGGCATGATCGGAAACCGCTTTGGCAACGATCTCGCAGTTACGCGGCATGACCTTGGCCAGATGCGCGGCACATTCGGGGTTCGCCTCGAAAGCAATGACTTTTCGCGAGTGGCGGGCCAATACGGATGCGAACAGTCCGACATTGGCTCCGACATCGACGGCGACCTTGTGGGGAGAGAGGAACTGCCGCGCGGCTACCATCTCCCATTCATGCGGCCACAGCATGGTATGGCGGATCACGCGATAAGCGTGAACCACCTTTGGTGGCAGCGCCTGTCTGACCACTTCTCGCAAATTCACCATCATAGGCACAAAATCTTGTTGAAGCCGGTTACCACGCTCTCTGGAGACGTCTGGACGCAGCTTGTGGTGGATGCTTACTACCCGGTATGAAAGCTCTTGTCGTCGGCTGTCGCGACCTGATTCACCCTCTCAATCATGACTAGACCACTCGATTTCATCATTTTCGGCGTCCCCCGCAGTGGCACCAAGGGGCTGGTGCGCGCCCTAAACCTGCATCCGCAGGTCTATTGCGCCATGGAGCGCTTTCATTTCAGCACCGACCATTCGGATCTCGTTTTTCCGGATTCCTTTATCGATACGCGCACGATCCGCGACCGCAACACTATCGCGAAGATCAAGACCATCCGCAAACAACTGTCCAAGTGGGGCGAGATCGAGCATGTCGGCAACAAGCTCCCCAGATATTATTTCGCGCTCGATCGCATCAATCGGGAATGTCCTCGGCTTAAGAATATATGGATATACCGCAGCCCGTACGGATTCATGCCGTCCTGGAACCGCCGGGAAAAGCAAAAGCGCAAGGGTCAATGGCCGGCAGGCCAGATCGGACTGTTCGGCTTGCTCGAATTGCTGGTCTGCATCGAGAACTGCCTGAACTTGCCGAAGGACATTTTTCTTTTCCCGTATGAGCAGGGGCTTGGCCAGTCCGATGATATCGTTCGCCAAGCGCTCGCCTTTCTCGGGGCCAAGCCGAGCCTTTATGACGGGGAGACTTTCGAGGCCACACAGCGCCGCAAGAAGTCTAAGCGCGACCGCCTTGAGCAAGACACTTCGCGCCGGAGACTTCCATTAAAAGATTACGAGGAGGAACTCCTCGACACACTGCAGATGCGCGACCTTGACCGCATCATGCTGCAGGGCCGCGGCGTCATGGTTTCCGAGCTCGCACCGGCACTCGAGGATTTTCTTCGCCGCATCGCCCCCGTGTTACCCGAGGCTCTCGATCGCGCCTTCGCGGCTTGCAACAATGCTGCTCTCTCCTCCTATGGTCACGAATATTGCCACCGTTATCGCGGCGAGCTGATAGGTCTTTGCCAGCTTACCGCCGGCTCAAAAGCTCTCGCCGGGTTCCAGCATTTCGGCATCTATGAGCAATTGAGATCCCTCTATGTGCAAAGATGGCGGTTGAAGCGCCAGCTTGCCTCGGTGAGGCTCTCGAGATCTGGTTGAACGAGCGTCATGATCGATGTGCGCAAGGCTAAACGGATCGAATTTACCGCTGAAGATTTGCGCCGGCGCGCGACGGGTCTCTTGCTTCCTGTCGATGGCGCCACAAGGGCGTTGCATCTTCAGACGGCCGAGATCGCATCCCCTGCCGCGCGCGCCGCAGCCGTCCTGGTCCCCGTCATCGATCGCAAGCCAGAGGCTACGTTATTAATCACACTTCGCACCGAACGGCTTGCGGTTCATGCCGGTCAGATTGCTTTTCCCGGCGGAAAGGTCGAAGAGACAGATTTGACACCGGCCGAGACCGCGTTGCGTGAAGCAGAAGAAGAAATCGGTCTCGCGCGCAGCTTCGTCGATCTCGTCGGATTTCTCGATTGCTACCGTACCAATAAGGGCTTTTGCATAGCGCCAGCAATCGGTGTGGTGAGGCCGGATTTCGGTCTCAAGCTCGATCCCCGCGAAGTTGCCGAGACTTTCGAGGTGCCTTTTCGCTTCTTTATGTCCCCCGAGAATCACGAATTCCACAAGCGGGAGATCGATGGCGAACGTCGCGACTATTACGCCATGCCGTACCAAGGGCGGCACATCTGGGGGGTAACGGCGGGGATCATCCGTGCGCTCTACGAGCGGCTATATTTGATGCCGGGGCTCACATCACCGCGAAACTATCCTTGAAGAAATAGCGATAGTTCGACCAGCGATAAAACTCGGCGGCAGCCCGAGCACTCACGTCGCGGGGAAAGGTGCGCGAGTAGCCGAATTGCTCCATGATGTCGCCGAGATGAAACTCGATGACCTGGGCTTCTCGGTCGGAAATGCGCTCGCGCCAACGGCCGACATTTCGCGCGGTGACCGCGAAGAACTGCTGGTCGTCGTAATTGTTGCCGGAGGTTGGCTGCCCCAGAATGCTCGGCCTTAAGAGATCAGTTGTAAACGGAATGCCGAGGAACGCGGCAACTTTGTTCATGCTGTCGTCAGGATTTTGCGCCAGCTCTTCAAAGCTCAGCATCATGAAATGATCCGATCCGAGCGCTTGCATGTTCGGCTCGATCAGGCGCATGCCGAGGCCAACCCGATGCAGCAGACTTGCTAGGATGTGGTTTTCGTTTTCATCGAACAGGCGGTAGTGCTTTTCGATCCCCGCATAGAGAGCCGCATAGTTGTCGCGCGGATCGCGCACCACTTGGATGAATTTAGCTCTTGGGAACATCTCGGCCAGCATTTGGGCATAGATCTCGAGGCTAGTCTCCTTGATCACCACGATGGGCGCCTGCTCGACCGGCAACGCCATAACCGCGCGGTAGGAGTCGATAATCTGACGGATGATAGCGTCGATACGCGTAAGCGCATCTTGGTTGAGATGCGCAAAGAAATGCTCTCGTATCCGCTCCACGGGCAAACGGTCACCGAGCTTGTGCTTGTCACGTAGTCGGCTCAGGGAGACACCGAAAATGACGCGATCGAGACGATCCAGCCTCTGCGCGGTGGTGAAATCTCCAGCGGTATAGACGGGAAAATAGCCATACAGCACTGCGATATCGGTCGGGAATACGCAGCAATGCTCGTTATGGTCGAACAGGTTTAGAAACATGGTAGTCCCGCATTTGCGGTGACCACCAAGGAACACAAACTGCTCACCACCCATCTTCAAGCCCGCCACGGTGCAAAGTCCAGCACTTGGGCCACCGTAAAGACGATTTCGACCATGCCTTCGTGCCTCCAGAAGCCGGCTACGCGAGTTCGACAGCCGAGATATGACGTCCTTGGAGCATCGGCTGTCTAGACGCTCATCTGGCTGAGAGACTGCTGAAAGGCTCGGACCAGGCGCTAGCTTGCGAAGACTTGGCGTTCCGGTTAAATCCCCCCGTCAGCCCTGTCAATGGAACACATATAAGGTATTGCCGCCGCTGCCTCATGCTACTTACTAGGCCTCACATAGCGGTCGAATTCCGGAGGCATTAGCTATTCCTTTGAGGGTGACGATAAAGATTCTGCCGGCAACAGCACCGAATTAGACGGAACGGGCGATTTCATGAGCGGCGATGCCGATCGAACTGCCGAAGCGGAACTCCTCGAACATTACTTCGACCGCCTCTGGCCCATCCTGCGCAGCATCACCGGGGACGGCGTGCGGGAGACACACTCTATTTTGGGTGAGCTTCAACCACTTCAACGCTACGAGTTTCCCACAGGTACCCAGGTTCTGGACTGGATAGTGCCGCCCGAATGGCGCGTTCGAGAAGCCTATGTCATCCGCCCCGACGGGACCCGTATCCTCGACGTACATTCGAACAATCTGCATCTCCTTAACTACTCAATCCCATTCACGGGCGAAATTAGCCGGGAGGAGTTGGAAGCGCACCTGTTCAGCTATCCCGAGTATCCCGACGTCATTCCCTATCAAACCTGCTATTACAAGAGCGATTGGGGATTCTGTATTCCGCATTCACAGCGGCTCGCCTTACCAGAAGGGAAGTACCGGGTTGTAATCGACACAGAACTTTTCGACGGCGCGCTCACGGTCTCGGATCTCGTTCTACCCGGAGCCTCGGATCGGCAAGTTTTGTTCAGCACCTATACGTGCCATCCATCCCTCGCGATAAACGAGCTTTCCGGGCCGCTTGTTACAGCATTCCTTGCACTCCGGATTGCCGCTTGGCCAAAGCGGCGTTTGACATATCGCTTCGTCTTCACGGCCGAGACCATTGGGGCGATATGCTATCTGTCCAAGTTCGGTCAGGAATTAGTCGATAAGCTTGACGCCGGCTATGTCGTGACCTGCGTCGGCGACGATGCTCAGTTCACGTTAAAGCGTTCAAAGCGCGGCGATACGGTCGCGGATCGCGCGGCTGAGTATGCCTTGAAGCGAGCCAGCGTCCCGCACCGAACCATCGACTTTCGTCCATCAGGAAGTGACGAGCGTCAATTTTGCTCACTCGGATTCAATTTGCCGGTGGCTTCGATAATGCGTACTGTCTACGGCGAATATCCTCAATACCATAGTTCCGCCGACAATAAATCACTGATGGATTTCGGTGCGATGACCCGCACGCTCGACCTCTATGAGAGTGTCGCAAAGGTAATCGACCTGAACGCCGTCATTCGGAACAAGATCATACACGGCGAACCTCAATTCAGTCGCCGCGGCAACCTATATCCCGCCGTAAGCTTGCGCTGGCCGAGCGATTATTCGCATGCATTAAAATGGCTCGTACATTTCGCAGACGGGAAGTCGGATTTGCTCAGCATCGCACAGCGAAGCGGGCAGGATCTCGATCTGTTGGCCGAAGTTGCTGACCGCGCCATCGAGCTGGACGTCTTCGAATCTGTCGGCTGAATTGACAGCCTGCGGCATCTCGGCGAGGGACCCTAATGCATGCTTGACCTAGATCGCAAACTACGCGAAGAGAATTCGCGTTTGGTACAAACATTTTTATAGGACATTCAATGGATAAGCAGGATATCCGAGACATTCCCTTCGGCCGCCCGCTTATCGGCGAGCCAGAGTTCAAGGCCGTCGAAGAGGTTCTGCAAAGCGGCATTCTAGTGCACGGGCCGCGCGCGAAGGTATTTGAAACCGACTTCGCCGCCTTCACCAAGGCCGAGCACGCGATCAGCGTCGCCTCCTGCACCGCCGGTATGCATCTTGTTTATTACGCGCTCGGTTTGAAGCCCGGCGACGAGGTGATCGTGCCGGCGCAGACCCATACCGCTACGGCGCATGCTGTCGGTTTCACTGGCGCTACTCCGATCTTCGTCGATGCCGAGGCGGCAACCGGAAATATTCACCTTGACGCCATAGAGGCAGCGATCAACGAGCGTACGCGCGCGATCGCCGTGGTTCACTTTCTCGGCTATCCGGTGCGCATGGATAGCGTGCGGGCGATCGCCGACCGTCATGGCCTGTTCGTCATGGAGGATGCGGCGCTTGCCGTCGGCACCTACTACAAAGGCAAACACGCCGGGACCCTGGGTGATGCAGGCTGTTTCTCCTTCTATCCTGTCAAACACATGACGACGGCGGAAGGCGGAATGATTTTGACCAACAATGGCGACTTGGCGGAGAGACTGCAGCGCCTGAAAGCTTTCGGCCTCGATCGCACCTTCGATCAGCGCACACAGCCCGGCATCTATGACGTGGTCGATCTCGGCTTTAACTTTCGCATGAACGAGATTGAGGCCGCGCTTGGCATCGAGCAACTAAAGCGCATGCCCGGTGTTCTCGCATCTCGCCATGAGAACTACGACGTGCTGGCCGCAGAGCTGGCCGATATGGCGGAAGTGACGATCTTCCCCGAGCCCGCCGGCAAAAAGGATGCCGATTGCGTCAACAGTTGCTATTGCCTTTCGGCCGTTCTCGATCAGAAGCTCGTCGACAAGCGCGCCGACATCGTGAATGCGCTCAGGGCGAAGGGCGTCGGCAGCAGCGTCTATTATCCCATGCCGGTCCCATTATTGACGTTTTATCGCCAGAAATACGGTTTTTCTGACGAACAGTTTCCCGTTGCGCTGTGGATCAGCCGGGGCGCAATATCGCTGCCGGTTGGAGCACATCTCACTCCCGACGACATGCGTTATGTCGCCCGTGCTTTCAAGCAAGCCGTCTCGGAGGTTGTTTAGTCATGTCGAGTATTGAAGGTCGGCGCATTCTACTAATCGGCGGCGCAGGATTTATCGGTCACAATCTGGCTATCCGCTTGAATGAGCTCGGCGCTCGTGTGGAGATTGTCGACGGCCTCCAAGTCAACAATCTGTCTTCCTTCCTGGCGACGACGGAGCCGGACGCGAACCGCGCTCTGTACATTGCCTTCATCCATGAGCGTCTACGCCTGCTTCAAGAGAGGGGCGTAAACGTGCATGTCCAGGATGCGCGCGACTACCACGGTCTCACGAAGATCATGCGGACTTTTGAACCTGAGACCGTGGTGCATTTGGCCGCTATTGCCCATGCCAACAAGGCGAACAAGGATCCGTTCTCTACGTTCGACCATTCCAGCCGTACGCTGGAAAACGCGCTGGATGCATCCCGCTCGCGCAAGCCACATTTCATCTATTTCTCCTCCTCGATGGTATATGGCAATTTCAAAGAGGATGCAGTCACCGAAGATACGGAATGCAATCCCATCGGGATATATGGCGCGCTGAAGTTTGGCGGTGAAAAACTCGTCATTGCCTATAACCAGGTTTTCGGCCTGCCCTTTACCATCGTCCGTCCTTCCGCCCTTTACGGCGAACGTTGTGTCAGCCGCCGTGTCATACAGGTCTTCATCGAGAAAGCGCTGCGCAAGCAGCCGATCACAGTCTATGGCAATGGTAGCGATAAACTCGACTTCACCTACATAGACGACCTTGTGCAGGGAGTGGTACGCGTGGTCGGCGATGAGCGCGCGCAGGGCCAAACATTCAATCTGACTTACGGTAATGCACGGTCTTTGATGGACGTCGTGAATATACTCGATGGTATGTTTCCAAATCTCTGTATCGAGTCGGAGGAGCGCGACCATCTGATGCCCGAGCGCGGCACACTATCGATAGGCAAGGCTCGGCAAATTATCGCATATCAGCCTGATTATCCTCTCGAGCGCGCCGTGCCGAAGTATGTCGAATGGTATCAGAGATTGGTGACGAGCCAGCCGGAGCTACTCGGCGACTAAGCTCAGGGTGAATGGACCAGATCGTCGTTTTTCTGGATGGTGCGCGCGGCGAGTCGGTGCTTGAAGCGTTGCTCCAGGCCCGGCACGGCGTGGCCGCCGTGGTCAGCCGAACGGATAAACTTTCAGAGAAAAGTCGACATCTCGTTCAAACTCACGGCGTGCCGTATCTGGTCCGTCCGGACGTTAACGCTGCGGCCGCCATTGCGGAGCTAGCAGGCTACCGCGCCAAGCTCTTCCTTGTTGCCGGTTTCGCGACACTTTTCACTGAAGAGCTCTTCGCCTTACCCGAGCATGGCACCATAAATCTTCATGGCGGAAAGCTGCCAAAGTATCGTGGTGGTTCGCCGCTCAATTGGCAAATCATCAATGGAGAGACCGAGGCGGGCATCAGCGTTTTGCAGCTGGACGCCGGCATCGATACAGGACCGGTGCTAGCGGAGGGGGCCATTCCTATCGGCCCGCACGACACCATCGCTGACCTGCACCGGAATGCCAACGCAATGTTCCCCACGCTTGTCCTGCAATGTCTGGAAGAGCTGGAAGCGGGGAGGCTAGTTCCAAAAGTCCAGGACGAAACTGGCGCCGAATATTGGCACCAGCGTAATGATGACGATGGCCGGTTAAATTTCCAGATCTTGTCCGCTGTTGAGGCCGATCGGTACATACGCGCGCTCACGCGTCCATACCCGGGTGCCTGGTCCCTTTACAGGGGGACACGAGTGCGCTTATTTGCCGCTGATTTCTCACCTTTCCGGCTTAAAGGGGCACCCGGTCGCATCGTGTATTTGCAGGGAGACGGACCCTTCGTTATATGCCGTGACGGAGCGCTCCGAATTACGCGATACGAGATTGAGAGCGACAGGACTGAACGGCTGAGGCATGGCGAGCGCCTCGCTTGAGGACATCGGTAAGGCATGCAGATCGGCCCTTTGGATACCAGCAAGGACATCGTGGTAATTGCCGAAATCGGCAACAATCACGAGGGCGACGCGAAGCTTGCTGAGGAAATGGTCATCCAAGCGGCCGCGGCGGGAGCCCACGCTGTAAAGTTTCAATCGATCGATCCACGCCTGCTTATCGCGCCAGATCAGCCGGAGAGAATTGCCCAACTCGATCGCTTCAAGCTCTCACAGGAGAGCATGTCTAGACTTGCCGCGGTCGCACATGCTGAAGGACTCGAATTCTTGTCGACGCCCTTCTATCTGGATGCCGTGAATGAACTCGACCCACTGGTGCCCGCCTTCAAGATCGCGAGTGGCGATAATGATTTCATACCGCTGCTCGAAAAGATCGCGCGGACCGGGAAGCCCATAATCATGTCCTGCGGAATGGTCGACCTTGAAACGATCGCTTGTAGCGGAAGATACATTCGAAATGTCTGGCAGGAGATCCAAAAGCCTTCAGAGATCGCTCTGCTGCACTGCGTCTCGAGCTATCCAACTCCCATCGAGGAAGCGAATCTACGAGCGATCCAAACCCTTGCCCCCTTGGCGGACGTTGTTGGCTATTCTGATCACACGCTCGGAATCGAGGCGGCGGTCGCCGCTGCGGCTGTGGGCGCGCGCATTATCGAAAAGCACTTCACCCTCGATAAGAACCAATCGGATTTCCGCGACCACCAGTTATCTGCCGATCCCACCGAATTAAAAACGCTGTGCGAGCAAGTTAAACGCGTCAATGTCATGCTCGGAGATGGGAAGAAGAGCCAAATGCCCTGTGAGGTCAGCATTACGCCGGTAATTCGGCGTAGCATTGCAGCCGCTCACAACCTATCGAAAGGGGCGACCGTGCAGTGGGAAGATTTAGGGTGGCTGCGGCCTGGCGATGGCCTTCCGCCCGGGCAAGAGGCGCGGCTGCTTGGCCGCACTCTGCTTCGAAATGTAGCCGCCGGCCAGCGGATCATGCCAGAAGATTGCGAGGCTTAGTCTGATGAGTGACAATTCGGACCAAACAGGCGCCAGTTCAGGAACCGGCGGGAAAAAGACGGCCTATTACCGGCCGATACCGGAGCTTAGCCCCTACGCGGGCCACAAGCGTTACGAGACCCGGAAAGAAGTCCATAAATTTTATCTCGCCAAGATCCGGGAGCTCACTGACACCGATGCGCCGTTGCGCGTTCTCGACGTGGGATGTGGCAATGGTGAATTACTCTATGTCCTGAAATCGGAAATCCCTGCCTGGAGCTATAAGGGGGTGGACGCCACGTCCGCCTTCGTGGAGGCCGCTAAAACATTCCCAGGCCTGGCTGGAGTCGAATTCGAAGTTTGCGACATCGAGTCGGCACAAGGGCAGTACGACTTGGTGCTCTGCACCGGTGTCCTTCAGATCTTCCCGCAAGTAGAGACCCCCTTAGGCAAGCTTGTGGAGTTGACGAAGAAGGGCGGCTGGATTTTTTGTGATGGACTATTTAACAAATGGGACGTGGAAGTTCGCATGGAATATTGCGACAATTCGAACGACGTCGCCAGGGGGCTCTGGCGCGTTGATTGGAATCAACATTCGCGCAAGACCGTGTCGGCATTTCTCAAAGACTGGGTCGCGAATTTCAAATTCCTCGATATCGAAATGGACCTGGACCTGGCTCCCAACCCCAATATCCATACGAACCAGTTCACGTTCCGCAACGCTGAGGGAAGGAATATCATCACCAACGGAACGAATGTCCTGCTCAACAAGACCATGCTTATAATTGAGCGGTAGCGCCAGCGGATCTCAGCCGAGCGAGGCCGGAGGATTCCTTCTTTGCAGTTCTTGGCATTTTTGTTCGGATGGTGGGTCTATCGCCCTTATAGCCGTCTCGTGGCGTTTGTCATGCGGGCGAAGGGCATCAAAGTAGGCCGCAATTTCTACATTCAGGGTGTGCCGTATTTAAAAATCCAAGGCCGTCCGCAGGACATTCAAATTGGTTCTGACGTCTCGATCATGGGCGGGGTCGATATCCGTAACCGGGAACAAGGCCGCGTTATCATTGGCGATGGTGTGAAGCTCGACACCTCTTGCCGGCTTATAGCTGCTAACAACGCTGTCCTGGAAATCGGGCCGGGGTGCCGCATCGGAGCCTATACCATCATTAATTGCGGCGAGGACATCACCATCGGTGGCGATACGATGATGGCCGGGTTCTGCTACATCCAAAGTTCCAACCACGGAACCCGGAAAGGCATCCTTATTAAGGACCAACCCCACACCTACGGAAAAATCTCCATTGGCAGGGATGTCTGGCTCGGAGGCCATGTCACAGTCCTTGCAAGTGTCACCATCGGTGATGGCGCTATCGTCGGAGCGAAGTCCGTCGTAACCAAGGACCTTCCTGAAAATTCGATCTGCGCGGGGATCCCCGCCAAGATGGTAAAGGTGCGCGAATGAGTTCGCCGACGGCGTGTTCTATTCTATTCTTGCGCAAATTTTATCGACGGATGGGTGCCCGTTTTGCAGATATTGCTTAATTGCCACTTCCGAGAGAACCGGTGGCCCCATATCTTTGCGTTTGGACGAAATCCAACCAAATGGATACTCGATTAGAGTCTGGGTGCGATAGAATTCGAACACCATCCCGGCGCGCAGGGTTAGTTGTTCGCTGATGTGGATACGCTTGTCCGAGTGGCGCACCATGTCCTCATAATCGGCACGATCCTTCAGCATTGGAAGATCCAGAACATGATCAACCATCGAGTATGGAGCGCAGACGACCACGGGCACACCCATAAGGGACAGCTCGGTCGCGATGGAGCCGCGCCAAACGATTCCAAAGTCCAAATGCGGCGTTAGATCCCGATTGTTAAGCCAATGGTGACCGAGCAAGTAGACATTCTTGGCAGCTGGACCCTTCAGCATTTCGACGAAGAATTCATTTGGACGCCCAAACTGCTGAAAGTCGGCCTCGCTTGGATGCGGCTTCACGAGCAGTAGAACATCTGTGTCATTCAGAGTCTCTACCGTGTGATTGTACCAATCCTGCAAATCCTCGTGCGCCGGCCCTTTGTCCGGCCAGGGATGGCCGAAATCGAACGGTATGCAGCCGTAAAGGCAGGCGACCTTTCCGCCCCGGGCCTTATGCTGGCGAATCCTCTCAAGCGTGACTTCGCCTTCGACAGTGGGCTTGCCGTGTCCCGAACGATCTTGGTTTGCCCATTCTTTCGCTTTTTCGATCGTTGAGGGATCTTTGCCATTGCGCTTGAGCCACTCCTCGAAGAGGTCGCCTCTTAGGGCGCCGGCAGAGTACAGATCGTGGCGCGTTACGTTTTGAACATCTATTGCGCGAACAAATCCCGAGCGGCCGGAGCGGAAATACTTTTCGTAAGCCTGACGCATTTCCACGAATTCAATTCCGTGGTGGCGTCCACGTTCATGGCAATAGACCTTGAAGACACCCGTGGTTGGATAGTTTGGCTCGAAGCCGCTAAATCGAACCGGGATGCCGAGTGGCGCGAGTAGTTCCTCTGCCTCCCAGCAAATCTCAAGGGCGGCGTCACAGCTCCCGAGTAAGATGCTCAAACGACTCAAGACCGCCGGATCCTGCACATCCACTGAATAGCGGCGAAACTCCTTACCCAGCCTGTTAGCGATTATTGGATAGAAATTGATCCCCCCCGCTGCACAAATGCGATGCTGCCAATCAACCTCCCAGTCAAAGCGTAAACCATTGAGTCTATCGCGGTGATAAAAGGCTCGCGAATCCCCGGCCGGAAGTAGAATCTCGCGGAAGTGGGCGATAGACGGATTGGTAGAGTGCCCCGGCTCAAAGGTGGGCTGGTCAAGAGGGACTATTGCCCAACCACGCTTGGCAAGTCCGTGTGCGCCAAGAACCGTCAGAGCCGCCTGCTTATAGCTGCGATGGCCGGAAAGCAGGAAGACACCCTTTGGCTCCCGCGGTTGGGGAGCATCTCTGAAAAGCAGGGAAGCGACCCTACGAAATTCTGCTTCTCGTTTCTCGAATTCAGCAAGGCTTTCCTTTTTGTTAGGAGTGTCTGTGACGCCGGCTGGCCGGTAAATCTCGCCATATTCGTTTACGTAACTTTTCTCTACCGGCTCTGGCACAGACGCTGCGTCTGGCTCCTTCTCTTTATTTTCCGGTGCGGCGTGGAAGCCCGCGTTCTGAGGCCGCCATTCCGTCCGATCCTGCTTCGCAAGGAAGGCCTCAAGCCGTTCCGCCGTTTGGGAGACCACATATTCCTTGTCACCGGCATGCGCGCTGGGCACATGCGCCACCGAAGGATGCCAGATATCTTGGAAAGTAGTCGGGTTAGCTCGCCAACGCACCCACGCTTGCCCCGTTGGCGCCATGAATAGCGTCGGCGTACCGACGGCGCCCGCCATCTCCTTGACCATGGTATGGGGTGCAATTACCAGATCCAGCTCATTGAGCAGAGCGGCATAACCTTCGAGGTCGCCCATCAGATTGACCTCTTCCCATCTATGGACGGGAATGCCATGCGTCTGCTCCAGCCAACTCAGCTCCTCCTCACAAGAATCGTATTGCAGATTGACGAAATGAACCCCACGCGCGCGGAGCACAGGCAGCATTTGTTCTATGGTGAAATAGTGTTGACTACGCTTGTAGTTCATAACGGCACTTCGCCAGGTGATGCCAACCTTGGGCTCCGGTCCGAGAGAGTCGAGTCGATTGCGCCACTTTGTGCGCGTCTCAGGGTCTGGCACAAGATAGCCCCTGTGACGCGGGAACGACTCGTGATTTTGGCGCAGATAAAGCGGGAGGTCGCCTGCCATACAGAGATAGTCGAATTGCGTGGCCAGGCAGTAGAGATCGAGGCTGAGGGCTCGGCTGAGCTTGAAGCTTTCCCGTTGCACGCTCATTTTCTTCCAATTACGGACCGTGTCCCGCATCGCAGGAATGAACGTGGCGTCCGGAAAGGACCGCTCCAGCAATGGAACGAGCCGAGGATCGGCTGAGACCGAAACATTTCGAACCTGAGAGAGCAAATCCGGATAGCAGGATGCATATCGGATTTCATCGCCGATGCCCTTTTCACCCAATACCAGCAGGGTTTCGTCTTTAAGCGATTCACCCTGCCAAATCGCTCTACGAGGTGGAGCATCGAGAACAAATCGATCCCGACGTTTCTGATATTGCTCCCAGCCAGCCACCAAATTGCCTTGCCGCATTAACGGCCCTGTCGGCATTGTCAGCCGGCCAGGACTTTTCAGGAATAATTCCTGGTCGGAGAAATGCGCTTGGCCTTTCCGTGCGGCCTGTATGGCGCCATTGTCGTCGCCCAGGAACTCAAGCACCTCAGACAGTTCGAAATAGCCCATGGGGTCAGCGTCGGGCAAAGCCAAGGCCCGCTCCAACGTAGATCGTGCATCTTCGAGCCGACCGGACCATTTTTCGCAGTGCCCGAGCAATTGTAGGAGGACTGGGTTTCTCGAAACAATCGCCGCGAAGGCCTCGGCCGTCTTTGTCACCTCTTCAACTCCAACGCTTTTCAGAAGATCGTACAGAAGCGTGATTATTTTCTCGATAAGTGGGGCAGCGGCTTCCGGTTGGGATTTCAGCTGCAGCACGAGCTGTCCCTGCAGCCATTTCAACAAAGCTCTATCGTCACCGATGCCTCCGGTATCGAGGTCGCTAAGCTGTTTCAGGCATTCTTCCGAGAGCGAGTGCAAATCATTGCTGGTCAGTTGTCTCAAGCTGGCGTCAATAAGCTTTGAGTCTCTGCTATCGATCCCTATGACCAGGAGCGTTAGGATCGCACGCGCGCCGTAGCATCGCTTGAGAACCCCCATCGAATGTCGCAGGAGGAAACGAAGCGGTGCGCTGTTGTGCTTCAGAACAAAATGAACCGCATGGGGCTTAAATAGCGTAGGTGCCCCCCCTTCGTATTCTGTTTCCTGCCGATTGAGATCGTTGGTTTTGAGCTGTTGGAGGGCCGCAAGCTTGACCCCGTTAAGATCAAGCGCCTTGGCTTCAATCTCTGCCTGTTTCAGCCTGTCAATCCAACCGCCGGAAATCGCTACGAGCTCATCGCTCGTAAGGTGGTTCAGGCCAGCTGCGACCAGTTTGAAGTTTCTGGTGTCGAGGCCAATCACCAGGGCCGTAAACACCGCCTGTTGCCCATAGACGCTTTTGATCGCGCCGAGTGACTGGCGCAGGAGGAAGCAGCTCAGTCTGTCTTTGTGCCTGAAGATATGTTGCGCGATATGCCTCTCGAACCTAGTTAGCCTGCGCCTGGGTGGGGGGGTCTTCAAGCGGAGCTGCTCCGACAGCTTGCGTTCTATTCGACCCGCAAGCTTTCCGCGTAACAACAGCCTTGCAATGCTCGTCGCGGAAAATACGGGGCCGCCGGACGAAGTGAAGCTTTGCCCATTGGAAGGGTCAACAGGCAAAGCAGAGGTGGGTTCCGGCAAATGCGCTGACTCCGCCTGACCGTTCCCTACGGGTACTCGATCTGATTCTTTTGGCAGACCCGGCCCAACTTCCAACACTGCATTAAACCCCCGAATACCCACGACCCTGGAATGTGGTTCTAAACCGTGTTCAAATTTGGCTTAAATTGCCCGGCCTTCAGCGCCTCAGAGAGGGCTCGATTTCTTTTGCTCGGAACCTATCAGAGACCCCACTTCACGGCTAGACGGCCTGTCTAATCCTTAAGTACACTGGTATTGTTCACTTTTTCTGACGGGGGCTACCTACATAGCTTGGCGAGATAGGGCTGATCTACAAGCGGCGGGAGCGTCGAAAAAAGCAAAGACAAAGGGAACCTGAGCAGCGCTTGTGTGGGGCGGCCACCCTGAAGCTGTGGAAACATCAATCGAAGCCATAGTTTCATAAAATCCGACATCTCCCATCTTAGCTGCGCACGCCCTTAAGCTAACACTGTGGAGATGCTACCTACAACTGGGCGTTCACAGCATTGCTGTCTATGCTAGCGCAGGGAGGCGTGCAGCCAACTGCTACTTTGCGCACGCCTTTGTGCCGTTTTCCTCGTTGCCTGAATGGCAGCGTTGCCAGATGGGTTGGGCATTGACGGTTTATCTGCCGCAGAATGGGCAGCAAGCCGGTCCAGATCTACCAGCCCCTGATGAAGGGTTTCGGGCTGGGGAGTTACCATCGGGTGCAGGGACGATTGCATTCCACACTGCGGCACCGGACCGAGCGCTCGACTTACAAATCGTTCCCGCGCAAAAGAACGCCGCCTGAAATTTTAGCCGTGGGAAACCGAGGCCGAGGCCGTAAGATAGAGTTCGAGGAAGGGTTTTATTAGTGCCCTAGGTCGCAAAGATGCTGACTCGGGTGCTTAGTCCAGACGACGCGCCTTTGCCTTCTGCTCGGCCATCCGGGCGAGCGCCCGAAACCGCGCGGCCTTCTCGGCAAGCAGTGCCCGGGCCGAGATCGGAATACGATTGGCATACCGTAGGGGGAGGGCATGGCTCACAGCGTCATAGGGCTTCCGCATCTGAGGCATGACCCAGATAGACCCGGCGTGTTCGAGCTTGTCCTGCCAGATCCTCTGGCGTGTGACTCTGGTCCGCCGCTGCTTCCTCGAATACCTCGGCTAGGCGGCGGTGTTGGTCAGCCGTAAGCAACATCGGCGAAACTCACCACCAGCGCCCACGCCCAAAATAGCCGCCGCCAAGCAAAAGCAAGACCACCAAAACAATGATTAGCAGAGTTGTGTTATCCATGGTCGACCCCCGCGCGATGCCCACCATAGGATCATGCCCTCTCTCGATTCCTGTCAACGAAACGAGCGCCGATCTCCACAGGCACCGAATGTAGCAGGCGCCGGTGATGTCGTCAGGTCGTTGGCGATCCACGTAAGCCGCTTCGCTTCCTGAAGCACCTGCTTGCCATTGTCGTCGGTCATGGGGAGGCGTTAAGCTGGGCACTCTAGGAGGGCGCAATGCGGTCAAACAGACCTTACCGTCCGGAAATTTTCCTTCGGAAGTTAAAGGAGCTTCGGGCTAGCCGCAGGCAGGCAACTCAAGAATGGCGCGAACGACGGCCTTTGCGAACCAGCCTCAGCAGCGCAGATCGAGAAGCGGTATTTGCGAAAACAGGGGGACGCTGTCACCTTTGTGGTGGCACACTCAACAAAAAATGGGCAGTGGACCACGTCCAGCCCTATGCGCTGGGCGGAACCGACTCGCTTGACAATTTTCTTCCTGCCCACAGTCGTTGCAACGGGAACCGTCGGAGCACTACTGAAGTGGAGTTTCAGTTGACCCTTGCACTTGGCCGCTGGTTGCTAACCGAGATCGCAAACGAAAGTAAGTTGGGTGAGCAAGCGTATCAGGATTATCGACGCCGACTGCAATTGAACGCCAAGCGGCGCAGCCAGTGACCGTTCCGCTAGCATCAACCACGGACGTTAATGGCCGACCTAGATACCACCATCGAGGAATTTGCCGCCGGAGGCTTCACTCACATCGAATGCCATTGCCCTCGATGCCGTGTGACGAGGCTGAGGCCGATCAATTGGCTTCCGCGCATTTCGATGGGCCTTACCATCGCGCAGCTTTCAGCCCGGCTTCGCTGTGCGGAGTGCGGCGGCCAGCTTCACTCCGTCCAGCCGTGGCGGATGCAGGACACGCTAGGTAAGCCCTTAGGGCGGCGCGGCTAAGGCCGCTTCATGTCGCCCTACGGCGATGGAGAGACCGCGCGCTATGGGTAGGTCTCCGGAAGCAAGTCGCGACCTAGCGATTTGCTGCCCATCTGGAAAGCGTTGCCAGATGTGGTGGCGCATAGTTCAAAGTCGCGACCAGCAACCCGTCTCCGCGACTTGTAGCTCACTCCGACAAATGAACGGCTTTTTGTTGCTTCTGCTTCCCTCGTCCTCTGTATCTGGAAGCTGATCTCAAGACGACTTCTCCAACTATTTGGGCCTCATCACCTTTCCCGGATTGCCCCTGGCACGTGGGGCGATCCCACCGCTCAACCCTATTCGGCGGGACGCTAGGGTGGTCCCGTGGAGTGTGCCCCGCCAAGTTCATGATGGCGCTGTTGCTGGCCACCACGATCGTCAGGACCGCCCGCAGTTCGGAGGCTCGCATGGGCTCTGGCGTTATCCGCACCGCCATGGTGCTGAAGTTCGTGGACTTTCACGGTCGCGGCCCGCAAACGTCTTGCGCGGATGCTTTGGGAGAGTCTCGCCAGTCGGTCAGTTCGCCGCCATTGCTGACCGGATTCCTCCCCTGTCGTTCTCCAAGGGCGGTGATCTTGTAAGCTCCCATCCTTCTCCAAACACCAATCTCCCTCAACAGGAGTCTCCAGGTAACGAGTTATCTCCTCCCTCTCGATGGTTATCTCCTTCCTCTCGATCTTAGGTTCGTGCTTACCAACTACCGTCTCAGAACTCGGCACCCTTACTGTCCCCACCTTCTCAGAGGGACAGAGGGGAGCGCGACATTCGGCGCTCGTTGAAACTCTCTTGGCGGCGCGTTCTGCTCGCCTTTTGGCGTTATAGCGTTGCTTGGTGAGGCGACGCCGCGCTTCTGCATCAAACTCAATGCAGCCAGAGCGGCGGAGCCCTAGCCGTCGATATTCCTGATAGGTGATCTTAAAGACCGCTGCGCGTTCCGCGGCGCTGTAGGCGCGCCATTGGGGGCGCAGGGCCGCCTCGATCTCGGCCGGGGTGAAACCGAACTCTTGAGCGTAAGCGGCCGCCCTGCGATTTAGATTGTCGTCAGGATTGGCGTTCTTAAGGTCGTTGATGATAAGGGCGAACTGCTCGAAGGTGATCGCCTTCCGGTCGCGGGCAATCTTGATCGACTCGCTGAGATATTGATTGCGCTCCCATAGCGGCGGGAGCGACTTGGGCTTCCGCTTTTTGGGCGTCCATGCCGGTAAGCCGCACTCACGGCGCACCCAGTCCTTTGTGGCGATAGGGTCTTGGCTCGCGTGGCTATTCACGCCGATGTCCCCGTCGGCATTAATCCACACAGTCAATGTCTGCCTCTTGCGCTTCCAGCGGACTTTATGGCTCGCAGCCTCAGGACCTGGCGCAACAACTTTGTTGCCGCGCACCCGGCCTCCGAGACC
>VGDX01000016.1:5000-63943 GCA_016869535.1 Alphaproteobacteria bacterium | reverse complement strand
AGCCGACGCTGGATGAACGTCCGCTGGTTTTCCGTTGATCTCGTCCACAATCGCTGCGTAAAGGACTTAAGATTCTGTGGCAAATATCCTGATTATCGGTGCCAGTAAATGAATCGGGCTCGAAGCAGTAGAACAGGCGCTGGCATGACCTTCGCCCCGACTTGGTAGTGTCCAGAATTTTTCGCACTGTTCGGCGTCAGCCCATACCAGCGCTGGAACTCTTCCTGTCCCTGTTACACGAGACGTTACGCGATACATTAGAGGTCACCCCGATGAAAAAGTTCCTCTTCCACGCCATTGTCTTTGCTTTCTTGCCCTTCTTCATCCCAACCGCCTACGCCGAAGACCCGTCCGGTGATTCGGCTGATACGATTTTTCATGGGGGCACTATCATCACGGTGGATGAGCGGCAGCCCGAAGTGTCTGCACTTGCGGTTAAAGATGGAAAGATCATTGCGGTCGGGGATGAAGGAGAGGTTCTCGCCGCGCACCGCGGCGGCGAGACCAAGATGGTCGATTTACAGGGCCGCACGCTCATGCCGGGATTTGTCGAACCTCACGTGCACATTTCGCTCACCTCGATTGTGGAGGGCGTCTCGCTCGACCTCTCAAATTTCACCCTGCCATACGACAGCATCGAGGGTCTCCTCGACAAGTTGCGCGCGCATAAACAAAAGCTGCCGGAAGGCGCTTGGATCATCGCGTTCGGTGTCGACCCCTCGCGCACCACGCCGCTCATGGCCGAGCTCAACGCGGACCTGCTCGATAAAGTTTCGACCACTAACCCGATCTTCGTGGTCAACCAATCCGGGCACATCGCTTATGTGAACCACAAAGCTTTCGAGGAAGCAGGCATAAACGATGATACGCCCGACCCAGGGAACGGCGGCGTTTACGTCCGGGATGCCAGCGGCAAGCTGACCGGCGTCTTGCACGAGCCACCCGCCTATGCCGCCTTTGCCCGGAAGATGACCCTGCCCGTCATGACCACGCCAGTAGCAAAATCCGAGCTGGCCGTGGACACCTATTTGCAGACCGTCGGGCGGATGGCCGCCGTGGGCATCACTACTTCGGCGGAGATCGCCTTGGGTTCGATCATTCCGTTGGAAAAAGAATACCGGATGGTCACCGAGTTGGTGCACCGCCCAGACTTCCCCATCCGCATCCGCGGCTACCTTTACGGCACTTCGGTTCCGAAGGGGTTTGACGCGATCAAACACAATGATGGCGACGATCGTTTCCGCGTGATTGGCGTCAAATATATCGGCGACGGTTCGACCCAGGGCCTCACCGCCGCACTGAGCCAACCCTATATCTATCCCCAGGGCGCACCCAACTCCGGCAAGCTCGATTGGAACGAAGAAGATTTGTTCGCCGCCGTGAAGCCCTACTTCGAGCAAGGATGGCAAATTTCGATTCACGCCAACGGCGATCGCACCATCCAGCAGGCCTTGAGCATCTACGAGCGGCTTCTCGAGGGAAATGCGAACCCCGCCTCGCGCCGGCTGAGAATCGAGCACTTCACTGTGTCCACCGAGGACCAAGTGGATAAAGCCGCCAGGCTAGGCATCACGCCGAGCATGACTATCGGCCACGTAAACTTCTGGGGCGAGGTGTTCCACAATCACATCCTCGGCGAAGAGCGCGCCGACCGCATCGATCCGACGGGCTCTCTGGAAAAAAACAATGTGCGCTTCTCCTTCCACAGCGATTCGCCCGTCTCCCCCTATAATCCGCTGCAATATATCTCCACTGGCGCATCACGCCTCTGGCAAAAACCGCCACAGGAGGTACTCGGACCGGACCAGACAATTGCGGTCGACCGCGCCATTCGCGCCGTCACCCTCGACGCCGCCTACGCTCTTTTCTTTGATGATAAAGTCGGCAGTCTTGAGGTCGGCAAATACGCGGATCTCGTCGAACTCGACGCCAACCCGCGCAAAACCGATCCGGAAAAAATCCCGCAAATCAAAATTATTGCCACTTGGCTCGATGGCAAACCGGCCTTCACCGGCGGCAAAGCTGCAGCAAAGGTCGCCGATTGACGCCTCTCGCATTTGGCGCGGCTTCGGCGGCATCCCCTAGTGGTCTGAATCCTTCGGACGATTCCCAAATTCGTCGAAGCGGTCGGCATCAGCGCAGGAATTATCATCAAAGTCACCGTGGAGATCGCCGTCGCCTTGAAACGATCATCGCGGACCGCAGCGCAGGCCCCCATCAACGTTTCGTCGAGAAAAACACTGCTGGACCCCAAGCCCTTCGTCTGGACCGCCGAACCCCAACCGCATTATCACCGCTGTCCAACAGGGGAAGCAAAAGTTAGAGTCGCTACGTGGCGGCTGCCCGAGCGGACAAGCAGGCTACCGGGTTCGCCAAAAAATTGCGCCGGAGCGACAAGTCGACGTCAGTGAAAGCTCCAGCGACCCTCCATCGAAAGCTAGATGACGGAGCCCTCCCGTTGGATAGCCACCCACGCCTTGATTGACTTGCCGACCTTGATCGGCAGCACCCTCCAGAACATGATGAAGGGCGTACCATCCTTTTTGTAATTGACCGCCTTACCTTCAAATCGACCGCCGGCTTTCAGGGCCCCCGCAAGGCGCTCGATGACTTTCTTGTCTGTGCCGGCCCCCTGAAGAATACGCGGGGTCTTGCCGATTACCTCCGATTGATCGTACCCCGTAAGCTTCTTGAAAGCCTTGTTTGCGTATGTGATTTTTCCCTCTAAGGAGGCGTCGGTAATTAGGACCGCATCGAAACTGTTTTCTGCTAGAACCTGCAGAAGCGCCAGGCTAGCTTCTTTACTCCCGAAAACTTTTTCCAACGAGGCAGGCATTTTGGTGTCCTTTCAGAGAAGCCGACGCTGGATGAACGTCCGCTGGTTTTCCGTTGATCTCGTCCACAATCGCTGCGTAAAGGACTTAAGATTCTGTGGCAAATATCCTGATTATCGGTGCCAGTAAAGGAATCGGGCTCGAAGCAGCAGAACAGGCGCTGGCATGCGGCCATTCAGTCCGCGCATTTGCCCGCTCCGCAGACCGCATTACCCTAACTGACCATAAGCTCGAAAAACTGAACGGAGACGCTCTCAATAAAGAGGACGTCACATCTGCATTGAAGGGTATAGATGCGGTAATTCAAACGCTTGGAATTGCGTTAGGTCCAGAGCTTCTGCTCGGCCCCGTTCGGCTGTTCTCGGAGGCAACGTGGATACTCGTTTCAGCCATGCAGGCTGCGGGCGTCAAACGGCTGATTAGCATCACTGGATTTGGTGCCGGCGACAGCCGCGCCAGCATTGGCTTCTTTCAGTCCATCCCTTTTCGTCTTTTCCTCGGGCGCGTTTACGACGACAAAGACACTCAGGAATTCATTATTCGAAGGAGCAACCTCGACTGGGTTATCGTACGTCCTGGCATCTTAACAAAAGGCGCTCGCACCGGGCGCTATCAGGTACTACAATACGACAAGAGTTGGAGAAACGGCTGCATATCGCGAGCCGATGTTGCCGATTTTCTGATCAAACAAATTGATGACAATACCTATCTCAGAAACACCCCTGTCCTGATCTACTGAGATGGCTGCCCGCACGCTATCGATGCCGGGGTCAAACATCGAAGACCCGCGGCCGTTCAATCAGACGCGTCGAAGCGATCATTTAGAAACGAGACCAGAGTGCTGAGGAGGCGAGGGTGCAGAACCGATCGGCCCACTGCAAACGAGGCGGCTATAGCTTCACGTCAGTGGCTGAGATCAAGTATGCCCCGCAGTTCCTTGGCGACTACCAGAACAAGTCCGCGCACGCTTCTGGGGTAAACTCGACCGACGAAATCTCGGCTGATTGTGCTGCGTCTCCCTCGCCTAGCTCTAAAGAGTCGGGCCCCACGAGTTGGAGGTTCTTGGATCGCGTAGCCGAACATCCATCATTAGCGCGCACTGATTATGCACCAGCTACGTGCCTGAGCGCTGAATTTGCCTTCAACCGTGACAGAATCGCCGGGCGGGAGGTAAACGCGAAATTTCTTGAATCCATCATAGCTGCCCAGGTCACCCGAGCAGGACCCTCCTGATTTCCGGTAGTAGCCAACGATAAGCTCTTTCACAATTTCAGTGCCTGCATTTGAAACCGCGATCTCGACGGTTTCTGGGGAGAAGTAGGCCAAAGGCCGTCGGACATCGGAGATTTTGAGCCCGCTTGCGTCCAGTGCTGGTGAACCGAGCCGGGGTGCTGGCAATGGTTCAAAATCCAACAGATCGTCGATAGGCGGTGCATTCTCAGTTTCAGCAGACCCCGAACCACTTGGACTACCGACATTCACAGACGATCGGGCCGGAGGACCGGAAGATTGAATTAAACCAAGTTTTGATCCCCATGCGCCGAAGCTATCGAGGGCGAGCACCGCCAAGAGCACGACCGACCATGTGAACATCGCGGCGTTCGGCTTTCTGACGAGTGCCCACAAGATCAAAGCCGCGATTCCCGTGCCAAAGAAAACAAGACCGCCTAGCATGGTTGCGGCAACCAATCGGGGCACATTGAAGTGAAAAGCCGCGAAATGCCAAAAATGAAGAACCGTTGCAGCGAAAAGGGCAACTCCCCAGAGAACCCTAAATGCGGCCCCCTTATCGTAATTCCGCGAAGGCAGGGGTGACGGGTTCTCTGACTTTGGTTGCCGACAAAGCGTGTTGTGAGACTCAAACCGCGAAGGAGGCAGATGCGCGGTCTTTTGTTTTTCCGGCAGCAGGGCACGATTCGGATTAAGCGCCCACCACGTGTAAGTCGCCACAATCAAGCCCACTTGGCCACCGCCGGAATACAGTAAGGCGATGAGCTTCGCCATGACACGCGCCCACCTCTTGTCGTGGTAAAGGCCCAGTCCGACGACGATCGAGGTGGCAGCAAGGACTACCACAAAGGTGGCCCCTACGGAGTCTAGACCCCGGCTCAACAGCATGTCCTTCATCAGGTTAAGACCCGGTCCAGGTTCGCTGAATGCCACCGACTGCAACATGAAATACAAGAAAGGGTCATCGAGTTTAGTAAGGACGCTTTCCTCGCTGCGCAGTCAATCGGTGGGACAACACGTCAAGCCTCTCGCAGCCCGCTCCAACAACTGTCCCTAGGGGCGTCCTCGGCTGAAAACGAGTTCCGGACCTTAGAGCTATATTTTGTCGAAACCGCTGAGTATCTGAGAACCGTCAGAGGCGAGGTCCGCATCGTCGCGGGTAGAAAGGGTTCGGGCAAGACTGCAATTTTTTTCCGAGTTCGTGACAACTACCGCGCTGATCGCACCTCATTTGTAACTGATCTCAAGCCAGAGTCACATCAACTCAGCCTTTTTCGTGAGGAGCTCCTAAAGCTCGTGGGTGTTGGTGTGTTTGACCACACACTAGCAGCGTTTTGGCATTTCGTGCTGCTGTCTGAGATTCTCCTCACTGTCCGCCGCCACTTCGAATACAGGGCCATGCGGGATCATAATGCTCTTGCGGTAACGACTGAGATCGACAACGCCCTGGCCGATTTCGGCATATTTGACAAAGGTGATTTCACGTCGAGGATCAATCGCCTTGGATCGCTCATCGTCCAGGAGATTAGGTCACTTAATGCCAAGGGAATCGTCCTAACGCCGGAGCGGCTTACCAACATCGTGTTTAAGAACGGCATTGGCCGAATTCGGGAGTTGATTGACCGGCACACGTCCAGCGACACGCCAATGGTTGTCCTGTTCGACAACATTGACAAAGGCTGGCTTTCACAAGGCGTCAATGAATTCGATGTCCGGCTGGTCCGCTTGATGATCGAAAGCCTGGACAAAATCAGGAGGGAGTTCGAAGCAGACGGCAAGGAGTTCATGTCTGTCGTTTTTCTTAGAAACGATATTTACGAGCTATTGGTTGGACAGACACCCGACAGGGGAAAGGCGGGCCAGATCCGAATCGATTGGACTGACAGAACGAAGCTGCGTCAGCTGATTTACCGTCGGCTGGCTGCATCAACTGGCAAGCTGAATCTAACGTTCGAACAACTTTGGAATCGATTTTTCGAGCCGAAGGTCAATGGTCGCGACTCATTCGAATATTTGGTCGATCACTGCCTGATGCGTCCTCGCTTTTTGATCAACATAATTGAGATTGCAATCGCTAACGGTATCAATCGCGGTCACGATCGGGTTCAAGAAAGCGACTGTATAGATGCGGTTCGCCAACATTCTCTATACCTCGTTAATGACTTCGGCTACGAGATAAGAGATGTATCGGGATTACCCTCTGAAATTCTCTATTCCCTCGTAGGGACAACAAAGCTGATCACTCGCGAAGAAGTTATCGAACGGTTCAGGAGAGCCAACGTAGCAGAGGACGAGCTCGATACCGCTTTTCGACTCATGCTTTGGTATGGCGTGATAGGTGTCGCCGCCGGCGATGGCTCAGAGCATTTCATATACGACTATGACTACGACATGCGGCGTCTGGAGGCCGAAATTCGAGGCGACCCCAATGAGTTCCTCTACGCGACCAATTCCGCCCTTCATGTAGCCTTGAGTTCCTAGCCGCTCACCATTAGCCCATACGTGTTTACGACCGCTGGGAGATTCTTCAATGGCGGGACAAGCTGCGCAGAGGGCAAGCTCCTCGTCGCTAACTGGCGCACCGCTCCCATCAGCCACCTGAGCATTCGGTCTCTGGAACTCGGTGAATCGCGACTGAAGTGGCACTGGGCTGGCACTAGACCGCGCCCCGTCGGGGACCTAGGTCGCTAACATATTGATTTCATGGTGACCCCGGCAGGATTCGAACCTGCGACCCCCAGATTAGGAATCTGGTGCTCTATCCAACTGAGCTACGAGGTCTTTGCCGCCAACGGGCTGGTGACCCCTATGTGTTTCGATCCGGGTCCGGTTTTCAAGCCCCGCGACGCCTCTCCGGGCAAAAAGGTCGCGCTGCCGCCAATATGAATCTGGAGGCGTTGGGCCTCACGGTACATTAAGCTCGGCGGTGCATCCCGGATTGGGGGGATTTCCGTGTTCCGCCTGTTCTTCGCCTCTCTCGTCACCTTCGGGCTTCTCCTCGGCATGGCGATCGGCCTCGTGCTCGCCGCAATGGTGGCGGCAGGGGAGCTCAATCTCGGCTTTGCCATTGGGCTTGCCGTGGTCATCAACCTCATCATCTGGCTGATCAGCCCGTGGTTGTCGGACATCACGCTGCGCTGGTTCAACAAGCTCGAGTTCCTCGACGACGCCACGGTGAAGCAGCGCTATCCCGGCATCCATGCCCTGATCCACGAGGTCGCCGGCCAATATCGCTTCTCGGCGCCGAAGATCGGTTTCATACCCGACCGTAACCCGACCGCCTTCACTTACGGCCTGCTTCGCTCCAATGCCCGCATCGTAGTGACGCAAGGCATCTTCGAGTTCCTGAACGAAGACGAGCAACGCGCGGTGGTCGCGCATGAGCTTGGCCATATCGTTCATCGCGATTTCATCCTGATGACCATGGCCGGGATGCTCGTGCAGATTCTCTATATGATCTTCGTGGTGCTTTCGAAGGCCAAGACAAGCGGCAAGAAGAATGCGGGGCCATTGATCGGCTTTCTGGCGCTGATCGCCTACTATATCGGCCTCTACCTTCTGCTCTATCTCAGCCGCACGCGCGAATATCTCGCCGATAGTTTCTCGGCGCAGCGCGTCGCGCCGAAGCATCTGGCGAGCGCTCTGGTCAAGATCGCCTATGGCATCGTCGCGATCGAAGACACCGATGCGACGCAATCGCTACTGCGCTCGACGCGCCATCTCGGCGTGGTCGATGTGAAGAACGCGCGCTATGCGGGCCTTATTGCCGAGAGCCAGGAAAAGATCGGCGGCTCGCCAGCCGAGGCCATGCTGTTCGATTTCTATAATCCATGGGCCGTTCTGGTTCAGCTTAACTCCACCCATCCGCTGACGGGACGGCGCATCGCCCATCTCGGCAAGATCGCCAAGGCGAAGGGCGAAAGCATCGGTGACTACGATGTCGTGGCTGCCGGGGAAAAGAGAGGCGTAAGAAGAGGACGGCTCTGGCTCCGCTTTCTCGCCGAGCTTGCCTTGCTGCTGGTGCCAATCGCCATCGGCATTGTCGTCGCGGCGTCGCGCGCGCCGCAATTTGTGCCGGCGGCAGTCGCGGGCGGCGTGCTTTTGACCTTGCCGCTTCGCTATCCGTTCCGCACACCGCGCGATGCAACGGTGATGGCGCTGATGAGCGATCCGGCTGCCTCTCCGGTGCGGGCGTGGCCGGTGCGGCTCGAAGGCAAGGCGATTGGCCGCGTGAATCCCGGGTTCGTTATAGGCGAAGATGTCATTTATCAGGATAAGACCGGCCTCATGGCGGTCGACTTCCGTTCCATGCTCGGTTTCATCGGTGACATCTTCGCGGGCTGGAAGCGCGTACCGCAACATTTCGATCAGCCGGGCGATGTGCGCGGCTGGTTCAAGCGCGGCATGGGCGGCTATCTCGTGCTGCGCGAACTGAACAGCACGGCGGGGCGGTTACGCGCGCGGCCGCTGTTCTGGCAGATCCTGGTTTGCGTGATCGTGATCGCTGCCAATCTATACTTCGCGCACCACCACCATCACCTCTAGACGCGCCAAACGTCAGCCCCAAGCGCCTTTCACCAGTAGCCTTCAAAGCTTACCGGTAGAGACCGATGCCCGGTTTGACCGATCGCGTGGTGGCTTCGCGTCGGACCGCAAGATAGTCTTTATGCGTCCGCGCGGGATACCTGACATTTCGCCAATGTGGCGATCCTGACCCTCGACGAATGCACGCGCCGGGGTATCGCCGTCCAGTCCGCCGAGTTCGGCGGCCGGCACCTTGCGGTTCGATGTCCGCGTGCCGTCCTCGTAAATGACATCGAAGAGCACAAACCCAGCCGGGATTTTTTGTTTCTTGGCCATGTAAGCAAGGTTCACTTAAGTATTAGGAGTCTCATCGGGGGTTTGCTGAGGCGTCTGCGTCTCGTCGCGAAGTTTGCGCGCAGCCGCATCCTCCTCGCGGCGCTGAAGCTTCTCCTGCTTCTTTTGCTGCTTGGAGCGATCCCGCTCAGACCGCTGATGACGGTAATTGGGTTTTGGAGGCATGGGACCGACCTATGTTTGTCTGCTGCGTTTGGGTTTGACAGCTGTCCGCCGAGGCTCAGCCTGAGCCGAGGTTGCCTCCTTGTCCGCTGCTTCCTTGGCTAAACGGAGCTCGCGCAATTTTGCCGTCTTCAAAACCATCGCCTCATATTCGCGCGTCTGTTCCTGCTTAACACTCGAAACTTGCTTCATGGACTGGTTCAGCAGCGTCGTGGCGTTTCGCCGGGCGGCAGAGACACGATGCGGAAATTTGGTCATTTGTTCTCCTGCCATGCCGAGTGCATCGTTCGGTGAAGGTCGAGCCTTGTGAGTTTAAGGCTCAGTCCACGCGAGGCGTTTCAAGCGCGAGACATGCGCAAACGCATCTTGCTGTAGCGAGATAACGTCAAGGCCGCGTGGTATTTACGAAATATCGAGCGTGCCGAGGGCCCTGTATGGACCCTGCCTTGCGATTTAGCAAGCTCGGCTAGGTCGCTAGCTCAAATCTAGCGCTTAAATCGTCACATTGACGGGCGTGCACCCGTGCCCATCGCCATCTTCGCGCCCCTGCTGCACCTCTGGCTTTACTGTTATGGTGCGGCGATGAAGCGGAAGGTTCTGATCGTCGGCATCGGCGCCGGCAATCCCGAGCACATGACGGCACAGGCGATCGACGCGCTCAACCGCGCGGATGTGCTCTTCATCCCGCATAAGGGAGCGGAGAAGCAGGATCTGGCTCGCCTGCGCCAAGAGATTTGCGAGCGTTTTCTCCGCAGCGATAGCCGCCTTGTCGATTTCGATGTCCCGGTGCGCGAGCAGTCTACCGCTTATCGCGAGAGCGTCGCCAGCTGGCACGACGCAGTTGCCGATATTTATGAGCGCTTGCTTAGCTCTGAGCTTGGCGACGGCGAGTTGGGTGCGTTTCTCATCTGGGGCGACCCCTCGCTTTACGACAGCACTATGCGCGTGTTCGAGCGGATACGCGCCATGGGCAAGATCGCGCTCGAATATGAAGTGATCCCCGGCATCAGCGCCGTACAGGCGCTGGCAGCCGCGCACAAGATCCCGCTTAATCGCATCGGCGAGTCCATCCTGGTCACTACCGGTCGCAGGCTCGCCGAAGACTTTCCGGCCGCTGCGGACAGCGTGATCGTCATGCTCGACGGCGATTGCGCCTTCAAGAAGGTCGATGGCGACGCCGAAATCTATTGGGGTGCCTATCTCGGCACGAGCGATGAGATTCTGATCTCCGGCAGACTGCGCGACGTAAGCGATGAGATCGAGCGGGTGAGGGAAGAAGCCCGCGCCCGCAAGGGGTGGATCATGGACACCTATCTGTTGCGCAAGCCCGTGAAGTCCTAGGATGCGATCATGCGATTGCCGTCGCTATTGGCTGTTGCTGTTTGTCTGATCCCGGCTGGCCCCTCCAATGCCGCTGCGACCTGTGACTTGTCGGAACCGGAAAGGGCGGCCGTCGCCTCGGTCGAGGACGGCGAGACGCTGAAGCTCACCGATGGCCGCGTCGTGCGGCTGATCGGGGTCAAGGCGCCGATGCCGCCGCTCGGCTGGCGGGGTGACGATCCCTGGCCCTTGGTCGATGAGGCAAAAGACGCGCTCGCGCGTCTTGCGACAGGTTCCGAAGTCGAACTTGAATTCGGCGGGCACCGCACCGACCGGCACGATCAGCTGCTCGCCCAGGTCTTCGTGGTTAAGGATGGCAAGCGGATTTGGCTGCAAGATGAGATGATCGGCAGGGGTCTGGCGCGCGTCTATTCCCTCGCCGACAACACAGCCTGCATCCGTGAGCTTCTCGATCGCGAGGCCGAAGCTCGCGAAAAGCGTCTCGGCGTGTGGGGCTCTTGGGCTTATCGCATCCAGGACGCTTCCGACCTGAAGCGTCTCGACCGTCTCATGCAAACGTATCAGCTTGTCGAAGGTACGGTGACGGCCGTCGGCGAAGGGCAGAAATGGATCTATCTCAATTTCGCCGAGGACTGGCGAAGCGATTTTACCATCAGCGTGGAGCGACGAAATTCAAGCGCCTTCACCGATGCCGGCATCGATCTGAAAACACTCGCTGGGAAAAGACTGCGCGTGCGCGGCTGGCTGCAATGGCGAAACGGTCCCATGATCGTGGCGACGCATCCGGAACAGATCGAACTCTTGCCTGGTGCGGCCGGCCACTGACAGTCGCGATCAGCGTCCGGTCTCGGGAGGACTTTGCCCGCTAATCAGCAGCAGGAGTTTCTTGAAGCCATAACCGATGGCGTAGCTCGCGAGCATGAGTGCGCCGTTGGCGAAAAAGATCATCAAAGCGGTTTCGCCGGCCCTCTGGATGACGCGCTGATTTATCGTCATGTCATGGGTTGCCAGGACATGCGAGATGGCGACCATCAAGGCGAAGATAATGACCCAGTACCAGCGCGTCCGGATATATCCGAAGACGAAGCAGACGAACATGAGGATCTGGGTGAGCGGCTCTTGCAGATTGGCGGCAAGAATGTCGAGCGCAGGCGCGAGAACGCTCATGCGCGATCCCCCGGTGTAAGGTCATTGCCAAGGCAGCTTCACGCTGCGGTTTGACAATTGCATCGAGCAACCTTACCCGCCAGGGAAGGTGCGCGCTCTGGTTAATTCAGGGTCTGTCGGCAGCCCGCTTAAGCTGCGCTGCGCCGCGCCTCGGCTTCGGCCGCCTGCTTGGCATGACGGGCCGTCTTGGCCAGCACGTCGTCGATCTTGGCGACCGCACTTGCCTCGTCCAGGCGCTCCACGGCGGCAATTTCACGGGCCATCCGGTCGAGCGCAGCCTCATAAAGCTGGCGTTCGGAATAGGACTGCTCCGGCTGGGCCTCCGAACGGTACAGGTCGCGGACCACTTCAGCGATGGAGATGAGGTCGCCGGAATTGATCTTCGCCTCATATTCCTGGGCGCGCCTCGACCACATCGTGCGCTTGATGCGCGCCTTGCCCTTGAGCGTGGTGAGCGCCTTCTTGACCGTTTTCTCCTCGGAAAGCTTGCGCATGCCAACGCTGGCAAGCTTCGAGGTCGGCACCCTGAGGGTCATCTTGTCCTTGTCGAAGCTGATGACAAACAACTCGAGGCTGGCGCCGGCAATTTCTTGCTCTTCAATGCTGACGATCCGGCCAACACCATGTGCCGGATAAACGATATATTCGTTGGTACGAAAACCGTGTCTTTGCTGGGGCTTTTTCTTTTCGGGCATTACACTCGTCTCACTGTTAAAGTGCTTTATGTCGTTGCAACCGGCTCTAGGAGTGAACTTGCTCAATCCTTGGCGCGGGCATTAGTTCCTGTCGCCAGTGGATCTGCCTATTAAATGGGCACAACCAAGACCATCGACCAGAGGCCTGATCGCGCCCATCTGCGGCAGTTGAGAAAAAAAAGCGCGCCCAAACAGGGACGCCTCTCTTATGGTTCACGCGCCTACGGTCCGCGCCATTTCGACTAGAACATAACACAATTTTAGCTAATCGGAAAGCCGTCCCGTGCCGCAGCACGGCCCATTCCGCGCCGCAACATGCGACATTTTGACCGTAAGGTTAATCGCGGGGTCTAGTCGCCTTCGCCAGGTTCGGCGGAGAAATATTTCTCGAATTTGTCCGGTTCCGACACGAAAGCATCGGCATCAGGCGGCCCCGGTTTCTTGGTGGTGATGTTCGGCCAGGTCTCCGAATATTGCCGGTTGACCTCAAGCCATTTTTCGAGCCCCGGCTCGGTATCCGGCTTGATGGCATCGACGGGGCATTCCGGCTCACATACGCCGCAATCGATGCACTCGTCGGGGTGGATCACCAGCATGTTGGCGCCCTCGTAGAAGCAGTCCACGGGACAGACCTCGACGCAATCGGTGTATTTGCACTTGATGCAAACTTCGGTGACGACGTAAGTCATCGATTCCACACGCCTCGGGCGGAGACCCAGTCTTATTCTAGCCTGATACGGGCCGCGAAAGTCGCCCGGAGAGGGCTCTGCCTATAACAATCGTGCCAGCCGCACAAGGCGAGGCAGGAGAAGGCGGTTGCGATTTTACCTGGCTTTATAGACGGATATATCGGCGATCGCGGCTAATTCGATACTTAGCGTCCCTCGGCCCGGCTCTTGGCGATAAGCGCTTCGCGCAGGTCCTTGAGCGCGGCGAAGGGCGAATGCTCGACGGTGCGGGGCTGTTCGCGCTTGGCGTTCCTCGCCGGCGGCTGCTTTCGGCGCTTCATCTGGTTTGGCTTCCTTTGGTCCTTACGAGGTTTTTTGCCGGAGAGGGCCTCTGGGCGCGCCTCCTTCCGCTTGGCGGGACGCCAGAACTCATCGACCTCTGCCTCGACAGTGGTCGGATTTGGCGGCGTATCTGCTGCCTTTTTGCCGTCGATGCTTCGCCGCTCGCGTTTGAAACCGAGCGCCTTTAGGATGGAGGTGAAATCTTCCCCAGAGCAGCCGACCACCGACATCAGATCGGCAACCACCCGAAAGCCGCCGTCTCCGGTTGCGCCGGAGGGTGCGGGTTCACCTCCTTCGGCAGGACGCCAGGCGACGCGGGCGCGGATGAGATCCGATAGTCGCTCCAGCATATCGATGCGGATGGCTCGGGAGCCGGCGACATGGAAGCCCGCCGCGCGCCAATAAGGTTCGGGGATGTCCTTGCCGGCCTCGATCGAGGTCAGGCCCTGCTGCGGCCGTGCCGGCAACGCATCGCAGTCGAGGCCATGGTCGCGACCCTCATGCAGGACCCATAGCAGTAACAGCAAATCGGCCGCGGCCGGCTTCAATAATTGCGGGAAGTAGACGTTGAAGGCGCCGAAGCGCACGCCATACTTCCGGAGCTGCCCGCGTGCGGCTTGATCGAGTGCCTTGATCTCG
The DNA here is from genome assembly GCA_016869535.1 of Alphaproteobacteria bacterium. Classification (GTDB taxonomy): domain Bacteria; phylum Pseudomonadota; class Alphaproteobacteria; order Rhizobiales; family Methyloligellaceae; genus Methyloceanibacter. Next base: position 49,987 of record VGDX01000016.1, on the reverse strand, counting down.
TTGGAAGCTGTCTCGCGGCGCAGGACGCCGAGATTTTCCGTAAGGCGGTAGCCGAGACCGCGCGCGAGGCCTGACAAGTCGGATGCTTCACTCAAGGCGATCAGCGGCGCAAGCTTGCTGCCGAGCTCCGCCGCAAGCCACGCTTCGAGCCGCGTCTGCACGCGCTCACGCTCGGGTCCGGCAAGGTGCTCGTCGGCGAACAGAACGATACGAGGCTTAACGGCAACCTCGCCGCGTTCAAGCCGTGCAATCTCGGATCCATCCCATACGATCTGTCCAGTTGGCGTCAGCGTAATGTCCGCGTCAGATGCCGCGACAAGCTTGCCGGTGCGTTCAGCCAGCTCGCGCGACACGATGCTGGTCGCGGCATGGCGCGCCGCGCGTCCGTGAATCCCGTCGCTCGATGCATCGGGTGTGAAGCGGAAACCGTCCAGTCGACCTACGTAGTGATTCTCGACCAGGATTTGCCCATCGGTCGCGATCTTCGCCTCCAGCTCTTCCTTGTCGCGCAGACGCCGCATGAGCACCGCCGTCCGCCGGTCGACGAAGCGCTGCGTCAATCGCTCATGCAAGGCATCCGACAACGTGTCCTCGATCGCGCGCGTGCGGCCCTGCCAATGCTCGGGATCGTCGAGCCAGGCGGCACGATTGGAAACAAATGTCCAGGTGCGAATTTGCGCCAACCGGCTCGATAGCGTGTCGAGATCGCCGTCGGTACGGTCGGCTTGAGCCACCTGGTTCGCGAACCAGTCGGCGGGAATCTTGCCGCTCTCGCCCATGATGAAGCCATAAAGCGTGGCGACGAGTTCGGCATGACTTGCGGCGGAAATTTTGCGGTAGTCGGGGATCTGGCACATGTCCCAAAGCAGCGCCACGGAAGCCCCTCCTTTGGCTACGTCCCGCACTTTGGCGTCGTGACTCACATTGTCGAGCGCGATCACGTCGTCGACCATGCGTGAACGCGCCAGCCGCGCGTGATCCGGCGTTTCGCGCAAAGACTCCTTCAGCCGGTCGATCGAGCTGAAATCGAGTTTGCGGTTGCGCCATTGCAGCATCCCGACCTGATCGAAGGTGTGATTTTCCAGCCGATCAACCAGCTCTGGTTCAAAGGGCGCGACCTGGCCAGTCACGCCGAACGTGCCGTCATTCATGTGTCGTCCGGCGCGGCCGGCGATTTGGCCGAGCTCGGCGGGCGTCAGATTGCGGTGCGCCTGCCCGTCGAATTTACGGAGACCGGCAAAGGCGACATGATCGACGTCGAGATTGAGGCCCATGCCGATCGCGTCGGTGGCCACCAGGAAATCGACGTCGCCGTTCTGGTAGAGCTCGACTTGTGCGTTACGGGTGCGTGGGCTCAGAGCGCCAAGCACCACGGCCGCGCCGCCACGTTGGCGCCGCACGAGTTCGGCGATGGCGTAAACATCGTTGGCCGAGAAGGCAACGATGGCCGAGCGGCGCGGCAGGCGGGTGATCTTCTTGTCGCCGGCATAGGTGAGTTGGGATAGCCGCGGCCGCGACACGAGATTGGCGCCGGGCAACAACTCGCGTATGGCGTCGCGCATGGTTGCGGCGCCGAGCAGCAGAGTCTCGTTTAGGCCGCGCGCATGGAACAGCCGGTCGGTGAATACATGTCCACGCTCGCCGTCGGCGGCGAGCTGGATCTCGTCGACGGCGACGAAATCGGCTTCCAGGTCGAGCGGCATGGCCTCGACCGTACACACATAGAAGCGCGGCGAGGGCGGCTTGATCTTCTCTTCGCCGGTAATGAGCGCGACTGCCCCAGCTCCGACGCGCGGGACGATCTTGTCATAGACCTCGCGAGCCAGGAGGCGCAGCGGCAGGCCGATGACGCCGAGATCGTGCGCGAGCATGCGCTCGATGGCGAGGTGGGTCTTGCCCGTATTGGTCGGACCGAGCACCGCGGTGACGCCGCGTCCTCGCAGCGACCCTGTGGAATGCGGGGATAACGCTCGATTCATCCTATGCGGTCCTAAAGCACGATCTCGTCCAGACGGGAACAGGGGTGGAACGAATCCCGTCCGAATCGCTGACTCCCCTCATTCGGATTTCGTTCCGCGACTGTGACAGGTCGCGCGGGCACTGTCAGGGGGCGGTGGAATTCAAAGTGAACGGAGCGCGCACGAATCAGGGAGGTGTTAATCTTCGGCATCTGTTCCCTACAACATGTTGGGATTTCGGGGTTTTCCATTAACCCTAAGCGTTGGTTAGCAATCTCGCGGGGGCGGGTCTAGTCGATGCTGGCGCGACGCGGGCTGCCGGCCTGGATCGAGGTCACCAGCGCCGTGCCGTAGCCAACGGGCGTCGGCAGCACGATGCGATAGGGCACGTACATTTGCGTGCCGCGCACCGGAATCAGCCAGACTTCAATCTCGTTCGACTGGGACATCATCTTGATGCCAGGATTGTCGGCCTGATGGCCGGCGATGGGGATGAACTTGACCCGGCAGATCACGGCCGGTCCGGCATAGCCGGTGGGGCCATTCTTCTTAACGGTCACCGATTTTTTCGGCGTCAGCACGAGGTCGAAACGCTGCCATCCGTCGAACACCGGCACGGTCTGATAACAGACCCTGAGATCGCCGTTTGGGTTGTCCGACTTGGCGACGAGAAAGGCGCCGCTCATGGGATCGAGCACGCCTTCAAGTTGGTCCTTGGTCACGGGTATGGTGCGCGGCAAGGTTCGCATGGGCGGGACGATCGAGACCTGCGAGACCCCGCCGTCACCGAAGGTCATGCGCATACGCTCGCCGCGTTTCGCGCCGACCGTATAGTTCAGCGCATACATAGAAGGTTCCGGTCCGTTGTCCGTCACGCGGCCCGAACCCGCTGTCACGCCCTTCCAGTCATAGATCAGACCTTCGAGGATGGAGAAGCGCCCTTGACCCCGCATTTCGTAAGCGTCGCCGCGGAAGACGGTGGTGAGTTCGAAAGTGCCGAGATTGAAGCCGCCGAGATCGACGCGATAGACGGCGATGATCTTGCTCGCCGAGGACAGATTGTTCTCGGCAAAGGCGTCTTCGCCGGGAAAGGCGCCGCCAAGTCCCAAGGTCAAGGCAGCAACGGCCGCAAGGCTCATGCAATGTCGCGCCGCAGGCATGTCTGCCGATGTCCTCGCTAAAAGCCGCCCAAAGGGCAATCCAGCAGCGAATTTCGGTTTATTTGTGGGTTTCGTCAATTCTGCGGGGGTTTTAAAGCAGAACGGTCGTCTTGACCCTTAAATACTCTCCCCGTATACCTCGCCCCGCCGGTCCCTAAGGCATGGCGGGATGACCCGCAATGCCGCGCCGGCTTCCGTATTCTGGGACAAAGGATCAAGACCCATGGCCCGTCGTTGCGAGCTGTCCGGCAAAGCCGTGCTCACCGGCAACAATGTGAGCCATGCCAAGCGCAGGACCAAGCGCCGCTTCCTGCCCAATCTCTGCAATGTGACGCTGGAGAGCGAAGCATTGAAAAAGCGCGTCCGGCTCACTGTCAGCGCGCACGCGCTCCGCACCATCGAGCATCGCGGTGGCCTCGACGCTTACCTGTTGAAGGCTGGCGACGACGAGTTGTCGCTGAAGGCGCTCCGTCTCAAGCGTGAAATCGCCAAGACGCAGGCTGCGCAAGCCGCCTCCTAGTCGGCAGCAGCCGATTGCGCGCCTGGCAGCGCGAATTGCATGATCAGCGTGCGCTGCAGCGGGCTGAAATTGTCATCCGACATAATCGTGAGAACAGTCTCGCCGGCGGCTGAACGGTGCGCGGCGATTGCCTCCATATTGTCGATGTTCAGATTGTCATGCGCTTCGAGGAGCGTCTCGCCCGAGATGAGGGCGCCGCGCTTGATCTCGCTGGGGGCAATACGACGGACGCGCATCTTCACACCCTCGCTCATGCGGAATCTCCGTTCCAGCACGACGATACCGCCATCGGGGAGCGGAGCCGCATCGGTGATATCGTAGCCGTCGATACGCTTCAGGGTTATGGAGCCGGGCGATGGCCCGCCGATCAGCCAGCCTTTCAGATTACTGTTCCGGTCGGTAAGCCGCTCCGAGAAAGCGACCAGTGTGCCCTTGAGCCTGCCGACGCTGATCTCCGCCACCGCTTCGAAACCTTGGTTGGCACGCATGCTTTTCGCATCTGGCGGCAGCGGGACGAAACCGCTTGGCGGACCGAAGCTCTTCGGCGTGAAGGGATAATGCAGGATGCGGTGCTGACGCTCGAAGCCGACCAAGGCTGTGCCCTGGTTGATATCGCCGCCCGCCAGCGTCATGGATTCGGCGTCGCGTTCGAGATCGCTGCGGAGCGGCTTGCCGTTTTTGTCGAGGATCGGGCCGAGCGTTACATTGCTCAAGCCGGCGAGCTTACGGCCGTTATAGTCGAAATCGGCGCGCATCCAGGTGCCGCCGTCCGATATGGCCAGCAGCCGCGTGCCCGTCTTGTCGACGATAAGCCCCGAATAGCCCCCGAACTGCCGCGTCTTGGCGAACAGGTTGAACCCGCCGCGATAGATCAGCTTGCCGAACTCCTTGCGGTCCGGATTGTCGCGGTCGAAGTCGATGGGAATGGCGGTGACAGTGGTGCCGATGGCCGTGTCGAGCACCGTCGCCGGCTTGTCCGCAAGCGCCGGCGACAGGTCCAGCAGCGCCGCCGATACGATCAGTGCGACCGCCATCCAGCACCGGGCCATGGCTGAGACAAGTCCCACGCTAATGCAGCTTTCGCTGCTTGACGCGCGCGACGGACGGCTGCGCCCGATATAATTGCCGCCAAGCGAGGTCCTCATCGAACAGTTCGGCAAGCTTCTCGGTCATCACCCCGGCAAGCTCTTCGGCGTCGGTCACGGTGACGGCGCGCCGGTAATAGCGCGTGACATCATGGCCGATGCCGATGGCCAGCAGCTCGACGGATGAGCGCGTTTCGATCTCCTTGATCACCTGGCGCAGGTGGCGCTCGAGGTACGATCCTGAATTCACCGAGAGGGTTGAATCGTCGACCGGCGCGCCGTCCGAGATCATCATCAAGATGCGCCGCTGCTCGGGCCGCGCCAGTAACCGGCTATGCGCCCAAGCGAGCGCCTCGCCGTCAATATTCTCTTTCAGCAGGCCTTCGCGCATCATCAAGCCGAGATTGCGGCGCGCGCGGCGCCATGGCGAATCGGCCGATTTGTAGACGATGTGACGGAGGTCGTTGAGACGGCCGGGCAGCGGAGGCTTCAACGCATTCAGCCATTCCTCGCGCGAATGACCGCCCTTCCAGGCACGCGTGGTGAAGCCGAGAATCTCGACCTTCACGCCGCAACGTTCCAGCGTGCGGGCGAGAATATCGGCGCAGCAGGCCGCGACCATGATCGGCCGCCCGCGCATCGATCCGGAATTATCCAGCAGCAGCGTGACCACGGTATCGCGGAACTGCGTATCGCGTTCCTGCTTGAAAGCGAGTGGCTGCATCGGATCGACGATGACGCGGGCAAGCCGTGCCGCATCGATCAGGCCCTCATCGAGATCGAAATCCCAGGCGCGATTTTGCTGCGCGAGCAGCCGGCGCTGAAGCCTGTTGGCGAGCCGCGCCACCGCGCCATGCAGCGCCACGAGCTGCTTGTCGAGAAAGGCGCGTAAACGCTCGAGCTCGTCCGCGTCGCACAATTCTTCGGCATTGACGGTCTCGTCATAGGCACGGGTAAAGACCTTGTAGCCAAAGGCTTCCGGGTCATCGAGCACCGAGATATTCGGACGCCACGGATCGGCGCGGCGAGGCATGTCCGCCATTTCGGCATCCCGGTCGAGCCGGTCGGCTTCGCCGTCTTCCTGATCGTCCAGGGACTCTTCATTCGCCTGCTCCTGCTCGGCGCGCGCGTCTGATCCAAGCTCGGCGCGGCCCTGATCCTCGGCGTTCTCATCCTCGGAATCCGTTGCGTCCTGCTCTTGCTCATCCTTACCGGCTTTGTCCTCATCGCCCTGGTTGAGCTGATCGGCGAGGTTGAGAGCGGCTAGCAGGTCACGCGTCAGCCGGCCGAAAGCCTCCTGATCGTTCATCATCTCAGGCATGCGTTCCAGCAGGGTCTTAGCGCGTCCCTCGATCCAGCCGCGCCAGAGATTGACGAGCGACCGCGCCTTGGATGGCGGCGCGGCGCCGGTCAAGTGTTCGCGCACGAGAAGGGAAAGTGCATCGGGCAGCGGCGCTTCCGATCGCTCGGTCGCCTCCTCGAAGCGGCTACGCTCATAGCGCTGTTCTATGCGGGCGGTGAGATTGGCGGCCACGCCGCGCATGCGGCGGGCGCCGAACGCCTCTACGCGCGCCTGTTCGATCGCATCGAACACATCGCGCGCCTCGCCGCCGCCCGGCGCCAAAGCTTCATGCAATTCGGGATCGTGGCAGGCAACGGCCAGCGCCGCGGCGTCGGCATGACCCCTGATGACGGCAAGCTCCCCCTTGGTCGGCACGCGCGAAGGCTCGGGCAGGCGCGCCGTCTTGCCGAGAAGTCCGGGAGGCTCGTTGGTGAACACCACCTCGACCGCGCTGTCCGCGGCGATCGATCGCGTGGTGAGCGTCACGGCGCGTTTGAAGGGATCGAGCGGTGTTTCTCGCCGTTTCGTCAGCGTGGGCATAGCCCTAGCTCAATGCCACATTGGCGGTCGATTGCGGCAGGTCCTCGCCGAAGCAGCGCTGATAGAATTCGGCGATCAGTCCGCGCTCGAGCTCGTCGCATTTGTTGAGGAAGGAGAGCGCAAAAGCCGTGCCGATGTCGCCGAAAATCTCGGCATTCTCCGCCCAAGTGATGACCGTGCGCGGGCTCATCACCGTGGAGAGATCCCCATTCATGAAAGCATTGCGGGTCAGCTCCGCCACGCGAACCATGTTGCCGATCGCCTTGTGTCCTTCCTCGGTGTTCCAGCTTTTGGCTTTGGCCAGCACGATATTCACCTCGTCCTCATGCGGCAGGTAGTTGAGCGTGACCACGATCGACCAGCGATCCATCTGGCCCTGGTTGATCTGTTGCGTGCCGTGATAGAGGCCGCTCGTGTCGCCGAGGCCGATGGTGTTGGTGGTGGAAAACAGGCGGAAGGCGGGATGCGGCCGGATCACTTTCGACTGGTCGAGCAGCGTAAGCTTGCCCGAAACTTCCAGCACGCGCTGGATCACGAACATCACGTCAGGACGGCCTGCGTCATACTCGTCGAAGCAGAGCGCGGTATTCGATTGTAGCGCGTAAGGCAGAATGCCCTCGCGAAACTCCGTCACCTGCATGCCGTCCCTGATGACGATGGCGTCCTTGCCGACAAGGTCGATGCGGCTCACATGACTGTCGAGATTGATACGCATGCACGGCCAGTTAAGCCGCGCCGCCACCTGCTCGACATGGGTCGACTTGCCGGTGCCGTGATAGCCCTGGATCATGACGCGGCGGTTGTGCTTGAAGCCGGCGAGGATGGCGAGGGTCACGTCGCGGTTGAACAGATAATCGGAATCGATGTCCGGAACGTGCTCGTCCGGGCGGGAATAAGCCGGCACTTCAAGATCGGTATCGATGCCGAAAACCTGGCGCACCGATACTGACATATCCGGCAAACCGGCGTGGGCAGTTTCAAGGGTCATGACGGTGAAAGCCTGTTTTGTCGCGTTTCAGTCGGCTCGCTCGAGCGATGCCTCGGTGGGGTGCAGGGGGCCGGCCCAGCGACTTACGCAAGCCCCGTCTGACGGAGATAGTTATAGGCTTGGATCACTTCGCGCAACTTGTCCTCTGAGGAGCGATCACCCCGATTGTGATCAGGGTGAAGGCGTTTAACCAATTCTTTGAACCGCGCCTTGATGTCGGCCTTGGTGGCGCCTTCTTCAAGATTGAGCTGGCGCAGGCATTTCTGCTCGGCGCGGTGGAGTGGCCGTTCAGGCCCGCTGCCGGGCTTCTTGCCGCCTGGCGCATCCTCGCCGAACAGGCCGTGGGCGTCGTGCGTATCGAAGCGATGGGCGAAGCCGCCAGGCTGCTGCTTGCCGTTCCGCGTGTGGCGATTGCGTCCCCAGGCGTTCACGCCGATTGACCAAGTGGGGCGGTGGCCGATCGTGTCATCTTTCTGGTGCTTGACCACGTCCTCGTCGGGAAGGCCGGCAAAATAGTTGTAGGTCTTGTTGTATTCCCGCACATGGTCGAGGCAGAACCGGTGATATTGGCCCTCGCGCCCGCGGCCCTTGGGCGCGGGATAGAGTCCGGGCTCCTTGCAGCCCCCATGATCGCAAGCGGGAAACCGGCCGCGCAGCAGGCGGTTCTGGTCGGGCTTGACTCGCAGGCGATCGAAGAATTTGGAATCGAGCTTCATAGACCGGGCATTATGATAAGCGGCGTTGATCACAACAAGCATGGCTCAAGACGGGCAAAAGGGATAATCTGACCGGTTGCCCGGGGCCCGGTTAGGACGATGACGGTCGAAGATCAGATCAGAGAAAAGTTGACGCGGGCTTTCGCGCCAGTCGTACTTTCCGTCGTCAACGACTCGCATCGTCACGCGGGTCATGCGAGTTCGCCCGGCACTGGGATGAGCCATTTCAGCATTAAAGTGGTGTCGGCCGCATTTGCCGGCAAGTCGCGGGTGGAGCGTCACCGCCTGGTCAATGCGACCCTCGCCGCAGAGCTTGCCGGCCCCGTGCACGCGCTCGCCATCACCGCGCTCGCGCCCGGCGAATAGCGAGGATCAGGCGGAGCCGCATTCCGTCTTGAGGAAGGCGGTGATGGTGTCGGGCGGGACGTCGCGCTCGACGAAGGCCTGGCCGATGCCGCGCACGAGCACGAGCGCGAGTTTGCCGCCTTGCACCTTCTTGTCCTGCGCCATCAGACGCAGAAGCTGGCCGGGCGTCGGCGCCTTGCCGGGGATATCGGCGATCTTAGACGGAAGTCCGACCTTGGCGAGATGACGCTCGACGCGCAAGGCATCGTCAGGCGGGCAGAATCCTTGCGCCACCGAAAACTTGAAGGCGAGGTTCTGGCCGATGGCGATGGCCTCGCCATGCAGGAGCCGGTCGGAATAGCCGGCATAGGCTTCGAGCGCATGGCCGAACGTGTGGCCGAGATTGAGCAGTGCGCGCGTACCGGACTCCTCGCGCTCGTCGGCCTCGACGATCGCCGCCTTGGCGCGCACGCTCGTCTCGATGGCCTTGAGCCGTTCCGGGCCTTGTCCGGAAAAGACCTGCTGCCAGTGCTTCTCGAGCCAGGAAAAGAATGGCGCATCACCAAGCAGCCCGTATTTCATCACCTCGGCATATCCGGCGCCGAACTCGCGCGCCGGCAGGGTTGAAAGCGTGGAGATATCGGCAAGCACGAGACTCGGCTGATGGAACGCACCGATCAGGTTCTTGCCTTGCGGCGTATCGATGCCGGTCTTGCCGCCGACCGAGGAATCGACCTGGGCAAGCAGTGTGGTCGGCATTTGCACGAGGCGCACGCCGCGCCGCAGGATGCTCGCGGCGAAGCCCGCGAGGTCACCGATCACGCCGCCGCCGAGCGCAATGACGCAATCGCCGCGCTCAACGCCGAGCTTGAGCAGCGTTTCGCTGAGCCGCGCCAGCACCGGGAAGCTCTTGCTCGTTTCGCCGGGCGCCACGATCGCGTCGCCGAGTAAGACGCCCCGCGCCTCCAGACTCGCTTTGAGCGGCGCAAGGTAAAGTGCCGCGACATTGGCGTCGGTCACCACGGCGCAGCGCGCGCCGGGCAGGACAGCCGTAATGTGCTCACCGGCAGCTGCGATCAGGCAATCACCGATGAGAATCGAATATCTGCGCCCCGGCAGGGTCACATCGACGGTGATGACCTCGCGGCTCGATGCAGTGACTGTCGCTTCTTTCGCCATCATCAAGCCTTCTTGCGGGAAGGGGGCTTTGGCGCCTTCACCTTGCAGCCAAGCTTCTCGGCAAGCGCGTCGACCACGGCGCTCACAATCGCCTCATGCGGCACATCGCGGCTGTCCACGACGATATCGGCCTTGGCGTAGACGGGATCGCGCTCGGCCATCAGCCTGCGCATCACTTTCTCGGGATCGTTGCCGGCAAGAAGTGGCCGGTTGCCGCGCCGGCTTACGCGCTTCATCAGGACGCGCAGCTCGGCCCTGAGCCAGATGGAAATTCCACACGCCTCGATATTCGCCCGCGTCTCTTCGTTCATGAAGGCGCCGCCGCCGGTGGCGAGTACTTGTGGACCCGCGTCGAGCAGTCGTTTGATCACCTTGCGCTCGCCTTGGCGGAAATAGGCTTCGCCGTGCTCGGCGAAGATCTCACTGACGGTCTGGCCCGCCGCCGCCTCGATTTCGCTGTCGGCGTCGACGAAGGGGAGGTCGAGGCGCGCGGCAAGCCGTTTGCCGACGGCCGTCTTGCCTGCGCCCATCAGGCCGATCAGCACAATGCTGCGCGCGCCGAGTACGTCCCGGATCTGTGCCAGTCCATCCCGCGAATCGTCTTTCTTATGGCCAGAAGCTGCCGGAGTCATTCTGCTGCCTGATACGGATTTTTGCCGCGCTCGGTTGGGTTGCTCGCCGCGCGCGGCGACTTTCCCATGCTGGCCGGGCCGTGTCGAATCGTCCATGATGCGAATGAGGGCTAGAGGTCGGGCGTTTATGGGTCAATAATAAGACCCTGCTAGCGGTTAAAACGTGGCTAGGAGCCCGGGCCCGCCTCAATGCCAAGTCTGTTTCGCTTACTCTTCGTCCTAGGGGTGATTGGCGGTGTCATCGCTGGAGGCCTCTATGCGCTCGCCGAATATTTCCAGCCGGAGCCCAAGGAAGTCTCCAAGGGCCTGCGCAACGTCAAGGCGCGACCGGCGGAGGAGACCAGTTCCACCACGCCAAGCACACCTGCGCCGGCGCCCGTTCCTGTTGATGCCGCGACCGACGGCGCTGATACGACGCCGTAAGCTGTCGAGGGGAGGGGACTGAGCCTTGGCCGCCAAGGAAGGATCGCGCGGGTCTGGCTCATCCGAGCTTGCGCAATTCCTCGACATGCTGATGGCCGAGCGCGGCGCCGCCTCCCACACCATTGACGCCTATACGCGCGACCTCTCCGAGTTCCTCGCCTTCCTCGCGGCGAAAGGCGCCACGGCGAAGAAGGCTACGTCCGACCATTTGCGGATCTTTCTCGCCGGACTTGCGCGCAAGGGTCTCGCGCCGACCTCGCGCGCACGCAAGCTCTCGGCCATCCGGCAGTTCTACCGCTTTCTTCTCGCGGAGGGCGTTCGCAAGGACGATCCGTCCTCTTCCATAGACAGTCCGAAACTGCCGCGCCCATTGCCGAAGATATTGTCTCTGAATGAGGTCGAGACACTGCTCGCAACCGCGCAGACCGCGTGCGATGAAGCAGAAGAAGGTGCGGCGCAACGCCGGACGCTCCGGCTCTACGCGCTGCTCGAGACGCTTTACGCCACCGGCTTGCGTGTCTCGGAACTGATTTCTCTGCCGCGCAATGTGCTGATTGGCGATGACCGCGTAATCGTCATCAAGGGAAAGGGAGGGCGCGAGCGGCTCGTGCCTCTGAACGATGCCGCACGCCGGGCACTTGCCGCTCATCTCGCCGCAGTCGAGGCCGATGAGGCGGAGAGGGATAGCAGCTCTCCATGGTTGTTTCCATCAGGCGGCAACGCACAGCATTTGACCCGCCAACGCTTCGGTCAGGAGCTCAAGGCGCTCGCCGTCGAAGCGGGGCTCGAACCGGAGCGCGTGTCGCCGCACGTGCTGCGCCATGCCTTTGCCAGCCATCTCCTGGAGCGCGGGGCCGATCTCCGCACTGTGCAGCAACTTCTTGGTCATGCCGACATATCAACCACGCAGATCTATACCCATGTCATCGAGGAGCGGCTCCGGCGGCTTGTCGAGCAGCACCATCCGCTTGCTCAGGCTCATTTAACCAAACGGGCCTAGACTGGCCCTCAAGGGGCGCCATTGACAGGAATCCGCCCCAAGGCCACTTACAACCGATTACTTTGCCTTATTTATCGCCCGGTTCACCGGGGAAATGGTTCTCACGGAACTCACGCCAAGCCCGCATGCGCACCTATCTCGACTTCGAAAAGCCGATCGCCGAACTGGAAAGCAAGGTCGCCGAACTCAAGGCGCTTGCCGCCGAGCAGCCATCCGTGTCCATTGAGGAGGAGCTTGCGAGGCTCGAGAACAAGGCGCGCGAGGCTCTGGAAGAAACCTACTCCGAACTGACGCCCTGGCAGAAGACGCAAGTCGCGCGTCACCCCGAGCGTCCCCATTTCCGTCATTACGTCGATTCTCTGATCAAGGAGTTCACGCCGCTTTCCGGCGACCGCTACTTCGCCGAGGACCAGGCCATTCTCGGCGGTATCGGCCGGCTCGCGGGACGGTCGGTGATGGTGATCGGCCATGAGAAGGGTTCCGACACCGAAGGCCGCATCAAGCACAATTTCGGCATGGCGCGGCCCGAAGGATATCGCAAGGCGGTGCGGCTCATGGAAATGGCCGACCGCTTCCAGCTCCCGGTCATCAGCCTGGTGGACACGGCCGGTGCCTATCCGGGCATCGGCGCGGAAGAACGCGGTCAGGCCGAGGCTATCGCCCGCTCCACCGATTGCTGTCTTGGCCTCGGCGTTCCCATTGTTTCGGTGATCATCGGCGAAGGGGGCTCTGGCGGCGCGGTGGCGATTGCCACGGCGAACCGCATCTATATGCTCGAGCATGCGATCTATACGGTGGCCTCGCCGGAAGCTGCCGCATCGATCCTGTGGCGGGACGCGGCCCGTGCCGTCGATGCCGCCACCAATATGAAGATTACCGCGCAGGACCTGCTCAAACTCGGCATTATCGATGGCATCATCGCCGAGCCGGTAGGCGGCGCCCATCGCGACGGTGTCGAGGTGGTACGGACGACGGGAGACATTATTGTCAAGGCTCTCGCTGCCTTTGACGCGCTGACGCCCGAGCAGGTCCGCAAGGAGCGGCGTGAGAAATTCCTGGCCATGGGCCGGGTTAGCTAGGGGAAATGCCCAAAAAAGAGCCACTTTTTGGGTTCACTCAATCGCCACGGGTCCTATAATAACGGCTGGTTCGGGGGCGAGGGAAAGCGCCCGCCTCGCGCGCTAACGTCGCCTTAACCGCTTGGAATCGACCTTGGACCGGGGTGCGCAAGGGGCACTGCGTATGCTTCGATCGAGTTGGCAAACATCTGTCATTGCCGCCATTATCGTGGCTGCCGCCGCGGTGATAGGCGGCTGCGGACAGTTCTCGCCGGCTTACATGAAGCCCCTCAACAAGCAGTCGCGGGCCATGCTCCTCGGGAAGGGCATGACGGAGGAGTCGGCCATCCTCATCCGTGTGTTCAAGGCCGAGTCAGAGCTCGAAGTGTGGAAGGAGCGGGAGGATGGCCGCTTCTATCACTTCAAGTCCTATCCGATCTGTTCCTATTCCGGTGGCCTCGGGCCCAAGATCGAGGAAGGCGACCGTCAGGCGCCGGAAGGATTCTATCTCGTGTCGATGGACCAGATGAATCCGAAGAGCCAATACCATCTCGCTTTCAATGTCGGCTTCCCCAATGCTTTCGATCGCTCGCACGGCCGCACCGGCAAGTTCATCATGATCCACGGTGACTGTACCTCACGCGGTTGCTACGCCATGACCGATGGCGTGATGGAGGAAATCTATATTCTTGCGCGCGAGGCGCTGAGCGGAGGGCAGACCAATTTTCAGATTCATGCGTTTCCATTCCGCATGACCGCGGCCAACATGGCGGCGCACGAGAAGCACGAGTGGTACGATTTCTGGAAGAACCTGAAGGAAGGCTACGACTATTTCGAGGTCACGCGGCAGGCGCCGCGGATCGCGGTTTGCGAGAGGCGCTATCTGATCAATGCCGTCTATGACGATACTGCGCGATTCAGCGCGTCCGGCACCTGTCCCACACATCAAAAAGGACAGATCGCCGCTTTCACTCCACTGCCCACGCCGAAGTCGACCCAGTCGGCATCGTTGACCAAGCCTCTGGGCAGCGTGCTTGGCCTCAGATTCGGCCCGTCCAAGGCAAACTATAGCGCCTTCACGCTTGGCCCTGCGACGCCTGAAGCATCTGGGAAAAAGCGTTAGCTGCGCTGCCGGCTGCACCTATTTGCGCCACAGATTCCGGCTTGCGATGACGGGTCTATTTTCTGACCCGTTAGCCTATAATTTCGCCGGCACATGAACATGAACGCATTGATCTCCATCCTTGTCCTCACGCTGATCGGCGCCGGCATCTACCTCATGACGCCGCACGCCCGGCAGCAGATCGATCGCTTGCACATCAACATGCAGCGTGTAGAGAACAAGGCGCTGCACAGTGCGGGTAAGCCGATGCCCGGCACGCCCGACCTTGCGCGCCTGGATGAAAGGCTCGCCTCCGCGGGCGTGCAAAGCGGCGTGCCGATATTCATCCGCATCTTCAAGCTCGAATCCGAACTCGAGCTCTGGGTCGAGAAGAACGGCCGCTATGAGCTGTTCGCGACCTATCCGATCTGCCTATGGTCGGGGCGGCTCGGACCGAAATTGCGCGAAGGCGACCGGCAGGCGCCCGAAGGCTTCTACACGGTCGCGGCCGAACAGCTCAATCCGAATAGCCGTTGGCATCGCTCCTTCAATCTCGGCTTCCCCAACGCGTTCGATCAGGCGCACGGCCGCACCGGCACCTTCCTTATGGTGCATGGCGGGTGCCTCTCGATCGGCTGCTACGCCATGACCGACGCGGTGGTCGACGAGATCTGGGGATTGGTGACGACTGCGCTCGATCAGAGCCAGGAGCGCTTCGCGGTACATGTCTTCCCGTTCCGCATGACCGAGCGCAATCTTGGACTGCGCAAGGGCGACCAATGGGCGAGCTTCTGGGCCGATTTGAAAAAGGGATACGATTTGTTCGAGGAGCGCCGCGTGCCGCCTTTGGTCAGCGTCTGCGATGGCCGCTACGCCTTCGAGCCAGGCACCGTCACGGGAACGGCGCCACTCGTCGAGGCGCGCTGCCCCGCCGAAATCGCCGGTAACTAAGGCGACGCTTTAGCCGAAGGTGCCGTGGCAGTGCTTGTATTTCTTGCCGGAGCCACACGGGCATAGCGCGTTGCGCTGCACCTTGCCCCAGGTCGAAGGATCGGCCGGATTGAGCGCGGCCGCCGCCTTGCGCGACCGTGCCGGCTGAACCGCGACATCCCTGCCGTCGCCGGCATTGGCGGTCTCTAGAGCGAACTCATCCTCGCCGGTGCTCGGGTCGAAATGATGCGCCTCCATCGGCGGCAGCTCAGAGGCTTCCAGAGACGGCACATTCTCCTGCTGCGCGAGTTCCACATGCATCAACTGCCCGGTCACCGTCTCGCGCAGTTTGGCAAGCAAGGCCTCGAACAGAGTGAAGGCCTCGCTCTTGTACTCGTTAAGCGGGTCGCGCTGGCCGTAGCCACGCAGGCCGATGACCTGGCGGAGATGTTCGAGCGTCACGATATGCTCGCGCCAGAGATGATCGAGGGTCTGCAACAGAACCGCCCGCTCGATCTGGCGCATGATCTGCGGACCGAATTCGGCGGCCTTCTTGGCGCCCTTCTCGTCAGTGGCCTTGATCAGCCGCTCGTGGAATTCCGCTTCGCCGATGCCTTCTTCCGCCGCCCAGTCTTCCAGTGGCAGGTCGAGGCCGTAGGTTTTTTGCATGCCCTCCTTCAGGGTGGCGACGTCCCATTGGTCGGCATAGGACTTCTCGGGAATGTTCACGGCGATCAAGTCGTCGATCACCTGGCGGCGCATATCGGCGATGGTCTCGCTCAGATCGGCATCCCCCAACAATTCTTTGCGCTGTTCGAAGATCGCCTTGCGCTGGTCGTTCATCACGTTGTCGAACTTGAGCAGGTTCTTGCGGATATCGAAGTTGCGCGCTTCGACCTTGGCTTGCGCCTTTTCCAGCGCCTTGTTGATCCAGGGATGGACGATGGCCTCGTCCTCCTTCAGTCCGAGCGCCTGAAGCATGCCGTCCATGCGCTGCGAGCCGAAGATGCGCATGAGATCGTCTTCGAGCGACAGGAAGAAGCGTGAGCGGCCGGGGTCGCCCTGGCGCCCCGAGCGGCCGCGAAGCTGGTTGTCGATGCGCCGGCTCTCGTGGCGTTCGGTGCCGATGACATAAAGACCGCCGGCAGCAAGCGCCTGCTCCTTCCGCTTGGAAACCACATAGGAGATTTCCTTGCGTTTGGTGGCGGTCTCTTCAGGGGATGATTCCTTGCCTTTCTCCTTCTGCTCGGTGGACCAGTCTTCCAGGAGCATGTCGAGATTGCCACCGAGCTGGATGTCGGTACCGCGGCCCGCCATGTTGGTGGCGATGGTGACGGCGCCCGGCACACCGGCCTGGGCGATGATATGCGCTTCCTGCTCGTGATAGCGTGCGTTCAGCACCTGATGCGGGACCTTCTCCTTCTTCAGCAGGTCCGACAGGATCTCCGATTTCTCGATTGAGGTGGTGCCGACCAGCATAGGCTGGCCGCGCGTGCGGGCTTCCTTGATAAGCTTGATGATTGCCCGGTATTTCTCCGCGGCAGTGCGGTAGACCTCGTCGTCCTCGTCATCGCGGATCATGGGCATGTTGGTCGGCACCTCGACCACATCGAGGCCGTAAATGTCCATGAACTCGTCGGCCTCCGTGGCGGCGGTGCCGGTCATGCCGGCGAGTTTCTCGTAAAGCCGGAAATAATTCTGGAAGGTGATGGTGGCGAGCGTCTGGTTCTCGGGCTGTATGGACACATGCTCCTTGGCTTCGAGCGCCTGGTGCAAACCTTCGGAGTAGCGACGCCCCTGCATCATGCGCCCGGTGAACTCGTCGATGATGATCACCTCGTCGTTCTTGACGATATAGTCGCGGTCACGCTGGAACAGCTTATGCGCGCGCAGGGCCTGCTGCACGTGGTGCACCACGGTGACGTTCTCGACATCGTAGAGGGAGTCGCCCTTGAGTAGGCCGGCCGCCATGAGAAGCTGCTCGATATGCTCGTTACCGGCTTCAGTGAGGCTCACCGTGCGCTGTTTCTCGTCGAGCTCGAAATCGCCTTCCACGAGTTTGGGGATGAAGGTGTCGATGGTGGTGTAAAGCTCGGAGCGGTCCTCGATCGGGCCGGAAATGATCAGGGGTGTGCGGGCCTCGTCGACCAGGATGGAGTCGACCTCGTCGACGATGGCGTAGTAATGGCCGCGTTGCACCATCTCGTTCGCGCCATACTTCATATTGTCGCGCAGATAGTCGAAGCCGAACTCGTTATTGGTGCCGTAGGTCACGTCGCAGGCATATTGTTCCTTGCGCTGCTCATCGCTTAGCTCATGCACGATGCAGCCCACGGCGAGCCCCAGAAATTTGTAGATCGCGCCCATCCAGGCCGCGTCGCGCTTGGCGAGATAGTCGTTGACGGTGACGACATGCACGCCGCGTCCGGTGAGCGCGTTGAGATAGACGGGCAAGGTGGCGACCAGCGTCTTGCCTTCGCCGGTCTTCATTTCGGCGATACGGCCCTCATGCAGCACCATGCCGCCCATGAGCTGCACGTCGAAATGGCGCTGGCCAAGCGTGCGCTTGGCCGCCTCGCGTACGGTGGCAAAGGCCTCAGGCAGCAAGTCATCGAGCGAGGCCCCGTTTTTCAGGCGTTCGCGGAATGCTTGGGTGCGGGCGCGCAACGCCTCGTCGGAAAGCGCCTCGGTCTCAGGTTCGAGCGCGTTGATCTTGGCGACGAGAGGCGCGTATTTCTTCAGCTTCCGATCGTTGGAAGAGCCGAAGACTTTGCTGGCAAGCGTGCCGAAGGAAAGCATGGAGCCGGGGGCCTCTTGATCGCTGGCATCGTCCCAAGCCGGTTTCCCCCTGTAAAAAATCGGCGGGAAACCTTTGATAAATGCCCGGAAACGACCCGCTGAGACATAAGAGGGGCGCAAACCCTTGTCAACGCGACCTAGGGGCTGGCTGTCGCGGGCTCTCGAACAGCCATAACGAGAGCGGCACGGCAACCAGGGCGCCGATGAATTGTGCGACAATGAATGCCGCCACCCCAGCCGGAGCGATACCGGTGAAGGTACCCGTCAATGCCCTGGCCAGGGTCACGGCGGGATTGGCAAAACTCGTTGAAGCGGTGAACCAATAGGCCGAGGCGATATAGAGCCCGACCAGAGCGGGCACCGTGTCGGGCCGGCGCCGCACCACCCCGAAGATCACGAAAACCAATCCGAAAGTAGCAACCGCCTCCGACAGCCAAAGTTGCGGCGCGTTGCGCATCGTGTCGGCGACTTGCCACAGACTTTGCCCGAACATCAGATGCGCAAGCCATGTGCCGAGGACCGCGCCGGCGATCTGCACGCCTACGTAAAGAGCCGCAACGCGGGGCGCGATCTCACGGCGAAGCAAAAAGGCGAAGGTGACGGCCGGGTTGAGATGCGCGCCTGAGACCGGTCCGAGCACGGTAATCAATACGGCGAGTATTGCACCGGTCGTCGCCGCGTTGCAGAGCAATGCCAGCGCCAGATTACCGCTCGCAAGTTCCTCGGCCATGATGCCCGAGCCGACGATGGCGGCAAGAAGCAAGGCTGTGCCGATGCCTTCCGCCGCCAGCCGCCGCGCTACGCTATCCACGTCGTTAAGCCGATTCCTTGGACGTTTCGGCGCGCATGCGTCCGATGTCGTCGAGATGGCGCTGCAACGACAGCCTGCTCAAGCTTTCGATCGGCAGATTGACGAAAATGGAGATGCGCTGGTTGAGCATGCGGTAGCAATCGTCGAAGGCGAAGGCGCGTTCCGCCTCGCTGCCTTCGGCTTTGGCGGGGTCGGGCAAGCCCCAATGAGCGGTCATCGGCTGGCCGGGCCAGGCGGGGCAAGCTTCCTGAGCGGCGTTGTCGCAAACGGTAAAGACGAAATCGAGCTTGGGTGCGCCGGGGGCGGCAAATTCGTCCCATGGCTTGGAGCGAAGTTGCGAGGCGTCGTAATTCATCCGCCGCAACAGGTTGAGCGCCAGTGGATGGACATAGCCGAGCGGCTGACTGCCAGCGCTATAGGCGCGAAATTTTCCGCGTCCCGCGCGGTTCAAAATGCATTCGGCCATGATCGAGCGCGCCGAGTTGCCGGTGCAAAGGAAGAGAACGCTGAGAGGTCCCCGGGTCTGCGTCATGTGCAACACTCAGCTGTGCAACAGCCGGCCAGCGTTGCCTCGATCAGCGGCAGGCAGGTGTCCGGCTTGCCGCGGCAACAATCCTCGATCAGGTAGCTCAGGAGAGCCCGCGTACCTTCGAGGTTGACGGCATAGATGACGGAACGTCCTTCTTTCCGGGCGCCGGCAAGATTGGCGCGGGCGAGCACGGCGAGATGAACGGACAAGGTATTGTGCGGCACGGCGAGCTTGCGGGCAATGTCACCTGCAGCCATGCCCTCAGGTCCCGCGCGGAGAAGCAATCGGAAGACCTTGAGGCGGCTCTCTTGCGCCAAAGCGCCGAGTGCCTCGATCGCTTGTGATATGTCCATGTTTCTAGACATATCGAAATATAACCTGGCCGTCAACCGATATGGCGCTTTAACAGTTCGGTTCTTGGCAATCCGCCGCCCAAAGGGCTAAAACCCGCCCGGGAAGCAACCCAACCCGCTCGGTCACGCTTGGCAATCATGCCGCTGGCCGGGCCGTAGATGAGGATCCATTCCGTGAAAATCTGGCCAGCGTTGCTGCCGCTCGCAGCCCTGATCGCATTTGCTCAAATGCCCGCCTCGGCTGCGGACGATACCGTGGTTGCCCGCGTCAACGGCGTCGAGATCAAGAATTCCGATCTCGATTTCGCCGCCTCTGAAGTCGGGCCGCGTCTGTCCGCTTACGTGCCGGAGGACCGCCGCCGCGTACTCCTGCAGTTCGTCATAGAAAATGAGTTGATGGCCGGTGCCGGTGCGAAGGACAATCTCGATAAGACCGATACATATTCCGCGCGCGTGAAATATCACGCGCGCCGCGCGTTGCGTGACGCTTTCTTCGACGCCGGCATCACCGCTGCCGTCAGCGAGGCCGATGCCAGGAAAATTTTCGATGAGCGGATCGGCAATCTGAAGCCGGAAGAGGAAGTGCGCGCGCGGCACATTCTCGTTGAGACCGAAGCCGAGGCGAAAGACGTCGCCGAACGTCTCGAGAAGGGCGAGGACTTCGCCGCGCTCGCCAAGGAGAAGTCCAAGGACACCAATGCCGAGGGCGGCGATCTCGGGTTTTTCTCCCGCGGTCAGATGCTGAAGCCGTTCGAGGATGCGGCCTTCGCGCTCGACGTGGGTAAAATCTCCAATCCGGTGCAAACTCAGTTCGGCTGGCATATCATCAAGGTCGAGGAGAAGCGCGCTCGCCCGCTGCCAACCTTCGACGAGGTCAAGGAGGCGATCATGGCTCAGCTCGTGCAGCAAAAGGCGCAAGAGGTGGTCAGCGGTTTGCGCAACGAAGCCGAAATCGAGATCGTCGACCCAAAATTGCAACCGCCCTCGGAGGGAGCTCCGCAACGCGCGCCGCTGCCACCCCAATAGGCGAACCTGCCGTGGGGAAAGTTTCGCCGTTTGCACCGACAGAGCTGCCGCACCTCGGCGCCATTGATGGCGTGCGTCTTGCTACCGCTTCGGCCGGCATCCGCTACCCTGGCCGCACCGATCTTCTGCTTGCGCTATTCGATCCGGGCACGACCGTCGCGGGTGTCCTGACCCAATCGAAGACTTCCTCTGCGCCGGTCGATTGGTGCCGGGCGCATCTTCGCCACGGCATGGCCCGCGCGCTGGTGGTCAATTCCGGCAACGCCAATGCCTTCACCGGCAAGCGCGGACATGAGGCTGTCGAACAGACCGCCAAGGAAGCCGCGGAAGCGGCGGGATGTCAGGCAGCCGACGTCTATATCGCCTCGACTGGCGTGATCGGCGAGCCGCTTATCGCTAGCAAGATTGCGAGCCGGCTCGACGCAATGGCGCGCGCGGCCAAACCTGACGCCTACGAGGCGGCGGCACGGGCTATCATGACCACTGACACCTACCCCAAGCTCGCCACGCGCAAAGCCGAGATCGAAGGCGTCGAAATCACCATCAATGGCATCGCCAAGGGCGCTGGCATGATCGCGCCGGACATGGCGACCATGCTCGCCTTTCTGTTCACCGACGCGGCCATCGAGCCCGTCGCGCTGCATGAAGTGGTGGCGCCGCTCGCCGAGGACAGTTTCAACGCCGTCACCATCGACGGCGATACTTCGACCAGCGACACGTTGCTGATCTTCGCCACGGACGCCGCGGCGCGGCGTGGCGCTCCTCGCATCGCGCGCGGTGACGATAAGCGTCTCGCCAATTTCCGTACCGCGCTTGCCGATCTGATGCGCGATCTTGCCCAACAGATCGCCAAGGATGGCGAGGGGGCGACCAAATTCGTCACCGTGACGGTCAAGGGTGCGAAGACCAAGAAGGCGGCGCGGGCAATAGCCAAATCGATCGCCAATTCGCCGCTGGTCAAGACGGCGATTGCCGGTGAGGACCCGAATTGGGGCCGCATCGTCGCCGCTATCGGCAAGGCGGGCGAAGACGCCGACCGCGACCGGCTTGCCATCTGGTTAGGCGATGTTCTGGTCGCCAAGGACGGCGCTGTCGCGACCCATTATCGCGAGCAGGACGGCGCGGCCTATATGAAGAACCGGGAGATCGCCATCACCGTCGATGTCGGCGTGGGCAAGGCGGAGGCGACGGTTTGGACCTGCGACCTCACCGCGGACTATATCGCCATCAACACCGACTACCGTTCCTGACATGGCGCGGGTAGAGACGCGTCCGCTGGTTCTGGTCGCGGCTTGCGTCCTGCTCGATGGCGGGCAGCTTTTGATCACGCGGCGCCCTGCGGGCAAGCCGCTCGCGGGTCTTTGGGAATTTCCCGGCGGCAAGGTCGAGCCCAATGAGGCGCCGGAGGCCGCGCTCGTCCGTGAGCTGCGCGAGGAACTGGCCATCGAGATTGCTCCGGACGATCTCGCGCCGTTCACTTTCGCGAGCCATGACTATCCCGATTTTCATCTGCTCATGCCGGTCTATCTCTGCCAGAGCTGGCGGGGCGCGGTAACGCCGCTGGAAGGGCAGGAGGTTTGCTGGGTGAAACCGGACGAGCTTGTCGCCTATGACATGCCACCCGCCGACGAACCGCTCAAGACCGCGCTGCGCGCGCTGTTGTAATCCTTATTTCTGATTCTTCGGGAACCTTGCCTTGTCGCCGGCGGAATGCTCGGTGGTGCCGAGCGCATCGGCGAGCCGTTGGGCCGCGCTGCCTGGCCGCAAGGGTTTCTGCTGGCTCTCATGCGGCGACCAGCCGGAGAGATAGACAATTTCGAAGGTGGCACTTACCGTTCCGTCCGGCAGCGAATGGCGCGCGCGATAAATCTCTTCCGCCCGCTCGAGCGTCCTGCGTGGCAGCGGCCGTTTGCTGCGGGCCAGCAGCACATTGCCGCCGCCAAGGGCGCGCACCTCGCGCATCAGCTCGCGCGGCGATGGATAAGTGAGCGTGAGCGTCTCGGCATCGGCCACGGGTAACGCGAAACCCGCGCGCTGCAATAGCGCACCGTAATCTCTGACATCAACGAACGGCGAAACGCGCGGGCTCGCGCCGCCTTCCGTCTCGGCTTCCGCCTCGAGCAGTGCGGCTCTGAGCTCGGTCAGAGCGCGGGCGCCAAGCAGTGCCGCCATGAACAATCCGTCGGGGGCCAATGCATGCCTGATCTGAATCAGCGCGCCGGGAAGATCATTGACCCGATGCAGCGCGAGTCCTGAGACGATCAGATTGAAGCTTGCATCCTTGAAGGGCAGCGCGTCCTCATCGCAGACGAGAGACGGAAATGGACAGAGCGCGGCGAAGGCATAGGCGCTTTCGGCATAGACCATCTCGCCGACCGAGGAGAGCGCCGCCACCTTGCGCCCCAGGAGCCCGTGATAGGCGCCAAGATCGAGCGCGCGCGGGAACGGACGCAACATCACATCAACACGTTCGGCGATCTCACTGGCGACCTGCGCGAGCAGGAACTCGCGCGCCCCGATTTCCGCCGCGAAGCGCTCACGGCGCCGGCGCAACAATTTGCGGTCGAACAGGACATTTTGGTCGCTCATGGCCGCCGCCATATCCCATCTTCCACAGGACCGGCCATGCGCTTTATCATGGGGCCCATGACGATCAGCGAGGCAGGGACCGGCTTGGGGGCGACGACTGCCTCAGTGCGGTCCGCGCTTGGCACGCTCGCCAATCTCATCCTGCCGCCGGTCTGCATCGTCTGCCGGACCCGGATCGGCGCCCATGGGCTGTTATGCGGCGCCTGTTTCGCCCAAATCGATTTCATCGCGCCTCCCATCTGCGACCGGCTCGGCGTGCCGCTGCCTTACGATCCGGGGGCCCCGAGCCTCTCGGCGGCGGCGATTGCCGAGCCGCCAGTCTACGACCGGGCGCGCGCCGTGGCGCGGTATTCCGTCACCATGCGCGAGCTCATTCACGCCTTCAAATATCGGGACCGGCACGAGGGCGTGCCCCTGTTCGGGCGCTGGTTGGCGCGGGCGGGCGCCGAGCTTCTCGCCGATGCCGATTTAATTGTGCCGGTGCCACTTTACCCCTCGCGGCTCTGGTGGCGGCGTTTCAACCAGTCGGCCATGCTGGCTCAGGCGTTGTCGCGGCAAAGCGGCATTCCCGCCGATTGCTTCGCGCTGAAGCGGGTGCGGCGGACGGCAAGCCAGGTCGGCCTGACCCATGACCAAAGGAAGCGCAACGTGGCCGGCGCTTTCAAGGTGACCGAATCCGCCAAGGCACGCGTCAGGGGCAAGACCGTCGTGGTGATCGACGACGTGATTACCACGGGTGCGACCGCCGAGGCGTGCGCGCGGGCGCTTCTGCGGGCCAAGGCCACGCGTGTCGATGTGCTGGCGCTCGCCCGCGCCGTGGACCCCACTGCCTTCACGCTCTAAGGGGCTTGCGCTAGACGGCCGATAGGGCCAGTTAGCTAAGGCCATGACCACGGGAACGAGACGCTTTCGCGCCAGCCTGGTGCAGCTCAGGGCAGGGCGCTCAATCGCCGCCAATCTCGACCAGGCCGAGGCTCTGATCAGGCGCGCGGCCCAAGGCGGCGCAAATTATGTGCAGACGCCGGAAAACACCGCGCTGATGGAGCTCGAGCCTGAGCGCGTCCTCGCTCAGGCGCAAACGGAGCAGGAAAGCGAGCCGCTCGCGCGCCTTCGGGCGCTGGCCCGCGAGCTCCGCATTCATCTCCATGTCGGCTCGCTCCCCATCAGGATCGATCCCGAGCGCGTGGCAAGCCGGTCCTTCCTGCTCACGCCGGAAGGCGATGTCGCCGCGCGTTACGACAAGCTGCACATGTTCGATGTCGACCTTGCCGGCGGCGAAAGTTATCGCGAGTCCCATTATTATTGTCCGGGCAACAAGGCGGTGGTCGCCGACCTGCCTTACGGGCGGCTAGGCCTCAGCATCTGCTACGATCTCCGCTTCCCCGCGCTCTACCGCGCTCTCGCGGCGGAAGGCGCGGAGATCATCGCCATTCCGTCCGCCTTCACCAGGCAAACGGGCGAAGCGCATTGGCACGTACTGGTGCGCGCCCGCGCCATCGAGACGGGCGCTTTCGTGCTTGCCGCGACGCAAGGCGGCCGGCACGAGAACGGGAGGCTCACTTACGGTCATAGCTTGATCGTGTCGCCCTGGGGCGAGATCCTGGTCGAAGCGGGCGAAGATCCGGGCGTGATTTTCGCCGATATCGATCTTGCCGCCTCGACAGAGGCGCGGGCGCGCATTCCGGCGCTCAAGCATGGCCGCGACTTCGATATCGCGGTTGCGGAAGCATCGCCCAGGCCGGCGCAAAGAGAGGCGTCATGATCCGTTTCGCGCTCGTCTGCGATCGAGGCCATGATTTCGAGGCCTGGTTCAGCTCAGGCAGCGCCTACGAGAAGCAGGAAGCGGCGCGGTCGATTTCCTGTCCCGCTTGCGGCGGCACAGATGTGAGGAAAGCGCCGATGGCGCCGGCCATTCTTCGCGGCAAGTCGCTTCGCGGCAAGCCGAAGCAGAGCGAAAGACTGGCGACGCAAGAGCGCAAGAAGACCTATGCTTTTCTCAAAGGCCTGCGCGATCAGCTCACCGCCAACGCCGATAATGTCGGTCCGGCGTTCCCCGAAGAGGCGCGCAAGATGCATTATGGTGAGACCGAAGCGCGGAACATTTATGGGGAGGCGAGCGTAGATGAGGCAAAGGCTCTGAGCGACGAAGGCATCCCCGCATTGCCCCTGCCGCCATTGCCCGAGGATCACAATTGAATAAGTCCCGTCTCCCGCAAGGTTTCGTCGCGGCCTAACCCGTAAAAGGTAACGTATTGTTGGGAGGCTTCAGCTAAAAACTGTCGAATCAGGCCCTGGTAAAGCCGCGAAGGCTCCCTATTTTGATAGGGCCGGGCGTTGGTTTCTGCGCAACCAAGGGAATAAGATGCGCCTCACAACTTCCCCTACATGCTTCCGTAGCCTTCTCGCCATCCTCTTTCTCGGAGCGTTTCTGATCCTGCCGGCCATGGCGCTGGCGCAAGAAACCCCGTCAGTTCAGGCCGAATCGAGCGGTGAAGGACCTCTGGCCGGACAGCCGCAGCCGGTCTATCCGAGCGGCACACCCAAGAGTCAGACGGATTCTTCTGCCCCGACGACGAACGCCACGCCCGAAAGCGGCGAGGCAGACTCGGAAAGCGCCGAGACGCAAGCCGAACCCGTGGACCAACCGCCGGCCTCCAAGGTTCTCGTGTCCATCGACAAGGGGTCCCAGGAGATGACGGTGTTCGTAGATGGTATCGAGCTCCACACCTGGCCGGTCTCTACCGGGCTTTATGGCTATTCCACCCCGTCGGGGTCGTACAATGCCACCTCCATGAACAAGATGTGGTACAGTCGGCAATGGGATAACGCGCCCATGCCGCACGCCATATTCTTCACCAAGAAGGGGCACGCTATCCACGGCACCCATGAGACGAAGAAGCTTGGCTCGCCGGCCTCCAAAGGCTGCGTGCGTCTCTCCCCCAAACATGCCGAGGCCCTCTTCACGCTCGTGAAGGAAAAGGGCATGGAGAATACCGAGATCGTGCTTGCCGGGTTGACGCCGGGCGGCGAGGCCAAGATCGCGGCGCCATCGCAGCGGGCTTATCCGCCAGGACATTATGCGCCGTGGTTCGAGCGCCCTCAGGCCTACGACAGGCCGCGGCGGCGAGGGCTGTTTGGCAACAACCGGCGTTGGCGTGACAATGCCCAGCGCGGGCCGCGCTACTATCAGCCGCGCGGTGTCGCGCCCTGGAACTATTGATTTCCGGCTAGCTTATCCGCGCGTGGCGGTGGCGAGATAATTCACGTCGGTATCGCGCGAAAGGCTCCATTCGTCGGCGAACGGCTCGTAGACCATGCCGGTCGTGTCGATGAGCTTCAGCCCCGCGCCGGCAAACGCTAGCCGCAACTCATCGGGCCGCACGAAGCGCTCCCATTGATGGGTGCCTGCCGGGAGCCAGCGCAGGATCAGTTCGGCGCCGACAATGGCGAGCGCATAGGCCTTGAGCGTGCGGTTGAGCGTCGACAGCAAGAGCAGGCCGCCAGATTTCACCAATGGCGCAACTGCCTTGAGAAAAGCCGGAACGTCCGGGACGTGCTCCACCACTTCCAGCAACAGCACGGCATCGAATGTCGCGCCGGATGCCGCCAAGTCCTCGACGGTGGCGACGCGATAATCGACATCGACCCGCGCTCCTTCGGCATGGGCTTTGGCTGCTTCGATATTCTCAGGCGCGGGATCGATGCCGGTGACGTCTGCGCCAAGTCGTGCGAGCGGCTCAGAGACGATGCCGCCGCCGCAGCCGATATCGAGCAAGCTCAACCCCGAGAGACTCGATGCCGCCTTGGGGTCGCGCGCGAATCGGCGGCAGAGCTGGTCGCGGATATAGGTCAGTCTTACCGGATTGATGCGGTGAAGCTGCCGGTGAGGTCCGTCATAATCCCACCAGGCGCCGGCCTGTTTGGCAAATTTCGCGATCTCTTCGCGATCGAGGGTTGATGATGACATCTGAAACGCTTGCGCCATTTGATCTCTCGGTCATGAGCATACAGCCCGTGGGGCAAATGACCGAGCCGATACTCCCGGGCCGGGCCGGTTCAGGCGGCCGATAACCCCGATTCCGAGGCACCATTGCGGCTTGCGCCGTCAATCAGTATGAAGAACCGAATTTTGGCCGGCCCCGGCTCGGGCCGGCCCTCTTATTGTGAGCGGAGACCCAAGGCTTAGAGAATGTCCCTGTTGGTGCTCAAATTCGGCGGCACATCGGTTGCCGACCTCGACCGCATCCGCAACGCCGCGCGCCATGTGAAGCGCGAGGCCGATGCCGGCCACGCCGTCGCCGTGGTGGTCTCGGCCATGGCCGGTGCCACCAACCAGCTCGTGGCCCTGGTCGAGGAGGCTTGGGGCTACAAGGCGGCCAAGCAGAACGGCGGCTCCGAGCTTTCGGCGCAATATGATTGCCGCGAATATGACGCCGTGGTCGCCTCCGGCGAGCAGGTCACCTCGGGGCTTCTCGCGCTGGTTCTGCAATCGATGGGCGTTAAGGCGCGGTCCTGGCAGGGCTGGCAGATCCCGCTCCATACCGACGACGCGCATCGTGCCGCCCGCATCACCGGGCTCGCCGTGGATGAGCTCAAAACACGCATGCTCGACGGCGAGGTGGCGGTAATCGCGGGCTTTCAGGGCATCGCTCCCGGCAACCGCATCTCGACGCTTGGGCGTGGCGGCTCAGATACCAGCGCCGTGGCGTTGGCGGCCGCGCTTTCCGCCGACCGCTGCGACGTCTATACCGATGTCGACGGCGTCTACACCACCGACCCGCGTCTGGTGCCCAAGGCGCACCGTCTCGACAGAATCTCCTATGAGGAGATGCTGGAGATGGCCTCGCAAGGGGCCAAGGTGTTGCAGACCCGTTCGGTCGAGCTTGCCATGCAGAGAAGCGTACGCGTGCTCGTGCGCTCGAGCTTCGATCCGCCCGATCTCGGCGGCCGGACGGCAGAGGCTGACGGGACTGGGCTTGGTACGCTGGTTTGTCATGAGGATGAAATCGTGGAGCAGAACGTCGTCAGTGGAATTGCCTATGCCCGGGACGAAGCCAAGGTGACGCTGCTCAAGGTCGCCGATAAACCCGGCGTCGCGGCGCAAGTGTTCGGGTCGCTTGCCACTGCCAATATCAATGTCGACATGATCGTCCAGAATGTCTCGGAGGCGGGCTACACGGACCTCACTTTCACGGTGCAGAGCGCCGATCTCGATCGCGCGCTCGAAGTGCTGCGGAAAGCCAAGGACAAGATCGGCTATGCTGATTTGCGCGGCTCGACCGACATCGCCAAGGTGTCGGCGATCGGCGTCGGCATGCGCAGCCACGCCGGCGTTGCCGCGCAGATGTTCAGCGCGCTCGCCGAAAAGGGCATCAATATCGAGGCGATCTCGACTTCCGAGATCAAAATCAGCGTATTGATTGACGCGGCCTATGCCGAGCTCGCGGTGCGAACCTTGCATTCCCTGTTCGGTTTGGACAGCCGCTAAGGAAACGCAGCGACTAGCCTGAAACTCATTTAGGATGCTTGGTCCGCCGTTTTGCCGGCGCAAGGAACGATTCCGATGCCCACCTCTGTAGGTGCCCCAAGACAATTGCTGCGCCGCCTGCGCGAGGTCATGGCGCAGCAGGAGAGCGCGCAAGCCCGGCTTGACCGCGTGGTGGTGCTGATCGCTTCCAACATGGTGGCCGAAGTGTGCTCGCTCTATCTGGGGCGCCGCGACGGCTCACTCGAACTGTTCGCCACCGAGGGCCTCAACCCGGGGGCCGTGCACAATACGCATCTGAAACCCGGCGAAGGCCTGGTGGGGCTCATCGCCGAGCAGGCCGAGCCGATGCAGTTCCCTGACGCGCAGCATCACCCGGCGTTCTCCTACCGGCCCGAGACTGGCGAGGAGATTTATCATTCCTTTGTCGGCGTGCCGATCCTGCGCGGCGGGCACACGATCGGCGTGCTCACCGTGCAGAACCGCACCAAGCGCACCTATAGCGACGAAGAGATCGAGGCGCTGCAAACCACGGCCATGGTGCTCGCCGAGATGATCGCCTCGGGTGGCCTCCTCACCGGGGAGGTCAGCACCGAGGGTCGCCGCGAGCTTGCCGCAAGCTTCACCGGCCTTCCCCTCTCCGAGGGCGTGGCGCTCGGCCATGTCGTGCTGCACGAGCCGCGCATCGTGGTGACCCGCCTGATCGCCGAGGATATCGAGTTCGAGCGCCGCCGGCTGTTGCAGGCCATCGAAGAGCTGACCGGCATGATCGACACCATGATGGAGCGGGGAGATCTCGCTCGCGCCGGCGAGCATCGCGAGGTGCTCGAAGCCTTCCGCATGTTCGCCCACGATCACGGCTGGCGGCGGCGTCTCGACGAGGCTCTGCTCACCGGCCTCACCGCCGAGGCGGCGGTGCAGCGGGTGCGCAACGATACCCGCGCCCGCATGTTGCGCATGCCCGATCCTTACACGCGCGATCGCCTGCACGATATCGACGACCTCTCCAACCGCCTGTTGCGGTTGCTGGCCGGCGGTGTCGGCACGGCGGCTACCGGCAGCCTGCCGCAAGACGCCATCGTCATAGCCCGCACCATGGGCCCCGCCGAGCTGCTCGATTACGACCGCCAGCGCCTGCGCGGATTGGTATTGGAGGAGGGTGGGGCGCAGAGTCATGTCGCCATCGTGGCGCGTGCGCTTGGCATTGCCTCCCTCACCCAGGTCAAGGGCGTGCTCGAAACGGTCGAGCCGGGCGATGCGGCGATCGTCGATGCTGATAGCGGCGAACTGCATATCCGGCCGACCCAGGAAGTGATCGCGGCCTATGCCGACAAGGTCCGCTTCCGCGCGCGGCGTCAGGCGCAATATGCCGCTTTGCGCACCGTGCCACCGGTGACCCTGGATGGCGAGCGCATCGCCTTGCACATCAATGCCGGGCTTCTCTACGACCTGCCGCATCTCGATCAGTCGGGCGCCGACGGCATCGGCCTGTTCCGCACCGAGTTGCAGTTCATGATCTCCGCGACCTTCCCGCGGCTCGAGCAGCAGACGCGGCTCTATAAGGCGATCCTCGATGCCGCGGGCGACCGTCCCGTGGTGTTCCGCTCGCTCGACGTCGGCGGTGATAAAGTGCTCCCCTATTTTCGCGCCGACAAGGAGGAGAACCCGGCAATCGGCTGGCGCGCCATACGCATGGCGCTTGACCGGCCGGCGCTGTTTCGCACGCAGGTCCGCGCCCTGCTCAGGGCGGCGCATGGTCGCGAGCTCCGCCTCATGCTGCCGATGATCGCCGACCGGTCGGAATTCGAGGCGGCGCGGAAGCTGATCGATCGTGAGGTCACCATCCTCAAACGGCACAGACGGCCCGAGCCCAAGCGTCTCATGATTGGTGTCATGGTCGAGGTGCCGGCGTTGCTCTGGCAGCTCGACAAGGTGCTGCCGCTCGCCGACTTTGCTTCGGTCGGCTCGAACGATCTTATCCAGTTTCTGTTTGCTGCCGACCGGGGCAATACACGCGTATCGGAGCGTTTCGATGCGCTCAACCCGGCAGCGCTCAAGGCCCTGCGCCAGGTGGTTGAGGCGGCCGCGCGGCACGAGGTGCCGCTCAATCTGTGCGGCGAAATGGCGGGCCGGCCGCTTGAAGCTATGACACTGATCGGGCTCGGTTTTCGCTCGATTTCCATGGCCCCTGCCTCGGTCGGGCCGGTCAAGGCCATGATCCTGTCGCTCGACGCAGGCGCCCTGCGCGAGCGGCTCGACGAACTGCTCGGGTCCGAAAAAGCCTCTCTGCGCGAGGACCTTAGACGGTTCGCCGCCGAGAAAGGCGTCCAGATTTAATGAGCCTGTATCTGCACCTGATGGGGCAATATGCTAGACTTGCCAAGGCTTGCAAACCCAGCGTTCTTGGGCTTGTGTTAGTCGAGATACGCAGGAGATGGGACCGGTCACATGGCGACCGAGCCGCGCCATACACCGGACACCCCGTCGTCGGACGCCGCGCGCCGGCGCCTCAATATTCACGGGATTAAGGATATGCCAGCCGGCTATGACGCTGAGGTGGCTGAGCTGTTCCGGGACCTTCGGGCCGCCAGCAACCTCTCCGAGACGGACCTTGCCGCGAGGCTTGGCACGCGCGCGGAGGTCGTGATGGCGCTCGAGCAAGGCGCACTCTTCGCGTTGCCGCCCTGGCCCGAGACCTGCCGTGTCATCAATGGCTACGGCGCAATGCTCAATCTCGACGTCCGTCCGCTGCTCCGGCGCATCTATTCGCAACTCGAAGCGGGCATCGTGGAACTCCGGCCGAAGCCCATGCCGGATGTGCCAACCATGACTCCGCCGGAGCCGTTGGATCTCGGCCCCGGCGCCAATAGAGGGACGCCGGCGCCACAGCCGCAGCCTGCTCAGGTCCCTTATCCGGGGCAGCAACCGGGCTATCCGCCGCCAAATCAATGGCCCGGTGCGGCGCAGCCTCAATACCCCGGCGCGCCGGTGCCGCAACATCCGCAATATCCGCCGGTGCCGCAGCCTCACCCGCAGGCGAACCGGCATCCTCAGGCGCGGCCGATGCCGGCGCCTGCGCCGCATCCGATGCAGCCTCAGCAACCGTTCGCGCCTCAGCCTCAATCTGCCGCGCCGCTTGACGCCGAGTTCCCCACCGCGCCCGCCGTCGAGAAGTCCAAACGCAAATCGGCCCTCTTGAAGTGGGGGCTCGTCGCTCTCATGATCTCGGCGATCGCCTTCGGGTTATGGATGGCGCTTGGCAGCCTGCCTGAATCGGGCACGCAGACTTCGACTCCCAATGGTCAGGGTCCGGTTCTCGATCCCGACGATCCGCGCAGCCGCAAGGCTGACCGGCTCCCGAGCCAGTTCTAACTTCTCTCAAGAGTATGACCACGATTCCAGCCGATAGACTCGACAAGCTTGTCGCCCGTTGGCAGGCGGTGCAGGGCAGCCTGGCTTCCGGCACCGACCAGGAAAGCTATGTGCGGCTGTCCCGCGAATTCGCCGAGCTCGATCCGATCGTCGCCACCATCACCGAACTGCGCAAGACGGTCCGCGAGCGCGACGACCTGAAGCAGCTGATCGACGATCCCGCATCCGACAAGGACATGACCGCACTCGCCGAGCAGGAGCTTGAAGAGCTTGAGCCCAAGATCGAGGCGCTCGAGGACAGGTTGAAAGTGCAATTGCTGCCCAAGGACGCCGCCGACGAGAAAAGCGCCATTCTCGAATTGCGGGCCGGCACGGGCGGCGAAGAGGCCGCCCTGTTCGCTGGCGATCTGTTCCGCATGTATCAGCGCTATGCCGACCGTCACGGCTGGAAAGTCGCGGTGCTGTCGGCAAGCGACTCGGCCACCGGCGGCTACAAGGAAATCATCGCCAATATCACCGGCAAGGGCGTGTTCGCCCGGCTGAAATTCGAGTCCGGCGTGCACCGGGTACAGCGCGTGCCGGAAACCGAGGCGCAAGGGCGCATCCATACCTCCGCTGCAACCGTCGCCGTGCTGCCGGAGGCCGAGGAGGTCGACATCAAGATCGACGACAAGGATCTGCGCATCGACGTGTTCCGGGCGAGCGGGCCGGGCGGACAGTCGGTCAATACCACCGACAGTGCCGTCAGGATCACCCATCTGCCGACCGGGCTCGCGGTGAGCCAGCAGGACGAGAAATCCCAGCACAAGAACAAGGCCAAGGCCATGAAGGTGCTGCGCGCCCGTCTCTATGAGATGGAGCGCGCCAAGCTCGATGCGGCCCGGGCGCAAGACCGCCGCAGCCAGATCGGCACCGGCGACCGTTCCGAGCGCATCCGCACCTATAATTATCCGCAAGGCCGCGTCACCGATCACCGCATCGGTTTTACCACGCATCAGCTGACTTACGTGATGGAAGGCGGGGAAGCTCTCGATGAGATCATCGATGCGCTGATCACCGAGAATCAGACAAGCCAGCTTGCCGCCATGCAGGAGCAGGGCCATGGCTGAGACCATGCGGCACGCTTACGTTGCGGCGGTACGGCGATTGCGCGATGCGGGAGTCGCTACGCCGGAACTCGATGCACGGCTGCTTCTCGCTCACTCCGGAGAATTGAGTCGTGAGGATTTCATGGCGCAGCCCGACCGTGAGCTCGCACCGGAAACTGCAGCGCGTTTTGCCGCCGCGATTTTGCGGCGCGCCGGCGGAGAACCCGTGTCGCGCATTACCGGCATGCGCGAGTTCTATGGCCGGGAATTTCGCCTCGACAGGCACACGCTCGATCCGCGTCCGGACACCGAGACGCTGATCGAGGCTGCGCTCGATTTCATCGCGCGGAAGGCATGGCATGACGCGCCGCTCAGACTGCTCGATCTCGGCACGGGGACCGGCTGCATTCTCTTGACCTTGCTCGCCGAGTTGCCAAATGCGTGCGGCGTCGGCGCCGATATCAGCGATGGCACGCTTGCTGTCGCTAAGGCCAATGCGCGACGCCTCGGTTTGGAGTCGCGCGCAACTTTTATGACCGGCGATTGGTTCGACGGCATGACAGGAACGTTCGATTTGATTCTTACCAATCCTCCTTATGTCGCCTCGAACGAAATCGCGGGCCTGGCGCGCGAGGTGAAAGATCACGATCCGCGTCGCGCGCTCGACGGCGGCGCCGATGGGCTCGATTCTTACCGTCGCATCGCCGCCAAGGCCGCCGCGTTCTTGGCTCCAGGCGGCGCCGTCATCCTCGAGATCGGTGCAGGCCAGGCTGATGCCGTGCGCGATCTATTTCGTACCGGCAGCGCTGGCCTTGACGAACCGGCCCTTCGCCACGATCTTTCGGGCAGGCCGCGTGTCGTTCTCTTTGAGGGGGCGAAAGTCCCTGAGCAGAACGTCGCAGCCTAAAAAAAGGCTTGGAAAGCAACAGTGTTCGGAGTAGTTTCTGGCCAGCAAAACGAAGTTCTTGGCCAGTTTAGTTAAATAAGGCCAGTTGCAAGGCAACAAGAGCGGATATCTCGTGAACCTCGATTGAAAGGCTCCCGCCTCTCGGGACGTTCAGGAGACGCTCGACCGCCCATCAGATTGAGGTTGTCAGGCGCGAGTAACGGGTAGCAACGCGCCAGAGATCGACCCAAGACAAGGCAGCGAAAGCGCGAGACGATTTGCGTCAGCTTGAGCCGGCATTCCGGATGTGAAGTAGCGCATCAGGTCTGATCGCGGCATGCGTTTTGTAAAGTGAGCAGGGAGAAACGGCGGCATTCGCCGCATTTCAGGTGACGGAAGCCCATGAGGCAAGGACAGCAGAATCGTAGGGGCCGCGGTCGCGGCCGTAAGCCCCAAAATCCATTGGCGCGGAATTTCGAATCGAACGGCCCCGACGTGAAGATCCGCGGGACCGCGGCGCATATCGCCGAGAAATACATGTCGCTCGCGCGCGACGCTCTCGCCTCCGGCGACATGATCACGGCGGAGAGCTATCTCCAACACGCCGAGCATTACAATCGCATCATCATGGCGGCTCAGCAGCAAATGGGTCCGCATGGCGCCCATCAAGGCGACGGGCCTAATGGTGGATTCCGCTCGCGCTTCACGCACGATGGCGGCGACGCCGAAGAGGGCGGCGAAGGCGAAGGTGCAGGTGCCGAGTCAAGCGCCATGGATCCGCGCGAGCCCCGCGATATGCGCCATGGCGGCGGACGCGATCGCGGCCGCCAGGGTAATGGCAGCGACGCGCCGCGCGAGGCGAACGGTGCTGAGCCGTCCGAGACGCAAAGCGCAGACGAGCCCGCTCCCGATCAGGTGAGCTAGCGGGACTGATTACTTTACGACGGACACGCCTGCTTTCAGGTAACGCGCGAGCGCGGTACCTGTCGCCTCGATCTATGCAAAGAGGCGCTGCAGCAGGTTGATGACAACCAGCAGGACGATCGCCCCGAGCGCTGAGGTGACGATGGCGCCGACGACCCCGCCGCCAAGCATCAAGCCAAGGCCGAGTCTCGGGAACAGCAGGCCTGCGATAAACGCGCCGGCGATGCCGACCAGCATGTTGCCGAGCAGGCCGAAGCCTCCGCCCTCGACGATGACCCCGGCAAGCCAGCCGGCGATTGCACCGATAACCAGGGCGACAATGACTGCCACGATATCCATGATTCCCCCCATCAAGTTTTAGCTTTAGCGCTTGCGCGCATGCCATAGGCTAGCCCAACCGGGGAGGCTGCGCCAGTTGTATCCCCTCTCTTACCAACCTCATAAATGACAGGCGCCTACCAGGCGACGCGCATGCCGGCTTTGCCGCCGATGCCGTCGACGTCGTCGCCGAAGGTGACGTCGAGCTTGGCGAACACGGCCGTCCCTGCCGACGGGTTGAAGAAGTTGACGCCTGCCGACACCTCGCCCCACACATCGTCGAGATTGTCCTCGAAGCGGAAAGTGGTGCCTGAGGAGACGAGCGTCGCTTGGTTGTCGCCGGAGAGATGGCCCCACAAACTGCCGATCACGAACGGCTCCATCGTGGTGCCGTTCCACACTGGATAGGACGTACCGGCGCGCAGGCCGAGACGGCCGCGCACATTGGCCTCGTCGTCGAAGGAGACGCGGTTGCCGCTATTGATGAAGCCGTCAATGTCCGACCACAGCACTTCGATGGTGGCCAGAGGCTCGATGAACGCGCCGCCATTGAACGAACCGAAGCGGTAGCCGGTGTCTGTTCTAAGCCCCAGCGTATTGGCGTCGAGCGAGCTCGGCATGCCGAGCGCGGCGGTATCCATCTCCAGGAGATGGGCGTTGAGCAGGGTATCGACGAACAGACCGCCTCTGAGATAGGTGGCATAGCCGCCGACCTGTCCGCCGGAGAAGTCGAATTGCCGGGCGAGCTGGTCATAGTCGAGGCCGGCGCCGACAAAACCGCCGAGCACCCCGAACACGAGAATATCCCCAGGTGACAGCAGGTCGCGGTGGCCGAGATCGAGGCCCATCTGCCAGTCGAGCACGTCGAGATCGCGGCTGAGATCGAAAGTGTAGTTGCGCCCAAAGGCATTGACCGTCTCGCTGCCGTCGCGGTCGAGCCAGGCGCCCGAGCCTCTGGCCCACACCGCCGGCGTGAATGAACCGGATCCAGCCGCGGCGCCGTCAACGTAGCCGCCATTGGGATTATAGGCGGTGGGCGTCACGCCGCCGGCGAGCAGCACCCTGAGATCGGCGGTGCGGTCGAACCAGGTCGACGAACCCTGGTGCCAGATGTCCTGCGTGGCGGTGATCAACTGCGGCAGGAGCAGAGCACCAGGACCGGTGAAACTCCTGAGCTCGAAAATGCCGCTGCCCGTGGGCCGGAAGAACAGATCGTATTGGAACAAGCCGGTGTCGATCGGCTCCGTCAGGAAGAAGGCGTCACTCTTCACGGCGCCATTGGCGAAGATCACCGGAATGATGGCGTTGGCCGACCCGATACCCGGATTGGTATTGTTCACCTGCAATACCGTCTTGCCGGTGATCTTGCCGTTGACGATGAACTCGTCCGACACCGAACCAGGCCCGCCGAGAAAGGCATCGACGGCAAGGGTCGAGCCGCCTGAGGCCGCGAAGGTGAGGTCCTCTTGCCCGACCGTGTTGGAGATCTCGAACACATCGCCCACGCGGCCGTCGACCATGGAGATCAGCCCACGGTTCTCGAAGCGCTCCAGATTGATGAACGCGCTTCGCTCGCGCAGGTCCGGATCGGTGGCGGCAAGAACCATGCCTCCAGCCTCGTTGCGGAACAGGTCGCCGCCGCCGCCGAAATCGCTCGTAAGCTTGGTCTCGAACACGCCACCCGCCTGGTTGAAGAAGCGATCGGGACTGTCGGTCAGATCGACGAAGCCGGTGATGCGTCCCGTGTTGAAGATCTGCGTGCTTGCGCCGTAAGTGTCGATGGCGAGCAAGGTGCCGGCCGAAATCGACCCCGTATTGACGATGACGATGTCGCTCAGGAGCGAAAATGCATACACGCCGGTGGAAAGAGGGCCGCTTGCAAAGACATTACCGCTGTTCTCGATGGAGAGCGGACTGCCGGCGCCAACAGCGAAGGCGGAGATGGCGCGCGCGTAACTATAGTAAGCGCCTCCGGCGGCGCTAACATTGATGTCGCCGCTATTGACGATAGTGACAGGGCTGTTGCCGCCAGCGGCGAAGGCACGGATGCCGGAAGCTCGGCCCGTTCCGTTACTGATTACGTCGATGCGGCTCCTGTTCTCGATCGAGATGGCACCACCCTCGGCCAGCATCACAATGCCGATGCCATAGGCGCCATACGCCTCGCTTGTCACCGCGATGTCACCGCTATTCACGACATTGATTGGGGCGTCGGGGCCAAACGCGATACTGTTAATGCCCCACGCTTCCTCTCCGGATGTCGAAAGCTTGCCACTGTTGATGATCGTGACCGGACCATAGGCGCTAAGGGCGTAAATGCCCGTGGCGATATAGCCCTCGGAAACGATGTTGCCGCTATTCCTGACGCTGACGGCATTGCCGGCTCCCAGCGACCGAGCGTCAATACCGAAGGCGCGGCCGTCGGCCCTTGCGGTGAGGTCGCCGCTATTGACGATGTCGATCGGGCTGCCGTCGCCTTGGGTAAAGGCCTGAATGCCGAAAGCCCATCCGTAATAGCCGGTAGCGATTGCCGTCAAATCGCCGCTGTTCCTGACGCTGATCGGGCTGGCGGCGCCAAAAGAAACGGCGCGAACACCGTAGGCATTCCCGAAAGGTCCGCTGGCATTCGAAGCCAGATCGCCGCTGTTATATATGTCGATAGAGTTGTTGACGCCGTCGGTGAGCGCAGAAATACCGAAGGCGTAGCCGCCGGTGCTGGTCGCCGCGATGTCACCGCCGTTCACGATCTCAACGGGACTGTTGCCGAGGACACGGGTAATCGCAGCAATGCCATAGGCGTTCATACCCGCATTCGCGGTGATGCCGCCGCTATTCACGATGCTTAGCGGACTGATGTCATCCGCCGTTTCTCCGCGGATGCCGGCTGCGTTTCCCCCCGCGCTGATCACGACGAGGTCGCCGCTATTTTCAATGCTGACGGTACTGCCGCCTTCAAACGTAAGCGCGCTAATGCCGTTGGCCCGGACCATGGCAATTACCGCCAGGTCGCCGCTATTGTCGATCTGAAGGGGACTGGCGCCGTTATATGTCCCCGCCTGAATGCCGTAGCCGAAGGTCGCCGCGGTCACCGTGAAGGCGCCGCTGTTGACGATGCTTAGGGTACTATTACCGTAAAACGCCTGCGCTCTAATGCCGAAAGCAATATCTTGCGAACTGGTCACGGCAAAGTCGCCGTCGTTATCGATGGCGACGGGGCTGTTCGCGCTCGATGTGGTCTGAATGCCGTAGGCAACGGCCTCGGCTTCTATGGCGAAGTCCCCGCCGTTTATGATCTCAATCGAACTGTTGCCGTTAAACGTTTGGCCTAGGATGCCGAAGCCGTTGCCTGCAGCGATTATGGCGAAGTCGCCGCTGTTGACGATGCTGAGGGGACCGAAGCCGAAAGACGTTTGCCCCTGAATGCCGATGCCGCCCGCGACCGTGGCGGTCAACTCGAAATTACCGCTATTGACGATGCTGAGGGGGCTTTGACCGCCGAGCGTCGAAGTCAACGCATCGATACCAAGTGCACCCTCCCCCGTGATGACGAAATTACCGCCGTTCACGATCTCGAGGGGGCTGGCGGCACCGGGGCCGGCGGCGCCGGACAGAGCTTTAATTCCGTAGCCAACCCTGTCGGCGATTATCTCGCCGTCGCCGCTGTTTACAATGCTGAGCGGGCTAGTGCCGTCATGCGTTTTCGCAAGGATGCCGTAGGCATCGAAATTCGTGCTGGATACCGCGAGCGCTCCGGAATTCAGGATACTGATCGCAGCGTTGGTGCCAGTCGTGCTCGCATAGATGCCGAGGGCAGCCTCAGTAGCATCGGTCGTGATTGCGGCGCTGTTATTAATGGAAATGTCGCTGTCAAGGCCGAAGCTTCGAGCAAAGATGCCGAAGGAATCGTCCCCGGCGGAACTTGTGATCGTCCCGCCATTCACGATGGTTATGGAACTCAGGGGGGCATTACGCGAGGCGGCGCCGATGTCCACGAAGATGCCGAAGGAGGACCCCGTTGTGGCGCTTGCGGTGATGTCGCCGTTATTCGTGACGATGACTGGACTGACGATCGGCTCAATCAAGGCGTCGTACACGCGGGCGGACACGCCGAAGGCATTATTCCCGGTCGAGGTCGCGGAGATGTCGCCGAGATTCTCGATGGTGATTGGACTATCGCCCCCCGATACCGCGGTGTTGATGCCGTAGGCGGCAGCGTTGGCGTTCGCGGTCAGGTCTCCACTATTATAGAGGTCGATGGAATAGTTGACGCCATCGGTTGTCAGCAGGATGACGTCGCTGACCGCACCATTGTTGCGGTCGGCCGTGTTGTTGCACGTGATGCCGTCGTTAACATTGAACTCGGTGATGGGGGCCGGCGGAGCCGGCTGCGTGCAATCTATCGCCACCGCCGGGCTGGGGAGGGAGAACGTTCCGAGCAGTAGCGTCGAGGCGAGGGCGGTGCCGAGCAGCAGCGATTTGCGGTCGGCGCGGGCAAGCCTCGGCAGTGGTATGGGTCGTTGCTGCGCGCTGCGTGCAGGCCTTGCGCGCCGGCCGCTACGAACCGACCGGCTTCCGCACGGATGGCTCAACTCAATTCCCCCGACGGCCGGCGCCATCCATGCGCGCCTTTACCGCCGTTCAAATTCTAGAGTTCCCACCCGTCTCCGTTAGTGCCGAGGGGCAACACTTTCGGGTTATTCTGCTGTGCCGGGGCCGGTCTAAACCCCTTTCTGCGCAAGGATTTGGGCGCTATATGTCGGGGTCGAGGGTTGAGCTTAACGAAGCGAACCTTTCCCGCCACATCCCCATGCCGTGACGAAGAGGGGCCGTTTCATGAATTTCGAGAAGCTTTCAGACCGCCTCAAGGGATTTCTTCAATCGGCGCAGACGCTTGCCGTGCGCGATGGCAACCCGCAGATCACCCCCGAACATTTGCTCAAGGTTCTGCTCGACGATCCCGAGGGGCTGGCGGCCGGGCTGATCGACCGGTCCGGCGGCAATGCCAAGCAGGCGCTCGAGCGGACGGAAACCGCGATCGCCAAGCTGCCCAAGGTTTCGGGCCAGGGCGCGGCGCAGCCGCATATGGCCGCGGCGCTCGCGCGCGTGCTCGACCAGGCCGAGCAGATGGCGAAGAAGGCTGGCGACAGCTTCGTCACCGTTGAGCGCGTGCTGCAGGCGCTCGCCATGTCGAAAGAGGCGGAAGCCGGCAAGATCCTGTCGGAGTCCGGCGTCACGCCGCAAAATCTCAACAACACGATCAACGATCTGCGCAAGGGCCGCACCGCCGATAGCGCTTCCGCCGAGCAGAGCTACGATGCGCTGAAGCGCTATACGCGCGACTTCACCGAGGCCGCGGCGGAAGGCAAGCTCGATCCGGTGATCGGCCGCGACGAGGAGATCAGGCGCACCATCCAGGTGCTGTCGCGCCGCACCAAGAACAACCCGGTGCTGATCGGCGAGCCCGGTGTCGGCAAGACCGCCATCGTCGAGGGGTTGGCGCATCGCATCGTCAAGGGCGACGTGCCTGAGAGCCTGAAGGACAAGAAGGTGCTGGCGCTCGACATGGGCGCGCTGATCGCCGGCGCCAAATATCGCGGCGAGTTCGAGGAGCGGCTGAAATCGGTGCTGTCGGAGATCGAAGCCTCTAACGGCCAGATCATCCTGTTCATCGACGAGATGCATACCCTGGTCGGCGCCGGCAAGGCCGACGGCGCCATGGACGCCTCCAATCTGCTGAAGCCCGCGCTGGCGCGCGGCGAGCTGCATTGCGTCGGCGCCACCACCCTCGACGAATATCGCAAGCATGTGGAGAAGGACGCGGCGCTGGCGCGGCGTTTCCAGCCCGTGTTCGTGCCGGAGCCGACGGTCGAGGACACCATCTCCATCCTGCGCGGGCTTAAGGAGAAATACGAGCTGCATCACGGCGTGCGCGTCTCCGATGCGGCGCTGGTCAGCGCGGCCGTGCTCTCCAATCGCTACATCACCGACCGCTTCCTGCCCGACAAGGCCATCGACCTGATGGACGAGGCGGCGTCGCGGCTCCGCATGCAGATCGACTCAAAGCCCGAGCAGCTCGACGAGCTCGACCGCCGCATCATGCAGCTCAAGATCGAGCGCGAAGCCTTGAAGAAAGAGACCGATACCGCCTCGAAAGACCGGCTCGCCAGACTGGAAAAGGAGCTGGTCAATCTCGAGGAGGAGGCCGGCGCGCTCAGCCAGAAATGGACGCAAGAGAAGGAGAAGCTCGCCGGCGCCCAGAAGATCAAGGAGCAGCTCGACGCCGCCCGCAATGAGCTAGAACAGGCGCAGCGCTCAGGCGACCTCGCCAAGGCCGGCGAGCTGGCTTACGGCGTCATCCCCGACCTCGAAACGAAACTCAAGAAGCTGGAGGAGGAAGAGTCGAAAGGCGGTGTCATGGCCCAGGAAGTGGTGACGCCGGACCTGATCGCGCAGGTGGTGTCGCGCTGGACCGGCATCCCGGTCGACAAGATGCTGGAAGGCGAGCGCGAGAAATTGTTGCGCATGGAGACGCAGATCGCCAAGCGCGTGGTCGGCCAAGCTGAGGCTGTGGAAGCGGTATCGACCGCGGTGCGCCGGTCACGCGCCGGCCTGCAAGACCCCAACCGCCCGCTCGGCTCGTTCATGTTCTTAGGCCCCACCGGCGTCGGCAAGACGGAGCTCGCCCGCGCGCTCGCCGAATTCCTGTTCGACGACGAGCACGCCATGATTCGCATCGACATGAGCGAGTTCATGGAGAAGCATTCCGTGGCGCGTTTGATCGGCGCGCCCCCCGGCTATGTCGGCTATGAGGAGGGCGGCGTGCTCACCGAGGCCGTGCGCCGCAGGCCCTATCAGGTGATCCTGTTCGACGAGATCGAGAAGGCGCACCCCGACGTGTTCAACGTGCTGCTCCAGGTGCTCGACGACGGCAGGCTCACCGACGGCCAGGGCCGCACCGTCGATTTCCGCAACACGCTGATCATCATGACCTCCAATCTCGGCTCGGAATATCTCGTCAATCAGAAGGAGGGCGAGGACACCGATCAGGTGCGCGATCAGGTGATGGAGGTGGTGCGCTCACATTTCCGGCCCGAGTTCCTCAACCGCGTGGACGAGATCATCCTGTTCCACCGGCTGAAGCGCGAGCATATGGGCAAGATCGTCGACATCCAGATGCGGCGCCTTTCAACACTGCTCGCCGACCGCAAGATCGAGCTCAAGCTCGACGACAAAGCGCGCGAATGGCTGGCCGACAAAGGCTACGACCCCGCCTACGGCGCGCGGCCCCTGAAGCGCGTCATCCAGAAATATGTGCAAGACCC
Organism: Alphaproteobacteria bacterium; assembly: GCA_016869535.1. Classification (GTDB taxonomy): domain Bacteria; phylum Pseudomonadota; class Alphaproteobacteria; order Rhizobiales; family Methyloligellaceae; genus Methyloceanibacter. The sequence continues at coordinate 7,507 of VGDX01000016.1, read as the reverse complement.
GCTGGCCGAGATGATCCTCGAAGGCAAGATCCGCGACGGCGAGACGGTGAAGGTGTCAGCCAGCAAAGACGGCCTGACCTTCAACGGCACCGCGGCGAAGCCCGCGAAGGCGGCTTAGTGGCATAAATGGCAGGCTCGCACCCTCGCGTCACCCCGGCGCAAGCCGGGGTCCAGCAACTAGATTCCGGCTTTCGCCGGAATGACGATGTCTTGTGATTGTCGGGGAGGGGGAAAGGGGAGAAGCGGAAAACTACTGAGCGGCGCTGGCCTGGGCGACTCGGTTCGTGACCGGATCCATCTGCATCAGCGTCTCGATGCGCCGGCGCTCCTTCTGGAAGGCGGCGAGCTCGCGTCCGGAAAGCTGAAGCCCGCGCGGTACGGCGATGGTCATCGGGTTGACGAAGTCGCCGTTGATCAGCACCTCGTAGTGACAATGCGGGCCGGTGGACATGCCGGTCGAGCCGACATAGCCGATGATCTGGCCCTGCTTCACGCTGACGCCGGGCTCCATGCCGTCGCCGTAGCGGAGCATGTGGCCGTAGGCGGTGGCGAAGCCGTTATTGTGGCGGATGCGCACGTAATTGCCGTAGCCGCCGTTGCGCCCGACCATCTCGACGATGCCGTCGCCGGCGGCGATGATCGGGGTGCCGGCCGGCGCCGCCCAGTCGACGCCCGAATGCATGCGCCAGCGGCGGAGCAGCGGATGCTTGCGGTCGCCGAAGCCTGAGGTGTAGCGGCCGCCCTTCACCGGATTGCGCATCAGGAATTTCTTCGCGCTGTTGCCGTGCTCGTCATAGAAGTCGATCGCGTCGTCGGGGGTGCGGAAGCGGAAGAAGCGGCGGATCTGCCCGTCGACGGTCATGGCGGTGTAGAGCAGCTCGCCCATCTCCTCTTCGTCGCCGTCGAAGAAGGCTTCGAAAGTGTCGCCGGCGCGGACCTTCTGCTTGAAGTCGATGTCGTAGGAATGGACCTTGAGCAGCTTATGGATGATGGTCGCCGGCAGCGCCTGCGCGAGCGCGGCGTGATAGAAGGCGGAATAGAGCGTCGAGCGGTTGGCGGCCTGCTGCACCTTGGGGGAGTGGGCCGGGGCCTCGGTGGTGGCGTGATACTCGCCGTCGCGGCTGCGCCTGGCGCTCGCCAGATGCGCGCCGTCCTTGGCGAACAGGCTGACGCGTACGGGCTCCATCTGGCCGGTGTCGGAGGGGGCGGGCACCAGCCGGAACTCGATGGTCTGCCCGGCTTTCAAATCCTTCGGCGCGAACACGGGCTCGAGGGTCTCGATGATCGACTTGGCTTGGCCGGCATCGGTGCCGGCCTTGATGAACAGGCTGAGCAGCGTGTCGCCGCGGCCGGCGGTCAGCGTCTTGGTCTCGGCGCCGGGGGCGCTCTCGTCGCTCAGATCTTCCTCGCCTTCGTCTTCGTCGAGGGATTTGTGCAGCACCGTGGTGTTGGGCGCGAGCGATCCGGTCTTGATGTTGTCATGCGGGCTGTATGAGGCGAGCTGCAGCAGGCCTGCGTCCTTCGCCTCCGCCCCGGCCTCGCCGAGTGCAAGCGATCCTTCGGCATAGGCGAAATTCTCCGCGGCCTCGGCGATCAGCCGGCTTATGTCTTCGGCACGCAGTTCGATCTGATCAGACGGCGGCAGGAGGCCACCCGGCACTTCCACCACGTTGATGCTGACGGCTTGCGCCGCGTCCTGGGCGGTGTCGCCGGCCCCGACAGGGGTCGTGTCGGAATAAAGCTGGAAGGGATTGAAGGGGGGAAGCTCTTTCGCATCTTCGGGGAGTTCGGTGGCCAGTCCACCGACGATGCGCATATACGGCTTGATGGTGATGAATTCGCGGCTGCCTTGCCGCTCGATGACCGTGTCGTGGATGACCTGGCGGGTGGCGAAGCCGGCGGAACTCGTCTGGATGCGATCGCCTTTTTGCCCGGTGATGCTCTGTCCGTCCTTGGCGAGGCGCGCGGTGCGGATCGGCTGCAACGCGGCGAGGCTTGCGCGTTTGATCGAACTCACCATGCCGGTGCCGTCCGACATATTCATCGACGCATAGACCGCGACCCCGATGAGGCAAACGCCGACCATGCCGGCAAGACATGTGCTCGCCAGCCATTTCAGCCGGCATGCCCCGTCCGGACCGGTTTCGCAGAGATAGACCGCGGGAATTTTGCGTTCAGCTTTGGGAGTTTCACCAAGGAAGATGGATGGGAGTCCGCGAGCGCCGGCCGGCACGAGGGCCTGGCCGAGCTTACGACGCGCGAAGCGACCGCGGCGCTTAATCAATCCGTCTTCCCCCGTCTAGTGGTTCGCCGCCCCGCACGCATTTTGCGTGCATCCCTCGGAACTTGGGCGGACAAAACCGCAGCGGTTTCTGTCCCTCTACGAGCGAGGCTGGAACTTGTGCCGTTGGGGGTTCATTAGCCTGCGAAACACCCTATATCGTCTCCGCAGCTTGCAGGATCGATCGAAGGCAGTTCGGTCTTGTCAGGCATCCCCCATGCGGCGG
>VGDX01000015.1 GCA_016869535.1 Alphaproteobacteria bacterium | reverse complement strand
GTAACCTCGGTGACGCCGATCGACCGGATCGCTTCGGCAACAGGCGCTCCCTGCGCCGTAAGCACGTCAACCTGCCGTAGCTTGGCGATGATCTCTTCCGGCTTGTGTCGCTTCCTTCCCATTCCCTGGTCCTCCTCAGGCCAAAAGCCATACTCCGAGTCGGACCACTTCAGTGGGGGAGGATCACTCGCAAGCGCATTAAGGATGAGACGGACGTGCTGCGACCGTTCGGTGCACGTCGCGCAATTATTACCTGATGCCAATAGCGATCCAATTTGCCGCATATTTAGCCGCAAACGGATATCATCCACGATCTTCAGAGCACAGTAATTTTCAATCTGAACTTATCGTTAGCGATCTAATCGGGCATTGCCCGCTAATCGCACGACGTGCCGCTACCGGAGAGATTGTCGCTAAATTGCGACATAAACAAATGGTTGCGGGGAACGATTGGGTAATAGACATCGCCATTGGGACGTGTGCCGGATCGCCAACGCCTCCCCAGTCCGGCGCTCTGATTACGTTTGCTCAGCCTGTCATTATCCAAATAGCCATCGAATTAAAGTCGATACTCACGGAGCACAAAAAGGCGCGACGCAACAGGCTCCGTGACTTCACTGCCTTCCACGGGCATGGTCATACTTACGATCCGCGCACTATCGTTGCCGCATTTCTCGTCGTGAACAGCGCCGATTATTTCTATTCGCCACTGAACCTTGGAAAGGATCTTCTTCCGAACCCCGCAAAACGACCCGAGCTAAATACCCACTTCACAAACAGCCGAACCGCTCGCCAACTTGCTAAAGAATCGATCGATCTTTTTCGTACCATTCACTTGCGGCATTCCCCATCTGACCAACCAGGCTTAGAGGCGTTAGGCGTTAGTGTCGTAGAGCATGACAACATCGGGTTTTACCCCGATCCGACCAAGTACCCCACGCTGCAAAAACCGACCCAAGCTGCACCAACCCCGCCGCGTCTATCACCGGGTAATCCATTGTCCTATCATTCGATGATCCAGCGTATTTGCTTCGCCTATGGTCAACGTTTCCCGTAATTGCGAACACATCGGCTTCATACGTGGATTTCTCGTAAAGAGCCTTCCACTCCGGCCACCTTCCCGTTTGGCGGGGTGATATAGTCCTGCAAATCATGAGCAAGATTCGCGCGGCCAAAGCCGCCCTTCCGCCCCCCGAATGCGAGGAAGAAAACGCCGAGACGGCGCCGATTTCCGCCCGGGCCATGCGGCGGCCTGCCGCACATTATCTCGAGGCGCTGAATCCGGAGCAGCGCGAGGCCGTTGAGACGCTCGACGGACCTCTACTTGTGCTTGCAGGCGCGGGCACCGGCAAGACACGCGTGCTGACCACCCGCATCGCCCATATCTTGAGTCTCGGCCGCGCGCGGCCGTCGCAAATCCTCGCCGTCACTTTCACCAACAAGGCGGCACGCGAGATGAAGCACCGGGTCGGCGAGTTGATCGGCGGCGTGGTCGAGGGCATGCCCTGGCTCGGCACGTTCCACGCTATCGGCGTCAAGATCATGCGCCGACATGCCGAGCTCGTCGATCTCAAGCCGTCCTTCACCGTGCTCGATACCGACGATCAGATCCGGCTTATCAAGCAACTACTCCAGGCGGAGAACATCGACGAGAAGCGCTGGCCGGCGCGATTGCTCGCGGCGATGATCGACGGCTGGAAGAACCGGGGCTTACGGCCCGAGCGTGTGCCGGAAGGCGAAAGCTTCGCGTTCGCCAATGGCCGCGCGCGGGATCTCTATGCGGCCTATCAGCGGCGGTTGAAGGAATTGAATGCCGCTGATTTTGGCGACCTGCTCTTGGAGAATTTGCGTCTGTTCCAGGAGCATCAGGACGTGCTGGAAAAATACCAACAGCGATTCCTGTTCATGCTGGTGGACGAATACCAGGACACCAATGTCGCGCAATATCTGTGGCTGCGTCTGCTCGCGCAGGGCAATGGCAATATCTGCTGCGTCGGCGACGACGATCAGTCGATCTATGGCTGGCGCGGCGCCGAGGTGGACAACATCCTGCGATTCGAGACCGACTTTCCCGGCGCCAGGATCATCAGGCTCGAACGCAATTACCGCTCGACCGGCCATATCCTCGCCGCGGCGTCTGGGCTCATCGCGCACAACAAAGGGCGTCTCGGCAAGACGCTGCGCACCGATGGAAGCGAAGGCGAGAAGGTGACGGTCGAAGGCTGCTGTGACGATGAGGAGGAAGCACGCGTCATCGGCGAGGATATCGAGCAGCTGCAGCGGCAGGGTCACGTCTTGGGCGAGATCGCCATTCTGGTGCGCGCCTCGTTTCAGATGCGCGCCTTCGAGGACAGATTCATCACGCTCGGCCTCCCCTATCGCGTGATCGGCGGCCCGCGCTTCTACGAGCGGCAGGAGATCAGGGACGCCACTGCCTATTTCGACGTCACGCTGAACCCCGCCAACGATCTCAAATTCGAGCGCATCATCAACACGCCGCGGCGGGGTCTCGGCGAGGCGACCTTGAAATCGCTGCATCAGCTTGCCCGCGCGCAGAGCGTCCCGCTGTTCCAGGCGGCGCGGCTGATGATCGAAACCGAGGAACTGAAACCCCGTCCGCGCAAATCGCTCGCCGATCTCATCGCCGCCTTCGACCGCTGGCGCGGTCTGATCGACACCATGGGCCATACCGAGCTTGCCGAGCTGATCCTCGACGAGTCTGGCTATACCGGCATGTGGCAGGCGGAGCGCTCGCCACAAGCGCAATCGAAGCTCGAGAACCTGAAAGAGCTGATCCGCTTCATGGAGGAGTTCGACACGCTGGCGGGCTTCCTCGAGCATGTGGCGCTGGTCATGGACGCGCAGACGGAAGAAGGCGCCGACCGCGTCAATCTGATGACGCTTCATTCCGCCAAGGGGCTCGAATTCGACACCGTGTTCCTGCCCGGCTGGGACGAAGGGCTGCTGCCGCATCAGCGCAGTCTCGACGAGTCGGGAACGGCCGGGCTCGAGGAGGAACGCCGCCTCGCCCATGTCGGGCTAACGCGCGCGCGGAAGTTCGCCAAGATCACCTTCGCCCAGAACCGGCGCAATCACGGCATGTGGCAGACGGCGCTGCCGTCGCGCTTCATCGACGAGCTGCCGATCGATCATGTCGAGGTGGCCGAGGACAAGGGGTTGCGCGGGTATGGGCCGAGCCGGTTCGACAGCGCGGAGAATGTGTTCGCCGACGGCTTCTACGAGACGCCTGGCTGGCAGCGGGCGCGGGCGAACCGGCCGCGTGGATCGTCGCCGTCAGCGCCACGTCGCGAGCCTCTCACCATCGAGGGCACTCTGGTCGCGGCGAGCACGGCCGATGGCGCGGGTCTTGCGATCGGCGAGCGTATCTTCCATCAGAAATTCGGCTATGGCCGCATCGCGCAGATCGACGGCAACAAGCTCACCGTCGATTTCGACAAGGCCGGGCAGAAGAAGGTGGTCGACAGCTTCGTCGAGCGGGTGTGAGCGCCAGGTTTGACGGCCGGGTGGTTCCGAGTTTTGCGCCCGTGTTTCCCTGCATTTCGTACCGTGTTTCCTCGCAAAAGACCCCAAAAACGCACTTTATGCGTGAGAACAAAACGTGTACATTGGGCCCGTCCTGATGAGGGAGGGTCTCATGCGCGTGCTCCTCGTAAGCTCTATGGTCTTGATTTCACTCATATTGTCGGCGGCTCCGGCCATGGCGGAGGCGGCCTGCACCTGCCAGGGCTGCGGCTGCAAAGGCGGCCCCGGCTGGCGCGGCCCCAAGGGTTATTGCGTCTCTGCTGCCAGCCTCGCGAAAATCTGCGGGTCGCCACCCGGCGTACCCTGCACGCAGGAAAACGTCGAGCGCGTCTGCATGCGCAATGCCGAGGCCGAGCCGCAGGTCGAGATCAAGGCCGAAACGCCTTAGACCTCCTGCGGGTTGATTTGCCTGGGACCGGCGCTTTCCCATAAGTTCGCGCCGATGGAACCTGCACTTTATCAAGCGACCGTGGAGGCAGACACCGCGAGCGCGGATCGGGTCTTGCAAGCCTTCGAGGAGGCAGCCGAACCGGCCGCCAGTGTCGTCGGCATATTTGAGCATGGATCCGGCAGATTCGAAATATTCGCCTATTACGCCACTCCACCCGCCCGCTTGACGCTGCTCCGTTTGCTCGAGGCCTATGCCCCCGGCGATCGCCTCGGCACGCTACGCATCGAACAAGTCGAAGATGCCGATTGGGTGATACTGTCGCAAGGCAAGCGAGGTCCGGTGCAGGCCGGGCGCTTCTTTGTGCATGGCAGTCACGATCGCCACCGTGCGCCGAGCCATAGGTTTGTCGTCAAGATCGATGCCGGGCTCGCCTTCGGTACGGCGCATCATGCCTCAACGCGGGGATGCCTGATCGCCTTCGATAATTTGCTCAAGCGACGGCAGCCGCGACGCATACTCGATCTCGGCACGGGAAGCGGCATCCTCGCCATCGCCGCCGCGCACGCGACCAAGCGACACGTGCTGGCCAGCGACAACGATCCGATTGCCGCGAAAGTTGCCACTGCGAATGTGCGAGGAAATTGTGCCTGGCCCGCTGTCCGCGTGTTCACAGCCGAGGGGTTCGCCCATCCGCGGCTCAGGCGTTCTGGGCCCGATCTGATCTTCGCCAATCTGCTCGCCCGTGCGCTCTACGATCTGGCGCCGATCATGAGGCAGCAGCTCTCCCCCAGTGGTACCGTTGTCCTGTCTGGAATCACCCAAAACCAGTCACGTGCCATCGAGGCGCGCTACCGGGCACACGGTTTCATCCTCGACAGGCGCATCCAGATAGACGGCTGGACGACCCTAGTGATGAACCGCCGCGATTGATCGCGCCCCGCCTTGCGCCTACAAAGCCGCCATGTATCAAGACTTCGAGGAGGCGAGCGCCCCGGCCGCAAGCGGCGAGCGGCTGAAGGCGCTAAGGCGGGAATTGAAGGCGCAGAAGCTTAAGGGCTTTCTCGTCCCGCATAGCGATGAGCATCAGGACGAATTCCTGCCCGCGTCGGCCGAACGCCTCGCCTGGCTCACCGGCTTCACCGGCTCAGCCGGTGTCGCTATCGTGCTGGACAAAGCGGCGTCCTTGTTCGTCGACGGACGTTACACTTTGCAGGCCCGCGCGCAGACTGACCGCGCATCGTTCGAGGTGCTGCAAACCCCTGATGCCAAGGCCTCGGTCTGGCTCAAGGACAAACTGAAAAAGGGTGCTGTGGTGGGCTATGACCCGGCCCTGCATACGATCAAGGAGATCGAGCGCCTCACCGCGTCATTGGACAGAGCCGGCATCAAGCTCAGGCCGGTCGATGCCAATCCGATCGATACTCTATGGAAGGGCCGCCCGACGCCGCCCTCCGCGCCGGTCGCATTACATCCTCTCAGATTTGCCGGCCGTAGCGCCGAAGACAAGATCGCCGCAGTTCAGGTTCTCCTCAAGACGGAGAAGACCGATGCTGTGTTCCTGACCATGCCCGATTCCATCGCTTGGCTGTTCAACATCCGCGGCGGTGACATCGCGCATATCCCGGTGGCGCTGGCTTTCGCTATCGTGCCGGCGAAAGGTCGCCCGACTTTGTTCATCGATCCCGCCAAAATCGGCGACAATGTGCGCGGCCTGCTTTGTGCATGCACCGACATCGCCAAACCCGCGGCACTGGAGAAGAAGCTCAAGGCGCTCGGCAAGTCCACGGCGCGCGTGCGTCTCGACCCTGAGACGGCGCCAGTCCGCTTCGCGCAAATCCTCTCCAAAGCTGGTGCTAAGATCGTGCGCGGTGACGATCCATGCGTGCTTCCCAAGGCCATCAAGAACGAGGCGGAGATCAGAGGCGCACGCACCGCGCATAAACGCGACGGCGCGGCCATGGTGCGGTTTCTCGCCTGGCTTGACGACACGGCGGAAGCCGGCAAGGTTGACGAAGTCGCCGCGGCGGCGAAGCTCGAAGCCTTCCGCCGCAAAACCGGCGAGCTAAAGGACCTCAGCTTCGACACCATCTCAGCCGCGGGCGCCAACGGCGCCATCGTGCATTACCGGCCGACCACTCGCACGAAGCAGTTCCTCAGACCCGGCTCGCTCTATCTGATCGATTCGGGCGGCCAATATCTCGATGGTACCACTGACATCACCCGCACCGTCGCCATCGGCACGCCGACCAACGCCATGAAGCGGCATTACGGGCTGGTGCTGAAAGGGCATATCGCCGTAGCCACCGCGCGCTTTCCCAAAGGGACGCGCGGGCAAGATTTGGATGCTTTCGCGCGCCGGCCGCTCTGGGAGGCGGGACTCGATTTCGATCACGGCACGGGCCACGGCGTCGGCAGCTATCTCGGCGTGCATGAGGGCCCGCAGCGCCTGTCGCGGCTCGGTACACACGCGTTTGAACCCGGCATGATCCTGTCGAACGAGCCCGGTCTTTATTTCGAGGGGCGATATGGCATCCGGCTGGAGAATTTGGTCCTGGTGACGCCGCCCAAGAAGATTGCTGGCGGTACCCGCGAGATGCTGGGTTTCGAGACACTGACGCTCGTGCCGTTCGACCGCCGCCTCATCGATCCCGAGCAGCTTCTGCCGTTCGAACAGGCCTGGCTCAACGACTACCACGCACGTGTCAGGCGCGAGCTTGAGCCGCTGTTGACGGGCAAGGATCGGGAATGGCTGCGCCGCGCCACCGCACCGATTAAGTGAACGCCGCGAAAAAGGAGCAATGATGGAAACGCTCGTATCGGCCATTGCGGCGATCTTCACCACAGTGGCCTTCTTCCCGCAGGCCATGCACATCATCCGCTATCGCGAGACGCGTGCTATCTCGCTGCAGATGTATGTGATCTTCACCATCGGCGTCACCTTCTGGCTTCTTTTCGGCTTCATGATCGGGAATTGGCCGATGATTATCGCCAACGCCATTACCTTCGGCCTCTCGGCGACCATCCTGACGATGAAGCTGCGCTACGGCTGAGGTCGATCAAGCTCGCTTGGCCGCCGGCAGACGGAGCAGCACCGAGATGTCGAGATCGCGGGCATGATCCTGGTCGGGACATTCGGTCTCGGCCTGGATGGTCGAGAAATAGAAGCCGAACTTCTCGCGCAGCAGATCGTGGGCTGCCTTGATCACCGGCGACACCTGGTCCGGCGAGTCCGTCAAGATATGGGCGGTGAAGACGTTCTTGTCGGAGGTAAGCGTCCAGGCGTGGACGTGATGCACGCGTACGACATGCGGCAGTTCATCCAGCACCCGCGCCACGGCTTGAAGATCGACGCCAGGCGGCGTGCCTTCCATCAGGATATTGAGCGCGTCGCGGATGATGCTCCACGAGACCCGAAGCAGCACCACGCCGAAAGCCATGCCGAGCAGCGGGTCGACCATGGTGAAACCGGTGAAGTAGATCACCGCGGCGGCAACGAGGATCAGAATGCTGCCGACAAAGGTCTGTACGACATGCCAGAAAGCGCCGCGCATATTGAGGTTGCCCTTCTGGCCGCCGGATAGCAGCCAGAGCGAGATCACTTCGGTGATCAGTCCGCCAATGGCGGCAATCAGCATCGGAGTCGTCGGCAGCTCAATCGGATGCTGCAGGCGCATGGCACCCATCACCAGCACCAGGATCGCCATGGCGGCGAGAAAGACGCCATTCAGGAGCGCACCGATGATCTCGGCGCGATAATGGCCAAAGGTGCGGTCGATATTGGCCGGCCAGCGGGCGATGCGCGACGCGACAAAAGCGAGGACCACACCGCCAACGGCAGAGAAGGTGTGAAAGGCATCTGAGATGACGGCAACCGAGCCGGAATAAAGGCCGAGCGCAAGCTCGATGAGAAAATAAATGCCGGTGAGCCACGCGGAAATTTTGAGCGCCCGCTCGTTGCCCGCCTCTGGTTTCGGCATGGCATGCGCCGAATGATCGACCATGACTCTCCCCCCTGCCCTTCAGGCGCTTTAGCTACCGATCAGCTTCAGCCATTCGTCCTCGGTGAGCACCTTAACGCCAAGTTCCTTGGCATTCTTCAGTTTGGATCCGGCGCCGGGACCAGCCACCACATAATCTGTTTTTTGCGACACGGAGCCCGCGACCTTGGCGCCGAGACGCTCCGCCTTGGCCTTGGCTTCGGAGCGGGTCATCCGCTCGAGTGAGCCGGTGAACACCACGGTCTTGCCGGAGATGGGCGAAGCGTGGTCGATTGCTTCAAGCGGCTGCGGACGAACCTCTTTCAGCAGCGCATCGACCACCTTCACATTATGCGGCTCGGCGAAGAAATCGACGATGGCTTCGGCTACGGTCGGGCCGATGCCTTCGATATTGTTGAGTTCGGCGAAGGCCTCGCTTTGCCGGCTTTTTGCCGTGCGCATCGCTTTCACGAAGTCTTCCGCCGTGCCGTAAGTGCGCGCCAGAAGCCGCGCGGTGATCTCGCCGACATGGGGAATGCCAAGCGCATTGATAAAACGGTCGAGCTTGACAGTCCGGCGCGCCTCAATGGCGTCGAACAAATTGCGAGCGGATAGTTCGCCCCACCCTTCCCGCTCGGCGATCTTCGCGACCTTGTCGCGCTTGGCGAGCGTGAAGATATCGGGCAGCGACTGGATGATACTGTCCTCGTAAAGCTCCTTGATGCGCTTCTCGCCGAGACCCTCGATATCGAAGCTGTCGCGCGATACGAAATGCTTGAGACGTTCCACGCGTTGCGCCGGGCAGATCAGACCGCCGGTGCAGCGCCTGACCGCATCTTCCTTACCGGTATTGGGGTTGACCTCGCGCGTGGCATGACTGCCACAAACGGGGCACTTGGTAGGGAAGACGTATGGCTTGGCGTTCTTTGGCCGCTTCTCCAGAACCACGTCGAGGATTTGCGGGATGACGTCGCCAGCGCGTTGCACTATTAGCGTATCGCCGACGCGGATATCCACGCCATTACGGATCGGTTGGCCATCGCCGCCGATGCCCCGAATGTAATCCTCGTTGTGCAATCCCGCGTTCTGCACCACCACGCCGCCGACAGTCACCGGCTCGAGCTTGGCCACGGGTGTCAGCGCCCCGGTACGCCCCACTTGGATGTCGATGTCACGCAGTTTGGTGATGGCTTTTTCGGCCGGAAATTTATGCGCTACCGCAAAGCGCGGCGAGCGCGACACGAAGCCGAGCCGGCGCTGCAGATCGAGGCGGTCGAGCTTGTAGACGATGCCGTCGATGTCGTAGTCGAGACCTGATCGACCGCTCTCGATGTTACGATAGGTGGCGAGCATCTCCTCGACAGAGTGGGTAAGCTTGATCAACGGGTTGAGGGGAAAGCCCCAGGCGCGCAGAACCTGATAGGCGTCCCATTGTGTCTCGACCGGCAGATCGGCGATTTCGCCCCAGCCATAGGCGAAGAAGCGCAGCGGCCGCTGCGCGGTGATGCTTGAATCGAGCTGGCGGAGCGAGCCGGCGGCGGCATTGCGCGGATTGGCGAACACGCGGTCGCCGCGCTTGACCTGCTCCTCATTGAGGCGCTGGAAGGCTTTGCGGCTCATATAAATTTCGCCGCGCAGCTCGAATGGATCGGGGAAGCCTTTGGTCTTAACCGACTTGGGAATATCGGCAATGGTGCGCACATTGGGGGTGACGTTCTCGCCCTCATAGCCGTCGCCACGTGTGGCGCCCTGCACCAGCACGCCGCGCTCATAGCGGAGCGTTATGGAGAGACCATCGATCTTGGGCTCGGCGGTGAAGGCAAGTTTCTCGCTTGGAGGCAGTCCCAGGAAACGGCGAATGCGGTCGAGGAAATCGCGCAATTCCTCCTCGTCGAACACATTGCTCAGCGACAGCATGGGCACGCGATGCGTGACCTTGCCGAAGGCCTCGACCGGAGCCGCACCAATTCTGAGAGACGGACTGTCGTCGCGCACAAGATGCGGAAAACGCGCTTCGATCGCGTCATTGCGGGTGCGCAGCGCATCGTATTCCGCGTCGCTGATCTCCGGCTCGTCCTGCCGGTAATAAAGCGCGTCGTGATGGGCGATCTCGGCGGCAAGCCGCTTCAGCTCGGCGGCCGCTTCCGCCTCGTCAAGCTCGGCAACGGGCTTGGCTGCCAGAGTCGGTTTCTCGTCGCTCTTCTTTTTCGATCTGCTCTTGTTCATACGTCTTCGTTAGGCGGTGTGAGTCATCAACCGGTCGGCGGCGGCGCGCGCTTCGTCGGTAATGGTCTGGCCGGCAAGCATGCGAGCGATCTCCTCGCGGCGATGCGCGCCTTGCAGTACCGCGACCCGCGTGACCATGGCCTCACCGCCTTTACCGCGCACGGCCTCCTTGGCGATCAGCATATGACCGTCAGCCAGCGCCGCAACCTGCGGAGCGTGGGTCACGGCGAGCACCTGAACCTTGGCGGCAAGCCCCGCCAGGCGCTCGCCAACCGCCGCGGCGGTAGCCCCTCCAACACCCGCATCGGCTTCGTCAAACACAAGTGTCGGGGCCGAGCCGCGGGACGCAAGCACCACTTTGAGGGCGAGTATGAAGCGGGCCAGCTCACCCCCCGACGCCACCTTCATGAGAGGACCGGGCTCGGTGCCAGGATTGGTGCTTACCAGAAAGGAGACGCGGTCGATGCCGTTCGGACCGCCATCGGTGAGTTCCGCGGTGTCGATATGGGTCATGAAGCTCGCTTTATCGAGCTTCAGCGGTGCCAACTCAGCCGCGACCTCTTTGTCGAGGCGCTTGGCAGCATCCTTGCGGCCCTTATTAAGGGCGATGGCTTCCTTCTCATAGATCTCACGAGCCGCTTGCTCTGCCTTTCTGAGCTCTTTCGCACGGTCCTCGCTGTGGTCGAGAGCCGCAAGCTCGGCCTCAAGCCTCTCCACCAAAGTCGGCAACTCGTCGACCTGCACCCGATGCTTGCGGGCAAGCGCCCGGTGGGCAAACAGCCGCTCCTCGACATGTTCGAGCTCTTTCGGCTCGAAGGCAGTAAGTGCCAAGGCTTCTTCCACCTTGGCGCGAGCTGTGTCCGTTTCCGCCAACACGCGTTCGAGCGCCTCGGCAACCTGCCCAAGTACAGGGCCGGTGGCAGCGACCTGCCGCTCGATTCGTCGTAGCGCCGCCGCTAGTCGCGCGCCGTTCGTCCCCTCTCCTTGCAAGGCATCCAGTGCCTCGGCAAGCTCGCCGGCAATCTTCTCCGCGTTCATCATCAACTGGCGTCGGGCGGCAAGCGCCTCCTCCTCGCCGACTTGCGGCGCGAGCGACCGCAGCTCATCGAGCGCATGACTTACATAGTCGGCATTGGCGCGGGTGGCGGCGATATCGCTCTCATGACGCATACGTTCGTCTTCCGCCTGCTTCCAACCCTCGAATGTGTCCTTCACTTTACGCGCCTGACCGGTCAAACCGCCAAAAGCATCGACCAGGTCGCGGTGGCCGCTCGGATCGATCAGCGCCCGCTCATCGTGCTGACCGTGCAACTCGACCAGCGTCTGACCTACCTGCCGTAAGAGCTGCACGCTCACGGCGATATCATCGATGAAGGCTCGGCTGCGTCCATCGGCTCCCTGCACGCGCCGCAGGATCAACGTCTCACCGGCGTTGATGCCATTCTCCGCGAGTAGCGCGAAAACGGGATGGTCCGATGCCAGTTCGAAACTTGCAGTGACCTGACCTTGTGCCGCGCCCTGCCGTACCAGCGCCGCATCACCGCGCGAACCGATGGCGAGCGAGAAGGCATCGAGGAGAATCGATTTGCCGGCGCCCGTTTCGCCAGTGAGCACCGACAAGCCTTGGCCGAATTCGAGATCGAGCCGGTCGATCAGAACGATATCGCGGATCGACAAGGCGGCTAGCATGGCGGGCAGATCAGGCGGGGGTATTGCCCCTGAAGGTGCGGGTGATCCAGGAGCCCTCGTGCCTCTGAGGCTGCACGCCGCTCTTCGCCAAGAGCTTGTAAGCGTGGTTGTACCACTTGCTGTCCGGGAAGTTATGCCCAAGCACGGCTGCCGCCGTCTGGGCTTCGTTGACGATGCCTAACGCCATATAGGCCTCGGTCAATCGCATCAAGGCTTCTTCCACCTGCTCGGTGGTCTGATAGTTCACTATTACGGTACGGAACCGGTTTATGGCGGCGAGATAATTGTTCTTGCGGAGATAATAGCGGCCGACTGTCATTTCACTCGCCGCCAGGAGATCGCGCAGGATACGCTGCCGGTTGGAGGCTTCGGCGGCGTAACGCGAATCGGGGTAGCGCTGGAGCAGCGTGTCGTAGGCAGTGAGCGCCCGTCGGGCATAGGTCTGGTCGCGCTTCGGATCGAGGACCTGATTGTAATAGGACATGCCGATAATGTTCTGGGCGAGATCCGCTTCCTGCGTACCCGGGTGCAGGGTGAGGTAGCGGTCGGCGGCTGATACCGCGTCGTCATACTGGCCGGCCTTGTAATAGGCGTAGGCAGCCATGACGATGGCTCGACGCGCTTCCTGCGAATAAGGGTGGTTGATATCGACCTGCTCGTATTGGCGGGCCGCTTCCTTGAAGTCGCCCTTGTCGACGAGCCGCTCGGCGTTGCCGTAGATGACGTTTGGCGGGTCGTTGTTCTCGATTTCGGCTTTCTTGCCCCAGAGGGAACCGCAGCCTGCGACAATGCCGGCGGCGAGTGCAAGGGCTGCAAAGCCGAGGGGGCGGCAGATGCGGGGCGCGCCTGGATGTTTGGCACCCGATGGCGGGTGAACCGGTGCGGACATGCTTCCCCTCAAATGCGTCCCTTGCGCCAAGCTTTCATTGCAAAATCACGATAATCGCCAAAGCTAGCGCAGACTGCCTGCAACCAACTAGGGGATTATGGTGTTTTTTTGCTCAATTTTGCCGATGTCCCAAGCCTTTAGACGCAAGCCAATGGCCCAGTCAGGCACAGACGCAGGGCAATTCCGACAGATTATAGGCTAGCTGCGCTCGGCGGCGAAATTGGCTGCCGCGAGGCGGTGGCTGAGCTCAGCATGCCGGACTTCGCGGTAACGCGGAGCCTCGATCATGGTCCAAGCCTCGGCATCGGCGAACAGTGCCTTGAGCACCAGCGTGTTCAGCCGATGGCCGCCGCGGTGAGAGCGGAAAGCGCCGAGAATGGGTGCGCCTGCCAGAGCGAGGTCGCCGACGGCATCGAGTGCCTTGTGCCGCACGAACTCATCGGCGAAGCGCAGGCCTTCGCGATTAATGACACGGTCATCGCCAATGGCCACGGTATTCTCGAGCGAAGCGCCAAGCGCAAGACCAGAGGCCCACAGCCGCTCGACATCCTTCATAAAACCGAAGGTGCGGGCTCGTGCCAGCTCCCGGCGGAATGAACCTGGATTGAGGTCGATCTCGATGCGCTGGTTGCCGATCACCGGGGTATCGAACTCGATTTCGATATCGAGATGGAAGCCATTATAGGGGGTCAGTTCCCCGTAGGCGCCGCCATCATCGACACGCACCGGCTTCAGCACTTTGAGAAAGCGACGCGGTGTGTCGAGCTCGGCAAGACCCGCTTCGTCAATTGCCTCGACGAAGTAAGAAGCACTACCGTCCATGATCGGCACTTCGGGGTTGTCCATTTCGACCACGGCATTATCAACGCCGAGGCCGTGCAGGGCCGCGAGCAGATGCTCGACCGTGGCGACGGCGGAGCCATTGCCGTCCCCTAATACGGTGCTCATGGTTACGCCGGTTATCGAACCCTGGTCGGCGGCGATCTCTGTTCCGTCGGAAAGAAGGAAACGAACACCGGTATCTCCATCGGCCGGACAAAGCGCCATGGAAACCGGGGCGCCGCTATGGACACCGGTGCCTTTAAGTGAAATCTCGCTGGCGAGCGTAGTTTGGCGTGCCCCAATAAAACCCTTCATGGCCCCCGTGCCGTCTTATGGTCCCTGCAAAGCCGGGAAAATGTCCCGGACCCCCATCGATCGGCGCTCCCCGCACTTTGACCGTATTAGTTCGTCGGCCTTGTCGTGCTTTATTTGGTCCGTCGATCGATCTGGAGGAACCTTAACGCTCTGACTCAGGGGCGACAAATCACGGTTTCTTTCAATGTATTACGACTTGGATAACCTCCTATCCTTCTAATTTCTTTACGTTTTCTCTCTTTTACAGAGTCTCGAATTGACTTTCCGTTACCTCGTTCAATTGGCCCTTCGGCGCAGGAAAGCCGGGATTTCCAGATCGTCGTCGCCTTCCGATTCGGCGGCCATCAGGTCAGGCTCGGCTGTACGGGCCTGAACCGCGACCGGTTTCGGTTCGGGACGGACCGGAGCCTCGGTGCGTGACCGTTCGATACGGATGCCCCGGGTCGCTATAGCGGTTTCGGGTATTGATGGCTCCAGTCCAAAATCCGGTTCAAGCTTTGCATCCATTTCCTCTTCAGACTCCTTTCGAGCGCGTGCAACACCTGCCAGCCTTTCGAGAAATCCCACTTTCCGTTTTTGGGTTTCGATGCCGGCAGGAGGCGTTTCTTCTGCTTTAGCCTTAATCTCTTTCTGAGCCACGACGGGCAGTTCCTCGATGCTCGGCATGCGACGCACGGGGCGCTTGATCGTGGCGGGTGGTTCGGGTTGGAAGCTCGGTTTTGGGACAGCCGGCTTCTGCTGCGAGCCGATCGGGGGTGTCGGACGTGCCATCTGCGCCGGACGCTTCTCGATGGTCACATTGCCAGGCCCACGCCAGACCGGCGGTTCTTGCACCATCTCACTCGGCGTCAACAAGAGGCTCGGCTCGTCGAGATCGACCGGCATGTCAGGCATACCCGGCAGCGCGGCGAGACCGGCAAGACGCTCAGTAAGTCTGCCTCTTTCCTGACGTGGCATCTGAAGTTGCGGCATGACAGGATGGCCCATCTCGGCGCTTGTTGCGCCAAGCCCTGTGGCCACCACCGAAACGCGGATCGATCCATCGAGCTCATCGTCGAAAGTCGCGCCAACGATAATGTTGGCCTGGGAATCGGCTTCGGCCCTGATACGGCTCGCCGCTTCATCAACCTCGTAGAGGGTGAGATCGTTACCGCCCGTAATGGAGACCAGTAGACCGCTGGCGCCCTTGATCGATACATCGTCGAGCAGCGGATTGGAGATCGCCGCCTCGGCGGCCTCGATCGCACGGCGATCGCCGCTCGATTCGCCGGTGCCCATCATCGCCTTACCCATGTTGGCCATGATGGTCCGTACGTCGGCAAAGTCGAGATTGATCAGGCCTTCCTTCACCATGAGATCGGTGATGCAGGCCACACCCGCGCGTAACACGTCATCGGCCATAGCAAAAGCGTCGGTGAAGGTAGTCTTCTCGTTCGCCACGCGGAATAAATTCTGGTTTGGAATAACCAGTAGCGTGTCGACATGCTTCTGCAGCTCGGCGATACCGGCTTCCGCCGCGTACAGGCGCCGCGAGCCTTCGAACTGGAAAGGTTTGGTGACGACGCCGACGGTGAGAATCCCTTCCTCGCGCGAAGCGCGCGCGATTACCGGAGCGGCACCCGTTCCCGTGCCGCCACCCATGCCGGCAGTGATGAACGCCATATGGCAACCGGCGAGATGAGCCTTGATGTCAGCCATGGCCTCTTCCGCCGCCGCCGCGCCAACCTCAGGCTTTGAGCCTGCACCGAGGCCTTCGGTGATGTTAGCCCCCATCTGAATACGCCGTTCGGCGCTCGTGCTGGTCAAGGCTTGCGCGTCGGTATTGGCGACCACGAACTCAACGCCTCTCAAGCCGCAGGCAATCATGTTGTTGACGGCATTGCCGCCGGCGCCGCCAATACCGAATACGGTGATCCGCGGTTTTAGTTCGGTCAGGTCAGGTACTCTGATGTTGATGGTCATGGCCGCATCCAATCCTTCGATTGCCCTCTGTTCCGCTCCCTTGCGCCGCTTCCCCGTGAGGCACCGCTGGGAGCCTTGGTCCGATCAAAAATTGTCCCTTATCCACTCGCCCACACGGGCAAAATAACCAGTGCCGGTACGCAGGAAACGCTGCTCAACGCGCATGCCGACCTTGTCCTCGCCGCGCGCCCATTGCAGAAGCAGGCCGATCGTGGCGGCGAAATCAGGCGCCGCGCCAACTGCCGGCAAGCCGCTCAATGCACGTGGACGTCCCAGTCGCGCCGGGTGTCCGAACATGTTCGAGGCAAGTTCGGCCAGGCCGGTGAGCTGACTGGCGCCGCCGGTCAAGACCAGATGCTGGGTGACCTCTGCGCCAAGTCCGCTTGCCGCGAGCCGCCGGCGCATGGAGTCGAGAATCTCCTCGATGCGCGGCCTGATAATCACGGCGAGCTGAGCCTTGGTAATCTGGTTCAAATTCCCCCGCGCCATCTCACCGACGCAGGGATAGGTGATGATCTCGCGCTCGTCGGACAGCGTGGCGAAGGCGCTGCCATGAAGCGTCTTGAGCCGCTCGGCGTGTTCAAGGGGCGCGGCGAGCGTGCGGGCGATATCCGTGGTAATGGCGTTACCGCCATGT
This sequence comes from Alphaproteobacteria bacterium, assembly GCA_016869535.1. GTDB lineage: Bacteria > Pseudomonadota > Alphaproteobacteria > Rhizobiales > Methyloligellaceae > Methyloceanibacter. The sequence goes on along the minus strand of VGDX01000015.1, from coordinate 59,631 downwards.
GCGATGGCGTCGGTGTAGACGAACTGGCCGTCGGCGATTACAGAAAGCGTCGTCGTACCGGCGCCGAAATCGATGCACGCCACACCAAGCTTCGATTCATCAGGCGTAATGACCGCGAGCGCGCTTGCATAAGGCGCGGCCACGAGACTCGCCACATTAAGGTGACATCGCTCGACGCAAAGCATGAGGTTACGCATGGGGGCTTCGTCGGCCGTCACCGCATGCATATCGACCGACAGTCGATCGCCGCACATGCCATGGGGTTCGCTGATCCCGCCATTGTCGTCGAGACGATAACTAGTCGGCAGCGCGTGCAGCACAATACGCTTGTCACGGCCGGCATATTGACGCCCGCCGGCGAGCAGTCGCGCAACGTCATCTTCTCGCACGGCACCCGATGGGATCGCGACGCTCGCAGAGAAGCTTTCGCTTTTAAGCCGGCCGCAGGTCACGGTGACGTTTACGTCCTCGACGATGACGCCGGCCATTCGCTCTGCTGCATCCACCGCAGCGCGAATGCAATGTTCGGCGCTGTCGAGATTTGCGATCATGCCGCCCTTGAGGCCCTCAGCGCGGGTATGATCGAAGCCGATCACTTCGAATTGCACCGATTCGCCTTTACCTGCGAACCAATCCGGAGTGGGCGAGGTCTTGGCGATCAAGCAGCAGATTTTGCTCGTACCGATATCGAGCGCAGCTACGATGCGTTGTCGCTTGCTTCTAATCGTTGTGTTGTAGGCCATCCCCCGATTTCCCAAAGGCCCCCGTTATGTCTTGCCGTCAGTCGGCGTGGGCTTGGTGCTCGCCGTCGGCACGTCCGATGGCGCGATAGCATCAGGCGCTTCCGAAGGCACCGGCTCATGCATGCGCAAAGTGATCCGGTCCATGAGACGCAGATCGACGAAGGCAATGTTTTTATCGAGAAGGTGACGATCCCGGTCGAGCTTGGTCAACGATCTGAGTGCTTCGCCGATATTGTCGTCGGGCAGCATGATCTCAAGCCCGGACACGAGCTTCAAAGTCCAACGACGATCACCAACCCTGAGCGCTGCCAGCACCTTTCCGTTGAGCTCGTCAAAGTCGGCAAGTTCGGCTTGGAGCGCCTTGGCATGCTTGCCAGCACCGTCGCCCACGACGAAAGGAAGTTGCGGATACGCCTCGCGCAGAGCCGGTGTGATTACCGCCCCTTCGCCGTCGACCACATAGGTTTGGCCTTTGCTCTGCCAAATGGCGTAAGGGTCACGCTCCTCGATAACCACTTGCAGGGTCGAGGGCAGCCAACGCGTGACCCTGGCGTGTTTAATCCAGGGCACCTCTTCCAGCCGCGCCTTGGCGGCGTCGGTGTCGAAACCGAGCATCACACTGTCCGGGTCTGCGGCGAGCGCCTTGGTGATCTCTGCGTTGCTTGCGTGGCGGCTGCCTTCAATCGTGACACGCTCGATGCCCAAGCCTCCGGCGACGGCAAGCTGCGCGACACCGTTCGTCAGCGTATTGAAGAGTCGTTCGGTTTGACCACCAATGGTGGCGCCATAACCAATCGCACTCGCAAGGAAAAGGAGACTGAGAGTGAGCCATCTACCTCTGGCCCGCTCACTGGCAAGCCGACCAAGCCAAATTCTTTTAGGTCCGCTTCTGACGAGACGGCGGCCGCCGCTAAGCGCCGGCAGTCGTGAGGATCTGCGCTGAACGGCAATGCCGCGCGCGAGCAAGTCCTCTGACGACCTGATAATCCTGGCTTGCCCTTTTGCGGGGCTTAGCGATTGCACGACGCATCCTCCACGATCCAGCGCACCAGTTCCCCGAACGAGCGGCCGGCATAGGCAGCAAGCTCGGGAACCAGCGATGTCGACGTCATGCCAGGCTGGGTATTGACCTCAAGGCAGATCAGTTCGCCTGGGCCCCCTGGCTGGTCGTCGTAGCGGAAATCGGAGCGACTGACCCCACGGCACCCCAACGCCCGATGAGCCGCTACCGACAGCTTCTGTACTAATTGGTAAACATTTGGTTTAAGCGGCGCCGGAAGCACATGAATTGAGCCCCCCGGGGCATATTTCGCATCGTAATCGTAGAAACTTAGCCCCTCCGCCGGCCTAATCTCGATCACGCCCAGAGCCTCGTCGCCCATGACGGCGCAGGTTAACTCCCGTCCCGGGATAAAACGCTCCACCATGAGCTCCTCTCCGAGAGTCCAGTCGGCCGAGGTCAACTCCTGGGGCGGATGGGCCTGATCCTCACGCACGATGAACACACCGACGCTCGACCCTTCTGCCGGAGGCTTGATCACGTAAGGCGGCTTCATCACATGGGCACGGGCGGCTTTCGCACGCGACACCACGACACTTTCGGCCACGGGAACGCCTGCCTCCTTGAGCACGGCCTTGGCGCGTTCCTTGTGCATGGCAAGGGCAGAAGCGAGTACGCCAGAATGGGTATAGGGAATACCCATGACTTCGAGCAGCCCTTGTATGCAGCCGTCCTCGCCGAAACGTCCGTGCAGCGCGTTAAAACAGATATCTGGCCTGATCTCGGCGAGTTTGGTGGCGACGTCGCGCCGCACATCGAGGCGGGTGACGCGGTAACCTTCAGCTTCCAGGGCATCGGCACAGGCAGCGCCTGAGCGGAGCGAGATCTCCCGCTCGGACGACCATCCGCCCATTAGCACTGCGACATGAGTCTGTGTGTTTGCCATGTGTGCCCCCTGCCATGCGCCAAGGACCGAGCGAGTCGGGGTGTCATAATCGCCGCCAGTGGTTACTGGATTACTTGCATTCGCAGGGAATGGCACGCAAAGCGCCTCAGGCCGGGAGGCCGAGCCGCTTTATTTCCCACTCCAGTTCGACACCGCTTTGTGCCCTGACCCGTTTTCGCACGGTCTCTCCGAGCGCTTCGAGATCGGCTCCCGTAGCGTTGCCCTCATTAATGAGGAAATTGCAGTGCATCTCCGAGACTCTGGCGTCACCGACCGAAAGGCCCCGGCAACCGGCAGCGTCGATCAGCTGCCAGGCCTTGTGACCGGGCGGGTTCTTGAAAGTCGAGCCACCGGTGCGGCTCTTGATCGGTTGCACCTCTTCCCGATAGGCCGCGATATTATCCATTTCGGCGAGGATGGCTTGGGGATCGCCGGGCTCTCCCTGGAACAGCGCTTCGGTAAAGATGAAATCCTCTGGCGCGCCGCAATAGCGGTAGCCGTAATGCATCTCGGCCACTGGTACCACGTGCACTTTACCCAGACGGTCGACGGCGCGTGCTTCGACCAGCACCTCGCAGGTCTCGCGCCCATGTGCGCCACCATTCATGCGCAGCGCCCCGCCGACGCAGCCCGGTATGCCGCGATAGAAGGAGAGACCGGCGATGCCGGCGTCGGCTGCGGCACGCGCAACTTTCACGTCGGGCACAGCAGCGCCAGCACGAAGCCGTGAGCCTTCTTCGATAGTGGTCTCGCCGAAACCTTTGCCTCCTAAGCGGATCACGACGCCTTCGATGCCGCCGTCGCGCACGAGAAGATTGGAGCCGAGGCCGATCACGGTCACGGGAATCTCGGCCGGCAGTTCCTTCAAGAAATAAGCGAGATCGGCTTCGTCGGCCGGCAAATACAGAACCTCGGCGGGGCCGCCGACCCTGAACCAGGTCAGATCCTTGAGCGGGGCGTGCGGCATCAGCCGACCGCGCAAGCCGGGTAGATCCGCGGCTAGCCGGCTCTCGAGGGCGGTATCGTTCACGTCTACCCCCTGCTCCGTTCGAGTCGTCCCGGCAGCGCGTTGATCCAATCGGTGATGGTGCCGGCCCCAAGGCCGACCACCATGTCTCCAGCCTTGACCACGGAGGCGACCGCCTCTGTCATGCTTTCCTCATCGTCGACGGTCATCACACCGGAATGGCCGTGACGGCGGAGACCTGTGGCCAGTTCGTCGCGATCGATGCCGGGTATCGGTGCCTCACCGGCAGAATAGACCGGCGTCACCATGACGATATCGGCGTCGTCGAGACAGGCGGAGAACTCGTTAAATAATGCCTGCAGCCGCGTGTAGCGATGCGGCTGCAGCACTGCGATGACGCGGCCATTTCCTCCGGCACGAGCGGCGCGTAATACAGCGGCAATCTCTGCCGGATGATGCGCGTAGTCGTCATAAACGTTCACGCCCTGCCATTCACCCACATGGGTAAAGCGGCGTTTTACGCCCGAATAGGAAGCGAAGGACGAGCGGATCACCTCGTCGCTCACGCCAGCCTCGGTCGCCGTGGCGAGCGCCGCGAGCGCGTTCATGGCGTTGTAATGGCCAAGCACCGGCAGCATGATGTCTGCAAGCTGGCGCGCACCCCCTTTCACCGCAGGTCCGAGATCGACATCGAAAACGATACGGTCACGCGCCGTGCGCAGATTGCTAAGCTTGACGTCAGCGTCGCGCGAAACACCGTAGGTCAGTGTGCGACGTCCGTTAGCGACACCACCGAGCTTGGCAAGGAGTTCGCGCACCACGGCATGATCGATCCAGGCGACGGCGAGACCGTAGAATGGAATGGCCTCCACGAATTGCTGAAAGGCCTGATGCAACACCTCGAGTGACGGCCAATAGTCCATATGCTCGGGGTCGATACTGGTCACTACGCCGATCTGGGTCGGCAGTTTTAAAAACGTACCGTCGGACTCATCAGCTTCGACCACCATCCACTCGCCCTTACCGATGCGGGCATTGGTGCCCCAGGCATTGATGATACCGCCAGCGATGACGGTCGGATCGAGGCCGCCACTCTTTAGAAGATCGGCGATCAGCGCGGTCGTGGTGGTCTTACCGTGCGTACCGGTGATCGACACGGTGGCACAGGGGCGCATCAATTCAGCCAGCATCTCGGCGCGGCGGATGACGGGAAGGCCGCGCTCACGCGCCGCCTCGAACTCCGGATTTCCGGGCTTCACCGCGCTCGAAATGACGAGATAGGACGCACCTGTGACATTCACGGGATCATGTCCAATCAGGCAATTGATGCCGCGGCGGCGCAGGCGGTCGAGATTAGTGCTGTCCTTGAGATCGCTTCCCTGCACGCGATAACCGCGCGTATGCATGACTTCGGCGATGGCGCTCATGCCGATGCCGCCGATGCCGACAATATGGAACAGGCCGGTCTGGTCAGGCGGGGGCAGATGCATCTTCTACGCCTACTTTCTTGCCTCGCGCGAGTTCCTCGACGAGATCGGCAAGTTTCGCCACCGCGTCGGGCGTCGCCATGGCTTTCGCCTTGGAAGCGGCGGCGGACAAAACATCTGGCGAAGTGAGGAGCCGCTGAAGCTCTGTCGCCAGGCGCTCCGGGGTCAGCTCATTCTGCCTTATGCACCAGCCACCGCCACCTTCCTGAAGGCGAGTTGCATTTTCCAGTTGGTCATTGTCAAGGGCATGTGGCAGCGGCACTAGAATGCAAGGACGGCCTATGGCCATCAATTCGGCCACTGTCGAGGCGCCTGACCTGGAAATAACGAGCTGCGCTGTTGCCATCCGTTCGGGCAGATCGCGGAAAAAAGGGGCAATATGGGCCACGATCTCAGCTTCTTTATAAGTGCGGGTAAGGCGTTCGACATCCTCCTCGCGGGCCTGCTGCACCACGGTGAGCCGCCAGCGTAAAGGCGACGGTAAGGTCATCAGAGCGGTGGGCATGATTTCGGAAAAAAACTGCGCGCCTTGGCTGCCACCGAACACAAGCAGGAGCAGCCGTCCGACCGGATCTGGGGGGGCATAAGCGACATTGCGATAAGCGAGCACGGCATCACGCACCGGTATGCCAGTCAGTGTCGCCCGCGGTTGAGCCTCAGGATCGAGATGTTTGGTCGGCATGAAGGACAGCGCGATGCGATCAGCATAGCGGGATAGGAGCCTGTTTGCCCGGCCCATCACCGCATTCTGTTCCTGGATCACCGTGGGAATTCTCAGAGCTCGCGCCGCGATGATCGGCGGTAGGGTTGGATAGCCGCCAAATCCCACGACCGCCGCCGGGCGCAGCACCATCAACAGACTAAGCGCACGCAAGAACCCGATGCCGAGTGTCGTGAAGGTTCGTGCCAAATCCCACGGCGAGCGGCCGGCGATCGTGGCGGATGGAACCCGGTGTATGGCACGAGCCGGAAAATCTGCGTCATATTTTCCAGCGCGATCATCCGTTGCAAGCTCGACCACATATCCGCGGCGGCCAAGCTCTTGGGCGAGCGCCGTGGCGGGAAAGAGATGCCCGCCAGTACCACCAGCAGCAAGAAGAATGGGACGCTCGCGGGTCAAGCCACCTGCTCTCTGACGTGGGCGCTATCGGTACCGGCTTCGGTCTCGGCGTTGCGCTTGATCTGTCCCGTCATGGGCCGCCTGCGTGTCAGCCCAAGGGCAAAGCCCATGGTCAGCGCCATGGCAAGCAGCGACGAACCGCCATAAGAGACGAAAGGCAGCGTCATGCCTTTGGCCGGCAGGAGGCCGACATTAACCGCCATATTGATTAAGGTCTGAAGGCCGAACAGCATGATCAGTCCCGCTACGGCATGGCGGATGAAGCCGTCAGGCTCTTGCGATGCCTTCGACAAGCCGCGCAATACAATGAAGGCGAACAGAGCGAGCAAAATGAGGCAGGCGATCAATCCGTACTCCTCGGCGGTAACGGCAAAGATAAAGTCGGTATGGGAATCCGGCAGCACATTTTTCACCGTGCCTTCGCCGGGGCCACGCCCGAACCACCCGCCATGCAGGAACGAGTCGATCGACCGATCGGTCTGGTAGGTGTCACCCGACTCTGGGAACAGGAAACGGTCGATACGCGACGCAACATGCGGAGCCATGAAATAGGCAACGACTAGGCCCGTTGCGCCGGCGATAGCCAACGCCAAGATCCAGACCAGGCCGATTCCGGCCATATAGACCAAAGCACCCCAGACCAATGTAACCAGCAGCGCCTGACCGAAATCGGGCTGAAGCACGAGTAGTGCGATGAAGATGAGGTATAGCGCAACGGCGAGTTGGATGCCGGGGATATCGCGCCGCTTCTGACTTTCATTAAACAGCCAAGCGGTCAGTACGACGAAGGCGGGCTTCACGAACTCCGAGGGCTGTAGAGAGACCATGCCGATCTGAAGCCAGCGCTTCGCGCCTTTGATCTCCGGTCCGATAAAGATAACCAAGGCCATCAGAAGGCAGCCGACAATGAAGATGATGAGGCTGGTACGCCTGATTTGTTTTGGCGTCAGTGTCGAAGCCGCGAACAGAATGGCGAGCGCGGGCAAAAGCAGCGCGGCGTGGCGGCGGACGAAATAAAACGGCTCGAGATCATACTTGGCGGCGATCGGCAGGCTCGCCGCAAGCGATAGCACAAGTCCCGTGCCCATCAGCAATAACAGGCCGAAAAACATCACGCGATCGACGGTGAACCACCAATCGGAGAGGATGGAGCGATCGGCACGCGTCAACCTCATGCGACCCTCCCCTCTTCCGGTGTTATACTCTTGGCGCCATCGAGACGCATCACCAGCTCGCGAAACGCATCGCCACGCTTAACGAAATTGTCGAATTGATCGTAGGAGGCGCAAGCTGGCGACAACAGCACGACCGGTTCTTTGGCCGCGGAACGCTCAGCATCGGCAGCAGCCGCTTCGACGGCTCTATCGAGCGTGCCGCAATGAACATGATCGACCGCATCGCCAAGCTGTTGCGCAAAAGCTTCAGCCGCCTCGCCGATCAGATAGGCGCGGGCGATTTTGGTAAAGAAGGACTCAAGTCCGGCAAGCCCTCCTTCCTTCGGCCGGCCGCCAATGATCCAATAGATATCGTTGAAGCTAGCCAACGCCTTGCCGGCGGCATCGGCGTTTGTCGCCTTGGAATCGTTGACGAACAACACCTTGCCGCGCCGTGCCACTTGTTCCATGCGATGAGCGAGTCCGGCGAAGCTCTTGAGTCTTTCCGCGACCGTAGCGGCGGAAAGCCCTTGCGACCGCGCGAGCGCGTAGGCTGCGGCGGCATTCTGCCAATTATGCGCGCCTCGTAGCGAGCGAATGCCGGCGAGGTCGGTATTCGCGACTTCTTTTCCGTCCTCCATTTCATGCAGAACACCGCGCTCCACCCACACGCCTGTCTTGATCTCATGGCCTACCGTAATGCGCTTCACAGCAAACGACCCTTTCAGGTTGTCGGCGATGGCACGGGAGGGCTCATCGTCCACACCGATCACCGCCGTTGCATCAGGGCCTAGATTCGAAAAGATGCGTGACTTGATGCGTGCGTAATTCTTAATCGTGCCGTGACGGTCGAGATGGTCGGGGGTGATATTAAGTAACGCTGCGGCATCAGGCTTGAGCGATGGCGAAAGATCGATCTGGAACGATGAGAGTTCGAGAACATAAGTGAGATCGGCGGCGAACGGCTCAAGATCGAGCACCGCTTTACCGATATTACCGCCGAGCGCCACGCGCTTTCCGCCCGCCGAGAGAAGATGCGCAGTTAGCGCGGTGGTGGTCGACTTGCCGTTGGTACCGGTGATCGCCACCACCTTTCCCGGCGCGCCGGCTTGCGCGCGCGCGCGAAAAAACAACTCGATATCGCCGATCACCTCGATCCCGGCTTCTCGCGCCTTGGCGATGCTCCAATGCGGTATGGGATGGGTCATGGGAATGCCCGGAGCGAGAACCAGCGCGGCGAACCGTGACCAGTCGTAGTTAGAAAGATCCTCAACCAGGAAACCTGCATCGGCGGCTTCCTCCCGCGCCACCTCCGTATCATCCCAGGCAAGGACATTGGCACCTCCCGCCTTGAGCGCCCGCAAGGTGGCGAGGCCGCTCATCCCTAGGCCAAGAACCGCTACATCGCGGCCGGCAAAGATTGTCACGGGAATCATAGTGGAAGGAATTTAACGCAATTTGAGCGTGGCGAGACCAGCCAGCGCAAGGGCCACCGATATGATCCAAAAACGGATTACCACGGTCGATTCGGCCCAGCCTTTCTGCTCGAAATGGTGGTGCAGTGGCGCCATGCGAAACACCCGGACGCCGAACAGCTTATAGGAGGCGACCTGCACGATCACGGAGGCGGCCTCCAGCACGAACAGGCCGCCGACGATGGCCAGGACCAGCTCGTGCTTGGTAGCGACCGCAATAGTCCCGAGCGCTCCGCCAAGCGCCAGCGAGCCCGTGTCGCCCATGAAGATCTGGGCAGGCGGCGCATTGAACCAAAGAAAGCCGAGTCCAGCGCCGACCAGCGCCCCGCAGATCACGGCAAGTTCACCTGTACCTGCGACGAAATGGATTTGCAGATAATCGGCAAAGAGGACGTTGCCAACGAGATAGGAGATGAAGCCGAATGTGGCGGCGGCGATCATCACTGGAACGATGGCGAGGCCATCGAGACCGTCGGTCAGATTCACGGCATTACCAGCGCCGACGATGATGAAGGCGCCGAATGGCACAAAAAACCAACCGAGGTTGATTAGAACACCTTTGAAGAAGGGGATAGCGAGTGAGGTCGCCAGCGGCTCTTGTCCGACATCGACGATAATATAAGTGGCGATGAGCGCGGCGATGGCTTCTATGACAATCTTGATGCGGCCGCGGAAGCCTTCCGCCGATTGTTTCGTCACTTTGAGATAGTCGTCGTAAAGACCGACGGCGCCGTAGACGAGCGTGAGGAGCAGCACGACCCAAACATAGGGATTGCGGAGATTGCCCCACAGCAACACAGCGACCGTCATGCCCGATAGGATCATCAGACCGCCCATGGTGGGGGTGCCCTGCTTTTGCAGAAGATGCCGTTCAGGGCCTTCCTTACGGATCGGTTGTCCTTTGCCCTGGCGCAGACGCAACGATTTGATGATGCGGGGGCCGAACAGGAACACGAACAGGAACGCGGTAAGGACAGCGCCGCCGGTGCGAAAAGTGATGTAACGGAAGAGATTGAGGAAAGCGAAGTCGGTGGTGAGTTCGGTCAACCAGAAGAGCATCGCCTTGTTCCCCAGGTCGGGATCAGCCCGACACACTTTCCGCCGCGAAACGACGCTTTAATGCCTCAACCAAAGGGCCCATGCGGCTGCCGAGGGAGCCCTTGACCATGATCACGTCGCCCGGACCTACCGCTTCGATAAGCCGGGGCGCAAGCTCCTCAGCGGTCTTGGCATAGCCCCCGCGCCGGCTTGCTGGTAACGCTTGATAAAGCGATTCCATTAATTCCCCGCAGGCAAAGACTACATCTACCCCGGCCGCGTCAATGTGCTCGGCAAGGCCTTGATGGAGTCTTTCGCCTTCAGGCCCTAGCTCCAGCATGTCCCCCAATACGGCCACACGACGTTTGAATTCGTTGCGGGGCGTGAGCCCGAGCGTGGCAAGCGCTGCCCGCATCGAAACCGGGTTGGCATTGTAGGATTCATCAATCAGGGCGACTACACCATCCTTAACTGCGATGACCATGCGCGCGCCGCGTCCGGCTTGAGCTTGAAGTTTGGCGAGCGCAGCTGCCGCACGTTGCAGATCTGCGCTCGCGCATTTCACCGCGGCAAGTACCGCCAATGAATTCTGCACGAGATGGAGCCCCGGCACGCCAAGGCGATAGGTTAGGGTCTCACCCAGAATGTCGGCCCTGACTTCCGAACCATCGGGACCAAGCTCAACAGCAAGAGCACGCGCCTCCGCTCCCTTCGCTTCGCCGAAGCTCACGATCTTCGCACCCGCCTCGCGAGCACGCTTGGCGAGCCGTTCAAAATGCGGATTGTCGCGATTGAGGATTGCCGTTCCGTGCGGCTCGATCCCATCGAAGATTTCCGCCTTGGCATCGGCGATCTCCTCGACGGAACGGAAGAAACCAAGATGTACCGGTGCAACGGTGGTGATGATGACGATATGCGGCCGTACCAATTGCGTTAGCGCATGAATTTCGCCCGCATGGTTCATGCCTACTTCGAATATGCCGAAGTCCGTACTGTGCGCCATGTTGGCAAGCGACAGCGGAACGCCCCACTGGTTATTGAAGGATTTGGCGGACGCATGAACCGATCCGCTCGGAGCGAGCGCAAGTTTGAGCGCCTCTTTGGTGCCAGTTTTCCCGGCGCTGCCGGTAACGGCGATGACTTTCGTGTCGGTGGCGCGGGCGCGCGACGCGCGACCGAGGTCGTTCAACGCCTCGAGCGTGTCACCGACGCGCACCAATTTTTCTTCGTCACCTGGGGGATAGTCGCCAGCGACGACGGCACAGGAGGCACCTTTTTCCAAAGCGGCGGCGACGAAGGCGTGGCCGTCGCGGTTGGGGCCGCGGATGGCAACAAAACCCTCGCCCGGGTTAAGGCTGCGTGTATCGATGGAGAAGCCGGTGATGGGTGTTTCGGCCGCGCCTTGGCATTTGCCGCCGGTGGCGGCAACGATCTCGCCAAGCGTCCAGAGCGGTTCAGCCAAGGTTCGCCTCTTGCTTTAGTGCCGCCATCACCGCGTCATGGTCGGAAAAGGGGATTACGGTGGTGCCAATAGTCTGCCCCGTCTCGTGCCCTTTGCCGGCGATGAGCAGGACATCACCAGATTTGAGCTCATGGATCGCCTCGGCGATGGCGGTGGAACGATCGCCGATCTCGATGGCACCGGGAGCTGCCGCCAGGATTTCGTGCCGAATGGCGGCGGGTTCCTCGCTGCGTGGATTGTCGTCGGTGACGATGACGAGATCGGCCTTGGCGGCGGCGATCGCGCCCATCTCGGGACGCTTGCCTTTGTCGCGGTCACCACCGCAACCGAATACCACCAGCAATCGATTACGCACGAAAGGACGGAGAGCATCCAATGCCTTGGCGAGCGCGTCCGGAGTATGTGCGTAGTCAATGAAGATGGGGGAACCGTCCGTAGCGGTACCGGCAAGATCAAGCCTACCCCGCGCGCCATGCAACTCCGCAAGCAATGGCAATACATTTGATGAGCCGGTTGCGAGGCAAACACCGGCGGCCACCAAAGCATTGGAGGCTTGGAAGGCGCCGACTAGTGGCAGTCGCACGCGGGTCTGCCTTCCCCCATGTTCGATGACGAGGTTCTGATCGAAACCGTCGATCTCACAGGAAACGAGACGCAAAGTTTCACCCGCACGCCCGACCGAAATCAGCCTCAACCCTCGCGCCTTAGCTGCTTTGGCAACCTCTTTGCCAGCGTCGCTGTCGACATCGACCACGGCGGCGCCATCCGGCAACAGCTCGGTAAACAGACGGCGTTTCTGCGCGAAATAATCAGCGAAACTCCGATGGTAATCTAAATGATCGCGGGAAATATTCGTGAAAGCGGCTGCTGCGAGCCTGACGCCGTCGATGCGACGCTGCTGCAGTCCATGGCTCGACGCTTCGAGCGCGAGATGGGTGACGCCGTCTTTGGCGAGAGCGGCAAGGATGCGATGCAATGCGATCGGGTCAGGCGTAGTATGTTTAAGGGTCTCGCGTCCTCTCGGGCCCACTACACCGATCGTACCGAGACTTGCCGCAGCAAACCCTTGCGCCGCCCAGAGCTGTCGTACAAACGACACGACCGATGTCTTGCCGTTGGTGCCAGTGACGGCGACCACGGTTTCAGGCTGTTGTCCGAAGAAGCGTGCGGCGATCAGCGCGAGACGCCGGCGAGGATCGGCGTCGGCGATGAACGGGGTGTCATCATTCGGTCCAGTGACCGCCTGTCCGGTCAGGACTGCCACCGCACCTCGCTTCACCGCATCGTCGATGAAGCGCGCCCCGTCATTGCTTGTGCCTGGTAGCGCGGCGAAGAGATAGCCTGGCTTGACCTCACGGCTGTCGGCGGTAAGGCCTTTAACCGGCAGCGCGGCGAGCGGCGCAGGCAAGCTCACCTCAGGCCCCATCAACTCACCCAGAGTCATGTTTCGATATGCGCCTCGAAAAGCGGCTATTCCTTGAAAAGCTCAAGGGCTTGGCCGGCCCCAAACGGGCGCCTTCTAATAGGAGGCGACCACCTTGGCGTCAAATTCGTGCTGGTCGTCCTGAAGCTTCGGTGCGACGCCGAGTATCGGGGCTATCCTAGCGATGATCTTGCCGGCCGTGGGCGCGGCGTTCACGCCGGCCGTTGCGGCGTTATTGCTTGCAGCCACGCGCTGCGGCTCGTCAAGCATTACCAAAACGAGATATTCCGGCGCGTCGGTGGGAAAAGCTGCAACGAAATTAGTGAGCAGCGCCGAACGGCTGTAGCGGCCTCCGACCACCTTTTCCGCCGTACCCGTCTTGCCGCCGACCCGATAACCCTCCGCCTCGGCACGCTTCGCTGTGCCCTTCAGCACATTGAGGCGCATCAGCTGAAGCATCGAAGCGCTCGTTTGCGGTTTAAGCACACGTGGAGCGACGCTCGCCGCATCCTCGCGCGAGCGTCGGAGAAAGGTTGGCGTCACACCCAACCCGCCATTGAAAAGCGGCACGGAGGCGGAGGCCATTTGCAGCGGCGTCACCGACAGGCCATGACCGAAGGCGATGGTTATGGTGTTCAGCTTCTGCCAATTGTGAGGCACGATCGGCGCGGCGCTGTCGCCAAGCTCGGTGGTGGCACGGCCGAGCAGCCCAAGCTTTCTGAGAAAGCCGCGGTATTGGTCAGTGCCCATATGCATCGCCATCTTGGCCGCGCCGATATTCGACGAATAGATGAAGACCTCCGGCACGCTAAGCCGCCGCTTCTTGCCGTGGAAATCGCTGATGGTAAAACGGCCATAGCGGATCGGGCTCGACGCGTCGTAACTTGAATGCATATTGGCGAGACCGGAATCGAGCACGCCCGCGACGGTGAACATCTTGAACACCGAGCCCATCTCGTAAACGCCCGAACCGATACGGTTCACGCGCTCCTTGTCGAGAGCCTGCTCGCGCTTGTGCGGATCGAAATCGGGAAGAGAGACGAGGCCCAACACCTCACCGGAATGAACGTCCATGACGATGCTAGCCGCCGCCTTGGCATGATAGGCGTCCATGGCAGCCTTTAGTTCCTGGCGGAGCACATATTGGACGCCGAGATCGATCGAAAGCGTCACACCCTCGCCGACACCCGCTCCAGCAGCGGCCATGGCGAGCTGGGGATTATCGTCGATGAATTTCTCGATGCCGGCCAATCCCCGATTATCGACATCGACCAGGCCGACGATATGACTCGTCGTGGCGTTCATGGGATAGACCCGGCGATATTCTTCGATGAAACCGAGGCCCGGCTGCCCTAGCGCATAGATCTCGGCCTGCTGCTTCGGCGTGAGCTCGCGCTTGATGCGCACGAAGCGCTTCCCGGCTTTCAGCCTCGCGCGCAGATCGGCCGCGTTGACGTCACGCAAAACGCTCGTGACTTTTTCGATCAACTCATCGGAATCAATGACCCGCTTAGGGTCGGCATAGAGGGTAGCGCCTCGAATATCCGTTGCCAGCAATTGACCGTGACGGTCAAAAATGTCGGGACGATGAACCGTCGTGGAGATGTCCATGAACCCGCGCGAACTTTTCTCATCTTCGGTGAAGCCAAGAGCTACCAAGCGGCCGCCGATCAGGAGAAAGGCCACAGCAAAGCCAAGACAAGCAAGCCGGAAGCGGGTGCGACAACGCGTGTGATAAACGCGTTCGGCCCGATCCCCGGAGATCTCTGGTGTGGCGTTCTTGGTCACTTGGTCACGTCCTATTCGGCTCTGATTGGACCCCTGATCGTCGCGGTATGCCAGGGCAGCGATGCGGCCTTGGCCCAAGGCAGAACCTCGACAGGTTTAGCCGCCACCGCAGGCTGATTGGATTTAGACTTGGGCGTCGCCGTCGCAGGAGAGGTTTCATCCTTGCGGGGCCGTTCGAGATGGCGATCGTTCAATGTACCGAGCGTCACGATCTGCCGTGGTGCCGAAGCTTCGAGGTGGATGTACTTCTTGGCGAGCCGCTCGATGCGATCGGGCCGATTGAGAAGACTCCACTCGGCCCGCAACACCGCGATGGCATCTCGTTCGGCTTCGATCTCCTTGCCGATCGCGATGATTTCCCGGTCGAGAGAGCGCGCCTGGTATTTCACCTGATAGATGATGCAGGCGAGAGCCACGAGGCCGAGGACCAAACTGATATTGATGATACGCAACATGTTACGACCTGAGTGAACCTTCACATGCGATGTGTCATCTGCGGCACACCGAGAGCATCAAAATCGAGAGGATGCGCCGGCGCTTCGGTGCGCTCGCCGGCTCGAAGCCGCGCCGAACGGGCCCGTGGATTCCGCCTGACTTCCTCTTGGCTCGGTTCTAACGGACGCCGGTTAAGAAGACGGAAGCTTGGCGCCCTCCCCCCATCCGAAATTTCAGGTAGATGGCGGGAGGCACGGGGACCTGGAGCGCTCCGGCTGGCAAAAAAGCGCTTGGCAATGCGGTCTTCCAGCGAATGGAAGGTAACCACCACCAGCCTGCCACCGGTCCTGAGGAGTCGTTCGGCAGCGGCAAGTCCCTTGGCCAGGTCTTCAAGCTCTTCGTTCAGATAAAGACGAATCGCCTGGAACGTCCGGGTCGCGGGATGCTTGGTCTCATCGCGCTTACGGCCGATCACCTTGGCAACGATGTCGGCGAGCTCCGACGTCCTCAGGATCGGCTTATCGCCGCGTCGCGCCACGATGGCGCGTGCAATGGCCCGCGCCCGTCGCTCCTCGCCGAACACGGCGATGATCCGGGCCAACTCTTCCTCCGAGAGCGTATTGATGATGTCGCTTGCGGTTTGGCCCTCGACCCCCATGCGCATGTCAAGCGGTCCGTCCTTAGCGAAGGAGAAGCCACGCTCAGACTCATCAAGCTGCATGGAAGAAACGCCAAGATCGAGCATCACGCCGTCAACGGCAGTGAACCCTTCGCTTGCGGCGAACGCTTCCATCTCGCTGAAGCGGCCGAGCACGGCGATCAAGCGTCCGGAATATTTGTCGGCAAGTTGACCGCTCAAGCGAAAGGCTTCTTCATCTCGATCGATAGCGATGATTTTGCAGTCGGCTTGCTTAAGAACGGCTTCGCTGTACCCGCCGGCGCCGAAAGTCCCATCGACGATGATCTCGCCCGACTTAGGCTGAAGTGCCTGGAGCACCTCCGAGAGCATCACGGGAATGTGGCGGGCCGGTCCGCCGACGGCAGCCGTGCTGCCGCGACCCGCCATCATTCCCGTGCTCCCTCTGGCCCGCCGCGATCGCGGCGCCCCGCGCCGAGTAGCTTGCGGAGATCGCGCACTTTCTGGCGCGCTTCCGCTTGATAGGCTTCGAAACGTTTTGGCTCCCAGAGCTGGAATTTCTCGCCGAGGCCGACAAAAGTAATCTGATTGGTAATCCCGGCGTGTTCGCGCAAACGCTCCGGGATGATGGTGCGTCCATCCTGATCGATGGTGAGGATTTCACTGGTGCCGAACAGCGCCGTGGCAAGCTGGTCGCGTTCGTCGGAATAAGGCGCGAGGTCTTCGACGAGGGTGTTGATCTTGTTGAGAAGACGTTGGCCACCGGCGTCGAGCGCAGGCGCATCGAGCGACGGGTAGCAATAAATGCCCTCAAGGCCGTCTTTGGCGAGCACTGTACGGAAGGAAGCCGGAATTGAGACCCGGCCTTTGTTGTCGATCTTGTTGGTGAAAGTCGAGACAAATTGGTCCATCTCCCCCTCGCGCACCTTGAGCCGACGCGGATGACAAACAGCGCTTCGGGTGCAGGCCCCCGCCCGTGAAAAAAATTAGGTGGAAGAGGCGGCGCAGATCCCCCCGTGGCCTCTAAGGAGCGCAGCCAACCTCTCCCACCTCACTCACCGAACGGGCGACTATGGGATAGCATGGGATTTTATGGGCGTCAATGGGAAGAACCGGATTTGCGACGACAATGTCCGGGAAATGCCAACAGGAAGCGGCAAGCTTCTTCATTTTTGGTTAACCGGCTCGATTGCCGCGCACGGGCGAAGCGCATAACAATGAATCCGACGGGGTTTAAGCGCTTCGCCAAACTGATTCGCGGGACCTGATTCCGTGTTCAGGCGGGTGTGTCGCCGGGTTGGAACGAAGGGCAGAGGTCTTGCGGCAGAGTGGATTAAAAGCGGCGATCGGTGTGGCAGCGATGGCGCTCATGCTGGCCGGTTGCGGGCTGAGTGCAGGCGGAGCCATGATGATCGGCTCCTACGCAAGGCTCGGACCGTCAGAAGCGTCCGTTCAGCTCTATTATGAGGATGTGGGGCAAGGTCCGCCCGTCCTTCTCATTCATGGCTTCGGCACGAGCACCTATACGTGGCGGCACATCATGCCGGAGATCGTGCGCAACCATCGTGTTGTCGCCGTCGATCTCAAGGGGTTCGGTCAATCGGACAAACCGCTCGACGAACGCTACTCAGTATCCGATCAAGCCAAACTTCTTGCCCAATTGATCGAGGATCTCGATCTGCGCGACCTCACGGTGGTTGGACATTCCTATGGCGGCGGCATCGCACTTCTGCTCGCTCTCGAGGATGATAATCGGCTCGGCAATCGCATCTCGAAGCTCGCGATACTCGACACCATCGCCTACCCGCAAAACATTCCGGTCTTCTTCCAGATGCTCTCGACGCCGCTCGTCTCGCATCTCGGCGTGCGCATGGTGCCGCCCAACGCCCAAGTGCGGGTCGCACTGCAAATCGCCTACCACGACAACAGCAAGATCGACGACAGCGAGGTCGAAGTCTATGCCGCACCACTGAAGACGGCCGCGGGCAAACACGCCATCATCCATAGCGCGCGCCAGATCGTGCCGGAAGACATCGCGCAAATCTCCGAACGCTATAGGTCTATCAAGCTTCCGACACTGATCCTGTGGTGTGATCACGACCGCATCGTGCCGCTCGAGGTCGGATTGAAGCTCAGGCGCACGCTGCCGAACTCGACTCTACGCATCGTCGAGGATTGCGGGCATATGCCACAGGAAGAACAACCCGAGCAGACGCTTGAACTGCTGCAGGGCTTTCTCAGCGGCAAGATAGCCGGCAGGTAGGTCAATAAGATTAGCTTATCGCAACGATAGCAAATCCGATTTGCCCTTATGCGTCGTTGTCCTCAAGTTTATCCTTGCACCTCATACATCGATGCGATGATGCCAGTGTGCGCGGAGCACGGTTCGCTCACGAATTCTAACCGAATAAGAGAACCCGACCGGAGATGAACAATGGACGCAAAGGTTGATGATGGGGCGGGCAAATGCCCGGTGATACACACCAAATCCAGGTCCAACCACGACTGGTGGCCGGACCAGCTGGATGTGAACGTCCTTCATCGCAACTCTTCGCTCTCGGATCCGCTGGGCGAAGCTTTCGACTACGCCGAGGAATTCAAAGCGCTAGACCTCGATGCGGTGATCAAGGACCTCAATGCCTTGATGACGAAATCACAGGACTGGTGGCCGGCGGACTTCGGCCATTACGGCGGCCTGATGATCCGCATGGCCTGGCACAGCGCCGGTACGTATCGCATCACCGATGGCCGCGGTGGCGCCAGCGCCGGTCAACAACGCTTCGCGCCGCTCAATTCGTGGCCGGATAACGCGAACCTCGACAAAGCGCGTCGCTTGCTGTGGCCGATCAAACAGAAATACGGCCGGAAGATTTCCTGGGCCGATTTGATGGTCCTCGCCGGTAACGTCGCGCTGGAGTCGATGGGCTTCAAGACATTCGGTTTCGCCGGCGGCCGCGCCGACGTTTGGGAGCCAGAAGAGCTTTTCTGGGGTCCGGAGGGTTCGTGGCTTGGCGACGAACGCTATAGCGGCGAACGTCAACTGGCCGAACCGCTCGGCGCCGTACAGATGGGCCTCATTTATGTGAATCCGGAAGGTCCGAACGGCAAACCGGACCCGGTCGCGGCAGCCAAAGACATTCGCGAAACCTTCTTCCGCATGGCGATGAACGACGAAGAGACCGTGGCGCTGATTGCCGGCGGTCATACATTCGGCAAGACACACGGCGCTGGCGATCCGTCCCTGGTGGGTCCGGAGCCGGAAGCTTGCGGCATCGAAACTCAAGGCCTCGGCTGGAACAGCCAGCATGGCACAGGCTGCGGGCCAGACACCATCACAGGCGGCCCGGAAGTCACCTGGTCGCAAACCCCGACCAAATGGAGCAATCATTTCTTCGACAACCTGTTCAAATATGAGTGGGAGCTCGAGAAGAGTCCCGCAGGTGCTTATCAATGGCGGGCGAAAGACGCGGTCGCAAACATCCCTGATGCGCATGACAAGTCGAGGCAGCATGTGCCGACGATGTTGACCACGGACCTCTCGCTGCGATTCGATCCCGTGTACGAAAAGATCTCGCGACGATTCTACGAGAACCCGGACCAGTTCGCAGACGCGTTTGCCCGCGCGTGGTTCAAGCTCACCCATCGCGATATGGGTCCGCGTGCACGCTATCTCGGAGCCCTTGTGCCGAATGAGGTGCTGATCTGGCAGGACCCGATCCCGGCCGTCGGCCACAAGCTGATCGATGAGAAGGACGCGGCCGCTCTCAAGGTCAAGATACTCGCTTCAGGCCTCAAGATTCCCGAACTGGTTTCGACCGCTTGGGCATCGGCATCGACATTCCGCGGCTCCGACAAGCGCGGTGGCGCCAACGGCGCGCGCATTCGCCTTAGCCCGCAGAGGGATTGGGAGGTCAATGAGCCGAGGCAGCTAGCCAAGGTTCTGGCAAAGCTCGAAGAAATTCAGAAGGAGTTCAACTCTTCAGGGTCTGACGGAAAGAAGGTTTCGCTCGCGGACCTCATCGTACTTGGCGGCTGCGCCGCTATCGAAAAGGCTGCGAAGGACGCCAGCATCGACGTGAAGCTACCCTTCAAGCCGGGCCGCATGGATGCATCGCAGGAGCAGACCGACATCGATTCCTTCGCGCCGCTAGAGCCACGTCAGGACGGCTTTCGCAACTACACCAATACCAAGACGATCCAGTTCATGACACCTGAGGAGGCGCTTGTGGACCGGGCGCAGTTGCTGACGCTGACGGGGCCGGAGATGACGGCTCTCGTCGGCGGCCTTCGAGTCCTCGGCGCGAACGCCGGCGGCTCCAAGCACGGCGTCTTCACCAAGACCCCCGGGACCTTGACCAACGACTTCTTCGTCAACCTGCTCGACATGGGCACAATTTGGGAGCCCGCAGATTCCGATGGTGTATACGTGGGCCGGGACCGCAAAACGAAAGCTGCGAAGTGGACGGCGACCCGCGTCGATCTGATCTTCGGTTCGCACTCACAGCTTCGAGCCTTCGCGGAAGTCTATGCCTGCGCCGACTCGAAGGAGAAATTCGTGAAAGATTTCGTGGCGGCCTGGGCCAAGGTGATGAACGCCGATCGCTTCGAACTCGCCCGCAGATAATTGGAGGCCGGCGGGAGGATTTTACCTCCACGCCGGCCGTAATATGCCACCAAGCCTGTAAGCCGGGTTCTGTGTCCTCGTCAGGATGACGAGGCGATGGCCATTCATCTTGGGCGACCGTTGCCGGACGCCTCGTGCAACCAACCCGGGCGACTGGTCTGGAAGGACTGGCGGGTCACCCCGCCGCGCCGCCCCTATTCGGTTTTGCTCCCGGTGGGGTTTGCCGTGCCGTCTCTGTTACCAAAGACGCGGTGCGCTCTTACCGCACCCTTTCACCCTTACCGCGCGCATCCGTCTCCGGTTGAGCGAGGCGGTTTGCTTTCTGTGGCACTTTCCCTGGGGTTACCCCCGCCGGAAATTATCCGGCACCGTGCTTCCATGGAGCCCGGACTTTCCTCTCCGCCTTTGATACCAATGACTTGGCGGAGCGGCCATCCGGCCTGCTGACAGGGGTAATAAGGGGATTTGCGGCCCCGCCGTCAAGAAAACCGTGTCCCTAACGTGCCCCGAATGGGGGAAAACTCGCCGGAATTGCGCGTTTTTGTCAGGAAACCGCGCCGCTCCCGCACCGATCCTGCCGGCCCAAGCGACATAACGGCAAATTGATCGCCGCCCTGCCATTGTTCCCGTATCCTGCCGCACACGCCGCCGCCCTCACCGCCCGACAAGAACCGGCCAGCACGCCATCAGGGACAAACGCCATGACACATCTCTTTGCACACCGGCCCACCCCCGCACTGGCGCGGACGGCCCTCGCCGCCATCGCCGCCGCCATCATCGCCACGACACCCGCGCCGGCCGGCGAGTTCGACGATTCCTGCGCCATGGGTCTCGCCTCGGGTCAGATGGAGAAGACCGATTGCTCGGTCAACTGGACCGACACCGACGGCAAGATCTATTGCTTCGGCAGCGAAAACTCGAAGCAGGCCTTCCTGCAGGATCCCGCCGGCAACGTGCAGAAGGCGCGCGACTTCCTCGCCGGCAAGAAGATGGCGGCCGCCACCACCGGCAAAAAAGATTTCGGCGAAGATGACGTCACCGCGCGGGTCGATGAAATCATCGCCGAGCGCTCCAAGGACGGCGCCTTCGTCTTTCGCGATCCCAAGCTCGACACCGACCTCAACCTGATCTTCGAACAGGTCAAGATCGTGCGCGGCATGACCGGCTATGGCTGGTTCGCCAATGTCATCTTCCACGACAAGGACGAACCCAAGAAGCAATACGCCATCGACTTCTGGTTCAAGCCCGAAGGCGACGAACTCCAACTGATGGACATCCGCGTGCAGAAAGGCCCGAAGCGCGACGGCGAGGGCTGGACCATGGTGACGCGCCTGCCCGTCGCCTGGTGGTGGCTCCCCGTCTCGGAGCATCCGGGCGACATGGAGGTGGTGCGCGGCTGGCACATCATGAGCGCGATCCACAATTACATCGCCGCCAACAAGAACAAGGATGGCGCGCTCGACATCAAGGACGAGGAGACCGGCGAGACCATCCCGATGGAATTCGTCGAGATGCATCAGCCGATCCGGCGGCTGAAGAAGGACGGACAATATTTCGCCTGCACCGATTTCCGCAAAGTCGGCAGCAAGGACGAGTATTACGACGTCGATTTCTGGGTCGACGACAAGACCGGCAAGCTCAAGGTCGGCGCCGTCAAGCTGCACAAAGTGCCGGTCAACGAGGACGGTATCTGGAGCCAGGTGCCCCGTTACAAGTTCGAGGACACCGAGGTCGACGTCACGAATTGATCGCGCAATCGTGATTTGAGGTTCCACAACTTCGCCCTGCCGTCGCCGTACAAGGAAGCTGTCAGGTAAGGAACCTGTCAGGCGATCCGGCGTTAGTCGCTCGCCATCCCACCGACCCGAAAAGGAGAGAGTTATGAGGGCTTCTTATATTGCTTCAGCCATCGCCGGCACGATGTTGCTGGCGACCGGTGCACTCGCCGCCACCGGCGAATACGACAATATGTGCACGATGGGCCTGGCCCTGGGCAAGGAGGTCAAGACCGATTGCAGCATTAGCGGTCAGATCGGCGGCAAGACCTACTGCTTCGGCAGCGAGGAAGCCATGACGGCGTTCATGAAGGACCCTGAAGGCAATCTCGCCAAGGCGAACGCCTACATGTCGAAGAAGAATATGTAGGGGTTCACAGTTCTCGCAGGAGAGAAAGGTCCGCTTGCATAGTGCAAGCGGGCCTTCTTCATGTGAGCGCTTGAGTTTTCCGCGCATGGTATTGCCGACGGTGAGACGAGGCAGCAAATTTGTCCATTGACCGGCCGCTTGAGTTTTTGCATCCATGCCGCCCGACGAACGGGCTTCAATCAAACCAGGAGAGTAAACGACCATGATCAGGGTTACTGTTGTTTCCGCGCTGGCCGGCGCCGCGATGCTCGGCTTCTCGACCGGCGCCATCGCCGCCGTCGCCGGCGAGTTCGGCAATTATTGCGCCATGGGTCTCGTCGGCGGCCAGAAGAAGATCACCGACTGCTCGATCAGCGAGAAGATCGGCAAGAAGACCTATTGCTTCGGCAATGCCGCCGCCAAGGCCGAGTTCATGAAGGACCCCGAGGCCAACATCATGAAGGCGCAAGAGACCTTCTCCACTCCGGCGCAATAGAATTTACTTAAAGGACATCGACAGGGGCCCGCGCCGTTCAGGCTGCGGGCCTTTTCGTTGAACGGCGACGGCAAAGCCGATTTCGAGATCAGGGTCGACATCAACACTCTGGTGAAGGGCGACTTCATCCTGTGAACCCTCGTCGGTTTGACTTCAGGCCAGGCGCATGTCCCGCCGCGCGGCGAGCAGCCGCGCCAGAGTTTCACGGGTCGAGGCATCGGCGCGGCCGGTTATCAGCGCGGGGCGAAAATGGCGCTGGAAGGCTTCGACCACCTGCTCGAGCCCGCGCCCATAGGTGGACGTCACCTCGATTCCGTAGCCGTATTCGAGCAGCGCCTGCTGCAGCTCGGCGACATTTGCCCCTTCGTCGCCCGGGCCCAAGCCCTCGTCGCCACGGAGCTCGGCAGGCGCGACCCACAGGCCGATGCCGGCGCGCGCGAGCCGTCCCCAATCGAATTTCTCGCCGGGATCGCGCTTCCGCCCCGGCGCGATATCGGAATGTGCGAGCACGCAGTGCGGCGGAATGGCATGGCGGCTGAAAATATCGAGGCATAAGGCCTCGACCGCCCGCATCTGCGCCTCGGTGAAATCGGGATAATCGAAGTCGTGACCGGGATTATGGATCTCGATGCCGATCGAGCAGGAATTGAGGTCCGTCTCGCCGGCCCAATGACTTTGGCCGGCATGCCAGGCCCGTTCAGCCTCGGCCACGATCTGCGCGATGCGGCCTTCCTCGTCGACAAGATAATGTGCCGAGACCTTGGACTCCTCGCGCGTCAGCCAGTCGAGCGCCGCTTCCGCACATTCCATGCCGGTGTAATGCAGGATCAGCATATCGGGGGAGCAATCGCCGGCACGCGCCTCGCGATTGGGCGACGGGCACCACAAGGTGGCGAGCTTGGAATCAGGCGCGACGGTCATTCTTGCTTTCATACCTCATGCTGAGGAGCGGACGAAGTCCGCGTATCGAAGCATGAGGCCCCATCCTTCGAGACGGCCGCGTTACGCGGCCTCCTCAGGATGAGGGGGAATGCTTGCGCCAACCCTAAAGCCTAGAGACCGCGCTCCCGGGCGATGGAGTCATAGGCCTCGTTGATGGTGGCGACCTTCTCGGTGGCGATGGCGATGAACTCCGGCGGCACGCCGCGGGCGATCAGCTTGTCCGGATGATTGTCGGCCACGAGCTTGCGGTATTGGGTCTTGATCTCATCATTGCTGACCGCCGGATTGATGCCGAGCACGTCGTACGGATTGCGCTTGGAGACAACGACGTGACGCGCCTTGATGTAGGCGAATTCGGTGTCGGTGAGGCCGAAGCGCTTGGCGACCTGCGCTAGGAACTGTTCCTCGGCCTTGTGCAGCGCGTCGTCGGCCTTGGCGATGTGGAACAGGCCTTCGAGCACGTCCTCGAGCAGCTTGCGGTTATCCTTGAACATGGTCGCGAGCTGTTCGGCATAGGCCTCGTAGCCGGCCACGTCCTGCTTGGCGAGGTTGAACACGCGCGCGACGTTCTTCATCTCGCCGTCGGGGACCTTGAACACTTCCTTGAAGGCCGAAACCTCGTCCATGGTGACGACGCCGTCCGCCTTGGCCATCTTGGCGCCGAGCGCGATCACGCCGACCGTGAAGGCCACCTGGTTCTCCGCGGCGCCTTCCTCTTCCTTGTCGCGATCGATGACATAGTGCCCGGCCACGCCGCCGAGCAGCGCGCCGATCGGCCCACCGATCGCAAGCCCTGCCGCCGCACCTGCGAGCTTACCCCAAACCGACATGACGAGACTCCCCCAAAGGACGTTGCTTGCTAGAGAGCATAAGGACTTTTTGCTCGGGCTGCATGCGGATTAATATGACAGCCTGCGTGCCAAGACCCTCCGCTACCCGCGAAAATTGGCCAGGATCGAGAGCTTGGGCTCATCCACTTCGAGCCCCGCCGCGAGCCGCCTCTCGACATGCCAGGAGCGGGCGAAGGTCCAGATAAAAAGCCAAAGCACGAGGAATGCGTTAGCGGCGCTCGCCGCCCAAATGAGGGATGAACCAAACCCCATAAGATTGGCGAGAGCGATAATGAAGGCCTGAATGATGATACCGAAGCCGCCGGCCACGACGATGGCCGCGCTGAAAGAGGTGATGAAAACCACCAGCGGATTGCCGCTTCCCCTTGGGCGACGGTCAGAAATTTCGGTATCCATGACAGCGTTCGGCGTTTCGGGAATAATTCAGGAAGGCGACCCTCATAGCCCGAGGGGCTGGGGGTTACAAGGCTCAAAAAAGCGCCAAATCAAGCGAAAATCAGCTTGAGCAGGAAGGCAAAGGCGACGATCGCAACGGCTGCGTTGATCTGGCTCACGCGGCCGGTCAGTGCTTTCAGCGCCACGTAGACGATGAAGCCGAGGCCGATGCCCGTGGCGATGGAATAGGTGAGCGGCATGAGAAAGGCGATGGTGAGCGCCGGAATGTACTCGGTCGCATCTTCCCAGACGATGGCGCCGAGACTCGCCGCCATGAGGCAGGCGACGAACAGGAGCGCCGGCGCCGTGGCATAGACCGGCACGGTGTGCGCAAGCGGCGCGAGGAATAGCGCCAGCACGAACAGCGCCGCGACGAAGACCGCGGTCAGCCCCGTGCGGCCGCCCTCCTTCACGCCGGCGGTGCTTTCGATATAGGCGGTGGTGGTCGAGGTTCCGAGCGCCGCACCGATCATCGCGCCGGTCGAATCGGCAAGGAATGCCTGGCGGATGCGCGGCAAGCGTCCCTCGGCATCGAGGAAGCCGGCCTGATGCGCCACTCCGATCAGTGTGCCTGCCGTGTCGAGGATCATCACGAGCAGCAGCGTGAATACGATGATGACGAGTCCGAGCTGAAACACGCCCATGACATCCATCTGGAGGAAAGTCGGCGCGATGGAGGGCGGCGGCGCGGCAAAACCCTGCCACGGATCGAGGCCTAGAAGGACGGCGGCGGCGGTCACGACCAGTACGCCGATAATGATGGCGCCCGTCACGTTGCGTACCGACAATGCGGCAATGAGAAAGAAGCCGGCCACGGCTAGCATGGCTTGCGGCTTGCCGAGATCGCCGAGCGTGACCAGTGTCACCGGGTCGGCGGCGACGATGCCGGCATTCTGCAGGCCGATAAGCGCGAGGAACAGGCCGATGCCGGCGGCGATGCCGAGCTTCAAATTCATGGGAATGGCGTCGATCAGCCAGGCGCGCAGCGGTGACAGCGATAGCAGGAAGAACAGCACACCGGAGATGAACACGGCGCCGAGCGCGAGTTGCCAATTGCCGCCAAGCTCGGGCACGACGGTGAAGGCGAAATAGGCGTTGAGCCCCATTCCCGGCGCGAGAGCGATGGGGTAGTTGGCATAAAGCCCCATAAGGAGAGAGCCCACGGCGGCAGCGAGACAGGTGGCAACGAACACCGCGCCGTGATCCATGCCGGCCTGCTGCAGGATCGCCGGGTTGACGAACATGATATAGGCCATGGTGAGGAAGGTGGCGATGCCGGCGCGGAGCTCTGTGAGGACGCTCGTCCCCTGCGCCGTGAGACCGAAGAAACGGTCCAGCATTCTGCCCTCCCCTTGGCCTCACCCTTCGAGCATGAGGCCCCGTCAGTGATTACTGGATTCCCGCCGGCACGGGAATGACAATAGAGAAGAGGGAATGACATGGCGATCTATGCGCTCGACGGCGAGAGCCCGGAACTACCGGCTGACGGCCTTTACTGGGTGGCCGAGACCGCCGTGGTCGTCGGCCGCGTGCGGCTCCATTCCGATGTGAGCATCTGGTACGGCTCGGTGCTGCGCGGCGACAATGAATGGATCGATATCGGCGCGCGCTCGCAAATCCAGGACAATTGCACCTTGCATACCGATCCCGGCTTCCCGCTCAACATCGGACAGGACTGCGTGATCGGACATAATGTCGTGCTGCATGGCTGCACCATCGGCGATAAGAGCCTGCTCGGCATGGGCGCGATCGTGCTGAACGGCGCCAAGATCGGCGCGAACTGTCTGGTCGGCGCCGGCGCGCTGATCACCGAGGGCAAGGAATTTCCCGACGGGGCGGTGATCCTCGGCGCTCCGGCCAAGGCGGTGCGCGAGACCGACGAGAAGGCCCGCGCCATGATCGCTCGCGCCGCCGACATATATGTCAAGCGCTGGAAGCGTTACCAAGCGGGGCTCAAGCGCCTCGATTGAGCCCGCGTCTTTTATTGGTGCCTTGACTCGCGTGCGTCTTTGTCGACGCCGTCTATGCATTCAGGCGCATCGAGTACGCTGTCACAGTCGTCGCGTTTGCGTGAAGCCTGTTTCGTTCTCTTCTGGCCCGGTACACCTTCGATGTATTCGGGGCCGTCAAGCACGCTGTGGCCTTGGTCGCCGTCTGGCCGCGTGCGTTTCTCATGCTTGGCCATTAGGCTTCTCCTTCGTTAGAGCCTACTGAGAGGGGAATGCTTCCGCGAGGGGTAAGGTTCCGTCCGGATTTTAGAGAGTTTGATGAATTCACACGGAAAATGGCAGTTCTTCATCGATCGCGGCGGCACGTTCACCGACATCGTGGGGCGCGCGCCCGATGGCCGTCTGCTCACCCGCAAGCTGCTGTCGGAAAATCCGGAAGCCTACGAAGATGCGGCGATCGCGGGCATCGCCGATCTCATGGGTGTGAAGCGTGGGCGGAAATTACCGTGCGAGCTGATCGAGAGTGTGCGGATGGGCACCACCGTCGCCACCAACGCTC
Source organism: Alphaproteobacteria bacterium (assembly GCA_016869535.1). GTDB lineage: Bacteria > Pseudomonadota > Alphaproteobacteria > Rhizobiales > Methyloligellaceae > Methyloceanibacter. The sequence goes on along the minus strand of VGDX01000015.1, from coordinate 31,976 downwards.
TGCTCGAGCGCAAGGGCGATCCAGTGCTGCTCATCGTCGGCGAGGGATTTCGCGATGCGCTGGAGATCGGCTATCAGGCGCGTCCCAAGATCTTCGCCCGCCACATCGTAAAGCCGTCGATGCTTTATGCGCGCGTCATCGAGGTGCCCGAGCGCGTGCGGGCCGACGGCTCGATTGAGATTCCCCTCGACCGCGACGCCGTGCGCGCGGCAATGCAGGCGGCGCGCAGCGATGGCATTTCAGCGGTGGCCATTGTCTTCATGCATGCTTACGCGCATCCGGCGCATGAGCGTGAGGCGGCTGATCTCGCCCGTGAAGCCGGCTTCACGCAAGTCTCGGCGAGCCATGAGGTTTCCCCGCTGGTCAAGTTCGTGGCCCGCGGCGACACAACCGTCGTCGACGCCTATCTCTCCCCCCTCCTCCGCCGTTATGTCGACCGCGTCGCCGCGGCTCTCTCCACCCAACCGCGCCTATTGTTCATGCAGTCGTCGGGCGGACTGACCTCGGCGCATCTCTTCCGGGGCAAGGATGCCATTCTGTCCGGGCCCGCGGGCGGCGTAGTCGGCGCGGTCGAGACGGCGCGTCAGGCGGGCTTCGGCAAGACCATCGGCTTCGACATGGGCGGCACCTCGACCGATGTCTGTCACTATGACGGTGCCTATGAGCGCACGTTCGAGAGCGTGGTCGCAGGTGCGCGTGTTCGCGCGCCGATGATGCTGATCCATACCGTGGCGGCAGGCGGCGGTTCGATCCTGCACTATGACGGCACCCGCTTCCGTGTCGGACCGGATTCTGCCGGTGCCGATCCCGGCCCTCTCGCTTACCGGCGCGGCGGTCCGCTCACCGTCACCGACGCCAATGTGATGACGGGCAAGCTGAAGCCAGAGTTCTTTCCGCATATCTTCGGGCCTGGTCAAGATCAGCCTCTCGATGGCGGCGCCGTGCGCAAAGCATTCAAGACGCTGGCGCGTAAACTCGGCGACGGACATACGCCGGAAGAAATCGCCGACGGCTTCATCAAGATCGCGGTCGAGAACATGGCGAACGCCATCAAGACCATCTCGGTGCAGCGCGGTTATGACGTCACCGACTATGTGCTGAACTCCTTCGGGGGCGCCGGCGGCCAGCATGCTTGTCTCGTCGCCGATGCGCTCGGCATCGAGCGCGTGCTGATCAATCCCTTTTCCGGCCTGCTTTCCGCCTATGGCATCGGCCTTGCCTCGCTGCACGCCACGCGCACCCACGCCGTCCTGCAAAAATTCGACAAGAATGGACTGGCTGCGCTCGCCAAGATCCGCGCTCCGCTCGAAGCGGAAGTGACGCAAGAGCTGATGCACCAGGGTGTGAAAGCAAAGGCAATCAAGATTACAGTGCGGGCGCATCTGCGATATGCCGGCACTGACAGCGCGCTACCCATCCAGGTGCGTAGTCTGAAATCCATGCGGGCGCATTTCGAGAAGGCGCATCGCCAGCGCTTCGGCTTCATCAGCCCGGAGAAGGAGATCGAGATCGAGGCGGTGGAGGTCGAAGCGGCCGGCGGCAGTGAAAGGCGCGGTGTCAGGGCCCCGCGAAGCAACAAGAAGAGCGCGGCAAAGCCGAGGCCACACGCCAGGACAGAGATTTTCACCGGCGGGGCCTGGCATCACGCCCCGATTTTTCTGCGCGGCGACCTTAAGCCCGGTCAGCGTATGCCAGGACCGGCGCTGATCATCGAGGACCACCAGACGGTGATGGTGGAGCCCGGCTGGCAGGCCGAACTTACGATAAGGGACGACCTTCTGCTCACCCGCATCGCGAAACGGCATGCGGCGCGAGTGAGCCGCAAGGCCGACCCGGTGATGCTTGAAGTGTTCAACAATCTCTTCGTGTCCGTGGCCGAGCAGATGGGCTACGTGCTGCAGAACACGGCGCGGTCGGTGAATATCCGCGAGCGGCTCGATTTCTCCTGCGCCATCTTCGATGCGCGCGGACGGTTGATCGCCAACGCGCCGCATATCCCCGTGCATCTCGGCTCGATGGATAAGAGCGTCGAGACGGTGCTGCGCGAAACCGGCGCGAGCCTCAAACCCGGCGAAGTCTATATGCTGAACGCACCTTATAATGGCGGCACGCATCTCCCCGACATCACCGTGGTGACGCCGGTGTTCGGCGCCAAGCGCAATCTGTTGTTCTTCGTCGCCGCGCGCGGGCATCACGCCGATATCGGGGGCATCGCGCCGGGGTCGATGAGCCCCCTCGCCAGGACGATCGAGGAGGAAGGCGTCTATATCGATCCGTTCAAGCTTGTCGCCCGTGGCCGCTTTCGCGAGCATGAAGCGTTCAAGCTCCTGACCGAAGCCCCCTACCCGGCGCGCAATCCGGACCAGAACATCGCCGACCTGAAAGCCCAGGTCGCGGCCAACGAGACGGGCGTCGCCGAGCTCCTCAAGATGGTGCGCTATTACGGACTCGCTACCGTGCAAGCCTATATGCGCCACGTGCAGGACAATGCAGCGGCCTCGGTGCGGCGTGTCATCGCAACCCTGAAAGATTCGCGCTTCACGGTGGAGACCGATCAGGGCAGTCGCATAAAGGTTGCCATCAGGATCGACCGCAAGCGCAACCGGGCGACCGTCGATTTCACCGGCACCAGCGCGCAAGCCGCCGACACTTTTAACGCGCCCGAGCCGATCACGCGGGCTTGCGTGCTTTACACGTTCCGCACCCTGGTCGACGACGACATCCCGCTAAACGCGGGTTGTCTGCGCCACATCAAGATCGTGGTGCCCAAGGGCTCGCTGCTCAAGCCGCGCTATCCCGCAGCCGTGGCCGGCGGCAACGTGGAGACCAGCCAAACCATCGTGAATTGCCTGTTCGGCGCGCTTGGCGCGCTCGGCTCGGCGCAAGGCACGATGAACAATCTCACCTTCGGCAATGCGAGCTATCAATATTACGAAACGATCTGCTCGGGTGCGCCGGCAGGACCCGGCTTCGATGGTGCGCCGGCCGTGCAAACGCATATGACCAATTCTAGGCTTACCGATCCCGAGGTGCTCGAGCTGCGTTACCCCGTTCTGCTCGAACGCTTCGAGATCGTGCGTGGCTCCGGCGGCAAAGGTGAATTCAACGCCGGCGACGGGACGCTTCGCGTCATTCGTTTCCTGGAGCGGATGGATTGCGCGATCCTGTCAGGTTTCCGCAAGGTGCATCCCTTCGGACTGTTCGGCGGCGAACCGGGTGAGGCCGGCGAGAACAGCGTCAGACGCAAGAACGGCAGGATGGAACTTTTGAAAGGCTCCGATCAGACGGTGCTCGAAACAGGCGAAGCCATCTATATCAAGACACCAACTGGCGGCGGCTACGGCAAGCCACGCAAGCGATCCCGTTAGTCACTAAAAGCAGAGGGCGCGGGATCGAAATCCCGCGCCCTCGTTACTCGTTGCCTCTCTACGCGTCGCTCGTCCGCAGGGACGTCCGAGCTTAACCGGTCACGCCGCTCCGGCGCTCGGCCATGAACTGATCGAACTCAGCCTTGTCCTTCGCGTGACGGAGACGCTGCAGGAAGGCCTGAAACTCTTTGGCCTCTTCCTCCAGGCGGTTCAGGGTCTCTTCACGATACGCGTCGAAGGCGCGATTGCCGGTCGACCGGAACGTGCCGAGGCCACTGCCAAAACGCTGCACTTCGGAATTGAAATAGTCGCGCCAAGCCACTCGATTTCCGCATCCCATGCGTCCACTCCAGATCAGATAAGCCAAAACACCAAGGCCAATGGGCCACCAAGCCAGAAAGCCGACGATCATGGCGATGATCCATGCCGGCTTGCCGTAGTCGTCCAGGGTCGCAACCAAGTTCATCGGGGGGTCCTTCCTCCGGTGTGAATGTTATTCACATTTACATAGATGCAGGGCCTTGGCAAGAAGGTCAAGGGTGCCGCGCAAAAATAGTATGTGGATGACCGTATTCAATGAGGGGAGCCCAGAAAGGCCGTCCCGAGCCAAGGATTCTTAACCGTCGCTACGCCAAATTCCCCAGATTCAGGGTCCGGCTGGGGGCGAGGATTTGGGCAAGTTCATTTCAATGGCAATTTACCGCCGCATCAGCCTTGCCGTAGCGGCGGGACTGCTCCTGACCTGCGCGGGTCTGGACGTCGCCCAATCGCGGAGCTTGCGCGATCACAAGCCCCATCACGGGGTCAAGGCCGCCCATGCCATGCCCGTGCAAGGCATCGATGTGTCCTACTACCAAGGCGAGATCGACTGGCAGACGGTCAAAAGCGCCGGCATCCGCTTCGCCTTTATCAAGGCGACTGAAGGCGGCGATCACCTCGATCCGAAATTTCTCGAAAACTGGGAAGCGGCGAAGCGTGCCGGCGTCGCGCGCGGCGCTTATCATTTCGTGTATTGGTGCCGCCCGGCGCACGAGCAGGCATTGTGGTTCATGCTGAACGTGCCGCAAGACCCCGACGCGCTGCCGCCGGTGCTCGACGTGGAATGGAACGGCCACTCCAAGACCTGTCCCCGCCGGGTGTCGCGCGAGACGGCGCTCACCAAGATGAAGATCATGCTCGACGCGATGCAGGCGCATACCGGCAAGCGCCCGATCATCTACACCGATCCGGCATTTTATCGCGACGTGCTCAAAGGCGAGTTCGCCGAATATCATTTCTGGCTGCGTTCGGTCGCGGCGCCGCCGTCCAAGATCTACGGCGATCGTAAATGGGCCTTCTGGCAGTTCACCCAGACCGGTCATGTGCCGGGGGTGAAAGGCAAGGTCGATCGCAACGCCTTCAACGGCACGGAAAGCGATTGGAACCGTGTGCTGAACTGGTTGACGTCGAGCCGCTAAATTGACTTAGGCGTCTCGTTCCCGCCGGGGAGGATGCCGAGACCTTGCAGATAAATGAGGACGGCGCTTTCGAGGATCTCCTCGGATTTAAGCGGCGCTTTGCCCGCGGCCAGACCGCCTTGCGCAAACAACGTGGCGACGCCGTGCGAGATCGCCCAGAGATGCAGACTCATCAGTTTGACCGGCGGGCGTTCGGACTCCGGGAGCTGACGGCAAAGTGCCGCGGCGGCCTTTTGCAGAATATCGAAGGCGCGTTCGGCGGCGGGAATGGTCTCGCCTTCGGTGCCTGGCCTCAGTCCCGTCTCGAACATCACCGTGTAGCTCGCAGGTTCTTCGCGCGCGAAGGCGAGATAGGCGCGGCCGAGATTCTCGAAAGCGGTGAGCGGTGTCGGCACGCCGTTGTTCCACGCCATGTCGAGCCGCGCGGCGAAGCGCTCGAAGCCTGCGCGCGCCACTTCCGCCAGCAGCGCTTCACGATCGCGGAAATGACGATAGGGCGCGGCAGGACTGACACCGGCCAGCCGCGCCGCTTCGGTCAGGCTGAAGCCCGTGGGTCCATATTGCTCGATCAGTTTGCGCGCCGCCTCGAGCAGCACCTCTTTGAGGTTGCCGTGGTGATAGGACTGAGGGCGGCGCCAGCCCCGTTCGGATCGATTCATGTGAAGGGCTTTTACATCAAGCCGTCCTCGACCGCCAGGAGCAGCAAAGCACTTAGTTTACGGACGACCTGGTGGCGATCTTCAACCCTTAGGGCCGCGTAATGCGGGGACGTAGGTGCTACGGGTACGGACAAGGCCATTTCGGCCATAAAGCACTGCCTCGGTGCGTTCCTTGCGGGCTATGGCCTTGGCCCGCTCCCAGGCCTCGCTCTGGGTCCTGAATACGGCGCTCGGCGTCTGGGATCCCTCCGGCCTGACGGCCCAGCCAACCCCATGACTGACCACGTGCTGATTTTTGCCCATGGCTCCACCCGTAGCCTTTGGGCACTATAGTCGAGGCCGGTTCAGCCTAGAAGCAAAGCCGCCGCTTTTGCACTGTGCTACATCAAGTGACCCGAGGTCCGGACACCACCGGAACATCTATGGAAGCACGATTCTCAAAGGGACAGATCAAGGTCGGCTGGCGCGAATGGGCCGGACTCCCCGATCTTGGCGTTGGCGCCATCAAAGCGAAAATCGATACCGGCGCCCGAACCAGCGCATTGCATGCCTATCGAATCGAGCCGTTTCGGCGTGCCGGTGCCTTATGGCTGAGATTCGAACTCAACCCGATCCAGCGCAGCCACGCCATGCAGGTGCGTTGTGAGGCACCCGCCGTCGGAGAACGCACGGTACGCAACACAGGCGGCGGTATCGAGCGCCGCTTCATCATCAGCACTCTGCTCAAGCTCGGCGAGGCTGCCTGGACCATCGAGCTGGCGCTCACCAACCGCGACCATATGGGCTTCCGCATGCTGCTCGGCCGCACCGCGCTTGAAGGCCGGGTGCTGATCGAGCCGGGCCGTTCCTTCCTTCTCGGCAGGACGCCCACGAGACTTCGCGGCAAGGGGCGCCTTCTCTCATCTCGCACAGGTCAATCGCTCCAATAAGTTCCCTCTAAAAGAGAATGAGCATGAAAATCGCGTTGCTTGCGCGCAATCCCCGTCTCTACAGTCACCGCCGCATCGTCGAAGCCGCACGCGCGCGCGGCCATGAGATCGAAGTGATCAATACGCTGCGCGTCTCCATCAACATCACCTCGAAGCGCCCGTCGCTCTACTACCGCAAGCGCCAGCTCGAAGACTTCGATGCCGTCATTCCTCGCATCGGCGCTTCCATCACTTTTTACGGACTTGCCGTGCTGCGGCAATTCGAGGTGATGGGGGTCTATCCTTTGAACGAGTCGGTCGCGATCGGCCGTAGCCGCGACAAGCTACGCTGCCTGCAGCTTTTGGCACGTCGTGGCATCGGGCTACCCGTCACCGCCTTCACCAACGACCCGAAACAGGCCGAGGATGTGGTCGATCTCGTCGGCGGGGCTCCTGTCGTCGTCAAGCTGCTCGAAGGGACGCAAGGCATCGGCGTGATGCTCGGCGAGACCATGAAATCTGCCAAGTCGGTGATCGAGGCGTTTCAGGGCGCCAATGTCAACATTCTGGTGCAGGAGTTCATCAAAGAGGCTGGTGCGACCGATATCCGCGCGCTGGTGATCGGCGACAAGGTCGTGGCGGCGATGAAGCGGCAAGGGCCTTATGGCGAGTTTCGCTCCAATCTGCATCGCGGCGGACTCGGCGAGAAAGTGAAGATCACCCCACTCGAACGCGCCACAGCCGTTAGAGCCGCACGCACGCTCGGACTCAATGTCTGCGGCGTGGACATGCTCCGCTCCAAAAGCGGGCCTCTGGTGCTGGAGCTCAATTCCTCGCCCGGCATCGAAGGTCTGGAAAAGGCCACCGGCGTGGACGTCGCCGGCTTGATGGTCGATTTTCTCGAACGAAATGCTTCTCTCGGCAACACCCGCACCAAGGGAAAAGGGTAGGCAAAAATGGCCAGACATTTACTTCTGCCTGTTGCCACGACCCGTGCGTTTCGGGCTAATGTCTGTCCATCGGAAGTTTTGGGAGCCATAAGCAATGGCCTTGCATAGCCATGAGTTTCATCGTGCCGCATGGACTTCCTGCCTGGTCAGCTTTGCCTTGGCCGTATCTCTCGTTTTGCCGCTACCCGGCTTTGCGGCCGAGGACCAGAAAGCCGGGCCCTGCACCGATGATGCCATGATCGTGTTCGATGCCTCGGGTTCCATGTCGGGCAATCAGACGCTTGGCATCCCCAATTCCAAACCGCGCATCGACGAGGTGCGTTGGGCGCTGGCGCAGGTCCTGCCAAGCGCCACCAAGTTTCGCCGCGTCGGTCTTATTACCTACGGACCCGGACCCTACAATCAATGCAACGTCCAGCTCGATCTCAAGCCGACAGCGAACGCCGGCAAGAAGATCATGAATGCCGTCAATGCATTGGTTCCCGCCGGCAAGACACCCCTAACCTCCGCGGTTGAGCAGGCGGCAGAAGTGCTCGATTTCCGCAACAGACCCGGCGTGATCGTCGCCGTAACGGATGGTGAAGAAACATGTGGACGGAAACCGTGCGAACTTGCCAAGCAGCTGCACGACGCTGCCGAACATCTCACGGTGCATGTTATCGCCTTCCGCTATGCAGGCTATTCATGGACCGGCGAGTCCAGCATCGTGGATCTTATGTGTCTCGCCGATCAGAATAACGGCCTCTACATCAAAGCGAATAGCGAGCAGGAATTGGTCGAGGCGCTGGAGAAGACTCTCGACTGCCCGATGGTCTCGGAGCTTTCGCCCCTTCCTTAGACCTCACAGGCCCATGGCCTTGTGCGCCTCCATCATGTACTTCATGCATTCGTCCTTGTTGCCGGCCTTCATCGCCGCCTTGGACTGATCGAGCGCGGCGGTGGCTTCCTTCTGTTTGCCGGCATCGGTCATCTTGGCGATCATGCCGTCCATCTGTTGCATATGTGCGTCGTTGCAGAGGTCCTTGGCGGCATAGGCCGGCGACATGGCCATAACGGCCAGAATGGTCGCCGCGAGCGAAGTCTTGAGCATAACGTCCTCCTTTTGCTGATGAATAGCGGATCAAGCAAAGCCTAAACTCACAACCAGGCGAATTGGTGAGGGGTTTGAGAAAATTTTTCACCCGCCCAAACGGCGGTTGACGCGAGCGTCCGAAAGCCTGTCTCATATAGGGGGAAACGGGGGACGGCAGAGTGATCAGGCACGGTGTCATGGCTGCCTTGGCCCTTGCCGCCTGCGGCTTTTCTGCAGCCTTTGCCGAGGAGCAGAGCCAGATCGAACGCTGCTGGACACAAGAGGCTCTAGCTCACACGGACAAGGAATTGGGGCCTTCCCGGGGCGTCCGATTCGATCTCGCCGCACTGAAACAGGAAACACTTGACCCCGCTGTACCAGTGGCGCCGGGGCTGCGCGGCTCGATCAGAAGCGTCGAGTTGCCTGCCGGAGAGAAACTGATCGCACTTACCTTCGACCTCTGTGAAAGCGGCGTGAGCGTCGCCGGGTACGACGGCCGCATCATCGACCTTCTCCGCAAGGAAAGCATCAAGGCCACCTTCTTCGTCTCCGGCAAATGGCTCGAGACGCATCCGGAACGCGCGCAGCAACTCATCGCGGATAGAAATTTCGAGATCGGCGCGCACGGCCTGCGGCATCTGGATTTTTCGGCGATCAGCGATCGCGCTCTTCATGAGGAGATCGTCCTTCCTGAAGCCGCCTTCACGCGGTCGCGTAACGCACTCATGGCGAGACCCTGCATGAGCGGTGTACCGGAAGCCGAGATCCCGCCTTTATGGATGACCTTGATGCGCTTTCCCTACGGACGCTGCAATGCCAAGTCGCTTGCAGCCGTCGCTGAGGCCGGACAACTCGCTATCCAATGGGACGTGATCAGCGGCGACCCCGATCCGCATATCAGCGCCAAAGGCATCGCCAACAACATCCTCACCCGCGCGCATCCCGGCGCTATCGTCGTGGCGCATGCCAATGGCCGTGGACGAAAAACGGCCGACGCGCTTGCCATCGTTCTGCCCAAGCTGAAAGAACAAGGCTATAGCTTCGTCACCGTGAGCGAGCTCCTGGCGGCCGGCAAGCCCGTCATCACCACCAAATGCTATATCAACAACCCCGGTGACGTGACACGCGTCGCCCGCAAGAGCCGCAAGCGCAACAATGACGCTGCCTTTTTCCGCCGCAAGCGCTGATCTCGGCGAAATAAGCCTCGATCCACTTCGATCGGAGGACTGCGCGAGGCTGGCGCAAAGCATCGTCGCCATGGCGCCATGGTCGGTGATGAACTATCCGGCAGACGACATGCGGAGCTTCCTTGAAGCAACGAGTGATACGGTCATCCGATACCGGTTGGAACGGCGAGGCGAAGATGGCGGGATCGTCTCGATACGTTATCCCTGGCTGAAGGGTCCCTATCTCGAGCTGCTGGCGCTTTTGCCAAATTTCCAAGGAAAGGGACTAGGGACACGCATCCTCCGCTGGCTCGAGCGAGAGACCGTGCGGTTGGAGGCCCGCAATTTGTGGGTGTGTGCCTCGTCGTTCAACCACGACGCGCTACGTCTTTATGAGCGCCACGGATTTCAACGCGTGGCCACGCTGCCCGGGCTGGTGGTCGATGGCTATGATGAAATTCTGCTGCGTAAATTCCCGCTAAACGCCCAATCCTGACGTCTTTTTCGTTCCGGCCTGAACCAATCGCCGGAACGGGCGTTGAGAGGCCTGGCAATCCTCCGATCGGAAAGGAGCGCTTCCGATGGACTTTTCAGCCACAATCACCACGATCATGACCATCGCTTCGTTCGGCCTTCTTGCCGTAATTATCCTGGGGATGGTCTAGGGCCTTAGGCCGCGGCCTCGGCGATCAGCTTCGGGTCGTAGTTCAAGATGGGCGCGAGCCAGCGCTCGGCCTCCTCGATGACCCAGCCTTTGCGGACGGCATAGTCTTCGACCTGATCGCGTCCGATCTTGCCAATGCCGAAATAGGCCGAGTCGGGATGCGAGAAATAAAGTCCCGACACCGCGGCGGCAGGCCACATCGCGTAGCTCTCGGTCAATTTCACGCCGGTGGCCTTCTCCGCATCGAGCAGGCGGAACAGGGTGCCCTTCTCGGTATGATCCGGCTGCGCGGGGTAGCCGGGTGCCGGCCTGATGCCCGCATAGGTCTCCGCGATCAGCTCCTCGTTGCCGAGCTTCTCATCGGGAGCATAGGCCCAAAGCTCGCGGCGCACTTTTTCGTGCAAAGCTTCGGCGAAGGCCTCGGCCAACCGGTCGGCGAGCGCCTTGACCATGATCTTGGAATAATCGTCATTGGCACGCTCGAACCGTCGCGCCACGTCCTCCTCGCCAATGCCGGCGGTCACAGCGAAGCCCCCGACATAGTCGGCAAGCCCTGAGTCCTTTGGCGCAATAAAATCGGCAAGCGCGAGATTGGCGCGGCCCCCGTCGCGCGCCATCTGCTGGCGCAACGTATGCAGGGTGGCGATCGCCTTCTTTCGGCTTTCGTCGGCATAGAGCTCGATATCGTCGCCAACGCTGTTCGCCGGCCAGAAACCCACCACCGCGTTCGCGGTCAGCCATTTCTCCTTGATGAGCTGGGAGAGCATGGCTTGAGCATCCTCGAAGAGTTGCCGTGAAGCCTCGCCATATTTGTCGTCCTCAAGGATGCGCGGATAGGTTCCCTTCAGCTCCCAGGCGTGGAAGAACGGCGTCCAGTCGATGTAGCGCGATAGCTCGGCAAGATCGTAAGCGCGGAAGGTGCGCGTGCCGAGGAATGTCGGCTTGGGCGGTGTGTAATTCGCCCAATCGAATTTGAGCTTGTTGGCCCGCGCATCGGCAATCGCCGTGCGCGCCTTCTCCGCCTGACCGCGCGCGTAAGACTCGGCCATGCTGCGATATTCCTCGCGCACTTTGGCGATCGCCTTGGGGCGCTCCTGCGGCGACATCAGGCCTGACACCACGCCCACGGCACGGCTTGCGTCGGTGACGTAGATCGCCTGGCTACGATGATAATTCGGGCTGATCTTCACGGCCGTGTGCACGCGGCTCGTGGTGGCGCCACCGATGAGAAGCGGCAGATCGAAGCCCTCGCGCTCCATCTCGGCCGCGACATGACACATTTCGTCGAGAGACGGCGTGATCAGGCCAGACAGGCCGATAATATCGACCTTCTTCTCGCGCGCGGTGTCGAGGATCTTCTGCGCCGGCACCATGACGCCGAGATCGGTGACCTCGTAATTGTTGCATTGGAGCACGACGCCGACAATGTTCTTGCCGATGTCGTGCACGTCACCCTTGACCGTGGCGAGCAGAATCTTGCCGGCGGGCTCGCCTTGCGTGAGTCCGAGCTCCTCCTTCTCCTTCTCCATGAAGGGCATGAGATAGGCGACCGCCTGTTTCATCACCCGCGCCGATTTCACCACCTGCGGCAGGAACATCTTGCCCGAGCCGAACAGATCGCCGACCACGTTCATGCCGTCCATGAGCGGGCCTTCGATCACATGCAGCGGACGTTCGGCGGCGGCACGCGCTTCTTCGGTGTCTGCTTCGATGTAGGTGCCGATGCCATGCACGAGTGCATGGACCAGCCGTTCCCTGACCGGCTTCTCACGCCAGGAAAGATCGGCCTCCTTCTTCTGCGCTCCCCCGCCGCGATAGCGCTCGGCAGCTTCGAGCAGCCGGTCGGTGGCATCGGGACGGCGGTTAAGGATCACGTCCTCGACCAGCTCGCGGAGTTCAGGCTCGATATCATCATAGAGCGTGAGCTGGCCGGCATTGACGATGCCCATATCCATGCCAGCCTGGATCGCGTGATAGAGGAACACCGAATGCATGGCCTCGCGCACACGCTCATTGCCGCGGAAGGCGAAAGAGAGGTTCGACACGCCGCCCGACACATGTACGTAGGGTAACTCGGCCTTGATGCGCCGCGTGGCCTCGATATAGGCGCGGCCGTAATCATTATGCTCCTCGATGCCGGTGGCGACCGCGAAGATGTTCGGGTCGAAAATGACGTCCTCGGGCGGGAAGCCGACCTTCTCCGTCAGCAACTTGTAGGCGCGCCGGCAGATGTCGAATTTGCGCTCGACAGTCTCGGCCTGACCCTTTTCGTCGAAGGCCATCACCACCACGGCCGCGCCATAACGGCGGACCTTGCGGGCGTGATCGAGGAATGGCTCCTCGCCTTCCTTCAAGCTGATCGAGTTGACGACCGCCTTGCCTTGCACGCATTTCAGCCCCGCCTCGATCACCGACCATTTCGAGCTATCGATCATGACCGGCACGCGCGAGATGTCCGGCTCAGCGGCGAGCAAATTGAGGAAAGTGGTCATCGCCTGCTCTGAATCGAGCATGCCCTCGTCCATGTTGACGTCGAGCATGTTGGCGCCCGACTCGACCTGCTGACGCGCGACTTCGAGTGCGGCGGCGTAGTCGTCCGCCTCGATCAGTTTGCGGAAGCGCGCGGAGCCGGTGACGTTGGTCCGCTCACCCACCATGACGAAATTCTGCGCGGCGTTGGTCATTACGCGTTACTTATCCATGAACGAAGGGCTCGAGGCCCGATAGCCGAAGCTTGTGCTCCACCTTGGGCAATTTGCGCGGCTTATATTTCGCGACCGCCGCGGCGATGGCGCGGATGTGGTCTGGTGTCGTGCCGCAACAGCCGCCGACAATGTTGATGAGACCGTTCTTGGCCCAGTCTTCGAGGAGACCCGCCATGAACTCGGGGCTCTCGTCATATTCGCCCATCTCGTTGGGCAGTCCGGCATTCGGATAGACACTGACATAAGTGCCGGCGACTCGTGCGATCTCATCGACCGAGGGCCTCAGCTGCTCGGCGCCGAAGGAGCAATTAAGCCCGATGGAAAAGGGCTCAAGATGCTGCATCGAGTACCAGAAGGCTTCCGGCGTTTGGCCCGAGAGATTGCGGCCCGAGAGATCGGTTATGGTGCCCGAGATCATGATCGGCAGGTGCACGCCGAGTTCATCGAAGACCTGCTCGACGGCATAGCCCGCCGCCTTGGCGTTCAGAGTGTCGAACACCGTTTCGATCAGGATGATGTCAACGCCCCCTTCGATCAAACCGCGCGCCTGGGTCGAATAGGCCTCGACCAGCGCATCGAAGCTCACATTGCGGAAGCCGGGATTGTTGACGTCGGGCGAGATCGACGCGGTACGGTTGGTCGGCCCGATCGCGCCCGCGACGAAGCGGGGCTTGTCGGGCGTCTTAGTCGTCCAGGCGTCAGCGGCTTCGCGGGCGAGCTTTGCCGCCGCGACATTCATCTCGTAAGCGATGTCTTCAAGTCCATAGTCGGCCTGGGAGATGGCTTGCGCGTTGAAGGTGTTGGTCTCGGCGATGTCGGCGCCGGCCTCGAAATAGGCGTTGTGGATCTCGCTGATGATCTTGGGCTGCGACAGCACCAGCAGATCGTTGTTGCCCTTCAGGTCATGCGAATGATCCTTGAATCTTTCGCCGCGATAGCCGGACTCATCAAGCTTGTAGCGCTGGATCATGGTGCCCATGGCGCCGTCGAGGATGAGGATGCGCTCCTTCGCGGCCTTCTTGAGGGCTTCGATGCGTTCTTCGCGGGTCATGACGCGGCCTTCTCTTTTGCGGTGAAGGCCTTTGCCGGACGCAAGCCCAGCAGATGGCAGATGGCATAAACGAGGTCAGCGCGGTTCAGCGTGTAGAAGTGAAACTCGGTGATGCTCTGATCCACGAGACCGAGCACTTGTTCGGCGGCAACGGCCGCCGCCACGAGATGACGCGTCTCTTGATCGTCATCGAGGCCCTCGAAGCGATGACCGAGCCAGTCCGGCACGCTCGCGCCGGATTTCGCGGCAAAGCCCGAGACCTGCTTGAAATTGTGGATCGGGATGAGCCCTGGAACGATGGGAATGTCGATGCCCTTCGCCCGCACGCGGTCGAGATAACGGAAGAACGCCTCATTATCGAAGAAGAACTGAGTGATGGCGGTCGTCGCACCCGCGTCGATCTTCGCCTTCAGCATGTCGATATCGGCGTCGATATTCGGCGACTCCGGGTGCTTCTCGGGATAGCAGGCGACGGAAATCTCGAACGGCGCGATGCGCTTAATGCCGGTGCAAAGATCGGCGGCGTTGATATAACCACCTTGCGTGGGCTCGTAGCGCTCGCCCACTCCCCCCGGTGGATCGCCGCGCAGCGCCACGATATGGCGCACGCCGAGATCCCAATAGTCACGGATCAGGTTGTCCAATTCTTCCTTGGTCGCCGAGACGCAGGTGAGATGCGCCGCAGGCTTCAGCGTGGTCTCACGCAGAATGCGGGCCAGCGTCGCGTGGGTGCGCTCGCGCGTCGACCCGCCGGCGCCATAGGTCACCGAGACATATTTGGGGCGCAGCGGCTCGAGCCGGCGGATCGAGCGCCACAGCGTCTCCTCCATCGCCGCGGTCTTGGGCGGGAAGAACTCGAACGACACGTCGATGTCGCCGCGGCCGAGTAAGCGGCTCTTATGGTCGGTTGATGCAAGCATTATGCGGCGACCTCTACTCTCGTGTTCGGCTTACGTTTCCTGCCTGCCATTTCGGGCTTCACGCCAAGCCAGAGCGAGACGGTGAGTTTGCCGCCGGACGGTTGCGGCTTGAGCTCGCGGAAACGTTCGAGCTTCAGCCCGGCGTCTTCGAGCCAACGGCCCAGCTGATCGCGCGCGAAACCAAGCCGGCGATGCGCCGACTGCTCGCGCAGAAACTCAAGCTCATGCGGCGCAAAATCGACGATGAGCAACTTACCGCCCGGCGCCAGCAGTCGCGCCGCCTCGGCGATGGCCGCACCAGGATCGTCGAGGAAATGCAGGACCTGATGCAGCACCACGGCGTCGGCCGCTTCGTCTGGCAGCGGCACGTTATAGAGATCGGCATGACGCACCTGAGCGTGGGCGTGCCCCGCGCGTTCAAGCTTCATGCGTGCATAGGCCAGCATGGCGTGATTTAGGTCGAAGCCGAGCGCGCGATCGGCGCGGCCGCCGAACAATTCGAGGATGCGGCCTGTGCCGGTGCCGAGATCGACGAACAGGTGGAAAGGCCCCTGCCCCAGCGCCTCGTCCATGGCGGTCTCGACCTCTTTCTCCGCGACATGCAGCGTGCGGATCTTGTCCCACTCGGCGGCATGCGACTTGAAATAGGCTTGCGCCGCTTCGGCGCGCGCCTTCTGCACGGCGACGGCGCGAGCGCGGTCGCGCGCGATAGTCAGGTCGCTCGCATCGAGACTGTCGACGATGGCGCGAGCGAGCGCGCCCTCCGCGCCTTGATCGGCAAGCCGGAAAAATACCCAGCTTCCCTCACGAAAGCGGGTGATGAGACCCGCCTCGACCATCAGCTTGAGGTGACGGCTGATGCGCGGCTGGCTCTGGCCGAGAATCTGGGTGAGGTCCTTGACGTTCAGCTCGGCGCCCGCAAGCAGCGCGAGAATGCGCAGGCGCGTGGCCTCGCCAGCGCCGCGCAGCGCCGCCAGCACCCCGGCACGGGATAAACCTGGCGTCTGAGCCTTAGTCCTTGCGTCACCTGACATAAAGATATGTTTATATCTTCTGTAAGCGCAATGCAAGGGCCGGAGCTAAGCCCGGGCGAATTTCTTGTATTTGATGCGCTTGGGCAGCACCGAATCCTCACCCAGGCGGCGCTTCTTGTCTTCCTCGTAGTCGGCGAAATTGCCCTCGAACCACTCCACATGGCTGTCGCCCTCGAACGCCAGAATGTGGGTGGCGATGCGGTCGAGAAAGAAGCGGTCGTGGCTGATGATCACGGCGCAGCCGGGAAAGTCTTCGAGCGCGGCTTCGAGCGAGGATAGCGTTTCGACATCGAGATCGTTGGTCGGCTCGTCGAGCAGGATCAGGTTGGCGCCGGATTTGAGCATCTTGGCGAGATGCACGCGATTGCGCTCGCCGCCGGATAACTGACCGACCTTCTTTTGCTGGTCAGACCCCTTGAAATTGAACCAGCCGACATAGGCTCGCGACGGCACGTCACGTTGACCAAGCTTGATCACCTCGTTACCGCCGGAAATCTCCTCGTAAACCGACTTCTTGGCATCGAGCGCGTCGCGCGACTGGTCGACATAGCCGAGCTTCACCGTGTCGCCGACACGGATCGCGCCATCGTCCGGCTTCTCCTCGCCGACGATCATGCGGAATAGCGTAGTCTTGCCGGCGCCGTTCGGCCCGATCACCCCGACAATGCCGCCGGGCGGCAGCTTGAAGGACAGGCCGTCGATGAGCAGCGTCTCGCCGAAGCCCTTGTTGAGACCTTCCGCATCGATCACCACCTCGCCGAGGCGCGGGCCCGGCGGAATGGTGATCTGCGCTTTGCCGGTCTTGTCGCGCCCGGCCTCGGCCAGAAGCTCCTCATAGGCACGGATGCGTGCCTTGGACTTGGCCTGGCGGGCCTTGGGGCTCGCCCTGATCCAGTCGAGCTCGCGCGTCAAGGTGCGCTGCTTGGCCTCCTCCTGCTTGCCCTCGACTTCGAGGCGTTTTGCTTTCTGCTCGAGCCATGAGGAATAGCTGCCCTTGTAGGGAATGCCGGCGCCGCGATCGAGCTCGAGCGTCCATTCGGTGATGTTGTCGAGGAAATAGCGGTCATGCGTGACCATGATCACCGTGCCCGGGTAGTCGCGCAAATGATGCTCGAGCCAAGCGACGCTCTCGGCGTCGAGATGGTTGGTCGGCTCGTCGAGCAGGAGAATGTCCGGCTTCGACAGCAGCAGCTTGCACAGCGCCACGCGGCGCCGCTCGCCGCCCGAGAGCGTCTTGACGTCAGTGTCACCCGGCGGGCAGCGCAGCGCGTCCATGGCCTGCTCGACTTGGGCTTCAAGGTCCCACAGATTCTGCGCGTCGATCAGGTCTTGCAGTTGCGCCATCTCGTCGGCGGTCTCGTCGGAGTAATTCACGGCCAGCTCGTTATAACGGTCAAGCTTCGCCTTCTTTTCAGCCACGCCCTCCATGACGTTGCCGGTCACATCCTTGGTTTCATCGAGCCGCGGTTCCTGCGACAGGTAGCCGACGGAGACGCCATCGGCGGCCCAGGCCTCACCGACGAATTCCTTTTCGTCACCCGCCATGATCCGCAGAAGCGTCGACTTGCCCGCGCCGTTCACGCCGACCACGCCGATCTTGGCGCCCGGCAGGAAGGCCAAGGTCACGTCCTTCAAGACCTGCTTGCCGCCCGGATAGGTCTTCGACAGGCGGTTCATGACATAGACATATTGCGGGCTGGCCATTGGGACCCTTCGGCAGGTTGGGCGTTGCTGGAAATGCGTCCGCGCTTTTAGCCAATCCCGGCTCTGGACTCAATCCAGTCAGAAAAGCTGGGGAAGGCGCTCTTTCAGCTTGCGAGCTAGCGCATCGAGCGGATTTTCCTCGATCGGCTCGATCTCGGCGAGGGCCGCGGCGAAGCTCTCCGGGGTGAGGTCCGCGATCGGCAGCACGCGGCACCAATCGTTGCGGACCAGGAAGCCACGATACTCGGCTTCCTCATCGGTGAAATGGTGCTTCGCCGGCGCGACCCCCACCACCGGCAGCCTTGCCGATACCGCCTCGGAGATCATGGTGCTCGAATCCTCGGTGCAGACGATCACCTCTGCCTTGGCGAAGATTTCGGGTAGCGTGCCTGGTCCCTCGGTGCGGTAGTCGACGAAACGGGCGACGATGTTATCGTGCTTGGCCAGTTCGGCGACATGATCAGCGACCCAATCCGGTGTGCGGCGCGAGGTGGAGACGAGCCAGGTGGTACCCCAGGCCTTGGAAACCTGCGAGATAAAGGTGAAAAGCCGCGCCCAGTCCTTGCGGCCATAGCGGAAAGTGCCGGCATTGCCCCCGATCAGAAGCGCGGCGATGGCCGGGTATCGCTGAGGTCCATAACGCGGCACCTCGGTGGGACGACCAAGCGCGTCGGGATCGATTGAGGACGGCTTGAGCACAACGAGATGGCGGTCGCTGCCCGCATCACGATCGTAGGACGACACGATCAGGCTGAAATTTTCCGGCCCAAGACCGCGCAGCAGGGAGCCGCAGAAGATGCTGGGTATGTTTTGCAGCCGGCTTACGCAGATATTCGGCATATGCGTCTCGCCGCCGGCAGAGACCACTAAATCGGCCTTGGGCAGCGCCTCGGCGTCGATGCGATAGGCCATGCGCAACATGCGCGGCGGCCAGAAGCTCTTGGCCTTGATGCGCCGGCGCAACCACCTGGTCGGCACGATCCATTTGCGCTTGACCTCGATGCGCGTGACCTCGACGGGACGCAGGCGCGCGATAGCGGCGATCACCCCTTGCGCAAGGTGGTAATGGCCGGGCCGCGTATCGGCGAGAAAAATGACCTTGAGAGGGGTCACCTCTTGTCCTTCTTAAGCTGCGCGCCTCGCCTCATAGCCTTGTTTCAGGCGGCTTGGCAAAGGGCCCGCGTCCCAGCACAATCGAATCTGAGTGTATCCAGGGAGACCGGGGTGACAGACAACCGAGGGACCGAAACAGACTGGATTCTCAAGGCCATGGTCGCGGTGGCAGGCTCCGATCGCGAACTCGATGGCCGCGAGATCCGCCTTATTCAGCAAGTCTATCAGGACCGCACGGGACATCCCCTGAGCGAGGAGGAGATCACCCGCACCGCCGATGCCAACGCCAAAGGCGATTTGCTGGCTCAATTCGGCACGGCAGGCAAAACCCTCGGCGTTCCAGCCAAGGAAGAGATTATCCGTTCTGCCTATCTCGTCCTGCTCGCCGACAACCGCATCGCCGGCGAGGAACGCAAGAAGCTTCAGGATATCTCGGCCGCGCTGCAAATCCCCGAGATCCATTTCGGCGCCATCCTCGAGGATCTCACCATTTGGCTCGCGGGACAGAAAACTGAGCGCGGCAGGCCATAGAATCCCCTCTCGCTTCCCATTAGCGAAGCGTCGTAAAACTCCCAATCTCGGCCCATACCGGCGGGCGGTAATGATCGTTTCTCACCAGCACAAATTCATCTTCCTCAAGACCAAGAAGACGGCGGGGACCAGCATCGAACTGGCGCTGAGCCGGCTCTGCGGGCCTGACGATGTCATCACGCCACTCACTAAAATCGACGAGGCGCAACGCTCGGGCGGGCGTGGTGCGCAGAACTGGCGGCTGCATGGCTGGTGGCAGAGCCCACGCCCCTTCTGGAAGCGCCGCTTTTGGAAATTCACGGCCGAGGATTACGGCTTTTACAATCACATGCCGGCGGGAGAGGCCAAGGCGCTGCTCAATGACGACAAGGCCTGGCGGAGCTATTTCAAATTTGCCTTCGATCGCAATCCGTGGGACCGGCAGGTCTCCTTCTATCATCACCGCTACCGGCGGGAATCCACCCCACCGCCTTTCGCCGATTTCATTCATTCGGACCGGCGGGCCCGCATCAACAATTATGAGATCTATTCCATCGACGGCGCGCTGGCAGTCGATTTCGTCGGCCGCTTCGAGACGCTTGACGCCGATTTCAAGCACGCGCTCGAGCAAGTGGGCCTGTCGCTGAATGGCGAAATGCCGCGCGCCAAGACCACATTTCGCCGGGACGAGCGGCCCTATCGCGATTATTACGACCCCACGACACGCGACATCGTCGGGGACTGGTATCGGCGGGAGATCGATCTTCTCGGCTACACATTTTAGAGTGATGCTGCCCTTCCTATGATCATCTCGCACCAGCATAAATTCATTTTCCTCAAGACCAAGAAGACGGCTGGCACGGCCATTGAGGCGGCGCTGTCTGAGCTATGCGGTCCCTCGGACGTGATCACGCCCTATCGCGAGGAGAGCGAGGAGGACCGCAAAGGTCGGGGTCCGCAGAATTACCGCATCGAGCACCCGCTCAAACCGCAGCGCCCGCTATGGCGGAAACTGCTCGGACGGCCTGAGCGCTATTACCATCCGACCGTCGGCTTCTACGAACATATGCCGGCATCGCGGGTGCGCGACTATGTCGGCGAAGAGGTGTGGCGAAGCTATTTCAAATTCGCCTTCGACCGCAATCCGTGGGACCGGCAGGTTTCCTGGTATCTCTACAAGACCAAGTCGAAAATCTATCGTCCAAGCTTCGAGCGTTTCATGCAGGACCGCCGCCGCGCCTTCGTCACCAATTTTGCCATCTACACGATCGACGAAGCGCTCGCCGTCGACTTCGTTGGCCGCTACGAGTCGCTTCAGGACGATCTGGCCAAGGCGCTCGCAATGGCCGGCGTGGCACAGACACCTGACGTCCCGCGCACCAATGTCACCCCCGACAAGGACGAAGCCAGCGACTATCGGAGCTATTACTCCGATGCCACCCGGGAGCGCGTGGCCGAGTGGTACGCGCCGGAAATCAGACTGCTGAATTACGAGTTTTAAGGGACAGGAAAATCAAGTTCAGCTGCTCTCAGTCTCTGCATCTGCCTTTGGATACTCGTCAACTCTCCTAGACGAGGTCTCAGGGTTGCTAAAGAACCCAAGCTCTTCCTTGATACGAACTACCTGTTGCTCATCAGCATCCGTCCATTCGGCCTGTTCCAGTAGGAGAAGATCGAAGGAAAGACCCGGCTTACGGTCGTCTCCCCGCTCGGAGGCGATGCCGACCACGGTTATTGCATCCCTAAACTGGCCGCGAGCAACCTTACAGCGTAGTCCAAGTTCTGCAATTCGATATTGCCGATCCTCGCCTCTCGGAAGACCTAAAAACACGTAAACTACCCCTGACATCGATTGAACCATACGCGAACGCACTCGCCCCCCAAGAAGCACCTCGCTAAGCGACTCGCCCAAGAACCGTCGACAAAGTCGATCCTCTCGCGCCATGACCCGCAAGACTCTCTCAGCCTCATCTGGTGGGTCAGCATAGAGAAGGTCGCCTTTTTGTAGGTCCTTCGTTACATATTCGATCACGTTATCCCAGGCATAGCTGGCGCGATCCGCTTCACGGCGTGCTTTGTATTCCCGGCTATCCGTGAACGCTCGCCAAAAATCCTCGTCGACAAAGAGAACATCACCCGGCGGCAGGGCCCGATTGCCACTTAGGTATAGCGCAAGGAGGTTTTCCTCTCCGCTGAAGAAGACTCGTCGGTTGGCCTCGATGAGCGCGGCCTTGTGAGTAAGATACGCTGATAGGTCGCTGATAGTATCCAACTCGCGCAATAGAGTAGGAAAGCTGCGCTCTTCCATGATGTGAACAAAACCATGGCCAAAGTCTCCCATCGCCAACGGCACGTGGCCGCCACTACCAAAGGCAACAGCGATACGATGTAATTGCCTTTTTTGAGATGCTGGTAAATTGATTACGCGGCCTCGCCTGTCTTTAACGCGGTCAAGGCAGGCCAGTGCGCGCTCTGCGCCGTAGATTTGTTTGAGGGAGTTATCTACCGCCTTCCGCAACCATCGCTCAACGCCATGTGGCTCGGCCTTAGGGGTGAGTCCGACCTCCTTCACCGAGAAGATGATGACATCAGGGTCGCAGACCACGATATAGTCGCAAAGTTCTTTCCCTGGATCATCCCCAAAGGGATTTGCCATACCCCAGAGTGAAAGGAAGGTGCGGTCGCAATGTGCGGTCACAAATTCTTCTGCTTTGTTAGTTCCATTAGCCATCTTCAAGACCATACGTTGACCATGCCTGACCCCATCTGCGGCGTGGCAGTCTTCGCTACGTAAGAGAGGGGTGGTGGGCCCGGGAGGGCTCGAACCTCCAACCAGACGGTTATGAGCCGTCGGCTCTAACCAATTGAGCTACGGGCCCCGCTTTCCCCACAAATCCGCCTCTTAGCAGACTTAGTGACGGGCGCACACTACCGGAAGTTAAGTTGTGCTTATCATGACGCCGCGCAATGCTTCACGTGGGCTGGCTAATTCGGGAAACACCATGACAATGAAATCACGAAATTTCTTTTTGACCCTGGCCGTGGTGGCTTTGGCGAGCACGATAGTGCCTGCAAACGCCCATGAGCACGGCCCGCAGAAACGGACCATCTCGCTTGCCGCCACCGGCACGGTCAAGGCGGAGCCCGACAAGGTCGATATCACCACCGGCGTGACCAGCGAGGCTTTGACCGCCCGCGACGCGCTCGACAAGAATTCGAGAGCCATGGCCAAGGTGGTCGAGGCGCTTAAGGGGGAAGGTATCGAGGCCAAGGACATTCAGACCACCAATTTCTCGGTATACCCCGTCTATGAAGAGCGCAAAGAGGGCAAGGCGCCATTTATCTCCGGCTATCGCGTGGTCAACTCCGTTCACATCGGTCTCCGCGACACCAAGAAACTCGGTGCCATTCTCGACAAGGTGGTGAGCCTTGGCGCCAATACCATCGATTCCATCGAGTTCAGCGTGGCCGAGCCCGAAGCGCTCAAGGACGACGCCCGCAAGCGCGCCATGGAGAACGCGATTGCCAATGCCGAGCTTTATGCGGAAGCCGCGGACGTCAAGCTCGGTTCGGTGCTGACGATCGTCGAAGAGGACGCTTTCATCCCCCCCTACGGCCGGGCCGCAAAGGCACGCATGGAGATGGCCGCCCCTGACGTTCCCATCGAGGCGGGCACGACAGCCATCGAGGTGCGGGTCAGGGTGACCTGGGAATTGGAGTAACCCAACCCCGGGCTGATCCAGATCAAGGCTGAACCACCCGGCCGTCATGGTAGTTTTGCTGCCATGACGGCGCTAGACGCCATCCCCGAGACAGGCAATCAGCACGCACGAAACCGCGCCATCATGGTGTCGCGGCATCTCGCGGCGCGCGGTATCGCCGACCCGCTGGTGCTGGGGGCGATGGGCAAGGTACCGCGCGAGGCCTTCGTGGCGGATTACCTCAAGGAATTCGCCTACGAGGACTCCGCCCTTCCCATCGAGGCCGGCCAGACCATCTCGCAGCCTTATATCGTCGCCCGCATGATCGAGCTCCTGGAACTTAAGCCCGGCGACAACGTGCTCGAAGTGGGCGCGGGATCCGGCTACGCCGCTTCGGTGCTGAGCCGTATTGCGCGCGAGGTCCATGCCATCGAACGGCATGAGGAGCTGGCCGCCCTCGCCAAAGCGCGCCTCGCAAAGCTCGGCTACGACAATGCCGAGATCGTCTACGCCGACGGCACCAAGGGCCTGCCCGACCATGCGCCGTATGACGCCATCCTGGTATCGGCCGGCGGCCCGAAAATACCTGAGACTTTAAAGCGGCAATTGGCCATCGGTGGGCGTCTGGTCATCCCGGTCGGCCGCGACGTCCATCAGACTTTGCTGCGCGTCCGCCGTACCGGCGAGGCCACTTTCGAGGAAGAGGATTTCGGCGCCGTCACCTTCGTGCCGCTGATCGGCGAGGAAGGCTGGGGCGCGCCGGAGACGGCAAAGAAAGAGACCAAGATCGACGCGGAAACCTCGGGCTTTGCCAATGGACTGCTCGTACCGGCGCGCCGTGCCAAGGTCATTCGTACCAATCTCAGCCATCTGATCGCGGAAGCCGCCGAGCCGTTTGGCGATCTCGATGAACTCGCGGGACTTGCCGAGCGCTTCGCTCATAAGCGGGTCGTGCTGCTCGGCGAGGCGACGCACGGCACAGCCGAGTTCTACGACGCGCGCGCCCGCATCACCGAACTTCTGGTGAGGAAGCACGGTTACAATATCGTGGCGGTCGAGGCCGATTGGCCCGATGCGCGAGTCTACGACGCCTATGTGCGCGGCTTGCCACGTCCGAAAGTGCCTAAGGCCGCCTTCGTCCGTTTCCCGACCTGGATGTGGCGTAACGGTCAGGTTGGCGATTTCCTTACCCGTCTGAAAGCCATCAACGAGACAATTCCCGACCCGGAACGTAAGGCCGGTTTCTATGGGTTAGACATTTACAGCCTCAGCGCCTCCATAGAGGCGGTGCTCGTCTATCTCGACAAGGTCGATCCGGGTGCCGCGCGGATCGCACGTGAGCGTTATGGCTGTCTCACGCCTTGGCGCGCGGAGCCCTCACGCTACGGCCACATGGCGCTGTCGCGGGGTTATGCGCTTTGTGAGAAGGCCGTCACCGCGGCATTGGTCGATCTTCTGGAAAAACGGCTCGATTACTTCATCAAGAACGGCGAATCGTTCTTCGATGCCGAGCAGAACGCGCGCATCGTTGCCGGCGCTGAGCAATATTATCGAGTCATGTATTACGGCAATGCCGAGTCCTGGAATCTGCGCGATCAGCATATGTTCGACACACTCGAACGCGTGCTGACGGAGCGCGGCCCAGGCTCGAAGGCCGTGGTGTGGGCGCACAACTCCCATGTTGGCGATGCTTCATTCACCGAGATGGGCGAGGTCCGCGGCGAGCATAACATCGGCCAGCTCGCGCGCGACCGCTTCGGCGAAGACTGCGCGCTGATCGGCTTCGGTACCGATCGCGGCACGGTTGCCGCCGCGTCGGACTGGGATGGCCCGATGGAGATCAAGCGCGTGCGCCCTGCCCGTGATGATTCCTATGAAGGACGTTCACGTGATGCCGGCATTGACGCTTTCTTCCTCGAAACCGGTCCTGGCCAGAAGGCGAGCGTACGTGACGCACTGGCCGAGCCGCTACTCGAACGCGCCATCGGTGTGATCTACCGGCCGGAGACCGAGTTGCTGTCGCATTATTTTCAGGCCGTGCTGTCCCGGCAATTCGATGCCTGGATCTGGTTCACCGAAACCGAGGCAGTCGCCGCCGGGCCTGTCTCGGCCTATGCCGCCGGTCCCGAAGAGACCTATCCCCTCGGTCTTTAACCCCTTGTTTACCCTTTCTGTCAGCGGGCACCGTTCAGGCGCCGTTCAGGTCTTTGCGGTCATTCACATCCTTGCCGTTTTGTAACGGTCTGATCTTGCGGGTTCGTGGTAAGAGCAGGAATCCCAGGGAAAGCGGGCGGAAGCATGGGTCTTCGTTGGCTGCTGATCTTGCTCGTCGTGGGCGTCGCGGGCGCGGCTGGCTACTATTATTGGCAGCAACGCCAGGCGACCACACTCGACATTCAGACGGTCGCCGCCACACGCGGCGACGTGCGCCGCACGGTGTCGACCTCGGGTACGGTCCGAGCGCTCGGCACGGTGGAGATCGGTTCGCAGCTCTCCGGCAATATCGGCGAAGTCAATGTCGATTTCACCTCTGAGGTAAAGTTGGGAGAGGTCCTGGCCCGGATCGAGCCCTCGACCTTTGAGACGCGCGTGCGCGAGGAAGAAGCCGGCGTCGCCGTCGCCAAAGCCAATGTCGCGCTCCAGGAAGCGAGCGTCAATCGCGCCGAGGCCAATCTGCATAAGGCCAATCTCGATCATCAGCGCGCGGATGAACTGGTGAGGAAAGGTGTCGGCGCTCAAGCCGCTCTCGATACGGCGATAGCCGCCCAGCAGAGCGCCACGGCCGATCTCGCCATCGCCAAGGCCAATGTCGAGAACGCGAAAGCCACGCTGGCGCAGCGCGAGGCGACGCGGGATAGCGCCCGCATCGATCTCGAACGCACCTATATCCGTTCGCCCATTGACGGGGTGGTGATCGAACGGCTCGCCGAGCCGGGCCAGACCGTGGCCGCCAGCATGACGGCACCAAAGCTCTTCACCATCGCCCAGGATCTGTCCAAGGTGGAGATCGACGCTCAGGTCGACGAGGCCGATATCGGTCAAGTCACGCGCGAAAATTCCGTTTCTTTCACGGTCGATGCTTATCCCGACACGACGTTCAAGGGTGTCGTCGAGCAAATCAGGCTCGCACCCGTTTCGTTGACGAACGTTGTCACCTACACGGTCGTGATCTCCGCCGATAATTTGCACGGACATCTTCTGCCCGGCATGACCGCCAATGTGGAGATCATCACCGGCGAGCATAAGCAGGTAGTCGTGGTACCCAACGAAGCGTTGCGCTATCAGCCGCGCGGCGCGGCTCAAGCCGCGCTCGTTCGCGATAGCTGGGCGAGCGGCGTCAACCCGCTCGGCAGTGATCGCCGGGCGCGCTTCCTGGCAAGAATTAAAGAACAACTCGAGCTCGGCGAGGATGAACTGCGCAAGATCAATGACGGGCTCGAAGCCGAATTTGCTGCCATCCGTAACGCGGCAAGCGCAGCAGGGACTGCTACGGCTCAGGAAGACATGCGCCAGCAGGCGCAGCTTCGTATCGCCAAGGTGCTCCGGTCCGTGCTCACGACGGAGAAATACAAGCGCTTTGAAGAGTTACAGCGGCAAAGATCGACTGGCCCGCGCCGGGCGACGCTCTGGACCTATGAAGGCGGCACACTCGTTCCCTATGAGGTTCGTCTTGGTCTTGCCGATCCCTATTTGACGGAAATCACCGACGGCTTGGCCGAAGGCGCCCAGGTCGTGGTCCGCGTGCGCGAGCTTCCCCAGTGATGACCACCACTTCCCCCCAGATCGTGGCTCGCGATCTGGTCAAGACTTACCGGCTCGGCGGCAGTGTGATCGGAGCCCTTCAGGGCATCAACGTCGAG
Source organism: Alphaproteobacteria bacterium (assembly GCA_016869535.1). Lineage (GTDB taxonomy): Bacteria > Pseudomonadota > Alphaproteobacteria > Rhizobiales > Methyloligellaceae > Methyloceanibacter. The sequence continues at coordinate 5,134 of VGDX01000015.1, read as the reverse complement.
ATCGAGAGCGGCGAATATCTTGCCGTCACCGGCGCATCCGGCTCCGGCAAATCGACTTTCATGAATCTCATCGGTGCATTGGACACCCCGACCAGCGGCTCGCTTCAATTCGAGGGGCGCGAGCTTGGCAGGCTGGGGCCGGATCAGCTTGCGGCCTACCGCAATGAAAAAATCGGCTTCGTGTTCCAGACCTTCAATCTGCTGGCCCGGACGAGCGCGCTCGACAATGTCGCCCTCCCCCTCCTCTATGCGCGTAACGGCCACGCCGATGCGCGTGAAAAGGCTAGAGCCCACCTCAGCCAGGTCGGTCTTGCCGACCGCCAACAGCATCAACCCTCCGAACTCTCAGGTGGCCAGCAACAGCGCGTGGCCATCGCCCGGGCGCTCGTCAACGATCCGCATATCCTACTCGCCGACGAGCCGACCGGCGCGCTCGACAGCCATACCACGGACGAGATCATCGGCCTGTTCGAGGAACTGAATGCGACCGGCATCACCGTGATCATCGTCACGCACGAGCCGGATATTGCCAGGCGTGCACACCGGCGTATCACCTTCCGCGATGGCCAGATCGTGGAGGACACACCGTGAACCCGTTCGCCTCCCTCAGGGCTGCTCTCACCGCGCTTCAAGCGCATGCACTAAGAAGTTTTCTCGCCATGCTAGGCGTCATTATCGGCGTGGCCTCGGTGATCGTCATGGTATCGATAGCAAGCGGCGCGAGCCAGGCCATAGAACAGCGCATCGCCGCGCTCGGCACCAATCTGCTGATGATCTCGCCGGGATCGTTCACCTCCGGTGGCAGGCGTGCCGGGGAAGGTACGGCAACAGCGCTCTCCGACCGCGACCTCGAAGCCATCCGCGCCAAAGTTCCCGGCATCGCGGCGATCGCCGGCGTGGTCCAGGGTTCGGCCCCGCTGGTGGCCGGATCGAGCAACTGGACCACCCAGGTCAATGGCGTGAATGATGAGTTCCTCATCGCCCGCGACTGGGCGCTAGCCGAGGGCCGCAATTTCACCGACACAGAGCTTCGCTCCGGCGCCAAGGTGGTAATCCTCGGCGCCACGGCGGCGCGTGAGCTGTTCGGCAACGATCCTGTGATGGGCGAGCAGCTCCGCATCATGAACGTGCCCTTCACCGTGATCGGACTTCTGACCATGAAAGGCCAGTCAGGCTGGGGCAGCGATCAGGACGACGTGGCGCTCGTGCCGCTGACCACCGCGCGTCGCCGCCTATTCGGTGCCGAAGAAACCGTGCCGGACAATCTCCGCACCATCATGGTGGCGATGTCCACACCTGAGGCGATGAGTGACGCGCAAGTCGAGATTGAAACCCTGCTCAGGGATCGGCGGCGCGTGCGCAGCGGCGCGCCTGACGATTTCCGCGTGCGCGACATGGCGGAGTTCATCCGTACCCGCGCCGAGACGCTCAGCATCTTGAGTCTGCTGCTCGGTGCCACAGCCGTCATCTCGCTGATCGTCGGTGGCATAGGTATTATGAATATCATGCTGGTGTCGGTGACGGAGCGCACCAAAGAAATCGGCCTGCGTATGGCGGTCGGCGCGCGCCGCAAGGATATCTTGAGTCAGTTTTTGATCGAGGCCGTGACGCTCTGCATAGCCGGCGGCCTGATCGGACTTCTGATCGGCGGCAGTGCCGCGCTCGCCATGTCCATCTGGGGCGATTGGCCGATCGCTCTCTCGCCCGATCTTGTCCTCATCGCGCTTGTCTCGGCGGGACTTGTCGGTGTGTTCTTCGGCTATTATCCGGCGCGGCGCGCTTCGCTGCTCAATCCGATCGACGCACTAAGATATGAGTAGGCGCACCCTTGACGGTGGTGTCGCCCGAACCGCGCGGCGCCTCTATGGCATAGGTGGTGGAGCGCCTGTCGGTTCCACCCCTGGATGAACGGGATTGGCTTTCGCCATATGGCGAGGACGAGGTCGCCTCTCCAAGGAAAAAGAGCCTAAAGGGGGATTTGCGGTTAGAACTGGATGGCATAGGCTCCTGCCCTATCAGGGAAAGGGGACAAAGACCCCTCCCCGCCAAGTCGAGTGGATTCAGTGATGTCGAGCGCCCGGAAAGCCTCTGAGACCGTCGCTGGCGCAATTTTGCGCCTGTTGGGCGCCGATCCCAAGTCGGTCGATGCCGAGGGGATTGCCTCCATCGTCGAGCAGGCGCTGGCCGAAGCGTCCCAAGCCCAGGAGAAGAAGGACCTCCGCCGCATCGCCGACGTTCAGGCCTCGGCGCATGAGCATCTCGGTCGTCTGCTCAACGCCTCGCCCGCAGTGATCTATTGCCGCGAGGCGCATGGCGACTACACGCCGACCTTCGTGAGCGACAGCGTCACCAAGCTGTTCGGCTGCACCCCACGGCAGTATCTCGACAATCCGTATCTATGGCGCGACCGCGTGCACCCCGATGACGTTAAAGGTATCAACGACTGGGTCGATCGCATGTTCGAGGCCAATCGGGGCTCTATCGAATACCGCATCCGCCGCGATGACGGCTCCTATTTCTGGGTGCACGACCGGCAGCAAGTGGTCCGCGACGGCGAAGGCAAGCCAATCGAGATCGTCGGCTCCTGGACCGATATCACCCAACGCAAGGAGGCCGAGGCCTCACGCGAAAGAGCGCGGGCTCGACTTGATGTGCTGCTCGGCGCGGCGCCCGTGGTGGTCTACAGCTTCGCTGCCACCGGCGATTTTGCCCCGACCTTCGTCAGCGCCAGTATCGAGCCGCTGCTCGGCTTTCGTCCCGAGGAATATATGCGTGATGCCGATTTCTGGCGCAGCCATGTACATCCTGACGATCTGCCCGAGGTCGAGGCCAAGCAGGTCGAGCTGTTCCGCAGCGGCGAGAACCGTACCGAGTACCGCTTCAGCAAGAAGGACGGCAGTTATGTCTGGGTGAGCGACGAGCAGCATCTGATCCGAGATGCCGAAGGTCGCCCGGTTGAAGTGGTCGGTTCCTGGAACGACATCACCGAACGCAAGGAGGCTGAGCTCGCGTTCGAAGCGGCGCAGGCCGAGCTGGAAAAAGCTACGCAGGCCGCACTCGAAGCCAACGAAGCCAAGAGCATCTTCCTCGCCAATATGAGCCACGAGATCAGGACACCGATGAACGCGGTGATCGGGCTCTCACATCTTGCACTCAAGACCGACCTCACTCCGCGCCAGCGCGATTATGTGCAGAAGATCAAGAGTTCGGGTCAGCATCTGCTCGGCATCATCAACGACATTCTCGATTTTTCGAAGATCGAGGCAGGAAAGCTCTCGATCGAAAACATCGACTTCGATCTCGACAAGGTGCTGGAGAATGTCGGGAATCTGATGTCGGAAAAAGCCTCGGCAAAGGGGCTCGAACTGATATTCGAAGTGGCACCAAATGTTTCGACCCATTTCCGCGGCGATCCGTTAAGGCTCGGGCAGATTCTCATCAATTTCTGCAATAATGCGGTGAAGTTCACCGAGACCGGCGAGATCCTGGTGCAAGTGTGCGTGCTGGAGGACGCATCTGACAGCCAACTCGTGGAATTCTCGGTCCAGGACACCGGCATCGGCATGACCGAGGCTCAGATCGGCCGCCTGTTCCAGGCCTTCGAGCAGGCCGATGCCTCGACCACGCGCAAATATGGCGGCACGGGACTTGGGCTCGCCATCTCCAAGCAGCTTACCGAGCTGATGGGCGGCGAGGTAACGGTGGAAAGCGAACCAGGCAAAGGCTCGGTCTTTCGCTTCACCGCCCGGCTCGGCAGGGGGACGGCCATCGTGCGTCCCCGCCTCCTGCAGTCGGATTTGCGCGGCAGACGCGTGCTGATCATCGACGACAATCCGCATGCTCGCGCCGTGCTCGCCAATATGCTCACCAACATGACCTTCATCGCCGACGAAGCAGCCTCCGGCGAAGAGGCAATCGACATGGTGCGCCAAGCCGCCATGCTCGGCGAGCCCTACGAGATCGCCTTCATAGATTGGCAGATGCCGGGGCTGAATGGCGTTGAGACCGGCAAGCGCCTTCTCGAATTGGAGGAGACCCCGCCCCATCTCGTCATGGTCACCGCTTACGGCCGCGAGGAGGTGCTGAAGCAGGCGGAAGAAAGCGGTTTTGAGAATGTGCTGATCAAGCCGGTGACCTCCTCGATCCTGTTCGACACGGCGGTGACGGCGCTCGGCGCCGACCGCGAAATCACAGAGCCCACACAGGCGCGACCCTCCTTCGATATCGACCGGATGCGCGGTGCGCGCGTGCTGCTGGTCGAGGACAACGAGATCAACCAGGAAGTGGCCATAGGTCAGCTAGAGGATGCCGAGGTGTTCGTCGATCTGGCCGAGAACGGCGAGATTGCCCTACAGATGATCAAGGACAACGATTACGATGTTGTGCTGATGGATATGCAGATGCCGGTGATGGACGGCATCGAGGCGACGCGCGCGCTCCGCGCCAATCCCCACTATACGGGACTGCCCATCATCGCCATGACCGCCAACGCCATGGCGTCGGATCGCGAGGCCTGTCTCGAAGCCGGCATGAACGACCATATCGCCAAGCCGATCGATCCCGACCAGCTATTCGGCGTGCTCCTGCGCTGGATCAGGCGCAAGGACGGCCGTATCGAGGTGAAACGCGCGGACACCGGTGGCGGCAAGGCGGCTGCAGCCGCGGCTGAGGCGGCAGTACTCGACATCCCCGGCATCGATGTGCGGTCGGGTCTAACGCGCACCGGAGGAAATCGCGGCCGCTACGAGACGCTGCTGCGCAAATTTGCCGAGCAGCAGGAATACATCATCGATACCATGCAGAACGCGCTGAAAATCGGCGACGCGGCGAGCGCCGAACGCGCCGCGCATTCATTGAAGGGCGCGGCCGGCACGCTTGGGGCCACCTCGCTGGCGGAGGCGGCCGCGGAAGCCGAAACGGCGATTAGAACAGGCAATGGCATCGACGGGGCGATCGCGGCGCTGAAACAATCGCTCGACCCGGTCCTTGTATCGATCCGCACGGCGCTGCCCGAAGACGCCGGCGGTAACGGCGCTGGCGACGGCCAAGGCGATCCGGCCCAGGTCTTGGCACCCCTCGCCCGTCTCAAGGAGCTGCTCGAAAATGACGACGGCGAGGCGGCCGACTTCATCAT
>VGDX01000014.1 GCA_016869535.1 Alphaproteobacteria bacterium | reverse complement strand
CGAGAAACTCGTACAGCTCGACATCTCGGTGGAAGAAGCGGATTTGCTCAGCGCCAAGGCGTTGCTGCATGAGGCCGAGCTCGACCGTGAGCGGAAAGCCAGCCTTGTTAAGAAGGATGCGGTCTCGCAAGCCATACTCGATACCTCGGTTGCCAAACGCGACTCGGCTGCGGCGTCGGTTGAGCGTATCGATGCCATCATCGCGCAAAAGACCATTACCGCACCGTTTTCCGGCACACTCGGTCTGCGCCGGGTTGAAAAGGGGCAGTATGTGTCGCCGGGTCAGGCGCTGGTCTGGCTCCAGTCGTTCGACCCGATCTGGGTCGATTTTCCCGTGCCGGAGAGTGAGGTTTCGAAGTTCAAGATCGGCTCCAAGATCGAGCTGACCGTCGATACTTATCCCGGCGAGGTATTCAAGGGGGAGGTCTCGGCGCTCGATGCGCGTCTGAGCCAAGATGCGCGCACCTTGATGGTCCGCGGCACCTTGCCGAATCCCGACCGCAAGCTTCTGCCTGGCATGTTCGCCAATACCGCCGTACTGGCCGGTGAGCCGCGGGAGCTCGTCACCGTCCCGCGCACGGCACTCACCTATAGTCTCTATGGCGATAGCGTCTGGGTGGTTAAGGAGGGCTCGGCGGAAGAGCAGGCGCCTTCGACGGCCTCGACCGAGCGAACCGGAGCGGCGATCGCCGCCGATGCACCGGAAGAGGGGCCGAAGCTTATCGCCGAGCGTCGCTTCGTCAAAGTCGGCCAGGTGGAGGAAGGCAGGATCGCCATCCTCGAGGGCCTTGAAGCTGGCGAGCAGGTGATCACCAGCGGTCAGCTCAAGCTCCAGCCTGGCGCCGCCATCCAGGTCAATAACGCCGACGCGCTTAAGCCTCCAGCGGTACTCCCCAAGCAGTAATCCGGCATGAGCTTCACCGACATCTTCATTAAGCGGCCGGTGCTGGCCACCGTGGTCAGCCTGCTCATCCTGCTGATCGGCGCCCAAGCGGGCTTCAAGTTACCGATCCGGCAATATCCCGAACTGTCCAACACGACGATCACCGTTATCACCACGTATCCCGGCGCCAATGCCGACCTGATCCAGGGTTTCATCACCGTGCCGATTCAGCAGGCGGTGGCCAGCGCGGAAGGTATCGATACGCTTGTCTCCACCTCCACGCAGAATGTGAGCACGGTGACTCTCAACCTGAAGCTCGACGCCGATCCCGACCGGGCCATGACCGATGTGTTGTCGAAGATCGCTCAGGTGAAAAGCATCCTGCCACGCGAGGCCAACGACTCGGTCGTCACCAAGCAGACGGGCGAGGGCTACGCCCTGATGTATCTCTCCTTCAACTCGGACGTGATGACGTCCACGCAGATCAGCGACTATCTCCAGCGCGTGGTGCAACCGAAACTGCAGACCATCGAGGGCGTGGCCAATGCGCAAATGATTGGTGGCCAGGTCTTCTCCATGCGTGTTTGGCTTGACCCCGATCGCATGGCCGCGCTCGGGGTGACACCGCTCGACGTGCGTAACGCGCTCGCCAGCAATAATTTCACATCGGCGCCAGGCCAAGTGAAGGGCGATTTCATCCAGACCAATATCGACGCCAAAACGTCGCTGCACAGTCCCGAAGCTTTCGGGCGCCTGGTGGTCATGGCCAGAGGCGATTCACTAGTTCGCCTGGGCGATATCGCCGAGATCGAACTGGGGCCGGAAAACGCCGACTCGTCGTCGGTATTCGACGGGTCTAAGGCCGTATTTCTCGGTGTCTATGCCACGCCCACCGCTAATCCGCTGACGGTGATTACGGACGTGCGGGAGACTTTTCCGCAGATTCAAAGAGAATTGCCGCCAGGGCTTAGTGCCGATATCGCCTACGACGCCACCAATTTCATTCGCGCCTCATTGTGGGAAGTGGCGGTGACGCTGGGTGAGGCGGCGATCATCGTCATTGTCGTGATCTTCCTGTTCCTGGGGAACTTCAGGTCGACACTCATCCCCATCGTCACCATCCCACTGTCGTTGATAGGTGTGCTGGCCGCGCTGATGGCGCTCGGCTACTCCATCAATTTGATGACCTTGCTCGCGCTCGTGCTTGCCATCGGCCTTGTGGTCGACGACGCCATTGTCGTGGTCGAGAACATCTACCGGCATATAGAGGACGGCATGCGCCCGTTCCAGGCGGCCCTGCTCGGTGCGCGCGAGATCGTCTATCCGGTCATCGCCATGACTATCACACTCGCTGCGGTGTTCGCGCCGATCGGCTTCGTGTCGGGACTCACCGGCGCGCTGTTCCGCGAATTCGCCTTCACCCTGGCTGGCGCCGTGATCGTTTCCGGCATCATCGCGCTCACTCTGTCACCCATGATGTGCTCCAAGCTGCTCAAGGGGAAAGAGGAGGGGGGTGAAGGCAGACTCACGGCATGGCTCGACCGGCGCTTCGAAAGCTTGAAGCAGCGCTATCAACGCCGACTGCATGGCACGCTCAATTACCGGCCCGTGACTGTGCTGGTTCTGGCCGGAGTGATCTTCGGTACCGGTCTCATGTACATGACCACACAGCGGGAACTCGCGCCGGAAGAGGACCAAGGCATTCTCTTCAGTATCGTCAAGACACCGCAATACGCCAATCTCGACTATCTGGAGGATGCCACCCAACAGCTCTACCGCGTGTTCAGTTCAGTGCCCGAAGAGGAGCACGTCTTCGCCATCAACGGCATGCCTGACGTGCAGCAGGGCTTCGTCGGGCTACTGCTAAAGCCTTGGGGTGAGCGGGAGCGCAGTCAGAAAGAGGTGCTTCAGGAGCTGTCGCCCAAGATTGCAGGCATCGCGACAGCACAGGCGCTGGCTTTTTCGCCGCCGGCCTTGCCCGGTTCGGTCGGTGGACCACCGGTGCAATTCGTCATCACCACCACGCACGATTTTCGCGAGCTTGCTGACGTGCTCGCCGATGTCGTGAAGTCGGCAAAGGAGAGCGGTCTGTTTATCTTCAGCGATTACGACCTCCGCTTCGAGAAACCGCAGATCGAATTCAATATCGACCATGACAAGGCCAACCGCCTCGGCATCACCATGTCTGATATTGGCAACTCGCTGGCAACGCTGTTGGGCGGCAACTACGTCAATCTGTTCGACCTTTACGGCCGGAGCTATCGGGTCATTCCCCAGGTGCCGCGCGAATTCAGGCTCGATGAGGATTGGCTCACCCGTTATCAGGTACGCGCGCGCGACGGTTCGCTGGTGCCGCTATCAAACGTCGCCACGGTGACGCAGACGGTCCAGCCGAATGCGTTGACCAATTTCCAGCAGCTCAACTCGGCGACGTTAGTCGCGGTGCCCTTTCCGGGGCGTACGGTGGGCGAAGCCATCGACTTTCTCAAGCAGAAGGCGGCCGAGAGCTTCCCCGAAGGGTTCATGTACGACTTCCAAGGCGAGAGCCGGCAATTCGTGCAGGAGGGCAATACGCTCGTCTATACCTTCATCTTTGCACTGGTGATCATCTTCCTGGTGCTTGCGGCGCAATACGAAAGTTTCCGCGACCCGCTGATCATTCTCATCGCGCTGCCGACCGCCATTTTCGGCGCGCTGATCCCGCTCACTGCCGGGCTCGCCACCATCAACATCTACACGCAGATCGGACTCGTCACCTTGATCGGACTTATCTCAAAGCACGGCATCTTGATGGTGGACTTCGCCAACCGGCTTCAGGAGCAGGGTTACGGACGCCGCGAGGCAATCGAGCATGCCGCCGCCATTCGCTTGCGGCCGATCCTCATGACCACGGCAGCCATGGTCGTGGCCATGGTGCCGCTGCTGATTGCCGGCGGCGCTGGCGGGGCCGCGCGCTTCGACATCGGCATCGTCATCTTCGCTGGGATGATCATCGGTACGTTGTTCACCCTGTTCGTGACGCCGGTGATCTACACCTATATCGCCAGGGACCACCTGAAGGCGAAGGAGGCCCTCGAAGCTAAGGAGGCCGGAGGCAAGAATGACCTGGACGCCGAGGCGGAAGCCGGGGTTATGTTCCCGAACGAATCCAAGAGCGAAACCGGCAAAGGCCGGAAGTCTCTTCCCACCGCCGCGGAATAGGGGTCGTACACCTTAAAAGGCTCCCCCCAGTTTACTCGCCCCGATCAAGCCACTAGAAAGCCACGAGCCAAATTGGGCCGGGGACCTCATGTTCGCCAAGCTTCTCATCGCCAATCGGGGCGAGATCGCCTGCCGCATCATCCGTACCGCCAAGCGGCTCGGTATCCATACGGTTGCCGTCTATTCCGAGGCCGACCGCGACGCCCTCCATGTAGAGATGGCCGACGAAGCGGTGGCCATCGGCCCGGCAGCCGCCGCCCACTCCTATCTCGACATCGCCAAGATCGTTGCCGCTGCCAAATCGACCGGGGCCGACGCGGTGCATCCGGGTTACGGTTTTCTTTCCGAGAACGCCGCCTTTGCCCGCGCGCTTGAAAAGGAAGGCATCACATTTGTCGGGCCGAACCCCCGGGCCATCGAGGCCATGGGCGACAAGATCGAGTCGAAAAAGCTTGCCGCAAAAGCCAAGGTCTCGACCGTTCCCGGCCATCTGGGCGTGATCGACACCGCCAAGGACGCGGTGAAGATCGCCGAGGAGATCGGCTTCCCGGTGATGATCAAGGCCTCGGCGGGCGGCGGCGGCAAGGGCATGCGCATCGCCTATAGCGCCAAGGAGGTGGCGGAAGGCTTCACCTCTTCCAAGTCGGAGGCCAAGTCGAGCTTCGGCGACGACCGCGTGTTCATCGAGAAATATATCGAGGAGCCGCGGCATATCGAGATCCAGGTGCTCGGCGACAAGCACGGCAATATCATCCATCTCGGCGAGCGCGAGTGCTCGATTCAACGGCGCAACCAGAAGGTCATCGAGGAAGCGCCAAGTCCGTTCATCGACGCCAAGACACGCGCGGCGATGGGTGCGCAAGCTGTCGCGCTGTCTAAGGCGGTCGGCTACGACTCAGCAGGTACCGTCGAATTCATCGTCGACAAGAAGCGCAACTTCTATTTCCTGGAGATGAATACGCGTCTCCAGGTCGAGCACCCGGTGACGGAACTCGTCACCGGACTCGATCTCGTCGAGCAGATGCTGAAAGTCGCCGCGGGCGATAAGCTCGCCATCAAGCAGAAGGATGTGACGCTCAAGGGCTCGGCCGTCGAGGCGCGTGTCTATGCCGAGGATCCGACGCGCAACTTCCTGCCTTCGACGGGACGGCTCGTTCGTTACCAGCCGCCGAAACTCGGCACCGAGAAAGGTGTCACGACGCGCCTCGACTCCGGCGTCGAGGAGGGTGGCGAGATCTCGGTCTATTACGATCCGATGATTGCCAAGCTCGTTACGCATGCGTCAAAGCGTCTTCAGGCCATCGAGCAGATGGGGCGCGCGCTCGATGCCTTCGCCATCGATGGCTTCCGTCACAACATTCCGTTCCTCGCCGTGCTGATGCGGAACGAAAGATGGCGCGACGGGCGCCTCTCCACCAAATTCATAGCCGAGGAATTTCCCGAAGGATTTCAACCGTCTGCGCCAAAGGGGGAGGTCCGCGACGCACTGATTGCGGTGGCTGCCAGCATCGACCATCTCTCCAATCAGCGGCGCCGCGCCATCACCCAGCAGATGCATGGCGAGCCTGTGCGCTTCGCCGTCACGCGCATCGTCCAGCTCGGCGAGGAGTTGAACCGCGTCACGGTCGAAGGTGGCCCTGACGGTCCGATGGTCGTGACCATGGGCGGCAAGGGGACGGGAGAACGGCAGCGGCGCGTCACGCTTGAGTCGTCCTGGTGGTTCGGTGCTTCCGTGTGGGAAGGAACTGTTGACGGCAAGCCTGCGGCGATGCAGGTGCGTCCGATATTGAACGGTACGTCGCTAATCTTTCAAGGAGTGGAAGTTCCGGTCCGTGTGTTCACCGAGGCCGAGGCCGAGCTCGAAGCTCTGATGCCGGTCAAGGAGAAACCCGACACGTCGAAGTTCCTGCTCTGCCCGATGCCGGGCCTCGTGGTGTCGCTCGCGGTCTGTGAAGGCCAGGCAGTGGCGGCCGGCGATCCGCTTTGCGTGGTCGAGGCGATGAAAATGGAGAATGTGCTCAAGGCCGAGCGCGACGCCAAAGTGTCAAAGATCCTGGCCAAGCCCGGCGATAGTCTCAATGTCGACGCCGTGATCCTCGAATTCGCGTGACCGAAGACAGGCGTACAGTGACGGTGAGGATCGAGGGGCGCGTGCAAGGTGTATTTTTCCGCGCCTGGACCGAGGAAAAAGCACGCACGCTAGGACTCGACGGCTGGGTGCGCAATCGCCGCGACGGCAGTGTCGAAGCAGTGTTCTCCGGCCCTCCCGCCCAGGTCGAAGCGATGCTGCGAAGTTGCGCGCAAGGCCCGCGCGATGCCGGGGTCACGAACGTCATCATTACCGATCAGGGTGGTGCGCCACCGTCAGGCTTCAAGGTGCTACCGACGCATTGAAGCGGGCCGTGAAGCTCTCGCGCAGCACAGCATCGACGTGATCCATGTCGGTTGCCAGACCTAGCGCTTCGAGGCTTGTCACCGGTACGGTTAAGCCGCACGGCACGATGCCGGAGAAATGTTCGAGGTCGGGGCTGACATTGAGGCTCGCCCCATGAAACGTCACCCAGCGGCGCACGCGCACGCCGATCGAGGCGATCTTGGCGCCGCCGGTGAAAATACCGACCTGGTCCTTGTGCCGCTCGCCATCCGCGCCGAGCCGCGCCAGCGCCGCGATCAGCCAGTCTTCAAGCGTTCCGACATGGGCCCTGACGTCGCGCCCGCGCTTGTTGAGATCGAGCATGACATAGGCCACGCGCTGGCCGGGGCCGTGATAGGTGAAGCGGCCGCCGCGACCGGTGCGAAACACCGGGAAGCGATGCGGATCGAGCAGTTCGGCAAGATCGGCGCTGGTGCCTGCGGTATAGATCGGCGGATGCTCGAGCAGCCACACGCATTCGGTTGCTTCGCCGGCGGCAATGGCAGCGACACGTGCCTCCATGTGGCGCACGGCCTCTTCATATGGCACGAGGCCGCAACTGATTAGCCATTCGATATCGCGCGACGGGGTAGAGCGCGTCGCCATCGCTAATGCCGGTTCAGTCATGATCCTCTTTGTGGGGGCTCGAAAATCGGCTGGCAAGCCCAACCTTGCACCCCCAAGTGAGGTTTGCTAAGGCAGCCCGGCCTCGCTTGCGAGGGGAGCGGCCCATAGCCATATCCCGGATTCCCAAGCCTTTGCGGTCGTGGCGGAAATGGTAGACGCGCAGCGTTGAGGTCGCTGTGAGCTTAGCTCGTGGAGGTTCGATTCCTCTCGACCGCACCACTCTCTAAAATTTTAGGACGCTTGACTTTCATCGGCCGCACCGCCATGTGTGGCGGAGAATTTCTCGCGATCGCGCGATTCGCCCACACTAGGGCGTCTTATCCCGGGACCTATTCACAACAATCCGTCTGTTCCAGCTGCGCGTGGGATGGCGACACCCACCAAGGGCGTGCCGTGCCCCTTTGCGCACGCGCTCGCCCGTATAAGGAACATTGACTGATGACTGTAACTTCTTTTAACGAACTCGGCCTCGCCGAGCCTCTTCTGCGTGCTCTCAAGAGCACGAGTTATAATACGCCGACGCCGATTCAGACGCAGGCCGTCCCCCTTCTTCTTGACGGCTTCGACCTTCTCGGTATCGCTCAGACCGGCACCGGCAAGACAGCGGCGTTCACGTTACCACTCCTGCAGAACCTCGCGGAGGACGACGAGCGGCCTCGACCCCGCACGGCGCGCGCCTTGATCCTGGCGCCCACTCGCGAGCTTGCGATCCAGATCTCGGACAGCATCAAGACCTATGGCCGCCACATGCGTATGCGGCAGGCTGTCATCATGGGTGGCGTTGGTCAGCGCCCGCAGGTTGAGGCGCTCAAGCGCGGTGTCGATATTCTCGTCGCGACGCCTGGCCGGCTCCTCGATCTCATCAATCAGCGCCACGTCGATCTAAGCTACACGGAATTTCTGATTCTGGACGAAGCCGATCGTATGCTCGACATGGGATTCATCGACGACGTGCGGAAGATTGTGGCGTTGCTACCGGACGAGCGGCAGACGCTATTGTTCTCCGCCACGATGCCGCGGGAAGTGGAGAAGCTTGCCCGCGAGATCCTTTTCGAGCCGAAACGCATCGAAATTGCCGCTAAGACCGTAGCCGTGGAGCGCATTGATCAGCGCGTGCATCACCTCGACGCGAGCCGTAAGGCGTCCATGCTAAGTGAGCTGCTTTCGACGCCGGGCTTTGACCGAGTGATCGTTTTCACGCGGACCAAGCATGGCGCGGACAAGGTCGTGAGGCATCTTGCGCGCGGCGGCGTAATTGCCGAAGCCCTGCACGGCAACAAATCGCAGGGCGCCCGCCAGCGCGCTCTGAACAACTTCCGCGAGGGACGCTCGCCCGTACTTGTCGCCACCGACATCGCCTCCCGCGGCATCGATGTTGATGATGTGACTCACGTCATCAATTACGAGCTGCCCAACGTGCCAGAAAGCTATGTGCACCGGATCGGGCGCACCGCCCGCGCCGGCGCGGAAGGCATCGCCATCTCGTTCTGTGACGCGAGCGAGCGGCCGCATCTGCGTTCGATCGAGCGGCTAATCAAGCGACCTATTAGTGTGGTCGGCGAAGTAGCAATGGAAAGCTCGGTTCCTAGCAATAACGGGAAAGGCAGTGCAGAACGGCCGGTTGCCCCCAATCGCAAGCGGCGCCGGCGCTACCGGCCTGCCGGCGCTCGTTTCCAATAGGTAAGGGGATGGCGGCGTCACTAAAAACCACGCTCCTTTTTGGGCTGGAATTTCCTTTGTAACGGGCGTCTATTGGCGACCGGGCGGCACCTGCTATCGCAGGCCGGAGACGACCCGCGCGTACCGACGTACTGTCGGGCATACCGGTTGCGGCTCCGGACTCCGCGGCCCTTCCCGTGCGAAGCGTCTAACCCGGCGATTGGACCCAGGCGATGCAGGACGTCGCAAGCGAGATTCAACTGCGCGACGAGGAAGGGGGTATCCGCCCCGACTTCCTGCACGCCGTTTCTTCCGCGCTCGATGAGAACGATGCGGGCAAGGTCCGCAACCTCACCCTTAGGCTGCATGAATCCGATCTCGCCGACCTGATCGAGTTGCTCAAGCCCGAGCAGCGAGAGCTCCTCATTGCCATGCTTGGCGAGGACTTCAAGCCGGGGGCGCTGACTGAGCTCGACGAAACGGTACGCGACCAATTGCTCGAGGAGATGCCCGCCGAGCAGGTCGCCGAGGCATTGCAGCAGCTCGACTCGGACGAAGCGGTCTACCTGATCGAGAACCTCGACAAGGAAGATCAGTCCGATATCCTCGCCAAGCTTCCCTATTTCGAACGGATCGCGCTCGAGCGCAGCCTCGAATATCCCGAGGATTCCGCCGGGCGCCTGATGCAGACCGACCTGATCGCCGTGCCGCCTTACTGGTCGGTCGGCCAGACCATAGACTTCATGCGCTTGGCCGACGATCTCCCCGACCGCTTCTACGAAATCTTCGTGGTCGATCCCGCCTATCATCTGATCGGGGCCGTCCCGCTCAATCGCTTGCTGCGCTCCAAGCGAGGCGTCAATATCGAGGCCATCACCGAACATGATATTCGTCCGATCCAGGTCGAAGACGATCAGGAAGAAGTGGCGCGCGAGTTCGAGCGCTACAATCTCACCTCCGCTCCGGTGGTCGATGCGGACAAAAGACTGGTCGGCGTCATCACTGCCGACGACGTGGTCGAGGTGGTGCAGGAGGAAGCCGAAGAGGACATTTTGAGCATGGGCGGCGTGGCTGGCGCCGCGGTCACCGATACGGTCTGGCAGACGCAGCGCCACCGGTTCGTCTGGCTGTTTATCAATCTCGGGGCGGCCTTGCTCGCCGTCTGGGTCATCAGTCAGTTCGAAGCGACCATCGAACAGATGGTGGTCCTTGCCGTGCTGATGCCGATCGTGGCGTCGATGGGCGGCAATGCCGCGAACCAGACCATGACGGTCACGGTGCGCGCGCTCGCCACCAGGGATCTTGGCCCCGCCAACGTCTATCGGGTCATCGGCCGCGAGACCCTGGTGGGATTGCTGAACGGATTGGTGTTCGCCACGTTGTTGGGAACGGTGGTCTATTTCTGGTTCGGCAATGACGAGCTTGGTCTGGTGATCGCGGCAGCGATGATCGTGAATTTCTTCGTCGCGGCGCTGGCGGGGATTCTGATCCCGCTCACGCTCAATTTTTTCGACATCGATCCGGCCGTGGCATCCGGCGTGTTCGTCACCACCGTCACCGATGTCGTGGGCTTCTTCGCCTTTCTCGGTCTCGCCACCTTGTGGTTAATCTAGGGTCCGAGAGATACCGGAATGTTCTTCTATATCGCCAAAGTGCTGTGGTTCCTGCTCCAGCCATCCACGCTGATCGCGCTACTCATCGGTTACGGCTCCATACTGATCTGGACGGGCTGGGCGCGCTGGGGGAGGCGCTTCGTCACCATCGGCGCCATTCTCCTGCTCGTCGCCGGCCTGTCGCCTCTTGGCAATGTCCTGATCCTGCCGCTCGAAGACCGGTTCACCCGCGCCGATCTCGATAAACCGCCGGCGCCGGCCGGGTTCATAGTGCTGGGAGGGGCCGAGGACCGGCTGGTCGGCACCGCACGGAATGCGCCGGCGCTCAATGAATCGGCGGAACGACTGGTCGAGGCGGCGATGCTCGCCAACCGGTTTCCGAAAGCGAAGATCGCATTCTCAGGCGGTGATGCTGGCATCCTCTACGAATCCGACAGCGAGGCGAAAGGCGCCGCAGCGCTTCTCACCGAGCTTGGAGTGTCGCGCGACCGGCTGATCCTCGAATCCGCGGCGCGGGACACCTACGAGAATGCCGTGTTGCTCAAAAAGGAACTCGAAGCGAAGGGCGAGCTTGGCGCTGGCAGCCGCTGGCTGCTGATCACCTCTGCCTATCATATGCCGCGTTCCATCGGCGCTTTCCGCCAGGCCGGCTTCAATGTCGAGCCGTGGCCGGTCGATTACCGGACGCGCGGCCCCGCCGATCTCACGCGGCCCTTCGACAAGGTCTCGGAGGGTTTGCGGCGGGTCGATGTGGCGGCGCGGGAATGGGCCGGGCTCTTTGCCTATTGGTTGACCGGGCGGACCGATGCCCTGTTCCCAGCACCCGCAAAACGCAATGTTGGCTGCGACTTGGCCAGGCCAAACGATGCGCCCGACGGCTGCCGGCCGAATTAGCCCAAAGACCGCCCCTGTGCATGAGTATCAGGCAATGCGTGGCGCGGATCGGCGAGGCGGGCTATAGGCTCTATTCCGGTTGCAAGGCGACGGCCGATGGGACTGAACGACATTGTCGTCTATGTAGACGGCGCGGAAGCGGCCAAGGCCCGGGTGGATTTCGCCGTGGGTCTTGCCAAGGAACATGGCGCGCATCTGATCGGCATCGCCTTCGCGCCCACGGCCATCTTACCCCTTTACGGCGCCGATGTCGGATTTGCCGACATGACCGAGGTTCTCCAAAGCGTGAAAACACAAGGCGAGGCGGCGCTCGCCTCCTTCAAGGCACGGGCGAAATCTGAAAGCGTAAGTGCCGAGGGCCGTCTCGTGCAGGGGATCAGCGAAGAGTTCCCGCATCACTTCGCCTGCTGCGCGCGCCATGTCGATCTCGCCATCATCGGCCAGCCGCGCGACGGCGATCCACTGCTCGGCCAATATGCGCTGGCCGAACGCTGCCTGTTCGCTTCAGGCCGGCCGGTCCTCATCGTACCAGCGGCGCCGGACAAGCTTGCGTTAAAGACCATGGTGGTGGCCTGGGACGGCAGCGCGGAAGCCGCCCGCGCCTTCAACGACGCGATGACTTTTCTCAAGCCGGCTAAACGCGTGGTGTTGGTGAGCGTCACGAGCGCCGACCAAGGGGACAAAGCGGAGGTGCCGGCCGAAAACATGGTGACGCATCTCGAGCGGCATGGCGTGAAGGCGGAGCTCATGCGCATTCCGGCGCGCGACGAGGATATCGGTCGGCTTCTGCTGACAAAGGCGAAAGACCTCGGCGCCGACATGATCGTCATGGGTGCTTTTCATCATTCCCGCTGGCGAGAGTTCATTCTCGGCGGTGTGACCCTCACCATGCTGGAAGAAGCGAACATTCCCCTGTTCATGGCGCATTGACGACGATGACCGTGCATCTCCTCAAGCTCTGTGTCGGCTGCGATACCGTTCAGGAACTTGCCGAGTGGCAGGCCGAACGTTTGCAACGCTTGAAGCGGGAGCGAAAACGTCCTGAACTGTGCCACCGCACCTTGCAAACGCCGCGGCGGCGCGACGAGGTGCTCGATGGCGGCTCGCTCTATTGGGTGATCAAGGGCTTCGTACTTGTCCGCCAACGCGTGATCGATCTTCGACCCGACAAGAAAGACGACGGCACAGCCTGTTGCGGTATCGTACTCGATCCGGAGCTCGTGACCACGCGGCCGCATCCGCGCCGAGCTTTCCAAGGCTGGCGCTATCTCGAAGCGGCCGATGCGCCGCGCGACGCGCGCGCCCTCGACGGCACCGACGATGCCATCCCCCGCGGAATGCGCGAGGAATTGCGCGAGCTTCGGCTTATTGATTGGTAGAAAAAATCAGGGGCTTTGGTGGTCTATGCAGGTTTAGTCCATATCTGCTACCGCGTTTGGCTACGCTGCCGGAATGTGCTTAGTCAGACCAGAACTGGATTTGAGTTCTGTCGGTGTGCGGTAAGTTGATTACTTCAGGCATTTGAAGCCATGCGCCTAACATATCCCTGCCCCGACGCTTTAGCTCGGCACGGCTCTGCTGGCGTGAGTCCCCGAGGTATTTTGCGCCGAGATATAGCCAATATTGCATCGCTTGGTTGGGTAATTCGGCATTTCTTAGCTCCTTCGGAAAATTGATGTTAAGGTACCAAATAAAGAACACCATGACCTCGATCGGCACCTTGTCGTCGCATAAGGATTTCAGATCCGATGCTGCGGCAAATAACACCCAATCGTTTTCCAGGTCACCAAAGTCATCGAGGGCCTCACCTGGATCGCGGTCCGCATGCTTGAAAAAGTTTTTATATCGCGATGCCATACGCCGAATTTGTCTGGCGTCCTGTTCTAAAATTATCGAGGTCTTCTCGGCAAATGGGTGGATTCCATCTGCCCGACAAAGGCAGCTGAGAATTTCCCAACTGGCATGAGCCAACGTGTGCACTGAGACGGGCTCCCTGTCGTCAAAGAACAGTCGAATAGCGGTGACAAGCTGACGGCGAGCAGCTTGCAGTTTGGTCACATACTGTACCTGTGGTCCTGATGGCATACGGCTAGAAAGTCCTTAGCTGGTAGGCAGTGGCACGGGCAGATTGTCTATCAACCGCGTCTGGCCGAGATAGGCGGCGGCGAGAACGCGGGCGCGCTTTACCGGCCCTTCCAACGTTTTGAGCGTATCCGGATCGCGCACCGTCACATAGTCAACGCGGAACCCGGCCCCTTCCAGCTTGTACCGTGCCTTGACAATCGCCGAGTCGCAGCCACGACCGCTCTCGAGATCTTGCGCGAGCTCGCGTAGCGTCTGGTAGAAGATCGGCGCCCGCTTGCGCTGATCCGGCGAGAGATAGGCATTGCGCGAGGAGATGGCGAGGCCGTCTTCTTCGCGCACAATTGGCGCGGCGGCGATTTCGACCGGAATATTGAGGTCGTGCACCAGACGCCGGACCACCAGAAGCTGCTGATAATCCTTCTCGCCGAACAGGGCGACGTCAGGAGCGACCTGCCAGAGCAGTTTGGTCACCACTGTGGCGACGCCATTGAAGTGATTGGGCCGCGCCGCGCCGCACAGTCCCTCGGTGAGATCGCTCATGGTCACCGTGGTGCTGAATCCCTTCGGATACATCTCCGCTATGTCAGGAACGAACACGAGGTCCACACCCGCTTCCCCGAGTTTGACGAGATCACCTTCTTCGTCCCGTGGATAGGTGGCGAAATCCTCGCGCGGCCCGAATTGCGCCGGGTTGACGAACAGGGACACGACGACGCGATCGCCCTTGCTCTTGGCAAGCTCCACCAAGGAGAGATGGCCGAAATGGATTGCGCCCATGGTCGGCACGAGCGCGATGGTCTCGCCCGCCGCACGCCACTTGGCGAGTTGCTGTCGTAAATCCTTGACCGTTCTGGTTGGGTCGATGGCGGTCATGGCTCCTCCCGGACCGGACCATAGCAGCGATTCCCCGCAGGGTTTACACTGCCCCTATGGCAAAGCCAAAGCTCGATAGCGAGGCGTTCGTGTCTTTGCCGAGCCGCGAGGCGATCGGCGCTGCCCTGCTTGCCGAGGAAGGGTCACTGGTCGAGGGCCTGATCGCCAAGGCACGCGTCAGCGAAGCGGAAGGCCTGCGCATCGAACGGCTTGCCACCAAGCTCGTGGAAGCGGCGCGGGCGGGACGCCACGAGACCGGCGGTGTTGATTCCTTCCTGCATGAATATGGGTTGTCGAGCGAGGAGGGGGTGCTGCTGCTTTGTCTCGCCGAGGCGCTGCTGCGCATTCCCGATGCAGCCACCGCCGACCGATTGATCGCGGGCACCATCGGCTCGGGTGATTGGGGCCGCCATCTCGGCCGCTCGGACTCGCTTCTGGTCAATGCCTCGACCTGGGGCCTGATGTTGACCGGGCGCATCGTCGATTGGGGCGAGGGAACGGGCGAGGACTTCACGAGTCGGCTCCAGCGTCTGATCGCGCGGAGCGGCGAGCCGGTGATCCGCCAGGCGGTGCGTCAGGCCATGCGTATCCTGGGCGATCAATTCGTGCTCGGGGAGACGATTGAGGCGGCGCTCGCCAATACTAAAGATGAAGTGGCGCAAGGGTACCGCTTCTCCTTCGACATGCTGGGCGAAGCGGCGCGCACGGCGGAGGATGCCGAACGCTACACGCAACGTTATGAGGATGCGGTCGCTTCCGTCGCCGCCTGGGCCGGTCCGCCAACGATGCGCAGCGACGAGGAATTAGAACGACGTCCCGGCCTGTCGGTGAAGCTCTCCGCCTTGCATCCTCGTTATCAGCCGTCGCAGGAAGCCCGGCTGCATGATGAGCTGATGCCGCGGCTTATTGCGCTGGTAGCCGCTATGCACGAAGCGTGGCTGCCGCTCACCATCGACGCCGAAGAAGCCGACAAACTCGATCTGTCGCTCGCGCTGCTCGAGCCGCTCTTGGCCGATCCCCGCTTTACCGGTTGGAACGGGTTCGGACTTGCCGTGCAGGCCTATAGCAAGCGCGTCCTGCCGTTGATCGACTGGCTCGCCGGTGTGGCCGAGGCGACCCATCGGCGCATCCCCGTGCGGCTCGTCAAGGGCGCGTATTGGGACAGCGAGATCAAATGGGCGCAGGAAGCGGGGTTTGCCTCCTATCCCGTGTTCACGCGCAAGGTGAACACCGA
Organism: Alphaproteobacteria bacterium; assembly: GCA_016869535.1. Taxonomy (GTDB): domain Bacteria; phylum Pseudomonadota; class Alphaproteobacteria; order Rhizobiales; family Methyloligellaceae; genus Methyloceanibacter. The sequence continues at coordinate 71,816 of VGDX01000014.1, read as the reverse complement.
TGTTTCCTATCTCGCCGCTTCGCGGGCGCTGCTCGCCCGTCCCGACTGCTTCTACGCGCAATTCGCTACCCATAACGCGCACACCATCGCCGCTATCGTCGAGGCTGCGGGCGATAGGCCTTACGAGTTCCAGCGGCTCTACGGCATGGGCGAAGCGCTGCATCGCGAGGTAGTGCGGCCGGAGACGTTGGGGAGACCATGCCGCATCTACGCGCCGGTGGGCGGGCATCGCGACTTACTGGCCTATCTCGTGCGCCGCCTGCTCGAGAACGGCGCCAACACCTCTTTCGTCAATCGACTCGCCGACGACGAGGCGCCGATCTCTGCCATAGTCGCCGATCCGGTGGAGAAGGCGGCGGCATTGGCAGAGAAAGCCCATCCGCTCATCCAGCCACCGCCCGACTTGTTCCTGCCTGAGCGCAAGAACAGTTTGGGTCTGCCGCTGTTCGAGACGGGAACGCGTGCGCCATTGCTGCGCGCAATGGGGGCGGCCTTGAGTAAACCCGCGTCCGCCAATCCCATCGTATGCGGCGAAGAGATCGAGGAGGGGGAGGCCGAATGGATCACCTCGCCGCATGACCGGCGCGTTGAAGTCGGAACGGTCCGCGCTGCCGATCCTAAATCCATCGACAAAGCCGTGAGTGCGGCGAAGGCAGCCGGCGACGACTGGGACAGGTGGGGCGGAGAGGCACGTGCTGTGCTCTTAGACCATGCCGCGGATCTGTTCGAAGCCGACCGGGTCAACCTGATGGCCTTGCTGGTGCGGGAAGCGGGCAAGATGCTCGGCAACGCGCAGGGCGATGTCCGTGAAGCGGTGGACTTTCTGCGCTACTATGCCGGCGAAGCGCGGCGGAAATTCGCCGAGCCGCGTCTGCTGAAAGGCCCGACCGGCGAACGCAACGAACTTTCGCTGCATGGCAGTGGCGTGTTCGCGGCGATCTCGCCCTGGAACTTCCCGCTTGCCATCTTCACCGGCCAGATCGCCGGCGCGCTCGCCGCGGGCAATGCGGTGGTGGCGAAGCCCGCCGAGCAGACGCCGCTCATCGCCGCGCGCGCCGTGCGCCTCATGCATCAAGCCGGCATTCCGCAAGACGTGCTGCATCTCCTGCCGGGACGCGGCGAGGTGGTCGGCGCGGTGCTGGTAGGCGATCCGCGCATCTCCGGCATCGTGTTCACCGGCGGCACAGATACCGGCATGGCCATCAACCGGGCGCTTGCGGCGCGTGATGGCCCGATCCCCAAACTGATTGCCGAGACTGGCGGTCTCAACGCCATGATCGTGGATTCTTCCGCGCTGCCCGAACAGGTGGTCGACGACGCGCTCGCTTCCGCCTTCGATGGCGCCGGCCAGCGCTGTTCGGCGCTCCGCGTGCTGTTCCTCCAGGAAGATATCACCGACGAAACCCTGCGCATGCTGCTTGGCGCCGCGCGCGAGCTGAAGGTCGGTGACCCGCTCGATTACGCTACGGATGTCGGCCCGGTGATCGACGAGGACGCGCGCGCAGCGCTCGAAACTCACAAAACACGCATGCGTAAAGAGGGCCGTGAGTTGCTAGACCTGCCGCTTGGCCCCGACCTCACGCACGGCACCTATGTAGCGCCCGCCATCTACGAGATTTCCTCCATTGCCATGCTGAAGCATGAGGTCTTCGGCCCGATCCTGCACGTAGTGCGCTTCTCGGGCGACCGGCTCGGCGAGGTTTGCGAAGCGATCAACGCCAGTGGCTACGGGCTTACTCTCGGCCTGCATTCCCGCATCAAGGCGACCGCGGACTTCGTCGCCGGGCGAGTCAAGGTCGGCAATCTCTATGTGAACCGAAATCAGATCGGCGCCGTCGTCGGCGTTCAGCCCTTTGGCGGGGAGGGTCTTTCCGGTACGGGTCCGAAGGCCGGCGGTCCCCGTTATCTCGAAGCCTTCGCCGTGGAGCGGGTGCGAATAACGGACCTCACCGCCTCTGGCGGCAACGCCACCCTGCTTGCCGCGGGGAGTGACGAAGCATGAATTCACGCTAAAGCATTGACCTGAGGGCGCAAGGGTCCATGTATAGTTCGGATGAGACGATCTGGAGCGCTAACTGAATGGCCGAACCCAAAACCCCGGTGAAGAGCGAGACCAGCGGCAAGGTGACTCAGCCGCAATCCTCGCGCTCCGAGGTCGATGCTTTTATTGAGCGCGTGCGATCCATGACGCCTGCCACGACTGGCCGGGGGCGACTCATTTTCGCCATGGACGCGACCATGAGCCGGCAACCCTCCTGGGACATGGCCCTCGCGCTCCAGGCCGACATGTTCCACGCGGTCAAGCAGGTGGGTGGGCTCGATGTGCAGCTCGTCTATTTTCGTGGCTATGATGAGTGCCAAGCGTCGAAATGGATCGGCGATCCCGACGCGCTGGCACGTCTCATGCGGCGTGTTTCCTGTGAGGGCGGCTACACACAGATCCGCAAGGTGCTGGCGCATGCGCGCCGCGAGAACGAGCGCGGCAAGGTCAACGCACTTGTCTATGTCGGTGATTGCATGGAAGAGGATGTCGATCATCTGAGCCGGCTTGCCGGTGAGTTGGGACTTGTCGGTGTGCCCGTATTCGTTTTTCAGGAAGGACACGAGACACGCGCTGAGCGCACCTTCAAGGCGATCGCGCGGCTGTCGCGTGGGGCCTATTGCCGGTTCGACGCCGGTTCTGCGCAGCAACTCCGCGACCTGCTCGCCGCCGTTGCGGTCTACGCTACCGGCGGTCACAAGGCGCTTAAGGATTTCACCGCCGAGACGAAAAGCGGAGCGGCGCAGCGCCTGCTCGAACAGCTCGGCTAGCGGCTGCGATTATGGTCTATTTTCTCGCCGGTTGTGCGCTGCTCATCCTTTTCATTTTAGGCTTGCGAGCGTTTGCCCAGGCTGACCCGAGCAAGCTGGCGGCTATCGCGCGGAAGGCCGGGGGTGTGGCGGCACTTGCAGCCGCGGGTTTTCTCATTTTGCGTGGCGCGCTTCCCATCGCCATTCCTCTCGCCGTGTTCGGCCTCTCGCTGCTCGGACGGGTCAGAAGCAATCCGTTCGGCTCCTCGGGAACGTCCGGGCAAAAATCGCAAGTCCGGACCGACCGGCTGGAAATGTCGCTCGATCATGACACCGGCGACATGGACGGCAAGTGTCTTGCAGGACGATTTGCCGGCCGCACCCTGTCCTCGCTGGGCGACCCCGATCTTATAGAGATGCTTCACGAGTTCCGTACCGATGGTGCCCAGGAAGCTGCTCTGATCGAGGCCTATCTTGATTGGCGCCTTCCCGGCTGGCGCGACCGCGATACGGACGAAAGAGCCAAGGCCGGGCGCTCACGCTCCAAAGGAGGTGGCATGAGTGCCGAAGAAGCCTATGCCGTGCTCGGCGTCGGCCCTGGCGCCAGCGAGGACGACATCAAGCAGGCGCATCGCAAGCTGATGAAGAAGATGCATCCCGACCAGGGCGGTTCGACTTATCTCGCCGCACGCATCAACGAGGCCAAAGAAGTCCTTCTCGGTGGTAAGTAATCGCCGGATCTACTCGGCGGTCATCACCACGCAGTCGAGGGACATCTCCTTCAAGGCGTCGCAGGTCGAGCGGGCGCCATCCTGCGTGAACCCGGCGAAGCGTGCCCGATACCATTCCGTGTCGCCTTTGATAAATGTAGCGGTGAAGGGCAGGTGTCCTTCGAGCAGTTTTGAAGCGCGCTGCTGTACCTTGCCGAGCCGGTTTTCGGCCTCGGGCAGGGAGGTGAAGGCGCCGACTTGAACGTGATAGGCACCGGCGACGCTTGGATTCATGGGGCCAGCTGTGCCGAGCAAGGACGGACGGGCCGAGGAACTGTCGGTGGGATCGCCCCGATCGCCTTCCTCGGCCGAGGCAACGGAGGCGAGTTTCGGCGCCGCCGCGGCCATGGCGAATACAGGCTTCTTCGGTTCCGGCAGCGGTGGCTGTGCGGTGGCGACCAGAGGCCTGGCCCTTCCGGTCGAGGCCTCTGACCAGTATTTGTCGAGCAGAATGCGCGTTGTGGTGTCGCGTTCAGCGCCGGTCCTGCCGCCAAGCACCACCGCGACAAGATGCTTGTCACCGCGCTTGACGGATGCGGTGAGGTTGAAGCCGCTTGCACGCGTGTAGCCTGTCTTGATGCCGTCGGTGCCCTGATAGTCATACAGGAGCCGGTTGTGGTTGCGATGCCTCTGGCCCTTATAGGTGAAATAGCGCGTCTCGAAATGCGCGTAATATTCCGGGTAGTCACGGATCACATGCGAGGCGAGGATCGCCATATCCCGCGCCGTGGTTGTCTGCTCCGTGTTCGGCAGACCGGAGGCGTTGCGGAACACCGTGTTCTTCATGCCGAGTGTTTTCGCCGTTTGAGTCATCAGCCTCGCGAAATCTTGCTCTGTGCCGGCGATATTCTCGGCGATGACGGTGGCAGCATCGTTGGCCGACTTGGTGACCATGCCTTTGATCGCATCGGATGCTCGGATGGTGGAGCCCGACTTCAGGCCAAGCTTGGTCGGTGCTTGGCTCGCGGCATGTGGCGTAACCGCAAGATCGGTGTCGAGAGTCATCTTGCCGGCTTTCAGATAGCCGAACAGAATATAGAGGGTCATGACCTTGGTCAGTGACGCGGGCGAGCGCGGCTTGTCGGGATCCTGCGAATAGAGAATATGTCCCGTTTTCATGTCGACGACGATGGAGGCGGCGACTGCCGGCGGGCGCGACGACTTGCTTTTGGCGAAAGCCTGGCTCAACGGCGACACGATAACGGCCAGACCAACCACCAGCGCGAATACGAGGCAGCTCAATCGCCGTAAGGGCGCCCAAGGTTCACGCTTGAGATTGCTCACCTGATCCCCGAAGGCTTTGGCCTTCCCCCGTTTGATGCCTTCCCTTGGGGCGATTCCCCCCTTTGCGCCAACCTCGGCCTAGCGGACGCTGGGGCGCCATCCACGCCGCAGGAAAGGACGAGGCTAAATTTCGCCTATTGCCAAAGCGTTAAGGGGTTTGGTGAAGAGCTATTGTGCAACGCAAAAATTTTTATTGACGTTTTTTGTGCATTGCATATATATCGGTTCGCGTTCGCAGCAATTTCCGCATAACCGGTTCCAGATGAGGGCTCAGATGCTCAAAGGTTTCGAGGAGTTTCAGAAAGTAGGTAAAGATGGCTTCGATGCGGCCGTCCGTTCGTTCGGCGAGATGAACAAGGGCTTCCAGGCGATTGCCGCCGAAGTCACCGACTATTCCAAGAAGGCATTCGAGGATAGTACCCGCGCCTTCGAACAGCTGATCGGCGCCAAGTCGATCGAGCAGGCCATCGAAATTCAATCCCAGTACGCCAAAAAGGCCTATGACACCTACATGGCCGAGATGTCCAAGCTCGGCGAAATGTATGTCGGACTGGCCAAGGACGCCTACAAGCCGGTCGAGGCTGCCTTCACCAAGAAGGTTGTATAACGGCGCCACAAACTCCACATCTTCCTAAGTCAAAAAGACCTGGGGTTGGCCCCGGGTCTTTTTTTTCTCTATGCTATGTTTTGTGGCAGAGTCGCACCGGTTTACGGTGGCGTAAGCGTGAAAGAATGCACCTTCGTTGATGAGAGAAGAGAGACCATATAGGGGCTGACGATGGCGCGAAACGGCGATCCTCGCCGGGGCGACGACACCGGCACCCACATCATCACCAAGACGCGGCCGAAGACCAAACGGCCGAGCCTCTACAAGGTGCTGCTGCTCAACGACGACTACACGCCGATGGACTTCGTCGTGTACGTGCTCGAGCGCTTCTTCAACAAGCCTCCGGAGGAGGCGACCCGCATCATGCTTCACGTCCACCAGAAGGGCGTGGGTATATGTGGGGTCTACACTTACGAGGTAGCAGAGACTAAAGTAGCGCAAGTGACGAGCTTCGCCCGGCAGCATGAGCACCCGCTGCAGTGTACGATGGAGAAAGAGTGAGGATTTAGTGGCTTCGTTTTCGACCAGTCTCGAGCAGGCTTTAAGGCGCGCTCTGCAATACGCCAATGAGCGCAGCCACGAATACGCCACGCTTGAACATCTGCTCCTGTCGTTGATCGACGATCGCGACGCGGCGGCGGTGATGCGCGCCTGCGATGTGGATCTCGATCTTTTGCGCGACAAGATCACCGGCTATATCGACAACGATCTCGCTGGCCTCGTGCTTGACACCCATGGCGACGCGCAGCCGACAGCCGGCTTCCAGCGCGTCATCCACCGCGCCGTAGCCCATGTGCAGTCGTCCGGCCACGAGGAGGTCACGGGCGCCAACGTGCTCGTCGCAATCTTCGCCGAGCGCGAGAGTCATGCCGCCTTCTTCCTGCAAGAGCAGCACATGACCCGTTTCGACGCGGTCAACTACATCAGCCACGGCATTGCCAAGCGCGCCGGAATGTCAGAGCCGCGCGCCGTGCGCGGCGTCGAAGAAGATGCCGCAACGGTCGATGGCGGCGAGGAGAAGAAGCGCGGCGCCGATGCGCTCGAAGTCTATTGCATCAACCTGAATCAGAAGGCGCGGGCCGGGCGGATCGATCCGCTCATTGGGCGGGCACAAGAGATTCAGCGCACCATTCAGGTGCTGTGCCGGCGGCAGAAGAACAACCCGCTCTTCGTCGGTGATCCTGGCGTCGGCAAGACGGCCATCGCCGAAGGTCTTGCGCGCCGCATCGTCATGGGCGATGTGCCGGAGGTGCTTTCCGATTCCACCATCTTCCAGCTCGACATGGGCGCGCTGCTCGCTGGCACCCGCTATCGCGGCGACTTCGAGGAGCGGCTCAAGGCGGTGATGCGCGAGATCGAGAACTATCCTGGCGCCATCATGTTTATCGACGAGATCCACACGGTGATCGGCGCCGGCGCCACGTCGGGCGGCGCCATGGACGCCTCAAACCTGCTGAAGCCCGCGCTGCAATCGGGTACGCTGCGGTGCATCGGCTCGACCACCTACAAGGAATACCGTCAGCATTTCGAGAAGGACCGCGCATTGGTGCGGCGCTTCCAGAAGATCGACGTGAACGAGCCGTCGGTGCCCGACGCCATCGAAATCCTCAAGGGGCTCAAGCCCTATTTCGAGGACTTTCACCGCGTGCGCTACACCTCGCAGGCGATCAAGTCGGCGGTCGAGCTGTCGGCGAAGTACATCCATGACCGCAAGCTGCCCGACAAGGCGATCGATGTGATCGACGAGACCGGCGCCTCGCAGATGCTTCTGCCGGAGCGGCAACGGCGCAAGACCATCGGTGTCAGGGAAGTGGAATCGACCGTCGCCACCATGGCCCGCATCCCGCCGAAGACCGTGTCCAAGACGGACCAGGAGGTCTTGCGGGCGATTGACGAGGATTTGAAGCATGTGGTGTTCGGCCAGGACAGGGCCATCGAGGCGCTGGCCGCAGCGATCAAGCTGTCGCGCGCCGGCCTGCGCGAGCCCGGCAAGCCGATCGGCTGCTACATGTTCTCGGGGCCCACCGGCGTCGGTAAAACCGAGGTCGCGCGCCAGCTTGCGTTATTGCTCGGCGTCGAGCTACTCCGCTTCGACATGAGCGAATATATGGAGCGGCATACCGTGTCGCGCCTGATCGGCGCGCCACCCGGCTATGTCGGCTTCGACCAGGGCGGTTTGCTCACCGACGGCGTCGACCAGCATCCGCATTGCGTGCTGCTGCTCGACGAAATCGAAAAGGCGCATCCCGACCTGTTCAACATCCTGTTGCAGGTCATGGATCACGGCAAGCTCACCGATCATAACGGCAAGCGCGTCGACTTCCAGAACGTCATCCTGATCATGACGACGAACGCCGGCGCTTCCGAACTTGCCAAAACGGCGATCGGCTTCAACCGCGCCAAGCGGGACGGCGACGACGAGGAAGCGATCAACCGGCTATTCTCGCCCGAGTTCCGCAACCGGCTTGACGCGGTCATTGCGTTCGCGAGCCTCGCGCCGGAAATCATTGCCAAGGTGGTGGAGAAATTCGTGTTCCAGCTCGAAGCGCAGCTCGGTGACCGCAACGTCACCATTGAGCTGACGCAGGAAGCGAACGCCTGGCTCGCCGAGCGGGGCTACGACGACAAGTTCGGCGCCCGCCCGCTTGCGCGCGTGATCCAGGAGCACATCAAGAAGCCGCTTGCCGAGGAAATCCTGTTCGGCGCTCTGAAGGAAGGCGGCACGGTGCGCGTGCTGGTGGAGGACAAGCAGGGCGAGAAAACGCTCGCCTTCGAGTACATCAAGCCGGACACGCCGATCCGGCCACGCGATCCGGAAGATACCGATCCAGACGGGGACGGGCCGGGCAGTGGTGGCGACAAGCCGGCACGCAAAGCCGGTCCAACCAAGCCGCGCGCCAAGCGCACCGCGCGCCGGGTGCCGGCGCGCCGCCTGGTCGGCTCGAGCCTCGTGCCCAAGGTGCCCCTCGGCTCGAAATAGCTGCTTGCGGGCCGGAACGGGGATTATCTCAACTTTCTAGATTCGGTAACAGGCGCCATCCTCAGCCACCGAGACGGCACCGGTGAAATGCTCGGTTGCCTCGGCGAGGATATTGGCCGGGTCGGCAAAGCGGGCAAGATGCGTACAGGCGAGGGCACGGGCGCCTGCTTCGGTGGCCATCTCCGCAGCCTCTCTCGCCGTCGCATGCATGGTGGAGCGGGCGCGGTTGACGGCCCCGTCGCCATCGAGCTCGGCGCAAAGCGTATCGCAAAGGAAGAGATCGGCATTTCGCGCCGCGGCGACGATCGTTTCACAAGGAAGCGTGTCGGCGCTGAAGGCGAAGGTGCTGCCTCCGTGCGAGATGCGAACGCCAAGTGTTGGCACCCGGTGCTCGGCTTGGAAGAATTCGACCTGGAAGCCGGCAATATCGCGTGCAGCGCCGTGAACGACCTCGTGTCTCACGATTTCTGAATTCAGGTCCCATTCCGGAAAACTGGCGTTGGTCATGCCGACGATACCGTCATGCGTATCGGGCAGGGCGTAAATCTCGAGCGGGATGCGCGCCAAGAACAGGTCAAGCAGTCCGCCGGAATGGTCGAGATGGCGATGCGTGACAATGACGGCGCGGAAGGCCTCGCGCTCGAAGCCCACGCGGCTCAACTGATGCGCCAGTTCGAAACCGCCGCAAGTGTCGACCAGCAGCGGCGCACAGCCGGGTGCTGTGAGGATCATCCCGGTCATGGCGCGATTGGGATGAAGGGGAGCACCGGTGCCGAGGAGCGTGAGGTCCATGCCAAGGAAAGGATTGGTTAGGCGGAGGGAAGCGTCTTCCTGATTTTATCGGCCGTTGCGGCGAGCTTGGCCTGATCTTCCATCTTGCCGGCATGGGGCTTGAGCGGCTCGCCCTCTTTGCGCGGCATGATGTGGACATGCAGGTGGAACACGGTCTGGCCGGCGGCAGCACCGTTGAATTGCTGGATCAGCACGCCGTCAGCGCCCACCGCCTTCTGGATCTTCGGCGCGAGCGTCTGCACCACCGTCATGAGCTTGGCAAGCGCCTCGGGTGATATGTCGAACAGATCGCGCGATTTCTCCTTGGTGATGACGAGCGTGTGGCCTTCAGAACGCGGCATAATGTCGAGGAAGGCGAGTGTATTCTCGTCCTCGTAAAGCTTGTGGCAGGGGATCTCGCCCCGCAGCATTTTGGCGAAGACATTGTTCTCGTCGTAGGCCATGGGCGCCTCTATAGACGAGTTTCGCCCATTGATCAGCATCAAAGCCTGGGCGTAGCATCGCTCGTTAGCTGAGGGGCAGGACTTAGATCCCTGATATGTCAGCCGAGGAGAGTGCCATGTCCATGCTGAAAGTCATCGAAGTTTTGGCAGAATCAGACAAGAGCTGGGAGGATGCAGCCCAATTCGCGGTGAACAAGGCCAATCAGACCGTGCGCAATGTCAAATCGATTTGGATCGACAATTTCGAGGCCACGGTCGAGAACGGGAAAATCAAGAAATACCGGGTCAACGGCAAGATCTCGTTCATGCTCGATTGACTTAATCTCGCCTATAGGGCGATTCCTCGGCAAGCAGCGCGACCTCCCGTGCAACCGCGTGGCGCTCGCGTCTGAGATAATCGGCGACGGCCCGGCGCAGACCCGGATCGGCGATAAAGTGGGCACTATACGTCTCGACCGGTAAATAGCCGCGGGTAAGCTTATGCGCACCTTGCGCGCCGGCCTCGACGCAAGCGAGCTTGTGGGCAATCGCAAAGTCGATGGCCTGATAGTAGCAGACCTCGAAATGCAGGAGAGGATGGTGCTCGATACCACCCCAGTAGCGCCCGTATAGTGTATCACCGCCGATGAAATTTAGGGCGCCGGCAACATAGCGCCCAGCGCGCATGGCCATGATCAGCAGGACGCGGTCTGCCAAGGTCTCGCCGATCAGGCTAAAACAGCGCCGGTTGAGATAGGGCGAGCCCCATTTGCGCGAGCCTGTCTCCTGATAGAAGGCAAAGAAGGCATCCCAATGCGCTTCGGTGAGATCGCGTCCCGTCACCCATTCGATCTCGATCCCGTCGCCAAGCGCCTCGCGCCGCTCCTTGCGGATCGCCTTGCGCTTGCGCGAGGTAAGCGCATCGAGGAAATCTTCAAATCTGCCATAACCTTCGTTCCGCCAATGGAATTGCTGGTCGGTTCGCTTGAGAAAGCCGATCTGACCGGCAAGCTCCCATTCATCGCGGGTGAGAAAGGTCATATGCAGTGAAGAGACGCCGAGCTCATTCACGAGCGTGGCACCGGCTTGCAGCAGGATGGTCTCGCATTCGGTTCGATCTACACCCCTGCGGATAAGCAGACGGCGTCCGGTGACAGGCGTGAAAGGGACAGAGACTTGCAGTTTCGGGTAGTAGTGCCCGCCCGCGCGCTCGTAAGCCTCGGCCCAACCATGGTCGAAGACATATTCGCCCTGTGAATGCGCCTTCAGATAACAGGGCATGCAGGCAAGAAGCGCGCCCGCGCCGTCCTCGAAGAGGAGGTGTTGCGGCAACCAGCCGGTGTGGCGTGAGGCCGATCCGCTCTCCTCTAACGCTCGCAAAAAAGCGTGTAATATAAAAGGATTACCATGACGTGTTGAGTCTGTATTACCGCTCGCGCAAGCGTCCCAATCGGCACCAGCGACATCACTGATGCGCGGCACGACACGTACTACGCGCGTATCGCGTACTTCGCTCGGCGGTCTCTCGATGTCGCCCATGATTAAGGCACGATCCCTTCGAAGATCATGGCGTCGGCGTAACGCTGTGCGCGCTCGCGCTCTTCCTTGGTGCGCACGGTCCAGGTGATCAACGGCAGCCCGAACAAGAACCGCGCGGCGAGAGGTGCCGTCGCGGGTAATGCGGCAATATCGTAAGCGATGAAGTGGGGCCAGGTGAAGGCTGAGGTGAGCAGATGCCGCATGGCAAAACGCTGCCAAAGCGTGAGATGCGGCCAGACTCGTGCTTCCTCGAACCGACACGCCACAAGGCCACGGGGCAGTGTCGGCGCCGTCTCTCGGAATGCTGCAACCGAATAAGGGTCGAAGGACATCACCGCCACGGGACCCGGATAGGATTTGAGTGCGGCGGCAATATTCGCCTCGAATTTGCCGTCGCGCGACCAGTTGCTCTTGACTTCGAGCAGAAGCGGCACACGGCCTTCGACGGTTTTAAGCAATTCCGCGAAGGATAAAATAGTGTCGGTGCTGCCGCGTAAGGGAATGGCAGATAAGGTTTCAGCGTCGCGCGCGGCGACCGGTCCTTTTTCCCCGGTCAGCCGTTCGAGCGTCGCGTCGTGAAAGACCACTGGCATGTGAGCGGCGTCCGCGCGCAGATCCACCTCGATGGCGTAGCCCTTGCCCATGGCGGCACGAACCGCCGAGGCGCTATTTTCGGTGATCCCCTTTGCTGCATCGTGCAAGCCCCGATGCGCATAAGGTCGCCTCAGCCAGTAGAGTTCGCCTGTCACAGGGACTCGGCCATTTTGTCAGTCGATGGCAAAAATCGCATCGATTTCGACCGCGGCGTTGAGTGGAAGGCTGGCGCAGCCAAGTGCGATACGCGTGTGCCGTCCCTTATTGCCAAGAATCTCGACCATCAAATCGGAGGCGCCGTTTAGCACGTTGGGGTGATCGGTAAAGTCAGGTGGGGCATTGACGAAGCCGTTTAGGCGCATGAGCTGCACAATCCGGTCGAGATCGCCGAGCGCAGCCTTGGCCTGGGCCAGGATATTCAGGGCGCAGAGCCGGGCCGCTTTCTGCCCGGCTTCGATATCGAGCCCGGCGCCGACCTTGCCAGTAAAGACGACCTGTCCCTCCTGCATGGGCAGCTGCCCTGATATGAAGAGCTGGCCGCCGAGATGGAGGAACGGGACATAGGTGCCAAGTCCTGCTTTTGCCTCGGGGAGGGCGAGGTCGAGCGCCTTTAACCGTGCTTCGATCTCTCCGGCCATGCCTTCTCCCTTAGATGTAAAATCGTTATGTACCTGAGCATTGAGCAAATCCGCTTCCGCCGCAAGCGGGCGCAACTGTCCAAGAGAGGCTCTTGCCGGGTTCGACGGTTGGTGCGAAAAATCGCCCTCGTAGGGAAGCAATGGAGCGGGGTCACATGATCGGTCTGGTCCGGAGTCTGGTTCTGGGGCTGGCTGCCGGGTCTCTCTTGAGCGGGGGTTTTCCTGGCGAGGCAATGGCCTTTGCGGCCAAGGAGCCGAACAAGCTAACCCCTCACCGCGCCGTCTATGAGATGACGCTGGACGATGCCCGCTCGGCCTCCGGCGTCACAGGCATCGATGGGCGCATGGTGTTCGAGTTCACCGGCTCGGAGTGCGACGGCTATTCCCTGAATATGCGCATGGTCACGCAAATGACCGACTCGCAGGGGCAGATCAACATGACCGATCTGCGGTCTTCCACCTGGGAGCAGAGCGACGGTCAGACCTTCCGCTTTCAATCGGCGCAATATCTGAACGACAAGCTCGGCGACGTCACCATGGGCCGCGCGGTGCGCGAGACACCGAATTCGGCGGTCAAGGTAAGGCTAAGCCAGCCCTCGCGTGCTGAGTTGAACCTGACGGGCCAGGTGATGTTTCCAACTCAGCACAGCCTCGCGCTTATCGATGCCGCGCTTACCGGCAAGACGCTGGTTCAGGCGAGAATCTACGATGGGTCGGAGAAAGGGCGGAAGATTTATGAAACCACGGCCCTGATCGGCAAGGCGGTCGAGCCCGGCGCCGACAATGCCAAGCTTGAAGAGGCAGCCAAGGAAAAAGGTTTGACTGAAATGGCATCGTGGCCGGTCTCGATCGGCTACTTTGAATCGACTGATGGCGACCTGACACCGAGCTATCAGATCGACTTCCGCCTCTATGCCAATGGCGTAAGCCGCGATCTTCTCATCGACTATGGCGATTTCTCTATCCACGGCACCCTGATGTCGCTGGAGTATCTCAAGGTCAGCGAGTGCAAATAGCCTTTCCGCGCCGCCTCGCGGAAAATCGCCATTTCGCTAAGCTTTTACCTCCCCTCTAAAGGGTTTGGTTACGGGTTTGCGCTGAAATCCCCTCTTGTAGGAGCGGGGGAGTAGTCAGCGATGTTCTGGTGGGTCAGGCCTACACCGAGCCCCATGGCGCCCCGTTATGAGATGGCCGATCATATGCCCGGCGAATCGCTTGGGCCGAGGTCCATGACCAAGACCGTTCTGATCGTCGAGGACAACGAGCTCAACATGAAGCTCTTCCATGACCTCCTCGACGCACATGGCTATCGGACGCTCCAGACCCGCAACGGTATGGAGGCCTTGGCGCTCGCCCGCGAGCACAGGCCCGATCTCATTCTCATGGACATCCAACTCCCGGAAGTGTCGGGGCTGGAAGTGACCAAATGGCTGAAGGAGGACGATGAGCTCCGCGAGATTCCCGTGGTTGCGGTCACCGCCTTCGCGATGAAGGGCGACGAGGAACGCATCCGCGCTGGTGGCTGCGAGGCCTATATCTCCAAGCCGATTTCAGTCACCACATTCCTCGACACCGTCAGGCAATTCATCGGCGAGGCACGGTAGGTCGCCATGACCGCGCGCGTTCTGGTCGTCGACGACGTCGATGCCAATGTGAAGCTGCTCGAAAAGTGGCTTACGTCCGAATATTTTGATGTGCGCACGGCGCGGAGTGGCCGCGAAGCGCTCCAGATATGTGCTTCGGAACGTGCCGACGTGGTACTGCTCGACGTGATGATGCCGGCGATGGACGGATTCGAGGTCTGCCGCAGGCTGAAGGCCGCTCCCTCAACCCAGCATACACCGGTCATCATGGTCACCGCGCTCGACCAGCCGGGCGACCGCGTGAAAGGGCTCATGGCGGGCGCCGATGATTTCCTCACCAAGCCGGTTGACGATCTCGCCCTGATCACGCGGGTAAAGAATCTAGCCCGGCTTAAAATGCTGACCGACGAAATGCTGATGCGCGCCTCGACTGAGGAGCGGCTTGGTTTAGCCGATACCGGTAACAGCTTCGGTCAGGCGGGACGCAGAGCGCGTATCCTCCTGGTCGAAGATCGCGGCCGTGCGGCTGACCGCATTGTCAATGTCTTGAATGGGGACGAGCATGAGGTCGAACACGAGTCCGATCCTCCGAGCGCGCTGTTGCGCATCCCCGATGGCAATTTCGATCTGGTGATCGTGAGCCTAAGTCTCAAGCGCAGTGATGGCTTGCGTCTCTGCTCGCAAATCCGCTCGCTCGATCGGATCAGGCATTTGCCGATCATGATCATCACCGAGCCTGATGAAGACGGCCGTCTGCTTAGGGGACTCGATATCGGGGTCAACGATTATACGGTACGTCCGGTCGATGCCAACGAGCTCTTGGCGCGGGTGCGCACCCAGGTGAAGCGCAAGCGCTATACCGACCATTTGCGGAGCCGGCTGGAGGAGACCGTGGAAATGGCGATCCTCGATCCGCTCACCGCCCTCCATAACCGCCGCTACATGACGAGCCATCTGAAGACGCTGTTTCAGGAGTCGGTGGAGCGCAGTAAGGCGCTCTCCCTGCTCGTCCTCGACATCGACTATTTCAAGGCAATCAACGACAGCTACGGCCATGATGCCGGTGACAAGGTGTTGCGGGAGTTCGCCGCGCGCATCCGCCGCAACATTCGCGGTCTCGATCTTGCCTGCCGTCTCGGCGGTGAGGAGTTTGTGGTTGTCATGCCCGATACCGACCTCTCCAAGGCTTATCTCGTAGGCGAGCGCCTCAGGCAGTGCATTGCCGCCTCACCCTTCTATGTCGGAGATCGCATCGGCACGCTTCAGGTGACGGCGAGCGTCGGTGTCGCGGCCCGCGAGTTCGGCGACGGCACACCCGACCTCATGCTCAAACGGGCCGACCAGGCGCTTTATTGCGCCAAGCGCGACGGGCGCAACCGCGTTGTAGCCGATGCGGCCTAGCGCGAGAGCTTGACCTCGCGAATCGCTACCTAGTGACTGCCCGGAGCCTGTGTAGAGAGCGCCTTCATACTTGACATGGTTACTGAAGGCCTAAGGTTAAGGGTTTACAAAACCTAGCAATTTGTCGTATGAAGATAATAACGTGCATTGTTTTCGTGCATTGACGCACGGTTTTATGCTTTGACGGATTGGCTTTGGGAGGGACTTACGGGTGCAGGGCGGCGACCCGTGACTTGATCGCCCCCCGGAAACGATTTCCCTCCTGCAAGAGATAACCCTGCGGAATGCTCAGGTCCGCCGCATCTCCTGGGTCCGTAGGGTTCGGCTGGCCGGAGCGCGGCTGAGTGGCCTCCTCGTTAGCGCTGCGCTTCGGCCGGCCACCATTTCCGAAAACCCGATCGCTTGGATGGATTCGAAAGTGTCCTTACGGCCGCTATTTAATCTTGGATTCTTTGAACTCGACGTGTTTACGCGCGACCGGATCGTATTTCTTGAAGACGAGCTTCTCGGTCTGATTGCGCGGATTCTTCTTGGTCACGTAGTAATAACCCGTGCCGGCTGAGCTCACGAGCTTGATCTTCTGGGTAATCGGCTTGGCCATGTCGTCCTCTGACCTACACGTAGGAGCAAAATCGGGCGAAACCTAGTCGCTCGGGAGGGGAAGTCAAGTCAGCCCGCTAAGTCCCTTTATCGTCGGGCAAAGCAGGCTCGTAGCTGTCATCCATCTCTTCCTTGGCGTTGGGATCGAAGCCATGCATCAAAAGCGCCCATTGCAGTGCCACGAGTGCGCCCTTGATCGGCGGCAAAGCGAGCAAGGTGAGAATGACGGTGAGCGGCAACCATAAAGCTGCATGAATCCACAGCGCCGGCCTGTAGGCCATCTCGAGCGACAAAACCAGACTGACGATGACGTGGCCGACAATAACGATGGTGAAATAGGGAGGCGCATCGTCGGCCCGGTGATAGTGCAGCGCCTCGCCACAATGTGGGCAGTGATCGGAGACTTTCAGATAACGATGAAACATGGCGCCGATGCCGCAGGCCGGACATTTGAGCAGCGCGCCACGTAGCATGGCATTTAGGACCGATCGCTCGCCCGTCGATCGGCCATCAAAATGGTGCTCTACGCGATCCTGCATCTCATGCCCTTTTGCTAGCGGCGACTGCGCGACCCGTCGCAACCCCTTTGCTTTGGCTTGCCCCGCTTGTATTGCGGCTTTCCTTTAGCACGCGGCACGCCACCGCGCCTCGCCTTAATGCCGCGGCCTTCGCTCAGCATTTCAAATCGCAACGCTCCGGCGGTGGGAATGGCCTCGACCAACCGAACCTCGACAGGATCGCCAAGCTGATAGGCCATTCCGGTATCCTCGCCGATCAGCGCCTGATGCACCTCGTCGTGGTAGAAATATTCGCGTCCAATGGACGAGGCAGGCACGAAGCCGTCCGCACCGGTCTCGGATAGACGCACGAACAGGCCCGACCGTACCAATCCCGAGACCCGCGCGGTAAAGGTCGCACCGATGCGGTCGGCGAGATAAGCGGCGATCAGGCGATCGGCCGTCTCGCGTTCGGCTGCCATGGCGCGACGCTCCGTGTCGGAGATGGCTTGCGCGATCTGGTCGAGCTCATCGATCTCAGCATCGGTCAGGCCGTCATTGCCCAGTCCCAGAGCCCGCACCATGGCGCGGTGCACGATGAGATCGGCGTAACGGCGGATCGGCGAAGTAAAATGGGCGTAGCGGCGCAGATTTAGCCCGAAATGCCCGAAATTACTTGGGCTATATTCAGCCTGCGCTTGGCTGCGTAGCACCACTTCACCGACGAGCTCCGCGGTTGGGGTGGCGCGTGTGTCGGCAAGGATGCGATTGAAATGTGCAGGCTTCAGCGTGCCCGACATAGATAGCTTGAGATCGAGGGTCGCGAGGAACTCGCCCAAAGCAGCCAGCTTCTCTTTCGACGGCGCGTCATGCACGCGATAGATCAGCGGCGACCGTTTCGCCTCCAAGGTCTCTGCTGCCGCGACATTGGCGGCGATCATGAATTCCTCGATAAGGCGATGCGCATCAAGCCGGGGAGGGCTTGTTACACCGCGCACGCGGCCTTGGTCGTCGAGGAGGATCTTGCGCTCGGGCAGATCCAGTTCGAGCGGACCGCGTTCGGTTCGCGCCAGTTCCAGGCTGGCATAAGCACCCCATAGCGGTCGCAAGACAGTATCGAGCAGCGGACCCGTTACTTCATCGACGCGACCGTCGATCGCGGCCTGAGCTTGTTCATAGGTGAGACTTGCGGCCGATCGCATCAATCCGCGTAAAAACCGGTGGTTCAGCTTCCTGCCGTCTTTGTCGAACACCATGCGTACGGCAAGGCAGGCACGCACCTCACCTTCCTTCAGCGAACAGAGATCGTTGGAAATGCGCTCGGGCAGCATCGGCACCACGCGGTCGGGGAAATAGACCGAGTTGCCGCGTTTGCGCGCTTCCTTGTCGAGCGCGCTGCCCGGCATCACATAAGACGCAACGTCGGCGATGGCCACGATCACCACCCAGCCACCTTTGTTCTTGGCGTCGGGGTCGGGCTCGGCCCACACCGCGTCGTCATGGTCGCGCGCGTCTGTCGGATCGATGGTGACAAGCGGCAGGTGACGCAGATCCTCCCGCCGACTCAGATCGGGTTCCTTGGCGGCTTCCGCCTCGGTAAGCACCGACTCCGGAAAGGTATCTGGAATGCCATGCGCGTGAACCGCGATGAGGCTCGTGGCTTGCTGCGCCGCCGGATTGCCGAGCCTCTCTATGACGCGCGCGCCTTGCACGCCGAAGCGTCCCGAGCGTGCCAGCTCGAAACGGACCAGTTCGCCATTCTCGGCATCGCCGGTATGCCCACGCGGGACCGGCCATTCCTTCAGTTGTTTGCGGTCGACCGGATCGATAACGCCGGTGCCGCCAGACAGCGTGCGAAAAATGCCAAGCAAATTCGTGCGGGCCTTTGCCAGCCTTTTGATGGTGCGTGCCTGATAAGGAAAATCGGCATCGGCACCAAGGGAGGTGATCCGCGCCAGCACCCTGTCGCCGACACCGGCGACAGGTCCTGCTTCACGCCGGCTCTCGACCATGAGAATGCGCGGCGCTGGGCCGTGTTCTTCATCCCAGGTTGCTGGCCTCGCCACGAACTCGCCATCCACATCGCGTCCGGTGATTTCGAGAACAGTAACCGGTGGCAGCACGCCGGGGCGGGTAAGCTTACGGCGCGAGCCCGCGATTAGCCCGTCATCAGCCATCTCTCGCAGAAGCGATTTCAGCGCGATGCGGTCACCGCCTTTCACACCGAAGGCGCGCGCGATTTCGCGCTTGCCAGCCTCCCCGGTGGTGCCCGCGAGGAAATCGAGGATTTGTTGCTTGGTGGGGACCGTTCCCACAGTCTTTTGGCGTGTGCGACGAGCCCCCTTAGGTTTGACCACGGGCGCCGCTCAGCTTGCCGTCTCCTCGACGGTCTCTTGGCTTTTCACGTTTTTGCGCGTGGATTTCTTGGCCGGTGACTTCGCCTTTGCACTTCGCTTTTTGGCCGGCCCCTTGGCGGCGCGGGCGGCGATCAGTTCAACTGCTTCTTCCAACGTGACCTGTTCGGGCTCGCGGTCCCGGGGGATCGTAGCGTTAACCTTGCTGTGCTTCACATAAGGACCGTAGCGGCCCGACAGCACCTGAACCTTGCCACCAAGCTCGGGATGCTCGCCGAGTTCCTTGAGCACGGTTGAGCCTTGCGGGCGACGGCTCGCCGCCTTTTCGGCCAAGAGGCTCACGGCGCGATTGATCCCAACCTCGAAGACCTCCTCAGGCGCCGCAAGGCTCGCATACTTACCGTCGTGCTGAACGTAAGGCCCATAACGGCCGTAGCCCGCCAGGATCGGCTTGCCGGATTCAGGATGCAGCCCGATCTCGCGAGGTAGCGCGAGTAAAGCCAGCGCACGGGAGAGATCGACACTGTCGGGGTCGGTGCCTTTGGGGATCGATGCACGCTTCGGCTTCTCGCCATTACCGTTGACCTCGCCGAGCTGCACATAAGGCCCGAAGCGGCCGGTACGCAGGCTCACCTCAAGTCCGCTCTCGGGGTCGGTGCCGAGCGGCTTCCCATCGGCGCCAATGGCAGAAGCCTTATCGCCGGTATCAGCGAGCTGACGCGTGAAGCGGCAATCGGGATAGTTCGAGCAGCCGATAAAGGCGCCAAATTTACCGACCTTGAGACTGAGCCGGCCATTCTCGCAGGACGGGCAGGCCCGAGGATCGCCTTTGCCGGTGTCGGGAAAGATATGCGGACCGAGCAACTCGTTGAGCGCTTCGAGAACCTCGGCGATGCGTAGATCGCCGATATCGTGCACGGCGGCGATAAATTCGCGCCAAAAGTCGCGCAGCACGTCTTTCCATTCGAGTTCGCCGGCGGAGATGAGATCGAGCTTTTCCTCCAGGTCGGCGGTGAAGTCGTACTCGACATAGCGGCTGAAAAAGCTTTCCAGGAACGCGGTAACGAGGCGACCCTTATCCTCCGGATAAAGTCGCTTCTTGTCGACACGCACATAGCCGCGCTCGCGCAACACATTGAGCGTGGAGGCATAGGTCGAGGGACGCCCGATACCGAGCTCCTCCATCTTCTTGATCAATGTGGCTTCGCTGTAGCGGGGCGGTGGCTCGGTGAAATGCTGCTTCGCTTCGATGTTGCGTGGCGTAACCGCCTCGCCTTGGGTGAGCGCGGGTAACGCCCCATCCTCTCCGACGGCGTCGTCGACGCCTTCCTCGTAGATTTTGAGGAAACCGTCGAAGCGGACCACCGAACCCGTGGCGCGTACACCGTAAGACTTGCCGTCAGTACCGGTCACGTCGATGTCGGCAGTGGTGCGCTCGATCTCGGCGCTCGACGCCTGGCTCGCGAGAGTGCGCTGCCAGATGAGCTTGTAGAGCCGGGCCGCGTCGGGATTGAGATAACGTGCGACGGAATCGGGATCCTTGGTGAAATCGGTCGGTCTGATCGCTTCATGCGCTTCCTGCGCATTCTTGGCCTTGGTCTCATATTGGCGCGGGGAGGCGGGCACGTAGCGATCGCCGAAAAGCCTGGTCACAAGCTGGCGTACCGAGGCGACCGCCTCGGGCGCGATCTGCACGCCATCTGTACGCATATATGTGATGAGCCCTTCCGCTTCGCCGCCGAGGTCGACCCCGTCATAAAGGCGTTGCGCGAGCTGCATGGTCATGCGCGGCGAGAAACCGAGCTTGCGGGAGGCTTCCTGCTGCAGGGTCGAGGTGGTGAAGGGCGCGGCGGGATGACGGCGCTGTGATTTGCTTTCGATCGTGCTGACGGTGAAATGGCCGCCTTCGAGCGCCCCCTTCAAGCGGTTGGCGGTAGCGGCATCGGCGATATCGAACTTTTCGAGCTTCTTGCCCTCGGCGGTAACAAGACGGGCTTGGAAGGTTTCGTTCTTGGCCGTGGCAAGATCGGCTACGAGCGACCAATATTCCTGCGCTTTGAATTTCTCGATCTCGAGCTCGCGATCGCAGACGAGCCGAAGCGCCACCGATTGCACCCGTCCTGCCGAACGGGCGCCTGGCAGTTTCCGCCACAGCACCGGCGAGAGCGTAAAGCCTACGAGATAGTCAAGGGCCCTGCGGGCGAGATAGGCGTTAACCAGAGGACCGTCGATCGAGCGCGGATGGCGCATGGCCTCAAGGACGGCCTCTTTGGTCACGGCGTTAAACACCACGCGCTCGACCGGGATACCGTCCAGGGCCTTCTTGCGATCGAGGACCTGGAGCACATGCCAGGAAATAGCTTCGCCCTCGCGGTCGGGGTCGGTGGCTAGTATCAGCTTGTCGGCGCCTTTGACCGCCTTGGCGATTTCGTCGAGCCGTTTCGCCGCCTTGGGATCGACGTCCCAGTGCATCTCGAAGTCCTTGTCGGGGAGCACCGAGCCGTTCTTGGACGGCAAGTCGCGCACGTGCCCGTAGGACGCGATCACGCGATATGCGGGCCCGAGATACTTGTTGACGGTCTTTGCCTTGGCTGGCGATTCGACGATGACGATGTTCATGAAGGCTTTCATAGCCGCGCAAATTGCGTCTGGCTGAGGGCTGGGTCCGCTTGGACCCGATTCTGCGCGGAAAATGGTGTCTTGAGCCGCCGCTGTCAAATTTGGCAATGAGGTTGACAACCTCTAATTGTATAAGATAGCAAAGACAACCTATAAAATTTGCGGTAAAGCGTGGCCTTGGGGTGACAAAAGCCACGAAAAGCGCGGTTTCACGAGGCGGGCTGCATCTGAGGGAAAAATAAGGCAGAACGCCATGTCGGGGCCAAAAGCGCAAAATCCCGCGGGTGACGTCCGTCCACCCGACGACGAACAAGGTGGGCGCCCCAATGTCGAATATATCGCCTCGATGCTCGAGGGATTGAGACGGCTTGCCATGGACGCCGGGCGCCCTTTTCTCGCTTATCTGATCGACATCGCGCTCGAAGAAGCCAAGAGCGGCATGAGGGATCCCAAGTAAGTCTATCCTTCGGTCAGCGAGACAAGCTGCTGCCCATGACGTTGCAGCCTGCCAGCGAGATCGAGTTCAAGCAGGACGATATGGACCTTGCGTGTCTCCAAACCGGTCGTCCGGATCAATTCGTCGATGTCGACGGGGGAAAAGCCTAGAGCCCCAATCACGAGCTCCCGCTCACTTTGCTGAATGTCAGGGAGAGGTTCAGGCGTCCGTGTCTCGTCCGCCGCGGCAAACTCGATGACTGGAGGAGCGGCTGGCCGTCCCAGGATCGGCGCCAAGGTTTCGACGACGTCGCTCGCAGATGTGACCAGTGTCGCGCCCTGTTTCAGGAGATTGTTGGTACCGGTCGCACGGGGATCCAGTGGGCTTCCAGGGACGGCGAACACTTCCCTTCCTTGCTCGCCAGCAAGACGTGCCGTGATTAAAGAGCCGGAACGTTCGGCCGCCTCGACCACCACCACGCCAAGCGAGACCCCAGAGATCAGACGGTTACGGCGTGGGAAATCTTTTCCCCGTGGCGCAAAACCAGGAGACCGTTCGCTAACGAGGAGCCCCTGTTCGCCGATGGCCTGCTGTAAATCCTCATTCTCGGGCGGATAGACGATATCGATGCCGCCGGCGAGTACGGCAATCGTGCCGCGATCAAGCGCCGCCTTATGCGCCGCGGTGTCGATGCCGCGCGCGAGCCCAGAGGCGATGACGAAGCCCTCGAGCCCGAGATCGATTGCAAGCGATCGCGTGAATTTCTGTCCGACTGCCGAGCCGTTACGCGCCCCGACAATGGCTACGACAGGGCTGTCGGCAAGTTCGAGCCTGCCTTTGACGAAAAGAAGCGGCGGTGGTGCATCGACCTGAGCAAGTGCTGGCGGATAGCCCGGCTCACCGATGGCCACGAGATGCGCGCCAATACTCTCGGCGGCTTCGATTTCGGCTTCGGCCTCTGTCTCGCTGTACAGCTTGATCTCGTGCCCACCGCCTCGTCGGGATAGGACCGGTAGCGCTTCGATGGCCGCTTCTGCGCCACCGAACTGATTGACGAGCGCGCGGAATGTCGCCGGTCCCACATTCTCGCTGCGGATCAGGCGCAGCCAGGCAAGGCGCTGACGCGGACTAAGGCGTGGCGCGTTAGGACTTGCTTTCGCCAATGCGAGTCTCCTCGCCACGTTTAAGCCGCCTGATATTGTCGGCATGGCGGATATAGAGAAGGATGGTGAGCACGAGGAACAATGCTGCAAGGCGCCATTGCCCGGTCAAGGCCATCGCGGCTGGCGTGGCGGCGCCGGCGACCAGGGCGGCAAGCGAGGAATGGCCGGTCCGCCATGCCACCAAGAGCCAAAGAACGCCGAAAGCGAGTGCGGCCGGCCAATAAAGCCCAAGCAAGACACCTAGATAGGTGGCAACCCCCTTGCCACCAGCAAACCCGAGCCACACCGGATAGAGATGTCCGATAAAAGCACCAAGCCCGCCCAATAGTGCCGCGTCGGGTCCAAATTGGGCGCCGAGCCATACAGCGACGGTGCCCTTGGCGGCATCCAGCAGAAGTGTCAGTGCGGCAAGCGTTTTGCTGCCTGCGCGCAACACGTTGGTCGCGCCGATATTGCCTGAACCAATCTCACGGAGATCGCCGAGACCAGCGAGCTTGGCGAGGATCAAGCCAAAGGGAATGGAGCCAAGGAGGTAGCCGCCGGCCAAAGCCGTGATCAGGCCGAAGGCGTCACTCCAATCGGCAGGAGGGAACATCGATTACCCGTCTCGCGGCTACGGCGTTGGCTGATCAGCGTAGTTGTAGACGAGGCGACCGGCAACGAGAGTTAGCAGCGTACGGCCTTCGAAGCGTGCGCCGTCGAACGGCGTGTTCTTCGACTTCGACCGTAATTGCTCGGGCTCGACTGACCACGGTACGGTCAGGTCGATGACCATGAGATCCGCCGGCGCACCCTTGGTGAGCTGCCCGCTTGCCAGACCGAGGAGACGCGCCGGATTGGCGGTCATCGCCTGCAAGAGCTGGTGCAACTCGACCTCGCCGTTATGATAGAGACGAAGCGCCGCTGCGAGCAACGTCTCGAGTCCAACTACACCATCGGCGGCTTCGGCGAACGGCCGGCGTTTGCCTTCGGCGCCACGCGGGTCGTGTGCCGAGACGATCACGTCGATGTCACCGCTCGCCACGCCCTCGATCATGGCACGCCTGTCATCCTCGGTGCGCAGAGGCGGATTCATCTTGAAGAAGGTCCGGTAGGGACCGATGTCGTTTTCGTTTAGGGTGAGATGGTTGATTGAGACGCCACACGTTACCGGAAGCCCCTGCACCTTTGCTTCGCGGATAACGTCGAGTGATTCACGGCAGGAAATTTGTGATGCGTGATAGCGGCCACCGGTCAGTTCCACCAAGCGGATGTCGCGCTCGAGCACAATGGTTTCGGCGGCCGTGGTAACACCGCGCAAGCCGAGCCGTGTCGCCACTTCGCCCTCGTTCATTACCGCGTCTTTCGACAGCGAAGCATCTTCGAGATGATGCACGATCAACGCGCCGAAATCCTTGGCGTAGGCCAGTACGTTACGCATCACCCTGGCATTGGCGACGCTTGACTTACCGTTGGCGAAGGCGATGGCGCCTGCATCGTGCAGCAAGCCGATCTCGCTCATCTCCTCGCCAAGCAAACCCTTGGTCATGGCGGCCATGGGATGGACATTGACGAGGGCCGTATCCCGGGCGCGACGCAGAATGAAATCGACCAGTGCGACGTCGTCGATGACCGGATCGGTATTCGGACCACATATGATGGTGGTGACACCGCCCGCGGCGGCGGCGCGGCTCGCGGTGGCCAGCGTTTCGCGATGCTCATGCCCTGGCTCGCCGGCAGAGACCAGCATGTCAATGAGGCCTGGCGCCAGCACACAACCGGCGCAATCGCCGATATCGACATCGCCGACACTGCCCTCCGTGATGTGCGGGCCAAGATCGGCGATTGATCCGTCGACGATCAGCACGCCTCCCATTTGATCCAAACCGGAGAAAGGATCGATCAGCCGGGCATTGACCAGAGCAATGGGCCTCGACGAGGCGCGCTGATCCTGTGCTAGCGGTTGCATTGTGGTCATCGGTTCGGCAAATGGTGGGCGAGCGCTTGTAGCACGGCGATACGCACCGCCACCCCCATCTCCACCTGTTCACGGATAACGCTTCTCTGGTCGTCGGCGACATTGGAATCGATCTCCACGCCGCGATTCATTGGCCCCGGGTGCATGACGAGCGCATCGGGTTTGGCTCGAGCAAGCTTGTCGTAATCGAGACCGAAGAAGTGAAAATATTCGCGCTGACTGGGAATCAGGCTGGAGGTCATGCGTTCTTTCTGTAGCCTGAGCATCATGACGATATCCGCATCTACCAGGCCTTCCCACATGGAGGTAAAGACCTCTACGCCGAGTCTTTCGATACCGGCAGCAAGCAGGGTGGAGGGCGCAATAACGCGCACGCGCGCGCCCAGCGTATTAAGCAGCAGAATGTTCGACCGTGCCACGCGCGAGTGCAGGATGTCGCCGCAGATTGCCACGATCAAACCCTCGATACGTCCCTTTCGCCGGCGGATGGTGAGTGCGTCGAGTAGGGCCTGTGTTGGGTGCTCATGGCTGCCGTCGCCGGCATTGATCACCGAGCAGTCGACCTTTTGCGACAGCAGTTCGACCGCGCCTGCCGAATGATGGCGCACCACGAGCAGATCGGGGCGCATGGAATTGAGTGTTACCGCGGTATCGATCAGCGTTTCTCCCTTCTGCACCGATGAGCTCGGGATCGACATGTTCATCACATCGGCGCCGAGGCGCTTGCCCGCGAGCTCGAAGGAACTCTGCGTCCGGGTGGAAGCTTCGAAGAACAGATTGATCAGAGTGCGCCCGCGCAGATCGTCGCGTTTCTTGTCGATTTGACGCCCGAGCTTGGCGGCGTCTTCTGCGAGATCGAGCAGGGTTACAATCTCGGCGGCCGAAAGGCCTTCGATTCCAAGAAGATGCCGGTGAGGGAAGGAAGCGCGGGAAGCTTTGATGGCAAGGCTCATCAAAGGCCACTGTATAGGCTCGCTTTCCGCCAGCATCAAGCCTTGCCGTAAAACCAAGGTAAACTGTGCATCTGTGCGCCGGGTCTACACCTTGGTGCTTCCATCATGCTCGATATTTCAATACCTTGAGGTCAAGCGAATCAACGCAGTCGAGCGTACTGACGGGACCACCGGCAGGGCATCGGGGACGATAGAGCGGGAGACTGCCCCATGATGAGCTTGCCCTTTCTCCTCTTTGCCTGCGGACTTGGTGCGGCATGGCTTAGGCAGCGAGCCGTGGCAATGGGCTTTTGGGCCGCCGGCGTCGTTGTGATGCTCGTACTATTCCGCATCCATGCAAGTTCGGTGGTGAACATCGCGCTCTGAGTTTGAGGGAGACGAAGCGTGTCGGGCGACCTGGCGAGGCTCCTTAATGCCTTGGGGCTGATTGCCATCGCCCTCCTGCTTCTGCTCGCTTTTATCGATCAGCTATGGTTTGGGGAGTTGCCCTGTCCGCTCTGCATTCTGCAACGGATGGCCTTTATCGCCGCCGGTTTTGGGCTTGCACTCAATCTGATCTTCGGTTCGAAGCCCAGTCATTACGGCCTCATGATCCTCGGGGCCACAGCCGGGGCAGCGATAGCTCTACGTCAGATCGTGCTGCATATCGTGCCGGGCACCGGCGCTTATGGCGAGCCGATCCTGGGGCTGCATCTCTACACTTGGTCTTTCGTATTCTTCGCTCTGATCATCATCGGCAGTGCGCTGATGCTGCTTGGCGACCGGCAATTCGCCCGCGTTGAACCGCTCCCCAAGCGCCTGAAACCTCTGCCGCTCTTTGCTCTCTCCCTGTTCCTTGCACTTGTGGTCGGCAATGTGATCTCTACCCTCGCGTTATGCGGTCTGGGGAACTGCCCGGACGAGCCGCAGGGTTATTTGTTGCTGCAGGACTATTTCGGGTCGAATATCACACCGTGAAGCATGTCAGCGCGCATCAAAACGAGCGAGCCGGTCGAGCGCGCCTTGCAGTATGTAAGCCGCCGCCATGCGATCGATGACTTCCGCACGGCGTTTGCGCGAGGCGTCCGCCTCGATGAGATGACGCTCGACGGCGGCGGTGGAGAGCCGCTCGTCCCAGAAGGCTACTGGCACTTCGATCAGGGCGGCGAGATTGCGGGCGAAAGCCCGGGTCGATTGGGCGCGCGGGCCTTCTGAACCGTCGAGATTGTAGGGTAGGCCGATGACAAGTGCGCCAACCTGATTCGTTTCAATAACTTGCCCAATGATTTTGGCGTCCTCGGTGAACTTGGTGCGACGGACGGTATCATAGGGTGTGGCTATCTTGCGGGTGACGTCGGAAAGCGCCATCCCCACGGTTTTGCTGCCTACGTCGAGGCCAAGCAGCCGCGCCTCGGGCTTAAGAAACCGAGGCAGGTCTTCAAGGGCGACGACAGGTGCTAAAGTCATAGTTGGAACAGCAAAAGGTGAGACGCATGAAATTGACCTGGTTTGGCCATTCCTGCTTCCGTACCGACACGGGCGCAAGCCGCATCCTGATCGATCCGTTTCTTTCTCACAACCCGACCTTCGCCAAGTCCGGCTTCACGCTGCAGCAGGCGATTGATGGCGTTACGCATGTAGCGCTCACCCACGGCCATGAGGACCATACAGGCGACACGGTGGAGATATGCAAGGATACCGGAGCCCCGCTTCTCGCAGCCCATGAACTTGCCACCTATCTCGCCGGGAAGGGGATTGAGAAGATCGACCCTGGCAATCCCGGCGGTACGCTTTATTACGGCGATTTTGCCCTGACCTTCGTACCCGCCTGGCATTCGGCCTCGCATATCGTCGACGGGCACCCCGTCTATCTCGGTGTTCCTTGCGGGCTGATCGTTGCCGCTAAGGAAGGCAAGACCGTCTATCACATGGGTGACACCGCCATCTTCTCCGACATGGGACTGATCAACGAAATTTACCGGCCGCAGATCGGCTTTGTTCCGATCGGCGACCGCTACACCATGGGTGCCAAGACCGCAGCGCTTGCTTGCAAGCGCTTCTTCCAATTCGAAACCGTGGTGCCCTGCCACTACGGCACTTTCCCGCTGCTCGCCCCGACCGCTGATGCTTTCATCGCTGAAATGGCAGGGCAGAATGTCGTGCTTCCCAAGGTCGGCGTTCCTTTCAAAGCCTGACGCGCGGCCACGTTGCCGCTTCAAGAGCACGGTGCTAGGAACGGCGCCATGTCCGTCGATCGCGCTACCGTCCGTCGTATTGCCCACCTTGCCCGCCTTGCCATCACGGCCGAGGAGGAGGCGCGGCTTGAGAAGGAGCTCTCCGGTATTCTCGATTGGGTGGCGCAACTCGATGAACTCGATACCAGCAATGTCGAGCCGATGACCCGTGTTGCCGCCATGACCATGAAGAAGCGCGAGGACAGGATCACCGACGGCTTTTGCGCCGGCGACATCCTCAAGAATGCGCCAATGGCCGACGACCATTATTTCGTCGTGCCCAAGATCGTCGAATGACCAAGCTGACGGATCTCACCATCGCCGAGGCGCGCGAAGGCTTGCGCGCCAAGTCGTTCTCGGCGCGTGAACTTGCCGAGGCGCATATCGATGCCATCGATAGGGCGAACGATGCGCTCAATGCCTATGTGCTGAAAACGCCAGAGCGCGCGCTTGAGATGGCCGATGCGAGTACTGCCCGGCTGAAAAAGGGCGAGGGAGGTGCACTCGAGGGCATCCCGCTCGGCATCAAAGATTTGTTCTGCACCAAAGACGTGCGCACCACCGCATGCTCGCATATTCTCGATGGCTTCACACCGACTTACGAATCGACCGTTACCGCCAATTTGTGGGCGGAAGGCGCGGTGATGCTCGGCAAGCTCAATAACGATGAGTTTGCCATGGGCTCCTCCAACGAGACGAGTCACTACGGCCCGGTCGTTAATCCCTGGCGGCGCAAGGACTCGAGCGTCAAGCTAGTGCCGGGTGGATCATCGGGGGGATCGTCTGCCGCGGTGGCGGCGAGGCTTTGCATGGGAGCCACGGCCACTGACACGGGCGGCTCGATTCGCCAGCCCGCCGCCGTGACCGGCACGGTCGGCATCAAGCCGACCTATGGGCGTTGCTCGCGCTGGGGCATCGTGGCGTTTGCCTCCTCGCTCGATCAGGCGGGGCCCATCGCCCGTTCCGTGCGTGACGCGGCCATCCTGCTGAAAGTCATGGCGAGTTCTGACCCCAAGGACACCACCAGCGTGGATATGAAGGTGCCGGACTACGAAGCGGCGGTGGACCGGGGCGTGAAGGGCCTGACCATCGGCATTCCCAAGGAATACCGCGTACCCGGTATGGCGCCGGAGATCGAGAAGCTGTGGCAGCAAGGGGTGGAATGGCTGAAAGCGGCCGGCGCCAATGTCAAAGAGGTGAGCCTGGCCCACACCAAATATGCGCTGCCCTCTTATTATATTGTCGCGCCGGCCGAGGCCTCCTCCAACCTCGCCCGTTATGACGGCGTGCGCTATGGTCTCCGGGAGAAGGGCGCTGACGTCATTTCCATGTATGAAAACACGCGCGCCGCGGGCTTCGGTGCGGAGGTCAAGCGCCGTATCCTGATCGGCACCTATGTGCTGTCGGCCGGTTATTATGACGCCTATTATCTCAAGGCGCAGAAGGTTCGGACCTTGATCAAGCAGGATTTCGACCAGGCGTTCGAGACGGTCGACGCCATTCTCACACCGACCACGCCGGGGCCTGCCTTTGCGCTCGGCGAAAAATCGGGAGATCCAGTCGAGATGTATCTGAACGACATCTTCACGGTGACGGTGAACATGGCCGGACTGCCCGGCATGTCGATACCCGCCGGTTTGTCCTCCGAGGGCACGCCACTCGGGCTTCAACTCATCGGCTGCGCCTTCGATGAGGAGACTCTTTTCCGTGCAGGCCGTGTGATCGAGGAGGCCGCCGGACCCGTCTTCAAACCGCAAGATTGGTGGAGCAAGAGATAATGGCGCCACGCAAGGCGAAGGATTGCAAAGACATGGACGAAGTACGCGCCGAGATCGACCGCATCGATCAGGCCCTGGTCGATTTGATCGGCGAGCGCTTCACCTTCGTTGACCGCGCCTGGCAGTTCAAACAATCGCCGGCAGAAGCGCGCGTGCCATGGCGCATCCAGCAAGTGATCGACCGCGTGCGCGCTCGTGCTGAGGACCAGGGCCTGCCGCCCGAGCTCGCTGAGGCTCTATGGCGGCAGATGATCGGCTGGTTCATCCAATATGAGGAGGAGAAGCTCCGCCAGCAGACGGAGGAGAAGGAGTAGCGTCCGCCGGAATGGATCAGAAAACAGAAAAATCGAATCTAATCGAGGGCGCCACCGGCGAGTGGGAGGTGGTCATCGGCATGGAGGTACATGCCCAAGTCACCTCCAACGCCAAGCTATTCTCCGGCGCTTCGACCGAGTTCGGAGGCGAGCCCAATTCCCATGTCAGCCTGGTCGATGCCGCGATGCCCGGCATGCTGCCCGTGATCAACGAAGGCTGCATCGCTAAGGCCATTCGCACCGGTCTCGGACTGAAGGCGCAGATCAACCTCAGTTCGGTGTTCGACCGGAAAAACTATTTTTATCCCGACCTGCCGCAAGGCTATCAGATCAGCCAGTACAAGAACCCTATCGTCGGCGAGGGTGAAGTGATCGTCGATCTGCTTGGCGGCGAGCGCGTTGTGGTTGGCATCGAGCGGCTGCATCTGGAGCAGGACGCGGGCAAGAGCCTGCACGATCAGCATCCGCAATATTCCTTCGTCGATCTCAACCGCTCGGGCGTGGCGCTGATGGAGATCGTGTCGAAGCCCGACCTCCGGTCATCGGATCAGGCCAAGGCCTATGTCTCGAAACTTCGCACTATCATGCGGTATCTCGGCACTTGCGACGGGAATATGGAGCAGGGGTCTTTGCGCGCCGATATCAACGTATCGGTACGGCGGCCGGGCGACCCCTTCGGCACGCGCTGCGAGATCAAGAACGTCAATTCCATCCGCTTCATCGGCCAGGCCATCGAGCACGAGGCGCGCCGCCAGATCGACATTCTCGAAGAGGGTG
This sequence comes from Alphaproteobacteria bacterium, assembly GCA_016869535.1. Classification (GTDB taxonomy): domain Bacteria; phylum Pseudomonadota; class Alphaproteobacteria; order Rhizobiales; family Methyloligellaceae; genus Methyloceanibacter. The sequence continues at coordinate 40,755 of VGDX01000014.1, read as the reverse complement.
GAACTATCGTGCAGGAGACCAGGCTGTTCGATGCCAAGACCGGCGAGACACGTTCGATGCGCAGCAAGGAGGAGGCACACGACTATCGCTATTTCCCGGATCCCGACCTGCTACCGCTCGAATTGACACAGGGCTTTGTGGACGGGCTCGCCCAAAATCTGCCTGAGCTTCCCGATGCCAAGCGCGCGCGTTTTATCGCCGACTACGGTCTTTCGCCGTACGATGCCGACGTGTTGATCATAGAGCGTGAATCCGCCGATTATTTCGAGGCGGTGGCCAAGGATCGCGATGCCAAGCAGGCGGCGAATTGGGTTATCAACGAGCTATTTGGCCGCCTCAACAAGGAGGGCAGGGACATCGTCGATAGTCCCGTGACGGCGGATCAGCTCGGATCGATCCTCGATCTCATCAAGGCTGGCACCATCTCCGGCAAAATCGCCAAGGATGTGTTCGATATCGTGTGGACCGAGGGCGGCGATCCGAAGGCCATTGTGGAAGGGCGTGGGCTGACCCAAGTCACCGATATGGGTGCCATTGAGAAGGCGGTTGATGAGGTCATCGCCGCCAATCCAGACAAGGCCGAGCAGGCCAAGACTAAGCCGGCGCTTGCCGGCTGGTTCGTGGGTCAGGTGATGAAAGTAACCGGCGGTAAAGCGAGCCCGCAGGCGGTCAACACATTGCTGAAACAAAAGCTCGGCATCGAGTAAATATCGGTGCATTCCGGTCTCAGCCGGAACCAGCCATTGGTACCGGGTATTGTTACGAGATATCGGCTCTCGCCGTTCGGGGGTAATTCATCCAGATGACGCACGCGATCCGGGTGCACGAATACGGCAGGCCCGAAGTCCTCAAATGGGAGAGTGTCTTTGTCGGTGTACCGGGTCCTGGCGAGGTCAGGGTCAGGCAGACGGCGGTCGGCGTGAATTTTATCGATGTCTATGGTCGGAGCGGTCTCTACAAACAGCCCTCGCTTCCCTTCATACCCGGCATGGAGGGCGCCGGCGTCGTCGTCGAAGTGGGAGAAGGTGTGCATGATTTCGAGGTTGGGCAGCATGTCGCCTATGCCGGTCAGATGGGGGCCTATGCCGAGGAACGGCTAATCCCAGCCGACGGCTTGGTGAAAATCCCGCCGGAAATCAGCGATGACGTGGCCGCCGCCATCATGCTCAAGGGCATGACCGCGCAATATCTATTGCGGCGAACCTTTAAAGTCGGGCCTGAGACTATGCTGCTTTTTCATGCCGCAGCCGGCGGCGTGGGGCTGATCGCCTGCCAATGGGCCGCTTCAATCGGCGCTACGGTGATCGGTACAGTGGGCTCGGACGGCAAGGCGCTGATCGCCCGTGCGCATGGTTGCACCCATGTCATCAATTACCGCACAGAGAACGTAGTCGCCGCGGTAAGGGACTATACCGACGGAGAGGGTGTCGACGTCGTCTATGATTCCGTCGGCAAGGACACGTTTCCGCAGTCGCTCGATTGCCTCAAGCGGCGCGGAATGTGGGTGAGCTTCGGCCAGTCGTCAGGCCCGGTGCCCGAGTTCCACATCAGCCTTCTCGCGCAGAAAGGCTCGCTCTATGCCACGCGACCGGCGCTCCACCATTACACCGCAACTCGCCAGGACCTGGTGGAGACCGCTAACGATGTCTTCGACGTCGTCAAAAGGGGTAAGGTGAAAATCGCCATCAACCAGACCTACCCGCTGGCCGATGCCGAGCGCGCTCATCGCGATCTCGAAGCGAGACGAACCACCGGCTCGACCTTGCTCTTGCCGTGACGCCGTTAAGCGAGAAATCTCGTCGTGGTTATCGAGGAGTCACGGCAATTGGTCAAAGAAACCTTGCCAGTCTCCGATTTTAACGAATGACCCCACGGAATTGCGTGCGGCGTAAACCAACCTTACCAGGCGTTAGAAGTTCAGTGAGTTTACGTTAAGCACGCGCGTTCAGGACTTGTTGAAAGAGCTCGCCCATGATCCCCGCATCAAGACGCGCTAAAGGCGCTCAGGGGGTTAAAGGGGCAGTCAAATGGCAAGAATGGAAATGGGGATGGAGCTCGCGGCGCTAACAGGGGCGCCCGACGCTCTGTTCGAGCTGGGTATATTTTATGCGACAGGCTTGGAGATTGAGCCCAATCTCGTCGTGGCGCATAAATGGTTCAATCTCGCTGCGGCACGGGGCAACTCATCGGCTCGCCATTATCGTAGCGAGATCGCTCAGGAGATGGCGCCGGAAGAAATAGCTACGGCGCAGAAGCTCGCGCGCGAGTGGCTCCAGACGCACTAGGAAGGCGGCGTTACTCGGTCGCCCGATCACTACAGTTGCGGAACAACGAGGTCATGCAGCGATAGCTCTTGCGGGCGAAACCGCCGACCGCCGAGCCGGCGCGCTGCATGCGGTTTTTACTGTCAGTCTCCATGCTTACCGCCGGCAGAGTCTCGGCTTTCGGCGTATTCGGGTTTTCTGCCTGACTTTCCGCGGAAGGAGGTGCCGGCGACGACTCGACGGCTTCCGAAGAGCTGCCGCCCAGTCGATCGCGCGCATTACGCCAACCTTGACGAGAAGCGCTGACAGCGCGCCCGCCTACCTCCAACATGGTCTTGGGCGCTTTGCCTTCCTTAGGTTTGTCGAAAGCATCCTGCTCACGCGCTATTTTGTCCACGAGACCCTGCACGCGCGGATCGGAAGCAACCTCGGGTGGGATGGCAGGACCGTCATAGCTAAAAACTTTTGCGGTTCCCTGACAGCCTTCGATGTTGCGCTTGGCCTTGCAATTGGCGTGATTGCCTTCCTTGGCAAGGCGGACGACACAGTAGAGCTTGACCGCATCGTTTGCTCGTGAACCAACGCCGGTAACCTGGCAGCGATAGACCTGATCGGGGTTCTTGCAGGTCACACAATAAGTCGCGTCCTTGGCGAGCGCGGGCGCCACCATGCCGATCAGGCAAGCGGCAAGTACCGCAGGTAAGTACATCCTCAAAGCGCGCCGGACCATGCGCTGACATTCCCCATAAGTCTCAGGGTAAGTCTAGCATATGGCTGGGAAAAAACAGGTCAAAACGATAACTCAAACACGCGCCCGTTATGCCCGAAATACCTCGGTTTGCACTCCGGTGCTTCCGCCTATGGGCAGACGACTGCCTTAGTCTTGCATTCGAAGCCCGAGGAGACCGGTTTGCAGTCGGTCGAGCTGTCTTTGACCTTGCCGCCACCGAGTCGGACCACTTCCTGTGTGAGTTTGATCTGCGCCTGTGTGGTGGCTGCGGCGGGATCGGCAGCGTGTCCCTTCACCGTCACCGGGGAACATGTACCGGCCGTAACCGGCTTGGCGAAACTGATAACAGCGAGGCTGACGATTATCACGCCAGCGAACAGATATGGGATGCGGATCATTTCGTCCTCCTAGTATCAACGGGCAGCTCCTTGAATCCGCCCGCCCGCCAGTAAAGCCACAAAAGTATGAGCAGCCAAATGCCGATAAATCCATCCGAAAAGATCGTGAGGAAATTGTAAGGCGCGTAGTTCTCATGCACGATCATCTCGCGGATATGTCCGTAGCAGGCGCCGAGCATGAAGAACGACCAACCCAGCCCGGTTGCGAGCCAGAACGTGCCGCCGATCCAGATACAGAGAAAGCCCAATATGCCCCAAGCGCCGTCATGCATGCCGACCTCGAACTGGAACGGGCTTCCAGGTGGCCATCCGATCAACCGCGCCGCCTCGTCTGGGAAGAACACATGGGGGATGAACCCCAAGGGTAGCCCGATAACGCCGACACCCAACACGAGCGCATAGAGGAGGAGGATATGGAGGACCCGGAGTCGGGTCCGCGGCTTCTTGCTGATGAAGAGGTGGGTAATAGGGAGTAGCACGCATAAGATGGCGATGGTCAGAGCAATCATCGGGGCTCCTCCAGCTAGAGTCCTGACAATAGGCGATTGGCAGCATCGCTAGGAAGCTGTAAGCGCCTTGGCCCCAGGCGGTCGGCCGCCACTTTAAGTCGCTTGCTAAGGTTTCAGAGTAGCTTAGCTTTGTTGCCAAGCGGGCAGGGACCAACTATCTGAATTACCTGATTGGAGACGTGGCCGAGAGGCTGAAGGCGGCGGTTTGCTAAACCGTTATACGGTCAAAAGCCGTATCGAGGGTTCGAATCCCTCCGTCTCCGCCACTTTGCGTTTGCCCCGTTTTTCGTCACAATGCAGCCTTAACGGTAGAGACCGATGACCGTCAAACGACCTGCCGAACAAATCCCCGAGTCTCAGATCGACCGCTTTTTCGTCGAGCGGGAACGTAACCGGGCTGCGGGCCGCGCCGTCTCCTTCATCGTCCTGCTCAATGGGGCTGCAGCTCTCATTCTTCTCGTAATCTTGGCCCAGTCTCCCGCCTCGACGGTCGATTCGAAAATTGCCGGTGCCATGATGTTCTTTAGCGGAGGTGCAGTCGCCGCGCTGTTCGCCTCGTTTCTCGCCTATATCAACCGGACCGTCCGGATCGAGTCACCGCAGCGCGCCAATCTCCGGCGCATCCTGCGTATCCTCGCCAGCGTCGCCGTAATCGGTAGCGCCGCCGCTTTTCTCACCGGCATGAACATGGTCGCCACGGCTTCGTCAGAGAAGTCGAGCTCCCACCCAAAAAGTCAGAAAGAGCATCTGCAAAATCAGAAGACTGCGCCGAGCGAGCGTGTCGATCTGTTAGAAAAAGTGCGTACGATCGGGCTCTAAGCGGCAGGCCTAGGGTGGGCCGGTAATCTCTCGTGTGAAATTGTCCCAGACAACCTTGGCATCGCCAGTCAGCGTGCCGAGTCTCTCACCGACGACATCCCAGTTCACCATGCGGCGCTGATCGGCCTCGCTACTTCTCGAATCAGAGATGTAGGCCACCAGCATTGTAAGCAAAATCCCGAAAAGCACACCTGATAGGAATCTCATACTGCCCTCGAATTTGCCTGATCATAGGCCTCTCCGCCGGTTAGCGGAAGGGGTGGTTGCCGTCCCAAACATTGACGAAGAGATTTGAAGCGAGCAAGCTAGAGCTAAGGAGATGCACATGCGCTGCCCCTTTTGGGTACTTAGGGTAGCTTGGACACTCGCAGTGATATGCGTGAGCATCGCAACGCAGTCGGCTGCTTTCGCTGAAACGTCCCCCACTCTGCATAAGTCGTTTGTCGGTTCGGCTCTCGCGAGCGGTTATGGATTCTGCACCGCAAGCGTGCGCCAGATTTATGCGAAGGCCGCTGCTCTGGTCGTTACCGCGCAGGCGCAAAATGGGATCGCGCCGCCACCTACCGTAAGTGTGCCCGGCGTGACCGTGCCGTCCCCTGCGCCGCAAAAGCCCGCACAATCGGCCGATACCGATCATGTCACCGTTTTCGTTGCCAAGAAGTTTGTCACCATGGATCCTGGGTGGCCGGAAGCGAGCGCGGTAGCCGTGCAGAACGGCCGCATTATTTCGGTCGGATCGCTCGTCGATCTCAAGCCTTGGCTCGACAAATTCCCTCACGACATTGACGACCGCTTTGCAGGGAAGGTGATCTACCCTGGTTTTATTGAACCGCATGGCCATCCACTGATCGGCGCAATCTCTCTGAGCCGGCCGCCGCTCACCTATTTCCCACTCGCCAATCCTTACGGGCCACCGTTTCCTGGTGTGAAATCCAATGCGGAAGCTACCGCCAAGCTGAAGGAGTATGCCGCCGCTGCCGATCCCAACGAGACCCTCGTCATCTGGGGCTATGACATCGTGGCAATGGGGGGTCATCTCGACCGCAACGATCTCGATGCCGTCACCAAGACTCTCCCTTTGCTGGTTTGGGATGCGTCGGAGCATTTCGTCTATGCCAACAGCGCGGCGATTGAGAAATACGGCATGACGCCCGAGGTCGTGGCCAAGACGCTAGGCGCCGGTAAGCGGCCTGACGGGCAATCGAACGGTCAGTTTCTCGGCGTCATTGCCGCTGAGACCATTCTGATCAAACCGCTACAGGAGCTGCTCACACCCGACAAAGCTCTGACGATCATGAAATATCTGGCAGATCTCGGACAGCAGGCCGGCATCACCACCACTGGCGATCTAATGTTCGGCGGTGTCAATCTCGAGCTAGAGCTGTCGCTTGCCAAGTCATTCTTCGATAAGCCTGATGCGTTGGCGCGCGTGGTGCCGGTTGTCGACGGCGCGACTTTTGCGAAAACCTATGGCGATCAGATGATCCAGAAGGCACTCGATCTGAAGCAGACGAGCAATAACCGAGTCATGTTCAATGGCGTGAAATTCTTCTCCGATGACGCCTTTGTCAGCCTCGGGATGCAAGTGCAGAACCCGGGTTATATTAACGCGGACAAATATAAGGGTCTGTTCCTGTTCACTTCGTTCGACGATTTTGTACAATCGATGAAGCCATGGTGGGACGCGGAATTTCACATCCACGTTCACTCGAATGGCAATGCCAGCAATCAGGCGACGATCGACGCACTGGCCAAGCTACAGAATGAGAAGCCGCGCTTCGATCACCGCTTCACCATCGAGCATTACGGCATTTCCACCTACGCCCAGGCTCGACAGATCAAGGCGCTTGGCGCCCTCGTCAGCACCAATCCTTATTACCTTTACACGCGGTCGGATTTGAATACCGACCAGATCGGCACCGACCGCGCCTCGCTCGCTTCGCGTATCGGCACGCTAATCGCCGAGGGCGTGACCGTGTCGCTGCACGCCGACACGCCGGTCGCGCCGCCGAGGCCGCTGGAAGAGGTCTGGATCGCGGTCAATCGTGTCGGCGCGCTGTCGGGAGAGGTTAGGGGCCCCGGTGAGCGGGTGAGCGTCGACAAGGCGCTGCGCATGATCACCATCGACGCCGCTTATACGCTCGGCGTCGACGACAAGATAGGCAGCATCGAGGCGGGCAAGCTCGCGGACTTCACCGTGCTCGACGCCGACCCGCGCGACGTTGAGCCCATGGCGATCAAGGATATTCCCGTGATCGCCACGATCCTGGGTGGACGCGTCATAATGACGGCTGACACCCGCAAGCCATAACGGCCTAGTGGTTAGTCTGAGCGGTTGAAGCGTTCTGTCATCCAACGGGCACCAAAACGCACGAGATCGTCTGCGTCGATGAGTTCGCTTTGCGCTGCCCCAACTTTTCCCCGCATAGCCCGACCGGTCGCCACATATTCGCGCAGGATGGTGGCGAAATAGTCCTCGCCTGGCCAATCGACGATGCCATTCGAATCGTCCAGGCATTCGACGGTGCGGGTCTCGGGTCCATCCCGCCCCTGGCAGCGAAAATGGCGACGGACCCGCCGTTTCTTCGGCACATCGGCAAGATATTCCGCGAAGTGCAGAACGGTCGTCGTGTCAGGGGCGGCTCCCAGCCGCAACACGCGCCCACCAATCCGGCAAAATCGGTCGAGAGGCGAGCGCGAGCCGTAATAATCGTGCCACGGAGCATCTTTGAGCAGATCGCCCGCGAGGCGGCCACGCGCCCCGAAGCGGCCAGAGGGATTATCGGTGACGATCGTCCCAGGCTTTTGCCGAAATGCCTCGGCGAGATGACCGACCTCATGGAAAACTGGCGCGTTGATGGCATCGAAGACCGGCGCATCCGCCAGCAGTGACTCGCGCTCCTCTTCAGGCCGCTCATTGACCCAGTCCCACGCGCATTCGCAGCCGAGGATCATCAGCAGCGTGCCGTCAGGCCCGAGCGCGCGCTCAAGCGCCTCGATCACACCCTCGGCCCCGCCAGCCACGGGACCTAGGGCCCGCAAAGAGGCATGCACCATCAGCGTATCGCCTGCGCGCACGCCAAGTTGCTTAAGGTCCTGGGTTAACTCGGCGGCCGAGATCAAGGGCTGGCTATGTCAGCCGCTTGCGGCGCGGCGCTGATTGTCGGAAGGCGCGAACCCATCCGGCTTGGACACGGGAAGCGGCTCTAGCGCCGCTTCGATCGCGTCGTCGACCGTCGCGAGCCACACGAAGCGCACCGCGTCACGTGCCGCCTCGGGAACTTCATCGTAGTCCTTCCTGTTGCGCTCGGGCAGCATCACCGTCGTGATGCCCGCGCGTGTGGCGGCGAGCACCTTGTTCTTCACCCCGCCGATCGGCAGCACCAGGCCACGCAGCGAAATCTCGCCGGTCATGGCCGTATCGCTGCGCACGGTCCGCCCGGTGAGCAGGGAAGCGAGGGCGATGAACATAGCCACACCTGCCGAGGGGCCGTCTTTGGGGATGGCACCGGCTGGCACATGCACGTGGATATCCGACTTTTCGAACGTCGCAGGGTCGATGCCGAGCGTGGACGCGCGCGCCTTGGCGAGGCTGAGCGCGGCCTGTGCGCTCTCCTTCATCACGTCGCCGAGTTGCCCGGTCAAGATCAGCTTGCCATTGCCCGGCACGCGTGCCGCCTCGACGAACAGGATGTCGCCTCCGGTCGGAGTCCAGGCGAGCCCGGTCGCGACTCCAGGCACGCTCGTGCGCATCGCCACTTCACTCTCGAAGCGGCGGGAGCCGAGGATCGCCTGCAAGTCCTTAGGCTCGATACGTATCCGATCGGTCTTGCCTTCGGCGATGTTCATGGCCACGCGCTGGAAGATCGAGCCGAGCTCGCGCTCGAGATTCCGCACGCCCGCCTCCCGCGTATAGTCTTGGATGATGGCGCGGATCGCGTCGTCGCTGATCTCGGCCTGCTCCGGCGTAAGACCTGTGGCCTCGAGCCGGCGCTTCACCAGATAACGCTTGGCGATCTCCACCTTCTCCTCCTCGGTGTAGCCGGGTATCTCGATCACTTCCATGCGGTCGCGCAACGGCCCGGGGATGGCGTCGAGCACGTTGGCGGTGCCGATGAACATCACCCGCGACAAATCGAAAGGCACGGCGAGGTAATTGTCACGGAAGGTCGAATTCTGTTCGGGGTCAAGCACTTCCAGGAGCGCCGCCGACGGGTCGCCGTGGAAGCCCTGGCCGAGCTTGTCCATTTCGTCGAGCATCATCACCGGATTGCGCGCCTCGGCCTTGCGGATCGACTGGATCACGTTGCCGGGCAGGGCCCCGATATAGGTCCGCCGGTGGCCTCTGATTTCTGCTTCGTCATGCACGCCGCCGAGCGACAGGCGAACGAATTTGCGGCCTGTGGCCCGCGCGATCGACTGTCCGAGCGAGGTCTTGCCGACGCCCGGAGGACCGACGAAACAGAGGATCGGGCTCTTGCCCTCGGGCTTCAGTTTGCGCACGGCGAGATATTCGAGGATGCGCTGCTTGACCTTGGGCAAGCCGTAATGGTCCTCATCGAGGATGCGGCGCGCTTCGGCGATGTCGATGCGCTCGTCCGAGAGCTTCGACCATGGCAGTTCGATCAGCCAGTCAAGATAGGTGCGGATCATGCCGTGCTCGGCCGACGCCTCGGGCATGCGCTCGAGCCGCCGCAATTCCTTGCGCGCCTGCTTCTCCGCCTCTTCGGGCATGCCGGCCTTGTCGATCGTCTCGCGCAGTTCCGCGATCTCGGCCGGGCCGTCCTCGCCCTCGCCGAGTTCCTTCTGGATCTGCCTGAGCTGCTCGCGCAGGATGTGCTCGCGCTGACGGCCCGCAAGCGATTCCTGCGTCTGCTCGCCGATCTGCTTGGAGAGCTTCAGCACCTCGATTTGCTGCGCGAGATAACGCAGCAGCTTGTCGATACGCTCGGCGACGTCGAAGGTTTCCAGCAGGTCCTGCTTCTCCGGTGGCGTCAGGTCGGAGACGTTGGCGATGAAATCGGCCAAACTCGCCGGGGACTGCATCTGGTCGACGGCGTTCGCGATCTCCTGCGGCACATTGGGCAAAAGCGCGATTGCCTCACGCGCCCGCTCTTTCAGCTGATGCATGCGCGCGGCGATTTCCGTCGAGAACACCTCGGCCTCGCCGACCTCATCGATGCGCGCCACCAAGAAAGGATAACCGGACAGAAATTCGAGCACGCGAAAGCGCCGCGTGCCGCGCGCAATAAGATGATGATTGCCGTCGGGCGCGGTGACATAGCGAAGAATTTCCGCGACGGTGCCGACGCCGTGCAAATGCTCGGGTGCCGGCGTGTCGACCGAGGAATCCTTCTGCAGCAGCACGCCGACTGGGCGCTCGTTCTGCGCCGCCGACTGCGCGCCGGCAATGGTTTGCGGCCGCCCGAGCTGGAGCGGCACCACCACGCCCGGAAAGAGCACGGCGTTGCGCGTCGGCAGAAGGATCAAGGATCCCTCGGGCAGTTCGAGCCGTGCCGCAGTCTCGCTTGCGGGCGAAGCGGAGATCTGCTCTTGCTTCGGCGCCGATTGAGGTGCCTCAGCCGAATGCGGCGGGGGGTTGCGTTCGATTTCGTTCATGGGCTTTTGACTGAATTCCACTTCAACTCAAAGCTTGGCAAAGGTGAGCACGAGACAACCATGCAGCAAGTCACGCTCGGCTAGACGGAGGCGGTTCGAAATCGCGATCCGCCGCTCGAAACGCCCATACGGGATCTCGAGCCTTATAATATTGGCATTCTTGCCCCTTGACGGCAGGGGGCGGATACCGGCGATGATCAGGGTCTGGCCCTCGATCTCGACGCGGACAGCGTCGGGAGCGACGCCCGGAAGCGCGGCAATGATGGTGAGCTGCCGCTCGGTCTCGTAGATATCGACCGGCGGCTCCCATTTGGCGTCCGAACGCGAAGGCTCGAAGAATTGGCGATGCAGTTGCTCGGCCTGCTTGAGCATGGCGCAGGCCTCGGCCCACATCTGATTTTTCGCATCACGCATACGCCGACTCTGTTCGTTCCGGTGGCAGCGATCTTAGCGTCCGGCAAGCGGGGTTGAAACGGCGGCGGTCAAATACGCCTAAAGACTAAGGAGGGTAGGGGCTTGGCGGGCGGCCACTCTATCTGGGTGTCCATTAGGCCATTTACAAGACCATCGGGCAACGCCACTGCGCCAGCGATTCAACAATCGACTAGTTGCCGCCGGGAGTGACCTTGCCCGCTCCAAAAATGGCGTTGGCCCTCAGGTTATGATTGCTAGCGCTCCAATTGCCGACGATGCCGCCGACAGGGTCGTTTCCGTTTCTGGCAAACGAACCGCTCGCGAAGCCATGGATGGGATTGTTGGGTGAATTACCCACTGTCCCTTCGAGACCCCCGCGGAATCTGTTCATGGACGCGCCGTCAAGCTGTCCAGGGATGCTCATTGTTCCGGTAAGATCGATTCTCGGCGGCCTTTGGAAGCCGTCGACTTTCGGCGCCTTGAACTTCGTGATCACCATTTCTCCTGTGCGATAGGCAAAATCCCAATCCATATGGATCGTGCCGGATGCGGGAGCGGGATACGGCTTCCATGCGCCATTAATTTTCTGAATCACTGTCCCGTACGTGGTGCCGTCATAGGTCGCCGTGCCCTGAAGCTCGAGGAGCGAGATCTCATCGTAGGTCGGAAGATCCCCGGCAACCCAATAGCCTATAGTTCCGGCAACTCTGGTTTCGGTCACGTCCGGATTGGGATTCTCCCCGTCGGTAAGCCCGTTTTGATAATCGGAATTGTCCTCGGCCTCGTAGGTGAGGCCAATGGTCCATTGGCCCCATCGTAAGAATTCGCAATTCTCGCAGAGTGGACCGCCAATTCCGCTAGTCAGGCTCCCCTCCACGTCATCCGTAGTGATGCTTTGATTGTGAAACGGATTGATTGTCACTTGATTCGCAGTCGCAAAGTAATCGCTGTCGCTGCCGAAGGTGGATGGCTCGCCGAAAAGGAATCGTGCACCGCCTTCGCGTGGAAAGCCTAAGGGAAGGAATCGCTGGTAGCTCCTGACCAGGAAGTTCCCAGTGACTGAATTCTGTTCTGCGTTGAAGGTAACCGACACTCTTGAAGGATAAAGATTGGCGAGCCTGCCCACCTCGACGTCGTCGAGATTCTCATCAACTGGATCCTGCTCTGGGTCTATTAAGCGGCCATCCTTATACCAACCCGCGGCATAGCCGTTGAACGTGCCATCGGTCCTCGGCGGGGGCGGAGGAGGTGAGGGTGGCAGGTCTTCCTCAGTCTCCTGAGACGCGATCTCGTCGGTGATCCTGTCTCCGGTAGCCTGGGAGATCAGGTCCTGAAGGCTGATGGTCTCGGCGAGGAGCTGTTGCTGGGTGTCGGGGTTGTCGCCGGCTGAGCTGCCGATGGCGCTCGTATTGCTGTTGGTGAGGCCGGACATCACTGTCTTGATGTCGGCGGCGGTGGTCGGTCTGACTTTGGGCACGCCGCTTGTAAGATCGAGCGTGTAGCCCGGCTGATAGACCGTGTAGGTCTGCCCGTTCCTGCCCGTGAAGGTCATCCTCACGCCGTACAGGAAGGAGAAGATGCCCTTGTTGCCGTTCACCGTGCCCTGGACCATGCCGCCGCGAATGGCGAGCGTGCCGGCGGGTGTCTTCACCGTGACGGCATCGTCGTTCTTGGAGATCTTGCCGCCGACATAGCGCATCACGCCCTTGGAGAAAGACGCCACCACCTGGCCGGTCTGCTTTTTCGGGTTATAGACGAATTTGTCGATGACGAGATCTGAGCCCGGTCCCACGGTGAAGGTCGAACCGTCAACCAGCAGCACCTGCACCAGCCCGCTTGCGGTTGTGTTGATGCGCTCGTTGTAGAAGATCGATTTGCCGATATTGAGCTGGCTCTGCGGCGCGCCGCTCAGGCTGGAAAAGGCGTCCGGGTTCACGGCGGCGGCAACGCCCACCTTCTCGGCATTGGCCGGAAGCGGCAACAGGGCAGCGCCGATGAGGACGCCGAACAGCGCCGCGGTGCTGGTCGTGGTGAGCAGGAATGTTGACCGGTTCTTCATCCCTCAGAACCTTTTCTGCACGCCGAGAACGGTCATCAGATCGTCGAATTGTCTTATATCATAATTGGATCGCTGATCCCGATATTCAACCTGCGGGATCAGGGCCCAGGTTTCAGCCACCGGCAATACCAGAGCCGTGCGGGCCCAGAATTGGTCGTCGCGCTCGGCATCGACGGGATTGATGACGGGATCTGGATCGTCGTAATCGCGTCCGATAAAGCCGCCGCCCACCTGCCAGGTCCAAGGATACTGGCCGTTCCACAAGGGATTGTTAAAGGTCCAGGCGAACCCGCCCGAGAGCGCGATCTCCCAGTTGGAATAGAAACCCGCGGTCACGTCCTCGCGCTGCGCGTAGCCTTGCGTGGTCACCACGAAGGCCGGCGTCACGTAATAGGAATAGGTGGCGCCGAAGCGGGTCTGCGGCCCATCGCGCAGGGTGTTGGTGGGGAGGTCCGGCGTGTTGTCGAAATCGCGCACGCGCGTCTCGAGCCGCGCGTCGAGCACGCTTCGCTCGGCGGAGAAGCTCAAGAGACGAATGCCGGCGCCAGGTGCGCCGAAATAATAGTCATAGCCGAGATAAGCGAGATCGCCGATGGCGTAGACAAAGAAGCGGCTCTGGTCCCAACCAATCCGTCTCAAATTGAAGCTCGGGCCGAGTGTCACCTCGAAGAAATCGAGGTCGATATCGTTGAGGTCCTTGTCGAAATAAGCGGTCGAATAGGCCAGCGCGTCGAATTCGATGCGGTCGCCCTGGTTCCTCAGGTCCCAGGCGTAATGCAGCGTACCGACATTGAGCGCGCTCCACCCCGGTCGCCCGACCGATTGGTCGTCGATGGTGAAGTTGATGCCTTGCAGCGTGACGTTGTTGGTGCCGGGGCCCGAGTTGGCGTTGCTTTCCCAGCGGATGGCCGAATAGATCGTGGCGGAGAAGTTCGGCGGATCGGCGGCGATGGCAAGCTGCTGCAAATAGAGATCGACCTGGCTGGCGACGTCGGGCGGCAGGCCCGGATTTGCGCGTGCCTGCTCGAAATAGGATCGGGCGACTTCGGTGGCGCCGATGCGGTAATAGAGAATGCCGAGTTCGAGCTGGAGGCGGGGCGTGTTCGGCGCGTAGATCAGCATGCGCTCGAGGGTGGAGATGGCGGCCTCGTAGTCGCCGACCTGGGCCGAGAGGTTCGCGTAGGTGAAGGCAAGATCGAGGTCGCTCGGGCGGGCGATCATCTGCTGCAGCAAAGCTTCGCGGCGCGCTTCGACGTCGGGCGGTCCGAGGCGGTTCACCTTGATGCCCAAATCGTTGGCGGCGACGCCAGGCGTCGTGGCTTCGCCCGTGACGAAGCAGGCAATCGCGATCGCGACCGCCCAATGCGCCGCCGCTCTCATCACCTACCGCTCGGTCCTTTCCGAGTGGCGCTCGGGGAGAGAATCCCTCCAAGCCCTCCCTACCCGGGGAAAGTTAACGCAGCCAATCGTGACGCAACAAGGGCGGATGGCGATTTCATGAGGTTTTTCAAAGCCTCTGTGGCCCGATAGGCACGCAATTCGCGTGCTATGGTTAACCATGACAGAGGCCGATTTGGACCAAAACAACGTCGGAATTTTCCTGGGAAACCCGGAAACTTACGGCCTCGCGCCGCCGCAAGCCATTGATCGCATTGAGACTCACGCCTCGCTCGTATTCCTGGCCGGCCCTTACGCCTACAAGATCAAGCACGCGGTGAAATACCCGTTCCTCGATTTTTCCACGCTGGAACAACGACATGCAGCACTTCGCAACGAGCTGCGTATCAACCGGCGCACGGCGCCTCAGCTTTATCTTGAAGTCCTGCCCATAACGGCCGGGAAGGATGGCGCATTTCACCTCAGCGGCACCGGCGCCCCCGCCGCAACGGTGATCGAATGGGCGCTCAAAATGCGTCGCTTCCCGCAGGAAAATCTGTACGAACAACGCGCGGATTGCGGACTTTTGTCGGGAAACGAGATGCGGCAACTCGCGAACACCATCGCCGCCTTCCATGCCGTCGCCGACCGCCTGCTCACGCCCGCGCACGCGGTGCTCTCGCTGGCCGAAGTCCTGCGCGACAACCGGGCGGCGTTCGCCGCGCGGCCGGAGATCTTCCCGCCCGGCGAGGCCGAAGCCCTGGCGCAAGCGAGCGACGCGAAACTCGCCTCCCTGTCGCCGCTGCTCAGGGCGCGAGCGCGCGGCGGCTTTGTGCGCCACTGTCACGGCGATCTGCATCTCCGCAACATCGTCGAGATCGAAGGCCAACCCGTCCTGTTCGACGCGCTCGAATTCGACGACCGGCTCGCCACCATCGACGTGCTCTACGATCTCGCCTTCCTGCTCATGGATCTCGGCAAGCGCGGGCTGAGAGATCACGCCAACATCGTGCTCAACGCCTATCTCGATCGCGACGGCGGCAGCGGCAATCTTCTCGGGCTCGCGGCGCTGCCGCTGTTCCTGTCGATGCGGGCCGCGGTGCGCGCCAAGGTCGAGCTGCTTCGCGCCGGAAAAATATCGCCGGACAAGCAGGATGAAGCGCGGCGCGAAGCGGCCGCCTATTTCGCGCTGGCGCGTAAATTTCTCGTCGCGGGGCCGCCGCGCCTCGTCGCCATCGGCGGATTGTCAGGCAGCGGCAAGTCGGCCATAGCCCGCGCGCTCGCAGCCCGGATCGGCGCTTTTCCGGGCGCGGTTCATGTCAGGAGCGACGTCGAACGCAAGCGCCTGTTCGGCGTCCCGCCGGAAGCGCGCCTGCCGGCTCATGCCTACGCGCCGGAAATCTCCGATCAGGTCTATGCCATGTGCCGCAAGCGCGCGCGGCTCGCGCTCGAGGCGGGACACTCGGTGATCGTCGATGCGGTCCATGCCAAGCCTTCGGAGCGCGCGGCGATCAGGGCGCTTGCCGCCGGGACGGGCGCCGCCTTCACCGGTCTTTGGCTCGACGCGCCGCCTGAGACAATGCGGAAACGGGTCGCCGCCCGCGCGGGCGACGTGTCGGACGCCACGCCCGAAGTGGTCGAGGCGCAGCTCGCCTATGACCTGGGTAAGATGGATTTCGCGATGATCGACACCAGCGGCACGGTCGATGACGTCGCCGCCGCCTGCCTCACGCGCATCGGCACGAATCCGCTCGTCCCCGCGAAGGCGGGGACCCAGGACGACGAAGCAGGACGGTGAACTTGGCTCTGGATTCCCGCTTTCGCGGGAAGGAGCGGGCGGTTTTCACCTTTTTCTAACCGTCACCAACGACAGTTAGGGCGAGTGTCCCTGCCTAAGCCCTCCCGCCGCTCGCGGGCAGGGCTCTGGCGCGTCCCTAGCAAGCCCTGACGGGGTCTGTTGCGTGAGTGGTGTGAGTGAGCGTAGACCTGCGCGTGGCGCAGGCTGGCCTGGACTGCCTGCGGGCCTTGCCGCGTCCGTGCGCCTTGTCCTGTCGCTCCTCCTCATCTTCGTGATGGCCGCCGGCGTCGCCTCCTGCGGCACAAGGCAAAAGCTCTCGAAGCGCGTGGTCGAATACGGCCAGAATGTCCCCAAAGGCGGCGGCAAATATCACGTCGGCAAACCCTATTCGGTCGCCGGCACGACCTTCCATCCGCGCGAGGACCCGAACTATAACCGCGTCGGCCACGCCTCCTGGTACGGCGATCTGTTTCACGGCCGCTATACCGCCAACGGCGAGATCTACGATATGGATCGGCTGTCGGCGGCGCATCCCACGCTGCCGCTGCCGTCCTACGCGCGGGTGAGCAATCTCAATAACGGGCGCTCGATCGTCGTGCGCGTCAACGACCGCGGGCCGTTCTCCAACGACCGCATCATCGACCTGTCGCGCGCCTCGGCAGAGGTGCTCGGCTTCCGCCGCAACGGCACGGCGACAGTGCGTGTGACCTATCTCGGACGCGCGCCGCTCAATGGCGACGACAGCTACGAGCGGCGCTATCTCGCCAACCAAAGCTTCATGCAGATGGCGGAGACACGTAGCCCCCGGGCGAGCGGCCAGCGGATCGTCAGCCTGGCCGAAGAGGAAACGAAATACGCGTCGTCCGCCTGGCGTCTCGGCACGCCGGCCACAACAACGCCGGCGGCGGCCAAGCCCGTACCGGGTGCAAACGTGCCGCAAAGCGCGAACGGCGGCGTGACGGTCAAAGGCGGCTATCTGATCCAGGCCGGCATGTTCAAGCAGCCGGAGAATGTCGTTAAAGCGCGCGAGGCGCTATCGCCGATCGCACCAGTCGAGGTGAGCCAGGTCGAGTTCCGCGGCGAGATGCTGTCGCGCGTGCGCGTCGGGCCGTTCCCCGACAAGAAGTCCGCGCGCGCGGCGCTCGGCAAGGTGACCAAGGCCGGCTATGACGGCGCGCGCATCGTGAACTGAGTTCATATCCGCTCGTCCCCGCGCAGGCGGGGACCCAGTGCCGACAATCGAGGACAGTAATTGGTCCTGGATTCCCGCTTTCGCGGGAATGAGCGCAGAAAGCACAGCCCTCATCCTTCGAGACGCTCGCTTCGCTCGCCCTCAGGATGAGGGTGTTTACTGGGCGGGTTGATTTTTAGTCGCCTGCGCTGGACAATAAGGTGTCCCGCCGCCAGAAGCGGCGCCAAACCCCTTACGATCCGGCCCTTCTCGTGTCCGCAACGCGCCTTCCCAGGTTGATCAATATCGCGCTGGCCGTGGCTCTGCTTGCCATGGGCGCGGGCCATGCTGTTGCGCAGAAGGCGGACAAGCCGCCGCCCGGCGGCATCGACACCAAGGCGCCGCGCGCCGTGATCATGGATTCCGGCGAGAACATGGTGCTGTTCGAGAAGGATGCCGACACGCTGATGGTGCCGGCCAGCATGAGCAAGATGATGACGCTGGCGGTCGTGTTCCGCGAGCTGAAGGCCGGGCGGCTCAAGCTCGACGACACCTTCATGGTGAGCGAGCACGCCTGGCGCACCGGCGGCGCGCCGTCAGGCACCTCGGCCATGTTCGCGCCGCTCAATACCGCGGTGACGGTGGAAGATCTCATCCGGGGTGTCACGGTGCAGTCGGCCAATGACGGCGCCATCATCCTCGCCGAAGGCATATCCGGCAGCGAGGAAGAATTCGCCAGGGAGATGACCAAATACGCCCGCGAGATCGGGCTCCAGAAATCGACCTTCGCCAACGCCACGGGTTTGCCGGCCGAGGGACATCTGATGACGGCGCGGGAGCTGGCGCAGCTCGCGCGCTTCCTCATAGCCGAGCACCCGGACTATTACCAATATTTCGGATTGCAGGAGTTCAGGTACCGCGACAAGTTCACGTTCCGCAATCGCAACCCCCTGGTGTTCGATCCGGAGCTTCCGGCCGACGGTCTCAAGACCGGCTTCGTCAAGGAATCCGGTTACGGGCTGACGGCCTCGGCCAAGAAAGGCGATCAGCGGCTGATCGTGGTGACCGCCGGCCTCTCCTCGCCGAAGGAACGTGAGGCCGAGGCCAAAAGATTGCTGCAATGGGGCTTCAAGAACTTCAAGCAGTTCCGCCTGTTCGACGCCGGGCAGAAAGTGAGCGACGCGCTGGTATGGGGCGGCAGCCAGCATTACGTGCCGCTGGTCGGCGAGGGCGATATCAATATTCTGTTGCCGACGGCTTCGACCGGCGCCGTCACGGCGACGATCCATTACGAGGGTCCGATCAAGGCGCCGATCAAGAAGGGCGCCCAGATCGCCACTCTGCGAGTCTCCTCGCCGGAATCGCAGGCCACCAACGAGATCCCGCTTTATGCGGGCATGGATATCGAACCGAGCAACTTCCTCTGGCGTGGCCTCGATTCGCTCGGTTGCCTCGCCATTTGCTGGATCCTGTAGCCAAGACCATGCAGCGATCGGCGGCCGAGACCGGCAAATTCATCACCTTCGAAGGCGGCGAAGGCGCGGGCAAATCCACTCAGGCCGGCATCCTCGCCAATCGCCTGACGCGCGCGGGACGCAAGGTCTTCGCCACGCGCGAGCCCGGCGGCTCTGCCGCCGCCGAGGAGGTCCGCGAGGCGCTGCTGACCGGAAAGGTCTGGGAGTTCGGGCCGTTCGCCGAGGCGCTGATGTTCTCGGTGGCGCGCGCCGATCATATCGACAAGGCGATCGGCCGGGCGCTCGCCGAGGGTACCTGGGTGATCTGCGATCGCTTCTACGATTCGACGCGCGCCTATCAAGGCGTAACCGCGGGCGTCCCGCGCGAGCTGATCAACGCGCTCGAACGGCTGACGCTCGAGGGCTTGCGGCCCGATATCACGTTCATTCTCGACATTCCGGTCGAGGCGGGACTGGCGCGCGCGGCCGAGCGGCGCGGCGGCACCGTGCCTGACCGCTTCGAGCGCCAGGAGGTTCTCCTGCACGAGCGCATCCGGCGCGCCTTTCTCGATATCGCCGAGGAGGAGCCCGACCGCTGCGTGGTGGCAGATGCGAGCCAGCCGGAGGCGATGGTGGCCGAGGACGTGTGGGAAGTCGTGCTCCAGCGCCTGAATCCATGAGCGTCGCCGAACGCACCCGCGCGCCCGCGAGCGAGCCCGACCGGCTCGACCAATTCTCGGCCCCGCGCGAGGTCGATCGCCTGTTCGGCCATGACGAGGCGCTGCGCGAGTTCATGGACGCGCTCGACAGCGGCCGGATGCATCATGCCTGGCTGCTGGTGGGGCCCGAAGGCGTGGGCAAGGCGACGCTTGCCTACCGCATGGCGCGCATCGTGCTCGCGCCGGACGCGGGCGACGGCGGCGAGAGCGGACATGCCGTGTTCCGCAAGGTGGCGGCACTGTCGCATCCCAATCTGCTGCTGATCCGGCGCTCCTATAACGAAAAGACCAAGCGCTATTCGCAATGGATCGGCGTCGACGAGGTCAGGCGCTTGCGCGCGTTTCTCGGCCATTCGGCCGGCGAAACAGGCTGGCGCGTGGTCATCGTCGATCGCGCCGACGAGATGAACCAGAATGCCGCCAACGCGCTGCTCAAGGCCCTGGAAGAGCCGCCGCAGCAGACCCTCTTTCTGCTGATCGCCGGCGCCGAGGGGCGTCTGCCCGTCACCATCAGGTCCCGCACCAGGACGCTGCGCGTGTCCGGTTTGGATGAGGCGGCGTTGGAAGGGGCAGTGCGGGCGGCGCTCGATCGCGACGGTGTCGAGGCCGATCCCGAGACGCTTCACGTGGCGTTGTCGCTCGCTCAAGGCAGCGTGCGCCGCGCGCTCGAGCTGGTGTCCGGCGAGGGTATCGCGCTTTACGGTGAGGCCGCCGGCATGCTCGGCGCGTTGCCAGAGCTCGATGGCGCGGATCTGCATGGCCTTGCCGACCGGCTTGGCGGCATGTCCAACACCGAACAGCTCGAGCTTTATTTTTCCCTGCTGCTCGGGCTGGTCGAGCGCCTGATCCGCTTCACGGCCACCGGCGAGGGCGCCTTGCCTGACGAGCAGGCCTTGGCAAGGCGTCTCATATCGCCCGAGAATCTCATCCATTGGGCGGAAGGCTGGGAGGCGATCACCGAGGCCAAGACCGAGGCCTTAGCCTACGGTCTCGACCGCACGCTGCTTCTGCTGGAGACCTGGTTCCGCCTGCAGAAGCTCGCGCGCGAGCATCCAGTTTAGGCCGTTCTGCCGTCGATCTTGCCGGGGAGGGCGCGCGCGGCTATTCCTGCAATCATGCCCGGCAAGCCTTATTACATCACCACGGCGATCTCCTATCCGAACGATGCGCCGCATATCGGCCACGCCTATGAGGCGGTGGCGACCGACGCGCTGGCGCGCTTCCGCCGCCTGCAGGGGCGTGACGTGTTCTTCCTCACCGGCACCGACGAGCACGGCATCAAGATGCTGCAGACCGCTAAGGCGCAAGGCATCACGCCGGCAGAGCTAGCCGACCGCAACACGCCGCTGTTCCGCGACATGGTGCGCGCGCTCGATTGTTCCAACGACGATTTCATCCGCACGCGCGAGGAGCGTCATAAGCGCGCCTGCCAGGAACTGTGGCGGCGCATGGCCGAAGCCGGCGACATCTATCTCGACAAATATGCCGGCTGGTACTCGGTGCGCGACGAGGCCTATTACGACGAGAAGGAATTAAAGGCGGGCGAGGGCGGCGACAAGCTGTCGCCGCAAGGCACGCCGGTGGAGTGGGTCGAGGAGGAGAGCTATTTCTTCCGCCTGTCAGCGTTCCAGGACCGGCTGCTCGCCTATTACGAGGCAAATGCCGAATTCATCGGGCCTGAGACCCGCGCCAACGAGGTGAAAAGCTTCGTGCGCGGCGGCTTGCAGGATCTGTCGATCTCGCGAACCACCTTCGACTGGGGCGTGCCCGTGCCGGACGATCCCAAGCACATCATGTATGTGTGGGTCGATGCGCTGACCAATTATCTGACCGGCGTGGGCTTCCCCGACAAGGACTCGGAAAGCTTCAAGACATATTGGCCGGCCGATGTGCATATCATCGGCAAGGACATCATCCGCTTCCACGCGGTGTATTGGCCGGCATTTCTGCTGTCGGCCGGCATCGAGCCACCCAAGCGCGTGTTCGGCCACGGCTTTCTGTACAATCGCGGGGAGAAGATGTCGAAATCGACCGGCAACGTGGTCGATCCGTTCGTGCTGGCGAACGATTACGGTGTCGATCCGCTCCGCTATTTCCTGTTGCGCGAGGTGCCGTTCGGCCAGGACGGCAATTACAGCCGCGAGGCCATCGTGCAGCGCATCAATGCCGATCTCGCCAACGATCTCGGCAATCTCGCCCAGCGCTCGCTGTCGATGATCGCCAAGAATTGCGATAGCCGCCTGCCGCAACCGGGGACGCTCACCCAGGCCGACGAGCAGATCCTGGCAGCGGCCGATGCGCTGTTGCAGCGGGTCGAAGAGGCGATCGACGCCTTCGCCATTCATCGCGCTTTGGAAATCGTCTGGGCGCTGGTCGCCGACGCCAACCGCTATTTCGCCGGCGAGGAGCCCTGGGCGCACAAGAAGACGAACCCTGAACGCATGGGCACCATTCTCTATGTCACGGCGGAGGTGCTGCGGCAGGTGGCCATCCTGGTGCAGCCGGTGATGCCACAAAGTGCGGCCAAGCTGCTCGACCAGCTCGCCGTGCCGGAAGAAGCGCGCGATTTCGCCGCGCTTGGACCTCAGGGGCGGCTCAAGCCCGGTACGGCACTGCCACAGCCCGCGCCCGTCTTCCCGCGTCATGTCGATGAAGATGAGGCAGCGTCCTAGCGGCAGAGCTGCTTGATCCGCGCCTCGTCCACCCCGGAAACCACGACCCCGCCGATCACCGTGCGCGGCACGGCGGTGCTGCCGAACCGCTTCACCATCTCGGCCTGCACGGGCGCGGTGGTCGCGTCGCGGATGGTATATTTGATGTTGTTGCGTGCCAGGATGCCCCTGACTTGCCGGCAATAGGGACACCAGGACGCGTCATACATGACGACGCGTTTCGAGCAGCCTGACTTTGCCGCGGCCGTTTCCACCGGAACGATGCTAGACAGGAGCAAGGCGGCGGCGCCTATGGCCGCAAAACGGATCTTCAAGGTGCGCATGCGCTTATTGTCTCCCCACTCCATATGCGGCAGATAGGGCTGCCGGGATTACCCTAGCAGCTTCGACGATATGGGTTATTCATCTTTCCGTGATGCTGATCGATTCCCACTGCCATCTCGATTTTCCCGAGCTGAAGGGCGAACTCGACGCGGTACTTGCGCGGGCCGATGCCGCCGGTGTTGCGGCTATGCTCACCATCTCAACCCGCGTGCGCCGGTTCGATGACGTCAAAGCCATCGCGGAAGCGCATGACAATGTGTTCTGCTCGATCGGCACCCATCCGCACCATGCCGCGGAGGAGCCCGACGTCACCACGGAGGACCTGGTGAAGCTCGCGCGCCATCCCAAGGTCGTGGCGATCGGCGAGGCGGGCCTCGACTACCATTACGACAACAGCCCGCGCGAAGTGCAGGCTGCAAGTTTCCGCACCCACATCGCCGCCTCGCGCGAGACGGGGCTGCCGCTCATCATCCATGCGCGGGAAGCCGACGCCGACATCGCCTGTATTCTCGAAGAGGAAACGGCGAAGGGGGCATTTCCCCTGGTGCTGCATTGCTTTACCAGCGGCGCCGAACTCGCGCGCAGGGGGCTTGCCCTCGGCGGTTATGTGTCTTTCTCCGGCGTCATCACCTTCAAGAATGCCGATGAGCTGCGCGCCATTGCCCGCGATGTGCCGCTCGACCGGCTGCTGGTCGAAACCGACGCACCGTATCTGGCGCCTGTGCCCAAACGCGGCAAGACCAACGAGCCGTCCTTCGTCGTCCACACCGCCGCCCATCTCGCCGAGCTGCGCGGCATGAGCGAAGCGGAGTTGGCGCGCATCACCACCGACAATTTCTTCCGCCTATTCGGCAAAGTGCCCCGCGACGCGCTGAAAGCGCGCGCAAGCGCCGCATGAGCCTGAACGTCACCATCCTCGGCTGCGGCACCTCGGGTGGCACGCCGCGTCTCGGCGATCGCTGGGGCGCCTGCGATCCCAAGAACCCGAAGAACCGCCGCCTGCGCTGCTCATTGCTTGTCGAGCGCAAGGGCGAACATGGCGTGACCTCGGTCTTGGTGGACACCTCACCCGACATGCGCCAGCAATTGCTCGATGCGGGCGTCGCTTGGCTCGACGGCGTGCTCTACACCCACGACCACGCGGACCATGTGCATGGCATCGACGATCTGCGCATGGCTGCCTATAACGGCGGACGCCTCGTCGATGTCTATTATGATGCAGAGACCAGACGCGTGCTCACCGAGCGCTTCCGCTATTGCTTCGAGGCGGGGCCGAAGGGTGAATATCCGGCGATCTTAAAAGGTCATGAGATCAAGCCCGGCGAGACGGTGAAGATCGCCGGCGCCGGTGGCGCGATCAAGGCTCTGCCCTTCCGCCAGATTCACGGCTCAGGCTCCTCGCTCGGTTTTCGTTTTGGCGGTCTCGCCTATTCGCCGGATGTCAGCGATCTGCCGGAAGAGTCGGTTGCGCTTCTGCAAGATCTCGATGTGTGGGTGGTCGATGCCTTGCGCTACACGACGCATCCAAGCCATTTCTCGCTGGAAGAGACGCTTGCCTGGATCGCGCGTCTGAAACCGAAGCGCGCCATCCTCACCCACATGCATATCGATCTCGACTACGCCACGCTGCTTCGCGAGCTGCCGAAGGGCGTCGAGCCCGCTTATGACGGCATGGTGCTGACGGTGGACTAAAAACCGAAGAGTGAGCTCGGCACACTGACCGAGACCTTGCCGCGCGCTTCGGGCTCGCCGATATCGGACATACTCTCGGTATAATCGGCCTGGGCGCGAATATTGAAATTCTCGGGCTTCGCCAGCACCACGCCGCCGCCGACCGTGTTGAGCGCCGTGGGATCCTGGAGCGCCGCGTTGCTCAGATCGACGCTCGATTTGAAGAAGGCGAAGGGCTCGACGCTCGCGCCATTGCCGGTCGCGAATTGACGCTTCAGTTCTGGCCCCATGCTGAACCGGGTGACATCGACGGAGGTCCCAGCGATGCCACCGATATTGCTGTCACCGGTCTCGTCGAAATAGGTGACGGCGCCGATTTGGCTCAACTGCCATTGATCGATGGCCCAGCTGCCTTTCACCTTGGCTTCGCTCAGCATGCGCGCCGTGTCGAAATGCGCGTTGTTGTCACTGATCCAGGCGCTGTCTTGCGCGCTGCCCCATGCCGCTTTGGCGTCGACCGTCACATGCGGCGTCACCCGGTAGGCCATATAGGGGCCGGCCATGTAAGCCTTGCCGTCGATGCCTTCGGGGGCGATGACGACGCTTTGCCGCGACTCGTCGAACTGCACCAGTCCGCCGAATAAAAAGTCCTGCGACATGCGGTAGTCGGCGCCGACATAGGTGGTGAGCGCGTCGCCTTCCTTGTCGGTGGCGCCGTCGCTGAAGCTCTCGCGGCGTCCCTTGGCCCACATGTCGAATTTAGGCGGCGGGGATTTTACGGTTTTCGGCAGCACGAGATCGTCGCCCGAAGTTTCCTTGACTTTTTTCAGCCGCTCCAATTCCGCCGCGCTGAGCGCCGCGCTCCATTGCGTCAGGCTGGTGTTGAAATTGGCGTTATTCCCGTCGGGGGTCATGCCGAAGGGTTGCGTTGCCTCGATGGTTCCGGGAGCGTCCAGACGGCCGAGCCGTTCGCCGGCCGGATTGGTGGCGAGCGTGCGGTCGACGCGGCGTTTCGACAGGTCCTGGGCGAGGTCGGGCGCCGCGCCGCAAACAGCGATTCCCGGCGCGCCGATCGGGCACATTTCTTCCGCGAGAACGGGAGTGGTGGAGGCGAGCAGAGCGGCGAGCGCAACCCCTGCAAGAGGCCGCGAGAGATATGCTCCACGCAAGACTAAGTCCCGACAATCCATCACGAATTTCCTCATGCCCTAACTGACCAAGCAGGGCTTAACGAGAGATGAATCGCATGTGATTTTGCAGCGCAGCAAAGCCTAGCCATATCGCCGCGCGGGTCAACCCCCCAACGTCATCCTGATGTCCCCGCGAAGGCAGACCCACTCTCGTCATTCCGGCGAAATCAGGAATCCAGACACATACCCGGCCTCATGCTGAGGAGCGGCCGAAGGCCGCGTCTCGAAGCATGGGCCTCACCCTTCGAGACGGCGCGTTCGCGCCTCCTCAGGGTGAGGAATTGTTTTAGTCGGGGGTGACGATCTCGCCGGTCGCGGTCCATTCTGGCGAAGCGAGTTGCACGAAAATCTCGGTGAGCTCTTCCGGCTGGCGCAGTTTCGATTGGTCCTCGCCGGGATAGGCCTCGGCGCGCATGCGCGTGGCGGTAGCCCCGGGATGGACGAGATTGACTCTGATGGCGCTGTCCCGCGTCTCGTCGGCATAGGTCTTGGCCAGCGTTTCGAGCGCGATCTTCGACACGGAGTAGGGGGCCCAATAGGCGCGGGCCTCGTCGGCCACGCCGGACGAGGTAACGAAGATCACGCGGCCGGCATCCGAGCGCTTCAGCAGCGGGTCTAGCGTGCGGATCAGCCGCCAATTGGCAGTGAGGTTGACGGCAAGCACGCGCTCCCAATGCTCCGAGGAGGTATGCGTCAGGGGTGAGAGCCGCCCGAGAATGCCGGCATTGCCGACCAGGATGTCGAGCCGGCCGAAGCGCTCGTAGAGCGCAGGCCCAAGCGCGTCGATCGCCGGACCGTCGGCAAGGTCTAGCGGGATGAGGGTGGCCGTGCCGCCTTCCGCCTTGATCGCGTCGTCAACCTCGGCAAGCGCCTTGCGGTCGCGCGCGAGCAGCAGCACATGCGCCCCCTCGCGCGCGAAGGCCAGCGCCACGGCGCGGCCGATGCCGCGCGAGGCGCCGGTGATCAGCGCAATGCGATCCTTGAGGCGTTGCGCTGTCAACCCACTTCGGCGAGGAAGGAGAGCTGCTTCTGGGCGGGCGGTCCTTCGCGGTCGCTAAGCCTGGTCGGATATTCGCCGGTGAAGCAATGGTCGGTGAATTGCGGCGCATCGTCGTCCCGGCCCTCATAACCCATGGCCTTGTAGATGCCGTCGACCGAGAGAAAAGCGAGCGAATCGGCACCGATATAGGCGCGCATCTCTTCCAGCGTGCGGGTGGCGGCAAGCAGCTTGTCCTGATCTGGGGTGTCGATGCCGTAGAAATCGGGATGGGTGATCGGCGGGCTGGCGATGCGCATATGCACTTCGCGGGCGCCGGCCTCGCGCATCATCTGTACGATCTTCACGGAAGTGGTGCCGCGCACCACGCTGTCGTCGATCAGCACGATTCGCTTGTCCCTGACCTGAAACTCGTTGGCGCTATGCTTCAGCTTCACGCCGAGCTGGCGGATGCGCTGCTCGGGCTCGATGAAGGTGCGGCCGACATAGTGATTGCGGATGATGCCGTATTCGAAGGGAAGTCCGGAGACTTGCGAGAAGCCGATGGAAGCCGGCACGCCGGAATCGGGAATGGGAACGACTACGTCGGCATCTGCCGGCGCTTCGCGGGCCAATTGCCGGCCCATCTCCTTGCGCACCTCATAGACGGAGCGCCCGCCGATGATGGAGTCGGGCCTCGCGAAATAGATATATTCGAAGATGCAGAGCCGGGCGGGATATTTGGGAACGAAGCGGTGACTCTCGACCTGGATCTTGCCCTCCTCGTCGCGGGCGATGACCACGACCTCGCCGTTCTCCACCTCGCGCACGAATTCCGCCCCGATGATGTCGAGCGCGCAGGTTTCCGATGCGAGCACGTAAGCCTCGCCGAGCTTGCCGAGCACCAGCGGGCGAATGCCGTAAGGATCGCGCGCGCCGACCAGCTTCTTGTTGGTGAGGCCGACCAGTGCGTAGGCGCCTTCGACCTGGAGCAGCGCCTCGATGAATTTCTCGACGAATTTGCGCTTCTCGCTGCGGGCGACAAGATGAAGGATGACTTCCGTGTCGGTGGTCGACTGGCAGATGGCGCCTTTGCCGATCAGCGCCTCGCGCAGCGTGAGCGCGTTGGTGAGATTGCCGTTATGGCCGAGCGCGAAGCCGCCCGACTGGAGATCGACGAACAGCGGCTGGACGTTGCGCAATACGGGGTCGCCGCAGGTCGAATAGCGGACATGGCCGACCGCCATGTCGCCCTTGAGGCGCTCGATCACGGGGCGCGAGGTGAAATGGTCGCCGACCAGTCCGACACGCCGCTCGGTGTGGAAATGCTCGCCGTCGAAGGTGACGATGCCCGCCGCCTCCTGGCCGCGATGCTGCAGCGCGTGCAGGCCGAGCGCGGTCAGCGCGGCGGCGTCGGGGTGATTGAAGATGCCGAAGACCCCGCACTCTTCGTGCAGCCGGTCCTCTTCGAGCCAGCTCAAGTCGGGAGCCTCAGATCCGGTCTCTATGGTCACGGGCACCAGCCTCCTCTCATTAGATAAGCGCCTTGCCGAACGCTTCAATGCCACGCGACTGATGCACGCTTTTCGTCCTTAAGACGGTTGCTCCGGGGCCGGCGGTGCGCCCTGGCCTTCGCCCGGCGCATCTGGCTGCGCCTCGTCGTCGTCCTGACCCGGCAGCAATTCCTCGGGGTTCATGGGCAGCAGGGATTCGATCGCCACTTGGGTCTGCTGCAGAAGGGGGAAGGATCGCGCCGACTTGATCCAGTCTGGCTGGTCGCGCGCGAGCGCTGAGAACAGAATAAAGACGATGGCCACGAGCAGAAAGCCGCGCGCCAATCCGAATATGAAGCCAAGGGTGCGGTCGAGCGCGCCGACCCGGCTGTCGAGCACGCTATCGGAGACCCGGAAGGTGATCAGGCTGACGATGATCAGGGTGACGACGAACACCGCCACGCCGAAGGCGAGCTTGGCGTAAAGCTCGTTGTCGATATAGGGCGAGAGCACCGACCAATAGCCGAGATTATTGGTCAGATAGAGCGCCGCGAGCGCTGCCATGGCCCAGGAGAAGATGGACAGGACCTCGCGCGTGAATCCGCGCACCATCGCCAGAAAGCCCGATACGAGCATGATGACGATGAGAATGACATCGAGCCAGGAAATGGGCATGGCGCGAGGGCTCCTTGGGAGGCGCAACTACTATCACGATTCCTCGGCGATGAAGCACAAATGGCCGGGTACGGCAATCCGCCGTGCCAATGCCGGCCGCATTGTCGCAGGGCCCTGAATTTACCCGCTTGGCGCCGCGAGCAGCGCCACGAGTTCCTCAAGCTGGGAAAGGGGCACCAGCGTCATGGATTTGGCCTCGCGGTTACCTTCGCCTGAGACAGCCGGAACCACGGCGCGGGCGAAGCCGAGCTTTGCCGCCTCTTTGAGACGCTGATCGGTATGACCCACGGCCCGGATCGCCCCGGTCAGGCTCACCTCGCCGAAAAACACACTGTCCTCGCGCGCCGACCGTCCGGCCAAGGAGGACAGGAGTGCTGCGGCGGCAGCAAGATCGGCGGCGGGCTCGTTGAGGCGTAAGCCCCCTGCGACATTGAGATAGACGTCATGGCCGCCGAGCCGCACGCCGCACCGCGCTTCGAGCACGGCGATCAGCATGGAGAGGCGGTTCGGATCCCAGCCCACCACGGCGCGGCGCGGCGTGCCCAGCGGCGAGGGCGCGACCAGCGCCTGGATCTCGACCAGGATCGGGCGCGAGCCTTCCATGCCGGCGAACACCGAAGTCCCCGGTGCGCCGCGATCGTGGTCGCTGAGGAACAGGGCCGAGGGATTGTCCACCTCCTTAAGCCCGTCGAAACGCATCTCGAACACGCCGATCTCGTCGGTCGGGCCGAAACGGTTCTTCACCGCGCGCAAGAGCCGGAACTGATGGCCACTCAGATTTTCGAAATAGAGCACGGTGTCGACCATGTGCTCGATGACCTTCGGCCCGGCGATCTGCCCGTCCTTGGTGACGTGCCCGACCAGCACCAGCGTCGCGCCGCTCGTCTTGGCGTAGCTGATCAGCGCCGAGGCGCAGCCTCTGAGCTGCGAGATGGTGCCGGGCGCCGCTTCCACATTCTCCGACCACAAGGTCTGCACGGAGTCGATGATCACCACAGCGGGCGGCGCGCCACTGCCCAAAGTCGCGACGATATTGGCGAGATTGGTCTCGGTGCCGAGCGCGACCGGTGCGTCAGCGAGCCCTAGCCGCGCGGCGCGCAAGCGCACTTGCGCCGGCGCCTCTTCGCCGGAGAGATAAATGACCCGGGCGCCTTCTGCCGCGACCCTGGCCGCGGCCTGGAGCAGGAGCGTCGATTTGCCGATGCCCGGATCGCCGCCGACCAGCACGGCAGAACCCGGCACCAGTCCGCCGCCCAGCACGCGATCCAGCTCGGCGATGCCGGTCTCAAGCCGCGGGGCATCGAGGGTCGCCGCCGAAAGCGTCTCGAAGGAGGCAAGCCGCGATGAGGCCCGGCCCTTGCCGCCCTTGATGGCGACGAGGGCAGGGGGGCCGGAGGGCGCGGCTTCCTCAATGATCGAGTTCCATTCGCCGCACGCGCCACATTTGCCGGACCATTTCGAGGTGACGGCGCCGCAGGCTTGGCAGACAAAGGCTCGGGAGATTTTGGCCATCTTGGTGTTGTAGGCGATTCCTAGCCGCCGATGTAGCGGCGCAAAGCCCGGCGGCCGAGACTGGTGAGGACCTCGTAATCGATGGTGCCGGCGCGCGCGGCGAATTCCTGAGCCGTGACATTGGGCCCAATGAGTTCGACGAAGGCGCCGCGCCGCGAATGCTCCTCGGGCACGGCCGTCACGTCGATGGTGATCAGGTCCATGGACACACGGCCAATGACCGGCGCCGCATGTCCCGCGATAGAAACCACAAGGCCATCCGCATCATCACCGGCGGAGAGCGCACGTAAGACGCCGTCGGCATAGCCGGAAGCGACGGTGGCGATGCGCGCCGGCCGCTTGAAGCTTCGTGTCGCGCCATAACCGACCGTCTCTCCAGCGGCGACATTGCGCACCTGGAGGATGCGGCCGGCGAGATGGACCACGGGCCGGAAGGGGTTCGGTCCCTGGCGGCGCGGATGCCCGCCATAAAGCGCGATGCCCGGGCGTACCATGTCGTAGGCATAGTCGGCCCCGAGCAAAATGCCGGCGGAATTGGCCAGGCTCGCGATGGCTTGCGGCAGCAATGCGCGCAGCCGGTCGAACGCCTTTCGCTGCGTCCCACTCTTGGGATGATCGGGATCGTCGGCGCAGGCGAGATGGCTCATCACCAGCGAGAGCGTCAGAGCCGGCCAGAGATCGCGTGTGGCGGAGACGGCATCAACCTCGTCGGCGGAAAGACCGAGACGGTTCATGCCGCTATCGATATGCACGGCGCAGGGCAACTTCGCGCCGACGCTTCGCCCATATTCCGCCCACTCTTTGATCTCTTCCAAGCTGTTCAGCACCGGACGCAGATCGTGCGCACGGTAAATCTCAGCGGTACCCGGCAGCAATCCGGAGAACACATAGATGACCGCATCGGGGAGGAGCGCGCGCAGCGCCTTCGCCTCGGTAAGTGTTGCGACGAAGAAAGTGCGGCAGCCTGCGCGCCACAAAACCGGCGCGGCTTGCGCCATGCCGATGCCGTAAGCGTCGGCCTTGACCACGGCGGCGCATTCGGCCGTTCCGGCAAGCTCGCGCAAGCGGTGGTAATTCGCGGCGAGCGCATCGAGATCAATGGTGAGGATGGCGGTTTCGTGCGCTTCGCCCGCGCCTGCCGTCACTCCAGCCGCTCCGGCAGACGCTCCCCCTGGGCGAGATTGGAGAACCGCGTGAACTCCGGCGTGAACTGGAGCTGCACCGTCCCGGTCGGGCCGTGTCGCTGCTTGCCGATGATCACGTCGGCCTTGCCGGTGACCATCTCCATGTTGGTCTGCCACTGCTTGTGCTCTTCGGTGTTCTCGCGCGGCTGGCTACGTTCAAGATAATATTCCTCGCGGAACACGAACAACACCACATCGGCGTCCTGCTCGATCGAGCCGGATTCGCGCAAATCCGCCAATTGCGGGCGTTTATCCTCCCGCTGCTCGACCTGGCGGGAGAGCTGGGAGACCGCCAGCACCGGTACGTGCAACTCCTTGGCAAGCGCCTTCAGGCTGGTGGTGATCTCTGTCACCTCCTGCACGCGGCCTTCGAAGGCCCGCCGTGACGAGCCTGACAGGAGCTGGAGATAGTCGACGACGATCAGGCCGATACCGCGCTGGCGCTTCAGCCGCCGCGCGCGAGCGGCAAGCTGGGCCACGGTGATGCCGCCGGTCTGATCGATATAGAGCGGCAGGGACTGCAGCTCCTGCGAGACCTCGACGATGCGGTCGAACTCTTCGGAATCGATGCGGCCGCGGCGGATGCGTTCGGACGGGATATAGGACTGTTCGGAGATGATGCGGGTAGCGAGCTGCTCCGCCGACATTTCTAGCGAGAAGAAGCCGACCACGGCGCCATCGAGCGCGTTCTCCGATTCTTCGTCGGGGCGATAATTCTTCGCCACATGATAGGCGATATTGGTGGCGAGCGCGGTTTTGCCCATCGCGGGGCGTCCGGCGACGATCACGAGGTCGGACGGCTGCAGACCGCCCATGCGGTGATCGAGATCGGTGAAGCCGGTGGCGAGACCCGAGAGGCCGCCGTCGCGCCGATAGGCATTGGCGGCCATGTCGATGGCGTCGGTCAGCGCCGCCGAGAACGGCTCGAAACCCGAACCGTATTTGCCGAACTCGGCAAGCTCGAAGAGCTGCTGCTCGGCGTCCTCGATCTGCACCGAAGGCGGCGCGTCGATCGGTGAGTCGTAAGCGGTGTTGACCATGCCTTCGCCGATGCCGATGAGCTGGCGCCGGACGGCGAGGTCGTAAACGGTGTGACCGTAATCCTCGGCGTTGATGATGGTGGTGGCGTTGGCCGCAAGCCGCCCGAGATATTGCGGGACGGTCAATTCGCCCACCGGCTCGTCGGCCTGGAAGAAGGTCTTGAGCGTGATGGGCGTCGCCCGCTTGCCGCCGAGAATCAGCTTCTTGGCGACCTCATAGATGCGGGCATGCAGGGGGACGAAAAAATGGTCGGGATTGAGGAAGCTCGATACGCGGTCGATCGCCTCGTTATTGACCAGGATGGCGCCGAGCAGGGCCTGCTCGGCTTCCGAATTGTGCGGGGGCTCGCGGAAAACCGGGGTTTCCGGCGCGATCGGGCGAATCACTGCGCTCATGGCGCACAGTACCTAAAACGAATCACGCCTTGCCAGAGCCGCGTCCTGTGGAGATCGGGGGTATCGTCCCCGCGCCCACAAGAAGCTTCACATTGCAGTCGCCCGAAAATCGTCGTCATCCTTCGAGGCTCGCTCCGCTGGCGCCTCAGGACGACGAATTATTCGCCTTCCTTTGACTCGCTCGCTTCCTCTGCCGCCGCTTCCTCTTCGGCAGGGGCCGCGCCTTCCTCGAATAGGGCCTCGGCGGCGCGTTTGGCCGCTTCGGCATCCTCCTCAGCCTCGGTCCTGGCGCGTGAGACGTCCTCGCCGCGGGCCTGGCGCCCGGCCTCGTCCTCTGACCGGGCGACATTGACGATGATATGCGGTTCGACATCGCCATGCAGGGTGATGCGGACATCGTGCAGGCCGATCGTCTTGATCGGCCGGTCGAGCATCACCTGGCGCCGCTCGATGGAAAAGCCGCCATCGGTGACCGCCGTGGCGATGTCGCGGGTGGACACCGAGCCGTAAAGCTGACCGGTGTCGCCTGCCTGGCGGATGACGATGAAGCTTTTGCCGGCGAGCTTGACCGATACGGCTTCCGCCTCCGATTTCAACTCCAGATC
Source organism: Alphaproteobacteria bacterium (assembly GCA_016869535.1). Lineage (GTDB taxonomy): Bacteria > Pseudomonadota > Alphaproteobacteria > Rhizobiales > Methyloligellaceae > Methyloceanibacter. The sequence continues at coordinate 7,686 of VGDX01000014.1, read as the reverse complement.
GCGGGCTTCGAGTTGGGTGCGCTCGCGCTCGAAGCGGGCGCGATTGGCTTCCGTCGCACGCAAGGCCTTGCCCTGCGGCAAGAGATAATTGCGGGCAAAGCCGTCCTTGACGGTGACCATGTCACCCATTTGGCCAAGCCGGCCGATACGCTCAAGCAGAATGACTTGCATGTTGCACTCCTATTTCTTCAAGTTGTACCGCTGCTGCTGGGAGGCTGTCCGCTCGATCCTGCGCGCTGACGCAGGCCGAGCATCGGCTCGGCGAGGCCGAGTATGGCGACGAGAATGGCTACCCAACCCAGCAGCAATATTCCGAAATAGACCGCGGCGAGCAGGAAGGGGCGCGCCGGCATGCCCTTGCTATAGGTGTGAATGACGGCGAGGCCCTGCAGCACATAGGCGAACAGGAGCGCGCCGGCGAACCCCGTGGCGAACAGGCCTGGCAGGCCGGGGATGAAGGAAGCGGCCATCGCCACGGCGAAAAGAATCACGAGGAAATTCGGCAGTTCGAGCCCGTGCAAATCGGGCCAGGGTCTGAGCGCCCGTCCGGAGGCTTCGACGATGAGGCCGCCGAGCCACAGATTGAACAGCGCGATGGTCAGCCAGACGATGGCGAAGGCGGCAGGTAGCGCCCGGGCGATCGCCGCGGACAGATTGACGATGTTTTCCTCGGTGAACAGCGTGCCGTCCTTGTCGAGTTCCTTGATCGCGCTGTGCTCGAGCATCTGACGGATGGACTCGCGATAGGTTTCCTGATCGTAGCCGAGGATCATGACGAGGATGCCGGCAAGCGCGCCGGCGATCAGCGCGGCCCAGGCGATGAGACGTCCCGGCGGATACCATTCGAGCGCGGCGGCGCCATCGCCTTGCGGCGGTTCATTGCTGCGCGAGAGCAAAGCGAGATAGGTGAGGAGCGCCAGAGGAAGAGCGATGGTAAAGGCAAAGACCGCCCCCGTGCCCGGCCCAAGCGCGAGGCCGACGATCAATGTCCCGACCAGGGCTGAAGTCAGTGCCGCGGCACTTCCCCAGCCTAAGCCGGCAAGACAGATCGGCAGCGGCGCCAAATAGAAGAGAAGACCGGCCAGCGTCGTCGCGGTGGCGGCAGACGCGAACAGGGCCGCGGACACGAGGCCCGAACCGGCGCCAATGATGAGGGGTGTCGGCATTTGTCGCTGTCCCGCCTCCTGTAGCGGTTAGGGGAGGGCAACCCCGCCCCAACTTCTCTTCACTCACCCGGGAATGGGCGAGTATTGCAGTCTCCTCACTGAATCAAATAAGGCAAGAGGCCGAGGAAACGCGCACGCTTGATGGCTTGCGCCAATTCCCGCTGCTTCTTGGCGGACACGGCGGTGATGCGGCTCGGCACCATCTTGCCGCGCTCCGAGACGTAGCGCTGCAACAGTTTCACATCTTTGTAGTCGATCTTCGGCGCCTTGTCGCCCGAGAAGGGGCAGGTCTTGCGCCGGCGATAGAAGGGACGGCGCGCCTGGCCTTGGGTCATGCTCATTCGCTGTCCTCCGTCTCTTCCACGGCGTCGACGATATCAGTCTCGATCTCCTCGCGGGGCTCGCGCGCGCCATAGTCGCGGTCGCGCCTGCCGCCGCGGCGGTCGCCACGGTCGCCACGGTCGCCGCGGTCACCGCGATCGCCACGGCCTTCGCGCTCGTCGCGATCGGCGCGGCGCATCATCGCCGATGGCGCGTCGTCAAGGGCGTCGACGCGCACGGTGAGAAAACGGATGACATCGGCGGAGAGCCGCTCCTGGCGCTCGAGCTCGGTCACGGCCTCATGCGGCGCGTCGATATTCATCAGCGAATAATGCGCCTTGCGGTTTTTCTTGATGCGATAGGAGAGGGACTTGAGCCCCCAATATTCGGTCTTGCCGACCTTGCCGCCTTTCTCCTCGAGGATCTGGCGGAAGCTCTGCACCATGGCTTCCACCTGTTGCGGCGAGATGTCCTGGCGGGCCAGGAACACGTGTTCGTATAGCGGCATGAAATGCCTTTCCTTCTGCTTTGCTCCGGCGCTTAGCCTCGCATGGGCCAATGAAGGAAAGGCCCAAGAGAAGACCCGATGGGAGCGGAGACACGGGAGGGTGGCTTTCGCCTGCCGCTTTTCAGCGGTCCTCCGTTCAGCCTCCGACCGGAGCGGTTGCTAATGGGGCGCTTTATAAGGCTTCGCGCCGTCTTTGCAAGCCTTCCCACGCCCTATTGCGGGAGCGAGACGGCGGCGCAGTCCGTCTCCTTATTGTCCTTGAGCGAGTACGCCTTGCAGTTCGACTGGGCGTAGACTTCGATTACGCCCACTTTGTCGACCGGACTGTCGGCATAGTCCGCCGTGATGGTCACCGGCGTCACCACCTGTGTGCTGAGGTCTTGCGGCGGCCGGCCCTTGGCGTCGAAGGCGAAAACGAGGTCCTTCGGGTCGCCGATACGCGGGGCGAGTTGCAATTCCGAATAACCGGGAGTGGGCGCCGACGCCTTGACGGTGATGGTCAGGATCGGCTTATCGGACTGGCTGAGAGACGCCGTCACGCTCTCGATGCTGGTCAGCGTCACGAGCGCAGGATCTGGTGGGGTCTTGTCCTTCCACGGCCAGAGGCGGGTGTCGGCGGCAAGCAGTGTGACGGCGAAAGGGAATGCGCACAGCGCACAGATAAGAACAACACGTTTCATGTAAAAATCTCCGGTAAGCTCGGTCCGTGGTGCCTTCTAATACACTAAGTCGCGGAGGCGCGCTTGGTTTCGGCCTCGCTTGACAGGCCGGATTGAAACAGTGTCTTTGGCCGCAATCTCCATCCATCAACGGTGTCCCGCCCGCGCATGAGCATCGCCTTCATTTTTCCTGGTCAGGGAAGCCAAGCCGTGGGCATGGGCGCTGAATTGGCCAAGGCCTATGCGTCGGCCCGCGCCGTGTTCGACGAGGTCGATGCGGCGCTCGGCCAGAACCTGTCCAAGATCATGTGGGAAGGGCCTGAAGGCGAACTCACGCTCACCGAGAATGCACAGCCCGCGCTGATGGCCGTGTCGCTTGCGGCCATGCATGTGCTCGGCGAGAAGGGTGTGAAACTTCCCGGTACGATCACTTACGTCGCCGGCCATTCGCTCGGCGAATATTCCGCGCTCGCCGCTTCAGGCGCGCTCAGCCTCGCCGATACGGCGCGGCTCCTCAAGACGCGCGGCCGCGCCATGCAGGACGCGGTGCCGGTCGGAGAGGGCGCCATGGCCGCGCTGCTCGGCGCCGATCTCGCCCAGGCCCGGGAACTCGCCAAGGCTGCCGCCGAAGGCGAAATATGCGAGGCCGCTAATGACAATGCGCCGGGTCAGGTGGTGATCTCAGGGTCCAAGACGGCGATCGAGCACGCCGTGGCGCTCGCGCCGAAATTCGGTGCGCGCCGCGCCGTGCTGCTCCCGGTGAGCGCGCCCTTCCATTGCGCCCTTATGCGGCCCGCCGCCGAAGCCATGCGCGAAGCGCTCGCCGCGATCGAAATCAAATCCCCAGCCGTGCCGCTCGTCGCCAATGTGCTGGCCGAAGCCGTCACCGATCCGGAGGAGATCAGGACGCGGCTGGTCGAGCAGGTGACTGGGATGGTGCGATGGCGCGAGACCATGCTTTATCTGAAGGGCAACGGTGTGGACACGGTTTATGAAGTCGGTGCGGGCCGCGTGCTGAGCGGTATCGCCAGGCGCTTCGACGGGATCGAGGCCAAGAGCGTGGGAACGCCCGAGGAGTTGGATGCGGCCGCCGCAGCGCTTGCCGCCTAGCAAAGGAGAACCGAAATGTTCGACCTGACAGGAAAGGGCGCGCTGGTCACCGGCGCCACCGGCGGCATCGGCGGGGCCATCGCCAGGGCGCTGCACGCGCAAGGCGCCAAGGTCGCTGTTTCCGGCACCAAGGCCGACAAACTCGAGGCGCTTGCCGCCGAGCTCGGCGACCGCATCTTTGTCATGCCTTGCGATCTACGCGACCGTCCGGCGGTGGCGCAGTTGCCGGAGACCGCCGAGAAATTGCTCGGTCAAGTCGACATCCTGGTCAACAACGCCGGCATCACCCACGACAATCTCTTCATGCGCATGAAGGACGAGGAGTGGGACGAGGTGATTGCCGTCAATCTAACCTCCGTGTTCGTGCTGACCCGCGGCATTTTGCGCGGCATGATGCGAAGGCGCTACGGGCGAATCGTCAACATCGCCTCGATCTCGGGCGTGCTCGGTAATCCGGGGCAGGGAAATTATGCCGCATCGAAAGCCGGCCTGGTCGGCATGACCAAGTCGCTTGCGCGTGAGGTGTCGAGTCGCGGTATCACGGCCAATTGCATCGCCCCTGGCTTTATCAAGACCGCCATGACCGACGCCTTGACCCCCAAACAGGTCGAGGTGATCGCCGCCGCCATCCCGGCCCAGACCTTCGGCAAACCGGAAGATGTCGCCGCTGCGGCGATTTTCCTCGCCAGCGACGAAGCAGGCTATGTCACCGGCGAGACCATCCACGTCAATGGCGGCATGGTCATGGTCTAAGCCTTGGATTGCCAAAGACTTGTGGCAACGGCTTGAGCAGGTTTGGCAGGCAGTTTTCCCGTCTGGGGCTTTGTGGCAAAGTCCTATAATGTATGGTACCCAAACTGCCGCTTTGTGGGGGCTTGACAAACGGCAATCCCACCGCGATCAACCCTTTAACTTACCGCTCGGGGGGCATTAGGCCGTGAGCCGCAGCTCGGGGGGAGTGCAAGGCCTAAGGACTGACAAGCAAGGGACGGTGAGGCGGAAATGAGCGATATCTCGGAGCGCGTAAAGAAGATCGTGGTGGAGCATCTCGGGGTCGAGGCCGACAAGGTCACCGAGAACGCGAGCTTCATCGACGACCTTGGGGCCGACAGCCTCGACACGGTCGAGCTGGTCATGGCCTTCGAGGAAGAATTCGGCTGCGAGATCCCCGACGACGCGGCGGAGACCATTCTGACCGTCGGCGATGCCATCAAGTTCCTGGAGAAGAATACCGCAGCTTGACGCGACTTCGCGGGGATCAGCCGCAGCCGTCGTGACAACGTAGCCCTAACGGCTCGACAACAGGTTCCCGCGAGGATCACGCGAAGGCGCGATGCGACGTGTCGTCATCACAGGTCTTGGTCTCGTCTCCCCGCTCGGCACGGGTTATGAGATCGCGTGGCAACGCCTGACGTCCGGGCAGAACGCCGCGCGCCGTATCGACAATTTCGAAGTCTCCGATCTCTCTTGCCAGATCGCCGCCCAGGTCCCGCGTGGCGACGGCAGCGACGGCACCTTCAATCCGAACGATTGGATGGAGCCCAAGGAGCAGCGCAAGGTCGACGATTTCATCATCTATGCCATGGGAGCGGCGACCCAGGCGCTCAAGGACGCCGGCTGGCAGCCCACCGCCTACGAGGATCAGATCAGGACCGGCGTGCTGATCGGTTCGGGCATCGGCGGCCTGCAGGGCATCGAGAAGACCTCGCTCCTGTTCGCCGACAAGGGGCCGCGCCGGGTGAGCCCGTTCTTCATTCCCGGACGCCTGATCAATCTCGCTTCCGGTTACGTATCCATCGAGCACGGACTGAAAGGGCCTAACCACGCTGTGGTCACCGCCTGCTCGACCGGCGCGCATGCCATCGGCGATGCTTCGCGGCTGATCGCGCTCGGCGACGCCGACGTGATGCTCGCAGGCGGCAGCGAATCGCCGGTCTGCCGGTTGGCTATTGCCGGCTTCGCCGCCTGCCGCGCGCTCTCCACCAATTTCAACGATCAGCCGATGCGCGCTTCGCGGCCCTATGACCGAGACCGTGACGGCTTTGTCATGGGCGAGGGCGCAGGCATGGTGGTGATCGAGGAACTCGAACACGCCAAGGCGCGCGGCGCACGCATCTATGCCGAGATCATCGGCTACGGTCTGTCGGGCGACGCCTTCCATATCACCGCACCGGCCGAAGACGGCGACGGCGCCTATCGTTGCATGGTCGCGGCGGTGAAGCGCGCCGGCATCGATCCCGCCGATATCGATTATATCAACGCACACGGCACCTCGACGCCGATGGGCGACGAGATCGAACTCGCCGCGGTCGAGCGCCTGTTCGGCAATGCCGCGGGCAAGGTTTCCATGTCGTCGACCAAATCGGCCATCGGGCACCTGCTCGGCGCCGCCGGCGCGGTCGAGGCGATCTTCTCGGCGCTGGCCATCCGCGATAACGTGGCGCCGCCCACACTCAATCTCGACAACCCATCGGTGACCACCGCCATCGACCTCGTGCCACATAAGGCCCGGTCCCGGACCATCGATACCGTGCTCTCCAATTCCTTCGGATTCGGGGGCACCAATGCCTCGCTGATCATGCGCCGTCATGCGGCCTAAGCCATCTTGCGCTTGCCAGCGGAACCTCCCTTTCGCCATATTTCGACGTCAAGTGGGTAGGATCATCCGGGACTTGCCATGTCGTTGAACAGGAACTTTCCGTCGACGGCCAACGACAACCAAGATCTCGCGCCGTCTCCATACGCGACGCGGTCGTTTTCCGCGCTTCCGTCCAGTCCGGCCGAGGCCTTGATGCCCGAGCGCCCGCCGGAGCCGCCAGAACGCGAGCCGCCGGAAGAGAAGGATCATCCCTTCTTGCGGATGCTCAGTGGCCTTTTCACCTTCTTTTTCGTTCTGGCCTGCCTGGTCATTGGCGTCTTCTACTTCGTGAGGGTCCAACTCGACCAGCCGGGGCCGCTCGACACCTCGACCGTGGTGGTGGTGCCGAAGGGCGAAGGCGTCACGGCCATCGCCGAGCGGCTGGAGCGCGACGGAGTCATCGCCGATCGCCGCCTCTTCATGACGAGCATACTTTATTTCATGTATCTGAAAGGCTATGGCAGCCTGAAGGCCGGCGAATACGAGGTCGCCAAGCACGCGACCATGCGCGACGTGCTCGACACCCTGGTCAAGGGCAAGTCTATCGAGCATAAGATCACGCTGCCCGAAGGCCTGACCAGCCAGCAGATCGTTGAACGCTTGCGGGACCATCCCGAGTTGACGGGGGAGATCGCCGAAATTCCGCCGGAGGGAACGCTGCTCCCGGATACCTACCGCTTCGGCAGCGACGATTCGCGCAAGACCCTCATCGAGCGCATGCAGAACGCCCAGCAGAAATTCCTCGCCAAGATGTGGGAGGAGCGTCAGCCCGACATCATGGTCAAGACGCCGGAGGAGGCCTTGGTCCTCGCCTCCATCGTCGAGAAGGAGACCGGCAAGGCCGACGAGCGCCCTCATGTGGCGAGCGTGTTCCATAATCGCCTCAAGAAGAAGATGAGGCTGCAATCCGATCCTACGATAATCTATGGGCTTTTCGGGGGCGCGGGCATGCGCGACCATCCCATTACCCGGGATGAACTCGACCGCCAGACGCCATTCAACACCTACAAGATCGACGGGCTGCCGCCGACCCCGATCGCCAATCCGGGACGCGCGGCGATCGAGGCCGTGCTGAAACCGGCGAAGTCGGACTACCTCTATTTCTGCGCTGACGGCACCGGCGGCCATGCCTTCGCCGCGACCTTGGTCGAGCACAATAAGAATGTCGCGCGCTGGCGCGAGATCGAGCGCGAGATCAGGGCGCGGCAGGCGGAAGAGGCTGCCGCTGCCGCTGCCGCCGCCGCGGCAGCCGCCGCCGCCGGCACCGATCCGTCCGCTGCAACC
>VGDX01000013.1 GCA_016869535.1 Alphaproteobacteria bacterium | reverse complement strand
CCGCCGTCAACGACACGGCATAGCCTAGACTGGCGAGAAGGCGAGACCAATAATGCCTTTCAGCTTGCCCGGTGCAAGTTCCCCCGACATTTCATAATGGTGTCCGCTCCGAGAAACGATGGCGACACCCGCCATGACGGCGACAATTGCGAGCCATTGCCATGCGCTTGGGCGGGCGCCTTGCGCCACGGCGAAGAGCATAGCGAGCGCCGGGTAGGAACCCGCGATTGGAGCGACTATGGAAATCGGTCCATTTGCCAGCGCCATGAATAAAGCCAATGTGCTAAGCGTGAAGAACGTCGGCCTTCAGCGGATGCCGCGGGCCCTGTCTCAGCAACCCGCGCGGATCCGGAACGGAAAGTGCCGTGGTGGCCGCGATGCAAATTTCATCGCTCACGCGCTTGGCCTGCGTTGTCGAGGCTGACATGGGGGCTCGTGGAGTTTTCCTGCCACGCTTTGAAATAAGCACTCTCTGGATCGAGGGTCAGCGGCAGGGCCAGATCCCAACGGCGTTCCTGGATTTTTTCAGTCTGATTGGTCCAAAGCTCGATATTCAGGTTGGTGGCAAACGTCACTAGGAACGCAGTCTCCCGGTCGCGCGGCGCGATCTTTGGCGCATAGTAGCCTTCCTCGGGAACCAGCGAATAGAGCGCACTTTGACCCACATCACCCTGGGCACCGCCCACGTAGTTCGCGACCAGCGTGTAGGCCTGTGAATACTTGGCCATGTTATACCAAATATACATGCCGCGGTTGGAATCGTCCGGGACGAGACCTTTGGGAATATCGACATCACCACCATAGTCCTTCTGGTTGTAGGACGCCGGAACCAGCAATAAATTGGCGCGCTTGATGCCGTAGATGTTGGTCAACTCCGGGATACGCACCTCGTCATTGAGGATCACCGCCAAGCGGCCCATTTCGGTGTCAAAGACCGGCAAATCATCGCCGGCGGTCGCCCAGGTCTTCTCGATGTCGTTCAAATGCGATTTGCGGTAGAGCCCGATCTGCTTTCCTTGCGGATCGAAAAGGATGGCTGTCTCGTGGAATTTTCCTCCAGCCGATTCAGGCATGCTGAAGAGCAGATAGGTCGCGTATTTCTTGGCGAGATCAGCGGCCAGAGTGTAGCTCTTGCCATTCAATGGCTCGGCCAATTTCGCGACGTTTTCCTTGGTCACAGTGACGTTGCCGACAAATGAGTTGAAAGGCAGCACAGCGAGGTTCGCGTTGGACTTGTTTTCAGCCATGAGTTTGTCGATCACTTGGTGGTTGTGATCCACATCGCCTTCTTTGGGCGTGTATTGCACCAACATGGCCGAAACCTGAGCGGGCTTCAGGTTGGCGTTTTTGTCGTGCGTGGGCCTGAACATGTTGAAGTCGCGATAAAGCTCGGGTCTGCGATGTTTCAACCAGAACTCGCGCTGGGGATTCGGCTTGGCCGTGTCGATGGTGGCATAAACGATCTGAGGCGGCTGGCGATCGAAGACTGTCGTGACAGCCCCCGCCGCGAGCCTCTTGCCCGTAACGTCCCACACGGCAGACCCGCCCGGTATCACGTCTATGGACACTACGTCCGTCGAATCGGCGGCCACAATGTTAATGCCGATCCACCCGGGCAAAGTCGCCACGGAACCGATCGTGGTTTGATCGGCTGCGCTGCCAAGGTCCGCCTTCAGGATGTAGGCCGCGTTGAACGAGAAGGCGACAATATCAGCACCTCTCAACGCCGGCAGCAGCAGAGACTGCAACTGCGAGTCGTCGTAGCAAATCAAGAGAGCGATTTTGCCGATCGGCGTGTCAAAGACCGGGAAACCGAGGTCGCCCGGCCTCATGATTGACGTGTCCAAGTCGATCGACAGCTGGTTCTTGCGGTATCTGCCGATAAATCCGTCCGGGCCGACCAAGCTTGCCGCGTTGTAAAGAGCCCCGGTCTCAGGATCCCGTTCGATGAATCCGTAGGCGATGTAAGTGTTGTGTTGTTGGGCGATCTTGCCGAAAGCCTCGGTTGCTTTGCCGGGGACCGTGTCGGAATTTTCTTCCGCACTCTCCAGTGAGACCATCGGCAGATAGCCAGACGCCGAATACTCGGGAAACACAATCAGCTGGGCGCCATTTTTCGCGGCCTCGATCGCGTATTCGGACATTTTGGGAATGTTGTAGTCCATGAACTTGGCGCGGTATTGCACCGCCGCCACCTTCACCTCCGCAGCATCGACCACTGGGACGCCAGTCACCAAAGAGAAGAGAAACACCGAAGCCAGTTTTTTCATATCAGTTGATCGGAAATCGATTTATACTGTCATTGAGCGTTAGCTCGGAACTTGCCGCCGCCAGCGGTGACTTCCCAAGTCAAACTCTCACATCCCGGGCTGCATGCGTCAAGCGAATGGTTCCCCCGGCTGGGTTGCAGCATTTGTCGCAAAGGTGGACGGCTCCGGCATGGGTGGAGGGCTTGGTAAAAGTAGAAGCGGCCTCGCCGGTGACTGCCACCAGCCATACAGACGGCCAGACGATGTCGATGCTGCCGCCCGCGAAGAGGTACCAGACACTGAGCACGATCAGTCCGGAGACGGTAACCGCGAGCACGCTGGGGACGGGACCCACGGCGCGGCTTGGAAAGCGAGCAAGGAAGTCGTGGAGACCCCAGCTAAGCGCCGTTACCAGCCCGAGCAGTGCTGAGTTCATCGGCGCTGCTGCTTAAGGGCTGTTGGCGCGCACGAGGTCTTCGCGAGCCTTTTCCAGATGCTCGTTGATCAGCGTGTAAGCGGCTTGGGCGTCGCGCTCATGCAGTGCGTTATAGATGGCGCGATGCTGGCGGTTGTAAGCGGCGATCACATCGGGTGTCAGGATCTTTTCCTTCATAGCGTCCCATTGCGCGTGCAGGCGCACATGGTTGATCTGCCGGTAAACGCTGAGTAGCAGCGGATTGGCCGAGGCCTGCGCGATTAAGAGGTGAAACTCGCCGTCCCATTTCGAGAACTCATCCTTGTCTTGGATCGATTGTTCGGCTTGCGCGAGCACCGCTGCCATGTCGGCTAGATTTCGCTGTGTGGCGTGCAACACCGCGAGACGCGTGGTGAAGGGCTCGACCGCGAGCCGCGCCTCAATGAGCTGCAAGGGGCTGATCTGATCGGTGAGATCGGTGACGCGCCTGTTGGGCGCCGTCGCCGACCCGACGAAGGTGCCGCTGCCGAGCTTGCGGGAGACGAGTCCCGCTTTCTCCAGTTGATCGAGCGCTCGGCGCACGGTCGAACGCGCTGCCTGAAATGTTTCGGCCAATTGCCGCTCGGGCGGTAGCCGGTCGCCTTCGCTATAGGCGCCGGTCTCGATGGCACGTTGCAGATAGGCTGAGATGGCACCGACGCCTCGGCTCCCTTTCTCGGTCCTCGGCAATACGCCCTCCGTGCTTGCGCTACGCTGGTCGCTCACGGCTGTCTCCTCCAAAATGAGACCGCATTGGGTCCGTATGTAAAAATTGGTTTACAATCGGTCTTTGCTCGTATCCAATGGCGCCCGTTGAGGGTTGTTGGGCAGCTCAATGTGGCTTATTCTTTCGCTTAGGTCCACTATTAAGGACCAATTAAGGACCAATTCCACAATTGGGGTTGGTTTGGGATGACCATCCCCACATCCACCAAATTCGCCATTATCGGCGCGGGCATTCATGGCCTCAGCACCGCTCTGCATCTTGCCGAGATGCTTAAGGCGGCCGGCAAAGGCTCGGGCGCCGACATCCTTGTGATCGACAAGACCGGGGTCGCGGCAGGAGCCTCAGGCATCGCCTGCGGCGTGGTGCGGAACAATTATTTCCAGCCCGCCATGCGCGAGCTGATGGCCCATTCCGTCGAGATCTGGGAGAGCGACCCCAAGGCTTACAGTTATCACCCCGTGGGCTATATGCAGATCAGCCCGGAATGCATGCGCGAGGACGTTGCCTCGATCTACGAACAGCAGAAGGCGATCAACTACGAATCGGTGTTCATCGACGGCGCCGAGGCCTCGGCCAAATACATGAAGGGCCTGTTCGACGACTGGCAGGCGCAGGGCATCACCTCGGTGCTGCACGAGAAGCGCGGCGGCTATGCCAACAATGTCGCAAGCATGAAGGGGCTCGCCGCCAAGGCCGAGGCCCAAGGCGTGCGCGTGCTCTCAGGCGTCGAACTCATGGACTTCGAATTCGGGTCGAATTCCGGCGCGATAACCGCGCTCAACACCAACCAGGGCCGCATCGCCTGCGAGACCGTGGTGGTCGGAGTCGGTCCCTGGGTAAACAAGATCTGGAACCTGCTTGAACTGCCCAAGGCGATCGACGTGAAGCAGAACGGCACGCTGCACAAAGACGTGCCGATGTGGAAGTTCTGGTGCCTCGAGGAAGGCACGCTCGGTGTCGATCCCTTGATGCACCGGACCAATGACGGGAACTTCCCGCCGGTTCTGCATGTGGATACCGATGCGCCGCTTTATTCGCAGCGCGACGGCAAGCTGATTACCGACAAGATCTGGGGCATCTATTACAAGCCCGATTTTAATTTCGGCGGAATCCAGGGCGGCGCGTCGCCTTACAAGGTTGAGCAGGACCCCGACAGGGTCGCGGTCGATCCCTATGGACCGGAATCGCCCGAGTTCGTGGTCGGCGAAGATTTCATCGACATGTGGTGCTCGGCGCTGGCACACTGCCAGAAGCGCTTCGAAGGCAAGATGCCGCTCTACCGGCGCGAGGAGAACTCTGGCGGCCTCGGCTGCTTCACACCCGATAATTTTCCGGTCTTCGATATGTTCCGCGAGAACGTCTATGTCATCGCCGACTCAAATCACGGCTACAAGATGCTGGGCGTCGGCAAGCTCGTGGCGCAGGAATTGATGGGAGAGAAGAGCGCGCTGCTCGAGCCGTTCCGCTTCGGCCGCTTCGCCAAGGGCGATCTGCATCCGACTTCCCATAGTCCGTTTCCGTGGAGCTGAGCGAATAGGGGTGTTGCAATGACTCGAGTAAAGCGGGCCAAGAAAGCCGCCAATCGGCGAGCCAAGCCGGTCAGGAAGACAAAGCCTGCAGCAAGGCGGAGATCGGCTGCCAAGACGAGATCGATCCCGAAGGTGAGATCGTCCGCCAAGGGCAGCCCCGCGGCCAGGCGCTCACGGCGGATGGATATCGAACGTTTTGTCGAGAATCCCGAACGTCAGAAGCTCGTCCGCGAAGTCCGCAAGAAGATCGACGAACTCGGCATCGACTATCTCTACATGCAATTCGTGTCGGTGACCGGCCGCATCATGGGCAAGGGCATCCCGGCCGACCATTGGGAGAGCGTGGCCAACAAGGGCTTTCAGCTCGTTTATGGCGCCACCATGAACCTCTTCCTCAATCGCCACGGCGATTATCTCGGTTATGGACCCGAGGCGGCCGAACTGGTCGGCATCCCTGAGCCCGAGACCTTCATGCAATTGCCCTGGGACAAGCGCGTGGCGCGCGTGTGGTGCACGCTGTTCCGGAACCGCGAAGAGCGGGAGGATGCGGGCTCCTTCCTCACAGCCGACGCACGCGGCAATCTCCGCCGCATCCATGAGCAGTTCAAGAAGGAGCACGGGCTCGAGCTCAGGCACGGCACCGAGCCCGAGATGATGTGGTTCAAGAAGGGTGAGGACGGTCAGCCGGCCGGCGGCTATTCCAATCCCTATTGCTACCACATCGACCAGTTCGAGAGCCTGCGGCCCGTCTATCTCCGCGTCATCGACTATTGCCGCCAGATGGGCCTCGACATGATCCAGGGCGATCACGAGGATTCACCAGGCCAGCTCGAATTGAATTTCACCTACGATGATGCGTTGCGCACCGCCGACCGGCTCGCCACCTATCGTCAGATCTGCGCCCAGGTCGCGCGCGAGTTCGGCATCATCGCCTGCTTCATGTGCAAGCCCTTCATGGGCGTGTCGGCCAATGGCTGCCACCACAACATCTCGCTGTGGCGCGGCGGCAAGGACGAGGTGAAGGCGCTCGGCAACGACCCCGACAATTTGCCCGGCATGGTGCAGAATTATATGTATCGCGCCGGCGGCCAGAATATCTTCATGCCCGACACCGGCGACGTCCAGCTTCCGGGCAAAGTCGGGCTGAAGGCCATCGGCGGCATCGTCAAGCATCTCGGCGCGCTGACCGCGATCGGCTGCTCGACCGTCAACTCCTATCGCCGCTTGTGGGATACAGGCTTCTGGGCGCCGGTCTTCTCCGACTGGGGCTTCCAGAACCGCACCACGGGCTTACGCGTCTCGGCGCCGGGGCGCTTCGAATATCGCGCCGTCGACTCCATGGTGAATCCGCATATCATGGCCGCGGCGCTGCTCAAGGCGATGGACGATGGGCTCAAGAAGAATCTCGATCCCGGGAAGCCCGAGGAGCGGAACATCTATCAGGCCATGGAGGCCGGCAAGCAGGTGAAGAGGCTGCCGATGACGCTCGGCGATGCGCTCAATGCCCTGGAGAAGGATTCGGTGATCCGCGGAGCCATGCCCGGCGAGATGTACCGGCTATACGACGAATACAAACGCGACGAGTGGGAGCGCTTCAATCACACCGTCACGGAATGGGACATCAAGACCTATCTCGACTGCCTGCCGTAATGGTCCGAATGCTGGGAGGATAGACGTAAATGTGCGGAATTGCTGGGCTCATCCATCGCGATGGCGCGACGGGCGTCGGCAAGGAAATGACGGCGATGCTGCAAAGTCTGCGGCACCGGGGTCCCGACTCCACCGGCTTCGCCGTCTATGGCCTCTCGGCGCCCGATGAATATGTCATGCGTCTCAAACTCGCCGAGAAGGAAGACCTCGACAAGGATCATCGCATCCGGGCCAAGATCAAGGAGCGTCAGACGCAAGTCGATGCGATGCTCGCCGAACTTGGCGCCGAGACGGTCGAGAAAACCGAGGCCACGCCTTACGCCTTCCGCTACCGCCTGCGCTATGGCGGCGACACGCGCAAGCTCGCCACCGAAATCGAACAGATCGAAGGGGCCGAAGTCCTGTCCTTTGGCAGTGCGCTTGAACTGATCAAGGATCTCGGCGACGCGACCCAGGTCTCGGAGCAATATGGGCTTGGCGCGTTTCGCGGCACGCACGGCATCGGCCATACCCGCATGGCCACGGAGTCCGACGTCGACATCCGCTCGGCGCATCCTTATTGGGCCTATCCCTATAACGACATCTGCGTCGTGCATAACGGGCAGATCACCAATTACTGGATCATGCGCCGCGAGATGGAGCGGCTCGGCCACCGCTTCATGTCGAATTGCGATTCCGAGCTGCTCGCCGTCTACACCGCCAACAATCTCGAGCAAGGCGCCACGCTGGAAGACTCGCTGAAAAGCTCGATCAAGGACATCGACGGCGTGTTCACCTATCTCGTCGCCACCGACAAGGAACTCGGACTGGCCAAGGACACCATGGCCGCGAAGCCGATGGTGCTGTTCGAGAGCGACAATCTGGTGGCGCTTGCCTCCGAGGAGGTCGCCATCCGCGCTATCGTGCCGCGCGAGATCGACACCTCAGACCCCTACGATGAAGAGGTCCGCGTATGGCAGAGATAGCGCGTTCGACGCCAACGGCCCAGGACCTCCGTGTCCAGGAGCTCGGTTTTCACACCGAGTCGCTCAAAGGCCGCTCGATCGAGAAGTTCTTCGACATCGATCTCGATGCGCCGGCGCAGGGATTCTCGCTGCCAGACGCTTACGACGTCGATTTCAAAAAGCGGGCGGAAATCGATGCCTCCAACATGACGGCAAGCGTCGTCAATCAGGCCATCCGCATGTTGATGCAGGACGGCTACGGCACGATCGTCATCCGCAATCCGGGCGCCAAGCATTCCATCGCCGTCGGCATACTCAACCGTCTGAACCTCATCATCGAAGGCTCTCTCGGCTATTTCGGCTGCGGTCTGATCGACGGGCCGAATATCCGCATCTCGGGACGCGTCGGCTGGTCCTGCGCCGAAAACATGATGAGCGGCACTGTTCTGATCGAGAAGAATGCCGGCTCGCAGTTCGGCGCGGCGATTCGCGGCGGCGATCTCGTGTGCAAGGGTGATGTGGGCTCGCGCACCGGCATCGACATGAAGGGCGGCAACATCATAGTCGGCGGCGACACCGGCGCCTTCACCGGCTTCATGATGCAGCGCGGGCGCATGGTGATCTGCGGTAATGCCGGCAAGAATCTCGGCGACTCCATGTATGACGGCACGATCTATCTCGGCGTCGAGCCGGCGAGCCTCGGCGTCGATGCTGTTTGGGGCGAGATGACCGATCTCGATCGCCAATGGCTGACACGCAAGCTTCGCATGTACGATCTTCTGCCACAGGGGGGCATCGGCGCCTTCCGCAAGATCGTCGCCGGCAAGCAATTGTGGAACTACGACAATCTCGAACCGACTGAGAAGAAAATGGTGCTGTAGAGGCGCGAGGCTGGGCATGGGCAAAAAGAAGAAGAGCAAGAGCGGCAACGGCGGCAAGCAACAGCCGGCGGAGTCGAGCCGCTTCATCCTCGGCAAGAGTCAGATCTTCACGCCGGAGGTCATCAACGACATCCATGTGAAGTCTGAGCTCGGCCGCTATCGCATGCGCGGTTTCTCGCTGTTCAAGAAGATCCCGCATTGGGACGATCTGACCTTCCTGCCCGGCACGCTGACCCGGTTCGTCATCGAGGGCTATCGCGAGAAATGCGAAACCAAAACGGTGATCGGGCCGCGCGCCAAGCGTCCGCTCGAACTCGACATCCCGGTCTATGTCACCGGCATGAGCTTCGGCGCGCTGTCCTTCGAGGCGAAAGTCGCGCTCGCGCGCGGCGCCACCATGGCGGGGACGGCCACCTGCTCCGGCGAAGGCGGCATGATTCCCGACGAGCGGCGCTATTCGAGCAAATGGTTCTATCAGTGCATCCAGTCGCGCTACGGCTTCAACCCGCATCATCTGCGGCTCGCCGACGCCTGCGAGTTCTTCATCGGCCAGGGCTGCAAAGTGGGTCTCGGCGGACACTTGATGGGACAGAAAGTCACTGACCAGGTGGCCGAGATGCGCTCGCTGCCCGCCGGCATCGACCAGCGCTCGCCGGCGCGCCATCCTGACTGGCTAGGCCCCGACGATCTCGCATTGAAGATCGAGGAAATTAGGGAAGCGACCGACTGGCAGATTCCGATCCAGCTCAAGCTCGGCGCCGCCCGCGTCTATGACGATGTGCGCATGGCGGTGAAATGCGGGCCAGACTCCATCTATATCGACGCCATGGAGGGCGGCACCGGCGCCGGTCCGCATATCGCCACCGAGGATACCGGCGTGCCCGGCATCGCCGCCATCCGCCAGGCGCGCCGCGCCATCGACGAACTCGGCAAGCGTGGCGAGATTTCGCTGGTCTATGCCGGCGGCATCAGGAATGGCGGCGATATCGCCAAGGCCATGGCGCTCGGCGCCGACGCGGTGGCCATCGGCCACGCCGTGTTGATGTCGCTCAACTGCAACAAGGAAATTCCCGAATCCGATTTCGAAAACGAGATCGGCGTGCCGGCGGGCTATTGCTACCACTGTCATACCGGGCGCTGCCCGGTGGGCGTCGCCACGCAAGACCCGGAGCTGCGCAAGCGTCTCGACCCCGACGAGGCGGCTGAACGCGTCTATAATTTCCTGCACACGCTGACGCTCGAAGCGCAGATGCTGGCGCGGGCCTGCGGCAAGACCAGTATACACAGTCTCGAGCCGGAAGATTTGGCGGCGCTGACGCTTGAGGCATCGGCCATGGCGCAAGTGCCGCTTGCCGGCACCGACTACACCGTCGGCGTCGACAATTATCACAAGATCGGTTGAGCGGAGCGCGCCATGGGCAAACAACCAAAGAGCGGCAAGAACGGCAGCGGCGAAGGCCTTGACACCGCGCGCGAGAAGATGATCGGCCAGCACATCGGCTATCGCTACGATGTCAATCTCTTGCCCGATTACGACCGGCTCACTCCCTACCTCAAGGCCTATATGGAATTCATGGGCTGGGACGATCTCAACTGGCTCGAAGACGTGCATCTCGGCTACGAGGCCGGCGAGCCTGCCATCTTCGACCGCAACATCAACGGCTGGGTCCGCATCCCGAAATCGATCGATCTGCCGGACAATCAACAGGATCGCGATATGCTCGCGCGCGAACTTCTGGTGCGCTTCCAGACGTCACCAAACCATCCGCTCAAGGAGTTGAATAAGGCGTATCGGAAATTCTAGAGGGACTTGGCCGAAGCCCAATCGGGCTCAAAGGCAATTACATGCACCGTCTCGGGCAGTGCGGGATTGAACAGGCGATTGTGCCACAGCGCGGCATCGCGGGCGGCCTCTCCAGTCTTGAGCACACGCGTCTTGCAGGGCAACGTATAATTCTTGCCGGACTGCTCGAAGGCGAGAACGCATTTTCCGTCCTCGATGAGTTGCGCCGCGACCGGCGAGTCTTGCGGCAGAATGGCCACAAGCCTGTCGCTGAACGATTCGAAATCTTGAAAATAGTCGGCCTGCAGATAGGTCAGTCCCCTCTCGTAGAGATCGCGCGGGTCGGAGGTTTTCATCACCTGAAAGCGGAAGAAGGCCGTGCTCTCCTCAGGCCGCTTGGGGATCAGCAGCACGGTCAATGCCGCAAGCTCCCGCCCGCTTCCGTCGAGGACACGCGGACGCATGCCGGGCGACGGGCGCCCGCCGTCAAGACGCATGGCGATCTGCCGGATGCGGCACTGCCAGTCGAGGAACCGGTCGCGCAAATCGCTTTTTCTGGGATTACGCATCTTTCGCCCCAATTAAACCAGTCAACAGGCCGTGCCGCCGTTTCTTTCCTTACAGGAAAACGAATTTCATGTCGGTTGACGCGGTACCGGCGCGGGCCTAGCATTAACTCTACGCAGGCTACTAGTCTTCTTAGCCGACGTAGGGAGGGCACCCAGGGGGAACGGCATGAGCCGGGCCCGCTCAATCGAAGGGGGAAGACGAAGACTTAAGCTGCATCGTCCATCGGGGGGTCAGGAAAACTTGTCACGCGCGCCAAACCCCTCGCGAACAGGGCAAAGGGGGTAATCACATGGGCGACCAATTATCTGCACTGACGACGGTATTCACCGAGTTTTACTACTGGGTCACCGTCGTTATCATGTTTCTCATCCACGTAGGCTTCTGCATGTACGAAGTCGGCGCCAGCCGGCGGCGAAACCATCTCCATACATTGATGAAGAACACGATGTTGATCCCGCTGGTCACCATCACCTTTTTCTTCTTTGGCTGGTGGATTTACTGGGCATTCCCGAACGGTCCCTTGATCACCGGGCCTTTGCTCACTGAGGCCGCGGCGCCGAACGCACCGATCTCGGAGACGATGGGAACCAATCTCAGCGACCGCATTACCGGCGTGTTCTGGGCGGCGTTCCTGCTGTTCTCGTGGACGGCGGCTTCGATCGTGTCCGGTTCGGTGATTGAGCGCATCCGCTCGGGCGCGTTCTGGATCATCGCCGTCATGATCGGGTCGGTGACCTGGATCATCGATGCGGCTTGGGGCTGGCATCCCAATGGTTGGATGGTCCAGCTGCTCGGCTATCATGATGCTTATGCGTCAGGCGTCATTCATGCGATCGCCGGCGGCACGGCGCTCGGCGTTCTCGTCGTGCTCGGACCGCGGCTCGGGCGCTTCCGGGCTGACGGCACGGCACGCGAGTTCGTGCCGCATAATCCTTGGCTGGTGACGATCGGCTTGTTCTTGATCTACACCGGCTTCTGGGGCTTCTACGCGGCTTGCAACGTGCCGATCATCTCTCCCGAAACCATCGGCGGCCAGATCACCGGTACGACCTGGACGGCGACGACCATCTATCTGACGCCGACCACACTTGGCGCCATCACGGTGAATTTCCTGATGTCGCTTTCAGGTGGGTTGATGGTCGGTTATCTGGTCTCGAAGGGCAATCCGTTCTGGACCTATTCGGGCGGCCTCGCGGGCATCATCACTGCATCGGCCGGCAATGATCTCTATCACCCGGTCCAGGCGATGGTGATCGGCGGTGTCGGCACCTTTATTGCCTACAAGATGCACTATTGGGTTGAGAACCGGTTCAAGGTCGACGACGCAGTCGGTGCCGTAGCGGTTCACGGCTATGCCGGATTTGCCGGACTTGTTATCGCCGGCTTCATGTTGTGGGGTTATCCATCATCGCCCTTCGAGGGCTACGCTGCGGTGAACCCACTCGGCAACACCATCGGCGCCATCATCATGTTCTTCGTGCTCGGCTTCATACCGGCCTGGATCGTATCCAAGATATTGGATGGGTTCGGGCTGCTGCGTGTGCCGCGTCAGGTCGAACTGATGGGTCTCGACTTCAGAACGCTGCATGAAGAAGAGCAGGCGCGTCAGGACGTGAGAGAGGCTGAGAAGGCATTGGCCTAAGCCAAAGTATAAAGGAGAACTGAAATGACAACTTGGGCAGTCGATCTCGCCAATGTCGGGGCTGTTTATCCTTGGGTTGGCTTGGAATTGATCATGGTTCTCGTGGGCGTCGCCTTATGGATCCTCTGGCATATCGTTCAGATCCGTCAGGAGAACGCGGAGCTCGATGAAGACACCAGGCTCTATGGCAACAAGGAAGCCATAAGGAAGGCGCTCGACGATCACCCCGTATAATTAATTACAGGGCTCACCCCTCAAGGCGCCGGCGGCGAACTCCGGCGCCTCTTTTTTTGCGGGTTAGCAATCGAGCGTGGTAGCGCGCTCCCAGGGGGTGAGCTGGCGCATGTAATCGTCCCAGTCGCGCATCTTGAGCTTGACGTAGGAGTCGACGAACTCGTCGCCGAGCTCGCGGCGCAGAAGATCCGACTTCGCCGTCAAGCGCAGCGCATCGAGCAGATTGAGCGGCAGCTTCTTGGTGCCGGCCGGTGCCTTGTGTCCTTCGGTATACATGTCGATGTCGAGCGGCTTGCCGGGATCGATCCCGCGCGCGATGCCATCGAGGCCGGCAGCCAGTATGGCGGCGGGCAAGAGATATGGATTGGTGGCGCCGTCGGCGAGCCTGAACTCGAAGCGGCCGCTTCCCGGCACGCGGATCATGTGGGTACGGTTGTTGCCGGCGAAGGTCACGGTATTGGGCGACCAGGTGGCGCCGGACAGCGTGACCGGCGCGTTGATGCGCTTATAGGAGTTAATCGTCGGATTGGTGATCGCGCAGATGTCGCCAGCGGCTTCCATGACGCCGCCGATGAAATTATACGCGACCTTCGACAGGCCGATGCCGTCGTTGCCGTCCGCGAACAGGTTGCGATCGCCCTGCCATAGCGACACATGCACATGACAGCCGCTACCGGTGAGATTGGCGAATGGCTTCGGCATGAAGGTGGCGCGCAGTCCGTGCTTCTCGGCGATCGCTTTCACCATGTATTTGAAGAAAGCCATCCGGTCGGCGGTGGTAAGCGCATCGGCGAAGTTCCAGTTCATCTCGAACTGGCCGTTGGCGTCCTCATGGTCGTTCTGGTAGGGCTGCCAACCAAGATCGAGCATCGCGTCGCAGATTTCGCTGATCACGTCGTAGCGGCGCATCAGCGCCGACTGGTCGTAGCAGGGCTTGGCTTGCGTATCGGTCGCGTCGCTGATGCCCGTGCCGTCCGGTGTCAGCAGGAAGAATTCGCATTCGACGCCGGTCTTCATGGTGAGGCCGGCCTGCGTCGCCTTGTCGGTGACCCGCTTCAGGATATTGCGCGGGGCGTGCGCCACTGGCTTGCCGTTCATGTAAGGATCGGCGGCGAGCCAGCCGACCTCGGGCTTCCATGGCAGTTGGATCAGGCTTGCCGGATCGGGGATGGCAAGCACGTCGGGATCGGCTGGAGTCATGTCGAGCCAGCTGGCGAAGCCGGCGAAACCCGCACCATCCTTGGCCATGTCGCCGATGGCGGCCGCCGGCGCGAGCTTGGCGCGGAGCGTACCGAACAGATCGACATAAGAAATCAGGAAATATTTGATCCCGCGCTCGCGGGCCTCGACTGCAAGATCAACCGCCATTTCACTCCCCTTTGCTTACCCGACTAACGGGTCTCGCACATTTCACTCCATTCATGTGCCTGGAATCCAGTCCGTGCCGGCAAGCGGCACCTTGGCCATGGCTGCCGCCTCGACCGTCAGCGCCACGAGATCTTCTGGCTCGAGATTGCGTAGATGGCTCTTGCCGCAGGCCCGCGCGATGGTCTGCGCTTCGAGCGTCAGCACCGAAAGATAATTGGCAAGCCGGCGTCCGGCGAGGGCCGGATCAAGACGGGCGGCAAGCTCGGGATCCTGCGTGGTGATGCCGGCCGGATCGCGGCCTTCATGCCAGTCGTCGTAGCAGCCGGCGGTGGTGCCGAGCTTGCGGTATTCCTCTTCGAATGCCGGGTCGTTGTCGCCGAGCGCCACCAGCGCCGCGGTGCCGATCGAAACGGCATCGGCGCCGAGTGCCAGCGCCTTGGCCACGTCGGCGCCGTTCCTGATGCCGCCGGAGACGATGAGCTGCACCTTGCGGTGCATGCCGAGGTCCTGCAGCGCCTGTACCGCCGGACGAATGGCGCCGAGTATCGGCAGGCCGACATGCTCGATGAAGACTTCCTGTGTCGCCGCCGTGCCGCCCTGCATGCCATCGAGCACGATCACGTCGGCGCCAGCCTTCACAGCCAGCGCCGTGTCGTAAAAGGGCCGAGAGGCGCCGACCTTGACATAGATCGGTTTCTGCCAGTCGGTGATCTCGCGCAACTCTTCGATCTTGATCTCGAGGTCGTCAGGCCCGGTCCAGTCGGGATGGCGGCAGGCGGAACGCTGGTCGATGTCTTTGGGCAGCGTGCGCATCTCGGCAACGCGGTCGGAAATCTTTTGCCCCAAAAGCATGCCGCCGCCGCCGGGTTTGGCGCCTTGGCCTACCACGATCTCGATGGCGTCGGCGCGGCGGAGATCGTCGGGGTTCATGCCGTAGCGCGACGGCAGGAGCTGATAGACGAGGAGGGTGGAATGATGCCGCTCCTCCTCGGTCATGCCGCCATCGCCGGTGGTGGTCGAAGTACCGACCTGGCTCGCGCCGCGTCCCAAGGCTTCCTTGGCCTGCGCCGAGAGCGAGCCGAAGCTCATGCCGGCAATGGTGATGGGGATTTTGATGTGGATCGGCTTTTCGGCGAAGCGTGTACCGAGCCACACATCGGTCGCGCATTTCTCACGATAGCCTTCGAGCGGATAGCGGCTTACCGAAGCGCCGAGAAACAGCAGATCGTCGAAATGCGGTACCTTGCGCTTGGCGCCGCCACCACGGATATCGTAGATGCCGGTCGCGGCGGCGCGGCGGATCTCCGACAGGCTGAACTCGTCGAAGACGGCAGATGGGCGCGGCGTGGTTCGAGGCGTCCAGTCCATCAATAGGCTCCCGCGTTATCGACCTTGAAATTGTAGAGCTTCCGGGCCGAGCCGTAGCGCTTGAACTCGTCCGGATCGATTTGCCCGTCAAAGCCCGCACGCTCGAGCACGTTGTGCAGCGCCTGCTTGTGCTCGTCGCGCATCTCCTTCTCGATACAGTCGGCGCCGAGGCCTTTGACCTTGCCGCGCACGAACAGCCGCGCCTCATAGATGGAATCGCCGAGCGCCTCGCCGGCGTCGCCGAACACCACGAGATTGCCGGCTTGTGCCATGAAGGCGCTCATATGGCCAACCGAGCCCTTCACCACGATATCGATGCCTTTCATGGAAATACCGCAGCGGGACGAGGCATTGCCGTCAATGCGCAGCAATCCGCCACGCCCCGTGGCGCCGGCCGATTGGCTGGCGTCGCCCGTGACATGGACGAAACCGGACATCATGTTCTCGGCGACGCCCACACCCGCGCTGCCATGGATGAGCACGGTGGCCAGCTTGTTCATGCCAGCGCAATAATAGCCGACGGGTCCGTTGATCTCGACGGTGATGGGCACGGCAAGCCCAGCGGCGATGGCATGCCGGCCTTCCGGATGATCGACGATCCAATGGCTTTCATTGGTGTCAGGGCTCAGACGGTGTAGCGCCGCGTTCAGCTCTCTGAGCGGGGTGGTGCCGAGATCGATCTCCGGCATATCAGCGTTCCCAGAAATAGACGGTGGCGGGCTCCGGTTCCCAGATACGCGCCTTCTCGATACCGGGCAGCCCGGCCAGCACGCGATATTCCGAGCCGAACGCCACATATTGGTCTGTCTCGGCCATGACCGCGGGCTTGCAGGCGATACCGTCCCGCAGCACGCCGAAGCCGTTCTCGGTGCCGACCACGAAGGTGTAGAAGCCGTCGAGGTCGTCGAGGCTCACTTTCAGCGCGTCGCCGAGCGACTTACCCTCGCGCATGCGCCAGGTCAGATAGCCGGCAGCCACCTCGGTGTCGTTCTCGGTTTCGATTTTGAGGCCCTCGCGCGCAAGCACGCGGCGGAGATTGTTGTGATTGGAAAGCGAGCCATTATGCACGAGGCACTGGTCTGAGCCGGTGGAATAGGGATGGGCGCCGTCGGTGGTCACCGCCGACTCCGTCGCCATGCGCGTATGGCCGATGGCATGCGTGCCGCTCATGGTTTCGAGGCCGAAGCGCTCGGTCACGCTCTCAGGACGGCCTACTTCCTTGAACAGAGCCATGCGTTTGCCACTGCCGACGAGTTCGGTCTCCGGCGATTCTTTGGCGATCCAGCTGGTGAGACGTGGCAGCGATTTGTCGTCGATGCTGACCACGGCGTGGGTGTCGTGCAGCGTAATCTCGGCCTTGCCGAACTCACGGCCGATCCGCTTGGCGGTCTCCTTCATCGCGGCGGCAGACTTGCTGCGCAGCGTGAGCTTGCTATGGCCTTTCTGGCCTTTGCCATAGACGGCGAAGCCCGCGCTGTCGGGTCCGCGGTCCGACATGGTGGCGAGCATGGCGGCCGTCAGTTTGCCGAGTTCGGGCTCGAGCGCAGGATCTTTGATGAATAGGCCGACAATGCCGCACATGCAGACTCTCCGGGGTTGAACGCCGCAGCACCATGCTACGCCGTCAAGGCATTCGTCAACCCGGATGAAATAAAGTTTCCTAAGGGGAAATCAAGGCCGCGGGTAGATGATGATGGAAAGATACGTCATCGGCTGCTGGATGAGCTCCTCCGGCCCATGCGGCGCGGCGGCGTCAAAGAACAGCGCGTCTCCCGGCGACATCGGGTAGAGCTTGTCGGCATGGCGGTAGATGACCTTGCCGGTCAGCATATAGATGAACTCCACGCCGTCATGCTGGAACAGCGCATAAGGCACGGCATCTTCGCTCAGTGTGATCAAATACGGTTCGACCACGATGTCGCCGGAGAGCGAATGTCCGAGCAACTCGTAGCGGTGGCCTGATTTGGTACCGCGCCGGTCGATCAGCACGCCTTGGCCCACACGCACATAGGAGCAGTCGCGGCGCTCCTCGAAATCGGCGAAGAAACTCGTGAGAGGCACGTTGAGCGCCCGCGCCAGAGCCTTCAGGGTCGACAGCGAAGGCGAGGTGCCACCGTTCTCGATCTTCGACAACATGCCAGCCGACAATCCGGCTTCCGTCGCAAGTTCGGTGGCGGTCAGTTGCAGGCGCTGGCGCAGCAGACGCACCCGCCGTCCGATTGAGACTTCGAGCTGAAGTTCGCCGGTAGTCGGTGCATTAGAGCCGGTGGCATAGGTCTCGTTCTTGGCGGCCGCA
Organism: Alphaproteobacteria bacterium; assembly: GCA_016869535.1. Taxonomy (GTDB): domain Bacteria; phylum Pseudomonadota; class Alphaproteobacteria; order Rhizobiales; family Methyloligellaceae; genus Methyloceanibacter. The sequence goes on along the minus strand of VGDX01000013.1, from coordinate 81,485 downwards.
TTTCCATGGGTGGCGCCACCACGAGATGGTCGCGTACGCTGCCTGGCACTGGCCCGCTCTTTCAATAGTTTGGAAGAGAGCTTCGTCCTCGCCATGCCGTCCCCACTATCAGTGTTATCCCTAAGCTAACACGATCCTGCCAGGCTTCACCATGCTAGCCGTGCAGGCGGGTACGGCTTGGCGGCTCGCCGAAGGCACTTGCATAGGCGCGGGCGAACTGGCTTGCCGAAGAGAAGCCGGTGGCGAGCGCCACATCGAGCACCGAAAGGGTGGTTTCGCGCAGGAGCTGGCGAGCCCGTTCCAGGCGAAGCCAGCGGTAATGGACGTGGATGCCATGACCGATCTTGCTTCTGAACAGCCGCTCGAGCTGGCGTAGCGAGATACCGGCGCCTTGCGCCAAGACTTCACGCGATTTTGGCGTCTCGAGGCTGGTTTCCATGACGCGCAGCACGCCGATCAGCTTCTCGTCGGCGACGCCGAGTCGATAGCGAAGGTCCATGCGCTGCGGGCCAAACCCCTCGCGGATATGCGTATGCAGGAACCAGTCCCCGACCGATGCCGCAAGCTGACGGCCGTGATCGCGTTCGACCAGGGCGACCATCATGTCGAGCGCCGAGATACCGCCCGAGCAGGTGATGCGGTTGCCGTCGATCTCGAACAAAGACGGCGCCACTTCGACATCGGGAAAGGCCTCGCGGAAGGCAGGCAGATGCTCCCAATGCAGGGTGGCCCGGCGATTATCGAGCAGCCCGGCCTTGGCGACGATGTAAGGGCCGCCTGAGATGCCGCCGATGATCACGCCTTTGCGCGCGAGACGCCTGAGCCAGGAGAAGGTGCTCCGGTCCTCGAACAGCGCCGGATTGCCGCCGGCGCAGACGAACACCATGTCGGCCGCGCGCTCGGTATTCGTGCCGCAATCGGGGATGATGGCGACGCCGTTAGAGGCCGTCACCGGTTTGCCGCCGGGCGCCGCGTGCCACCAGCGGTACAGTTCCTTGCCTGAGAGCAGGTTGGCGGCGCGCAACGGTTCGATGGCCGCGGCATAGGACATCAGCGCGAAGCCCGGCACGAGCAGGAAACCGATAGTGCTTGGCGTGTATCCCGCCATGTCGCAAAATGTCAAACATGCGACGTGGAATGTCAACTAATGAATCCATATGAGCGCAGAATTGCCTCTATGCGCTACTCGCTCGCCAGCCTCCTCGCCAATGCCGTCACCGGCAATTGCAACTGGCAGCCGGTCTGGCGCGAGCCCGAGCCGAAGCCTGCCTATGACGTGGTGATTGTTGGTGGCGGCGGGCATGGACTTGCCACCGCGCACTACCTCGCCAAGGAGCACGGCATCACCAATGTCGCGGTGCTGGAAAAGTCCTATCTCGGCTCCGGCAATGTCGGGCGCAACACCACCATCGTGCGCTCCAACTATCTGCTGCCCGGCAATCTGCCCTTCTACGAATGGTCGATGAAATTGTGGGAGGGGCTGGAGCAGGACCTCAACTACAACGCCATGGTTAGCCAGCGCGGCGTGCTGAACGTGTTCCATTCCGACCCGCAGCGCGATGCCTATGCGCGGCGCGGCAACGCCATGCGCCTGCACGGCGTCGATGCCGAGCTTCTCGACCGCGATGGGGTGCGCAAGCTCGTGCCCTTCGTCGATTTCGACAATGCGCGCTTCCCGGTGCGCGGCGGGTTGTTCCAGGCGCGCGGCGGCACGGTGCGTCACGATGCTGTGGCCTGGGGCTATGCCCGCGCCGCCGACCGCCGAGGCGTTGACATCATCCAGAATTGCGAAGTGACCGGCATCCGCATCGAGAATGGCCGTGTGCTCGGTGTCGAGACGGCTAAAGGTTTCGTCGGCGCGAACAAGGTGGCGCTGTCGGTGGCGGGGAGCTCATCGCGGGTCGGGGCCTTGGCCGGCCTACGGCTCCCCATCGAGAGCCACTCGGTGCAGGCCTTCGTCACCGAGAGCATCAAGCCGCTGATCGACGTGGTGATGACCTTCGGCGCCGGTCATTTCTATGTGAGTCAGTCCGACAAAGGCGGTCTCGTGTTCGGCGGTGATATCGAAGGCTACAATTCCTATGCCCAGCGCGGCAACATGCCGGTGATCGAGGATGTCGCCGAAGGCGGCATGGCGCTGATGCCGGTGATCGGGCGCTTACGCATCGTGCGCTCCTGGGGCGGGTTGCTCGACATGACCATGGACGGCTCGCCGATCATCGATAAGACGCCGGTTGAGGGCCTCTATTTCAACGGCGGCTGGTGCTATGGCGGCTTCAAGGCCACCCCCGCCGCCGGTTGGTGCTTCGCCCATCTCCTCGCTCGCGACGAGCCGCATCCTTATGCCGCCGCCTATCGCCTCGACCGCTTTGCGCACGGCGCGGTGATTGACGAAAAGGGCATGGGCGCGCAGCCCAATCTGCACTGAGGCCGGGTCATGCGCATCAAATGTCCCTATTGCGGTGAGCGCGCTCTGGAAGAGTTCACCTATCGCGGCGACGCCACTGTCAAGCGGCCAAGGAGTCTTGAATCTGACGCGGCGGAGGCCTGGACCGATTACGTCTATTTCCGCCACAACCCGGCCGGTCTGCATCGTGAGCATTGGTATCACGGCGCCGGCTGCCATGCCTGGCTCACGGTAACGCGCGACACGCGCACGCATGAGATCGTCGCGGTCGAGTTCGCCGATAAAAGGGAGGGCACATGACCTCCCAATCGAACCGGCTCCGCGATGGCGGCCTGATCGACCGAGCGAAGACCGTCCGCTTCAGCTTCGACGGTGAGACGCTGACCGGCTATCAAGGCGACACACTGGCCTCGGCGCTGCTCGCCAATGGCAAGAAGCTGGTCGGCCGCTCGTTCAAATATCACCGGCCGCGCGGCATCCTCACCGCCGGCTCAGAGGAGCCGAATGCGCTGGTGGAGCTTCGCACCGGCGCGCGGCGCGAGCCGAATACGCGCGCCACCACCATCGAGCTTTACGACGGACTCGAGGCGGCAAGCCAGAACCGTTGGCCGTCGCTGAAATTCGACGTGATGGCGGTGAACCAGCTGTTCGCGCCGATCTTCGGCGCGGGTTTCTACTACAAGACCTTCATGTGGCCGGCCTCCTTCTGGGAGAAGGTCTACGAGCCGGCCATCCGCCGCGCCGCGGGGCTTGGTCGCGCCGCTTCTGCGCCGGACCCCGATCATTACGACAAGGCGCACGCCTTCTGCGATGTGCTGGTGATCGGCTCCGGTCCCGCGGGCCTTGCCACCGCGCTCGAAGCCGCCCGCGCCGGCGCACGGGTGATCCTTGCCGAGGAAGATTTCCGTCTCGGCGGACGGCTGCTCGCCGAGCGCTACGAGATCGACGGCAAGCCGGCGCTCGACTGGGTAAGGGCGGCGGAAGAAGAACTTGCAAGTCTCGATTGCCGCATCTTGAGACGCACGACCGTGTTCGGCGTCTATGACGGCGGCACCTATGCCGCGATCGAGCGCGTCAACGATCATGTGAAGCTGCCGCCCGCGCACGAGCCGCGTCAACGCCTGTGGAAGATCGTCGCCAGGCAGGCGGTGGTCGCGGCCGGCGCCATCGAACGCCCGATCGTCTTCGGCGACAACGACCGTCCCGGCATCATGCTTGCCGGTGCGGTGCGTACATATGTCAATCGCTACGGCGTGACGCCCGGGCGGCGCGCCGTGGTTTTCACCGATAATGACGACGCCTTCCAGACCGCCGTCGATCTCGCCGATCACGGCGTGGAGGTTGTGGCGATGGTCGATGCGCGCGCCATGCCTTCCGTCAAGGCGAAGGAGATCGCCGCGAAAGCGAAAGCGCCGTACTTCGCCAACTCGGTTGTTCAGCGCGTGCGCGGACGTCAGGCGGTCAAATCCGTCGACATCGCTGCGCCAAACGGCGAGGTGCATCGCATCGATTGCGACCTGCTCGCCATGTCCGGCGGCTGGAATCCGACCCTGCACCTCACCACCCATCTCAACGGCAAGCCGGTGTGGAATGCCGATCTTTCAGCGCTCGTCCCAGGCGCCCTGCCGCCGGGCATGAGCGTCGCCGGCGCTTCCGCCGGTCAATTCGGGCTCGCTGCATGCTTGGCGTCGGGCCGTCTCGCCGGCACCGAAGCCGCCAAGGCCTGCGGCTTCAAGCCGAAACGCCACAAAGCTCCCAAGGCCGCCGATGAAAGCACTGAGGCGAGCCCGGTGTGGCAGGTGGAAACGAGCCGCGGCAAAGCGTTCGTCGATTTCCAGAACGATGTGACGATCTCAGACATCAAGCTTGCTGCACGCGAAGGTTTTCGCGTGCCGGAGCATCTCAAGCGCTACACCACGCTCGGCATGGCGACCGACCAGGGCAAGACCGGTAATCTCAACGGCGCGGCGGTGCTGGCCAATGTCACCGGCCGCTATGTCGGCGCGGTCGGCACCACCACCTTCCGTCCGCCCTTCACGCCGGTAGCGATCAGTGCGCTAGCCGGGCACCATCGCGGCCCCGACTTTCGCCCCGCCCGGCTCGCGCCATCGCACAAATGGGCCGAGGAGCAGGGCGCGGTGTTCGTGGAGACGGGGCCGTGGCTCCGCGCGCTCTATTATCCGCGGGCAGGGGAAAGCCCGCAGGATTCAGTCAACCGCGAAGTGGCGAATGTGCGCACCCAAGTCGGTGTGTGCGACGTCTCGACCCTCGGCAAGATCGAAGTGCAGGGCACCGATGCCGGCGTCTTTCTCGATCGCGTCTATGCCAATACTTTCTCGACGCTGCCCGTGGGCAAAGCGCGCTACGGATTGATGCTGCGCGAGGACGGTTTTGTCATGGACGACGGCACCACGGCCCGCCTCGCCGAGGACCGCTATTTCATGACCACGACCACCGCGAACGCGGTCAAGGTCATGCAGCATCTCGAATTCTGCCAGCAGGTGCTGTGGCCCGAGTTAGACGTGCAGCTCGTCTCGGTCACCGAGCAATGGGCACAATACGCCGTCGCCGGTCCGCGCGCGCGCGATGTGCTGCAACGTCTCGTCGACCCTGGACACGACATCTCCAACGAGGCTTTCCCGTATCTTGCTTGCGGGGAAATCAACGTGTGCGGCGGGGTGCCGGCGCGGCTTTACCGCCTCTCTTTCTCTGGCGAGCTCGCTTACGAGATCGGTGTGCCGGCCCGCTATGGCGACGCGCTGATCCGCGCGATCATGATGGAAGGCGCGGCATTCGGCATCCAGCCTTATGGCACCGAGGCGCTCGGCGTGCTGCGCATCGAGAAGGGACATCCCGCGGGCGGCGAGTTGAACGGTCAGACCACGGCGCACGATCTCGGTTTCGGCAAGCTACTGTCGGCCAAGAAGGACTTCATTGGCAGGTTCATGGCGGCAAGGCCGGTTCTGGCCGATGCCAACCGCGAGAAATTCGTCGGATTACGCCCTCTGGACCGTGAGGCGCGGATCAGGGCCGGGGCCCATCTCGTGCCGAAAGACGCGGAGGCCACCGCCAAAAACGATCAGGGCTATGTCACATCGATCGCCTATTCGCCCTCGCTCGGTCATTGGCTCGCGCTTGGCATGCTGGCGCGTGGGCCCGAGCGCCACGGCGAAGTGGTCCGCGCCGTCGATCCGTTGCGCGGCGAGGAGGTACTGGCCGAAGTCGTCCCGCCCTGTTTCGTCGATCCGGAAGGAGAGCGCCTCCGTGTCTAGACCCTTAGCCTCCGTCTCGGGTCTTGCCGGCCTTACCGTACCCGGAAGCTACGGCGCAAAAGTCGGCGAGCTGGGCGTGACGATCGCCGAGCGCACCGGTCTTGGCATTGCCACGGTCGCCGCCTGTAAGGGAAAGAGCGAAGCACTCAAAGCTGCCGCGCGCAAAGCCTATGGGGTCGAGCTTCCGGAACGGTCGATCGTCGCTAGTGGACGCGACATCCTCTTCATCGGCACCGGCCCGGGGCAGTGGCTCGCGGTGTCGGAAAAATACGCAAATGAGGAACTTGCCCGTGAACTTGCCGGGCGCCTGCAAGGTCTAGCCTCGGTTGCAGATCAGAGCGGCGGCAGGACCGTCATCAGGATCAGCGGGCCGCGGGCGCGCGACGTCCTGGCCAAAGGCCTGCCCATTGACCTCGATCCGCGCGTCTTTCCGTCGAACGGCGCGGCCACCAGCACGATATCGCTGATGGGGGTTCAGCTTTGGCAGGCCGATGATACGCCGGCTTACGAGCTTGCCATCTTCCGCAGCCTTTCCGGCAGTTTCTGGCGCTGGCTTGCCGCATCGGCCGCCGAGTTCGGCTACGAGGTCAAACCGGGCTAGCCGGCCTTCTTCTTCGGCACTTTCTTGCCCTTCTTGCGGGCTTCTGACAGGCCGATGGCGATGGCCTGTTTGCGGCTCTTGACCGTCTTGCCGCTGCCTCCGCTCTTAAGCGTGCCGCGTTTGCGCTTGCGCATCGCGCGCTCGACATCCTTCGACGCCGACTTGGAATATTTGCGTGCCATAGGCGAACTCCTTATCGCGCCCGACGGCGAAACGTCCGGTTATCGAAGCAAGTTCCGGTGGCAAGGCGACACAAGATTGCCAAGGCGCGGTCCGAGACTGTAGGTAAGCTGGGACACGCGCCACGCGCCAAGCTGAAATCGACAGGGCTCTAGTCGACGTCGCCCAGATGGGTCACGCTGGCGGCCAATGAGGGGGGAGACTAGCCGAGGCCATGCCGCATGACGTTCCGCTGATCTCGACCCTCGTTATCGCGCTCGGGCTCGCCTGGGTATTCGGCGCGATAGCCAACCGCTTCAGATTGCCGCCACTGGTGGGCTATCTGATCGCAGGCATCGTCATCGGTCCCTTTACCCCGGGTTTCGTCGCCGACCAGGATCTCGCCATTCAGCTCGCCGAACTCGGCGTCATCCTGCTGATGTTCGGCGTCGGCCTTCATTTCTCCCTCGAGGACCTGCTCTCGGTCAGAGCCATCGCGCTCCCGGGCGCCATCGTTCAAATCGCCTGCGCCACGCTCCTTGGCATGGGGCTCGCTTTTTGGATGGGCTGGGATCTGGCCGGCGGCTTTGTCTTTGGGCTGGCGCTATCGGTTGCCAGCACCGTTGTCCTGCTGCGCGCCATGCAGGAACGCCGGCTGATCGAGACCGAGCGCGGCCGCATCGCCGTCGGCTGGCTCATCGTCGAGGACATCGTCATGGTGATGACCCTCGTCCTCCTGCCGGGTTTCGTTGCCGCCTTCGCCGGTGAGGACATGGCGCGCCTGAATGTCACCGCGGTTGCCGCCACGCTCGGCTGGACCTTGGCCAAATTCGCCGGCTTCGTTGCCGTCATGCTGATCGTGGGCAAGCGGGTCATCCCTTGGGTCCTGCATTACATGGCGCATACCGGCAGCCGCGAGCTGTTCCGCCTCTCGGTGTTCGCTATTGCGCTCGGCGCGGCTTACGGCGCCGCCGAGCTGTTCGGCGTGTCCTTCGCTCTCGGTGCCTTCTTCGCCGGCATGATCTTGAGCGAGTCGGCGTTGAGCCAACAGGCGGCTCAGGAGACGCTGCCGCTGCGCGATGCCTTCGCCGTGCTGTTCTTCGTTTCAGTCGGCATGCTGTTCGATCCGGCGATTCTGGTCCATGCGCCAATCGCCGTGCTTGGCACGCTGCTTATCATCATCGTCGGCAAGTCGCTCGCCGCTTACGGCATCATGCGCCTGTTCGGCTATTCGATAGCGAGTGCGCTCACCATCTCAGCGTCGCTGGCGCAAATCGGCGAGTTTTCCTTCATCCTGGCCAATCTCGGCGTCGAACTTAAGGTGCTGCCCGAGGATGGGCGCGATCTCATCCTCGCCGGCGCCATCATGTCGATCATCCTGAACCCATTCATGTTCAGCTTGCTTGATCACATCTTGGTCAGACGGGAAAAGGCTTCCGAGGCGGCAGCTCAGGCTGAAGCGGTGGTGGAGGAAGAAGAAGAGCCTCCCCGCGAGCCCATCCGGCCCACCCATCTCACCGATCATGTCGTTCTGGTCGGCCATGGGCGCGTTGGCAGCCATGTCAGCAATAATTTGAGCAAGCAAAAGATCCCGTTTTTCGTCATCGAGGACAATGACGACGTGGTGCATGCCCTGAAGGAGCAAGGCATCGAAGCCTTCAGCGGCAACGCCGCCGCGCCGGACGTGTTGACAGCGGCAAACTTAAATGCGGCGCGCTGCCTGCTCGTTGCCATCCCCGATGCCTTCGAAGGCGGACAGGTGGTGCAGCAGGCACGCGCGTCCAATCCGCATCTGCCGATCATTGCCCGCTCCCATTCGGATGCCGAGACCGAGCATCTCCTGACGCACGGCGCGGACATTGTCATCGTGGGCGAGCATGAGATTGCCAAGGCGATGCTTGAGCAGCTCGCCGCGGACAGCGCGGATAAAAAGAAGCCGGCTGCCGACGAAACCAAGTCATAACGTTTACAGGGAACCCGCCTTTAGTTGCGCGCGTTTTATAGGCGCCAACCGAACGGGATCGCCCATGCCAAATAATTCGTGCATCAGTGCGCTTGCCATAACGGCTGTTTTGCTTCTGCCATCGGCCACGCTGGCGCAGCAGGCGAACGCCGAAAGCAAGTCGGAGAATATCGGGCCGTGGGAGATCGAGGCGATCTTCAAGGGCGATAAATTCGATCGCTGCTCCATAAGCCGCACATTGCCAGACGAGGTCGTGGTGACTTTCGTCCGCGACGGCAACGGTCTGACGCTTGTTCTCGAATCGCCGAACTGGAAGCTCGATCGCGGCAAGAATTACCCGGTGAAGATGGCTCTCGGCGCGCAAAGCTGGGACACCGAGGTCGCGGCCGAATCGAATTCCGTGTCGGTCGGTGTGGTTGATAAGAAATTCGACGCCGGCCTGCGCGCTGCGAACGCGCTGAATATCATCGCGGCCGGCGCCACCATTCGCGTGCCGCTCGACAGGAGCACGGTGGCGCTCGACCGGCTCGAGCAATGCGTCACCAAGAACGACAGGGCGATCGAGACCAACCCTTTCGTTGAACCGCCCCGCAAGCCCTAACTTAACCCATACCGAAAAAGGCATGGTGGGCAAGATCGAGATCAAGTGACTGTGGCTGAGGCGAGCGTGGCGGTTTCTTCGTCGCTGAACACGCGGCTGCGCGTCAAGAATCGCACGCCTTCCGGCGCTTCCAGCGAGAAGCCGGAGCCGCGTCCCGGCACCACATCGATGATGAGCTGGGTGTGTTTCCAGTAATCGAACTGATCGGCGTCCATATAGACCGGACAGCCGCCGATCTCGCCGAGCTTCACGTCGTTGCCGCCGACGTGGAATTCCTCGCGTGGATAGCACATCGGCGCCGAGCCGTCACAGCACCCGCCGGACTGATGGAACATCAGCGCGCCATGCTTGGCGATGAGCTTGTCTATCAAGGCCAGCGCCGCATCCGTGGCAAGAACCCGCTCGACCATGCGAGCAGAATAGCGCGAGTTGGTTTCCTGCGCGAGAACTACCAGAAGACGCGCATGCCGGCCTTGCCGCTCAGACCGTCCACGTCGTCGCCAAAAATGACGTCGAGCTTGGCGAACACCGACGTGCCCGCCCTCACATTGAAGAAATTCACGCCCGCCGAGACCTCGCCCCAGACTTCGTCATATTGGTCCTCGAAGCGGAAGGTGGTTCCGTTCGAGACGAGTGTCGCTCGACTGTCGCCGTCGAGATGGCCCCACAGGCTGCCGATGACGAAAGGCTCGAAAGTGGTCGTTCCCCAGATGGACGTGCTCGTGCCGACACGCAGTCCGAGCCGGCCTCTGAGATTGGCATCGTCGCCGAAGCTCACCCGGTTGGGGCCAAACCTGAACCCTTCCACGTCGACCCATGTGACGAGCAGCGTGGCCAGTGGCTCGATGAAGGGGCCGCCCCTGAACCCGCCGAAACGATAGCCGCTGTCGGTCCTGAGGCCCACGGTGGTGGCGTCGAGCGAGTTCGGGAAGCCGAGCGTGGCGGTTTCAAGCTCGAGCAGATGCACGTTGAGCAGCGTGTCGACGAACAGGCCGCCATTGAGATAGGTGGCGAAGCCGCCGACCTGGCCGCCGCTGAAATCGAAAGCGCGATTGAGCTGCTTGTAGTCGAGGTTGGCGTCGACGAAGCCGCCGAGCATGCCGAAGACGAGAATGTCGCCAGTGGCGAGGAAATCGCGCTTGCCGAGATCGAGGCCCGTCTGGAAATCGATGACATCGAGGTCGCGGTCGAGATCAAAGCGAAAGGCGCGGCCGAAGGCGTTGACCGTTTCGCGGCCGTCGCGATCGAGCCAGGAGCCGGAGCCGCGTACCCACACGGCCGGCGTGAAGGGGATCGGGCCTTCAGCCATTCCTTCGGCAAGTCCAGAGTTCGGGTCGTAGGCCGGCGCGGCCCCGCCATTGAGAAACACGCGAAGATCGGCGGTGCGATCGAACCAGGTCGAGGCGCTGAGATACCAGATATCCTGCGCGCCGGTGATGATTTGCGGCGTTATCACCGCGCTTGGACCAGGCAGCGTCCGCAACTCGAAGATGCCGCTGCCCGTCGGCTCGAAGAACATGTCGAATATGAAGAGACCGGTGTCGATCGGCTGCGGCAGGAAGAATGCGTCGCTCTTGACCTTGCCTTCGACGAATACGACCGGGATACCTACCGTGTTCGCCGCGCCGGGACCTGGATTGGTGTTGTTCACCGTTACCGGCGTCCTACCGGTGACATTGCCGTTGATGATCAGGTTGTCGGCGGTGGAGCCCGGCGCGCCGAGAAAGGCATCGACCGCCAGAGTCGAGTTGCCTGAGGCGGTAAAAGTGAGATCTCTGCCGCCCACCGTGTTGGAGATCTCGAATACGTCGCCGACCTCGCCGTCCTGGAGCGCGATCAGGCCCTGGCTCTCGAAGCGGTTCAAATTGATAAAGGAGCTGAACTCGCGCTCGCGTGGATTGGTGGCGGCCAGGATGGTGGCGCCCGCCTCGTTGCGGAAGAGATCGCCGCCGCCTCCGAAATCGCTGGTGAGCTTGGTTTCGAACACACCGCCCGGCAGGTTGAGGAAAGTATCGGCCTCATCCGTGGTGTTGACGAAGCCGGTGATGCGGCCGGTATTGAAAATATCGACACTCGCCCCGCGGCCGAGACCGATCGAAGCACCTAGACCGCCAGCGTCGATGGCGAGCAGCGAGGCCGCGGAAATGTCGCCGGAGTTGACGATGGTCGTGGCGGTGTAACTGAAGGTGCTGATACCGGCCGTGCCGCCGAAAATCGACGCCGAATTGTCGATGACGATCGGGCTGTCAGGACCATAGGTGAGCGCGGCGATGCCGATCGCAGCTCTGGCGTTCCCCGCAGCGACGGCAGCGTCGCCGCTATTTACGATGGTGATGCCGCTGCCGGCGCCATAGCTCCTCGACCAGATGCCGTATGCCTCGGCATTTGGTCCGCCGCCCGCGAGAACCGCGATGTCACCGCGGTTGTGGATATAGACGGTGCCGTCGTCGCGGGCGGTTCTGGCATAAATGCCGTGAACAAGGGCGTACTCACCCATGCCGACCCTGGCCAGGAGGTCGCCGCGATTCTCGATGTCGATGCGGCCGCCTTCGTCGTTCGTCCGTGCCACGATGCCGAAGGCGGTGGCCCCGGCCCCGTTGCCGGCGCTGACGGCAAGATTGCCGCTGTTCTGAAGCTCGATCGTGCTGCCGGTGCCGAGACCGCCATAGCCGGTTCCCGTCCAGATGCCGTAGGCGCGCGCGGAATTTCCGTCGCCGACCATGGAGGTGATCTCGCCGCGGTTGACGAGCTCTATGCGGCTGCCGTCGCCAAGCGTGCCATAGGTCCGGGCGTAAAGGCCGTAACTATAAGCGTTATTGCCGAAGGACGTGGCAGCGATGTCACCGTCATTGTTGAGGACGATGTGGCTGCGGATACCTTCCGTTTTGGTATAGATTCCGAATACGGTCGCATCCTGTCCGCCATCGACAAGTAGACTCGCCTCGTTCGTGACAGAAATGCTGGTATTGCTGTTCGCCCCCATAGCATCGCCCGTGGTGCTGGCATCGATACCACGGCGGCTGGCGGTAATGGCAGCCTCGTTGGTGATGGCGATGCCGGCATTGCTATCGATGCCGATGGCGTTGCCCGTGGTGACGGCTAAGATGCCCGTGTCGACATTGATGATGACCCCATCATTGGCAATGGCGATGCCTTTATTGCTACGCGCACCGGCTGCATAACCGGTTGTGCGCGCATAAATGCCGCGCTGGCCGGCGTTGATGGCGGCCTCGTTGGTGATGGCGATGCCGGCATTGCTGTCGTCACCGATCGCATAACCGGTAGTACGCGCATAAATGCCGAGCTGGCCGGCGTTGATGGCGGTCTCGTTGGTGATGGCGATGCCGTTATTGCTGCCGTCGCCAATGGCCTGACCCGTGGTGTCGGCTAAAATGCCCGTGTCGAGGACCGTGATTGCCCCTTCGTTGACAATCGCGATCCCCGTGTCGCTGTCGGCGCCGATCGCATAACCCGACGAGCGGGCCTCGATGCCGCGTTGCCCGCCCCCGAGGGCGCCAGCATTCAGGATGGTGATGCCGGCGGTACTGTCGGCGCCATAGGCGTCGGCGGAACTGATAGATAGAATACCCGTCGCACCTGCAGTGATGAGGCCTTCGTTGCGGATGTAGACTGCGGCATTGCTGTTTACGCCGGTGGCGGCGCCATAGCTTCTAGTACGAATGCCGGCTGAGGTAACGTTGATGGTATTCTCGTTGACGATCACGATGCCGGCATCGCTGCCGGTTCCAGCCGCTTCACTGGAAGTGACACCGTGAATGCCGTTGATGGCATTGTTAATGAGGCCCGTATTGGTAATTGTGATGCTGGCGTCGCTATTCTCCCCTAAAGCGTTGCCATAGCCGCGTCCGCGTATCGAGTCGCTAGAGACATTATTGGTGATGTCACCGCTGTTGACGATGATGATGGCGACAGAACTGCCAACGCCGACGGCTTCGGGTTCAATGCCGGCCCCGCCGACTTCGGCCAAAATGCCGTAAAGGGTGGCTTGGATATCGCCTTCATTGACGACGGTGTTACCGTTGCTGCTCCCGTCGGCAAGCGCATCGCCGTAGATCTTGGTACGAATTCCCGACCCGCCGACCGAAATCAGGTCTCCCGTATTGGAGAGGTCGATAAAGCTCTCATCTCCGTTCGTTCGGAGGTAGATTGCATTGGCGTATGCTCCGTTCGTGCGGTTGTCTGGGTTTACGCAAATAATCGACGCTCCAGCTGCATTCGTCGTTTCACTGATCGGATCGTTGCCCGGCGGCGGTCCGCCGCTGCATGTGACCGCGGCCGCCGGTGCGAAGAAACCGCCGATGATGAGGGGTGGAGACGAGCGCCGTGCTCAGGAGCAGAGATGGACGCGCGGGACCTACGCCGGGCCGCGCCTCTTCACGGCAAGTGGCGGCTCGCATGCGGCCGCGCGCACGCAATCTTTGTTCTCGCCGGCCTGACGGTCGCATACTCCCCCCTTGGCCCGGGGGCTCCAGTCCACCCGGACCGCTCAATGCAACCGGAGATTACGGAGCGAGGGCCCTGACCGGCTAGTGCAATTAAGCCACAGTCCCTTGAAATATTAAGGCAATCCGGCGGAAAGCCTTGCTGGCTGCCGATTACCAGGCGACGCGCATGCCGGCATCGTCCGAGACTAGAAGTGACCAGGTCCTGCCAAACCGGGCCTTACGTCTAGAAGAAGCCGAGTGCCTTCGGGCTGTAGCTCACCAGCACATTCTTGGTTTGCTGGTAGTGGTCGAGCATCATCTTGTGCGTCTCGCGCCCGATGCCTGACTTCTTGTAGCCGCCAAAGGCCGCGTGCGCCGGGTAGAGGTGGTAACAATTGGTCCACACCCGACCCGCCTGGATGCCGCGCCCGAAATGGTAGGCGCGGTTGATGTCCCGCGTCCACACGCCGGCGCCAAGCCCGTAAAGGGTGTCGTTGGCGATCTCGAGCGCTTCTTCCTCGGTGTCGAACGGCGTGACCGACAGCACCGGCCCGAAGATTTCCTCCTGGAAGATGCGCATCTTGTTGTGCCCTTCAAGCACGGTCGGCTTGACGTAATAGCCTTCCGCTAGATCGCCTTCGAGCACGTTGCGCTCGCCGCCGGCCAAGACCTTGGCGCCTTCTTTGCGGCCGATATCGATATAGGAGAGGATCTTCTCCAGCTGATCGTTGGAGGCCTGCGCGCCGATCATGGTCGCGGGCTCGAGCGGATTGCCCTGCCTGATCTTGTTCACGCGCGCGACCGCCTTCTCCATGAACTTGTCGTAGATCGAGCGCTGCACCAGCGCGCGCGACGGGCAGGTGCACACCTCCCCCTGGTTCAGCGCGAACATGGTGAAGCCTTCGAGCGCCTTGTTGAGATAGTCGTCATCCTCGGCCATCACATCGGCGAAGAAAATATTCGGCGACTTGCCGCCGAGCTCGAGCGTGACGGGGATCAGATTCTCGGACGCATATTGCATGATCAGGCGCCCGGTCGTGGTCTCGCCGGTGAAGGCCACCTTGGCGATGCGCTTGTTCTGGGCGAGCGGCTTGCCGGCCTCCACGCCAAAGCCGTTGACCACGTTGAGCACGCCGGGCGGCAGCAGATCGCCCACGATATCCATCAGCACCATGATCGACATCGGCGTCTGCTCGGCCGGCTTCAGCACCACGCAATTGCCGGCGGCGAGCGCCGGCGCGAGCTTCCACGACGCCATCAGGATCGGGAAGTTCCACGGGATGATCTGCGCCACGACGCCAAGCGGCTCGTGATAATGATAGGCGATCGTGTCGGAATCGATCTCCGACAGAGAGCCTTCCTGCGCGCGCAGGCACGCGGCGAAATAACGGAAATGATCCGCGGCGAGCGGAATATCGGCGAAAGATGTCTCGCGGATCGGCTTGCCGTTGTCGATGGTCTCGACGGCGGCGATCACTTTCAAATTCTCGTCGATGCGGTCGGCGATCTTGTTAAGGATCTCGGCGCGCTTAGCCGGCGCGGTGTTGGCCCAGCCATCCTTGGCCTTGTAAGCCGCGTCTAGGGCAAGCTCGATGTCGGCGGCTTGCGAGCGGGCGATCTGGCAGACCGGCTTGCCGGTGATCGGGCTGATATTGTCGAAATAGGCGCCCTCGACCGGGGGGACCCATTTCCCCCCGATGAAATTGTCATAGCGGGGCCGCAAGGCCACGCGCGCTTTGAGGGTTTCGATGACCTCGTGCAGCATGGAATCCTCCCTTACGCGACGGTCTGTTTCGCTTGTTTCTGGCCAATCCTGATACCTGCCTTGATCTCCGTCAAGCAGGACTTGCCAGGGGGGAACCGAGGCGCAAGGATAGCGTTGGTTTTTGCGCGGACTAGCATGGAGAGATGGCATGGCGGATGAACCGAACCGGCCCGGCCGCAACAATACGATGCTCGCCTTCCTGCTCGGGGCGGCGGTCGTGGCGCTCGCCGTGCTTGGCTATTTCTATTACCAGCAGCACCAACGCGAGGTGGTGCGCATCAACGTGCCGGGCTTTTCCGGCACGATTACCAAGGACAATGGCGGCTTCGTCGGCGAGATCGGCCGCGACAAGAAGAAGGGCGTCGACATCCAGGTCGGCGACTAGGGCTTTCGTTGGTTCAGCGGCGTTACTCCAGGCCGCTGTGTATGGCCTGCTTGATGACGTCGTCGGGGTTGCCCAACCAGCGCGGCGCGGCGCCCGCTAAGAGCAGCAAGGCCCAGGCGTGGCGTCCTTCAGGCGCGAACAGCACGAAGAGCTGATTGTTCTCGCACTCGTTCGGCTTGCAGGTGAACGCCATCGTGTAGGCTTGGCTTCCCACCATGACGTCAAACGACGGTATCGGTGGGCTGTCCAGTGTGGCCACATAACCCGTGATCCAGTCGGGGACTGGCGCGGTCTCACCTCTGAGCATCGCCTCCCAGGCGCCGCGATAGCTCGGCAATTTCATCAGATCCGCCAGAGGAGGGCCCTTGGGCTGTTCCACGGCATTGGGCGATGGCGTGCTGGGTTCCTGCGCCAGTGCCGTGGTGGCAGGAGCGGCGAAGGACAGCAGCAGCATGAAACAGAGTCTGAGCATCGGAAATCCTGAGATTGGGTTCTTGGCGGGCCGGGAGAATGGCACGTACGAAGTCCGGCGTCATCCGTCGAGGACGGCCGCAATCTCAAACGGTTTTGCTGAAGACGCGCCTAGTGGCGGATCAAGGGCCAGCCCTGCGGGCCCGGAAATGGCGCGATCGCCACCGGCGTGTTCGGTGGCCGCTCATATTCACCCAAGGGCCGGTGCGCGATGTCGCCGCTAAGATGCCGGGCCGGCACCGGTGTGGCCGCCATCCACAGCGCCGCGAAGGAATGGCATGCGAGCAAAGTCCGGTCGGGGTCGTCCTCATGGAACAGGGAGAGCGAGTTGCGCTTGTCGGCGTCCCGGCGCATGGCGTCCCCCGACCAGCACATGCTATCGCCATACGTCGTTTGTTCGTGCGCGTCGTGCAGGCGGGGGTTGCGCGCGTAACGGATCAGCATCGTCGCCGGCTCATGCGGAGAAAGAGATGAGAGCACGGCGTAGAGCTGCCTGAGTTCAGTCTCGGGCTCGAGTTTGGCGAGGATCGCCTTGGCGGTGACGCCGGCGCGGGCAAGCTCGTCCTTCCTGTCGATAAGCGCCTTGGCGGGAATCGAGTCTGGCGCGCGCAGGATCAGGGTTACGGTCGAGGCGATGGCGCTCTCGGCCAAACGCGATAGCAAAGCGAGATGCCGATCGAGCTCGCCAGGCGTCGTTAGGTTTCCCGGACCAGCCACAGCGCGCATCGATCCCCCGTCTTGATATGGGATGGGCAAGGCTAATGGTGATCGCCCGCCACGCGCCATGAATAGCCGGAACGAGGTTAAGGAAACGTTGTCATCCGTCCATTTCCGGCACAGCACACGGTAGAGGGTCCCCCTTATCCCCGCCCTCCGAACCTCCATTACAATGCACGCACCTCGTCCATCTGAAGGGCGTTTCTAGAGGCGATCTCGAGGCGGGACGGGGTGCGGCGCCTGCGGGTCCGGTTTCGCACACTGGGCACTCGGGCGGCATCGGGGCTCCCTCCGGACCCATTAGGAGGTCCTGTCAGGAGCTGACTGAACGTCGTGCGGCGGTTTCGATCCGACCCTCGGCTGAAGCAGGGCCCGGTGCCGATAAACGTCGTGACGGTGCGCCGGAAGGCGCTCGCGTGCCTTTTATAGGCACGAACCATTATACGGACCGCGTCTTTCGGCGCGCCGCCCCCCTTCGTTTATCCGATGGGGGAAGAGCAAAACCCGGATGCGCTCATCCGCATCGCGGCAACGAATGCGCATGTCTTGTGGTTATATTTCGAGTGTAGGAGAAAGGCGCATGGCATTTTATCTGGTAACAGCCGTGCCCAAATACGGATCGTTGGAAGAACTCGGCGAGCGGCTCGGGCGCGATGAATTCATCGCCATGAAGCCCTTCGGGCGGGCTCTGACACATTCGCTGAAACAGGCCCGTCTGCGCCGCGACGGCATCGCCGTCTGGGAAGAGGAAGATTATTGCGATCCGCCGCTCGCCGAGGAGCGGGAAGCGGTGCTCAACCACTATTTCCACGATGTTCAGGTGGAACCGGTGGATCAGGGCGCCGGCTGGCGGGAAATCGAGGCCCTGCCGCGCCTGTTTCCCGAATTCGCCGCCTAACAAGACGGTTGGTCTCTGGCCAAAGCAGGAATACATAACCCCCATCATGACCGAGCTTCCCACCAAAGAGCATGTGCTCGAGGCGCTCAAACACGTCAAAGGCCCCGATCTCGCCGGGGACATCGTCTCGCTCGGCCTCGTCTCAGAGGTGGTGATCCACAAGGGCAAGGTCTATTTCGCCATTTCCGTGGATCCGGCGCGGGCGCGCGAGCTTGAAGCTTTGCGCGTGGCGGCCGAGAAAGCGGTCGAGGCCGTGCCAGGTGTGGAGAAGGCGACAGTGACGCTCACCGCCGACCGCGCGCCGGGCACCGCGCGTTCCGGCGGTAACGGCAGCGGCAGAGATGCCGCGCCGCATTCGGGCTCGCCCTTCACTCGCCCCGGCGCCGCCCGCGATGCCCGCCACCGCCCGGGCGGTGTGCCCGGCGTGAAGCACATCATCGCCGTGGCCTCCGGCAAAGGCGGCGTCGGCAAATCGACCACAGCGGTCAATCTCGCGCTGGCGCTGCAAGGGCAAGGGCTCAAGGTTGGCATTCTTGACGCAGACATTTACGGCCCGTCGATGCCGCGACTGCTCGGGCTCAAAGGTCAGCAGCCGCAACAGCTCGGCGGCAACAAGCTCGAGCCGATGCAGGCCTACGGGCTCAAGGTGATGTCCATGGGTTTCCTCGTCGATGAGGAGACGCCGATGATCTGGCGGGGGCCGATGGTGATGTCGGCGCTGTCGCAGATGCTGAAAGACGTAGCCTGGGGCGAACTCGACGTGCTCGTGGTGGACATGCCGCCCGGCACGGGAGATGCGCAGCTCACCATGGCGCAACAAGTGCCGCTCGCGGGCGCCGTCATCGTGTCGACGCCGCAGGATCTCGCGCTGATCGACGCACGCAAGGGTCTCAACATGTTCCGCAAGGTGAACGTGCCGGTGCTCGGGCTGGTCGAGAATATGAGCACCTTCATCTGTCCGCATTGCGGGGAGCGCTCCGACATTTTCGGCCATGGGGGAGCCAAGAGCGAAGCGTCACGGCTCGGCGTGCCCTTCCTCGGCGAAGTGCCGCTGACCCTTGCCATCCGTGAGACGTCCGATGCGGGGCGCCCCGTCGTGGCGACCGACCCGAAATCGCCCGCAGCCGCCGCCTATCGCGAGATCGCCACGCGCGCCTGGGAAGAGCTCGAGCGCCACAAGGCTGCGGCCCGTCCCGCGCCGAATATCGTCATGGAAGGCTGAGGCTTGGACTTAGCCGCCGGTCGCCGACATATGCCGGGCAACGGCAGGTTTCTGGTCCCGGTCGATGATGAAGTCATGGCCCTTGGGCTTGCGGGCGATCGCCGCGTCGATGGCGGCATGCAGCAGGTCATCATCGGCACTGGCCCGCAGCGGCGCGCGCAGATCGGCGGCATCGTCCTGGCCGAGACACATATAGAGTGTGCCGGTACAGGTGACCCGCACCCGATTGCAGGATTCACAGAAATTGTGCGTCATCGGCGTGATGAAACCGAGCCTGCCGCCCGTCTCCCGCACGCTGACATAACGGGATGGTCCGCCGGTCCGGTAATCGGTCTCTTCCAGGGTGAAACGCTGGCTCAATCTCGCCCGCACCAGCGACAGCGGCAGATATTGGTCGGTGCGGTCGGTGTCGATTTCACCCATGGGCATGGTCTCGATCAGCGAAAGATCGAAGCCGCGGCCGTGCGCCCACGCGATGAGATCGGCGATCTCGTCCGCGTTGATGTCGCGAAGCGCCACCGTGTTGATCTTGATCTTGAGTCCAGCGCGGTCAGCCGCGTCGATGCCGCGCATCACTTGCGCGAAATCGCCAATCCGGGTGATGGCGCGGAACTTGGCGGGATCGAGCGTGTCGAGCGAGATATTGATGCGGGCGATGCCGCAATCGGCGAGCGCATCGGCATAGCGGTGGAGCTGGCTTGCATTGGTGGTGAGCGTCAACTCATCGAGTCCGTTGCCGAGATGGCGCGCGAGCGAGGAGATCAGCGACATGATGTTGCGGCGGACCAGCGGTTCGCCGCCGGTCAATCTGAGCTTGCGCACGCCACGTGCCACGAACGCGCTCGCCAGCCGGTCGAGCTCTTCCAGCGACAGCACGCTCTGCCGTGGCAGAAAGGTCATGTCCTCGGCCATGCAATAGACGCAGCGGAAATCGCAGCGGTCGGTGACCGAGACGCGCAGATAGGTGATGCGCCGGCCGAAGCGGTCGATCATCGGTGCCAAGCCTGCCATCTACAAATCCTCGTCCTCTTCGGCCTTGGTCCGGCCCTTGCGGCGATAGGCCTTGGCGCTCTTGACCACGCGCTTGCGGTAGCGCGGATCGGCGAGTGTCTTGGCCGGCACGTTCCTCGCCTTTACCACCTTTTTACGCGTTTTGCCGCCGCTTATCCGCCTTTTCGCTTTGCTGACCGCCATGGCCTTTTGTCTCTAATATATAGAGAGCGATTCACCCGTTACATAGCACGGGCCGGGGAGCCGAAGGAGATTGAGCATGGACGAGCAACGCTTCAACATGTCGCTGCGCAAATTCCTGAAAGAGGTGGGTGTTACCTCGCAGCAGGAGATCGAGCGGGTGGTCCGCGAGGAGAGCCTTGGCGGGCGTGGCAAGCTCAAGATGAAAATGGTGCTCACGGCCGAAGGCACGCCGCTGCACCATATGGTCGAAGGCGATATCGACCTCGGTTAGACCAATTTTACAATGACCGAGCCCTGGCCCACCGAACTCAAGATCGACAAAGACAAGCGTGTGCTCACCGTCAGCTTCGACGATGGGACGAGCTTCGCCCTGCCCGCCGAGATGCTGCGCGTGCTGTCGCCGAGCGCCGAGGTCCAGGGCCACAGCGAGGACCAGCGCGTCACCGTGTTTGGCAAGAAGAACGTCTCGATTCTGCGGCTCGAGCCGGTCGGCAATTACGCCGTGCGCATCGTGTTCGACGACGGGCATGACACCGGCCTGTTCGTGTGGAGCTATCTGCACGAGCTCGGCGAAAACCGGGAAGCGCGCTGGCAGGCTTATCTCGCCGACCTCGCCGCCAAGGGCCTGTCGCGTTGACGGCGTCGCAGTGCTCGCAGGCGAACAGTTATAGACGCCTCTTGTCAGGCCCTTCGTCATCGTCGTCGAGCGAGTGCTCGAGCCGGTAAAGTGCCCCGTTTTCCGGCAGGAGGTAAACCGTGCCGCTTGGATCTATGCGGATATCACGGATACGGCCGAGTTGCCCTTTCAGGAAGTCTTTCTCGCGAACCACGCAATTTCCAGCGAGGGTGAGCTTTACCACCATCTGCCGGCTGAGCGATCCTAACCAGACCGTGGTCTTTGCGCCGCGGGTCTCGACGGCAAGCCCTGACGGGGCGATCGATAGCGGCACCCAATAATGTACTGGCTGGATCGTGCCAGGTATCTCCTTCGTGCCGATCGGACTCTCGTCGTCCTCGGTGCTGTAGGTCGCTATCGGCCACCCGAAATTCTTGCCGCGCTCGATAATGTTGAGTTCATCGCCGCCGCGATTTCCGTGCTCGATCTCCCAGAGCTGACCGGTGGTGCGGTCGAGCGTGAGACCTTGCGGATTCCGATGGCCATAGCTCCAGATCTCGTCCTGGGCATCGACGCGCATGCGGAAGGGATTGTCCTCTGGCAATGTACCGTCGGTGCGGATGCGAACGATTTTGCCCCCATGGTCGGCGAGGTTTTGTGGGCGTGTCCTGTCCCAGCGGTCGCCGAGCGTCAGGAAGAGATAGCCGTCATTGGTTACGACGATGCGCCCGCCGATCTGATCGGTGGTCGGTCCGGGTGTTCCTTCGAAGATCACCTTTTGCTCGGCGAGCGCTTCGTTTTGCTCGTCGTAGTGGGCGCGCATCACCCGCATGGTGGAGGACGTCAGGTTGCCTTGCAGGTAAGACATGTAGACGAGGCCATTGGCGGCGAAATCCGGATCGACGGCGATGTCGAGCAGACCGCCATGCTTGTCGTGCAGCACCTGCGGCGTGCCGGAGACTTCGCGGTTCTCCGAGCCGGGTCTGACGTGCTGAAGCCGTCCCGGCCGTTCGGTCACCAGGAAGGAGCCGTCGGGCAAGAAAGCGAGCGACCAGGGAAGGTCGAACGGTGCAGTCAGGCGAACCGCAACCGGCTCAGGCCCTTCGGCGAGAACGAGCCCGGGTTGGTCGGCAGGCTCTACGGTATTGGTGCTGGTAGGGGGACAGCGTTGGACTTCGCCGGCCAGGAGCAGATCGCTGCCCATCCACAAGGCCGTCATCAGGGCAAAAATCGATCCACATCCGGACAGGATTTTCAAAACTGATCCCCACACTTATCCTGCGCTGAAAAATTTCGGGCCCGATCCCACGAGCAACGGATCGGGCGGCGAGGCGACGGCAGGATCCTTGCCGGCATAGTCGATGCGCGACAGCACCGCGCGCATGGCGGCGAGGCGTCCGCGCCGCTTATCGTTCGACAGTACGACCGTCCACGGCGCAGCGTCGGTGTGAGTCAGGCGGAAGATATCTTCCTGAGCGATGTTGTAAGATTCCCATTTGGTGAGACCGTGAATGTCGGTGTCGGTGAGCTTCCAGCGTTTGAGTGGGTGATGCCGCCGGGCATGAAAGCGCTTTAGCTGCATTTCGCGCCCCACATTGAGCCAGAGCTTGATGAGGATGATGCCGTCGCGCACGAGACCGGCTTCGAAATGCGGCGCCTCCTCCAGGAACAGCGCGGCTTGCGCCTCGGTGCAAAAACCCATGACCCGCTCGACGCCGGCGCGGTTGTACCAAGAGCGGTCGAACAGGACCATATTGCCGGCTGACGGCAGGTGCTGGACATAGCGTTGGAAGTACCACTCACCGCGTTCCGTTTCGGTCGGTTTGGACAGGGCGACGATACGAGCATGGCGCGGGTTGAGATGCTGCATGAAGCGGTTGATGGTGCCGCCTTTTCCGGCGGCGTCGCGCCCTTCGAAGATGACGACAAGGCGAATGCCGGCTTGCTCGACCCAGCGCTGCAATTTGACGAGCTCGATCTGGAGTGGCCTGACCTCCTTGCGGTAGACCTTGTGCTTCATCCGCTCGTTGTAGGGAAAGCTGCCGCTCCCAAGGGCCTTCTGGTCGATTTCCAGGGGCAGGACTGGGTCGTCGATATCGAAGCCCGGCAGTTCCTCTCCTGGACCGACCTCATCCAACAGCGCCGTGTCCGACATTCCCTTAGCCCCCTCGTCAAGCATCCCCGAAATCCCCAAATAATAGCAGAGGGGATCACGGGCAATTCTGCGTCATAGTATTATCAAGCGCTTGGAGCAGGAATGTCGCAAAAGCGTGATAATCCAGGGGCAATCATTTCAGGGGCGTGACTAGCCAGAGTCAGGTGAGCGGATTGAGCGATCAGGCAGAACCAAGGGTAAGGGCGCTTCAACCGGGTCCTATCGGGCGGGCCGGGCAGGCCATCCTGAGGGGATTGAAGCTGCTCGGTGTCCGGCTTTGGGCCTCACTCTGGCAGATCGTGGCCATGGCTGTGATCATGGCCACTCTCATCGCGGTTGCCGATTTGCCATGGGCGCTGGCGGCCACCGCCTTTATCAGTTTCGTGGCCGCCGCCGCCCTGCTCTCCCGCCAGGACAGCGAGCAAAGCGGCGAGGCACAAGAAAGCCCGATCGCCTCGAGCCGGGTCGCTTCAGCGATGCATGTCATGGCCGAGGCATTCCCCGAGCCCGTAATTTTGCTGAATTCGACCGGGCAGGTGCTGTTCTGCAACGCTTCGGCCCGCGGATTTTTTACCGCGCTACGCGAAGGCAGCCATATCTCATCGGTGATTCGCACCCCGGAGTTCCTGGATGCGATCAACGCCGCACCGGAACTCGGGGAAGCGGTGACGGTGACCTATGCCGAACGCGTCCCCGTCGGCCGGCGCATGGCGGCCACCATCGCGCCGCTGAAATGGGGACACGAAAGCGCTGGCGACGACATCCTGGTGCTGCTGCGCGATCTGACCGAAGGCGAACGCATCAACCAGATGCGTGCCGATTTCATCGCCAATGCAAGCCACGAATTACGCACCCCGCTCGCTTCGCTGCGCGGCTTTATCGAAACGCTGCAAAGCAGCGCCAAGGAGGATACCGGCGCACGCGAACGGTTCCTGCCGATCATGGCCGAGCAGGCCTCACGCATGACGCGCCTGATCGACGCGCTGCTCTCCTTGAGTCGGCTTGAAATGAACGCGCATGTGCCGCCGAGCGACCACGTTGACTTGAACGATGTCATAGACCACGCCAAGGACACGCTTGAGCCATTGGCCGGCGATATGGGCTTTACCTTTGAAGTCGACCGGTTCCCGCGCCGGGCTATCGTTCTCGGGGACCGCGATGAGCTCGTGCAGGTGCTGCAAAATCTGGTTCAGAACGCGCTGAAATACGGCAACAGAGGCGGCAAGGTGCGAATGGAAGCCAAGCACATTCCCTCGCTTGGCCGGCAGGCTGACCGCTTCGCCGTCGCCGTGATCGACGACGGACCGGGCATCGCGCCTGAACATCTGCCGCGACTCACCGAGCGCTTTTATCGCGTCGACGTGACATCGAGCCGGGAGAAGGGTGGCACGGGCTTGGGGCTGGCAATCGTCAAGCACATCCTCAACCGTCACCGGGGCGAGCTCGTCATCGCCTCGGAACCCGGTAAGGGATCGACCTTCACCATTATGCTTAACGAAGTCCGGCCCGACTGAAACTCGTTATTGGGTTATCCACATATGTGATTGTGAAAAGCGTTGATAATCAATAGCTTGAATTGTCATAAAACCGAATCTTCCCTGTCATAAAACAATAGCGGGGTATGACTAGCGTCGGGCGGGCTAGCGGCGTTTCGCGCGCGCTGGCGAGGCTCAATCCAACGAAAAGGGAGCTCTAAAGTGAACAGGATTTGTCTCGTAGCGTCGACCTTTGCCGTCGCCGCTCTTACCGTGGGCGGCCCAGCGCTGGCCCGCGACCAAATCAAGATCGTCGGTTCCTCCACGGTCTACCCATACGCCCAGGCGGTTGCCGAAGAGTTCGCCAAGAAGACCGGCAAGAAGGCGCCGGTGCTTGAGTCGACCGGCACGGGCGGTGGCATGAAGATCTTCTGCCAGGGTGTCGGCGAGGGAAACCCCGATATCACCAACGCATCGCGCGCCATGAAGAAATCCGAATTCGAACTTTGCACGAAAAATGGCGTGACCGATATCACCGAAGTGCTGATTGGGTATGACGGGTTGTCGATCGCACAGTCGAAAAAGGGCACTCCAATAGATCTCAGCAAGCAGCAAATTTTCCTCGCACTGTCTTCCGAAGTGCCGGACGGCGACAAGCTTGTGCCTAACCCCTACAAGAAGTGGAGCGATATCGACAAGGCGCTGCCGGACACCCCGATCACGGTATACGGTCCGCCACCTACTTCCGGCACACGTGACGCTTTCGTCGAGCTTGCCATGCATGAAGGTTGCAAACAGCTCGACTATTTCAAGAAGCAGAAGGGGGTTCTCTCGAAGGAGGACTTTGAGAGCCTTGTAAAGGAGAAATGCACGCCGATGCGTCAGGACGGCCCGTTCATCGAGGCCGGTGAGAACGACAATCTCATCGTGCAGCGTATCGAAGCCGATCCGAATGCGCTCGGCATCTTCGGCTACTCATTCCTGTATGAGAATGAAGACAAGCTGCAGGACGTTAAGGTCGATGGCGTCGACGCCAATTTCGACACGATTGCCGACGGCAGCTACGGTCTTTCGCGTCCTCTGTACTTCTACATCAAGAATGCACACCGCAAGGTCATTCCGGGTCTTGACGACTTCGTCGTCGAGTTCGTCAGCGACGCGGCGATCGGAGCGGATGGCTATTGCCATGAGCGAGGGCTTGTTTCGCTAAGCGAAGACAAGCTGAAAGCGGTGCAGGATGCGGTCACCAAAGGAGAGAAGATGGCCGAGCCAACCTCGTAAGGGGCGCGAGGCTGAATAGAAATGCTTGAAAGCGTGGCCGCGGCCTCTGTCGCGGCCACGCGGTAATCTGGGGGGTGGCGCGAGCGGTAGGGCTAAAGGCTGGTCGCAGCGCAGAGTGCTAAAAAATGATTGGCTACATTCTGCTCGCAATCCTCGCGCTGGCCCTGATCAGCTACGTCATCGGCCGCTACCGGGCTGTCGCCTCAGTGGGTGGGCGGCAGTACGAACTACATTCGCGGCCAAGCTATCACGGAACCTTCGTCGCAGCCTGGGTGGGTATCCCGGCCGTTCTTCTGGTTCTCGTATGGATCACTCTACAGGGACCGGTCATCGACCGTTTGCTGCTCTGGAGCCTGCCGCTTGGAACGACTGACGGCATGGACCAAGGACAGATCGGCTTACTTTTAAGCGAAATCAAATCGGTCGCCGCGGGCAACATCTTCGGTGAGCCAAGCCTCGTAGTAGAGGATGCGGCGGAGAGGTACCTGCGCTGGCAGACCATCGCCCGCTCTGCCATGGTTGTTGCGGTATTATGCGTGGCGCTATTGGGTTTTGTCTTAACCAATGCACGCATCAGTCCCACGTTCCGCGCCAGGCATGGCACAGAACGCGTTCTGACGGGATTGATGATCGCATGCTCGCTGATTGCGATCCTTACCACGCTCGGTATCGTGCTTTCGCTCCTCATCGAGGCCTTGCGCTTCTTCGAGCGTGTATCGCCGCTTGAGTTCTTTTTCGGGCTCAACTGGGAACCGCAAATTCCCATCCGCGAGGGCCAAGTAACCGCTGGCGGTTCGTTCGGCGCAATTCCTGTCTTCGCCGGAACGCTGTTGATCTCGTTTATCGCCATGCTGGTTGCCGTCCCCATCGGGCTTTACTCGGCGATCTATCTCACCGAATACGCACATCCTAGATTGCGTGCCACGATCAAGCCGATCATGGAGCTCTTGGCCGGTATTCCAACCGTCGTGTACGGCTTTTTTGCCGTGCTGACCGTGGCTCCTGCCGTGCGCAGTTTCGGCGAGACGGTTGGCATACCAATCGCGCCAAACAGCGCATTCGCCGCCGGCGCTGTCATGGGCATCATGATCATTCCTTTTATCTCATCGTTTTCCGACGACGCTATTGCGGCCGTGCCGCAGTCCATGCGCGACGGGTCTTATGCCATGGGCGCGACCAAGGGCGAAACCATCACCAAAGTGCTGCTTCCCGCAGCGCTCCCGGGGATTATGGGCGGCATTCTGCTGGCCGTGAGCCGTGCCATCGGCGAGACCATGATCGTGGTTATGGCCGCCGGCATCATCGCCACTTTGACGGCCAATCCCTTCGAGCCGGTCACAACAGTTACAGTGCAGATCGTGACTTTGCTGATCGGCGATCAGGAATTCGACAACCCGAAGACGCTCGCTGCGTTTGCGCTCGGTCTGGTGCTGTTCGTCGTGACCCTAATACTGAACGTTATCGCGCTGCATATCGTGCGCAAATATCGAGAGAAATATGAGTGATGTCTCGACCATAGATCGGCGCGCCGCGCTCGATTGGGCCTCACCACAGGCGAAAAAGCGCATCCGCCGTCGCTATGCGGCCGACCGCCGCCTGCAAGCTTACGGCATCATCGCCATTGGGCTCGCCGTCGGCCTGCTCGGCATCCTTGTCACCTCTCTCGTCGCAACGGGAGCGCCGGCCTTTTTGCAGACAAAGGTGAATCTCGAAATCTACGTCGACCCTTCCAAGGTCGATCCCAAGGATCCGGCCAAGGGGAATTTCCGCGCCATCGTCCGTGACGCGTTATTCGCCCAGGTGCCCGCGCCGGAAACCGACAAGCAGAAAACAGAGGTCACAAAAATCCTGACCTCGGACGCAGCCTATATCGTGCGCGATTATGTGCTCGCGCATCCCGAGACGATCGGCCAGCGCATAACCATACCTATTGCCGTCTCCGATCCATTCGATCAACTCTACAAGGGCGTGATCCCAAGAGAGGTCGAAGCGCTCAATTGGACGCAGGAACGCACGTTCGATCGGCTGCAGAATCGCGGCGTGGTCGTCACGCATGACGGTAAGGCCTATCTCAAGCTTGATGCTTATATCGATCCTGCCAAGGTTGAGTCAGGGGACTTCACAGGTATCGCCCATGAAAGTCTGAGGGCCTATCTGCCAGATGTCAGCGGGACAGAAATGTTCGGCATGCTGGCCGACGATGCGCCGGATGCGATCAAGGGGCGCGTTGAAACCGATCCTGGCGTGGTCGGCAAAACCATTCAGGTCGAGCTTCCGGTATCTGAACCCTACCAGACGCTTGCCAAGGGCGAGACGCCGATGGTGCTCAATCAGCGGTTCAGCCCGGAGCAGATCGAAGCCTTTGACGCCCTCGTCGCCAAGGGCCTGGTCAGCTCGCCCTTTAATTGGGAGCTGTTTCTCAACGCCGACAGCCGCTTCCCTGAGCGCGCCGGCTTGGCGGGAGCCATTACCGGTTCGTTCTATGCGCTTCTGGTCTGTTTCCTGTTGAGCTTTCCCATCGGCATTTCAGCCGCTGTCTATCTGGAAGAATTCGCTCCCAAGAACCGGCTCACCGACTTGATTGAAGTCAACATCAACAATCTCGCCGCGGTGCCGTCGGTCGTTTTCGGCCTGCTTGGTCTCGCCGTATTCCTCGGCTTTTTCGGGCTACCGCGCTCGGCGCCGCTGGTCGGCGGCATGGTCCTCTCCTTGATGACCTTGCCGACCATCATCATCGCCACGCGTGCTGCGCTAAAGGCTGTGCCACCTTCGATCCGTGAAGCAGCCCTCGGCATAGGTGCCTCGAAACACCAGGTGATATTGCATCACGTCTTGCCGCTTGCCATGCCGGGCATTCTCACCGGCACCATCATCGGCATGGCGCAGGCGCTTGGCGAAACCGCGCCGCTCCTGCTTATCGGCATGAATGCCTTTATTCCGAGCGTCGAGAGCATGGGCGTGCTCGAGCCGGCGACGGCATTGCCGACACAAATTTTCAGCTGGGCCGATAGTCCAGAGCGCGGATTCGTTTCGCGTACTTCGGCTGCCATCCTCGTGCTTCTGGGGTTTCTTGTGATGATGAACATGGCAGCGGTGGCTCTTAGACACATGTTCGAACGGAAATGGTAAAAGGGGGCGTCGCCATGGAGGCGAAAGTGGAGGCTCGGCCAGTGGTAAATGTACAGGCTCCAGTCGTTCGCGAAGAGCAAGGAGCGATGGCCGCCGAGCAGCACGAGCTGAAAATGACGGCGCGCGACGTCAATCTTTGGTACGGCGAGAAGCAGGCGCTGTTCGATGTGTCGCTCGACATTTTCGACCGCCAGGTGACGGCGCTGATCGGTCCTTCCGGCTGCGGCAAGTCCACCTTCATCCGCTGCCTCAACCGCATGAATGACGTGATCGAAGGGTGCCGCATCAAGGGCGACATCAGGTTGGATGGTGAGAATATCTACGCGGCCGACATCGATCCGGTACAGCTTCGCGCCCGCGTCGGCATGGTGTTTCAGAAGCCCAATCCGTTCCCCAAATCTATCTATGAGAATGTCGCCTACGGACCGCGCATTCACGGACTTGCCCACTCCAAGTCCGAGCTTGACGACATCGTAGTCAAGAGCCTGATGCGCGCCGGTCTGTACGAAGAAGTTAAGGATCGCCTGAGCGAGTCCGGGACCGGGCTTTCCGGCGGCCAGCAGCAGCGGCTGTGTATCGCCCGCGCCATCTCGGTGAACCCCGAGGTGCTGCTCATGGACGAACCCTGCTCCGCGCTCGACCCGATCGCCACGGCGCGCATCGAGTCGCTGATGGAAGAACTGAAGGAGACGTTCTGCATCGTCATCGTCACCCATTCGATGCAACAGGCCGCGCGTGTCTCGCAGCGCACCGCCTTCTTCCATCTCGGCAAGCTGGTCGAGGTGGGCGATACAACCACGATGTTCACAAACCCGTCCGACACCCGGACACAGGATTACATTACCGGCCGCTTCGGTTGATGTGGCTTGAGGAGCCTACGCAATGGAACAACAGCACGAGCATATCGTCAGGTCTTATGAGGAGGAACTCTCACTCCTCAATAACAAGATCGCCAAGATGGGAGGTCTTGCCGAGCAAGTGCTCGGCCAGGCATTCGAAGCTCTAGAGCGCCGCGATCCCGATCTTGCCGCCGCCACTATCAACGAGGACGAGGCCATCGACGAACTCGAACGTGAAATCGAGGAGCAGGCGGTGGTGATGATCGCGCGCCGCCAGCCGATGGCTTACGATCTTCGCCAGATCATGGCCGCGCTCCGCATCGCCAACGATCTGGAACGCATCGGCGACCTCGGCAAGAACATCGCCAAGCGCGCCGTGGCGGTGGTGACCGAGCAGCAGCCGAAACAGCTCATGCTCGGTCTGAAGCATATGGGCGAGCTGGCATTGGTGCAGCTGAAGGAAGTTCTCGACGCCTTCATCGAGCGCGACGCCGACCGTGCGCTGAAGGTCTGGTACAAGGACGAGGAAATCGACGCCATGTACAACTCGCTGTTCCGCGAGCTCCTCACCTACATGATGGAAGACCCCCGAAATATCGGGCTTTGCACCCATCTCCTGTTCGGCGCCAAGAACATTGAGCGCATCGGCGATCACGCCACCAACATCGCCGAGACGGTTTACTACCTGGTGCACGGACAGCCGATAGGCGATCAGCGACCGAAGGGCGACACGACCAGCTCGACCCCGGTCACGCTGAAACGGTCGGCGCGCTGACATGTTGCAGGTGAACGCCATGAGCAAGGGAGCCAAAGTTCTGGTGGTCGAGGACGAGGAGCCCCTGGCCCTTCTCCTCCGCTACAATCTCGAGGCGGAGGGCTACACCGTCGATGTCGTCCATCGCGGCGACGAGGCCGAAATGGCCATCGCCGAGAGCTCTCCCGATCTGATCGTGCTCGATTGGATGCTGCCCGGCATTTCGGGACTCGAGCTCTGCCGGCGTCTGCGCACGGGAAAGGAATCCCGTACCATCCCCATCATCCTGTTGACGGCGCGGAGCGAGGAAACCGACCGCATCAGAGGGTTGACCACCGGCGCCGACGATTATGTGGTCAAGCCGTTCTCACTGCCGGAGCTGATGGCCCGCGTGCGCGCCATCCTGCGCCGCACCAACCCGGAGCGTATCGCCTCGGTGCTCAGCGTCGGCGATATCGAGCTCGACCGCGAGTCGCATCGTGTGACGCGCAATGGCCGGCAAGTGCATCTCGGACCGACAGAATTCCGGCTGCTCGAATTCCTCATGCAGAGTCCCGGCCGTGTCTTCAGCCGCGCCCAGCTTCTCGACGGAGTCTGGGGCCGTAACGTCTATGTCGATGAGCGCACCGTCGATGTACATATCGGACGTTTGCGCAAAAGCATGATGCGAGGCAATGAGTCCGATCCCGTGCGCACGGTGCGCGGCGCGGGCTACGCCTTCGCCGACAAGCTGGAAGAGACCGCTTAATAAAAGAGGCGCCGCTCAGGCGCCTCTTGTCGCTAGTCCTGCTGATAGAAACCTAGCCGGCAGCCCGTCGATCGCGTCTGCGTGCCTGCACCGGCTGATAGGCCATGCGGGCATGATGCTCGCAGTAGGGCAGGGTGCCGCATTTCTTGCGGCCGCAGAAATGAAATTCCGAATCGCCGGGATCGCCGATCGGCCAGCGGCACATCGACTCCTTGAGCGTCATGATGCTTGCTCGCTCATGGAGCGGGATGATCAGCTCCTCGAGTGGCGCCAGATCGAGATCGAGATCCGTATCGTATTGCGGCTTGAGCGCCGTGTTGCCGCGCGTCCCGTACAGCATCGACGGGGTGCGGCCGGCTCGCGGTACATGTTGCCGCCTCGGCCTTGGGCTGGACGAACGCGAACTCGTCGCCCGGCCCGACAATCCCAGCCGATGGACCTTGCCGATCACCGCATTTCGGGTCACTCCGCCTAAGCGACCCGCGATTTGGCTCGCGCTCAGCCCATCCGCCCATAATTTTTTCAGCAGTTCGACCCTATCGTCGGTCCAAGCCATGGTTGGCCTCCTCGTTTGAACTCAGAATCCCCCCGTCTGCCTAGAGACGGCTTTGAAAAAACTCAGAATTACTGCTGAGAATGACCGCCCGGGCGCGATGCAGCACACCCACGACATCTTGTAGCCGAGCGATTATCACCCTACTAGGTCCGGCAAAATCCGGCAAGCGTCCGCCACGCTTGTGTGTCCGTTTTCCACCGGAACGGAGAGAGTCTGCCACTTCTCCTGCAAGAACACAAACATGAGTGTTGCTAGAAGCGTGGACGAGCATTGGATAAGCGCCGGATGAGGCGCGATTGACACAGCTTTGCGCCGGACCTAATGCTCTTTGCTTCCTGCTGCCGCCCACCCGGCGGCAATTTTATTTCAGGGACACGTGGATATGTCGGCCCTCCTTCCGACCTATGCCCGCAGCGAGCTTGCCTTCGCGCGCGGGGAAGGCGCCTATCTTTTCACTGCGTCCGGCGACCGTTATCTCGACTTCGCGAGCGGTGTGGCGGTGACGGCGCTTGGGCACGCCCATCCGCATCTGGTCAAGACACTGAACGACCAGGCTAAGAAGCTTTGGCACGTCTCCAATCTGCACGTTATCCCGGAGCAGGAGCGCTTGGCCGAACGGCTTTGTGACGCAACCTTTGCCGAGCGGGTGTTTTTTGCCAATTCCGGTGCCGAAGCGGTGGAATGCTCGATCAAGGCAGCGCGGCGCTATCATTACAAAAATGGCGCATCGGAACGTTATCGGCTGATTACTTTCGAAGGCGCTTTTCACGGACGGACGCTTGCCACCATCGCCGCGGGTGGCCAGCAGAAACATCTGGAAGGGTTCGGCCCTCCGGTCGATGGTTTCGATCGGGTTGCCGGCTTCGATATCGAGGTGGTGAAAGCAGCCATCGGCGAGACTACCGCAGGCGTGCTCATCGAACCCATCATGGGTGAGGGGGGCATGCGGGAAGTTTCTGGGCGCTTTCTGCAGGATCTCCGCGCGCTCTGCGACCGCGAAGGCATCCTGCTCATCCTCGATGAGGTGCAGACCGGCATCGGGCGAACCGGACGCCTCTACGCGCATGAATGGGCTGGGATCGCGCCCGACATCATGGCGACCGCCAAGGGGCTCGGCGGCGGCTTTCCCATTGGGGCTTGCCTCACGACCGAGGCCGTCGGCTCCGCCATGACAGCCGGCAGCCACGGCTCGACCTTCGGCGGCAATCCGCTTGCCATGGCAGTCGGCAACGCCGTGCTCGATGTCGTGCTTGAGGATGGTTTTCTCGAAAACGTGGCCCAGATGGGGCTTAGATTGAAACAGCGGCTTGCCGCACTGAAGGATGAGCATGCCGATGTCATCGAGGAAGTGAGGGGACAGGGACTGATGCTCGGCCTGAAAAGCAAGGTGCCGAATACGAAGCTGCTCGAGGCGCTGCGTGCCGGCAATCTGCTCACGGTGCAGGCCGGCGACAATGTGGTTCGCCTCCTGCCGCCGCTGATCGTGGGCGAGGCGGAGATCGACTTGGCTTGCGAGACCATCGATGCCGCCTGCGTCGTGCTGAAACGCGACGCTGTGGCAACGACTTAGCGGTAGGACGGAGCCCCGCCATGTCGCCCAGGCATTTCCTCGATATCGCTGCATTGGACCGCAAGACGCTTCGCGGCATCATCGAAACGTCCGCAAAGATCAAACGTAAAGGACAGGCGCCGAAAGGTTTGAAGCAAGGCGCGGTTCTCGCCATGATCTTCGAGAAGCCTTCGACCCGCACGCGCGTGTCGTTCGAGGTGGCTATGCATCAACTCGGCGGCAAGTCCATCGTGCTCGCGCCGGAGGACATGCAACTTGGGCGCGGCGAGACTGTTGCCGACACCGCCCGCGTATTGTCGCGTTACGTCGATGCCATCATGCTTCGCACCGGCCCCCATGAGACGCTGCTCGAGCTTGCCGCCAATGCACAAGTGCCGGTGATCAACGGCCTCACCTGCCGGTCGCATCCCTGCCAGGTCATGGCCGACGTAATGACCTTCGAGGAGCGGAAAGGCCCCATCAAAGGGCGCACGATCGCCTGGATTGGCGACGCCAATAATGTCGCGACCTCCTGGGTGCATGCGGCGGCGCGCTTCGGTTGCAAGCTCCGCATCGCATCCCCAAATGCATTTTCGCCGGCGCCGGAACTGCTCGCCTGGGCCAAAGGCGAAGGGGCGAAAATCGAAGTGAGCAACGACCCGCTTGAAGCGGCGTACGAGGCTGATTGTGTGGTGACAGATGTCTGGGTGTCGATGGGCGATAACGACGAGAAGAAGCGCAAGCAAATCCTGCGCCCATTCCAGGTCAACCGGGCCGTGATGGCGCAAGCGGCGAAAGGTGCGATCTTCATGCATTGCCTGCCGGCGCATCGCGGTGATGAGGTGACCGCCGAAGTGATCGACGGACCGCAATCCGCGGTGTGGGACGAGGCGGAGAACCGGTTGCATGTGCAAAAGGGCATTCTCGCCTGGTGCCTCGGCAAGGAAGCCCGCGCTTCAAAAGCACGGTCTCCGAAGCCGCGTGGAACGAGGCGATGAGCGAGCCTTCCTCAGAGCAACACCTCGAGCTCGCCATTCCCTCCGACGACCTGATCCTGCCCTTCCAGGCCGAGCAGGCGGATGTGCTTGGCCGCCTGGTCAAACTTGGGCCGGTTGTCGACACCATTCTCTCCCGTCACGATTATCCAGAGCCCGTGTCGCGGCTGCTTGGTGAGGCCGTGGCGCTTACGGCGCTGCTCGGCGCGACGCTGAAATTCGAAGGCAAGTTCATTCTTCAAGCCTCGACCGATGGACCGGTCGATCTTCTCGTCGCTGATTATCAGGTGCCGGGAGAACTGCGTGGCTATGCGCGCTTCTCGGAGGAGCGCGTTGCCGCACTCAAACCGGATGAAGCGTTGCTCGGAGATGGCCATCTCGCCATGACCATCGAT
The DNA here is from genome assembly GCA_016869535.1 of Alphaproteobacteria bacterium. GTDB lineage: Bacteria > Pseudomonadota > Alphaproteobacteria > Rhizobiales > Methyloligellaceae > Methyloceanibacter. Next base: position 46,893 of record VGDX01000013.1, on the reverse strand, counting down.
CGGGGCGCCGACACCGAACGCTATCAGGGCGTGGTGCCGCTCGAGGGCGAAAGCCTGACCGAAGCTGCCGACACCTATTTCCGGCAGTCGGAGCAACTCCCTACCTTTATCCGGCTCGCGGTGGCGCGGCATTATCGCGGCGGCAAAGACGGCGCGAAAACCTGGGCATGGCGCGCAGGCGGATTACTGGTGCAGAAGCTGACCCGTGAAGGCGGCCATAGCGGCGGTTCCGCTGCCGCGTTCGAGGAGGACTGGACGCGCGCCAAGACGCTTGCCGAGACGGTCGAGGATCACGAGCTGCTTGATCCCACATTGCCGCCGGACCGGCTGCTCTATCGCCTCTTCCACGAGGAGCAGGTGCGCGCCTATCGCGCCGTACCTCTCAAAAGCTATTGCAGTTGCTCGCGCGATCGCGTCGAGGAACTGCTGAAGCGTTTTTCGTCGGAAGAACTCGCCGACATGATCGTCGACGGCGAAGTGTGGGTGACATGCGAGTTCTGCAACCACCGCTACAATTTCGATCCGGCTGCCTTTGCCGACGCCTGATTATTTGCTGAGCCTATCGGCAAGGCTGGCAAGAAAAGCCATACAGCTATCGAGCTGGGCGGCCGTGACGAATTCATCCGCTGCATGCGCCTGGGCGATGTCGCCGGGACCGCAGACCGCGGTCGGGATGCCGGCCTGCTCGAACAGTCCCGCCTCGGTCCCGTAGGATACGGCCTTTGTGTCGTTGGCGCCGGTCAGCGACAGGGAGAGTGCGACCGCCTCTGAGTTCCGCCCCGCCTCGAAGGCTGGAACGGAGCCCTCGAGCTCCGTTTCGATCGCGGCCTCTTCCGTCACCTGGCGCATCTTCGGCAGCAGTTCCTTATCGGCGTAGGCGGCAAGGCCACGCGCGAATTCGTCGGTGGCGGCATCTGGCAGGCTGCGCACCAGCCAGCGAAATTCGCAATGCTTGGGCACGATATTTGCCGCCGTGCCGCCTTCGATTATTCCTACGCACACCGTGGTATAGGGCGGATCGAAACGCGGATCGACATCCTTGGCGGCAAGGTCCGCACCGATACGGTCGATCTCGCCGATCAGTTTCGCGGCGATGGATATGGCATTGACCCCAAGGGCCGGTAGACTGGAATGTGCCTCCTTGCCGGTGACGATCGTGCGGTAGGCGTCGATCCGCTTATGCGCGTCGATCACCGCCATGGTGGTCGGCTCGCCGACGATCACCGCGCGGGGTTTTGGCAGGTCTTGTCCAAGCCGTGCGATCAGCGGCCGCACGCCGGTGCAACCCACTTCCTCGTCATAAGAGACGAGAATATGGATCGGTTCCTTCAAGGCGCGCGCCTTGAAGCGCGGCACCGAGGCGAGCACGCAGGCGATGAAGCCCTTCATGTCGCAAGAGCCGCGCGCGTAGAGTTTGCCGTCACGCGAACCTAGCTTGAAGGGATCCGCTGACCAGCTTTGCCCCTCGACCGGCACGCAGTCACTATGGCCGGATAGTCCAATACCGCCAATGCCTTCGGGCCCGATGGTGGCGAACAGCGCGGCTTTCTTGCCATCGGGCGAGGGGATGCGCACCGATGAGATTCCATGGTGCTTGAGGTGATCCTCGATGAAATCGACCAACGCGAGATTCGACTTGGCGCTGGTGGTGTCGAAGCCGACAAGCGTGGCAAGCAGTTCTTGGGGCGAGGCGGTAGGAGGCAAATCGAGATCCTGTCTATTGGTACTGCGCGGTGAAGGGTGGATTAGCCAATTGATCTGCGTCAAGCTCAAGCGTGTGCGATGGGTTATGAGACCTTTTACGCAGGGAAATAAGCGAGAAAAGAGAGTTTTGCAGGAAAAGCTCGAAACGGCCGATAGTGCCTGGCACGCGCTTCCCGCGGCCGACATTTTCACGGCCTTGGAGACGAGACCCGAGGGCCTTACCGCGCCAGAGGCAGCTTTACGCAAGGAACGCTTCGGCCCGAACAGGCTGGCGGAAGCGAAACCCGAAAGCGAGATCCTCCGCTTCCTGCGTCAGTTCAACAATGTGCTGATCTACGTGATGATTGTCGGCGCCATTCTCGCCGCCAGCATCGGCCATTTCACCGACGCGGCCGTCATCATCGTCGTCGTCTTCGTCAACGCCATCATCGGCTATGTCCAGGAGGGCAAGACCGAACAGGCGCTCAATGCCATCCGCAAAATGATCGACCCGCATGCCACTGTGATCCGCGCCGGCAAACGGACCGTCATAGCCGCCGAAAATATTGTGCCGGGAGATCTTGTGATTCTTGAGCCGGGGGATCGCGTGCCGGCCGATCTGCGTCTCGTGCGCGCGCGCAATCTGCGTGTCGATGAAGCGGTGCTGACCGGCGAGTCTGTCCCGGTCGACAAGGATGTCGCAGCTGCCGCGCAGGATGCGGCCCTTGGCGATCGCAATTCAATGACCTTTTCCGGTACTTTCGTTGCCGCCGGTAACGGCACGGGTATCGTCGTCGCCACTGGCGCGTCCACCGAGCTCGGCCGCATTTCCACACTCGTGAGCACTGTCGAAACACTGACCACCCCGCTGCTGCGGCAAATGGCAGTGGTCGCGCGCCAGATTACCTTCGTCATCCTCGGGGTGAGTCTTGCGGTATTTCTCTTTGCCATTTTTGTGCGCGGATTTACCTGGGCTGAAGCCTTCATGGTCATGGTGAGCATGGCCGTGGCCGCGGTACCGGAAGGCTTGCCCGCGGTCTTGACCATCACGCTCGCCATCGGCGTGAGACGCATGGCGAAACGACAGGCCATCATCAGGCGGCTCCCCGCAGTGGAAGCGCTTGGCTCTGTCTCGGTGATCTGTTCCGACAAGACCGGCACGCTCACCCGTAACGAGATGACCGTCCGTGCCGCCGTCACAGCCGGTATGACGTTCGAAGTCTCCGGCGTGGGTTACCGGCCCGAAGGCGGATTCGAGGCCGATGGTCATTTGCTCGAACCTTCCGACGACGCAACGCTTCAGGAGATGGCCAGGGCCGCCATTCTCTGCAACGACGCCGATTTACGGCAGTCGAATGGCGTCTGGCGGGTCGAAGGCGATCCCATGGAAGGTGCCTTGGTAACCCTCGGCGTCAAAGCGGGGCATAACGCGGAGGCGCTGCGTAAAAAGCTGCCGCGAACCGACGAAATCCCCTTCGACACGCAGCACCGCTTCATGGCCACCCTGCATCACAGTCATGACGGCAAAGCCTTCGCCTATATCAAGGGCGCACCAGAGCGTGTGCTTCAGATGTGCGCCAAGCAGCACGCTCAAGGCGGCGACGTGATCGATAAAGCGTTCTGGCAGGCGCGCACCGACGAAATTGCCGGTCAAGGCCAACGCGTGCTGGCCGTTGCTGTCAAAGCGATGCCGAAAGGCAAGCGGGAGCTCAATTTTGCCGATGTCGAGCAAGGCGTCACCATGCTGGGTCTGCTCGGGCTAATCGATCCGCCGCGTGAAGAGGCGCTTGAAGCGGTCAAGGACTGCCGCTCAGCCGGCATCGACGTGAAAATGATCACCGGCGACCACGCGACCACGGCGGGGGCCATCGCGGGCCTGCTCAAGCTCGCCGACGACCCGAAAGTGGTGACCGGCCATGACATCGATCGACTGGACGACTTGGAGCTTCGCGAAATAGTGCGAAATGCCACGGTGTTCGCCCGCACGAGTCCCGAGCATAAATTGCGGCTCGTGACGGCGCTACAAGCGGACGGCGCAGTGACGGCCATGACCGGGGACGGCGTGAATGACGCCCCGGCCTTGAAACGTGCCGATATCGGCGTTGCCATGGGCCGTAAAGGGACCGAAGCGGCGAAGGAAGCCGCGGAGATGGTGCTGGCAGACGATAATTTTGCTTCGATCGTCGCCGCCGTGCGTGAGGGACGCACCGTTTATGACAATCTCCGCAAGGTGATCGAGTGGACGCTGCCAACTAATGGCGGCGAAGTGAGCGCCATTATCGTTGCCATCGCGCTGGGCTTGACCCTGCCGATAACGCCCATCCAGCTTCTGTGGATCAATCTCGCCACCAGCATCGCGCTCGGACTGACGCTGGCCTTCGAACCGACCGAACCCGGCACCATGCAGCGGCCGCCGCGCAGCGCGCACACGCCTTTGCTGTCCGGTTTTCTTCTCTGGCGCGTCGTGTTCGTATCGTTCCTGTTCATGGCAGGATCTTTCGTCATCTTCTATTCGGCGCTGTCACGCGGGCTGTCTGTCGAAACCGCGCGCACGATGGTGGTCAACACTATTGTGGTCATGGAAGTTTTCTATCTGTTCAGCGTGCGCTATGTGCATGGGCCCTCTATCACCTGGCAGGGCGTGCTCGGCACGCCTGCCGTGCTGATCAGCATCGGGTTGGTTACGGCGATGCAATTCGCCTTCACCTATGCCCCGTTCATGCAGGCGGTGTTCCACACGGAGCCGGTCGCTTTGCTCGACGGACTCCGGATCGTCGGCATCGGCGTGACGCTGCTCCTCATCGTCGAGCTTGAGAAGCGCATCAGTCCTTCGCTCGTGGAGTGGGTTACTTCGCGGCGGTAAGAGCCTGCGTGAGGTCGGTGGCGAGATCTTCCGGATCCTCGAGTCCGACAGACAGCCTGACGCTGTTGTCGAAAATGCCGAGCTTGGCGCGTTCCTCGGGCGTGAGCCGTTGATGCGTGGTGGTGGCAGGATGCGTCACGAGACTCTTGGCGTCGCCGAGATTGTTGCTGATCCTGATGATGTTGAGCGCATTCATGAAGCGGAACGCTGCGCCCTTGTCCCCTTTGATCTCGAAGGCGATCAACGGGCCGCCGCCGTCCATCTGCCGTTTGGCAAGTGCGGCTTGCGGATGGTCCGCTCGGCCGGGGTAATAGACACGCTCGATCTCGCGCCGTTGGCTAAGAAAATCGGCAAGTGAAGCGGCCGAACTGCAATGCCGCTCGACGCGCAAGGGCAAGGTCTCAAGCCCCTTGAGCAGCACCCAGGCATTGAATGGGCTGAGCGAAGGCCCAGTGTGCTTCAAATAGTTGTGCAGCTTCTCCTCGATGAACTCCTTGCTACCGAGCACGACTCCGCCGAGACATCGTCCCTGGCCGTCGATATGTTTTGTCGCCGAATAAACCACGATGTCGGCCCCAAGCTTCATCGGCCGCTGCAGCAAGGGTGTGGCGAACACATTATCGACGACCACGGAGGCGCCCGCTTTCTTGGCGACCTTCGACACGGCCTCGATATCCACAAGCTCGAGCACGGGATTGGTGGGCGTCTCGAAGAAGAAGGCGCGCGTATTGGGACGCACCGCCGCTTCCCAGGCGGCAATGTCGCGTCCGTCGATCAGTGTCGTGGCAATGCCGAAACGCGGCAGCAGATCCTCGACCACATACCGGCAGCTTCCGAACAGCGCGCGCGCCGAAACGACATGATCTCCGGCGTTCAAGTGACACAGCAGGGACGCCGCCACCGCCGCCATGCCGCTGGCTGTGCCGCGCGCCGCCTCAGCCTCCTCCATGGCGCACATGCGCGCTTCGAACATGGCCACGGTGGGATTGGCGTAGCGGCTATAGACGAAGCCTTCCTCGTCCCCCTTGAAGCGCGCCTCAGCCTGTTCGGCCGTGTCATAGACATAGCCGGAGTTGAGGAAAATGGCCTCTGACGTCTCGCCGAACTGGCTGCGCAGCGTGCCGGCGTGAACAAGTTGCGTGGCCTGTCGCCACGGCTTGCCGCCGCGGGCTTTGTTGTCCTCACCTGCCATGGCCGTACTCCTTGAACGCTCAACGCGACCGGCCGCACAAAAAAACCCGGACTTTGGCTGCCGCCAAAAGACCGGGATTCATCGCCCACGGCCTTTTAGCGACTTGTTTAACGTGGCTGCAAGCCGGCCGGCCAAATCACCACGTGGGGCATTCATCGCGCTTTGGGGGGCCTCCCGTCAAGCCCCCCGAGTCACCAATGCACCAGGGCGGCGAGGAAGACGGCGGTCGCGAGCGCACCCAATCCGGTACGGACTCCATGTAACCTGCCCCATTTTTCGATGAGAAGCCGGCTTTGCGGCCCGACCTGTTCGGGCGGCATGGCCATCAGCGCATTGTTGATGGGCATGATGGCAATCAGTGTCCAGGGCCAATTTGCGAGCATCAATAGCCCTCCGATCAGGAATGTGACCGAACTGGTATGCCACCAAGCAAGCGCGCCAAGCAGGAAACCGAGAACCCGCGAGGCTCGCCTGCATCATGAAGCCGCGCCGGTAGGATGACTTCCATTCGGCCAGAAGCGCGCGGTCGTCCAGAGCGAGCCGGGCCGGCTGCTCGGCAAAATTGATATAAAAGGCGGCACCGGTGAATACCGCCGCGACGATCAGGGCAAACAGACCTAGTAGCATCCTTGCAACCCTTGTGAATCCGGGGGAGAAGGCCGACTCTAACGAGACCAGGTACCCGCCGTCATGCCAAGAACGACACTATGCCATCCACCGCGGAGAAACAGGACAAGCTCTTTGCGGCTCTGCCCGATGAGTCGCAAATGACCGCACCGGCCGAAGCTCCACGCGGCATCTTCGCCCGGACCGGCATCCTGCCGAGCCAGGCCATCCGCGCCATGATCGCCGGCGGTGAAATCTTCGCCGCGCCGGAGATCGAGCCGAACCAGATTCAGCCGGCAAGCCTCGATCTCAGGCTTGGCAAGGTGGCCTATCGCATCCGCGCGAGCTTTCTTCCCGGGCCTAACGCTACGGTGCGCGACAAGCTCGGTGCGCTCAAGTTCCATGAGATCGATCTCACCAAGGGCGCGGTACTTGAGGCAGGCTGCGTCTATCTCGTGCCGCTGATCGAACAGCTCAAGCTCCGCTCGACCATCGCCGGTTTTGCCAATCCGAAAAGTTCGACCGGACGGCTCGACGTGTTCACCCGCCTGATTGCCGATTATCAGGATTCGTTCGACGCAGTCGAGGAAGGCTATGCCGGACCGCTCTTCGCCGAAATCTGCCCGCGCACCTTCTCCATCAAGGTCCGCTATGGGTCACGCCTCAACCAGATCAGATTCCGCCGCCGTGTCGGCCAACAACTCGATGCCGGCGAGCAGCCGGGGCGCGTCGGCGACCGGCGTTTGCGCGAGATCCACTCCGATGTGGGTCTGGTCGAAGGCGAAGCCGCCATCCGTGAAGGCCTGAATTTGCGCATCAGCCTCGCACCGATCCCCCCGACTGGATTGATCGGCTATCGCGCCCGCCGCTTTGCCGGCGTGATCGATGTCGATGCGGTCGGCGCCTACGAGCCCAATCAGTACTGGGAGGCGGTGCATCTCGGCGAGGACAAGCGTCTCGTGCTCGACCCGCATGAGTTCTACATCCTGGCCTCGAAGGAAAGCGTGTCGGTGCCGCCAGCCTATGTGGCCGAGATGGCGCCATTCGATCCCTTGATCGGCGAATACCGCGTGCACTATGCCGGCTTCTTCGATCCGGGCTTCGGCTATACGCCGGGTGGCGCGCCTGGCGCCAAGGCGGTCCTTGAGGTGCGCAGCCTCGATATCCCCTTCATCCTGGAAGATGGGCAGATCGTCGGGCGGCTGGTGTTCGACAAACTCACCGACATCCCCGACCAGATCTACGGCCAGGGCATCGGTTCGCACTACCAAGCGCAAGGCCTGAAGCTGTCGAAGCACTTCCGCCAGGAGTGATCTGCTGAGGGAGCGGCGCCGGCCCAACAATCGATAAGCGGACGGGGGATCGCATGGACGGGTTTACCCAAGCTCTGAACTGGCTGAACGGCATCGTCTGGGGCGTGCCGATGCTGATCCTGATCTTGGGGGTCGGGCTCTTTCTCACTTTTGGCCTGAAGCTCCGCACCATCGTCAATGTGCCATTGAGCTTCTGGATGCTGTGGCGCGGCCGCCGACCCGAGGGCAAAGGCGAGATCACACCCTTCAACGCCCTGATGACGGAGCTCTCCGCCACCATCGGCACCGGCAATATCGCCGGCGTCGCCACGGCGATCTTTCTCGGCGGCCCTGGCGCGGTGTTCTGGATGTGGATGACGGCACTGGTCGGCATGGCGACGAAATACGCAGAAGCCGTGCTTGCCGTCCGCTATCGCGAGAAAGACTCGCGCGGCGAATGGGTCGGCGGGCCCATGTATTACATCAAGAACGGCCTCGGCGCCCGCTGGTCGTGGCTCGGCGCCTGTTTCGCGGTGTTTGCCGGGGCCGCCGGCTTCGGCATCGGCAACATGGTGCAAGCCAATTCCGTCTCTCACGCTCTCGAGAACTCGCTGTCGGTCCCGCTCTGGTTAACGGGCCTTGTCTTGTTTGTGCTTGTCGGAGCGGTCTTGATCGGCGGCATCAAGCGCATTGGCGCGGTCGCCGGTAAGCTCGTGCCATTCATGGCCATCACCTATATCGCTTCCGGCGGCCTCGTCATTCTTATCAATGCGGCCGCAGTCCCGGAGGCGTTTTCACTGATCTTCACCCATGCGTTCTCGCCCGCCGCGGCGACCGGTGGGTTCGCCGGCGCGGCCGTATGGGTGGCAATTCAATTTGGCGTCGCCCGCGGCGTGTTCTCGAACGAAGCGGGTCTCGGCTCGGCACCGATTGCCCATGCCGTGGCGCAGACGCACGGTCCGGTGAGCCAGGGACTGGTCGCCATGCTCGCGCCGTTCATCGACACCATCATCGTCTGCACCTTTACCGCCCTCGTCATCCTCACGAGCGGCGTGTGGACGACCGGGGCCACGGGCGCCGCGCTGACCGCGAATGCCTTCGAGGCGTCGCTTCCGGTCGTGGGCCATCACATCGTGTCGTTCTCGCTCGCCCTGTTCGCTTTCACCACCTTGATCGGCTGGAGCTATTATTCCGAGCGGTCGCTCGAATACTTGTTCGGCGTTCGCATCATCAAGCCGTTCCGGATCGTCTGGTGCCTGGCGATTTTCGTCGGTGCCACGATGGAGCTCGCCATTGTCTGGCTGCTCGCCGACACACTCAACGCCTTGATGGCGCTTCCGAACTTGCTTGCTCTCGCACTCCTCAGTCCCGTGGTTTTTGCGCTCACCAAGGAGTTCTTCAAGACACGCGGCAAGTCGGAGGACAATCCGTTCTAGGTGCCGTAACAGTGGCGGTTACGGCGTGAACCGTTTGGCACGCAAGGGGCTTGAGTGCCATGCTCCCGCCGCTCGATCCTGTGCGGGTTTCGGGAGGCCATCATGTAGCTGAGGCCGCCAAGCATCTCGAAGCCCTCAAGGACATGGTCCTCCAGCGATGCCATTAGTAGGCGGGCGGCTACCGTCCGCAATGCAAAGCGTTTCACCACTCCATGCAGCCGGCTTGCTTTTTTGTGGCTGCCCGTCATTGTACAACTGCGAATCGGCGCGGGTGTAGCTCAGTGGTAGAGCAGTAGCTTCCCAAGCTACGGGTCGTGGGTTCGATCCCCATCGCCCGCTCCAATTCCCCCATTACCGGCACGAAACCCGAGGCAATGCTTCCGCGTTTCTCTTGAGACACGGACAGGAGATTGGCGATGGACGACCCCAGTGGCTGGCTTTGGGTGATCATGGATATCCTGGGTGTCACGGTACTCGCCGCGGCGCTGATCTACGGCATTCTCATGTGGCGGAACCGGCGCAAGGACTGGGCCATGAAGCGCGCCCAGGACGAGGTTACGCGCGAGAATTATCGGCAAGGCGGCTGACAGCTAGCGCGCCGGTATCACGACCTTGCGCGCGAAGCCGTGCTCGGTCTTTTCCCAGGTGAAACGCGCCGTCATGAATCGCCACATGGCCCGGTAGGCTGCGAACGAGATCAACAGCCAGTATAGCGGCATCAACGGAATCTGTTTCAGGAGATGCCGGTGCCCGCGGCGGCGCGCGGTCACGTAGCCGAGGGCCATGGGGGCGAGATATCCGGTGATCAGCGTAAAGCTCGCGATCAGCCAGAACGGCCAACCGAGCAGGCTCTCAGGACGTACGAGCACGCCCCCGCTTAGAAGCTCGAAGGCGGCAAGCGCATAAAACCAGGGATGTACCAGCGCCGACAGAACCGTCCCGCCCACCATGACTTGGAAGGCAAGAAAGCCGCGTGGTCCAAGCTCGCGCCATAGCGCCCGTGGCGAGCGCATATGTACAAGCCAGGTCTGCACATAGCCCTTAAGCCAGCGCGTGCGCTGATTGAGCCAGTGCCGGAACTTGCGCGGCGCCTCTTCGTATGTGGTGGATTGCAGTACCCGGCAACGATAGGAGCTGCGCGCGAGACGTATGCCGAGATCGGCATCCTCGGTGACATTGAACGGGTCCCAGGCCATGAGCCAGGTAAGAGCGGAAACGCGAAAGTGATTTGAGCTGCCGCCGAGAGGGATCGGCAGGGCTAATCGGTCGAATGCCGGCAAAAGCCCGTCGAAAAGAACGCAATATTCGAGGGTGAATTGCTTGGCGAGCCAGTTGTCTTTGGCGTTGTAGAGATTGAGCTGCGCCTGGACCACGGCAAGGTCCGGTGGACCGGTCCGAAAGACGTGGAAAGCCTGCCTGAGTTGATCGCGTTCGGGCCGGTCCTCGGCATCGAAGATCACCAGATATTCGCCGCGCGTGAGCGGCAAAGCATAGTTCAGGGCTTTGGGCTTGGTTCGCGGATGAAGCTCGGGGACAAGTACGATTTCGATATTGCCCGGAAGTGCAAGCGCCTCCGCCACTTCAACAGTTTCCTTGTCCGATTCTTCGAGGATGAGCTTGATATCGAGCTTGGACGCCGGCCAATCGAGTTGCAGCAGTGACTGGACAAGCCCCCGCAACATATGCGCTTCGCGATATAGCGGCACAAGAACGGTGTAAATCGGCAGCTCGCTATCGGCCTCGCGTGGAATTGTCGGACGGTTCCGGCTGGAGTCGGCGTGCAAAAGTGACTGAAGGGCAACGAGCCGAAGCACGATAACTGGGACGAACAGGATCGAGAGAAGTAGCGTTAGGAACCATAACGTTCCGATCGGAGCGACAAGGAACGACACAAGGATCCCGATTGCGCCGAGTAAAGACGATAGACGTTGCCACGGTGCAATGGACATTCGCGCACTGCGCTCAGGGTAACGCTCGGCTAGCCCGTCGATAGCGTCATGGGCGAAAGCTCGTGCGAAATGGCGGTAGATGGCGCGCCTTACCGCATGCGGCGAAGCGAGCGCAAAACGATGCGGATAAAGCTGTCCGAGGATGTGGCGGAGCGTATTCGGCGACAGGCGGTCCGGTGCGAAGATATAGTGGTTGGTCGTGCGGTCCTTGAGTAAACCCTGCGCCAGATGTTGGCGCGGACTGAGGCTTGCGGCAGGAGGGACGATATCCGCGGCTGAGAGCGCCGGTGTAAAGGAAGCCCCGCAGGACACTGCCAGGGCGCGGTAATAGTCGTCGGCCTTGAGCCTGCCTGTGGCGATCAGCACATCGTGTGGACGAACGCCCCAGCGTCCGGCAATCGCCGTCGCCTTCGCCAATGTGGCCGCATCGACGTAACGGTCGATCAGAAAGTGGTACTCGGCCTGGGTATGGGCGGTGAGATCCAGGCCCGCGACACGGTCTTCGAGTCCGCGCGGGTCCGATACAAGCGACACGGGAAGCCTCCCCCTGAACACCCCTGTTTACTATTTGCACTTTTAAGAGGAGGCGCAATATCGATCTGGACCGAAGGTTGTAATTCTAAGAAAAGTTGTTGTGTTATATTATACAACTATTTAGTGTTGCATAAGCTGGCGGGCCCTCTGAAGCTGCGCTAAGACAAGCGCGTGTCAGCACGTACCTCACCTCCCTGTATGTGGCTCGCTGCGCTCGGTTTGAGTCTCATTTGGTTTTTACCGGACGCAGGCTTTGCCCAGACGCCCAACGGCAAGGCGATCGTGCCTGATGCCTGGCAGGGCGATGTGCAGCGCCCCAGGCCAGACATGCAGGGTGTCGAGAGGCTGCGCTTCGTTACCGACAACGACTATCCGCCCTTTCACTATATCGACGAGGTAGGTGCGCTGACCGGATTCAATGTCGATCTGGCCAAAGCCATTTGCGAGGCGCTGGAAGTCCAATGCGAGGTGAGGGATATCGACTGGAGCGAATTATTGCCCAGCCTCGACAGAGATGAGGCTGATGCCGCCATCGCCTCGATTCGTATCACCGCCGAAGCACTGGAGAAGGCCGACTTCACGACACGCTATTATGCCACGCCTGCGCGCTTCGTCGCACGGAAGGACACCGAGCTCACTGACATACGCCCCGAGACTGTCGAGGACGTTAAGATCGGCGTGGTCAAAGGCACTGGACACGAGGCCTATCTAACGAAGTTCTTTCCCGATGCGGAGATCGTCAGTCTCGAAACGGTTGAGGACACCCAGAAAGCGTTGCAAGGGGCTACCGTCGACTTCATATTCGGCGACGGGATCGGTCTCACATTTTGGATCAACGGCGTGAGCAGCGAGGGATGCTGCGAGTTTCGCGGCGGACCCTATATCGACACGAAACATTTCGGGGAAGGCGTTGGCATTGCCGTGAAGCGCGGTAACCGCCGGATCGGCGAAATCCTCAATTACGGACTGGAGCAGGTGCATGCGAGCGGACGCTACGAGGAGCTGTTCCTCCGCTACTTCCCCATGAGTTTCTTCTAAGACGGCTGGTCTTGCACAAGCTCGCCGGCGAGCGCTTTGGCGATGAGGGCGCGGGTCTCGGGGATACCGTAAAGCTCCACGAATGAACCGAAACGCGGTCCCTGCGCCTGACCGAGCAGCACCTCGTAGAGCGTGGCGAACCAGTCGCGCAACGGCTCGAAGCCGTGTTCCTTGCCGACTGCATAGACTTCAGCCTGGATCTCCTCGGCCATTACTTTAGCTGGTAGGCGCCCAAGCCGATCATCGAGGTCGAGCAGCGCCTCCCGTTCCTTCTCCGTCGGCGCGCGATAGTGCTTGGCCGGCTTCACCAGGTCGTGGAAATAGCGGATGGCGTAGCCGACCAGCTCGTCAAGCAGCGGATGGTCTTCAGGTGTAGCCTCCGGCGCATAGCGGCGGATGAAGCCCCACAGAACTTCGCGGTCCTCCGAGTTCGAAGCCGATGCGAGGTTAAGCAGAAGCGCGAAGCTGATGGGCAATTCGGCCTCAGGCGGTTCTCCCTGATGAATATGCCAGACCGGGTTCATCAACTTCGCCGCCGTTTCTTCCTTCGGATAGGCAGCGAGATGGCCGACATATTCGTCGACGGCGCGGGGGATGACATCGAAAAAGAGGCGCTTCGCCTTGCGGGGGCTTTGATACATATAGAGGGAGAGACTTTCCGGCGAGGCGTAGGCGAGCCATTCCTCGATGGTCAGCCCATTGCCGCGCGATTTCGAGATCTTCTCGCCGTTTTCATCGAGAAATAGTTCGTAGTTGAAGCCTTCCGGCTGTTGCGCACCGAGGATGCGACAGATCTGGCCTGACAGGCGCACCGAATCGATCAGGTCCTTGCCGGCCATTTCATAATCGATCCCGAAGGCTGCCCAGCGCATGGCCCAGTCGGCCTTCCATTGCAGCTTGCAATGGCCGCGCGTGACGGGAACCTGGACGAGCTTGCCGGTATCGGGGTCCTTGTAGCGGATTGATCCTGCCGCCACGTCGTGATCGACGATCGGCACTTGCAGCACGTGTCCCGTGGTCGGCGAGATGGGCAGGAAGGGGCTGTAAGTAGCGCGCCGCTCGGGTCCAAGCGTTGGCAGGATCACGTCGCGGACCGCCTCATAATTCTCCAGCACCTTCAGCAACGTCGCGTCGAAACGGCCTGAGATATAGCATTCCGTCGCCGAGAGGAATTCGTAGTCGAAACCGAACGTGTCGAGAAAGGCCTTGAGCCGCGCATTGTTGTGATGGCCGAAACTTTGGTGGTCGCCGAACGGGTCCGGCACCTGCGTAAGCGGCTTGCCGAGATGCTCTGCCACCATTTCCTTGTTGGGGATATTATCCGGCACCTTGCGCAGTCCATCCATGTCGTCGGAGAAGCAGATCAGCCGCGTTGGCACCTCGTCCTCGGTAAGCACGCGGAAGGCGTGACGCACCATGGTGGTGCGCGCCACCTCGCCGAACGTGCCGATATGCGGCAGGCCCGACGGCCCATAACCGGTTTCGAAGATGATGGCGCCGGTCGGCTTCGGGATGCGTTTCAGCCGGCTCAAGACTTTCCGGGCTTCCTCGAAAGGCCATGCCTTGCTCACATGGGCATGCGCCAGGAGTTCGGAGTCTATCCTGAGCTTCGGGGCGATCTTTTGGGCGGGTGAACTGGCCATGGCTGGAGTGTTGAATCGGTCTGAATTGGTAGTCGACAAATTCCACAGATTCCTAAATGGCGCCAGCCTTTCCAGGCACCTGGTAGATCAAACGGCGCTTGCCGGGTTGGCGGCAATTGCATACGGTCCCGGCGCTGCGAAGAGGAAACGAGAGGGACGCCCGCGCCATGGCCAAGTCTTTGGATCATCACACCGCGCTGATCTATGCGATGGTCACGGTGTCCGCCGTCGACCGGGTCATGACCGACGCCGAGCTCGCCCGTATCGGCGAGATAGTCTCCAACCTGCCAATCTTCGCCGATTACGACCAGGATGAGCTGGTCAAGACCGCCGAGACCTGCGGCGAGCTTCTCGGAGAAGACGGTGGTCTTGAGCACGTACTCGGCCTCATCCAGGAGGGCCTGCCGAAGAAACTTCGCGAGACGGCCTATGCCGTGGCTCTGGAGGTGGCTGCCGCCGATCTCCGCGTGCGACCCGAAGAGGCGCGCTTCATCGACATGTTGCGAGACAATCTGGACCTCGACAGGCTGACCGCCGTGGCTATTGAGCGCGGTATCAGGGCCCGCAATACGGTGCTCTAAGCGAGGTCTGGAACGGAAAGCTACACTTCGTCGTTTCTGCTATGCTCGGCAATCCTGGCGGGGCGCGTTCTCGTTACACGGAGGAATATCATGGTGAATATGAGTAAGGCCGAGCAGAAGGCTGCGAGATTGATCAAGGATGCCAAGGAGCTCGACATCGATGATCTCTACGACCAGCTCGATGGCCTGCGTGCCTATGTCAACGATCTGTCACACAGTGTCGGCAAGAGCGCCAGACGGGGATACAAGCAGGCCCGCCATTTGGCCGCCGATGCCGCGTCCGAGGCTGAGGACGCCATCAGGGACAACCTCGCCGCTTCGCTTATCCTCGCCGCTGGAGTGGGCGTTATCGTCGGTTATCTGATCGGTCGCAGCAGCGATTAATGCGCGAGTTTGGCCGCGCCGGTATAGAGCGCGCCACCGATCACGCAAGGGATGGCGATCTGCGCCTGTCCAAAAGCCGTGGCCGCTACGCAGCCCGTGGCGATGGCGATCGAGCCCGCGGTCACGCCCTTGGTCATCCCCGTCATATCGTTGGTCATTTGCCGCCTCGTCGCGTCCTCGATTGAGCCGAACTGATCCTTGCGGATCTTCTCGGATTCGAAGGCCTCGGCGGCCTCGATCACGTCTCCGAGCGGCTTTGAGATTTCTTCCGGCTGCCTCTCCTGCTCGGCGCGATAGAGCGTAATCAGATCACGATCGCGCTCGGCGTAGGACGCGAGCGTCCATTTGGCAGTGCCGCCGGTGGTGATTTTTTCAACGGCGCTCGGGTCGTTGCCCCAACCGGAAAAGATCTTGCGCCAGGAGAATCCTGAATCCGATTTGTTCTTCGACCAGCGCAGAGCCTCCATGATGCGCATCACCGGCTGGTGCTGGCCTGTCGCCACGTAATAGCCCCACAAGGCATAAATGCCCGGTGAGCCGCCGGTGTCGAGCGGTAGTTCCATCAGGATCGGACGCTTGCCATTGAGGAAGTCGTCGATGAGCGGACGCCTGAGCGGCATGCGGGAGGAATTCTTCTCGAGAAGCTCGCGCCAGTCGGGCCGTCCCGAATAGGCGATGGCTCTGATGATCACCGCCTGCTCCTTGTCGGGCATGGGAAACATTTGCGGGATGAGCTTCGGCCCATCCTTCGGATTATTGCCGAGTACACCGGCGATGAAGCCTATGCAGAACCACTGCTTCTCCTCGTCGCCGAACAGGCCGAACTCATACATGGCATGAACCGCGGCAGGAACGCGCCAAGGCTGCGGCTTCTTGCGGTAGTTTGATATCCAGGTGAACAGACTTTCGGCTGAGGAGAAAGAATTTTCCGGCGCAGTCGTAGAGGCTTCCGGAGCCGTGTCCTGTAGAAACGGTGCGTTGTCGCGGATGGGCTGAGGCGCGGCAAGCGGTTCTGGCTGAGGCACCACGACAGTGGGCAAGGGATCGGATCGTGTCTCGCGCGCCGGCTCTGCGGCAGGTTGAGCGGCAGGCGGCGGTGTCAGCCGCAATTCTGGCTGAAGCTCCACTTGCGGCGGTGCGAGAAGTTGCGGCGATGCCTGTTTCGGCACCGTGAGCGTGCGCGACGGCCCCACCGGCACCGTCATGGTGCTGGTTTGGGCAGCGGCAAGAGATGGCAGGCCGATAAGGCCGCAGGAAGCGAGCGCAATCAGCGCGAGTCTACGCATGTCATCAGCTTCCTCCCCCCGGCCCCAGAGTGGCTGACGATTACAGAAACAGGGTTAATGCCCGCGGACACCCTCTTATCGCGGGAAACACCGGGATTCTCGGCCCCTTCATGGCTTTTTGAGGGCCAGCCTATTAACCATGGTGAAGGGTAGGGCCCGGAAGGCTCCTAGGCGGCCTCCTTAAGGCTCGCGATATCGATCACGAAGCGGTAGCGCACATCGTTCCGCAGCATACGCTCATAGGCTTCGTTGATATCCTGGATGGGGATGACCTCCACATCCGCGGCAACGTCGTTTGCCGCACAGAAATCGAGCATCTCCTGGGTCTCGCGAATACCGCCGATCAGCGAGCCCCCGAGTTTCTTCCGCTTCATGATGAGGGAAGAGGCCGAGAGTGGCGTCGGCTCGGGCACGCCTACCAGCACCATGACGCCGTCGCGGCGGAGAAGGCCGAGATAGGCGTTGTAATCATGCTTGGCCGATACGGTGTCCAGGATGAAGTCGAAACGTCCGGCATTGTCTGTGAAGGTCGCCTCATCCTTGGTGATGAGAAAATCGTCGGCGCCGAGCTTCAGCGCGTCGTCGCGCTTACCGGGTGAATGACTGAGTACTGTGACATGCGCACCCATGGCATGGCCGAATTTCACCGCCATGTGGCCGAGACCGCCAAGCCCCACCACGCCGAGCCTGTCGCCTTTCTTCAGGCCGAAATGCTTGAGCGGCGAGTAGGTGGTAATGCCGGCGCAGAGCAGCGGCGCCGCGCGCTCGAGGGGAATGCCCTTGGGGATGCTCAGCACATAGTTCTTGTCCACCGTTCTTGTCCACCGTGATGCGGGTGGAATAGCCGCCATAGGTCAGCGTCTTTCCGTCTTGCTCATACCCGTTATAGGTGAGCGACATGCCGACCTTGCCCTCGCAATATTGCTCCTCGCCTGCGCGGCAGGCTTCGCAGCGCCGGCAGGAATCGACGAAGCAGCCGACCCCGACGATGTGGCCCGGCTTCCATTTCTTCACCTTGTCACCGACCCTGACGACACGGCCAATGATCTCGTGACCCGGCACCATGGGAAAGATCGAATTGCCCCATTCGTCGCGGACCTGGTGAATGTCCGAATGGCAGACACCGCAATAGAGAATGTCGATGAGCACGTCGTGCGGACCTGGCTCGCGGCGCTCGAGTGACCAGGGGGCAATGCCCGAACTAGCCGACTGGGCGGCAAAGGCCGGCGTCTTGAGCGTGGTTGCGGATTGATTGAGTGTATCCATGAAACACCGCCTTTTTGAAAAAACAGAGCAGGTCTAAACGCTTGAGGACATTATTTGGATGCTAGCATTCCGACGGGGCGGCACGATGACGCAATTTCGTGAGGATTCGCGTCCCAAACCCGGATAAACTCGTCGGGCAATTCTGGTTGGAGGGAGGATCGTTCCATGGCTGCGAGCACGGCAACGGCGAGAGGTCGCGGGGTAAGTGCCAAGAAGGCACGCTGCAATGCGTTGAGCGAGGTTCTGGAACAGAGTTGGTGGGCGGTGGGCCTGCGCGGCATTTTTGGCATCCTGTTCGGCCTGATCTGTCTGCTCAATCCCAGGCTCGCGGTCGAAGTGTTCGTCATCCTGTTCGCAGCCTATATGCTGGTCGACGGCGCCTTCACCATCATCTCGGGCATCAAGGCGGCGACGAATGGCGAGCGTTGGGGCTTGCTCATCTTGCAGGGAGTCGTCAGCATCGCGGCCGGCGTGATCGCGGTGATCTGGCCACTCATAACCCTCGTGGCGCTGGTGTGGATCATCGCCATCTGGGCCATCATATCTGGCGCGTTATTACTCGCCGCTGCCTTCTCCCTCAATATCGAGCACGGGCGCTGGTGGCTCGCCCTTGGCGGTATCGCCTCACTTGTGTTCGGTGTCTTGCTGGTGATCCAGCCCTTTATCGGTGCGGTGGTGCTCACTCTATGGATTGGAGCTTATGCCCTGGTATTCGGTGTCTTCCTTCTGGTGCTCGCCTTTCAGCTCTATTGGCGGAAAGAAGAGCGGGAGGGAGGCATGGCCGCCAAGAAGGCCTAACGGCGAACATTATCTTTCAACGCTGAGGGCCTGAACCCATTAAGCAGTGCGGCGTTTGTGATCCATGGCGGCCGAGCTTCCTACTGTGACACTTCCTTCGGGGGAGGCCGTGCCGCAACTCGGCCAGGGCACCTGGCGTATGGGTGAGACCGCGCGGGCGCGCCAGGAAGAGGTTGCCGCGCTAAAGCTAGGCCTCGATCTCGGCATGACCTTGTTCGATACCGCCGAGATGTACGCTAACGGCATCGCCGAGGAAATCGTGGCCGAGGCCATAGACGGACGCCGCGACGAGGTCTTCCTGGTCAGCAAAGTGCTGCCCGAGAATGCGAGCCGCGCCGGCACCATCAAGGCCTGCGAGCGCAGTCTGAAACGTCTCAAGACAGACCGCATCGATCTTTATCTGCTGCATTGGCGCGGCCGTGTGCCACTTGCCGAGACGCTTGAGGCCTTTCTGGCGCTGCAAGCGGCAGGTGCGATCCGTTATTGGGGCGTCAGCAATTTCGACATCGAGGACATGGAAGAATTATTCGAACTGAACGGTGGTGCGCACTGCGCCACTAACCAGGTTCTTTATAATCTCAGGCGGCGCGGTATCGAAGCGGGCCTATTACCCTGGAGCCGTGAGCACCGCATGCCGATCATGGCCTACTCGCCCATCGAGCAGGGACGTTTGCTGCGAGACCGTACGCTGGTATCGATCGCGGCGAGACACGATACCACTCCGGCCCAGATCGCCATCGCCTGGGTACTCAGGCAGAAGGACATGATCGTGATACCCAAAGCCGGTTCGGAAGTGCATGTCCGCCAGAACCGCGCGGCGCTCGACCTCTCGCTGAGCAAGGAAGATCTTGCGGAGCTCGATCGCGCTTACCCGGCGCCCAAGCGGCTCGTCCCTCTCGAACTATTGTGACAGTTAGGCGGCGCCTGTCATCAGGACGTCATGCAATTTCGCTGTGAAGCGGCAAAGCGCCATCGCGCTCTGAGTCGCAATTGCCTCGGCTGGTCTATGTCCTGGATCTATCTCGGCGCCGCCATTCTGCTCGAAGTCGCCGGCATCACCTCGATGAAGCTGTCGCGCGGCTTTTCCGAGCCGCTGCCGTCGATCGCCGTTCCTGTGTTCTATGTGTTCTCCGCCCTAGCGGTGATTCTGGCGCTGAAGAAGCTCGATCTCTCGACCACCTATGCCATATGGTCGGGCGTCGGTACGGCGCTGGCGGCGATGATCGGCGTCGCCTATTTCCGCGAGCCGCTGACGATGCTCAAGATCGTCTCAGTCGCCCTTGTCATCATCGGCGTGATCGGATTGTCGCTTCCGACGCCGGGGCGCGAGCAAAGCTCGATGGGGCAGGATCACTGATCCAGGTCGTCTAGGATCGCGCGCACTTCCAACGCCCGGATGCCGGTTTCCACCCGCATACAGTCTCCGGTCAGCACGGCGACGATGGTGCCTCCTGCATAGCGCTTTTCCCAATAGGCACACTTGGCGTCGCGGAAAGCGATCCAAGCGCGCTGCGCCTGCTTGAGTGCGTCCCCCGAGGCTGTGTCACCCTTGAGCTTGTTCTGCGCCTCGCCGTACCAGGTGTTGAGATAGCCGTCCCAGATAGTCTGCTCGCGCATATGGCAGGCGACAAGCGAGGCGGTATTGGCGTCCGGCGCCTCGACACAGGGCTCAGCGATCAGTCCGATACAGGCGCTCATCTGCTTGAGTTCGGTCTCCGATGCCGCGCGCTTGATGCAGTCTGAGATCTTGGCACGCTCGGCTTCAGTCGGCACGAACGCGTCTTGCGCCAAGCTTTGCGCGGGAGCGAAGAGGATCATGCCGAACTGCAAAAAACAAATGAGGATCATCATCATCACCTGGCTCCCATCACTGATTTCTGTTCCTTGATCATTGGCTCGCCCAGACGATGCGCGCCATCCAGTCGATTCGGTCTACGGGGAAGACGAGATTGGTGTGGGCCGGGTTGAACGAGGCAAGCTCAACGGACTTCGCTGTTCGCCTGACCAGGATCTTAGCCATGACCTCTCCGTCGGTGGTACGCAGCACCACGCGGTCGCCTTTGCGCGGGGCGGCATTCGGCGAGATAATGAGAACGTCGCCGTCACGGTAAAGCGGCTGCATGCTGTCGCCGGTCACTTCCAACGCATAGGCGTTGTCGTCGTCGACGCGCGGGAAACGGATCTGGTCCCAGCCCTGGCCCACGGGGAACCCGCCATCGTCGAAGAAGCCGCCTCCGCCGGCCTGGGTCAGGCCGATCAGGGGAATGGGCTGCGCGGTTCCCCGCCGGCTCCGCGAGTCCGCGGTGATGAGCGCTGTGAAATCGTTGAAACTCGCACCGGTTGCTTCGAGCACCTTGGCGATGCTCTCCGTGGTCGGCCAGCGCTGGCGTCCCTCGCCGGTGATCCGCTTCGATTTATTGAAGGCCGTGGAATCGAGTCCGGCCCGCTTGGCAAGTCCGGAGGGGGACAGCCCATAGCGACGCGCCAGAGCATCGATGGCGGACCAAACCCGGGCATGGGTAAGTCGGGGCGGCAAGGGCGGCCTCCGAATTAGCGGCAGGGCCAGATTCCCCACCGGATCGGTAGTGTCTCAGTTTGAAATAGGAAGATAGTCCTTAACGCTTGACTTAATCAATAGGCAGGCCAACTTTGTAGCCATGCCCAAGGGCCCAAAAGGCGAGAAAAGACCCGCCGACGTGATCGGCGCGGCGGTAATGATCGCCCGAATCGCCACGGGTGAAATCGAGGATAAGCCTTCGAAAGCCCCAGGCCGCGCCAAAGGCGGTAAAATCGGCGGGAAACAGCGAGCCGAGCGCCTCTCCGGTGCCGAGAGGACGGCTATTGCAAAAAAAGGGGCAGCGGCCCGCTGGAGTCGCAAAAAGCCTACATGAGGGATTGCTTTTCTTGTCGCAGTCCCTATCTTGGTGGCATGTCGAGTACCTATGATCCATCGATTCGTTCCGTACTGAGCGCGAAACTCGCCGATTTGGTTGAGCGGCGAGAGCGCCTTCGGCGCGACCGCCAATCTTTAGAAGCGAGGGGCCTTCTCATAGACCGTGAGATGGCGGACCTCCGTGCAGCTGCTCGCCTGTTTCAGGTCGAATTAAACTGGCCGAAACAAGAACCAGACAAAGCCAGGTCGGTATGGCGCGATAGTGTCACCGGCGTTTACTTCGCTCCCCGGGCCGTAACTCCACCCTCTATGCCCAAAAGCGCACAAGCTCCCATCAAGGAGCTACCCGAGCGGCCTCCCATCAAGAACATTGTTTTGGATAGGCTGCGGGAGGCAGGCACTAAAGGCTCGAAAGCCGCACCAATACGTCAGTATATCGAGCGCGTGTACGACACTAAGGTCCATGAAAAGACGGTAGGAATGACCCTGTACAGGCTTAGCAAGGAAGCCCTTGTTCGCCGCAGGGGACAGACGTGGTTCTACGTTCCGCAGGCTGCGGAAACGGAGAACCCCGGCGTTGGCGCGCCGGGGTCCGAAACTGCTCAGTCATGAAAGGAGGATGCGCGATGTGGCAACTCGCCCGGACAAGATAAGAACCTAAATCGAGGGCGCGGCAAGCGTGACGCCGGTCGTGCCCTCCACTCCACCGCCCAGGTAGCTCAGCGGATAGAGCGGGTCGTTGCTAGCGATTAGGTCAGGGGTTCGAATCCTCTCCTGGGCGCACCTTCTTTCGGTATTTAACTTAAACATTCCTCGGAGAAATTCAAGGTAAAAATGTAGGGGAATCAACAGCTTAACTGACTCCCTTGTTAATGTTCTGTTTACCTTCTGTTCATCTTCTGTAGATAATTAAAATGAACAAAATGCTTGACATTGAGGGGCAGGCTGACCATGTTGATAGACATGAACCGGCTGCCCCTCCCAACTCGCGTACGCATCCTTTCGATGATGGTGGAGGGTTCGTCCCTCCGCTCGATCTCACGCGTCTGCGACGTATCGATCAACACGGTCTCAAAGCTGCTTGTTGACGCGGGGCGAGCTTGTGCTGAGTTCCACGACGCTAAAGTTCGCCACGTCAATGCAGCCCGCGTGCAGTGCGATGAAATTTGGTCATTCTGCTACGCCAAGGCGAGCAACGTCCGCAATGCCAAGCGTCCCGTTGATGGTGCTGGCGACGTTTGGACTTGGAGCGCCATTGACGCGGACTCCAAACTAATCGTCTCGTGGTTTGTCGGACCTCGCAACGTGTACGTCGCTTATGACTTCATGTCTGATTTGCGGGGCCGACTGGCGAACCGTGTTCAACTCACCAGTGACGGTTTGCGCGTTTACATTGATGCGGTCGGCAGCACCTTCGGTGACGAAATCGACTTTGCACAGCTAGTGAAGATTTACGGGCCTTCACCGGAAAGCCAACGCCGGTACAGCCCGCCTGAGTGCGTAGGCGCTCGCAAGTCTTTACTGACTGGCAATCCCGATCCCAAGCACGTCAGCACGTCATTTGTGGAACGCCAGAACCTTACCATGCGCATGAGCATGAGGCGGTTCACGCGACTGACCAACGCGTTCAGCAAAAAATTCGAGAACCACTGTCATGCTCTCGCGCTCTATTTCGTTTGGTACAACTGGTGCCGTCTTCATAAGGCCCACAAGATCACCCCGGCCATGGCTGCTGGCCTAACCGATACGGTCATGGATATGAGTGACGTTGTTGCGCTGATCGATGCGGCCGAAACTCGCCGGCGCTTCAAGGACCCGCGCCAGCTTCCTTATCAGACTTAAGATTTAGACTTTGGGTCTAGTCATCATTTTCTCCATAGGCTCCAGCCATCCCAGAACCTAGTTCGCCTCTCGCCCCATTTCTCAGCCAATTTAGTCAAGCGTTTATAGCCCTCAATATCTATGCCGAGTTTGTACGCTTGAACAGGCCCCAGGTACTCTCTCGTATGGTCCCTGAGGATCGGTTCTAGATGATCCCATACCAGCGATTCTACATAAAGATTTTGCTCTATCCCAATGGCCAAGCCATCGAGATAATTGAGAACCGTTGTAACTTCGACACTGTACTTATCCGGTTTTTTCCATAGCCGGCCGGTCCGACGAGCTTTTGATAGCTTCCTTAGACACTGATCTAGGATCGGGTCTAAGTCGTATTTTTCACAAGCAGCCAATGTCTGCCATCCCTTCGCTTGCCGACGGGCCGACATAATTTGCCACCAACCCACAACAACCAGAACGGCCGTCACCAAGGCAACAGCCGCCGTCCAGAAGGTTATTGACCAAAGAAAATCCCACATGGGGATACGCCAATACCTATTCTCTCATCAGCCCTCTACCGCAAATTGCAGTCTTGGCTAACCGGCGCGGAATTTAGTCCTAAGCAAACTGAGACACTACCACCGGATCGGTGGGGAATTTATACCTACTATAGGAATTATGCCTTATTCGCGCTTCTGTCCACCATCTTCGAATCCTGGAACGGTAGCGTACCAAGATCATGTTTTTGAAATGCTTTTCCGCTCCCCCCGCACTTTATGGCGCCCTCCGCCGCAACCATATGCACAGCCATCAGGATCAGCGGAGGGATCCCCAATGGACTATCTCGTAGAGGCGAAGAAGTTCATCCAACGCGCCCATGATGCCTTCAATCCCGAAGTCAAGGACCAGCAGCTCTCGATGGCCGATTGGTGTCTCGGTCAGGCCATCAAGGAGCGGGACGAACAAGGCGAAGAACAGATCAAGCGTCGCAAGGCGAACTGACGCGCCGTTCTGAAGTATTGGCTTATCCGGAAATACCGCCCGGGACCTTGCGGGTGTCTGGCGACATATGATCCCAGGGTTGAGCGCAGGCCGTGAAGATATCCATGGTCGGGCTAAATTCTGTGGGTGTGTCTAAGCTTCCGGCCAGCAAGCCCACGATGTTGGGCGCCACCTCGACCTCTATTGCAACCGGACTGCCGCACGTGGCGCAAAAACCGCGCCTGATACTTTTACCGCTTCCTCCCGCGCATTCATAATAAGTTAGCACACCAGTCACCTGGAAAGTGTCCTTCGGCACTACCATGAAAGCGGCATAGGCGCTACCGGTTGCCCGTTGGCAGTCGCGGCAATGGCAGTTCATCATCAAGACGGCGGAACCCGCCTCGTAACGTACCGACCCGCAGGCGCATCCTCCGGATAGTTTTTCGGCCATTCCGCTTCGCTCCATGCTCAGGTTCGGCCTATAAGAGACAAGATGGAGGGCGGTCAAGACTGGACCGCAAAAGGCGATCCATGACAGGGCAAATCTACAAGATCATGCGCGAGACCGATTTCGAGGCAGCCATGCGCGAGGGCCGATTCCGCGGTTCGGCCGACGATCTTCGTGACGGCTATATCCATCTTTCCGCCGCCGATCAGGTCCCTGGGACGCTCGCGGCACATTTTGCCGGGCAGGAGAACCTCGTGCTGCTTGCCTTGGATGCCGGGCGTCTCGGGCTTGAGCTTAAATGGGAAGCGTCGCGCGGCGGGGCACTGTTTCCACATCTCTATGCACCCCTCGATCTCGCCGCATTGCTTTGGGTCGAGCCGTTGTGGCTCGATGATGAAGGATGCCATGTCCTCCCCGAGTCGATGGAGGCCGCGGCGTGAATTCCCTGTTCAATTTCGGACAAACTCTGCTGCATTCGCTTGAGCCCGAACGCGCGCACGATATCGCCGTCAAGAGCCTGGAACTCGGAATTTTTCCCCACGCTTCGGAACCGGATGACAAGCGGCTCAAGCAGACCGTATTCGGCCTCGACTTCCCCAATCCGCTCGGCATGGCGCCGGGCTTCGATAAAAATGCGCGCGTGGCGCAGCCGCTACTGGACATGGGCTTCGGTTTCGTCGAGGTCGGCACACTGACGCCCCGTCCGCAAGACGGTAATGAAAAGCCCCGAATTTTCCGTTCTGCCACCGGCCGGGCGATCATCAACCGGCTCGGCTTTAACAACGATGGAAATAAGGCTGCGCTGCGGCGGCTGTCGCAGCACCCTCCGAAGGGGATTGTCGGTGTCAATATCGGGGCAAATCGCGACAGCGAGGACCGCATCGCCGACTATGTCGAGGGGATCGAGCGTCTGGCATCCGTGGCGAGCTATTTCACCGTAAACATCTCATCGCCCAATACGCCGGGCTTGCGCGACCTTCAAACGCCACAGGCGCTCAATTGGCTGCTCAAGCGCGTGCAGGCCGCGCGTGCCGCGCTACCGAAGCCGCCGCCGATTCTGATCAAGCTATCGCCCGATCTCACCGAGGCAGATACCGCGCTCGCTGTGGGTGTCATCATGGCGCACGAGGTGGACGGCATCATCGTGTCGAACACGACGACATCCCGCGACGGGCTCCGTGACGTGGATTTCGCCATGGAAAAAGGCGGTCTCTCGGGGCGGCCGCTTTTCGCCCGTTCGACCCGTATGCTCGCGCGCGTTTACCGGCTGACGGAAGGCAAGCTGCCGCTGATCGGCGTCGGCGGCATCGATTCTGGCGAAACGGCGTTGGCCAAGATCGAAGCCGGCGCATCGCTCCTGCAGATTTATACCGGGCTTATATTTGAAGGACCGCCGCTCATCGCCCGTATCAAGAGGGCGCTGATCGAAGCGATGGAACGGGCCGGGGTCGACAGTCTTGCACCGCTGATCGGCTCAGATGCCGAGGACCGCGCGGCGTTGGGTTAGGCTTCGCGATTGCGCGAATTCGGATCGACCAGGGCCGTGCTGCTCTCGCGCCCAAGCGTCTTGAACAGGCGCACGAAGAGCCACACCGGGAACACCACCACGGCGCCGAGCATAAAATAACGGAAGGCCCGCTCAACCGCGGCGAAGCCCATGTCGTAAATTCGGGCGACAAGGTGCCGGATGCTGTCAATGATGTCGAAGGGGCTGAAGCCGAGGGCAGCGAGGATAACGCCGACAATCAGGGACAGAATCACCAGCCTGACCGTCACGAGGGCCGGATTGCCGCCGAAGAACCGTTCCATGTCGCTGCCCTTTCACCTTGGCGGCACGTGCGCCTGCCTTAAAGTAACCAAAGCTTCGGCCCGAACTACGGCAGAATTGGTGCGAAGCGCAGGTGAGGTCAAGAGCAGGTGGCAGGCGTAAGCACAAGAGCGAGAGTCTTGGTAAAGACACCGGAGGGTCTCCCGGAACCTTTCGCTTCCTGGTTCGCCCGCCGGGGCTGGCAGCCGCACGCCCACCAGCTTACCCTGCTCGAAGCCGCGGGAGCGGGGCGTGACGCGCTGCTGATTGCCCCAACCGGCGGGGGCAAGACACTTGCGGGTTTCCTGCCGAGCCTTGTTGATCTCGCTGAGCGCGGTGCGAAGCCCAAACCCGCTACCGCCATTCATACATTATATGTGTCACCGCTGAAGGCACTCACTACCGACATCGCCCGCAATCTGACGACGCCGGTCGATGAGATGGGCCTGCCCCTCAAGCTCGAGACCCGCACCGGTGACACACCGCCGTCACGGCGTGCGCGCCAGCGCGTGCTGCCCCCCGATATTTTGCTGACTACGCCCGAGCAGATCGCATTGATGCTGTCGCATAGAAGCGCGCCGGAGCTGTTCGGCCGGCTCAAATATGTGATTCTTGACGAACTGCACGCCCTTGCTTCGAGCAAGCGTGGAGATCTGCTCGCGCTAGATCTCGCACGACTCCGTACCTATGCGCCGGATCTTACCGCCATTGGCCTGTCGGCGACGGTTGCGCGGCCTTACGAACTTGCCGCGTTCCTTGTGCCGCATCAGGGGCAGTCGACGACGCGTCTCGCCGAAATCATTCAAGGTGGGGAGGGGGCCAAGGCCGATATCTCGATTCTCAAGTCTAAGGCCGAGCTGCCCTGGGCCGGCCATTCGGCGCGCTACGCCTTGCCCGAGATCTACGCGGCGATCAAGGCGCACCGTTTGGCGCTGATGTTCGTGAATACACGGTCGCAGGCTGAAATGCTGTTTCATGAGGTGTGGCGTTACAACGACGAGGACCTGCCGATCGCCCTGCATCATGGATCGCTCGACGTGGCGCAGCGGCGCAAGGTCGAGGCGGCCATGGTCGCCGGCAAGCTCCGCGCCGTAGTGTGCACTTCGACGCTCGATCTCGGCATCGATTGGGGCGATGTCGATCTCGTCATCAATATCGGTGCCCCGAAGGGCGCGAGCCGCCTTGCCCAGCGTATCGGTCGCGCCAATCATCGGCTCGATGAGCCGAGCAAGGCTCTGCTCGTGCCCGCCAACCGCTTCGAGGTGATTGAGTGCGAGGCGGCGCTTGAAGCGGCGGCAGAAGGCGCGCAGGACACGCCGCCATCGCGGCCCGGTGCACTCGACGTTCTGGCCCAGCATGTGCTCGGCACGGCCTGCGCCGCACCATTCGATCCCGATGCGCTCTATCGTGAAGTGACCAGCGCTTCGCCCTATCAGGGGCTCGCGCGCACGGGCTTCGACAAGGTCGTGCAATTCGTCGCCACCGGTGGCTACGCGCTCGCGACTTACGAGCGTTATGCCAAGCTGAAGCGTACGCCCGAGGGTTTATGGCGTATCGCCCATCCTCGCGTCGCGCAACAATACCGGCTCAATGTCGGCACCATCGTCGAGGCGCCGATGGTACGCGTGCGCCTTGCCCGGCTCAAAGGCGGCGCGCTCAAGCCGAAGACTTTGCCGGCCGCCGGACGTGTGCTCGGTGAAGTCGAGGAATATTTCATCGAGCAGCTAACGCCAGGCGACAGCTTCGTGTTCGCTGGCGAAGTGCTGCGTTTCGAGGGCATGCGTGAGAACGACGCCATCGTCACGCGCGCCAACACAACCGAGCCGAAAGTGCCGGCTTATGACGGCGGCAAGTTTCCGCTCTCGACCTACCTCGCGGATCGGGTCCGGCATCTTCTCGCGCAGCCGGACACCTGGTCGCATTTCCCCGATCAGGTTTCCGACTGGCTGCGGCTGCAAGCCGAGTATTCGCTGGTGCCAGGGCCCGACGAGATTCTGATCGAGATCTATCCGCGCGGCAAACGCTTCTATCTCGTCTGTTATCCATTTGAGGGACGGCTCGCACATCAAAGCCTCGGCATGCTGCTGACGCGCCGGCTCGAACGTGCCGGCGCGGCGCCGCTCGGTTTCGTCGCCAACGAATATGCGCTCGCCATCTGGGGCCTTAGAGATATTGGCGCGATGGTGAGGACCGGCAGGCTCGATCTTGCGCTTCTGTTCGACGAGGACATGCTTGGAGACGACCTCGATGCCTGGCTTGCCGAATCGAGCCTGATGCGGCGCTCCTTCCGCGTGTGCGCCATCATCTCGGGGCTCATCGAGCGTCGCCATCCGGGACAGGAGAAGACCGGACGCCAGATGACCGTATCCTCTGACCTGATCTATGATGTGCTGCGGCAGTATGAGCCGGACCATATCTTGTTGCAGGCGGCGTTCGCCGATGCCGCCACCGGTCTGATCGATGTCGGCCGTCTTAACGATTTCCTGAAACGCATTCGCGGACGAATCAGGCATATTGGCCTCGATCGTGTCTCGCCGCTCGCCGTACCTGTCATGCTGGAGATCGGCCGCGAGAGCGTCCCGGGGGAAGCGAGCGAGACTTTGTTGCGTGAAACGGTCGAGGAACTTATCGCGGAGGCTTTAGGGGGAAATGCCGCACGCAAGACTGGACCTCATGCCTGAAAGCGCGCCGAGACTGAGAGGCCGCATCTCTGTCTGCGGCCACGAATTCGTGCCGCTCGCTGCCGGCGCGCTTTACTGGGAGGCAGAGAGCACGCTCCTTGTCGCCGATCTGCATCTTGAAAAGGGCACAGCCTTCGCCGCCCTCGGTATGCTGCTACCGCCATACGATACGCGCAGCACGCTGCAACGCTTGGGTAAGGTCATCCAGGCGCTCGACCCGGCCCGCGTCGTGGCGCTCGGCGACAGCTTTCATCGCAGCCATTTGGCGGACAGCCTGGCGGAAGAAGACCTTGCCTGTCTGACCAGTCTGCAGCAAGGCCGCGAATGGTACTGGATATGCGGCAATCACGATCCGCACCTGCCCGCTTCGGTCAAAGGTACGGTCTGCGCCACTTTGAGCATTCGCGGCATCACCCTCAGGCACGAGCCTTCGCCTAACGGTGCCCGCGAGATCGCCGGCCATCTGCATCCGGTGGCACGGATCTCGAGGCGCGGTGCGGTGCTGCGCCGCCGCTGTTTCGCCACCGACGGCCATCGCCTGGTGATGCCTGCCTTCGGCGCCTATGCGGGTGGCTTGAACGTGCTGAACGAAGCCTTCGATCTGCTCTTCGTCAAGCACCGGCTCGAAGCCTGGATGATGGGGCGCACCGACGTTTACCCGGTGCTCGGTAGCCTGCTTTTGCCAGATTGACCTAATCGCGCCGGAAGGCATACCAGCCGGTGAGACCCGCGAGCACGGCAAGTGCGACTGCGAGTAGCCCATAGAGAAATGGGTGCTGGAAAGCCAGCGAATAGATCACGCGCTCGAAACCCACTTTGTTCACATAGAGCCCGCTCACATTCTTGCTCACCAGCTTTCCGTCCCGGAACAGATAGACGTCGGCCGTGTAATGGCCGATCGGCACATTCACCGGCAAGGTGACATTGGCCCGGAAAAGACTGCGTCCGATGAAGCTCACGCCGCCGTCATTCTCCTGAAACAGTCCTTCCTCGGTCCTTAGCCGGACCAAGGCGGCGCGATAGGCATCGTCCGCGTGATGACCTCTTGTGTATCGCCCGAAATCCACATTGGCGAGACCGATACCGAGCTGCCTCAGCGTGTCATCGGAGGCAATCGATCTGAACGGACGCGACGAGAGCACGGCATAAAATCCCGGAGCGGTCGCGAATGACTTGCCCGGGCCATTCACCCAAATCCCACCGATGCGGTGCTTACGGGTCACGGCAACAGGTTCCGTCGGTCCCCTGACCACGGTTATCACGCCGTAGCTTGCTTCTGCCGGCGTCTGCTCATCGCTGAAATCGATGCTGCCGAAGATAAGGATTTCGATGCCGGTAAAATTCGACTCGATGGCGATCTCGCGGGTCGAGACGTCGGACTGCACCTGCTCCTGGGTGTCAGGTTCCGCAGCGTTGGCCGCGGTGCAGAAAAGTGCCAAGAGCAAGGCGGCGAAGGATGCGGTTCTGATCATCACACCCCCGTTAATGGAATAATGGAGTAAAGTTCGACCGGCTCGACAACAAGATCGAATAATAGCCGAAGCGCTACGGCGAGCACTACCACGGCCAGCATCGCCCGCAATTGCTCGCCTCTGAACCGGTGTCCCGCCCTCACGCCGAATTGACCACCGATCACGCCGCCAATCACCAGGATCAAGGCAAGCAACAGGTCGAGCGTATGGTTCAGCGTGGCATGTAACAGGGTGACGACGGCAGTGACGAAGATGATCTGAAAGATCGCGGTACCGATTACGATATTGGTCGGCATGCGCAGGAGGTAGATCATGGCCGGCACAATGATAAAGCCGCCGCCCACGCCGAGAAACGACGCAAGCAAACCGACCACGGCGCCGATAACGAGCGGCGGAATCGCGCTGATATAAAGACGCGATTGTGGGAAGCGCATTTTGAAGGGCAGCCCGTGGATCCAGTTGTGCTGGCCGGAACGCGCCGGGACCGTTTTTCCGGCGCGAGTCCTGCGAATGACGCGCAGGCTCTCCCACAGCATCAGCGTGCCGATAACGCCGAGAAAGACCACATAGGTGAGCGAGATGATGAGTCCCGATTGGCCAATTTGCTGCAGCGCCTTAAGCAGGAGCACGCCGGCCAATGCCCCGGCCACGCCACCAACGATCAACACGGCGCCCATGTGGACATCGACATTGCCCCGCCGCCATTGTGCCAGGGTGCCGGAGACCGAGGTGCCGACAATCTGATTGGCGCCAGTTGCAACGGCTATCGCCGGAGGGATGCCCGAGAACATCAGGAGCGGGGTGAGCAGGAAACCGCCACCGACACCGAACATGCCTGACAGGAAGCCGACCGCCGCGCCGAGCCCCAGCATCACGAGGATGTTAACCGAAAGCTCGGCAATGGGCAGATAGACCTGGAACATGGACGGTAGAATCCAGAGGCTGGAATCAAGAAAACAAAAACCAGAAATCGGAAGCCTTGACCAGCTTCTGATGTCTGGTTTTGCGACCTTGCGTCCGGCTAACCGGCCAGGCTCTCCAAAGTGGTGACGAGCTGCACCGAGACCTCGCCCGTCTCCTCGAGGCCATTCCGGCTTTCGAAGTGTCTGATCGCGTCGCGTGTGCGCGCGCCCATGACGCCATCAGGCACGCCTGCATCGTAACCGAGCTGGTTGAGCAAAGCTTGCGCGCGGACGACGAGTTCGGCGTTTGGTGACAGTGACGGCGTGCCCCATTCGGCAGTGCCGGAGGCGTCATTGGCCTCTTCAATCAACTTTTTCGCTTTCCACGCCTTGACGGCCTGCACGGCTCGGGACAGCGAGGCCGTATCGAGCTCTGCCTCGAGACGGGCGCGCTGTTTAGCGGCTTCGGCATCGTGGTTCAGAGCGGCGAGTGCGAACCATTTATAGGCTTCGGCCAAATCCTTGGGCCGGCCGAGGCCATGTTCATAGAGGATGCCGAGATTGAACTGACTGTCGGTGAATCCGTAGGACGCCGCCTCTTCGTGCCACTTGGCGGAGAATTCGTAATCGGCCTGATCGTTGTCGCGGCCGCTCGCGCCGATGGCGAGATTGTGCATGGCCTTCACGTTACCCTTCTCGGCTGCCGCCTCGTACCAGGATCGCGCGCGGGCGATGTCCTTGTCGACGCCATAGCCGCGCTCGTAGATCGTGCCGAGGCGGTACTGGGCGAGCGCATAGCCGTAGGAAGCCGAGCGTTCGAGCCAGCGCTTGGCTTCACCCATATTGCGCGGCGCCCCTTTGCCATGGGCGTAACGCTCGGCGATGGCATATTGCGCCTTGGCGTCACCCATGGAAGCGGCTTGCCGCATGGCGAGCGGACCGAGCGTCTCCGGCGGCAAGGGAAGGGTGGCCGGCAGTGTGTTTGCGGCATCCATGACCTTCCCACCAAGGCTTGCGCCGTCGAGGGTGAAGGTCATGCCGGGCAAAATCGCCATTTTGCCGGTCTGCAATGCCGCGAATTGCGATTGCAGCGAAGACCCGACATCCGGCTCGGTCGAGACAAGCTGCGTGGTCTTGGCGATCTCGGTACCGTTCGCATCGCCGACACGGTCCGTATGGGGCGTTCCCTCGGCGGGAAGAGGCCTCCAGGACTCGGGCCGTTCGAGTTCGAGGATCGCCGAACTTGTATCGGCTTGCGAGGGACCATCCGTCTCGGCCCGCGGTGCCGGTGTGGCCGGTGCCGGGACCGTTTGCTCTACGGCCGGAGGGATGTTCACAGGCGCCGGCCTCAACCTGAGACGCTCGTAGAGAAGCATGCCTGCACTTAAGATAAGCAGGGTCGCGGCGCAGATGATGAGCAGAGTGCGCAGGCGATGCGGCGGCTTCTCGATGTCGGTGGCAAGCCGGCTCTGTGCCGCATCGCGGAGTGCGGCGACACGCGTGCCGCGTCGCGCCGCGGCTATGAGATCCTCGGGCGTCTCGACTTCCGGCTCCGATTTAACTTCGGTTTCGGCGGACTTGTCTTCGCGCGCCACGCGCTTGCTACGGGAGGAGAAAGGCGTGTCCTTGCCCGGCTCATTGTGTGAATCGCCCGCCGATTCCGCAACTTTTGTCGAAGATTGACGAGGCAGGACAAATTTCTCGTCAGCCGCAGGCTTCGAGGCGAGAAATGTCGAGCGGGATTTGGCAAGAAAGGCGGACGCGTCGCGTTCCATCTTCTCGGCCAGCCGCCGCAATGAATCCTGCACGGCCTGGATCTTGCTGGCGAGAACCTCGTTGCTCTGCTTGTTCTTATCGCCGATGGCCACGATGTCGCGCTGCATGGCGTCAAGCCGTTCGGCGGTGCTCGGCTTTTCCTCTTTCATGGCACGCCGCGTGGAATCCTCAGCGGCCTTCTGTGCGATCTCCGTCAGCTGATCGAGGTCGATCGGCGGAGGCTCTTGTGCCGCCTTTTCATCGAAACGCTCAATCAGCTTGAGCAATTGGCTTTCGATCACGCCGACCTTGGCAAGCTGCCGTTCGGCCCGTACGAGCTGGCGTCCCATA
The DNA here is from genome assembly GCA_016869535.1 of Alphaproteobacteria bacterium. Taxonomy (GTDB): domain Bacteria; phylum Pseudomonadota; class Alphaproteobacteria; order Rhizobiales; family Methyloligellaceae; genus Methyloceanibacter. The sequence goes on along the minus strand of VGDX01000013.1, from coordinate 13,231 downwards.
TCGGAAATTTGGCGTTCGACCTGCTGCAGGCTTTCGCGTTGCGGCACTTGCCTGAGCGCGAGAACGAGCTGGCTGCTGATATCGTCGAGCCGCGCATTCAATGTTTCGACCGCGTTGACCGGCATGACGTTGCCGATCGAACGCTCCAGGCGTTGCGCCGTCTCGACCAGACGCCGGTCGAAATCGCGCTCCTCGTAATAGGCGGCGCTGCGGGCCGCATTGGCCATGCCCTCGGATAATGTGCGCCCTAGCCGCTCGAAATCGTCGAGCGACTCTTCGGGATCGCGGTCTAGCCGGCGTCCAAGACGGTTGATTTGTCTATGCAGGCGCTCGAGCGTTTCAGAATCCTGGGCCGTGCTGGCGCGGGTGGCGCCGGCCGCCGTCTGCGACAGCCGGTCGAGGCGCTTGTGCAGATCGTCGAGCGCGTCGATATAGCGGCGTTCGCTTTCGGACACCCGCTCGACGAGCTTGAGGAGAAGGCTTTCCACACCGCGCTGGTCGAGGGGGGCATCGGCATGGTTTGCGCCGGCGCTACTGGCCGCTCCCGTTTGCCAACTTGCTTCCGAAGCCATACCGTTCCCCTTGGGAAGCGCGACGCCGCCTGATCCGCATCCGAAAAGGGTGGGGGACCGGTCCTTGGAGACACGCGACGAAGCGGTCGATTTCACCGTGGCAAGTCAGGGTAAATTTTGCGTTAAACGGCGCTCCGGAGCGGGACGGACATGATGCAGGCGAGTCACAGACTGATCGTCGAGACAAGCGGCAAGGGCTTCACTGAAATCACCCGCGATCTTGCCCATTGGCTGTCGGCCATCGCCGCCAAGGACGGTCTGCTCACCGTGTTCGTGCGTCACACCTCGGCGTCACTAACCATCCAGGAGAACGCCGATCCCGCCGTGCAGCGCGATCTCATGACCGCGCTCGAACTGCTCGCGCCGGAGGACCGGGATTATGTGCATGCCGAGGAGGGACCCGACGATATGCCGAGCCACATCAAGTCGATGGTGACCTCTGTCAGCCTCGGTATCCCCGTCATGGATGGCAAGATGGGGCTCGGCACCTGGCAGGGCGTGTTCCTGATCGAGCATCGCGCCGCGCCACACCGGCGCAGCGTTGTCCTGAGCTTCACCGGCGATGCCGCCAATTGAGCTTTGTCGGTTATCTATCGCCTATATGTGGCGCCGTCGCCTTCGACTTCATTTTGTAGGCGCGAAGCGCTTGGTGGCTGCCACCAGCTCGTGCACGATGCCGGCCTCGGTCATGGCGTGCCCGGAATCGGGGACGATGCGCAGATCGGCCTCCGGCCAGTTGCGGGCGAGGTCGTGGGCGATCTTGACCGGTGTCACCACGTCGTAGCGGCCGTGCACGATCACGCCGGGAATACCTCTCAGCCGCGCGGCATTGGCGATCAGCTGGCCGTCTCTGGCGAAGAAGCCGCCATTGATGAAGTAGTGGCATTCGATACGCGCGAAGGCGAGCGCGTAATGATCCTCCGAGAAACGGCGCACCCTATCGAGGTCTGGCAGAAGGGATAGCGTCTTGCCTTCCCAAGCGCTCCAGGCCCGCGCCGCCTCGATCTGCATTTCAGGATCGGCGCCGGTAAGACGCTTGTGATAGGCGGCGATCATGTCACCGCGTTCGGCCTCCGGGATGATGCCGGCGTAAGCCTCGAAGGCATCCGGGTAGATCCAGCTGCAGCCCTCCTGATAGAACCATTCGATCTCGGCGCGCCTGAGCGTGAAGATGCCCCTGAGGATCAGCTCACTCACCCGTTCGGGGTAGGTCTCGGCATAGGCGAGGCCGAGGGTGGAGCCCCACGAACCGCCAAACACCTGCCAGCGTTCGATGCCGAGAGCTTCACGCAGACGCTCCATGTCCTCGACGAGATCCCAGGTGGTGTTTTCCTCAAGCGAGGCGTGCGGCGTTGAACGGCCGCAGCCGCGCTGGTCGAACAGCACGATGCGATAGCTCTCCGGATCGTGGTAGCGCCGCATCACGGCGTTGATGCCGCCGCCCGGCCCGCCATGCAGCAGCACGGCGGGCTTGCCCGATGGCGAGCCGCATTCCTCGAAATAGATGTCATGCAGGTCCGAGACTTTGAGCCTGCCGGTGCGGTAAGGCACGATCTCGGGATAGAGTGTGAGCCGGCTCGAATTGGGCGTTTGCTGCTGATCCATGCGTCCCGGGCCGCTCCTATTGAGCACTCGCACTGGCGTTTGCCGCTTGCGCCGCGGCGCGTGCCTTCGCCCGGTCGTAAATGGTCTCGCCATCCGGGTCGCGCAACTCCTGCCAATAGGCGAGGGTCGCTGCCGGCGGCTTCATTCCGTACAAGCTCGCGACAATGCCGGCAATCAAGGCAAGAACCGCGCCGATAAGACCGACATACACCGGATAAAGGCCGGCCTTGTCCGCTCCGAACACACCACATCCCAATAAAACGACCGAGAATCCGGCGCCCATGGCCGCGATGGCGCCGCCTTCGGTGCACCGCCCCCACCAGATCGCGAGCAGGAGCGCCGGGAAGAAGGTGGCCGCGGTAAAGGCCAAGGCGGTTATGGCGGCACGCAACGGGTCCGTGTCGGCAATGAGCAGAAAGATCGCGGTACCAAGCGCAGTGGCGGCGATTGCACCCCAGGCCGCGGCGAGCCGAGGCAGTTCCGCGGCGCCCTTGTCGAGAACTCGATAGATATCCTCGGCGATCGAGCCCGCCAGCGTGAAGAGATGCGATCCGGCGGCAGCGAGCGCGATGGCCATGCCCGCGGCCGCCATGAGTGACGTCAAGACGAAGGGCAGATCCGCCAAAGTGGGAAGCATCAAAGCAATACCGTCGCGCGTAAAGTAGATCTCGGCCGCGCCCATGCCGCCCGCCCCATTGGCACTGCCCGCCTTGAGCAACTGCCTTCCGCTCAATTCATTGAGCCAATCCGGCAAAGCTGCGCCAGGCGCAAGGCCGATATCCTGGAAGACGAGTAGCTTGGTGAAGACGGCAAGGGCCGGCGCGGTGAGCGCAAACACCGCTACCAGCAACATGGCCCAGGCGGTCGAGCGTCGCTGCTCGATGATCGACCGCGTCACGCCGCTGCGCACGAGGAGACTAGGCAGGGCGGCGACGCCAAGCATCAGGCAAAGAAATAATAGAAAAAAGTCGTACTCGCCGAGAATGCCGAAGGATTGGAAAAATGGCTTGACCACCGGCTCAGGCATCATGTGGGGAAGATCCGTCGTAACCCCTTCCGGCTGCACCGGAGCCAAACCCGCCGTGATCTCGGCGTTCTGCAGCGAGGGGATTACCCCGCCATAGGTGAATTGCGGCGCGGGCAGGCTGGTAAGCAGGACTGAAACTGTGACAAGCGGCACCGCGAGCCCTACTGCGCCGGCGATGAACTGCGCGCTTCCGACCCAGGTGAGAGACCGCATGCCTCCGAGTATGCTGATGGCGGCAACAAGTGCGGCCACCAGAAATACCGCCAGCGAAAAAGTCAGAGGCAGAAACAGCGAGGCGATCAGAGCCGCGATCTGAATCTCGGCCGCGAGCAGCAGCACGAGCGGCGGCAGCTGCATCACGCTCGCCGTCACGCGCAGTTTGCGCGAGCGGAAGCGCTGACCGAAAAAGGCCGGCAGCGTATAGGCGCCGGCCTTGCGCAAGAATGGCACGAACAGAACTGCGCCAGCCAGCAGGCCGCAAGTCAGACCAAGACCGATCGCCAAACCATCGAGGCCGAGGAAAAATAACACGCCAGTATAGGCGAGAAAGCCCACACCGCCGACCGATGTCGCGGCGAGGACGAAGCCGTTGAACACCGCCGGCACCCGTCTCCCAGACGTGAAATAATCTTCAATGTCGACGGTTCGCGCGCCCACGGCGATGACGACATAGAGGAGGAGGGGAGTCACCATCATGAATTGTGCGATGATCACTTCCCGCCAACCCAGCTGCTCGAACATGGCAAGGAGGACGATGAGCGCTACGAAGGCGCTGGTGATGATGCCGTAATAGGCGCCGAGATGCGGATTAGGCGTACGGAGCCGGATGGGGGAGGTCATGGCCTATTCGAGCTCCCTGGTCTCGCTGCGCGTGTGGTCGATGTGTTCCTGGGTGCGAACGAACCAGAACCCCACCACCACCACGAAGATCAGTACTCCCTGAGCGAGAAAGTAGAAGCCAAGCGGAAAATGCAGGAACCAGTATTGATTGAGCGAAGCGGCATTGACGATGGCTGAAATCACGGCGAGCAGGACGATAAGCAGGACCGCGCCGGCCAGAATCGATGTTCTCAATTGATGGCGGATGCGCCCGGCATGATCTGGCGCAGGAGTCTCGGTGGCCACTTCTCTCCCCCTCGGACAAGGCCTATCAAGCAGTTACCAGCAAGTGGACGTCTTGCAAACCGTTCTGCTCTAATGGCGCCCGAACGGGGCAAGCTGGTGACTGAGTTAGGTTTTTTCCGAATCATAGGAGGCAATATGTCGATGCTGCAAGAATTCAAGGAATTCGCCCTTAGAGGCAATGTGGTCGACATGGCGGTCGGCATCATCATCGGCGCCGCCTTCTCCACCATCGTCCGATCGCTTGTCGATGATATCATCATGCCGCCGATCGGCGTCGTCACCGGAGGCGTGGATTTTTCCAACCTGTTCATCACGCTGAGCGGCGCGAGCTACGACTCTCTCGCCGCGGCCAAACAAGCCGGAGCGCCGACCGTCAATGTCGGCGTGTTCATCAACAATTTGATCAGCTTTATAATCGTGGCGGTGGTCCTGTTCATGGTCATCAAGGCGATGAACCAGTTGCGCCGCAAGCAGGACGAGGCCGACACGCCGCCGCCCTCGCGCGAGGTGCAGGTGCTGGAGGAAATCAGGGACGTCTTGGTGAAGCGCGGGTAAGAGAGGACCTACCAGGCGACGCGCATGCCGGCTTTGCCGCCGATGCCGTCGACGTCGTCGCCGAAAGTCACATCGAGCTTGGCGAATACGGCGGTGCCTGCCGACGGGTTGAAGAAGTTGACGCCTGCCGACACCTCGCCCCAGGCGTCGTCGAGATTGTCCTCGAAGCGGAAGGTCGTGCCGCTCGAGACGAGTGTCGCCTGATTGTCGCCGGAGAGATGGCCCCACAAACTGCCGATCACGAAGGGCTCCATCGTAGTGCCGTTCCAGACTGGATAGGACGTGCCGGCGCGCAGACCAAGGCGTCCTCTGACATTGGCCTCGTCGTCGAAGGAGACGCGGTTGCCGCTATTGGTGAAGCCGTCGATGTCGGACCACAGCACTTCGATGGTGGCCAGCGGTTCGATGAAGGCCCCGCCATTGAACGAGCCGAAGCGGTAGCCGGTGTCTGTTCTCAAGCCCAGCGTATTGGCATCGAGCGAGCGCGGCATGCCGAGAGCCTCGGTCTCCATCTCCAGAAGATGCGCATTGAGCAGGGTATCGACGAATAGCCCACCTCTGAGATAGGTGGCATAGCCGCCGATCTGGCCGCCCGAGAAATCGAACTGCCGGGCGAGCTGGTCGTAGTCGAGGCCGGCGCCGACAAAGCCGCCGAGCATGCCGAACACGAGGATATCGCCTTGCGACAGGAAATCCCGTTTGCCGAGATCGAGCCCCATCTGCCAGTCGAGCACATCGAGATCGCGGCTGAGATCGAAAGTGTAGTTGCGCCCGAAGGCATTGACCGTCTCGCTGCCGTCGCGATCGAGCCAGGCGCCTGAGCCCCTGGCCCACACCGCCGGCGTGAATGAACCGGCCCCGGCAGCGCCGTCAACGTATCCACCATTAGGATTATAGGCGGTGGGTGACGCGCCGCCGGCGAGCAGCACCCTCAAATCGGCGGTGCGGTCGAACCAGGTGGATGAGCCTTGGTGCCAGATATCCTGCGTGGCGGTGATGAGCTGCGGCAGCAGCAGCGCGCCGCCGCCAATGAATGACCGCAATTCGAAAACGCCGCTCCCCGTCCGGCGGAAGAACAGATCGTAGTCGACGAAGCCGGTATCGATCGGCTGGGGCAAGTAAAAGGCATTGCTCTTTACCCGGGCATTGGCGAACACCACCGGGATGCCTTTGGAGTTGAACGCGCCCGGACCGAAATTGGTGTTGTTCACTGCCAGCATGGTACGGCCCTTGATATCGCCGTTGACGACGAAATTGTCGGCCACCGAGCCGGGACCGCCAAGGAAGGCATCGAAACCGAGAGTCGAGTTACCCGATGCGACGAAGGCAAGATCCTCTTGCCCGACCGTGTTCGAGATCTCGAACACATCGCCGGCGCGGCCGTCGACCATGGAGATCAGCCCGCGGTTGTGGAAGCGCTCGAGATTGATGAAGGAGGTTGTCTCGCGGCGGTTTGGATCGTTGGCGGTATGAACCGTACCGCCAGAGGCATTGCGGAACAGGTCGTTGCCTCCACGGAAATCGCTGGTCTCGCGAGCTTCGAACGTGCCGCCAGACTTAACGTGCCGCCAGACTTATTGTCGAACAGGTCCTGTCTATCGGTAAGGTCGATAAAGCCCTCGATCACACCGCCATTTGTATTGATGATGGTCGTCGAAGCCCCTTCGGTGTCGATGGCCAACAGCGAGCCGGCGGTGATTGTTCCCGTATTGTGAATGGTGATGCCGCTGCTGATGACGGTATTCCGGACCAAAGTCTCCCTGCCGTCCGCGTCGATGAGAATGACTGCATCATTGGTTGCGGCAAACACTGGCTCGACAATCGAGGCGAAGATGCCGACATCGCCACCAAAGACGCTGCCGCTATTTTTGACGGATATAAAACTCTCGATACTGTTACGTTGCCTAATCGCCGCCGTTTGCGACAGGTCGTCGCCGATAGTGCTGGCGACGCTCAGGACGCCTGCCGCGGCAGCATTGGCAAACAAGATATTTTGATTGTCGATTTGAGCGCCGATGCCGATGTTGTTGCCGTGTACATTGCCGCTATTGGCGATACCGATCCGGCTCACCAGCCTGTTGCTTTGATCGATATCGGCGGACTGGGTGACATCTCCGCCGATCGTCGTGACGATATTGAGGTCACCATTGAGGCCAATATTGGCAAAGGCGATGTTTTCATTGATGATCACACCGCCGATACCGATGTTTCGGGCGCGAACGTCGCCACTATTGACGATATCTATATGACTCGCGACTTTATTGGCTTGGCCCGCCTCTAAGGACTGCGCGAGGTCGCCAACGGTGTCGGCGATTAGGTTAATGTTGGCGTCGATGGCGATATTGGCCAGCGCGATATTTCTATTATTAATGAGGCCGAAGATACCGGCATCGTCGGCGTCAATTTTGCCGCCGTTGTCGATGCCGATATGCCCGGTAATCGCGTTGCTCTGACGGAGCCTTGCTGACTGCGTGACATCCTCGCCGTTTGCGGCGATAGCATTGGCCGTAAAAGCGCCGCCGATATTACTGAGAGCGGCATTGTCGGTATTGACGGCGCCCAGAAGGCCGATATTGGAATCGATTTCGCCGCTATTGACGATATTGGCGCCGCTCGCGAGGGTGTTTTTCTGATTGAGCGCCGCTGATTGCGTGACGTCACCGCCGGTTGCGGCAATGACATTAACGGCCGCAGCGGCGCCGATATTGGTGAGAGCGATGATTTGATTGTCGATGAAGGTGAAAATACCGGCTTCATCGGCCGTTACGGCCCCGCTGTTGCCAACGCCGGTTTGGCTCGTGATTGTATTGGTCTGACCGAGTCTCGCTCTCTGTGTGACGTCTCCGTCAGTGAGAGTGGCGATATTGGCAGCGGCGACGAGGCCAAGATTCGCAGCCGCGATGTTTTGATTGTCGATCAGCGAAACGATGCCGATTTCCGGGTCGATTTCGCCGCTATTGACGATGTTGGTCGTGGTGATGATCCCGTTTGCCTGATCGGAACTTCCCGTTTGCACTATGTTGCCGCCGACAAGGGAACCGACATTGGCAAGAATGACGGCGCTTAAATTGGCAAGTGCGATATTTTCATTGAGGGTAGGTGTGAATATGCCGATCTGGGTGGCCGTGACCTTGGCGTTGTTATTGAGGTCGATATTGTTCGTTATGGCATTGGTCTGATTGGAGGTAATGGACTGCGTGAGATTGCCGCCGACTACGACACCAAGATCGAGCGCCACGGACAAGGCCAGGTTCGCCAGTGCGATATTCTGATTGTCGATGGCCGCGAGGATGCCGATTGGCGGATCGATCTCGCCGCTATTATTGACGACGATATCGCTCAAGACCAAGACGGACTGATCGGCATCGAGAGATTGATTGAGATTGCCGTTAGTAATGATCCCGATGTTAACAGTGGCAAAAATGTCGTCGTTAACTTCGAGGATGTTCTCGTTAACGATATCGGCTTCAAGAGTAACGTTTAACTTTTTGGCGTTGTTTACCTGCTCAAACGTTTCGATGACGATGGATTGCGCTGCCGCCGGAACCGGGGCGAACGCGCTGCCGAGCCACAAGGTCGAGACCAGCGCGGTACCAAGCAGGAGGGATCTGCGGTCCGCCGGCCGCTTTATGCTGTCATATTTGGCAAGCAAACAATCACTGCACCGCGTCATACAGCCCCCCGGCTAGAAACTAAGACACTCCGGGACTTTCGTATGAAACGCCCCCGAGCTATTCTAGGGAAGGGAGCAGGAATTGCTGTAGCGTTACTGCCACAGTCTATAAATTAAACATCGCAACCAACACAGACGCGGTTGAATCCACGATATCTGGGGGAGAATCGGATGCTTCCCGCGATATCTTGATTGCCGTCTCAGCAGCGGCGGCCGAGAGTGAACACACGGCACACGAATCTGCCGGAGCCTTTGGCAACCTTGGCCGTGCCGCGGGCGACACCTCTGCCTGCCGTTACCGTCCCTTTGGCTACGCCCTTGCCGACTGTCGCCGTTCCTTTTGCGACAGTCCTTATGGGTCCAGCTGCCTCCGCCGGGATTGACGCGACAGCCAACGCAAACGCTGCAAGAACTGGAAGAACGAAACGCATGGCTTGGTCTCCTTTTGACGAAGTCTTGTTCTGTTAGAAAATGGCGGGGAGCTGTTAATAGTTCCCTCTCCCCGCCTTAGCGTCAACCCTTCCAGTGCAAGGCGCAAAGCAGCGTGAATAGCCTCCGCGCGGTGGCGATATCCACGCCGATCTTGCCCTTGAGCCGCTCGAGGAGAAGGTGGCTGCCTTCGTCGTGAACATTGCGCCGGTTGAGATCGATCGCTTCGATCTTCGAGGCGGGTTGCGTCTTGATCGCCTGGTAGTAGCTCTCGCAGATGAGGAAATAATCCTTCACCAAACGGCGGAACGGCGACAGCGACAGCGTCACATTCTGGATTGGCGCGCTCTCGACATCGGCAACAGTGAACACCAGGCGATCGTCGGCGAGCGACAGATGCAGCGTATAGGGGCCTCCGTCATGGCCTTCGAGCGCGAATGCATTACGCTCAAGGAGATCGAAAATAGCGACTTCGCGCTCATGCTCGACTTCGGCGTTGGGACGGCCGATCGAGCTCTGGTCGAGGGTGACCGCCACGAGCCGCGCGCTTTCCGGCCAGGTCCGATCCGTTTCGGCCATGTCAAACCTTCGGGTTCAGCCTGATGGCGACGGAACGCCTGTGGGCCTCGAGCCCCTCGGCGCGGGCGAGTGCCTCAGCGGCAGGCGCAAGCGCATTGAGGCTGTCGGCATCGAGCTTGAGCATCGACGTGCGCTTCATGAAGTCCAGTACCGAAAGGCCCGAGGCGAAGCGGGCGCTGCGTGCGGTCGGCAGCACATGGTTGGTGCCGGCAACGTAGTCGCCTATCACTTCCGGGGTATAGCGCCCGATAAAAATGGCGCCGGCATTCTTGATGTGGGCCGCGATGCTGTCGGCGTCGCGCGTGGCGATCTCCAGATGTTCGGGCGCGAGGCGATCGGCCAGCGCCGCGGCTTCATCGAGGTGACGCACCAGGATGATGGCGCCGTTGTCGCGCCAACTCGCTCGCGCAACCGTCTCGCGTGGCAGGGTAGAAAGCTCGGTCTCGACGGCCTTCTCCACGGCCTTGGCAAAATTCGCGTCGTCGGTCAGAAGGATGGCTTGCGCCGCTTCGTCATGCTCGGCCTGGGCCAGCAGATCGGTGGCGATCCAGGCGGGATCGTTATCGGCATCGGCGATCACCACCACCTCCGATGGACCTGCCACCATGTCGATGCCGACTTGACCGAACACCTGCCGCTTGGCCGCGGCGACATAGGCATTTCCGGGCCCGACGATCTTGGCGACCGGTTTGATTGCCACCGTTCCGTAAGCGAGCGCGGCGACAGCTTGCGCCCCGCCTATGCGGTAGATCTCGTCGACACCGGCCAGCGCGGCGGCCACCAACACCAGTGGATTCAGCTCACCCTTCGGCGCCGGCACCACCATGGCGATGCGTGGCACGCCGGCAACTTTGGCAGGCACCGCATTCATCAGCACGGAGCTCGGATAACTCGCCGTACCGCCCGGCACATAAAGTCCCACGGACTCAACCGGCGTCCAGCGCGTACCAAGCTCCACGCCGGCCTTATCCTTATAGCTGTCATCCTTGGGGAGCTGGCGGCGGTGATGGTCGAGAATGCGCGCCTGGGCAAGTTCCAGCGCCGCAAGCACGTCCGCGTCGACCTTGGCGCGCGCCGCTGAAATCTCCGCCGCCGTAACCTTGATGCCGGTCTCATTCAGATCGAGGTTGTCATAGGTGCGCGTAAGATCAACCAGCGCCGCGTCACCCTCCTTGCGCACGCGGGCGATGATCTTGGCGACGGCTTCGCCGACATCTTCCGCCGTCTCGCGCTTGGCGGACAGAAGTTGCTGGAAGCGATCCTCGAAATTGGCATCGCCGGTCTTGAGCCACAGAACCATGACGTGGCTCTCTAGGAGCCGGCATCGCCGGGCTCGCCGCCCGGATGCTCGGGTTTGAAGCGCGTGCGCCAGACCGGGCCGAGATCCTTAAGTTCGGCTTCGATACATTCGACTTCGAGCAAGATCGAGGCGTCACCGGAGAAGAACAGCGTCACCTTGCCGCTCGGCGCCTCGTTGGCCTCGAAGCTGACGGCGAGCAACGACAAAATTCTGTCGCGGACCGTGGGCTTGATGTTCTTGAGCTTGGCGCCGAGCACCCGGTCAAATCGGAGCGCTGCACGCCGCCGTTGATAGGCATCGCCGCCATCCGCGCCGGCATTCTCCCAATCGAAGCGATTGAGAACGGCGGCGAAGCGTTTCTGCCCAGGCAGATAAGCGAGGTCCTCCACCCGCACCACCGCATCCTGGAGATGCGATGACACGACGGCGAGGTCCTCCTCGTCGAGGGCGACCAGCTTCAGCGGAGTCGCGGCAGGTGCGGTGCTGTCTGACATAATCTCAGGAATGGCAAAAAATACGCGCTGAGGGAAGCCTTAGCCGGAAATCCGTTCGATATGGGCCCCGCAGCGGCCGAGTTTCTCCTCGATACGCTCGAAGCCACGGTCAAGATGATAAACGCGGCCGATCAGCGTTTCGCCTTGCGCGGCGAGCCCGGCGATAATGAGAGAGACCGAGGCCCGCAAATCCGTAGCCATGACTTGCGCGCCGCGCAAATCGTTAACGCCGGTGACGAGCGCCGTGTCGCCTTTGAGCTCGATGCGGGCGCCAAGCCGCGCCAGCTCCTGCACATGCATGAAGCGGTTCTCAAAGATGGTCTCGCGCACTTGCGACGTGCCCTTGGCCATGCACATCAGCGCCATGAGCTGGGCCTGCAAATCGGTGGGGAAGCCGGGGAAGGGTTGGGTTTCGACGGATACGGCCTGCAAGCCCCCGCCGTTCCGTGAAACTTTGATACCGGATGCGCTCTCCTCGACCTCGATGCCAGTATCGCGCAAAAGCTGAAGCGCTTCTTGCAGGAGGTCGGCGCGAGCGCCCTCGAGAAACACCTCGCCGCCGGTGATCGCCGCGGCCATGGCATAGGTTCCGGTCTCGATGCGGTCGGGGAGCACGGTATGCTCGGCGCCGTGCAATGAAGGGACACCCTCGATGCGTAACGTCGAAGTACCGATGCCGTCGATTCTCGCGCCCATCTCGACGAGGCAGGTGGCGAGATCGGCGACTTCGGGCTCGCGGGCGGCATTGTCTATGATCGTCTCGCCGCGGGCGAGCACTGCCGCCATCAAAGTATTATGCGTGGCGCCCACCGACACCTTGGGCAGGACGATCTTGTTTCCAGTAAGACCTTTCGGAGCGCGGGCTATGACATAGCCGCCCTCGAGATCGATCTCGGCGCCGAGCGATTTCAAGGCGGCGAGATGCAGATCGACGGGGCGCGTGCCGATGGCGCAGCCGCCGGGCAGCGACACCTTCGCTTCGCCGCAACGGGCGAGCAACGGCGCGAGAACCCAGAAGCTCGCGCGCATGCGGGCCACCATTGCGTAAGGCGCGGTGGTATCGACGATCTCTTCGGCGGTCAGCTTGACGGTCTGGCCGTCACTGGTGCTCTGCCCGGCACGCTTGCCGGCGACAGTGATGTCGACGCCATGATTACCGAGGATGCGCGACAGCTGCGTCACATCGGCGAGCCGTGGGACGTTCTTCAAGGTAAGCGTTTCGCGGGTAAGGAGGCTCGCAATCATCAACGGCAGCGCCGCATTCTTGGCGCCGCTGATGGGGATGGTCCCCTCCAACCGCTTGCCGCCGATTATGCGGATGCGGTCCATGCCGCCATAGCTCCCGCGCGCGCTTCTTTGACTTCGCGCTTCCAAATTGCCGTCCCCCGTCTGACGCTGGCCGTCCCCTCTCAAGAACCGGCCAAAGACGCAAGCTTACTCCCTAGGCTTTGCTCTGTCCCCCTTCTTTGCTGGGGATGGTTGAACGTTGACGAGTACGAGCTTGTTCCTTGCGTTTCAACAGGTTGGCGCGAAGCTCCTGTTCCAGGCGCGCCTGCCTTGAGGTCGCACTTTCGTTCCGTTTAGGTCCGCTTGGCTGCTTGCTACCCATGACATCTAGTATATCACCGCCCATATCATGACCATGGCCATGGCGACGGCGCTCCGCCTTGCACGGGTTTCCCCGCTATGGCAGGTTCCGGCGTTGCTAGGCGCCGTTGCGCCGCCTCACTCGCCCACATCGAGTGCATCGCCGCCGTAGCTCAGTGGTAGAGCACGTCATTGGTAATGACGGGGTCAGTAGTTCAATCCTACTCGGCGGCACCATTTTTTATCTACATTTGCAGTCACTTAATTTGATCCGACATTCCCCCG
>VGDX01000012.1 GCA_016869535.1 Alphaproteobacteria bacterium | reverse complement strand
ACCGAGATGTCGAGCTGTACGAGTTTCTCGCCTGTCTTCACTTCCTGCCCGCTGTCGAAGAAATACTCCATAACCGTGCCGCCGAGCTGCGGCGCAACCTCAACACCTTCAATGGCCACCAGCGTGCCGATCGAATGCACCCGTGCCACCCAAGTCTCGGTCTTGGCCGGCTCCGTCGTCACCGTGGCCGCAGGCGGCGCCATCTTGCCGACGAAGTCGGCGATCATCGCCGGCTTGAACACCAACTGGAAATAGGCGACGCCACCCAGAAACAGGGCGATAAGAATGGCGGCGATGAGGAGACGCTTAAACATGGCAGATGGAGTGTGGCCCGGGGTCCCTAAATGGAATCTTGCCGGGCGTTCTAGCCTCTGCAGAGGGCAAAATTGCGCCCCAAGTGGCGCAAATCAAACCAAGGGGATAGCAACATTGCGGCGGGTTGCAAGCCGTTTCAATGATCTTTTTTCCCTGCAATTACCTGGCCTTATCTAGTCGAGGAGACCGCCCAGCGTATCGGCTACCCCGCCACTCGGGCGGCTAACCCCGGCCGTGGTACCCGTGGCGCGCCGCTGCTTGACTTCAGGTGGTGGCGGGGGGAATCCGTCGGTGCTGTCGTACATCACCGTCGCCATCTTCCGGTCCAACCCATAGAGATCGACGAAGGTCTCGACCTTGCCCTCGTCGTCGACGACGGTGGTGAAATAAGTGGTGTGCACCGGAATCGTGCTCTTGATTTCGACGGGCGCGTTGACGCTCTTGTCCCACAATTCCTTCACTCTGGTTTTCGGCAAGTCCTGATCCTCATCGAGCAGGATTTCGGCGAAGTCTTGCGGCTTCTCCATGCGCACGCAGCCATAGCCGATCGAACGCGCCGATTTCTCGAAAACCTTCTTACGCACCGGAATCGTATCATGCATGTAGACGTCGTGCTTGTTGGGATAGAGGAACTTGACCTTGCCGAGATTGTTGCCGGGGCCCGGTCTTTGGATGAAGGTGTAATTGTGGATGTTCTGGCTGTTCCATTTGACCTTGGCGACGTTGACGGGCTTGCCGCCATACCGCACGGAGAACCTGTGCTTCTTGAGGAAGTCATAATTCTTATTGCGCAAAGGCGGCAGCAACGTCTCCCTGAGCACCGAGCGGGGCGCGATCCATTCCGGATTGAACACGACAGAGCCCATGTCTGCTGAGAAGACCGGCGTGGCATTCGAGATGGTGCCGACCAGTGTCTTGTCGGTGAAGATCGTCTTTCCGTCCTTGACCAGGTAAAGCATGTATTCCGGCGTATTGAGCCAGACATACATCTCGCCGAGATCCTCAGGCAGCCAGCGCCAACGCTCCATGTTTAAGACGATCCGCCTGATCGCCGCTTCATCTGGCTTCTCCTTAGAGTCTGCCTCACCCTCTTTGCTCTCCGCATCGCCGCTATTTTCTGCATCGCCTTTGCGCGCCTCGACCAGTGCCTTTTGCAGGCGCGCGAAGCCTTCATGTTGAGGATGCAGCGACCGGAGATAGGCATCGGGTTCTTCCGCCACGGCGATCTCGGCAAGTACGATCTTGGGATCGCGCAATTGCGCGACCTGATCGAACAGCACGCTGATCTCTGACGGCGTGTAGCGTCCGCCGCGCGCGTGCCTTGCATATGTCAGGATGGCGAGATCGAGCTTGATTTCGGCATCGGCCTGCGCCTCGGGAGTTTTCGGCAGCGCATCTGGCTGCGGCAGCTCGAAGGCCGATTTGTCGAGACCCCAATCGTCGGCCTGCTCGATCTCTGACACGACCTCCTGCCCTTTCGACGAAAAACCCATCTCCGTCATCCACAGAGGTCCACCGGTGCGTGTCCGATAGAATTCATCGAGCGCAGCGAGATCTGCCGCGTTGGCATCCTTGCGCAGACCGGCATCGGCAAGCTTGGTCTTGATGAGCTCCACCACGGGATGCGGCCCGGCGGGCTCGGGTGGAGTCTCAGCGATAGGTGGCTCGGAGGGCGGCGATGCCGGGTCGATGGCATGAACCGACGGTGCATCGGGCGTCACGGAAGATGAAGCCGGCGATTGAGGTTCGATCGGCAGGGTGACCGACGGTCCTTGGTCTTGCGCCTCTTCCTCGGCCCACGCCGGAATTACGGCCAAGGCAGCGCACAACAGACCGGCGATGAGGCAAGGCTTGAGCATCCCTATCCCTCGATACTTCTTCAGGAAATTAGCCCGAGACTTGCCCTCCTTACCACCATGATTTTGCAGATACGCGACCAATATTTACGCTGCGCAGAGTAATAGTTCGGCTCAGCTGTTACCCCGGACAGCACGAAATATCTCGCCGGGATTGCCCGCGAGGGATGAGGGATTGCGCGGAGCGCCCGAAGGCCGCGTCCGACTGCAGTCAAAAAGGGCAGCCTTATGGGCACCCCGCGCGCGGCGATATTGAAGTCCGACTCGCGCTTGCACGTCCGCAACCTCGGGACCACACCGGAGGGGGACCCAACCGCACCCGAGAGGAGCGCGGCGGCGAGTCCAGGGACCCCCGAGGCTTGGTCCGTTATTCCGTCGCGGCCATGGCGGATGCGTGCTCTGACGTCGCCATGCTTTCCCGCGATACCTCAGGCGCCGCAGTCCCCGCTCCGCATGACAAGGACGGTCCTAGGCCACACATCCCTCGTGGAGCAGGGATTTGACGAGTGTAAGGCAAGCGCGGCCCACGGGGATAAGGCGGCCGCCTATCCCCCGCATCTTCATCAGAATTTGTTGGTGAGCCTTGCTGGATCGGTCAAAATCTTGGGAGCCTATCCCCGGTCATTTGCCGGTGACGCAGCCGGTATAGGTCTCCTTGGCGTCTTTTCCTTCGGTGACGAAGGCGGTGTCACCCTTGTTCCAGAACACGAAGGTCTCATCCTTGTTGGCGTAACGAGCGCCTGAGGCCGACATGGCTTGCGGCACTTTCATGCTCCGGCCGTCGCTGAGTTTCAGATCGACAGAGTCGCCATAGAAGGTGGCGTCGATCGATTTGCCGCCGTCGCATTTGAACACGGCCGTGGCGACCGCCGTCTCGGCCGAAGCGCTTCCTGCAAGCATGATACCGGCGGCGAGGGCCGCAATACTCAATCGACTGTCCATGCGCGTTTCCTCCTAGGCTTAGAGATCATCTTGGGTTGCTAGAATGAAGCGGTCAAGGAACCGACCACGCGCGGGCCGCATTGAAAAGTGGGCGCATCGATGCAGTCCTCGAGGTTGGTGTCCCAATAGCGGATGTCGAAATACCAAACGGGATGACTGCTCATCTTGAGCGTCACGCCGGTGTTCCAGTACGTATAGGTCTCATCATCCCCCTCGCCCCATTGCCGGCCGATCAGCGCGCTGACGGTCGGACTCATGACCCAGACCTTCGGCAAAACATAGCTCACGGTGAACGCAGCACCCTGGAGTTCGTCGTTCGTGGTGGACTCATCCGGCGACCACCAGACCACCCCCTGAAAGTTGAGCGTGTCGAACAATGTGTAGTCGGCCATGGCGTCGAACTCCACATAGTCGAACTGGCCCGGGGGGAACGAGTCCGGATAGGCATAATAGGCGACGCCGAAATCGAAGTGGATGCCCTGCCATTGCGGTCTGATACCGGCGTAGGTGCTGAGTTCCAGATTCGCTGCCTCTTGCAAGTTCCCGGCGCGGTTCAGCTGCTTGCCGAAATCGATACTCGAGGCCCAGACGCCGGCATAAAGAAGCTTATGCGTCGCTTCGATATAGCCTTGCACGGCCGGATCGCCGGCGCTCTGCGAGATGCCGCGATAAATATAGTCGGTGGTGAACGTGGCGGCGGCGGTGTAGTCGATCCCGTTGCCCGGAGACGACATCTCCGCGCCCGCCACAGGTGCAAATAAAGCAGAGCATCCGCTCAAAAGAGCCAAGACGATGAGATTTCTCTCGGCCCGGCTCATTTCGCGCGTCGCTTACCTGAAGACGTAGACGATCTTCCTGGCGGTAGGCTCGATCAGGACCCGCTGACCGTTGACATAGGTAAAATCGTAAGGCGAGGCCGGAATGTCATAAGTCGGGGCCGCCACGGGCAACACCGCGCCGACCATCACTTCGCCATTGACGTAAACCGGCGCCACCGTCTGCTGCGTCACATAGGTAATGACTTCGGGCGGTGGCGCAATCGGCGCGACGATAACCGTGGGCGGGACCGCGACCATCGGGCCGACCGGCGGCGTGGCGACCACGTTGGAATGAGTGTCTACAGGCGTGACGACGGGAATATTGAGCGCGGCGCCGGCGACCTGAAGATTCTTGGGCGGCGTCGTGGCGCCGGTGACGAGATATGGCGCCGAGGCCCAGCCGGTCGTGCCGTCGGGAAGCGCCACGCTGCACCAGGAGAAATCGGACACGCAGCCGGTGACCTGGGCATTGACGCCCTGCCCGATCTGATTGACCACCGGGAACTGGAAGCCCGGACCGCTCCGCACATTGAGATGGCCGGTAGGGGAATAGGCGGTCACCGCCAGTGCCGAGCCTGCCGCCAGCGCGGCGCCGAGGAAGGTGGCAAAGCCGATCGTTGCATGCGTGCGTTTCATTCTACTGTTTCCTCCATGAAAACCGGTCCGACTAAGACTTTTCCCACCAAGACTACATGATTGCCTGGACCAGCGCATTATTCGATCAAACGTCATCCAGCTGTCCCGACCTAGCTCCCATCTTGTGCCCCTGCCAGAAAGGCGCGACATTCGCCAACCCGCTATGGATCCGGCAATAGTGGTCAGACACAAGGGAACAACTTATGAAAATTATACAACAATTGTTGCTTGCCGCGGCTTTCGTCGTGCCGAATTTGGCACTTGCAGGCAATCATGAACTTGCACGTGAGCCGCATGGCATAGACACCCCTGCCCCCCAACCGGCCACGGCGGCCGCGCAGCCGGCCGAAGACAAAATCACCATCTACACGGCGAAGACGATTGTGACTCTCGATCCCGGCACGCCGACCGCCGAGGCCGTGGCGGTCATGGACGGGAAGATTCTCGGCGCCGGCACGCTTGACGAGGTGAAGGGCTGGGTCACCACCCAGGAGGTCGAGATCGACCGGCAATTTGAAGACGCGGTGATCATCCCCGGCCTGATCGAAGCGCACATGCACCCGCAGATAACCGGCGTGCTGTGGCTTGGAGCGTATGTCGGCCGGTTCGATCGCGTGGCGCCTGACGGCACGCTTGTGAAAGGTCTGGAGACCAAACAGGCTGTCCTCGACCGGTTGAAGGAGGCGGCAGCCAAACTGCCGAACGATGGAAGCTGGCTGGTCGGCTGGGGGTATCAGCCGGAGTTCTATGCCGACTCGCCCCTCACCCGCGCCGACCTCGATCCGATCTCCAACGGCCATCCGATCTTCGTCGAGAATCTGTCGATGCACATCTACTACGCCAACAGCAAGGCGTTCGAGATCGCCGGTATCGGCGACGACACCGATATTGTCGGCATCATCAAGAAGGACGGCAAGCCGACCGGCGAGATCGAGGAGATCAAGGCGGCACTTGCTTTCGCCTCGAAACTCCCGCCGCTCGATGCCAAGACCTTGCTCAAGGCGACCTGGGGCGCCGCCCAGCTCGCGCATCGTGTCGGCGTGACGACCTTCGCCGATCTCTCCTTCGGCAGCCTTCCCGGCGGTTACCAAGCCTATCAGACTGTTGCCGCCGATCCGAACTTCCCGGTGCGCATCGTTCTCAATCCGATCATCCAGGTGTTCCAAAGCCCTGAGGTCGCAGCCAAGGGCGGCCTCGATGCTCTTAGCGAATGGCACAAGGCCGATAATGACCGCCTCAGTTTTGGCGGCGTCAAATTCGTCGTCGATGGCTCGATCCAGGGTTATACCGGCCTCTTTCAATGGCCCGGCTACTACAAGACGTTTGCCAACGGGGTGGCGAACATCTCGCAGGACGATCTGACCGAGTGGGTGAGCGAGGTCCACAAGCGCGGCTTCCAGGCGGTGATCCACACCAACGCCGATGAAGCAACCGAGATGGCGCTCAACGCGCTCACCGAGGCTCAGCGCAAATACCCGCAGCCGCCAACCAGGGATCGGCTCGAGCACAATCAATATGTGACGCAAAGCCAGCTGGTCAGGATGAAAGAGCTCGGCGTCGGCACCAATCTCTTCACCAACCACATTTATTATTGGGGCGATCTGCACTATTCGACATTCGTGGGGCCTGACCGGGCGGAGGACATGAACCCGGCGGGTAGCGCGCAGCGCCTGGGTATCCCCTTCAGCATGCATTCGGATGCCTCGGTCACGCCGGTCAATCCGATCTTCAGCATGTGGACGGCGACGGCGCGCGAGACCATGTCGGGGCGCGTGCTGGGTGAGGCCGAACGCATCACCATTCCACAAGCCTTGCACGCGGTGACCCTCGGCGCGGCCTACCTGCTTGGGCAGGACGACAAGAAGGGCTCCATCAAGGCCGGCAAGCTTGCCGATTTCACCATTGTCGACCGCAACCCGCTCGACGTCACCTCGCCCGATGAGCTGAAGGACATCAAGGTGCTTGGCACGGTCATGGGCGGCAAAGCCTTCCCGGCGGGTGAACTCACCGAGACCGCGCCTGCCGACAAGACGCCGTAGCGGAGGCGTTTAGCCTCTCAAGCGGGTTCGAGCGTGCAAATCGAATAATTGTCGAGGAAGGCACCCTCCAGAGGGCGGCCGGGCCGATAGGCGTGGTGGAGATCGGCCAGTTTGGCGTTGTCCACGACTGCCATCCCGGCTTCGCCGGCAAGCGCGCCGAGATCGTCGACGCCGAAGCGCCATGGCGCGCCCATCTCGGCGAAATGCTCGACGAAGCGCGACGTGCGCGGGTCTCCCGTCCTGCCGGCAATGATCTCCTCGCTCATATAGTCCATGGAGATGGCGCAGCGCCCGACATGCCGCCTCAATGCCTGAAGCACGCCGAGAACTGCGGGCTTCGTCAGATACATCGTGTTGCCTTCCCAGATGACATAACTCGGTGCGTCGCGGTCGAAGCCGTTGGCCTCCAGCATTCCCATCAAGCCGTCCGTGACATAATTGCCGGCGATGAAAACGATTGGAGCCTCAAACCCGGCGCGCTTGAGGCGCGCTTTCTTGAAATCGATGATGTCCTTGTCGTCGATCTCGAAATAGACCACGCCCGGCGCGGCCTTGCGCACGCCGCGGGTATCAAGGCCTGAGCCGAGAATGACGACCTGCCGGCAGCCCTTGGTAAGCTGCAGATCGAGGTGATCATCGAGATAGCGCGTCCTGAGATGGACTGCCCACTCGCCTGGCGGGAAGCCGGCGACCATGCGCTCCGCTGCGGCGCGCGTCCGCGCGTCGAGAAAGATCGGCACGACGGGATCGACGAATAGCGGATGAGGCGCCGCATTCTCCCAGGCCCGGAATTCGGCAACGATGAAGGCCGTGCCCCTGACATCCTGAATTTCAGTCATTTTATCCCCGGATGCCGATGGCGGCGGACAGACTTAAAGCGGGATGTTGTCGTGCTTCTTCCAGGGATTCTCGAGCCTCTTGTTGCGCAGCATCTGTAGCGCCCGGGCAATGCGCTTGCGCGTGCCGTGCGGCAGGATCACCTCGTCGATATAGCCCCGCTCCGCCGCCACGAACGGATTGGCGAAGCGCGTCTGATATTCGTCGATGCGCTTCTTGATCTTCGCCGGGTCGGAAAGCTCGGCGCGATACAGGATCTCGGCGGCGCCCTTGGCCCCCATCACCGCGATCTCGGCCGACGGCCAGGCATAGTTCACATCGCCGCGAATATGCTTTGAGCTCATGACGTCGTAGGCGCCGCCATAGGCCTTGCGGGTGATCACCGTGACTTTCGGCACGGTGGCCTCGGTGAAGGCGAACAGGAGCTTGGCGCCGTGCTTGATCAGGCCGCCGTACTCCTGGTCGGTGCCCGGCAGGAAGCCCGGCACGTCGACGAAGGTGACAAGCGGAATGTTGAAGCAGTCGCAGAAGCGCACGAAGCGCGCCGCCTTGCGCGAGGCGTCTGAGTCGAGCACGCCGGCGAGGAACATCGGCTGATTGGCGACGACGCCGATGGTGCGGCCTTCCATGCGGGCGAAGCCGACCACGATGTTGGGCGCGAAGGCCTCCTGGATCTCGAAGAAATCGCCCTCGTCGACGACTTTCAGGATCAGCTCCTTGATGTCGTAAGGCTTGTTGGGATTATCGGGGATCAGCGTGTCGAGTGACGGCTCCATGCGGTCCCACGGATCGCGGGTCGGCAGCTCCGGCACGCCGGAGAGATTGCTCGAGGGCAGGAAATCCATCAGCCGGCGCATCTGCAGCAGCACCTCGACATCGTTGTCATAGGCGCCGTCGGCGATCGACGACTTCGTCGTATGGACTATAGCCCCACCTAGTTGTTCCGCGGTCACCTCCTCCTTGGTCACGGTCTTCACCACGTCGGGGCCGGTGACGAACATGTAGGAGGTGTCCTTCACCATGAAGATGAAGTCGGTCATGGCCGGCGAGTAGACGTCACCGCCGGCGCACGGGCCCATGATCACGCTGATCTGCGGGATGACGCCGGACGCCAGCACGTTGCGCAGGAACACCTCGCCATAGCCGCCGAGCGCCGCCACGCCTTCCTGGATGCGCGCGCCGCCCGCGTCGAACAGGCCGATGATCGGCGCGCGGTTCTGCAGCGCCATGTCCTGGATCTTGATCATCTTGTTGGCGTGCGCTTCCGACAGCGAGCCGCCGAACACGGTGAAGTCCTTGGCGAACACGTAAACCACGCGGCCGTTGATGGTGCCCCAGCCGGTGACCACGCCGTCGCCCGGCACCTTGGTCTTGTCCATGCCGAAATCGGTGCAGCGGTGCTCGACATACATGTCGAACTCCTCGAAGGAGCCTTCGTCGAGAAGCAGGCCGAGCCGCTCGCGCGCGGTGAGCTTGCCGCGCTTGTGCTGGGCCTCGATTCGCGCCGCGCCGCCGCCCATGCGCGCCTTGGCGCGCCGAACTTCAAGCTCTTCAAGGACTTCCTTCATGGCCGCTCCCCATGAGTCGTAGGGTTAGGTCCGTGCATAGCATGGGGTTAAGGCCGTGCAAGCCTTATCCCTTTTGAGATTAACACCGTGAATACCTGCCAATCGGCAGTAGTGTTTCGCGAGGGTGACATGAAGAAGCGTAGTTGGGCTCGGCGCTACGTGGGGGTCTATTAGCCCTAGACTGCCCGGTCTCCTCGATACGCTTTCGGCGATGCGCCGAAGCGGCGGCGGAAACACTGGTTGAAATAGGCAATGCCGTTGAAGCCGCAGGCAAGCGCAATCTCGCCGATTTTCAGCCGGTCATGCCGGCGATCGGTGAGCATGCCGCGCGCCTTCTGGAGCCTAAGCTCGAGCACGCGCTCGCTGAAGCTCGCACCGGTCTCCTGCAACAGATCCTGCAGGTAGCGCGTGGAAAGCCCAAGCTTACGGGCGATACCGCCCGGAGAAAAAGTGAGAACGGCGAAACTTCGCTTGATCTCCGACAAGATTTCGCGCGCGCGCGCGGCGCGCAGTCCGCGCATGGTCGCGAGCTCCGCTGTGTCACCCGCCGCGCCGAGCGACAACGCAACGAGATCGAGAAGCGTTCGCGAGATGTGGGCAACCACCGCGGGGTTCTTGTCGAACGACTGCGGTGCAAGCAGAAATTCAAGGTACCGTTTCAGAAGCCGTGTGACGGCATTGTTGGTATCGAGTCCCGAGGGCAGGCGGTCTTCCAAGCCTGCAGCGCGCGTCGCGGCAAGCTCACGCCCATCGCCTTTACCATGCCCTCATGCTGGGTAGCGAACGGTTCGGCATTGGTGAAGACCATCGTCTGCCCTGCTCCCATGATGAGCTCTTGGCCTCGCTGGCGCAGCTGGCCGACAGCCGTACCGAGATTGAAGCCGATAAAAACATCGTCGCGCGCGTCGGCGGCAACCTGCCGCGCCGTGCGGGCTTGGTGACTGAGCGGGACGATAAATCGCGTGACGCCGATCTCACCGAACAAGACAAGCTCGGTGAGCGCCGAAAAGGGCAGGTTGGGCTGAGCCGACATCTCGCATTCGCCGTAACGCGCGGCATAGATATCGTGCCAAAGCGAAAAGCGTTCGCGGTCGGTAAGCTCGGCCGGAAGCTCGTCCGATGCGAACACAATTTTACCCGTCATGCCGGTACTTGCATCTGTCGCCGCCGCCCCTGCTCTTATTGTGGCAGCTTAGCACTTTTCCGGGCGCAAGACCCGCCCAGTGCGCCGGAACGAAAGTCCAGTGCGGTTTACTTTCCTGCGCGCAGGGGCGCGGTGCTGAGAGCGATCGATACCCAATTCGCGCGCGGCGACTTCTCGGTGGAAGCTGTCGGCGTGCAGCTCGGCATTACCGGACGCCAGATTCACCGGCTCCTCGAAGAGACCACGAAGACCTTCTCCGAGCATCTGCTCGAACGCAGACTGGTGCGCGCGCACGAATTGCTGACAAGTCCCTCGACAAGTGGGAAGCGCATCGCCGACATCGCCTACGAATCCGGCTTCGCCGACGTAACGCATTTCAGCTACGCGTTCCGCCGCAGATTCGGTGACTCGCCCCGCGGTGTGCGGGTGCGCGCGGAGCGCGGCCGCACTATGGCGGTTCTACGCCGTAGCCTTGATCGTTGACTGTCCGCCTACGGACGCTTCTAATACCTTAATATACCTAAGCATTTTCTTTGTTCAGCGCGACGTTCCCTCTCGCGCTAGTCCCCCCATATCAGTCGCGAACTTGGAACCATGAGCGCCTTCCGCATTCAAGCGACGTGGTGGCTCGATCCCAAAGGAGCGACATCATGGCAACCTTCCAGGCCTATACCTCAATCGGAGTCAACTCGGATTGGCTGTTCCCGGGACTGCGCGGGGACAACTTTCAGATGGTCAGAACCACGGGCGACACCTTCACCATCGAATATCTGGATGGGCCTGCCGCAGGTTTTAACGTCACCTTCAAGTCCACCGCAGCCGACTTCACCTACGACATCTTGGGCCGTCCGATTGGAGGCACCTTCGATGAGATCTGGCTGAGCACCGGCGGGCAGATTGACATCAATCTGGCCAGCTGGACCGGCCTCGCGCCCGCATGGTTGACAGGGTTCAACCGCGACACCTTGTACCTTCTGCTTGACGGCAACGACACCCTTATCGGCGGCGGCGGTAACGATGTCCTCAACGGCCATGGCGGCTTCGACAAGCAAGCCGGTCACGGCGGCAACGACGTCTTCGTCTTCCACCCCGATACCCTCCTCGGTCCCGGCACCGGCTTTGCCAATGGCGGCGCCGGCTTCGACACCATCAAGACGGTTGGCTCGGTCGACATCCTCACACAGTGGCTCAACGAAATCGAAGCCTTGACCTTCGCCGGTAATTCCAACAGCGAGGTCAGCTTTTTGGGGCCCCTACCCAATCTCATCCTTCCGTCCAATTTCAAAATCACCGGCGATGCACACGCCAATACTGTTACCTTCGAGCTTGGCGCCCTGTACGCCGGCTACAATCTTAACGCTAACCTCTCCGGCTTCACCTTCGCGAACTGGAGCAAGGCCGACAAGGTCATGCTCCTAGGGGGCAATGACGACGACAGGCTGATCGGCAGCAAGGTTGCTGACATCATCAAAGGCGGCGCGAGCGAAGACACGCTGCGCGGCGGCCTTGGCAGGGACATCCTCACCGGGGGCACCGACGCCGACACCTTCGATTTCAACTCCATCAACGACAGTGTGAAGGGCGGTCAGCGCGACAAGATCACCGACTTCAAGCGTAGCCAGGGTGACAAGATCGATCTCAAGGGCATTGATGCCAAGACGGGCGTCTCCGGCAATCAGAAGTTCGCCTGGATCGGCAAGGACGACTTCAGCGGTGTGAAAGGCGAGCTCCGTTACAAGGATCTCGGCGCGAAGGTCATCGTTCAGGGTGACGTCAACGGCGACGGCAAGGCCGATTTCGAAATCCTGGTCAAGGCTGGCTCGCTCAACGCGGGCGACTTCCTGCTCTAGGCACCAGCACCATTCCCTGATGGAGACTTAGTATGGCAACCTTCCAAGCATTCTCGATGATCGGTGTCGACTCCGATTGGCTGTTTCCCGGCGTTCACGGTGGCGACTTCGAAATCGTCACGCACACCACCACGACCTTCTCGATCAAATACGCCGATGGGCCGGCTGCGGGCAAAGTCGTGAGCTTCATCTCCACCGGAGGAAATTTCCAATACGGTGTCGACAATCTCCCCACCGGCGGGACCTTCGACACGATCGAGCTGTGGACCGGCGGACAAATCCCCATCAAGCTGGCAATTTAATCCGGCCTCGTGCCTGCACCGCTGACCGAATTCAACAGCGGAACCTTGGCCAGCGTGCTGCTCGCGGGCGACGACACCCTCGTCGGCAACGCCGGCAACGATATCCTCAACGGCCATGGGGGCCGTGACTTCTATTCCGGCAACGGCGGCAATGACGTCCTTGTCCTGGACGCTGACACGGTCATCGGTCCTGGCAATGGTGGCCAATACGGCTTTGGCAATGGCGGCCCCGGCTTCGATACCATCATGGCGCTTGGCTCCGCCGACCTCAACATTTACTATCTTTTACAGGTTGACGCACTCACCTTCGCCGGGAACACCGATAGCGAGGTGAAGTTCTCGGGTAATAAACTCAGCCCTGCCCTCACGTCCAATTTCAAGATCACCGGAGATTCGCACGCCAACACGGTCTCGTTCGCGGCCTCCTCCGGGTTTACGATTGAAGCAGACCTTTCCGGCTTCACCTTCGCCGACTGGAGCAACGCCGACAAGGTCAAGCTCTCAGGTGGCAGCCGGGACGACACGCTGATCGGCAGTAAGATCGGCGACATCATCAAAGGCGGCGCGGGCGAAGACACGCTGACCGGCGGCCGCGGCAAGGACATCCTCACCGGCGACGCGGGCCCCGACTTCTTCGACTTCAATTCGATCAAGGAGAGCGTCAAGGGCGGCCAGCGCGACGTCATCACCGACTTCAAGCGCAGCCAGGGCGACAAGATCGACCTCAAGGGCATCGACGCCAAGACGGGTGTCTCTGGCAATCAGAAGTTTGCGTGGATCGGCAAGGACGATTTTAGTGGTGTGAAGGGTGAGCTGCGGTACAAGGATCTCGGCGCGAAGGTCATCGTTCAGGGTGACGTCAACGGCGACGGCAAGGCCGATTTCGAGATCCTGGTCAAAACGGCATCGCTCAACGCAGGCGATTTCCTGCTCTAGGCGGTAGCCTAACTCTTGACGGCCGCCAAACGCCCCTTCAAGTGCGTTGCCCATAGACCGCAAACGGGGCATGCTTGCACGCAAGGGGGGAACTTCCATGCGTGTCGGGCCCATCGCTGCACTGCTCGCCGCCTTCGTCATGCTCGGGATCGGCCTCGGTCTGTTTTTCTATTACCGCTGGATCGGCGGCGAACTGGTCGATATCCGCTCGCGGCTGGTGACCGAGGAACAGCTTGCGCGGACCCAGGATTCGCAAACCATATCCGGCATCAAGCTCGCGCCCATCCAATGCGCGCGGGTTTATGACCTTCGCATCAATCCCATCGCACGGCGATTGCGGCGGGCTGAGATCAAGGCGCTGTGGCGCCATTGCGAGAAGATCGCCGATGTCGCGGCCGGTCTCGATAATATAGGACGCCAGAGCGCGCCTTAGACCCTCACCCGTAACAACGCAAGCAATCGCGCGGCCGCTTCGAATTCACGACGCCGATGCGCGCGGCGCGCGGCGGCTTCCTCGTTCTCGCCCCATTGGCTGATCTGCCAGTCTTCGTCGACATGCGCCGCTGCCCACGCCTCATCCGGCGTGAGGCGCCCGAGCGCTACGGCAAGCGCCAGGAGCGCCGAGCCCGATAGTCCCGTCATCACCTGCAACGCGGCGAGGCTGAATGGATCATGTGATTTAACCTGCCGCCTGATCCCTTGCAGCGAGGCTTCCGGCTGGGCGACATGCATCACGCCTTCGGCAGGTTGAAATGGCGCATCGAGCGTGTCCTTTGCCCAGGCAAGCAACGGGTCCCATTGCGCCTGTTGCGCCGCCACCAGCCCTTGCGGCGCTTCGGCGCGATAGCAGAGCAGGTCGGAGGCGGCATGGGCCATGATGTCGTCGATGACGGCATCCTCCCGTCCCATGACACCGTCGATCACACTATTGGCGAGCTTCGTCAGCGGCATGGTCTCAGGGTCGATGCGTTCTTTTTGCGCGCGCCATTCCTCGGCGACAGCCTCTGCCAAAGTCCGCGTGGGCAATGCAAGGAGAGTCTTGTGCGGCGTGCGCACCATCTTGCCGTCAAGCCGCAAGGCGTGACGACCGCCTTCATCCGTGACGGCAACGTTTTGATAGAAGCGCTTGGGTAGATTCGCGCGTCTTCCAGAGCTCGCGCCCCCGCCGTTAGGTCCCTTCCCGCTCACGCTAGGCACGCTCCCGCTTTTTCGACGTCTTCGGTCGTACTTGGCGCGCGAGCTTCTCGTAGTCACGCCGGATTGCCTCCAAGGTCCTGTCGTCGAGCTCTTCGAGATCGAGCAGCGTATTGCGCGCCGACTTGTTCACGCGGATCAACTCGTCGAGCTTAATCTGCATGGCGACCGTATCGCGGTTCTGCGTATTCTGGATCACGAACACCATGAGAAACGTAATGATGGTGGTCGCGGTGTTTATGACGAGCTGCCACGTATCGCCAAAGCCGAAGATCGGGCCTGTAAGACCCCATACGATGATTGCGCCCGCGGCAATCCCGAACGCGATCGGCCGTCCCGTGGCGTGAGCGACCCATTGCGCAAAACGCGTAAACCAATGTCTGCTTCTATCCATCTGCGTCACCTCCCACCTCGAATCCGAATAAGGAAAAACTCTCGCGCATATGCTCGGGCAAAGGCGCGGTGATATCGACTGTCCCTTCCCCTGACGGGTGCGGGAAGCTGATGCGCCGCGCGTGCAGATGCAACTTGTTCGGCACGCCTTCGGGCAGATCGCTGTCGCCGTGATATTTCTCATCGCCGAGAATGGGATGGCCGAGAATGGCCATATGGGCGCGGAGCTGATGCTGGCGGCCGGTGACCGGCTTGAGCGAGAGGAAAGCGACCGTCTGGCCGGCCCGGTCCACCACGGCGTAATGCGTCACCGCCGACTGCGCGCGGTCCTGCTCGCCGGGTCTGGCTTTGCGCACGCGGTCGCCTTCAGGTCCCGCCGCTTTCACCAAAGCCGCATCGATCTTGCCCTGCGGCGGCTTCGGCACACCATGCACAAGCGCCCAATAGATCTTGCGCACCGAACGCGTCTGGAAGGCGCGGCCGAGCTTCGCCGCCACGATACGCCGCTTGGCGATCACCAGCACGCCTGACGTGTCACGGTCGAGGCGATGGACGAGCCGCGGCCGGGTCTCAGGTCCATCGCCCAGGCCTTCGAGCAGGCGGTCGATATGGTGCGCGGTCTTGGTGCCACCCTGCACGGCGATGCCCGAGGGCTTGTTCAAGATGAGGAGATCGTCGTCCTCATAGAGGGTGATGGATTTGAGGAAAGCACGATCTGCTTTGGATGGCGCAGGTTTCGTTGCGGGAGGAGGCGCCACATCGGGCAGCGGCGGCACGCGAATGCTTTGCCCCGCTTCGAGCCGGGTGCTCGCCTTGGCGCGGCCGCCATCCACCCTCACCTGCCCGGTCCGCAGCAGCTTCTCGAGCCGGCTATGCGGCAGCGTGGCGTAATGCGTCTTGAACCAGCGGTCGAGACGCATGCCGTCCTCATCCGCGCTGACATGACGCGTCTCGACTGCAGATTTCTGTGTCATTGAGCCTTGATCTGCCTGGAAACCACGCTAGCATGCCGGCACAATTCGAAGGGGATGGAGTCCCCCCGAACCGCCTTTGGCTGATGACTCCTACCGCAGATTTGCTACGCGGTGGGAGCCCGGTCCGCAACCCGCCGCAAGGCGGGTTTTTTCGTAGCCCTGCCTTGCCAACGATCCCGCGGACGCTTGGAAAGGCAAAGTCGGTATGACGGAAATCTGGACATTGGCGGCGCTTTGGCTGGGGCTAGCCCTGGTCGCGGCGCTCTTCTCCATCTGGTTCCGTGTTTCAACCGCCCTCTCTGAGATCGTGGTGGGCACCGTGGCCCAGCTCATCCTCGGAGCGCTCGTCGGCGCGGCGGTGCTCGGCACCGACGAGACCTGGATCAAGTTCCTTTCGGGCTTGGGCGCTATCGTCTTGACCTTCCTGGCCGGCACCGAACTCGATCCGGTCGTGTTCAAGCTGAAATGGAAGGAGGCCGCCGCTATCGGGTTTGCGAGCTTCTTCTTTCCCTTCATCGGCTGCGCCGCCGCGGCTCATTATCTGCTCGGCTGGGACCCAATGCCGAGCTGGCTCGCCGGTGTCGCCATGTCCACCACCTCGGTCGCCGTGGTCTATGCGGTGATGCTGGAATTTGGCTTCAACACCACCGACTATGGAAAGACGGTACTCGCCGCCTGTTTCGTGACCGACCTCGGCACCGTGGTGGCGCTCGGTCTCATCTTCGCGCCTTTCACGTATAAGACGCTGATCTTCCTCGGCGTCGGCGTGGTCGCGTTCGGCGTTCTACCTTGGGTGACGCCCCGCTTCTTCCGTCTTTACGGCAACCGCCCCTCCGAGATTGAGACGAAGTTCCTTCTGCTCTGCCTCTTGGGCATGGGCGCGCTCGCCACCTGGGCCGACAGCGAAGCGGTGCTGCCCGCCTATCTGATCGGCATGGTGCTAGCCGGCAGCGTCGGCAAGGATCACATTCTCATCCGGCGCTTGCGGACGCTCACCTTCGGACTGCTCACGCCCTTCTATTTCATCCGCGCCGGGTCCTTCGTTTCGATCCCCGCGCTGATCGCGGCCCCTGTTGCCTTCCTTCTCCTGCTTGTGGTCAAGGTGGCGACCAAGATCATCGGCGTTTACCCAGTGACCAAATTCTACAAGGCGCCGGCGAAGGAGGCGGCTTACACCACCCTCCTGATGTCGACCGGACTCACATTCGGCACGATCTCCGCCCTGTTCGGACTATCACACGGGATCATTGACCAGTCGCAATATTCGGCGCTGGTTGCCGCGGTCATCGCGAGCGCCGTGATTCCGACCATCATCGCCAACGCCTTCTATCTGCCGCGTCATCTGCTGCCTAAGCCCGAGTCAGCGACCGTTGAAGGCGGCGCGCCAACGGCCGAGCCGGCTGCGACGCGCGTTCCCAAGTGACGGCTCAGAGCAAGAGGGTCAGCCCATGTTCAAGACCATTCTTCATGCCAATGACGGCTCCGAAGGCGCCAGCAAGGCCCTCGTCCTGGCCGTGGACCTCGCCAAGCTATCTGGAGCGTCACTTCATATGGTTTGCGTCGAGGAGATTTCAGATTTTCCGGAAACCATCGGCGAGGTCAGCGACGAAAAGCGCATAGCCGGACGCTTCTACCGTCCCGTCATACGGCGGGCCGAGCAGCTTGCCGAGGAGAAGGGCGTAAAACTCGTCACGCACCTCGTCGCCGGGCACCCCGTGCGCGACATCATCATGCTCGCCGTGGATCTCAAGGCGGACCTCCTGGTGATCGGGCGCCACCGGCCACTCAACCTTCTACGAGCGAGTCCTCGGCACCCGCGCCGACCGTCTGGTCGACCTATCGCCCTGCCCGGTTCTCGTGGCGAAGTAACGTCGTCAGGGTGTGGCCTGGGCAATGTCGCGTTCACGTTGCGCCTTATAGACTTTAACCGCGGCGTCGGCGTTGATGGCGGCGATGCCGAGCCCGACGAGAAGATCGGGCCAGATCGACAGCGTGTAGGCCGTGACCAGGCCGGCAAGGATGATCGCCGCATTCGCTAGCACGTCGTTGCGCGCCGAGAGGAAGGCGGCGAGGCTCAGACTGCCGCCATGATGGCGAAAGCGCATCAAGAGCGCGGCGCAGATGAAATTCACGATGAGCGCGCCACCGCCGGTGACCGTAAGCGGTATGGGCGCGGGCGCGACGGGTATGGCGAGCTTCTGCGCCGCGGTCCATAGCGTGGCGACGGCCGGCACCAGCAGGATGCCCGCCAAGACTTTACCGAGCAGCCTGCGGCGCGGCGCGGTCCAGCCGAGCCCAACCAGAATTAAAAGATTGAGGGACGCGTCTTCCAGGAAGTCGATGGAATCGGCGAACAGCGATACCGAGCCGATGGCAAGCGCCACGGCGAATTCCACGCCGAAATAGGCGAGATTGAGCAGCGCCACGATAAGCACCGTACGCCGCAAGCCGTCATGATCGATTTCCACCCTCACCTCTGGATCGTCATGCCGGCACTATTCGCGCTTCGGCCGTCTGGCGCGGAGTTCCGCCCAGCGGTCGAGGCGCTCCTTGATCTCACGCTCGAAGCCGCGAGACGTGGGCGCATAGAAGTTCTGTCGCGCCATACCGTCGGGGAAATAGTTCTGACCGGAGAAGGCTTCCGCCTCGTGATGGTCGTAGGCGTAGCCGCTTCCATAGCCTTCCTGCTTCATCAGCTTCGTCGGGGCGTTGAGGATGTGTTTCGGTGGCAGCAGCGAGCCGCTGTCCTCAGCCGCGCGCTGCGCCGCGCCGAACGCCATATAAGCGGCGTTCGATTTCGGCGCAGTGGCCATGTAGATGGTGGCTTGCGCCAGCGCCAACTCCCCTTCCGGCGTACCGAGGAAGTCGTAAGCATCCTTGGCGGCATTGGCCTGCACCAGAGCTAGCGGATCGGCCATGCCGATATCCTCGACCGCCATGCGCACCAGACGGCGGGCGATATAGAGCGGGTCCTCTCCTCCTGCCAGCATGCGGGCGAGATAATAAAGTGCTGCGTCGGGGTCCGAGCCACGCACCGATTTGTGCATGGCGCTGATCAGATTGTAGTGACCGTCCTGCGATTTGTCGTAAAGCGGCGCGCGGCGCTGCACGAGGCCGATCAGGGCCTCACGGTCGATCGGCGTCCTGGCGCCCGAGGCCGCGGCAAGAAACACTTCCTCGGCGAGATTAATGGCGCCGCGGCCATCGCCGTCGGACATGCTGATCAGCGCCTCGCGAGCATCGGAGGTCAACGGCAGCTTGCGCTTTTCATGGGTCTCGGCGCGCTCGAGCAAATCTTCGATCGCCGCCTCGTCGAGACGCTTGAAAGTGAGCACGCTTGCCCGCGACAGCAAGGCCGAATTCAGCTCGAAGGACGGGTTCTCGGTGGTGGCGCCGACCAGGATGATGGTGCCGTCCTCCATATGCGGCAGGAAGGCATCCTGTTGCGAGCGATTGAAGCGATGGATCTCGTCCACGAACAACAAAGTACCCCGCCCCTCTTCGCGGCGGGCGCGGGCCGCATCGAAAACTTTGCGCAAATCCGCTACGCCGGAATGAATGGCCGAGAGCTGCTCGAAATGGTGATCGGTGACTTCGGCAAGGAGACGCGCCACCGTGGTCTTGCCGGTACCGGGGGGGCCCCAAAAGATGACCGAAGACAGCCGCCCCGCCTTGACCATGCGGCTCAAGATTCCCTGCTCGCCTAGAAGGTGGTCCTGGCCGATGACGTCCGCGAGCGTGGCCGGCCGCAACCGATCGGCCAGCGGGCGCGGAGCGCTGTCGGCAAGCCCGGCAGCCTCGAACAACGTGGCCACCTTTTTCATGGATCAGCCCTGAACGGTGACGTTGAACACTTTACCGCCGCGCTCGACCGCAAGTCGCCAGGCCCCGTTGCCAAGTTCGAGCGCAACGGTAAGGTTGGCGACCGACGTTACCTTCTCGTTGTTGACGCCGACCACAAGGTCGCCGCGTCTAAGACCCAGACGGGCGGCGGCGGTGCGCGGCTCGACTTCGACAACCACAACACCCTCACGCATGTCGTCACCGATGCCGAGTTCATGGGCCACGGCCGGCGAGAGATTGGCAACCTTGGTGCCGTTAAGCGGGTGACGGCCCTTGAGCTCGCGCATGTCGCGCGCCGGCTCTTCGATCGGCGGCATCAGGGCGACAGTGGCTTTGATCGTCTCGCCCTTGCGCAAGACGCTGATATCGACTTGGCCGCCTACGCCTTGGGTGACGAGCCGATACTGAAAGGCTTGTGGGTCCTGAACTTGTTTGTCGTCGATACCGACCACGACGTCGCCGGCTTTGAGGCCGGCGCGTGCCGCCGGACCTTTGTCGTGAAGCTTGGTGATCAGCGCGCCAGAAGGACGATCAAGCCCGAGGGTCTCGGCGAGGTCGGAGGTCAGCGGTTGGAGCGAAGCGCCGAACCAGGGGCGCTGCACCTTGCCGCCCTCGAGCGCCGACTGCACCACGAGATGCACCATGTTCGACGGAATGGCGAAACCGATACCGTCAGAGCCGCCGCTCTTGGAGAAGATCGCCGTGTTGATACCGACCAGATGTCCGTCCATGTCAACCAGCGCGCCGCCGGAATTGCCCGGGTTGATGGCCGCGTCGGTCTGAATGAAGAATTGATAGTCGGCGGCGATGCCGACCTTGGTGCGCGCCAGCGCCGAGACGATGCCGCTGGTCACGGTCTGGCCGACGCCGAACGGATCGCCAATCGCAAGCACGAGATCGCCAACCTCAAGCGCGTCGGAATCAGCGAAGGCGATGGAGGGAAATTCTACGCCTTCGGCGTCGAGCCTGAGCACCGCGAGATCGGTCTTCTCGTCCTGAATGATCAGCTTGGCCGGGAATTCCCGCCCGTCGGCAAGTGCGACCTTGATCTCAGCCTCGCCGCTGCCCTTGATCACGTGATTGTTGGTCACAACCACGCCGTCGGGATCAACCAGCACGCCGGAACCGAGCGAATTCAGGATACGCTCACGCGGAATGCCGAAACGCTCGCCGAACAGCCGCTCGAAGAATGGATCGTTGAAGAAGGGTGCGACCCTCTGCTCGACTCGGCGCCGCACATAGACGTTGACCACCGCCGGGGCAGCCTTGTTCACAACGGGCGCGAAAGACTGCTTCACCGCCGCCTGGCTCTCCGGCACGACGCGCTCTTGCGCCGCGGCCGGGAGGGAAAGTCCGGCCAGCAGTGCCACGGCGCCGAGCGGCAAGCTCAGGCCAATCGTCCGGACGTGATGTGCCAAAAACCTCATGACTTCACTCTGTTAGGGTAATTCGACCGGTCGAGACAAGGGGCCAAAACATCCCCTTGCAGCCCGTTCGGTCTCCCAGAAAAACCCGGTTTTCTTGGGGCCGGATCAAGGGGATATCCCATTTTCCCTATATCGGCTTTCAACTAAGATGGCGCGCCTTTGGCAGGTTTGCCAGTCATAACCCTAAATATGGGAGAGAACGATGCGCATGTTCAAACTGACCCTGATTGCTTTCGCCGCGCTCATTGCCTGGAGCGCCTATGCCGAAGCGATCGACGTCAGGAAGCGGCGGGAAGCGCCCGGCACGCCGGCCGAAGTCTGGGCTCTGGTTGGGGGTTTCTGCGATATCCAGAAATGGCACCCAGCGGTGGCGAAATGCGAGGAGAGCAAGGACGGCGATAAATTGCTCCACACCCTTACCCTGAAGGATGGCGCCAAGATCCTCGAAGAGGAAACGAAGACAGCCGAGAACAGCTACAGTTACACGATCCTGGAGGGTCCGCTGCCGGTTAAGGATTACAACGCCACGCTGACCGTGGGAGCCGACGACGAACCCGACCGCGTCGAGATCCTTTGGACGGCGAGCTTCGAAGCGGATGGCAAGAGCGACGAGGAGGCCAAGAAGATCGTCGAGGGCATTTTCGAAGCTGGCGTCGCCGGCATCAAGAAAGCAGCAATCGCCGCCGCGGACGCCAAGGAAGGCAAGTCCGAGTAGACTGGCAAACGCGGTTCGTAGAAGCACAAAAGGCGCGCTTACCGGCGCGCCTTTTCACTTAGAGGCAATGCGTGCCGCCTAGGGAGCGGGGGCCTCTTCCGTCTGGCGCTCGGGCACCGGGCCCGAATCAAGACCCTTCGCTGCCTCATCGCGCTCGACCAGTTCGATGATCGCCATGGGCGCGGCGTCGCCATAACGGAAGCCGGCCTTCAGCACCCTTGTATAGCCGCCCGGACGCGCGGCATAGCGAGGGCCAAGCGTATCGAACAGCTTGGCGACGATCGCCTCGTCGCGGAGGCGCGCATAGGCCAGACGCCGCGCATGCAGATTGCCGCGCTTGCCGAGCGTGATCAGCCGGTCGGTGACGCGGCGGAGTTCCTTGGCCTTGGGCAGCGTGGTGACGATCTGCTCATGCTTGATGAGCGCGACGGCGAGACTCGCAAGAAGAGCCCCGCGATGAGTCGGTGAGCGGTTCAGCTTCCGGCCGGCTTTACGATGACGCATTGCAAATCCCCAAATTCAACCAGCCGGTCGATTAATAATGATCCTCGAAGCGCTTGGCGAGTTCCTCGATATTCTCCGGCGGCCAGTCCGGCACTTCCATGCCGAGGTGGAGCCCCATCGAGGCTAGCACTTCCTTGATCTCGTTCAGCGACTTGCGGCCGAAATTCGGCGTGCGCAGCATCTCGGCCTCGGTCTTCTGAATGAGGTCGCCGATATAGACGATGTTGTCGTTCTTGAGACAGTTCGCCGAGCGGACGGACAGTTCGAGTTCGTCGACCTTCTTGAGCAGCGCGGCGTTGAACACCAGCTCGGGCTGACGCTCGAACGGCACCTCCTTCTTCGGCTCTTCGAAATTGACGAAGACGGAGAGTTGGTCCTGCACGATGCGCGCGGCCAAGGCGATCGTATCCTCGGGCCGCACCGAGCCGTCGGTCTCGATTTCCATGGTGAGTTTGTCGTAGTCGAGGATCTGGCCTTCGCGGGTATTCTCCACGCGATAGGACACCTTGCGTACCGGGCTGTAGAGCGAATCCACCGGAATGAAGCCGATCGGCGCGTCGTCGGGACGATTGCGTTCGGCGGGCACATAGCCCTTGCCGGTCGAGGTGGTGAACTCCATGCGGATCGAGGCACCCTGGTCGAGGGTGCAAATGACATGATCCGGGTTGAGGATCTCGATGTCCGAGCCGGTCTCGATATCACCGGCCTTGGCCACACCCGGTCCCTCCTTCTTGAGGACCATGCGCTTCACGCCCTCGGCGTGTTGCCTGAGCGCGATCTCCTTGATGTTGAGGACGATGTCGGTCACGTCCTCACGCACCCCTGGGATCGACGAGAACTCGTGTAGCACCCCGTCGATATGCACCGAGGTGATCGCGGAGCCCTGTAGAGAGGAAAGCAGCACGCGACGCAGCGCATTGCCGAGAGTGAGTCCAAAACCGCGTTCGAGCGGCTCGGCCACGACAGTAGCGAGACGCTCCGGGTCGCGGCCCGAAGCGACGTTGAGCTTGGTGGGCTTGATCAGATCTTGCCAGTTCTTCTGAAGCACCGGGTTAGCCCTTTCTTGACCATTGAGCGGGGCCGCAGGGCCCAGCTTGCGAATATCCTCGTGCAAACATGAATCGGTAACTTGCCTTTCTTCTTAGACGCGCCGGCGCTTGCGCGGCCGGCAGCCATTATGGGGGATCGGGGTGACATCGCGGATGGACAGGATATTGAAGCCGGCCGCTTGCAGCGCGCGCAACGCCGATTCCCGTCCCGAACCAGGTCCGCGGACTTCGATCTCCAGATTTTTCATGCCATGCTCCATCGCCTTCTTGCCAGCATCCTCGGCGGCGACCTGCGCGGCATAGGGCGTGGACTTGCGCGATCCCTTAAAGCCCATTGTGCCGGCCGAGGACCACGAGATGGCGTTGCCTTGCGCGTCGGTGATGGTGATCATCGTGTTGTTGAAGCTTGCGTGCACGTGGGCGACACCGGAGGTGATGTTTTTCTTCTCGCGGCGACGAACCCGCGCTTTTTCCTTGGCCATGCTCTATTCCCGCATTTGCATTTGACGGCGAAGCGAGAGCTTGGCCGTGTATCGGTTGCCTACTTCTTCTTGCCGGCGATCGGCTTGGCCGGACCTTTGCGCGTGCGTGCATTGGTATGGGTTCTCTGCCCCCTGACCGGGAGACCGCGGCGATGCCGCAAGCCGCGATAACAGCCGAGATCCATCAGCCGCTTGATGTTCATGGCGACGTCGCGCCGGAGATCGCCTTCCACAACGTAATCCCGGTCGATGACTTCGCGAATCTGAATGATCTCCGACTCGGTCAACTGGCTCACCCGCCGCTCCGGCGGAATGGCGACCTTCTCACAGATCTTTTTGGCGTAGCTGTCGCCGATACCATGGATATAAGTGAGCGCGACCTCGACCCGCTTGTTGGTCGGGATATTAACGCCTGCAATTCGGGCCAATGAGCCGCCTCCTCATGCACTGATAACGTGCTGAAATTTAAGCCGGGATTGCCTATCAGGAACGCAACAAGACCGACCGCGGACAGGCTCTACCCCCGGGACCGGTCAGGCCGTTAAGCAATGTAGCGCGGCTTATGTAGCGATTCCGCTTGACAAGGTCAACCGGGGCCAATTTGGCCGCTTTTAGGGCCCCTTACGGCGTGTCCAGGGCCTGATTTATGGCCTTCTGCACCAGGTTGATGTCGGCCATGCCATCCACCGCCCTGAGCTTCCCCTGCTTGCGGTAATGGCCGATCAAAGGCTCAGTCTGAGCATAATACGCCTTGAGCCGCGCCCGCACGACCTCCTCGTTATCGTCCTTCCGCCGCACGAATTCGGTACTGCCGCAGCGATCGCAGACGCCTGCCCTTTTCGGCAGCTTGTAGAGATCGTGATAGCCCTCGCCGCATTTGGCGCAGGCGAAGCGGCCGGTGATGCGTTCGACCAGCGCATCGTCGTCCACTTTCATCTCGATCACCTTGTCGAGGGTCGTACCCCGCTCCGCGAGCAGATGGTCGAGCGCCTCGGCCTGGGCAATGGTGCGGGGGAAGCCATCGAGGATGTAACCCCCGCCGCTGTCCTTCTGATCCAGGCGCTCGGCGATCAGGCCGATGACCACGTCGTCCGGCACAAGCTCACCGCGTTCCATGATAGCGCCAGCCTTGCGGCCGAGCGGCGTGCCGGCGGCAACCGCGGCACGCAACATGTCTCCGGTGGAAAGTTGGACGAGTGAACGCTTCTTGGCGAGCAGATTGGCCTGGGTTCCTTTGCCGGCACCGGGGGGGCCGAGCAGAACCAGGATCATCGCCGCCTCGCTCCTCTGAGCCGGGCCCGCTTGATCAGGCCCTCATATTGATGCGCGAGCAGATGGCTCTGGATCTGCGCCACCGTATCCATCGTCACGCTCACCACGATGAGGAGCGAGGTTCCTCCGAAATAGAACGGAACGCCCCAATAGGAAATGAGAAGCTCCGGCAGTACGCAGACGGCGGCGAGATAGAGAGCGCCGACCACGGTGATCCTGGTGAGCACGTAATCGATATATTCGGCGGTGCGCTCGCCAGGGCGGATGCCGGGAAGGAAGCCGCCATATTTCTTCAGGTTCTCCGCCGTGTCCTTGGGATTGAACACGACCGCCGTATAGAAGAACGCGAAGAAGATGATCAGCGCCACATAAATGATGATGTGGAGCGGCTGCCCACGCCCGAGCGTCGCGGTAATGCTGGTCAACCATTCGGGGCCGCCCGCGGAAAAATTGGCAACCGTGATGGGCAGCAGCAAGAGCGAGGAGGCGAAAATCGGCGGGATCACGCCGGCAGTATTGAGCTTGAGCGGCAGGTGCGAGGCATCGCCCTGAAACATGCGATTGCCCACTTGGCGTTTGGGATATTGCACAAGGAGCCTTCGCTGCGCCCGTTCCATGAACACGATGAAGGCCACCACGGCCACCGCCATCACGAACAGGCCGATGATCAGCACCGTTGACAGCGCGCCTTGACGGCCGAGCTCGAGCGTGCCGACCAGTGCCGAAGGCAATTCGGCGATGATGCCGGCGAAGATGATGAGCGAGATACCGTTACCGACGCCACGCGCCGTGATCTGCTCGCCGAGCCACATCAGGAATACGGTGCCGCCGACCAGCGTGATCACCGTGGTGATGCGGAAAAACCAGCCGGGATCGATGACGATATTGCCGGCGCCTTCCAGCCCCACGGCTATGCCGTAGCCCTGCACCGCGGCGAGAACGACCGTGCCGTAGCGCGTATATTGGTTGATCTGGCGGCGACCCTGCTCGCCTTCCTTCTTCAGCGCCTCGAGATGCGGCGAGACCGTGGTGAGGAGCTGGATGATGATCGACGCCGAGATATAAGGCATGATGTTCAGCGCGAAGATCGCCATGCGCCCGATAGCGCCGCCGGACAGCATGTTGAACATGCCGAGAATGCCGGCCTGCTGTTGCCGAAACACATCGGCGAGCGCCTCCGGATTGATGCCGGGAATCGGGATGTAGGTGCCGAGCCGGTAGATCAAGAGCGCGCCGAGCGTGAACAGGATGCGCTTCTTCAGTTCGTCCGCCTTGGCGAAGGCGGCGAAGTTGAGATTGGCAACGAGCTGTTCTGCGGCGGAAACCATTAGGCGCTCTGTTCCCTAGATCGAGATGTTGAAGGCCGAACGAGTCAGCCTCACGGCACTCGTGATTACTCTTTTTTGGCGGGTTTCGCGCGCGGCTTTTTGGCCTTGTCCTCGGCCTTGGCCGTTTTCGCGGGCGCCGCTTCGGCCTTCTTGGCTTTGGCCGGTTTGGCTTCTTGCGGCGCGTCCGTTACGGCCTCCGCCGTCTGTGGCTCTGCCGATGCCTCGGCTTCCGCCGCTTGCTTGGCCTTGGCCTTTTCGGCCTTGGCGGATTTCGCTGCCTCGGCTTCGGCAGCTTTCGCCTTGAGTCCGCGGGGCTTCTTCGGCTTATCGGGCTTGATCGCGACGGGCTTGCCTGAGGCATGCGGGCGCGGTGTCAAGGTGACGCTGCCACCCTTGGCCTCTACGGCCTTGATGGCGCCCGCCGACGCGCCGGTGACCTCGAAGGCGAGCGTCGTTTTGATTTCGCCTGTGCCAAGCAGACGCACGCCGTCATGCACGCGGCGGATGAGCCCAGCGGCGAGCAGCGCCTCCACGGTGATTGGATTTTTGGCATCGATCCGTCCGGCATCGATCGCACTCTGCACCTTGCCGAGATTCACTTCATTGAAGTGCTTCGTGAAGATATTATTGAAGCCGCGCTTGGGCAGGCGGCGGTGAAGCGGCATCTGACCGCCTTCGAAGCCCTTGATGGCCACGCCCGAGCGGGACTTCTGGCCCTTGGTGCCTTTGCCCGAAGTCTTGCCGAGGCCTGAGCCGATGCCGCGGCCGCGCCGCTTTCTGGGCTTGGTGGCGCCCGGCCTATCCCCGATCTCGTTCAGTCGCATGACGTATTCCTTACTTTGCCGCTTCGTCATCGACGATGCGCACGAGATGGCTGATCTTGGCGACCATGCCGCGCACCTGGGGGCTGTCCTTCAGCGTGCGCCGCTTGTGCATCTTGTTGAGGCCGAGACCGATCAGCGTGGCGCGCTGGACGCCAGGCCGCCGGATCGGGCTGCCGATTTGCTCAACGACGATGGTCTTCTGCTTTGATGTCTCGGCCATCTCTATAAACCTCAAACCTCGGCTGCGGTGCCTTCGCCCGCGCCGTCACGCCGCCGCGACACGATCTCACTCACCTTCTTGCCGCGTCGGGCAGCCACACCCCGGGGGCTGTCTTCATGCTTCAGCGCATCGAAGGTTGCGCGCACCATGTTGTACGGATTGGAGCTGCCGAGCGACTTCGCCACCACGTCCTGGATGCCGAGCGTCTCGAACACGGCGCGCATCGGCCCACCGGCGATGATACCGGTGCCGGGGGGCGCCGCGCGCAGAACCACGCGGCCCGCGCCATGCTGGCCGGTCACATCATGATGCAGAGTGCGGCCTTCACGAAGCGGCACCTTGACCAGATTGCGCTTGGCCGACTCGGTCGCCTTGCGGATCGCCTCGGGAACCTCGCGGGCCTTGCCGTGGCCAAAGCCGACGCGACCCTTCTGATCGCCGACCACCACCAAAGCGGCGAAACCGAAGCGGCGTCCACCCTTGACCACCTTGGCCACGCGATTGATGTGCACGAGCTTGTCGACGAATTCGCTGTCGCGCTCGCGCTCCTCGCGCTCCCGTCCATGTCCTCTCGTTTGTGGGCCTCGTGCCACGTCGATTCCTTTCCCAAGTCCTAGAAGTTCAGCCCGGCTTCGCGGGCGGCATCGGCGAGCGCCTTGACGCGCCCATGAAAGATATAGCCGCCGCGGTCGAACACGACGTCCTTCACGCCGACTTTGAGCGCCCGCTCGGCCACCAGCGCGCCAACGGCCTTGGCCGCGGCAAGATCGCTACCCTTGGGCAGCGAGCCCTTGAGGTCCTTGTCGAGGCTCGAGGCGGCCGCCACTGTCTTGCCGGCGCCATCGTCGATGACCTGAGCGTAGATATGCTTCGAGGAGCGGAACACCGACAGGCGCGCGCGCCCGTTGGCCGCCCGCTTCAGCGTGTGGCGCACGCGGCGCGACCGCCGCGTAAAGCCTTCGTTCGCCGTACTCATCGCTACTTCTTCTTGCCTTCCTTGCGGTGAATGTACTCGCCCGCATAGCGCACACCTTTGCCTTTATAGGGCTCGGGCGGCCTGAACTGTCTGATCTCGGCCGCGACCTGACCGACCTTCTGCTTGTCGATGCCCGTCACCACGATCTCCGTGGGCTTCGGGCATTGCACCTGAATGCCTTGCGGAATGGGAAAATCGATATCGTGACTATAGCCGAGCTGCAATTGCAGACTCTGCCCCTGCACCGCCGCACGATAGCCGACGCCGGTAATCTCGAGCCGCTTAGTGTAACCTTCCGTCACCCCGGCGATGAGATTGGCGATCTGAGTGCGCGACATGCCCCACCGCGAGCGCGCCTCCTTGGTGTCTTCGCGCATCGCGATCTCGATCCCGCCATTGTCGAGCTTGGCGATCAGGTCGTCGACCAGCACATGACTGAGCTCGCCCTTGGGACCTTTGACCTTGACCTCCTGACCGTTCACCTGAGCGGTGACGCCACCCGGAAGGGCCACTGGTTTCTTGCCGATACGCGACATCGATCAAAAAGCTCCGTCAGAACACATTGCAAAGGATTTCGCCGCCCACATTCTCGCTGCGGGCACGGGCATCCGACATGACGCCTTTCGGCGTCGAGAGTATGGCAACGCCAAGGCCGTTGGCCACGTTGGCCAAATCCTTGACCGAAGAATAGACGCGTCTTCCTGGGGTCGACACCCGCTTGATGTCCTTGATCACCGGCTCGCCGTCGAAATATTTGAGCTCGATCTCGAATTCGGACTTGCCGCCGCTATAGTCGACACGGGTGTAACCGCGGATATAGCCTTCCTCGGCAAGCACATCGAGCACGCGCTCGCGCAGCTTGGAGGCCGGAGTCGTCACCTTGGTCTTGAGCCGCATCTGCGCGTTGCGGATGCGGGCCAACATATCGCCTAGAGGATCGTTGATGCTCATCGATCGTCCTTACCAGCTCGACTTGATCATGCCGGGAATCTGCCCCTGGCTTCCGAGATCGCGCAACGCAATGCGCGATATGCGAAGCTTGCGATAATAGCCGCGAGGACGGCCCGTGAGATCGCAACGGTTACGGATGCGCGTCGGCGAGGAGTTGCGCGGCAGCTCGGCAAGCTTGAGCCGCGCCGCGAAGCGCTCCTCGGCCGGCAGCGAACGGTCGGCGGCAATCGCCTTCAGACGCGTACGCCGTAGCTTGTATTTCTTGGCAAGCCGGCGGCGCTTTTTATCCCGCTCGATCGTGCTCGTTTTAGCCATCTAAGTCCTCCTGTCGTCCCGCCGGATGCCTAGCTGCGGAACGGAAAATTCAAACCTTGCAACAGCGCGCGCGCCTCGTCGTCGGTGCGTGCCGTGGTGCAGACGATGATGTCCATGCCGAGAACGTCCTCGACCTTGTCGTAGTCGATCTCGGGGAAAATGATGTGCTCCTTGAGCCCGATGGTGAAGTTGCCCCGCCCATCAAAGCTCTTCGGATTCAAACCACGAAAGTCGCGCACCCGCGGCAGAGCGATATTCACCAAGCGGTCTATGAACTCATACATGCGGTTCTGGCGAAGCGTGACCTTGGTGCCGATGGGCATGCCCTCGCGTAGC
Organism: Alphaproteobacteria bacterium; assembly: GCA_016869535.1. Lineage (GTDB taxonomy): Bacteria > Pseudomonadota > Alphaproteobacteria > Rhizobiales > Methyloligellaceae > Methyloceanibacter. The sequence continues at coordinate 70,871 of VGDX01000012.1, read as the reverse complement.
TTAAAGGTGGCGATCGACTTGCGGGCCTTGGTGATCACCGGCTTCTGCCCGGCAATCTTGGCGAGATCGGCAGCCGCGGCCTGCACCTTCTTGGAATCGTTGATGCCCTCGCCCACGCCCATGTTCAGCACCACCTTGTCGAGGCGCGGCACTTCCATCGGATTCTTGTAGCCGAAGGTCTTGGACAGCTCGCCCCGGAGCACGTCCTGGTAATGCTGCTTCAGCCGTGGAGTATAGGTCTGTTGCTCAGCCATCGATGACCTCGCCAGAGCGTTTGGCAAAACGAACCTTCCGCCCGTCTTTCAGGAATTTGTAGCCGATGCGCGACGGTTTCCCGTCCTTGGGATCTTCAATCGCGAGATTGGAGATATGGATCGGCGCCTCCTTGGAGACGATGCCGCCCTCCTGGTTCGCGGACTGACGCTGGTGACGGCGGACGATGCCGATGCCCTTGACGATGGCGCGGTTCTCAGCCGGCAGCATTTTCAGGATCTCGCCCTTCTTGCCTTTATCTTTGCCGGTCATCACCACCACGTGGTCGCCTTTTCTCAGCTTCACCTTCGGCATTACAAAACCTCCGGTGCGAGCGACACGATCTTCATGTGCTTCTTCGCTCTGAGCTCGCGGGTAACGGGACCGAAGATGCGCGTGCCGATCGGCTCACCTTGCGGGTTGACCAGCACTGCGGCGTTGCGGTCGAAACGGATGATCGAGCCATCGGGACGGCGCACGCCCTTGGCCGTGCGCACGATAACCGCCTTCATGACCTGGCCCTTCTTGACGCGGCCGCGCGGGATGGCCTCCTTGACGCTGACCACGACGGTGTCGCCGATCGAGGCGTATTTCCGCTTCGAGCCGCCGAGCACCTTGATGCACTGGACGCGCCTGGCGCCGGAATTATCGGCGACGTCGAGATTGGTCTGCATCTGAATCATGACTTGCGCCTTTAACTTGCCGCCTGCTCGCGCGGCAGCACGATCCAACATTTCTGCTTCGAGATCGGGGGACATTCCTCGATCCACACCATCTCGCCCACCTTGAACTCGTTCTTCTCGTCGTGAGCATGGTAGTTCTTGCTCCGCCGCACCGTTTTTTGCAGCAAAGGATGCGTGAAACGCCGCTCGACGCGGACCACCACGGTCTTGTCGTTCTTGTCGCTCACCACGACCCCTTGCAGTACGCGTTTCGGCATCGTCCGGTCCTTATGCTTTCGCCTCGGCGGTCTTCTGCCGGGATATCGTCTGAATGCGCGCGATGTCGCGCCTGATCTGACGCACGCGCGAGGTGTTCTCGAGTTGGCCCGAAGCCGCCTGGAAGCGCAGGTTGAACTGCTCCTTCTTCAGCTTGATCAACTCGTCGTTGAGCTGATCGAGCGTCATGCCCCTGACCTCATGCGCCTTCATGGCTTGGCCTCGATACGCGCCACCACGCGCGTCTTGATCGGCAGCTTGGCGGCGCCAAGCCTCAACGCCTCGCGTGCGATCGTGTCATTGACGCCGTCGATCTCGAACATGATGCGGCCGGGCTTGACCCGTGCCACCCAAAATTCCGGCGTGCCTTTGCCCTTACCCATGCGTACCTCGGTCGGTTTCTTCGACACCGGCACATCGGGGAACATTCTGATCCACACCCGGCCCGAACGCTTCATTTCGCGCGTGATGGCGCGGCGGGCAGCCTCGATCTGCCGCGCGGTGATGCGCGCAGGCTCCTGGGCTTTCAGCCCATGCGAGCCGAAATTGAGCGTGACCGCGCTCGACGAGGCGCCTTTGATGCGCCCCTTATGTGCCTTGCGGAACTTTGTGCGTTTCGGTTGCAGCATGACTTAAACTTTCACGTCTATTCCTGTGCGGCCGCGGCAGGTTCACGGCGCCCGGTCGAGCGTCCGCCTTCCTGCGCCTCGAGCGCCTTGTTCTCCTGGGCCATGGGGTCGTGTTCCATGATCTCACCCTTGAAGATCCACACCTTTACCCCGATGATCCCGTAGGCCGTGCGCCCAAGCGCCGTGCCGTAATCGATATTGGCGCGCAGCGTGTGCAATGGCACGCGGCCCTCGCGATACCACTCCATGCGCGCAATCTCCGCGCCGCCGAGCCGGCCCGAGCAATTGATGCGAATGCCGAGCGCACCCATGCGGATGGCCGATTGCACCGCGCGCTTCATGGCCCGGCGGAACGCCACACGCCGCTCGAGCTGCTGGGCGATGCCTTCGGCCACGAGGGTCGCATCGATCTCCGGCTTGCGCACCTCGACAATGTTGAGATGCACCTCCGAGTCGGTCATGGCGGCAAGCTCGCGCCGAAGCTTCTCGATATCGGAGCCCTTCTTGCCGATGAGAATGCCCGGGCGGGCGGTGTGCACCGTGACGCGGCATTTCCGGTGCGGACGCTCGATGACCACCTTGGAGATGCCGGCCTGTTTGCGCGAATTAAGAATATGCTCGCGCATCTTCAAGTCTTCGTGCAGCAAGCGGCCGTATTCCCCCCGGGACGCATACCAGCGCGAATCCCAGGTGCGGTTGACGCCGAGCCTTAGCCCGATCGGATTGACCTTCTGCCCCATCAGGCGGACTCCTCGACTTGGCGCACGACGACGGTCATCTGCGCGAATGGCTTATCGATACGGCCGGTACGGCCGCGGGCGCGGGCGCGTATGCGCTTCAGCACCAAATTCTTGCCCACATAGGCTTCCGACACGACGAGAGAGTCGACGTCGAGGTCGTGATTGTTCTCGGCGTTGGCGACGGCCGATTGCAGCGTCTTCTTGACGTCCTTGGCCACCCGCTTGCGCGAAAAGGTAAGATCGGCGAGCGCACGGTCGACCTTCTTGCCCCTGATCAGCTGGGCAAGCAGGTTGAGCTTTTGCGGGCTCACGCGGATAAGGCGCGTCACCGCCTTGGCCTCGTTTTCCTTCAGCACGCGTTCGCGCTTGGCCTTACCCATTACTCCACCTTCGCCTTTTTGGCTTTGCGGTCCCCGGAATGGCCGTGGAATAATCGTGTCGGCGCGAACTCTCCGAATTTGTGTCCGACCATGTCCTCGGTGACGAGCACCGGAATGTGTTTCTGGCCGTTATGCACGCCAAAGGTCAGGCCGACGAATTGCGGCAGGATGGTCGAGCGGCGCGACCAGATCTTGATGATGGCGTTCGAGCTCGAGCCGCGCGCCTTCTCCGCCTTCTTGAGGAGATAGCCATCGACGAACGGACCTTTCCAAATCGAGCGTGCCACTGCGTTATCCCTTCTTCTTCTGATGGCGGCTGCGCAGGATGAATTTGTCGGTCGCGCGATTATGGCGCGTCTTCTTACCCTTGGTGGACTTGCCCCAGGGTGTCACCGGATGACGGCCGCCCGAGGTACGGCCCTCGCCGCCGCCATGGGGGTGATCGACCGGGTTCATGGCCACGCCGCGGACCACGGGCTTCCGCCCCTTCCAGCGCGAGCGGCCGGCCTTACCGATCGACACATTGGCATTGTCGGGGTTCGACACGGCCCCAACCGTCGCCATGCATTCGGCGGGAACCATGCGTGTCTCGCCGGAATTGAGCCGCAAAATGGCGTAGCCCGCGTCGCGCCCGACCAGCTGCACATAGGTACCGGCGGCACGCGCGATCTGTCCGCCCTTGCCCCGCTTCATCTCCACATTGTGCACGATGGTGCCAATCGGCATGTTGGCGAGCGGCATGGTGTTGCCGGGTTTCACATCGGCCCGCTCGTCGGCAATGACGACATCGCCCGGCGCCAGACGTTGCGGTGCAAGGATATAGGCGAGCTCGCCGTCCTCATATTTGATAAGGGCGATGAAAGCCGTGCGGTTCGGATCGTATTCCAGCCGTTCCACAGTCGCAGGCACGCCGAGCTTGCCGCGCTTGAAGTCGACCCGGCGATAGGTGCGTTTGTGGCCACCGCCGCGATGCCACATCGACACCCGGCCCTGGTTGTTGCGTCCACCCGACTTGCTCAAGCCTTCGGTCAGCGCCTTGACCGGCTTGCCCTTCCACAGATGACTGCGGTCGACAAGCACAAGCTGCCGCTGGCTCGGCGTGGTCGGCTTATATGTCTTCAACGCCATCGCGTCAGATCCTCGTGGTCACGTCGATCTTGTCGCCTTCGGCGAGTCTGACGACGGCCCTCTTCACATCTTGCTGCCGGCCCTTGATGCCGCGGAAGCGTTTCTGCTTCCCCTTGCGGACGATCGTGTTCACGGCCAGCACCTTCACTTTGAACAATTCCTCGATTGCCTTCTTGATCTCAGGCTTGGTCGCGTCACGGCGCACCTTGAACACGACCTGGTTCGCCTCCGAAGCCGCGGTCGATTTCTCGGTGATGACCGGCGAGAGGATCACGTCGTAAACGGAGAGACCGCTCATTTGAACCGCGCCTCCAGCGCTTCGACGGCAGCCTTGGTCAGCACGAGCTTCTCGTGGCGCAGAATGTCGTAGACGTTGATGCCTTGGACCGGGAGCACGTCGACGCCGGGCAGGTTTCGCGCAGCTTTGGCGAAAGCCTCGTGCAGCTCGGCCCCGTCGATGATCAGCACCGAGCCGAAACCGAGCTTGGAGAAGCGCGATTTCAAATCCTTGGTCTTGGGTTCCTTGAGCTCGCATTTGTCGATCACCACGAGCGCATCGGATTTGGCCTTGGCCGAGAGCGCGTGCTTGAGCGCGAGCGCCCGCACCTTCTTCGGCAGATCAATGGCATGACTGCGCAGCACGGGACCGAAGGCCTTGCCCCCGCCGCGAAAGACACCGGGCTTGCGGCTACCGTGCCGTGCCCGGCCGGTGCCCTTCTGGCGGTATATTTTGGCCGTGCTGCCGGTGACCTGCGAACGGTCCTTGACCCAGACCGTGCCGGCGCGGCGTTTGGCGAGTTGATAGCGCACCATGCGTTGCAAGATGTCGGGCCGCGGCTCGAGCCCGAACACATGGTCGGGGAGCTCCACGGTGCCCGCCTTCTTGGCGTCGAGTGTGGTGACGTCGGCTTGCATTAGCCTTCACTCCCACTCTCAGTCGATGCCGTCTCCGCCGCCTCTGCCGCTACCGTTTCAGGCTGCGCAGCTTTTTCGGTGGACTTTGTGTCTTCACCCGATTTGCGGAACGCGCCGGGCTTCGGCGCGTCCTTTGGCAGAGAGCGCTTCACCGCGTCGCGTAAGAGCACCCAGCCGCCTTTGGCGCCGGGTACCGCGCCGCGGATCATGATCAGCCCGCGCTCGGGATCGGTCTTCACCACGCGCAGATTTTGCGTCGTGACATTCACGTCGCCCATATGGCCGGCCATTTTCTTGCCCTTGAAGACCTTGCCTGGATCCTGGCGCTGACCGGTCGAGCCGTGGCTCCGGTGACTGACCGACACGCCGTGGCTCGCACGCAAGCCACCGAAGCCGTGACGCTTCATGGCGCCGGCAAAGCCCTTGCCGATGCTGGTGCCGGACACGTCGACGAACTGACCTTCGACGAAATGGTCGGCAGTAATTTCCGCACCCACGTCGATCAAATTTTCCGGGCTGACGCGAAACTCGGCAAGCTTGCGCTTGGGTTCGACGTTGGCCACGGCAAAACCGCCGCGCGCGGCGCGCGACAGGCGCTTCACCTTGGGGCGCCCGGCACCGAGCTGAACCGCGGTGTAACCGTTCTTTTCGGCGGTGCGCTGGCCGACCACCTGACAATTGTCGAGGCGCAGCACCGTCACCGGGATATGTTCACCGGCGTCGGTGAATATCCTGGTCATGCCGAGTTTTTGCGCAATGACACCTGACCGCATTGTTCTTGTTCCTTAAACTCCCCTCAAGCCGTCTAGAGCTTGATCTCCACGTCAACGCCGGCGGCGAGGTCGAGCTTCATCAGTGCATCGACGGTCTGTGGCGTAGGATCGACGATATCGAGCAGCCGCTTGTGCGTGCGCATCTCGAACTGCTCGCGGCTTTTCTTGTCGATATGCGGCGAGCGGTTCACGGTGAATTTCTCGATGCGCGTCGGCAGCGGAATAGGCCCGCGTACCTCGGCGCCCGTGCGTTTCGCCGTGTTGACGATCTCCTTGGTCGACGCATCGAGGATGCGATGATCGAAGGCTTTGAGCCTGATTCTTATGTTCTGACTTTGCATCTCGATGGCCTCAAATCGAGGAGCGCGCCGCTTTTCACGACGCGCCCCTTGGCTTTCCTCTACTCGATGATCGACGCCACCACGCCGGCGCCGACGGTGCGGCCGCCTTCGCGAATGGCGAAGCGAAGTTTCTCCTCCATGGCGATCGGCACGATCAGCTCGACCGTCATGGCGATGTTGTCGCCCGGCATCACCATTTCGGTGCCTTCCGGCAGTTGCACGACACCGGTCACGTCGGTGGTGCGGAAGTAGAACTGCGGACGGTAATTGCCGAAGAACGGCGTATGGCGGCCGCCCTCCTCCTTGGTGAGGATGTAGGCCTCGGCCTTGAACTTGGTATGCGGCTTGACCGAGCCGGGCTTGGCCAGTACCTGGCCGCGCTCCACGCCCTCGCGATCAACACCGCGAAGAAGGCAGCCGACATTGTCGCCCGCCTCGCCCTGATCGAGCAGCTTACGGAACATCTCGACGCCGGTGACGGTGGTCTTAGTGGTGGGCTTGATCCCGACGATCTCCACTTCCTCACCGACCTTGACCACACCGCGCTCGATGCGGCCGGTCACAACGGTACCGCGGCCGGAGATCGAGAACACGTCCTCGATCGGCATCAGGAACGGTTTGTCCTTGGGACGGTCGGGCTGCGGGATGTAATCGTCCACGGCCTTCATCAACTCGGTAATGGAGTTCTTGCCGACTTCATCGTCCTTGCCTTCGAGAGCGGCAAGCGCCGAGCCCTTGACGATCGGAATTTCGTCGCCCGGGAACTCGTATTTGGACAGGAGTTCGCGGACCTCGAGCTCGACGAGATCGAGCAGTTCCGGATCGTCGACCATGTCGGTCTTGTTGAGATAGACCACCAGAGCCGGCACACCGACCTGACGGGCGAGAAGGATGTGCTCGCGCGTCTGCGGCATGGGCCCGTCGGCGGCGGAGACGACGAGGATGGCGCCGTCCATCTGCGCCGCGCCGGTGATCATGTTCTTCACGTAGTCGGCATGGCCCGGACAATCGACATGCGCGTAGTGCCGCTTGTCGGTCTCATACTCCACGTGCGCGGTGGAAATGGTGATGCCGCGCGCCTTCTCTTCCGGCGCCTTGTCGATCTGGTCATAGGCGGTGAATTGCGCCTTGCCCTGTTCGGCCAGCACCTTGGTGATTGCCGCGGTCAGCGTGGTCTTGCCGTGATCGACATGACCGATGGTCCCAATGTTGCAATGGGGCTTAGTCCGCTGGAATTTTTCCTTAGCCATCTTGGCTCTCCATCCTTCCGTACAAAGTCAAAATCGTTAGGCGAATTTAGCCTGCACTTCTTCCGCCACGGCTTGTGGCACCTGGGCGTAATGATCGAACTGCATGGTGAACTGCGCCCGGCCCTGGCTCATCGAGCGCAGCGTGTTCACATAACCGAACATGTTGGCCAGCGGAACCATGGCGCTGATCACCGCGGCGTTGCCGCGCGTTTCCTGACCACGCACCTGACCCCGGCGACTGGTGAGGTCGCCGATGATACCGCCGACATAGTCTTCGGGTGTCACCACTTCAACCTTCATCATCGGCTCAAGCAATTTCGGCCCGGCCTTCAAAGCCGCCTCGCGGAAGGCGGCGCGGCTGGCGATTTCGAACGCCATCACGCTGGAATCGACGTCGTGATAGGCGCCGTCGGTCAAGGTGACCTTGACGTCGAGAATGGGGAAGCCCGCGAGCACGCCTGCATCGACGACGCTCTGCACACCCTTCTGCACGCCCGGTATGTATTCCTTGGGCACATTGCCCCCGACCACCTTGTTCTCGAACTCGAAGCCTTTGCCTTGCTCGTTCGGCTCGACCACGAACTTGACGCGGGCGTATTGGCCCGAACCGCCGGTCTGCTTCTTGTGGGTGTAATCGATCTCGGCACGCTTCGACACGGTCTCGCGATAGGCTACTTGCGGCGCGCCGACATTGGCCTCGACCTTGAACTCGCGCTTCATGCGGTCGACGATTATATCGAGATGAAGCTCGCCCATGCCCTTGATGATGGTCTGGCCGGATTCGTGATCGACCGAGACGCGGAACGACGGATCTTCCTGGGCGAGACGATGCAGCGCCACGCCGAGTTTCTCCTGATCGCCCTTCGTTTTGGGCTCGACCGCGACCTCGATGACGGGATCGGGGAACTCCATCCGCTCGAGGATCACGGGCTTCGTCGGATCGCATAGCGTATCGCCGGTGGTCACGTCCTTCAGCCCGGCAAGGGCGACGATGTCGCCGGTATAGGCTTCTTTGATGTCCTCGCGGTGATTGGCGTGCATGAGGAGCATGCGGCCGATGCGCTCCTTCTTGTCCTTCACCGTGTTGATGAGCGTCGATCCCGATTCAACCTTGCCGGAGTAGATGCGGCAGAAGGTGAGCGAGCCGACGAAGGGATCGTTCATGATCTTGAAGGCGAGCATCGAGAGCGGCGCGGTGTCGGATGCCGGACGGTTCGTCTCATCGCCGGTCTTGACGTCGATGGCCTTGATCGGCGGCACATCGAGCGGTGACGGCAGATAGTCCACCACCGCGTCGAGCAGCGGCTGCACACCTTTGTTCTTGAAGGCCGAGCCGCACAGGATCGGCACGAATTGATTGGTGACAGTGCCTTTGCGGATCAGGGCCTTGAGCTGATCCAGGCCGATCTCCTTGCCCTCGAGATAGGCTTCGGTCGCCGCCTCGTCGACCTCGACGGCGGTCTCGATCAGCTTGTCGTGATATTCCTTGGCCTGGTCGAGAAGGTTCGCTGGGATGTCCTCGTCGTGGAATTTCGCGCCGAGTGCTTCATCATCCCAGACCACGGCCTTCATTCTTACCAAATCGATGATGCCGGCGAAGCGCGACTCGGCGCCGAGCGGCAGCTGGATCACGATCGGCTTGGCGCCGAGGCGATCCTCGATCATTTTGACCGAGAGGAAGAAGTCGGCGCCGATCTTGTCCATCTTGTTGACGAAAATCATGCGCGGCACGCCGTATTTGTCGGCCTGACGCCAAACGGTCTCGGTCTGCGGCTCGACTCCCTGATTGGCGTCGAGCAGCGCTACGGCGCCGTCGAGCACGCGCAATGAGCGCTCCACTTCGATGGTGAAGTCGACGTGGCCCGGCGTGTCGATGATGTTGATGCGCTTGTCGTTCCAGTAGGCGGTGGTCGCAGCGGATGTAATGGTAATGCCGCGCTCCTGCTCCTGCTCCATCCAGTCCATGGTGGCAGCGCCGTCATGCACCTCGCCGATCTTGTGGCTCTTGCCGGTGTAATAGAGGACGCGCTCGGTGGTCGTGGTCTTGCCGGCGTCGATATGCGCCATGATCCCGATATTGCGGTAGTCCTCTAGGGGGGTCGCTCGAGGCATCGTTAAATCCTTGGTCTCGTTACCATCGGTAATGGGAGAAGGCGCGGTTCGCCTCAGCCATCCGGTGCGTGTCCTCGCGTTTCTTCACCGCTGTTCCGCGGTTGTTGACGGCGTCGAGCAGCTCTCCGGAGAGGCGCTCGATCATGGTCTTCTCGTTGCGATCCCGCGCCGCGGCGATGATCCAGCGGATAGCGAGGGCCTGGCGGCGGTCTAGTCTCACCTCGACCGGAACCTGATAGGTGGCGCCGCCCACGCGCCGCGATCTCACTTCGAGCGCCGGCATGACATTGCGCAATGCCTCGTGGAACATCTCGATCGGATTCTGCTTGACCTTCTTCTCCATCTGATCGAGCGCGCCATAGACGATGCGTTCGGCGGCAGACTTCTTGCCTTCCCGCATGATCGAGTTCATGAATTTGGTAAGCACCAGATCCCCGAATTTCGGGTCGGGGATGACCTCGCGCTTATCTGCTCTGCGTCGTCTCGACATATCGTCCGATCCGCTCTCTCAAGCAAAACGACCCAATTACTTGGGTCGTTTGGCTCCGTATTTCGATCGCCTTTGCCTGCGGGCGCTGACGCCTTGGGTGTCGAGCACGCCGCGAATGATGTGGTAGCGTACGCCCGGAAGGTCTTTCACGCGCCCGCCCCTGATCATCACCACCGAATGCTCTTGCAGGTTATGCCCTTCTCCAGGGATGTAACTCGTCACCTCGAGCTGATTGGTGAGGCGCACGCGCGCGACCTTGCGAAGCGCCGAATTGGGCTTCTTCGGGGTCGTGGTGTAGACGCGCGTACAGACCCCCCGCTTTTGCGGGCAGGACTGCATCGCCGGCACCTTGTTCCGCTTAACCGGCCTTTGGCGCGGCTTGCGGATCAGCTGTTGTATCGTCGGCATCTTCAGCCTTTTCTTTCAATCCTTTAACGGGGCAAAAGCCCACATCACTAGAGCCGAAGCGCGAACCTCACCGGATCCGCATCCTTCAGCCGTTCAATACAGAGGACCTTGGAGGGCATCGCCCCCAAGATCATGACCCGATTTGATCCCGGTTAGTCCGGCAGCGTCTAACCCGCGCCCGAAGGCAACCAGTTTTGGGCTACCACCTGCCGCGTAAAGTGCGCGCGTTGTATCAGGCCGATTCTTGGATAGTCAAGGGTTTCCGGGGAAAAACAGGTATCGGGCGTCTGGTATCGGTAATAACGAGAGCCCGATACCTGACACCTGGTTTTGACACCCAAGACTAGGCGGTGGCCCCTTCCTCCGCCTCTTCCTCGTCACGCCCGATACGCGCCTCGGCAGCCCGCTCGCGTTCCTCGAGGATCAGGTCGTCACGGTGAGAGGCGACCTTGTTGAGCCGCGTCAGCATGCCACCCGTTCCCGCCGGAATGAGCCGTCCAACGATCACGTTCTCCTTTAGTCCCTCGAGCGTATCCTTCTTGCCGTTCACGGCGGCGTCGGTGAGCACGCGGGTGGTCTCCTGGAAGGAGGCCGCGGAGATAAAGGAGCGGGTCTGGAGACTCGCCTTGGTGATGCCGAGCAGCACCGGCTGACCAGTCGCCGGCTTGCCGCCTTGGGCCACGACGGCCGTATTGGCATCCTCGAAGTCGATACGATCGACCTGTTCTCCCTTGAGGAACTCAGTATCGCCCGGTTCATTCACTTCGGTCTTCTGCAGCATCTGGCGGACGATCACTTCGATATGCTTGTCGTTGATGGTCACGCCCTGGAGCCGGTAGACCTCCTGGATCTCGTTGACGAGATAGTTGGCAAGCTCCTCTACGCCCTTGATGGCCAGGATGTCGTGCGGAGCGGGGTGACCGTCGAGCAGATATTCGCCCTTCTCGATACGGTCGCCCTCCTGCACGGCAAGATGCCGGCCCTTCGGGATGAGATACTCGACCGGATCCTGCTTGCCGTCTTCCGGCACGATCATGATGCGCCGCTTGTTCTTATAATCGCGGCCAAGCTGCACGATGCCGGTGGCCTCGGCGATGATCGCGTGATCCTTCGGGCGCCGCGCTTCGAACAGTTCGGCCACACGCGGCAGACCGCCGGTGATATCACGCGTCTTGGCACTCTCCGTGGGGATACGCGCGAGCACGTCGCCGGCCTTGACCTGATGACCGGGCTCGACCGAAAGAATGGCGTCGACTGGCAACAGATAACGTGCCTCGCTGCCGCGGCCGAGTTTGGCAACCTTGCCCTTCTTGTCCTTGATGACCATAGCAGGACGCAGATCGGCGCCGCGCGGAGAGGCGCGCCAATCGATGATCACGCTGTTGGTGATACCGGTCGACTCGTCGCGGCGCTCGGAGACCGATACACCTTCGACCAGATCCTCGAAGTCGACGGTCCCTTCAATCTCGGTCAGAACGGGACGGGTATAAGGATCCCATTCCGCCAGACGATCACCGCGTTTGACCTTGGTGCCATCCTCGACACGCAGATGCGTGCCGTAGGGAAGCCTGTGCACGGCGATCTCGCTGCCGTCCTCGTCGAGCAGGATCAGCGTGGTGTTGCGGCCCATGACCATGGACCGCCCTTGCGAATCCTGGACGATGTTCTTCTGCTTGATCTTGACCGTGCCGTCGAAATTGGACTCAAGCGACGACTGATCGACCACCTTTGAAGAAGCAACGCCGCCGAGATGGAAGGTACGCATGGTGAGCTGCGTTCCAGGCTCACCGATCGATTGCGCGGCGATGACGCCGACGGCCTCGCCAAGATTGACCGGCGTGCCGCGAGCCAGATCGCGCCCGTAACACTTGCCGCAGATGCCGTTGCGGGTTTCGCAGGTCAGAGCCGAACGGATGCGCACTTCCTGCACGCGAGCCCCTTCGAGCGCCTCGACCTGCTCTTCCTCGATCAGCTGGCCAGCCTTGACGATGACCTTGCCGGTTGACGGATTCTTGATGTTGTCGGCGGTGGTGCGGCCGAGCACGCGCTGGCCGAGCGATACCGTGACCTCGCCCGCTTCGATGATGGCACGCGCGGTGATGCCTTCCTTGGTGCCGCAATCATCCTCGGTGACGATGCAGTCCTGCGCCACATCGACCAGGCGCCGGGTCAGATAGCCCGAGTTCGCCGTCTTGAGCGCGGTGTCGGCGAGACCCTTGCGGGCGCCGTGTGTCGAGTTGAAGTATTCGAGCACCGACAGCCCCTCCTTGAAGTTGGAGATGATCGGCGTCTCGATGATCTCGCCGGACGGCTTGGTCATCAGGCCGCGCATGCCGGCAAGCTGCTTCATCTGGGCGGGCGAGCCGCGCGCACCGGAATGCGACATCATATAGATGGAGTTGATCTGCTTCTCACGGCCGGTCTTCGCATCGCGTTCGACCGACGAGATGCGCTTCATCATCTCCTTGGCGACCTGCTCGGTGCAGTCCGTCCAGGTGTCGACCACCTTGTTGTATTTCTCGCCGCGGGTGATCAGGCCGTCATTATATTGCTGCTCGTATTCGCGCACGAGATCCGAGGTCTTCTGCACGATGGCGTCCTTGGTCTCGGGGATCACCATGTCGTCCTTGCCGAACGAGATGCCGGCGCGGCAGGCATAGGAGAAGCCTAGGCCCATGATCTTGTCGCAGAAAATGACGGTCTCCTTCTGACCGCAGTGGCGATACACCACGTCGATCAAGTTGGAGATTTCCTTCTTGGTCAGAAGGCGGTTGATCAGATCGAAAGGCACCATGTGATGCTTCGGCAGAAGCTCGCCGAGCAGCATGCGACCAGGCGTCGTGTCGAAAATCTGCGACACCGGCTTGCCCTTCTCATCGGCGGTGATGAAGCGGCCTTTGATTTTGGTGTGCAGAGTCACGACCTTGGCGTCGAGCGCATGATGGATCTCGGCCACGTTGCCGAACACCATGCCTTCACCAGGCTCGCCATCCATCACGAGCGACAGGTAGTAGAGCCCGAGCACGATGTCCTGCGACGGCACGATGATCGGCGAACCATTGGCCGGGTGCAGGATGTTGTTGGTGGACATCATCAGCACACGCGCCTCGAGTTGCGCTTCGAGCGACAACGGCACGTGCACGGCCATCTGATCGCCGTCGAAATCGGCGTTGAAGGCGGCGCAGACGAGCGGATGCAGCTGGATGGCCTTGCCCTCGATCAGCACCGGCTCGAAGGCCTGAATGCCGAGACGATGCAAGGTCGGTGCACGGTTGAGCAGGACTGGGTGCTCGCGGATCACTTCGTCGAGAATGTCCCAGACCTCAGGCTTCTCCTTCTCCACCAGCTTCTTCGCCTGCTTCACCGTGGCCGCATGGCCCTTGGCGTCGAGGCGCGCATAGATGAACGGCTTGAACAGCTCGAGCGCCATCTTCTTGGGCAGGCCGCATTGATGCAGCTTGAGCTCGGGACCCACCACGATGACCGAGCGGCCCGAATAATCGACGCGCTTGCCGAGAAGATTCTGGCGGAAGCGGCCCTGCTTGCCCTTCAGCATGTCGGCCAGCGACTTCAGTGGCCGCTTGTTGGCGCCGGTGATGACGCGGCCGCGCCGTCCATTGTCGAACAGCGCATCGACCGCCTCCTGAAGCATGCGCTTCTCGTTGCGGATGATGATGTCGGGCGCACGCAGCTCCATCAGCCGCTTCAGCCGGTTGTTGCGGTTGATGACCCGGCGATAGAGGTCGTTGAGGTCCGACGTAGCGAAGCGCCCACCGTCGAGCGGGACGAGCGGCCGCAACTCCGGCGGAATGACAGGAACCACGGTCAGGATCATCCATTCGGGCTTGTTGCCAGACTGGATGAAGGCCTCGACCACTTTGAGGCGCTTGGCGAGCTTCTTCGGCTTCAGTTCGGAGGTCGATTCGGCGATTTCCACGCGGAGATCGGCGGCGATCTTCTCAAGATCGAGCCCCTTAAGCAGCTCGCGGATGGCTTCGGCGCCGATGGCGGCCGTGAAGGAATCCTCGCCGTACTCTTCCTGCGCGTTGAGATAATCCTCCTCCGACAGAAGCTGCAGCGGCTTGAGCGGGGTCAGCCCCGGCTCCAGCACGATGTAGTTCTCGAAATAGAGTACGCGCTCCAAGTCCTTGAGCGTCATGTCGAGCAGAAGACCGATGCGCGAGGGCAACGACTTCAGGAACCAGATATGGGCGACAGGCGCCGCAAGCTCGATATGGCCCATGCGCTCGCGCCGGACCTTGGCGAGCGTCACCTCGACACCACACTTCTCGCAGATCACGCCCTTGTACTTCATGCGCTTGTACTTGCCGCACAAGCACTCATAGTCCTTCACCGGGCCGAAGATGCGCGCACAGAACAGACCGTCGCGCTCCGGCTTGAAGGTGCGATAGTTGATCGTCTCGGGCTTCTTGATCTCTCCATAGGACCAGGACAGGATCTTCTCCGGACTGGCGATGCCGATCTGGATCTGATCGAAATTCTGCTGCTGGACCTGCGGACTGAACAGATTGACGATTTCTTGGTTCATTCTCTCATCTCTCCCATCGGACGGCTCGCCGTCCTGCGGTTGATCGCGTTGTCTCGTTACTCGGCGGCCGGACGCGGCAGGCGCGCACGCGCCGGCTGATCTTCTGGCTTCGGCTGCACCAACTCGACATTCAGGCCCAAGGCCCGCATTTCCTTGACGAGCACGTTGAACGACTCCGGAATGCCCGCCTCGAACGTGTCGTCGCCGCGGACAATGGCCTCGTAGACCTTCGTGCGGCCGGCGACGTCGTCGGATTTCACGGTCAGCATTTCCTGCAAGGTGTAAGCGGCACCGTAGGCTTCGAGCGCCCACACCTCCATCTCACCAAAGCGCTGACCGCCGAACTGAGCCTTGCCGCCCAGCGGCTGCTGGGTGACCAGGCTGTATGGGCCGATCGAGCGGGCGTGGATCTTGTCGTCCACGAGATGGTGGAGCTTCAGCATATAGATGTAGCCCACTGTCACTTTGCGCTCGAATTCCTCGCCTGTGCGGCCGTCATAGAGGGTCACCTGGCCCGATGAATCGAGCCCGGCCGCATCGAGCAGAGCGGTGACATCGCTCTCATGCGCCCCGTCGAACACCGGCGTCGCCACCGGCACGCCCGTGGCAAGACTCTCGCTCACCTCGATCAGATGATCGTCCCTCAGGGCGGCCACAGCCTTGTCGTCGCCGTAGATCGACTTGAGCATATCCTTGAGCGGCTTGACCTTATGGCTCTGCTGATAGGCCTCGAGCGCTTCGCCAATCTTGCGGCCCAGCCCCCGGCACGCCCATCCGAGATGGGTTTCCAGAATCTGACCCACATTCATGCGGCTCGGCACGCCGAGAGGATTCAGCACGATATCGACCGGCGCGCCGTCCCCGAGATACGGCATATCTTCGATCGGTACGATCTGGCTGATGACGCCCTTATTGCCGTGACGGCCAGCCATCTTGTCACCAGGCTGGATCTTGCGCTTCACCGCGACGAAGACCTTGACCATCTTCATCACGCCGGGCGACAACTCATCGCCCCGCTGGAGCTTGTCCACCTTGTCGACGAAACGCTGTTCGAGCCTCTTCTTCGCCTCTTCATATTGGCGGCGGATGGCCTCGACCTCTGACATGGCCTTTTCGTTCTTGAGCGCAATCTCCCACCAATGGCTGCGCGCGACCTCGTCCAGCAACGCATCGGTGATCTTGGCATCCTTCTTGATGCCTTTCGGTCCCTTGGCCACGACCTTGTGCATCAGCACATCCTTGAGCCGGCCATAGACGTTGCGGTCGAGGATCGCCAACTCGTCGTCGCGGTCCTTGGCGAGGCGCTCGATCTCCTCGCGCTCGATGGCCATGGCGCGCTCGTCCTTCTCGACGCCGTGGCGGTTGAACACGCGCACCTCGACCACGGTGCCGGTGACGCCCGGCGGGAGCTTGAGCGAGGTATCGCGCACGTCGGAGGCCTTCTCGCCAAAGATGGCGCGGAGCAGCTTCTCCTCGGGCGTCATCGGGCTCTCGCCCTTTGGCGTGATCTTGCCCACCAGAATGTCACCCGGATTGACCTCGGCGCCGATATAGACGATGCCCGCCTCGTCGAGATTCTTGAGCGCCTCCTCCGAGACGTTGGGAATGTCGCGGGTAATTTCCTCAGGCCCGAGCTTGGTGTCGCGAGCCATCACCTCGAACTCCTCGATATGGATCGAGGTGAACACGTCGTCGCGTACGACTCGCTCCGAGATGAGGATGGAATCCTCGAAGTTGTAACCCATCCACGGCATGAAGGCGACGAGCACATTCCGCCCGAGCGCGAGCTCGCCGAGATCGGTCGATGGACCGTCGGCGATGATCTCGCCCGCCTGAACGTTATCGCCGACGCGCACCAACGGCCGCTGATTGATGCAGGTGTTCTGGTTCGAGCGCTGGAACTTGCGCAGATTGTAGATGTCGACGCCGGATTTCGAAGGATCGGTCTCCTCCGTTGCCCGGACGACGATGCGGGTGGCGTCTACCTGATCGACAATGCCGGTGCGGCGAGCGCCGATGGCGGCGCCCGAATCGCGCGCCACGACCTCTTCCATGCCGGTGCCGACCAGCGGCGCTTCCGCCGTGATCAGCGGCACCGCCTGCCGCTGCATGTTCGAGCCCATGAGGGCGCGGTTGGCGTCGTCATTCTCGAGGAACGGAATGAGGGCCGCGGCCACCGATACGAGCTGCTTCGGCGACACGTCGATGAGATCGACTTTCTCCACCGGCTCAAGCTCGACATCGCCGGCATGGCGGCACACCACCAGCTCCTCGGCGAAAGTGCCGTTCGGATTGAGCTTGGCATTGGCCTGGGCGATGATGTAGCGCGCCTCTTCCATGGCGGAGAGGTACACCACCTCGTCGGTCACCTTGCCCTTCACCACGCGGCGATACGGGCTTTCGATGAAGCCGTATTTGTTGACCCGCGCATACGTGGCGAGTGAGTTTATGAGGCCGATATTCGGACCTTCCGGCGTCTCGATCGGGCAGATGCGGCCGTAATGGGTCGGATGCACGTCGCGCACTTCGAAGCCCGCACGCTCGCGCGTCAAACCACCCGGACCGAGCGCCGATAGACGCCGCTTATGCGTGATCTCCGACAGCGGATTGGTCTGATCCATGAACTGCGAGAGCTGCGAGGACCCGAAGAACTCGCGCACGGCGGCCGCCGCGGGTTTCGCGTTGATCAGATCCTGAGGCATCACCGTATCGATATCGACCGAGCTCATGCGCTCCTTGATGGCGCGCTCCATGCGCAACAGACCGACCCGATACTGATTCTCCATCAGCTCGCCGACCGAGCGCACCCGGCGGTTGCCGAGATGATCGATGTCGTCGATCTCGCCCTTGCCGTCGCGCAAGCCCACGAGAGTCTTGATCACGGCGAGGATGTCTTCCTTGCGCAGCGTGCGCATGGTGTCGGGCGCGTCGAGATCGAGGCGCATATTCATCTTCACCCGGCCCACGGCCGAGAGGTCGTAGCGCTCCGAATCGAAGAAGATGCCATTGAAGAGCGTCTGTGCGGCTTCCGGCGTCGGCGGCTCGCCCGGACGCATCACGCGATAGACGTCGAGCAGCGCCTCTTCGGTATTGGAGTTCTTGTCGATATTGAGCGTGTTGCGGATGAAGGCGCCGATATTGACGTGGTCGATATCGAGGATCGGGATTTCCTTGAGACCCAGATCCTTGAGTTTTTCGACCAGCTTGGCGTCGATCTCCTCGCCGGCTTCGCCGTAGATCTCACCCGTCTCCATATTGAGAATGTCCTGGGCGAGATAGCGGCCATGGAGGTCCTCGTCGCTAATGAGCAACTCTTTCAGACCCTCGTCGGCGAGCTTGTTGGCGAGACGCGCGGTGACCTTGCGGCCGGCCTCAATGGCGACCTTGCCGGTCTTGGCGTCGATCAGATCGGAAGTCGGCTTGATGCCGCGCATGCGGTCGGGCCGGAATGGCATGCGCCAGCCTTCCTTGGTCGCCTTAAGCACGATGCGATCGTAGAAGGTGGAGAGGATTTCCTCGTCGTCGAGGCCCAGCGCATAGAGCAGCGTCGTCACCGGCAACTTACGCCGCCGGTCGATGCGCACATATACAATGTCCTTGGCGTCGAACTCGAAGTCGAGCCAGGAGCCGCGATAGGGAATGATGCGCGCGGCAAACAGCAGCTTGCCGGACGAATGGGTCTTGCCGCGATCGTGATCGAAGAACACGCCGGGTGAGCGGTGCATCTGCGAGACGATGACCCGTTCGGTGCCGTTGATGACGAACGTGCCGTTCGAGGTCATCAGCGGCATATCGCCCATATAGACGTCCTGCTCCTTGATATCCTTGACCGAGCGAGCGCCGGTTTCCTCGTTGATGTCGAACACGATGAGCCGCAGCGTGACCTTGAGCGGCGCGGCGTAGGTCATGCCGCGCTGCTGGCACTCTTCCACGTCGTATTTGGGCAACTCGAAGGCGTAGCGGACGAATTCGAGCTGGGCTCGCTCGCCGAAATCACGGATGGGGAAAACAGAGCGGAATACGGCCTGGAGCCCCTCGTCGGTGCGGCCACCTGCGGGCTCGTCCACCATCAAGAACTGGTCGTAGGATTGTTTCTGAACCTCGATCAGGTTCGGCATTTCGGCAACTTCGTGAATCTTGCCGAACATCTTCCGCAAACGCTTGCGCCCATTCGTGGTCTGCTGCGCCATATGGTCCTCTTAGGGTCGTCGCGACGGCTCGCCGGAAACTCCGCTCGTAAAGCGGAGGCTCTGGGGAGACTTCATAATTGGTTGGGTTTAGGGGCCCGGGTCGACCCCCAGATATAGGGTCTCCCGGGCGCCTTTCAACCCATTCTACTTCAGCTCAACAGTGGCTCCAGCCGCTTCGAGCTGTTTCTTGATCTTGTCGGCCTCGTCCTTGTTCACGCCTTCCTTCACGGGCTTCGGCGCGCCTTCAACGAGATCCTTTGCCTCTTTGAGGCCAAGGCCGGTGATTGCCCGTACCTCTTTGATCACATTGATCTTTTGGGCGCCGGCTGCGGCGAGGACCACGGTGAATTCGGTCTTCTCCTCCACCGCGGCAGCTTCGCCGCCGCCGCCCGCGGCCATCATGGCTACGGGAGCTGCGGCCGAAACGCCCCATTTCTCTTCGAGCAATTTGGCGAGCTCGGCCGCCTCGAGCACTGTCAGGCCCGACAAATCGTCCACAATTTTCTGCAAATCTGCCATCGGTTTATCCTCGTACGTTCGATTACGCGTATTGGTTCCTAAGCTGCCTTGTTGCCATAAGCCCCGAACACCCTCGCGAGCTGGCTGCCGGGCTCATTCACGATGCGGGCGATCTTGCTCGCCGGCGCTTGAATGAGACCGATCAGCTTGCCGCGGAGCTCGTCGAGCGATGGCAGGCTGGCGAGCGAATTCACGCCCTTGGCATCGAGCACCTGGGTTCCCATCGCGCCGCCGAGGATGATGAACTTCTCGTTCCCCTTGGCGAACTTGACGGCAACTTTCGGCGCCGCCACGGGATCTTCGGAAAATGCGAGGCAAGTCGGCCCCTTCAGCAAATCCGCGATGCCCTTGGCGTCGGTGCCTTCGAGCGCGAGCTTTACGAGCCTGTTCTTGGCCACCTTGACCTGACCGCCAGCGCTTCGCATGTCGCTGCGCAGTTTGGTCATGTCGGCGACCGTAAGGCCCGCATAGTGAGCCACGACAACCACGCCAGTTTTGGCGAGGCTATCGTGAAGCGCCGTCACGACTTCGCGCTTCTCAGCTCTTTCCACTGCTCACTCCGTCTGTTAGCGGCCAGGTCCGATCCCGGCCGTCGGCTACACAATGCCGCGAGATGCACGGGAGACAGGCATGCGTCCCCGCTTTCAAGCGGCGCTCTGTTGCCTGTCCTGCCCATGCGCCAAATGCGCAAGAGCTACCTACGAGGTTCAAACCGATCTCCAGAATGCGGTCGCCCGCATCTTTGAACCGTCTGTCTCCCGTCTCATGCAGGCCAAAAGGCTTAAGCGGTTTCCCGCACCTGCAATCTCGGACAGGTTTGGATCACTTCTTTCGAGGCGATCCTCCGGGACTGAATTTCAGTCCCGAAACTCAAAAACTCATCGCGCGCCAAGACTCGTTGGCTCGATCTTCACCCCCGGCCCCATGGTCGAGGAGACGGCCATGCGCTTGACGAAAGCTCCTTTGGCGCCGGATGGCTTGGACTTCATCACCGCATCGGTGAAGGCGCGGATATTCTCCACCAAAGCTTCCTCGGTGAAGCTCGCTTTACCGACGCCGGCATGGATGAGACCGGCCTTCTCGACGCGAAATTCAACGGCACCGCCTTTGGCGGCGCTCACGGCAGGCCCCAGATCGTTCGTGACGGTGCCGACCTTGGGATTGGGCATTAGTCCGCGCGGGCCGAGCACCTTACCCAGGCGTCCGACCAGCGGCATCATGTCCGGCGTGGCGATGCAGCGGTCGAAATCGATGACACCCTTCTGTACCTGCTCCACCAGTTCCTCGGCGCCGACCAGATCGGCGCCGGCTGCTTTGGCTTCATCGGCCTTGGCACCCTTGGCGAACACGGCGACGCGAAGCTTGCGCCCGGAGCCATGCGGCAATTGGCAGACGCCGCGCACCATCTGGTCGGCGTGACGCGGATCAACGCTCAGATTCATCGCGATCTCGATGGTCTCGTCGAATTTCGCTTTGGCGCCGTTCTTGATCAGCTTCACCGCTTCCTCGATCGCATAGAGCTTGTCGTGGTCGATCGGATCGTTCGCGGCGCGAAATCTCTTGCCTGGCTTGCTCATAGCCTACTCCTGCACCTCTAATCCCATCGAGCGGGCGGAACCGGCGATGATCTTCATCGCCTGCTCGACGGTGTTGGCGTTCAAATCCTTCATCTTGATCTCGGCAATCTCTCTAAGCTGCGCCTGCGTCACGCTGCCCACACCATCGATGCCCGGCGTCTTCGAGCCCTTGCCGATCTTCGCCGCCTTCTTCAAGAGAAAGGACGCGGGCGGTGTCTTCATCTCGAAAGAAAACGAGCGATCGGAATAGACGGTGATGACGGTCGGGATCGGCGATCCCGGCTCGAGCTTCTGCGTCGCCGCGTTGAACTGCTTGCAGAACTCCGGGATGTTCACGCCGCGCTGCCCGAGCGCAGGCCCGATCGGCGGCGAGGGATTGGCCTGTCCCGCCGGAACCTGGAGCTTGATGTAACCGTCGATTTTCTTCGCCATTCTTCTTGTCCCGCGTCCTACAGCTTTTCTACTTGCGCGTATTCGAGCTCGACCGGAGTCGCCCGGCCGAAGATCGAAACCGCTACTTTGAGCCGCGCCCGCTCCTCGTCCACTTCCTCAACCAGGCCGTTGAACGAAGCGAACGGCCCGTCTGCCACGCGTACCTGCTCGCCAATCTCGAAAGTGACCGACGGCTTGGGCCGCTCGACGCCTTCCTGAACCTGCTGGAGGATGCGGCCCGCTTCCTCCTCGGTGATCGGGATCGGCTTGTTATCGGTACCGAGAAAGCCGGTGACCTTCGGCGTCGATTTGATCAGATGATAGCTCTCGTCATCGAGCTCCATCTTGACCAGCACATAGCCCGGAAAGAATTTGCGCTCGGAGGCGATCTTGCGGCCGCGCCGCATTTCCACGACCTCCTCCATCGGCACCAGCACTTCGGCGAACTTGTCGGCAAGACCGGCAGACACGGCGCGCTCTTTGATCGACTCGGCGACCTTCCGCTCGAAGTTCGAATAGGCGTGAACGATGTACCAGCGCATTGTCATCGGAGCAGAAATTCACCCTTGCCTAACGGCCGAAACCCAAAATGAACGTGACGATATTGCTCAACACCCAATCACCGGCGAGGAAGAACAATGCCGCCACGACGGACATGATGAGCACCATGATGGTGGTGATCACCGTTTCCTTGCGTGTCGGCCAGGTGACCTTGGACACTTCGGTCCGCACCTGCTGAATGAACTCGAAGGGATTCGTCCTCGCCATCTCTATTCCTTGCCGCGTCCAGTCCGGCCTTCTTTCGCGTCTCGATCTTGGCAGGAGTGGAGGGACTCGAACCCCCAACCCCCGGTTTTGGAGACCGGTGCTCTAGCCAGTTGAGCTACACTCCTATTCAGGTGTCAGCTACCAAGTGATCCCTGGCACCTGACACCTGACCTGGAGCGGGTGAAGGGAATCGAACCCTCGTCGTCAGCTTGGAAGGCTGCTGCTCTACCATTGAGCTACACCCGCATCCATCCGGCTCTTAAAGTGAGTGGTGGTGGAGGGGGTAGGATTCGAACCTACGTAGGCATAGCCAACGGGTTTACAGCCCGTCCCCTTTAGCCACTCGGGCACCCCTCCTTCGAGATCAGATGGATTGACTGGTGGTTGTAACCAAGCAAAAACGCCCCGCCGAAAGGCCGGCAGGGTCCGCCATTTAACGGTTTTATGGGTAGCAGGCAGGGCTGTGTCAACTGCAAATCCGGCAAGATACGCTGAAAATGCTACCCTTTCCGGGCCCTCGAGGCTCTGAGCCTCTAACCCGCATTAGATAGGTCATTTTCCATGCGGCGCCAAAAGCCAAGGAATTTCAAGCCTTCACCTGGCGCTCGGCATGGCAGGCAGCGCCACAAGCGCGGGCAGGCCGGCAGCGACCGGGTCCTGCTTTATGGGCTGCATGCGGTCGAGGCCGCGCTCGCCAACCCTGATCGGCCGGTGATCCGCTTGCTCGCCACCGAAAATGCCACGCAACGGCTGGCGGGGGCACTGGCCGAGCGCAAGGTGACACCGACGCCAGCGAGTCCCAAAGAACTCGATCGGCTCTTGGGGTCCGACACCGTGCATCAGGGTGTGATGCTCGAGACGGACCCCCTTGAGACGGCAGACCTCGACGATCTCAATGCTGACGGCGTGGTGCTGGTGCTCGATCAGGTGACGGATCCGCAAAATGTCGGCGCGGTCTTGCGATCAGCGGCTGCCTTCGGCGCATCCGGCGTGGTGCTGACCGAGCGGCACAGTCCGCCGCTTTCCGGCGCCCTCGCCAAGGCGGCGAGCGGGGCGCTGGACACCGTACCGATCGTGCTCGTGAAAAATCTCGCCCAGACGCTCGCCGAACTTGGCGAACGGGGCTATTTGCGCGTCGGGCTGGGCGAGGAAGGTAGCGAGGCGCTGGAGACTGCCGTGTTGACGAAGCCGCTTGCACTCGTGCTTGGGGCCGAAGGCAGAGGCTTACGCCATCTCACGCGAGAACATTGCGACCGGTTCTGCCGCATCACCACACAAGGCGCGCTGGCAAGCCTCAACGTGTCAAACGCGGCCGCAATCGCGCTCCACTGGGCAAGCCTCAAAGCGCAAACATAGGCAGTCTATTTCGGGTCCCCGCCACCCTTGGCGCCGCGGCCATAGCCCGGGCCGAGATAATGGAAATAGGGCATGCACCGCGCATGGTTTTGCGGGTCCGTCGTATAGGGCCGGTAGAACCACCAATATTTACGCGGATAGCAATAGAAGGAGCTAACCCGCTTGCGATGCACGGTGATGCGGTGCACCGGC
The DNA here is from genome assembly GCA_016869535.1 of Alphaproteobacteria bacterium. Taxonomy (GTDB): domain Bacteria; phylum Pseudomonadota; class Alphaproteobacteria; order Rhizobiales; family Methyloligellaceae; genus Methyloceanibacter. Next base: position 46,932 of record VGDX01000012.1, on the reverse strand, counting down.
GATGCGCCGGCAATTTGGGAGCTGCCCAGCGCCATCGCAGTCGCACCCGCGCCTTGGGCGTGAGCCGATACAGGCGTCAAAGCGATGAAGGCGCAAGCCGCAGCCAAGACCGCAAGTCCCGGTTTATAGCCGTCCATGCCAGCCCCCTTCCCGAGCTCCGAATCTTAAAGATCATAGCCGATTCGCGCAATGCGGGGCGCCCGGTAACCATCTCGCTCATCAACATAAATCCGGCCTGTAAGGTCCCTTGACAGTCACGGTCGTGAACCTGTCAACTTGCGCCGGCAAAGGCTTGGCGAGAAAACACCTTCATGGAACGAAGCTCAATCGCATAGAGTTGCTCCAGACCCGGACCCCCCAAGCTTTCCCAGGAAGGATTCCCCCCATGTCGTCAACCGATAGCACGAGCGTCAAGCGCGATGCCGAAGACTTGGCCAAGCAGCTGGACGCAATCCGAACCGACGTGCAAAACCTGACCTCGACAGTGAAAAACATCGCCGCAAAGCAGATGAACAAGGCGCAGGATAAAGCGGTCGAAGCGGCACACGACGCCGAGGAGGCCATCAAGCAGAATCCCCTGACGGCTGTCGCCATCGCTGCGGGGCTTGGCTTCCTGTTCGGCGTTTTCACCCGTCGTTAGGCAATTTCGATGCTCCGCCTCGCGCTAACGCTCCTTTCATCCTTGCAGATGGGGGCACGCCTCAAGCAAACGGTCGACCGTTCGTTACGTCAGGCCGCAATCATCGGTATTGCCGTGGCGGTGTTGATCGCCGCCGTCGTTTTCGGCCTGGTCGCCGCGTACCATGCGCTAATTTCGGTATACGGCTTCACGCAGGCAGGCGCCGCTGGCCTTCTTGCCTTTATCCTCGCTTTGCTCGGCGTGATGATCATCGTAGTGATGCGTGTCTCCGAACGGCAGCCCAGGACAACGGCGCAAGCCACGCTGGACGCGCCTGCCGAAGGCTTGGCCATGATCGACCAAAGCCTCGGCAAAGCGATGCAGCAGGTAAGCCCCCTCACTCTGGTCGCCATCGCCTTCGCGGCAGGACTTCTCGCAAGCCGCCGCCGCTAACCATCCACAGGGCGCTGCCTTCAGGTGGAAAATCGTCGCGAACAAAGCTAAGAGTCAGAATCGAAAAGGTTGAAGCCTGACCGTAAGCGGTCCATTTGTCAGGTGTGGGCCGGCTTAGCTCAGTTGGTAGAGCGGCTGATTTGTAATCAGTAGGTCGGGGGTTCGAATCCTCCAGCCGGCACCATCAGCTCAGGCTATCAGCCGTCACAAACGGGGCTTCTTGGCGGCGGACCAACATGATCAGATCTGTGCTGGCGCTGCTTGGATTGCTGGTCCTCCTTAACGCCGACACGCCGTCCCTCCACGCCCAAATCCAATCGTTGCAGCAGACACCATCGCCTTGCGGGCCCGGCAGTCAGAGTGTGCGCGTATGTGTCGACGATCTGCGCTCCTGTAATTCCGTTTGCTCGGCACGATCGCTCAGTGCCGCCGCGGATGTCGCCGGCTGTGGCACACGGTGCTGCGTCCAGTTCAATGTCTGTCTCAGGATGAGGTCCTGCGGCGGCAACGTCATCAACTGCAATTGAACCCCGCGCAGTTCAAGAGCCCGCCGCGCCTATATCGTAGAGCTGATCCCGCAACATCTCCGGCGACAGATATTGAATAACGGTGCGCTGCTTGCCATCGACCTCGTAACGGACATTGAGAGTTAGTCCACCATAAGTGTCGATGAACTCCTCTACGCTGAGCCCGTCTCCTGGGAAGGCGTAAATGAGATGGAATGGGGCCTGCGGCGGAATAGTATCGGCCTTGATGGACGATGTGATGTCGATGTCCACTTCCTTCGGGTCGTGCTGTGTGGAAGGATCGACATCGAGGATGAGTTTGAGATCGGGGTGTTGCGTATCCGGCCTGATCACGCCTTCGACCGAAGTCAGCGGTTGGTCCGAAATATTCACGGCGCGGATTAGCAGGCCATTGATACGAACAGCCTGTGGCGTGCCCGCCAGGGTAAATACCATCCTGTGGTCAAACGGCTCGTCTGCCGCCTCGAACCCCCAGGCGATCGGCCCGGCAGGATCCGGGTCTGCGACCGGGATGGCCCGTAGGATAAGGCTGCCGACAATCAGCAATCCACCAACACTCAGCAGCAAGGCCCCGGCAATGAGCCTCTGCCTCGAATTGGTGTCCTTCACACGCGACCAGGTCTGGTTCCCGATGGAAGTGATCTGTGCGTAAAGCGGCGGCGCCAAGGTCTCAGCCTTTTCCTTGCTCCAGGATGAGGCGCGGGCGAGGGTTTGCTTACATTCCTTTAGCAGCGCCGCCGATCGAGATGTCATCGCTGGGAAATGCGTGGCGAGAATTTCTCTGCTTGTCTGTGTAACTACGCGCGCCTTAGCGGTGCACCAGGCATATCCTGCGCGGCACAGATAGTTCGTTCGGGACAAGCCGATCAGTACATGACGCTTGGCCTCATGCGCTGCTTCGCCGAGACGCCCCATCGTCGTTGTGTCGGTTTGGGTAGTGAACTGAGCTTCTTCCTGACCGGCAATAGGTTCGGAGTGATCTGCAGGCTCTGTGAACCGCGGCTCAGGCTGCGTGCGGCCGGCTTGAATTGCCGCGAATTGTTGTTCCAGCCAACGCTTGTGATCGGTCGGGTCTTCTGGCGTTGAGCCGGGCACCTGGTGCGGCTTGGCGATGCTTTCTGCCAAGGCGGCGACAGCCTTTTCGAACGCGACGGCCTCTTCGGAGGGCTCCGGCTCCTCCCAAGCTCGCTTCGCACGCATCGAACTAGCCATGACGGACGATCCCCTGTCGCATCGAGGCACTGACCTCGATCCCCTCGTTCAAACGCGCGACATGAAAGAACGTTCGGGAAAGCACACCCGTTGCGCGGGTCTCAAAACCAGCGCGGGCCCAGCTTAACGGCCAAATCCATCGAGGCCAACGGTCTTCTGCGTGTGGTCAGTAATCGCTCAAGCCGTCGGTGCCGGCGCCGAGCACCCGGTCGAAATCTCGACGTTTTTGCTCCTGGATGGCGGCGCGTTCGGCACGTGCTGCCGCCAAGGCCTGGCGGCATTCGTCATAGGCTTCGGTCCCCGGCTGGACCTTGGCACTGCAGGTCGCTTCGTCCTCGGCCTCTGCTGCCGCCTGTTTCGCCGCAAGCTGCGCACGCATGCCCTCTCCCTGGCTTGCGCAGGCGAACAGGCCAAGGCTCAGGGGCAGCAATACGGCGAGGATCGCGGCCTTACACATGTGTACGTAGGTGTTCCATAATAATGGCGCGGGGATGGTCATGGCGCGATGACGTGCCTTGAGACCGCCTCTTAAGCTGCTTAAGTCTCGATGAAATTGTCCGCAACGCTCAACTCTCATGCAGGAGCGATTTCGTGACCGAGGCGCATCGTCCCCTTCCCCGACTTCTTGGCCTCCTGGCCCTTCTTACGCTGCTCGTCGTCTCCCCGGCGATCCTGGCCGAAGAGCAGGCTAGCCCATCCGCTAGTGCGGAAACAACATCCTCCGGCAAGCATGCCGTCGCTCCGTCATCCGATAACCCAGACGTTCTTCGCTTACCGCCGGTCTCGATTACCTATCACACGCTCGACCTCGGCAATGAACAGCTGCGCTACCGTGCAACAGCCGGCGCTGTCTCATTGCGCGACGCGCAAGGCAAGTCGACGGCCGAAATTTTCTACGTCGCCTACGATCGCGAGCCGGTCGACACCAAGCGGCCGGTGACATTCGTGTTCAACGGCGGTCCAGGTGCGGCTTCCGCCTATCTCCATCTCGGCGCCCTCGGGCCCAAGATCGTCGACACCTCGGCAAGAGGCGAAGTGCTCGGACCTCCTCCAAGGTTGATCGAGAATAAGGACAGCTGGCTCGCCTTCACCGATCTCGTCTTCGTCGATCCGGTCGGCACCGGCTATAGCCGCGTTGGCGATGGCAAGGTGGAAAAGGACTTCTGGGGCGTGGCGCAGGACACCGAGTCGCTTGCCGATTTCATCAGGCTTTATCTCATCGAGGCCGGGCGCATGGTATCGCCGGTTTTTCTTACCGGCGAAAGCTATGGCGGATTCCGTGCCGCGACGATCACGCGTAAACTGCAAAAGACCGGCGGCGTCTCACCGAGCGGGCTCGTGCTCGTGTCGCCCGCGCTCGACTTCGCCCTGCTCGATGCCAGGTTTTATGATCCCTTGCGCTGGGCATTAATCCTTCCCTCTTATGCCGCGGTGAATCTGGAAAGCGAAGGGATCACCGGACGCGAAGCATTAGGCAGCGCGCTTAAGCAAGCCGAGCAATATGCGCTATCGGATTTTCTCGTGGCGCTGGCGTCAGGCGCGGAGGAAGGCGGCAAGACGGCCAGCGGGACCGTGGCGAAACTCGCCGGTCTGCCGCTCGATGTGGTCGAAAAGCACCGCGCCCGCATCCCCCCTTGGCTCTTCATCAAGGAGTTCGCGCGCTCGCACGGCCAGGTGTTGAGCCGCTATGACGGCAGTGTGAGCGGCCCCGATCCGAGCCCGGCGAGCACCTGGCCACGTGGACCCGATCCCGTGCTCGATTCGACCGTGCCGCTCTGGTCATCGGCCTTCGTGCAATATGCGCAGGACGAGCTCGCATATAAGTCCGACCAAACCTACCGGTTGCTCAATCGCGAGGTGCGGGGCAAATGGGATTTCGGTACCAGTTCCACGCAACAGGGTTTCGCCGATGTGCTCGACGACATTCAGCAAGCTCGCGCTGCCAACAGGGCGATCGAGATCCTTATCGCCACCGGCTATACCGATCTGATCACCCCTTATCTCGTGCCGACATATCTCGTAAGCCAACTTGCGCCTCTCGACGGCGCCGTGCCGATTACCGTCGAGGATTATGCCGGCGGGCATATGCTCTATCTGCGCGCCGACTCGCGCCGTGCCTTCAAAGAGGATGTCGAGGCGATGTACGGCCGGGCGCTCAAATCGCAGCCACAAGGCTGAAGCGTCAGTCGCGTCAGTGTGAAGATGAGCCGGTCCACCAGATCGGCTATCATGCCGATTCGGGGTTAGCGAAGGGTACATCCATGGCGCGGCGAAGCGTGATCTTGGCCTTGTTCTTTATGATGACGGCGTTATCGGCCGCCGGCGCTCAAGATCAACACGCCGTGCCACAAGTGCCGCAATGGACGGAGTTTCAATACCCCGATCGCGGCTTTGTCGTTGCTTTTCCGGGTTCGCCGCAGGTTACCAGCACGCCGGTCAGGGGACAAAATCCGCTGATGCAGCACGAATTCCAGGTGAGCCTCGGCGATGACACCGTCTATAGCGTGGTGGTGTTCGAATATCCTGATGGCAAGGCGCCCAAACCCGACACCGATTATTACCTCAAACTCGTCAACGCCTATGCCAAGGGCAGCGAAACGCGCGTGCGCCGCAAGGGCCCCGCGACGATTGCCGCGCGCGATGGTTATGAAGCCGCGGCCGAGGATGGGAAGGGCAAGCTCAATCATTTCGTGGCCATCGTCGCCGACGGCGATCACATCTATATGCTCGCCTCGGCCGGCCCCAAGGGTCACGCTCAGAGCAAGGATGCCGAACGCTTCCGTGAGTCTTTCCGCCTGCTGAGCGACCCGCCGGCTCAATCCGCTGCTACGCCGCCCGAGCAGGATTAGCGGCGGGTTGATTTCCGGAATTTCGACGACACGTCACACAAGAGCTGCGCGAGTTGGTGGAAGCCTGCTTTGCGCGGGCTTGTCTTGCGCCAGGCAAGCCCGATCTCGCGCTTCGGCTCCGGCGCGTGGAAACGCAGCAGACGAATGTCGCTACGCTGATGCACTTCGCTGGCGACTGCCATCTCTGGCAGGAGCGTGATCCCGTAACCCCCCGCGACCATCTGCACGATCGTGGCGAGACTCGAGGCGCCGAAACTATCCCGCGCCTCGGGTGTCACCATGTGGCAATAGGACAGCGCCTGATCGCGCAGGCAGTGCCCCTCTTCGAGCAGCAACAGGCGATCCTGGCTGAGCATATCGGCATCGGCCTGGCGCAGTCGCTTGTTCTGTGCCGTCGCTTTGATCGCCAGGATGAACCTGTCGTCGAACAGATGCAGCGTCTCCACCTCGGGATCGTCGATAGGAAGAGCAATAAGGATCACGTCGAGATCGCCGATCAGGAGCTCGCGCACCAGGTGCTCGGTGACCGTCTCGCGGAGCTGCAAATGCAAACCGGGAAAGCGGCGTTGCAGTTCAGGCAACGCGAGCGGCAGAAGATAAGGGGCGATGGACGGAATGGCGCCAAGCTTGAGCGCGCCGGAAAGCACGCCCTCCTGCTGCTTGGCGTAGTCGAGCAGGTCGCGCACCGAGGCAAGAATGGTGCGGGCGCGCCGCGCAATCTCCTCGCCCTGCTCGGTCAGTTCGATCCCCGATTTACGGCGCTCGACCAGACTCACCTGCAGCTCGTCCTCCAGCTCCTTGATCTGCATGCTGAGCGCCGGCTGGGTGACGGCGCAGGCCTGTGCCGCATGACCGAAATGACGCGTTTCAGCGAGCGACTCGAGGTAACGCAGCTGGCGGAGGGTGACCATTGGCGATAAGGCTGGCTTATGCTTCCTATAAGGAAATACGATTTGAAGTTATCACTAGGCCCGACCATATTCAAACTGTAGAGCTGGACGGCCATCCGGGTTCGCAAAGTCCATCGGCCGCACCAGCCAAGCTTGGCTTAAACTCGCGAAGGAGAGCAAAATGCGTGAGTGGCACAAGCCGACGATCGAGGAGACGGAGTCCGGCATGGAGGTTACGAGTTACCTGCCGGCGGAGCTGGATCGCGCTTAATCCGCCTTTCTCATCTCGGAAAACTGCGAACGGCGATCCGGCGTTAGCTCGGTCGCCGTTTTCGCTTTTTAAGGCTTGGACGCGCAGGCAATGGCGCCTTAGCGCGTTTTCGACTAGGTTGGCGAAAAGGCTGGGCCAAAGATTTGCGTTCAGATTCCCTTAATGTGGGAGTCATGCGCCTCTCATCTCAGCCCACCATATTTAGTCTGGAGGAATACGCACGCAGGCGGCGGAGCTGTTCTTTGGCTTATTTGCCGTTGACGTGCGTCAAGGCGCCTTAACCCCGGGAGGCCTAGCCCCGATCCATCCATCAGGACTGGGTTAGGAAAGAGGAAAATAGCCATGACGAAGATCATGAGCCCCGAGGAACTGGAGCAGGAACTCCGCGCGATCGGCGCCGAGCGTTATCACGACAAGCATCCGTTTCATAAGCTTCTGCATGGCGGCAAGCTCAACAAGGGCCAAGTGCAGGCCTGGGCGCTGAACCGTTACTGCTATCAGTCGGCCGTGCCGCGCAAAGATGCCGCCTTGATGAGCCGCTGCCATGACCGCCAGCTCAGGCGCGACTGGGTGCATCGCATTCTCGATCACGACGGCTATGGCGAGGAGGAAGGCGGTATCGAGCGCTGGCTGGTGTTGACCGACGGTCTGGGGCTCGATCGCGATTACGTCACCTCGATGAAGGGCGCCCTGCCCGCCACACGTTTCGCCGTCGAGGCTTATGTCAATTTCGTGCGCGAAAAGACACTGGTCGAGGCCGTGGCCTCCTCTCTGACCGAACTGTTCGCGCCCAAGATTCACAAAGAGCGCATCTCCGGCATGCTGGAGAATTACGATTTCATCTCCGATGACGTGATGCAGTATTTCAAGCGCCGGTTGACACAGGCGCCGGACGACGCGGCTTTCGCGCTCGATTACGTAAAGCGCAACGCGCGCACGCCCGAGGCGCAGACCGCCGCGCTCGAGGCGCTCAAGTTCAAATGCAACGTGCTCTGGGTGCAACTCGATGCGCTCTACCACGCTTATTACGATCCGGGCTTGATTCCCCCGGGGGCTTTCGTGCCGAAGGATCGCGATGGCTGAAACGAGGTCTGCTGGGCGCCTCATTGTCGATCGCGAGACGCGGCCATATCTACCGCCCTATCTGAAGCTTCGCCATGACGCGGGTCGCGACAGATGGGTGCTTCTGGCGCCGGAGCGGATTCTGTCGCCGGATCAAATCGCCGTCGCCGTGCTCAAGCTCTGCGACGGCAAACGTACTGTGGAGGAGATCGCCGCCGTCTTGGCAAAGGAGTATTCGGCACCCGTCGACGTCATTCAGGCCGATGTGCTCGACTTGCTGCAAGGACTGGCGGACAAGGGATATATCAAGGGATGAGCGAAGAGCTTAGGACCAACGGACATTGCCAGACGGTCAGCGTCGACGACGAGCCGACCGCCGGCGTGATCGGCAGCGAAAGCGCTACCGCCGCGCTTTGCGCCCGCGCGCCCGTCGGTCTGCTCGCCGAGCTCACGCATCGCTGCCCGTTGCAATGCTCCTATTGCTCGAACCCGATCGAGCTCGAACGGGTCAATAATGAGCTTACCACCGAGGAATGGTGCTCGGTGATGCGCCAAGCCGGTGAGATGGGTATTTTGCAAGTGCATCTCTCGGGCGGTGAGCCCACCGCGCGCAAGGATCTCGAAGCCATCGTTTCGACGGCGGCGGAAGCCGGACTTTACTCCAATCTCATTACCGCCGCCGTGACGCTCAAGCGGGACCGGCTGGAGGATCTCAAAAAGCGCGGGCTCGACCACGTGCAGATTTCGTTCCAGGACGTCGATCCCGAGAATGCCGAGAAGATCGGCGGTTATCCCGGCGCCACCCAGAAGAAGCTCGACGTGGCGCGCTGGGTGGTCGAGATGGGGCTGCCGCTCACCATCAACGCCCCGATCCACCGCCAGAACATCCATAATGTCGGCCGCTATATCGACCTCGCCGTCGATCTAGGCGCGCAGCGGCTGGAGATCGCTCATGTGCAGTATTACGGCTGGGCATTCCTCAATCGCGCGGCTCTGATCCCGACCTATGAGCAGACGGTGCAGTCGATCGATCTCGTCGAGAACGCGCGCGAGCGGTTGAAGGGCGTGCTCACCATCGACATGGTGGTGCCCGACTATTACGCCAAGCGGCCGAAACCCTGCATGGGCGGCTGGGGCAAGGGTTTCATGAACATCACGCCGGCCGGCAAGGTTCTGCCCTGCCACGCGGCGGAGACCATCAAGCAACTCAACTTCGACAATGTCCGGGAGCGCAAGCTCCTCGATATCTGGATGAACTCCGATGCCTTCAACGCCTTTCGCGGCACCGAGTGGATGAAGGAGCCCTGCCGGTCTTGTGCTTTCCGCGAGATCGACTTCGGCGGCTGCCGCTGCCAGGCCATGGCCATGACCGGCGATCCGCGCAACACCGATCCGGCTTGCGCGCTGTCGCCTTATCACACCGAGATGGTGGCGCTCGCCAAGGCGGAAGCCGCCAAGCCCGCCACCCCTTTCCTCTACCGCAACCCGCGCAATGCCCAGGCCGCTCTGGCCAATCCTGCCGACGAGCGGCCCCTCGTTCCCGCCGAATAGAAACTGTCAGGAAGCCGGCTTAAGGGCGGCGTCCATGGGCACCGGTGCCACGCCGGCTTGGGCAGCCAACAGCCGATAGACATAGGTGAAGGCGAGCATGGTGACCGGTATCGTCACCAAGAGGCCGATACCCAGCGCGATCGCGCCCAGCAGATTTATCAGCAGCAGCACCAGACCGAAACCGAGAAGCTTCCAACGATGTCCGTGCGTGATGCGCCGGCTCTCCTTCATCGCTTCGATAGGACCGAGATTGCGGTCGATGACGAGGAACGTCGTGAATAGAAACATCATCAGGAAGATGATCCCGGGAACGATCAGCAGCAACAGACCGAGGACGACAACGATCCCGACCAGAAGCGTCGCTGCGAAGAATTTCCAATACGGATGCGGGTGCCAAAGCTCGTTAAGCGTAACCTGCTCGACATTGTCGTTCGCCCGCAGATAGAAGGCGATAATGCCCATATTGATGAGCGTGCTGATCAGCCAGTCGATGATCGATCCTGCCCCGGATGGATTTTCCGGGTCACCAGTTAGCGCCAAATCGAACAAGCCGGTCGCGACACCGGCGAGAAACGAGACGATAAAAACCAGGAGGGATGCGCCGACGAAGAACCAGGGCCGCTTCTTGAAGGTCTCCCAGCCGAAGCTGAGCGCTTGCTTGATCGAGATTTCCATCGCGGCACTATACATGCCTCTATTTGGCGGCAAAGATCAGCGCCAGGTAATACACGTGATTATTTTTCGGCTCTTTTTCCCTCACGCGGACCCCATAACGGACGGCCGTGATGTATAATCGAACCCAATCAAATGATGTCATGGGCGGCTCGCAACTGATGTAATTCACGGCCATGAATAAGGGCGCGTCCGACTTGGCTTTGGCCATACGGGTTCTGGAAGCCCAGGGCTGGTTTTCCCAGCGCTCCAAGGCGACGCGTGGCCGCCTCGCCGCCATCGCCAAGCTTTGCCATTTTGCCAAAGACGAGCTGATCTATCTCGCCGGCGATCCGCCGAACGGGGTGTTCGGTCTGGTCAGCGGCTCACTCAACATCTCCTATCCGCGGGGTGACGGTGAGGACTACACGGCGCACCGGGCAGGCGCCGGATTCTGGATCGGCGACGTCGCGCTGTTTTCGGACCAACCCCGTCTCGTCTCTATGCGCGCGGCGGAGCCGACCGTGATGGTGCATCTCCCATCCCGGGACCTGCTGCGTCTGATGCGAGAGGATCCCCGTCTCTATGGCGACTTCTACACACTGACCTACGACAATTTTCGGACGACGCTCCGCCTTCTCAGCAACCTCGCCATCCCCTCTGCCAACAAACGTTTGGCCGACAGGTTGATCCTGGAAGCGGATGGCCGCGGCGACGGCGACGGCTGGATCCCCCTATCGCAACCGGAACTCGCGAAGCTGATCGCCGTTTCCGTACCGACCTTGCAGCGGGCGATACGCCGCTTCGTCGAGGACGGGATCTTGATCAGCAGCTACGGCCGCATCCGCGTGCTCGATCGCGGTGCCCTGATGAAGTTTTGTACAGACCAAAGTAGCCAACGACAAAGGAGGAAGCCGTGAGTAAGGACCCATCGCCTGGGAAGACCAGGGGGAGTGCATCAAGTACCAATATTGGCCGGCGCGAGCTTTTATTGACCGGCACCGCCATCGCCGCAGCCGCCGCGCTCAGCGCCGGCGGTCTGCGTACGGCACAGGCCCAGGACGATGCGCCGGCAGCAGCGCCGTCATCCGGGAAGAAGCCCAACGTCCTGGTGATCTGGGGCGACGATATCGGCGTGTGGAACATCAGCTTCAACAATCGCGGCATGATGGGCTACCGGACGCCGAATATCGACCGGATCGCGAATGAAGGCCTGAGTTTCACCGATTATTACGGCCAGCAAAGCTGCACGGCAGGCCGTGCCGCGTTTATCGGCGGCAACGTCCCCGTGCGTACCGGCATGACCAAGGTCGGCCTGCCCGGCGCCAAGGAGGGCTGGCAGAAATCCGACGTCACCGTGGCCACGGTCATGAAGAGTCTCGGCTATGCCACGGGGCAATTCGGCAAAAATCACCAGGGTGATCTCGACGAGCACTTGCCGACCATGCACGGCTTCGACGAGTTCCTCGGTAATCTCTATCACCTCAATGCCGAGGAAGAGCCCGAGAACGAGGACTATCCGAAAAATCCTGAGTTCCGGAAGAAGTTCGGACCGCGCGGCGTCATCCACTCATGGGCCAATCCGGATGGCACACAAAAGGTCGAAGACACCGGGCCTCTGACTAAGAAACGGATGGAGACGATCGACGAGGAAACGCTCGCCGCGGCCAAGGATTTCATCCAGCGCCATCACGATGACGACAAGCCCTGGTACGTTTGGTGGAATGGCACGCGCATGCATTTTCGCACGCATGTGAAGGACGAGCATCGCGGCCTCGCCAGTAAGGACGGCGATGAATATCACGACGGCATGGTCGAACATGACATGCATGTCGGCGAGCTGCTCAAACTGCTCGACGATCTCGGCATCGCCAACGATACGCTGGTCTTCTACTCGACGGATAACGGTCCGCATTACAATACCTGGCCGGATTCCGGCACGACGATCTTCCGCAGCGAAAAGAACTCGAACTGGGAAGGCGCCTATCGCGTGCCTGCCTTCGTGCGCTGGCCCGGCAAGTTCGAGGCCGGCAAGACCTTGAACGGCATCGTCTCGCATGAAGACTGGCTACCGACACTCGCAGCCATCGGTGGCGATCCCGACATCAAGAAAAAGTTACGCGACGGCGTGGAGCTGAACGGCCGCTCATACCGCAACTATATCGACGGCCAGAACCAACTCGACTATTTCAGCGGCAAGACCGAGGAGTCGCCCCGCAAAGACTTCATCTATGTCAACGATGATGGCCAGGTGGTCGCCATGCGCTACGACGCGTGGAAGGTGGTGTTCCTGGAAAACAGGGGACAGGCCTTTGGCGTATGGCGTGAGCCGTTCATTGAGTTGCGCGTGCCACTTCTGTTCAATCTGCGTCGCGATCCCCTCGAACGGGCCCAACACAACTCCAACACCTACAATGACTGGTTCCTCGACCGGGCATTCGTGATCGTGCCGCTGCAGGGTTTGGCGGCGAAATTCCTGCAGACGATGCAGGACTATCCACCGAGCCAGGAGCCGGGCTCGTTCAATCTCACCAAGATCGAGCGGCAATTGCGATCAGGCGTCAGCAACTGATTCTTCCGCTACTAATGTGGGGGCCCATCTTTGGGGCCCCTTTTTTTCGTCTACCGGGACAATGGAACACTTGCCAAATCTTCCCGGGTTGAATTTCCATTTCTTGCAATAGCGGTTGCTTTGTCGTTACCATGGGGCTCGCAGTCAACGACGACGAAGCCATGGCAAGCGCCTCATTTTTCAAGATTATTGGGCTCGGCCTTCTCGCCGGCCTTCTGCTGACGCCGCTCCCGACCGGCGCGGCGGACGACCCCGCCGCCGAGGATATTCTGTCTTTCACCAAACCGCGCGAGGGCGGTTTCACGGTGCCGATCCAGCAAGCGCCGGGACTGCGCCCGGTACCGATCGGCTATCTCCGCGAGATCGTCGACAAGCCGCGCCCCGCTTCACGGCTCGACGTCGAACCGGAAGACGCGGGCATCGCCGGCGCGAAGATGGGCATAGAGGAGAACAATGCCGGCGGGCGCCTGCTCGGCGATTACTACTCTCTCGACGCCGTCACCGCGCAATCGCCGGAAGAGGCTCTCGAGGCCGCGCAGAAGCTTCTCGACAGCGGCCACAATTACATCGTCGTCGATGCCTCGGCCGACACACTGATCAAGCTGTCAGACTGGGCCAAGGGCAAGGACGTTCTGTTCTTCAATGTTCGCGCCACCGACGTGTCGCTCCGCCAGGAGAATTGCCGCGCCAACATCATGCATGTTGTGCCCGACCGCTTCATGCTCGCCGATGCGCTGGCGCAATACCTCGTCACCAAGGACTGGACGCATTGGCTGCTGGTGCATGGTTCGACACCAGGCGATCTCGCTTACGCCGACGCCATTAAGCGCGCGGCCGGGCGTTTCGGCGCCCATATCGTCGACACGCGCGAATACAAGGACATCTCTGGCGGCAGGCGCGACGATATCGGCACGATCCCGCCCGGCAAGCAGGCGGGTCTCGGCGCGGCTCTCGCGGCCGCTCCTGATTATCAGATTATCATCGTCGCCGACGAGGAGCAGCAATTCGGTCCGTTCATGCCCTATCGCGGCGGCGGCGATGCGCGTCCTGTGGCGGGAACCACCGGTCTCATCGCCACCACATGGAGCCCCGGGCACGAAAAATGGGGTGCAACCCAGGCCAACAACAATTTCGAGAAGGACTTTAACCGACTGATGTTGCCGATCGATCATCAGGCTTACATCGCCACACGCACTGTTGGCGAGGCGGTGAGCCGCAATTCCGGTGCGGACTTCGCTACGGTTGATGCCTTCATCCACGGGCCCGATCTGCAGCTAGCGCCCTTCAAGGGCATCAAGCAGCAATACCGTCCATGGGATGGGCAGTTCCGTCAGCCGATCCTCATCGCTACGGAAAAGGTGCCAGTTTCGGTTTCGCCGCAGAAGGGCTTCCCGCACGCAAGCCATCCCGAAATCGAGGTGGACACTCTCGGCATCGACGAGCCCGAGAGCCGCTGCAAGATGTGATCAGCGCTCTGCGGCGCCAAGCTCGATCAACTCGCCTTCAGGATTCATGAGCGGCACGTCATAGCTTTGCAGGATCGCGTTGATATCCCGCTGATTCTCCGCGATGACCTTATTGATCTTATGCTTCCATTGCGGATCGTTTGGCCTGACACCCATCGTGATCGCGTAGATCGTGCTTGGCCCTGCTCTTTCCTTGACCAGCGGCACGACGGCAAGCGGCACCGGCGATCGCTGCGCGTAATAGCCGCCAACCGGTCCCCATAGGAGTCCGGCATCGAGCTTGCCCGCGGCGATTTCGGCAACCATGTCGGCCGCGGCCTTTGCCTGGCTTTCGCCTCCAAAGATCTCGAAGGGCTTGGCGTTCGCCACCAGACCATGCATGGCCAGAATGCTCGCCGGCGGCGTGCGCGCCACAAGCCCGATGCGCTTGCTCTTGAGGCGTGAGTCAGAAAGCCGGTCGACACCGGCAAGTGCGGGATCATCCTTGCGGTAAATCAGTACGTAGGAGGTGTAATAGTATGGGTTGGTGTCGTCGATCAGGCCGGTGCCCTGGGCATACCCCATGACCAGGTCGCACGCATCCTTGCCCATGGTGTTCGGAACATAGCCGGACGCTTCGGAAAACCAGACATAATCGAGTTCGGATCCAAGCCTATCGGCGATCAGCTCGGCAAGCTTGTTCTCGAAACCCTCACCCTTCTCATTGGAGAAGGGCATGTTGTCGGGATCGGCACAGACGCGAAGTACGCCTGCCGCAGGCGCGCTCGATAACCCGGTGACGGTTGCAAGCGCGAACGACAACGCAAGCGTCACTAGGAAACGGACTGGTCCTTTGACTGATGTTCTGCCGCGCAAATCCGCCTCACCGCCAGGGGCTGGCTTCACCATAGACGCAAAGAATATGGCAATCGAAGTCAGGACTCGCCAGTCTTCTTCGAAGGGGATGCCGGGCCGAAAACCGCTAAAACGGCGGAATGGCTTCAGTCCTGTTCCGTGCATTTGAGGATATTGTCGGCGCGCTCGATACCTGTCGGGTAATAGGCTCCCGTATGTTCGGAGCCGAATTCCAACATGGACATATGCGCCGCATCGATACCATCCTTCTCCTGCATCGATTTCAGCATCTTGACGGCGCAGCAATCGGCATCGAGCTCCATCTGCTTGAGGGCCGGCGCGATGTAGAAGAATGGCCGCGGCCCATCGCCGTTGCCAGGACCTTCCCGGTAGCGGCGTACATGACCGAGACTGTGATGGCAGCATTCATGGGCCATCAGGAAGCGGCCATATGCCGGTTTGTTCAAGAGCGTGGTGGCATTGACCGCGATCACGGGTCTCCCGCGCGAATCCAGGGAGGACAGCGCCTGTTCGGCGAGGTCGCGCAGCTTGTAAGTCGTGATCTCGCAGAAGGGGTTTTCCGTGGTGGGCAGAAACCTGCTTTTTTGCGCTTGCGCGCTGCCGCAAAACAGCCCGAGACCTGCGATAGCGACCATCAGCAAGGCCGGAAGTCGCAGGTCGGAAACCCAAGCTTTTTTACCTGTCTGAACCATCGAGAACATATTATGCCATAGGACGGTGATCCGGGGATAAGCATTGCCGCACCCGGTCTGTGGCGCAAATCAAAGGCGCGTGACGTATGGATATCAAGAACAATCCCGACAAGGTCTGTATTATCGGCGCCGGCTCATCGGGCCTTGCCGCCGCCAAGACCTTCAAGGAGCGCGGCATCCCTTTCGATTGCCTCGAGCGGGAGCATGATCTCGGCGGGTTGTGGAATGAAGCGACCGATACCGGCGTCGTGTACGACACCACCTATCTCGTCTCTTCACGCAAATATACCGGCTTCGACGACTATCCCATCCCCGAGGAGTACCCGACCTATCCGTCGCACCGCGAAACGCTCGCCTATCTGCGTGCCTATGCGATGAATTTCGGCATACTCGACCATATCGAGTTCAACGCCAGGGTCGAGCGCGCGGATCGCGTCAAGGATGGCTGGAGTGTTCAGGTGGCGGGCGAAGACGCGCCACGCTTCTATCGGGCTCTGGTCATCGCCAACGGCCATCATCACGTGCCACGCATGCCGGAAATACCCGGCACATTCACCGGCGAGATCATGCATTCGCGCGACTATCGCAGCATCAAGCAGCTCGCTGACAAACGCGTCTTGGTGGTGGGCTCAGGTAATTCAGCTTGCGACATCGTGGTAGACGCGGCGAGCGTGGCGCAACGCATTTATATCAGCATGCGCCGCGGCACTTATTTCGTACCGAAATTCATCTTCGGCCGGCCAATGGACGGCATCATCAACTTCTGTGAAAAAATCCCGATGCCGCGGTGGTTGCGCAACCGGCTTTACACCCATTGGCACAAGCTCATGGTCGGCAAGAATGCGCGCTACAACCTGCCGGAGCCCGAGCATCGCATCATGGATACGCATCCGACCATGAATACCGTGCTGCCGCAGCTCTGCGGGCATGGACGCATCGGCGTGAAGCCGGCGATTTCCGAGTTCGCGGGCAACAAGATACGCTTCGAGGACGAGAGCGAGCTCGAGGCCGATCTTGTCATCTATGCGACAGGTTACGAGATTGCCATTCCCTTTATCGACAATGGCTTGATCTTCGCACCCGACAAGCGTCCCCTGCTCTATCTCAATGTCTTTCATCCTGAACACGACGACCTGTTCTTTGTCGGTCTTATTCAGGCCAATGGCAGCATCTGGCGGCTCGCCGATTATCAGTCGCAGCTCGTGGCGAGCTATCTCGTGGCTCAGGCCGAGCGGCATGAGCGCGCCGCGTGGTTCAACAAACTCAAGGCGAAGGGTCACGCATCAATGGAGGGCGGATCCTACATTGCGAGCGAGCGCCATCGACTCGAGGCGAACTACTTCGCCTACCGGCGGCAGCTGCGCCGTCATTTGCGGCGTTTCGGACCGATGGCCAAGGCAATGCTGAGATCGGGGAGACTGACCGGCACGCCATCGCATTTGCAAGCCTCGGCTTCTGCCTCGCGTACCTCTTAAGCTTTTGATAAAATTTGGATATTTCACACTGGTTCAGCCTAGCGCCATTGTCTAGGCTCTGCCGACCGCGCCATTCCGGCGCGTTCTCCACATGGCAGAACCAAGCACCGGATGGGTCCTCGTCTCCTCTATGTCTTGATACTGGGGACGGTGATCGCCGCCTCGCTTCTTTTACGCGCATGGGACCCAGGCCCTGTGGCGAGGCTACGCGCGCTGGTGTTCGATGCCTATCAGCGGGTGGATCCGCCAAAATTCAATCCCGATCTGCCCGTGCGCATTGTCGATATCGACGAAGAATCACTGAAGCAGATGGGCCAATGGCCTTGGCCGCGCACGCTGCTCGCGGCGTTGGTCGATCGTCTTGCCGAAAACGGGGCGGCGACGATCGGCATCGACATGGTCTTCCCCGAGCCTGACCGGCTGTCGCCGGCGAATGCCCTGCAATATTGGCCCAAGTCCGAGGCTCTGGCCGGACTGAGAGAGGAAGTCGAGAAACTTCCCTCCAACGACACGGTCTTCGCCGAAGCCATGAGCAAGGCTCCCGTCGTTCTCGGCTTCATCGCCGCACCGCAAGGAACCTCCATTCCGCAAACCAAAGCGGCGTTCAGCTATGCCGGCGACGATCCAAAATTGTTTGCACCCTACTACCCAGGCGCGACCGCAAGTCTCGAAATTCTGCAGAACAATGCGCAAGGCGCAGGCGCATTGAATTGGATTCCCGAATACGACCAGATCGTCCGCCGCATGCCCATGATCGTGCGCATCGGCGACACGCTGTTTCCCTCGCTTGCTGCCGATGTGCTGCGGTTAGGCCAAGGGGCTTCGACCTATATCGTGAAATCTTCCGGCGCGAGCGGCGAACTGGCTTTCGGAGAACACACCGGCATCGTCAGCATGAGGATCGGCGACTTCGAAGTGCCGACTGAAGCCAACGGCCAAATGTGGATCAGGTTCTCGCCACAGTCGAAAGATCGTTATCTGCCGGCGTGGAAAGTCCTTAAGGGCGAGGTCGGCCGGGACGCCATCGAGGGTCGTATCATGTTGATTGGCACGAGCGCGCCCGGATTGCTCGGCCTCAGGGCGACACCGCTTGAAGCTTCCGTGCCCGGCGTCGAATTGCATGCCCAAGTGGTTGAACAGATCATCCAGGGCGCCTTCCTGAAACGTCCCGACTTCGCCACCGCCGCCGAGCTTCTCTATATTCTCCTGCTCGGATCGCTCATCGCCTTCTTAATCTATCGGGCAGGCGCTCTCGGCAGTGCCGTCGTCGTCGCCGGCGCCATCGCCGCGGTGATCGGTGTTTCGTGGTACGCGTTCAGCTCTCATGGCTGGCTGGTCGATCCGGTCTATCCGGCCATTGCGCTGACTGCGATCTACCTTGCCGGCACCGTCTTCATGTTTCTGCGCACGGAACGGGAGCGGAACCGTGTGCGCAACGCCTTCTCTCATTATATGGCGCCGGCTTTGGTCGAGCGCCTCGCCGACGACCCTTCACGGCTGCGCCTCGGCGGCGAGACCCGCGACATGACTTTACTATTCAGCGACGTCCGCGGTTTCACCGGCATCTCCGAAGGCCTCGACGCCGAAGAGCTTACCCGCTTCCTCAACAGCCTGTTCACGCCGCTGAGCAACATCATCCTCGAAGAACAAGGCACGATCGACAAGTTCATAGGCGACGCGGTGATGGCCTTTTGGAACGCGCCCCTCGACGATCACGCGCATCCGATCCATGCCTGCAACGCCGCGCTTCGTATCATGCGCGAGATGGAAACGTTGAACGACAACTGGAAACAGGAAGCTGAGGCAAAGGGCAGACCGTTCAAACCAGTCAAGATCGGCATCGGCCTCAATACCGGCGTGTGTTGCGTCGGCAATCTCGGATCGGAGACGCGCTTCGACTATTCGGTGATCGGCGACAACGTCAACATCGCCTCGCGTCTGGAGGGGCAATGCAAGACCTATGACGTCGGCATCGTGGTTGGCGAAACCACGACGATCCGGGCTCCTGATTTCGCTTTCCTCGAACTCGATCTTTTGAAAGTGAAGGGCAAGGAAGAAGCGACCCGAGCCTTCGCGCTGCTCGGCGACAAGGCCTTCAAGGGTTCGAAAAAATTTATTGTGCTCAACGACTTACATCGTGAATTCCTGGCGCGCTACCGGGCACAAGACTGGGAGTCCGCCGAACGGTTAAGCCGTGAATGCGAGAAACTGAATACCGCGCATCTTGACCGGGTCTACGCGCTCTATCGCGAGCGCATCGCCCAGTTCCGCAAAAACCCTCCGCCACCTGATTGGGACGGCGCTTCGGAAGCTCTGAGCAAGTAGAACGATGACCGAACTCGCCATCCTCATCTTGGTCGCCATTTCCGTGCTGCTCGTGAAGCATGCGGCGGCCGATTTCTTCCTGCAATCCTCGTATCAATATTTGAACAAGGGCATCTACGGCCACCCCGGCGGTCTTCTGCACAGCGCCATTCATGTCGCGCTGACGCCGCTCGTCTATCTCGTGCTCGCGCCGGGCTCCTTGCTCGTCGCCGGGCTCATCGCTCTCGGCGAATTTATCGTGCATTACCATGTCGACTGGGCCAAGGAGCAGGTGACCCGCCGCAACGGTCTCACCCCGGACTGTCGCGGCTTCTGGTATGCGTTGGGGACGGACCAGCTCATCCACGGGCTGAGCTATATCGTCATCGTCGCCGTTCTGGTCTGGATCGCAACACACTAGATCAGGGCGGAAATTTCCCGATTGGCAAATTCGAGCCGGTCGGAGAGCAGCCTTATGATCAATTTATGCAGAGCGGCTGCGGCGGTCGGATCTTCCTTTTGCATCCGGTCGAACGCTTCCCGCGTCAGCCGGTAGACCACGGTCGGACCCTCGGCAATTATGCTCGCGGCCCGCGGCACGTGGCGAAAGAATCCCATTTCTCCGACAACCGTATGACCCAGCATGCGCCTTAGCCTGATCGGACGGCCATGCTCGTCCTGAATGGTGATAGCGACGCAACCCGCCGTTTGAAAGGCGATCGAGTCGGATGGTTCGCCTTGGCGGAACAGAAACTCCCCGGCCTTGAGTTCTTCGAGCTTCATGTAAGGAGAAATACGGGAGATATCGAATTGCTCACCGAGTTCCTTCTGAATCCAGGACTCGAAGCTATGGGTCGAGGCATCACCCACTTCATGAACCATGAGCAGCATGTCTTCGCACCATTCGACTGCCTCATTGCGGCTGCCGAACGCCTGGTGCGGCTTGTCGCTGCCGAAGAATCCGGCACGATCGAATCCAACCCTCATGTTCTCGTCCAGACCGCTGAAGGCGAGCACAACGCCATGTTCCTCACAGTAGTTACGCAGCTTGATGAGGCTCAGCACGGCCGAGGTGTCGAGACCTTGCACGGCGCTAAAATCAAGCACTATGAAGTTGACCGGCGTCTCCTGCTGGTCCTCGATCGTGCCTTTGATGCGCTCGAACAGGCCGTTGGACGAGCCGAAGAAGATGAATCCCGACAGCCAGAACACATGCACGCGCTTGCCTTGATCGTGCAGCAATCGTGCTTGCTCAGGCGAGCGCTCGACATTGCTGGAAAATTCGTAGCGGGTCAGATGACGGCGGATCACGCCAATGCGGCTATAGCTCAGCGCGAAAAGCAAGCAAGCGCCGACCACACCGACCACGACCCCCATGAAATATCCGAAGTTGATGATGACCAGCGTCATGACGGCGGTCAACGCCCACTCCATCCACGAGCTTCGCGTAGGTGTTGCAAAAAGCTCGACGATAATCACCGCGCCGAGATAAGCCAGCATTCCCCCGAGTAGAGCTTTCGGCACGAAGGCGCCGATATCGATGCCCGAAAACAGGATGAAGGCGGCAGCAATGCCGATGACCGCGCCGGCCCATCGTGTCGTTGCGCCAGATTCGTCAAGCAGCACACAGCCGTTCATCGACAGTGAGCCGCCGAAACCGCCAAGCACCGAGGCGAGCAGGTTCGCCAGCCCGTTCGAACGAAATTCCTGATCGAGATCGGCGGTCTTCTCGCGAGCCACTTCCAGACTCGAGACATCGAGCAGAAGCGCGATCGCCATGACGCCGCAGAACGAGCCGATCTCAGCGGCACTCATGGCAATCACGTGCCAGTCCATCTGATCGCTGAATATGAAATCGGCCGGCCACCATAGCCTCAGCTCGCCAAGGCTCGGCAAAAACCACGCGCTCCGGACCGATTCGTCTTTGACGAAGCCGAATAGGCCGACATTGAGGACCACCAGAAGAACAAGGAACACCAAGGGGAGAGCGAGATAGTCCGGGACCCAACGGCTCAGCACCGGTATGGCGACCGCGAACAGCACACCGATCAGGATTTGCGGCGCATAGGTTGTCGAGACGAGCGGCTGCCAACTCGCCGGCGACAGCGTCAGATCGGTCTGTGTTATGACGTCCACCCCACCCGCGATGAGCAAAAAGCCCGAAGCGGCGAGGAAGCCGCCAATCACCGGGAAAGGCACGAAGCGCAACCATTGCCCAAGCCTGAGCGCGCCTATGCCATAGAGAAGGATACCGGTGAGGAGCGTGCTGACCGACAGAGCGACAAGGATGTTGATGATGATTTGCTCATGACTCGCACCCTTGGCGGCCAGTGCGGCGGCAATCGACGACGCCAATACGGCCATAACGGCTACCGCCGGTGAATCGGGACCGCCAACGGCAGGATAGAAGGTCGAGGTCACGGCGATGATGATGCACGTGACCACCACGCCCATGATGAGACCCGAGAGGCCAAGGGCAAAGCCGCTCGCCAGTTCGCCGGTGAAGATCAGCGCGGCAAAGGAGACACAATAGGCGATCTGCAAAATGCCAGAGATGAGGCCGGCCGCAGTGTCGCGCCCGAACTTTGCCAAATCGACATTACGCGGGCGCCTTAGCGCCAGATTATCGAAAGACGACAAGGGTTTTACGTTGAGCTCATTGATTGTGCCCGGGCGCAATCATGGCTGGCAGACGTAACGATGGCAAGGCGAAGGTCGTAAGGCTGCAAATGCGGGAGTTACATTCCAGGACGCCTCAAACCCGAGGGTCGCTGCGCCGCAACCGTTCCGCGAGTGTGCGCATCACCGCAATGGCGAAGAACGGCGTTTCATGCACCAGGAACAGGAAGGTCTTCTCGGTGAGCGGAGCCACCTCGCAGTCAGTCTTGGCACGTGCCGCCGCCGCCCGTGGCGCTCCGTCGATGAGAGCCATCTCGCCGAAAATGCCTCCCGACGTGAGGGTCTCCACAACTTTGCCATCGATCAAAATCTCCACCTCGCCGGAACGGATGACATACATCTTGTCGCCCTTGTCCCCCTTGTCGAAGATAATTTCACCTGGCGTGAAGCTAACGGGCGGAAATCCCGCATTGGCCAACACCTGGAAATCGATAGCGGCAATCGTCATGCCCTCTCCCCTTGCCTTAGCTGAGCGAAATGGAGGCGTACACTATGACAGAGCTGCGACAGTTCTGTGAATACTCATAACCCGCAATTTTCAAACCTTTAGCTGCCTTCCGTCGCGCCTACAATCCAGTTGCAGTACTCGGCACTGCCCCCTTCCGTCGGCAGGACGAGTAAAGCGGGAAGCTCGTAAGGGTGCAGGCGCTTGGTCTCGGCCATCACGGCCTCGGTGAGCGAGGAACGCGTCTTGATGATCATGGCCACCTCGTTCGCCTCGTCACGCTTCTCCTTCCATTCGAAGATCGAGATCATGCCCGGGAAGATGTTGACGCAGGCGGCAAGTCTTGCCGCCACCAAGGCGTCCCCCACCCTTTTTGCGTCCTCAAGGTTCGCAAAGGTCGTATAGACCAGGGCCGGCCTGTCCTCGCTTCCCATGGCATTAACCTTCTTATTTGATCAAGCGCTTGCTTTGCAGGGGCGCCGTCGCGTTTATACTGCCAGCAACGAGCCTGGTCCAAGCGTAGTAAACACAGATGCCCCGCTTCAGTAAGATCGCCTTCGTCGCCAGCGAAACCAAAGAGGCGGAGCGAGCGCATAAGAGGCTCGTCAAGCTCTATGGCGATGTGTCTCCAGGCAAGGCCGATGTCATCGTTGCCCTTGGCGGCGATGGGCTGATGCTGCAGACCATGCACCGTCACCTGCATAGCCGCATTCCCATTTACGGCATGAATCGTGGATCAGTCGGCTTCCTTCTCAATGACTACAAGGAAAACGGCCTGAAGGAACGGCTACAGAAGGCGGAAGTCTCCACCATCCATCCCTTGCGCATGACGGCGCATGACAAGGACGGTGTCACCCATGAGGCGTTGGCCATCAATGAAGTCTCCCTGTTCCGTCAGATCTATCAGGCCGCCAAGCTGCGCATCGCCGTCGACGGCAAGGTGCGTATGGACGAGCTGATCTGTGACGGCGTACTCGTGTCCACGCCGGCCGGGAGCACAGCCTATAATCTCTCCGCCCACGGACCGATCCTGCCGATCGATGCACCGCTCCTAGCGCTGACGCCGATCAGTCCATTCCGGCCGCGGCGTTGGCGTGGCGCGCTCTTGCCAAACAATGCGCAAGTCACCATCGAGGTGCTCGAGCCGGACAAGCGGCCGGTGAGCGCGGTTGCCGACGCGACCGAATTTCGCGACGTCGTCAGGGTCGAGGTCAGGGAGGAAAGCGGCATCGACATCTTCATGATGTTCGATCCCGGACATACGCTTGCCGAACGTATCTTGTCGGAGCAGTTCGGATATTGAGTTACGGCCGCCAATTGCTGACGATATCGGCAAGCTGGGGCCGCTCACGCTCCTCGGGATTCTCCTTCGCCGTGCCGATATAGACGAATCCTGCCACACGCTCGTTATCGGCCAGGCCAAGCGCCTGCCGAACCCCCGGACTATAGGCGCACCATTCCGTGATCCATTGCGTGCCGAACCCGAGGGCCGACGCAGCGACGATGAGGTTCTGGCAAGCGGCCCCAACCGACAGCACCTGCTCCCATTCTGGCGCGCCCTTGTTGTCGGTCACGCGGGAGATCACGGCTATAACCAGCGGGGCACGCAGAAAACGCTTCGTCTCATTCTCAAGCCGGAAGGCGCCAGGATCCTTCTCCTCCTCACGGCAGATTTCGGCGAGGAGCTTACCGAACGCCGCCCGCGCCTCCCCCTGGATCAGCACGAAGCGCCATGGCACGAGTTTCTTGTGGTCCGGAACGCGTGCCGCGGCCGTCAGAATTTGCTGCAACTCTGACGGATTCGGCCCAGGTTCGCCGAGACTGTTGGCCGAGACTGAACGGCGCGTAAGGAGATGATCGAGTGCGTCTTTGGTCATGGGGCCTGTAAAATGGGCTAAGGCCGCGTTCCCTATCGCGAAAACCAGCCTCGAACAACGATGGAATCCTGCGGCAAATAGCTGGGATTGCTCCAAAAATCGGCCTCAATCACCGCCGAATTTCGCACCGTTGGGCCTGTCGGAACCGGGTATAAGGGACGGCAGCCGACGATTGGAGCAATCGAATGTGGGGGAAACGCTGCGCCGCTTATTGGCTCGCGCTCTTCCCCGCTGTTCTCTTAGGAGCAGCGGCGGCGAACGGCGAGGATGCGCCTTCCCCAGATACGGTCAGGCCCGCCACGATCGTGGTGCTCGACGGCTCGACTGCCGTGACCGTCAAGATCGGCGAAGCGAGCAAGCTTGACATCGCCCGCACCGAACTCGGGCAGTCCGTGGGCCGCTATGGCGACCGCCTGTCCTTTGGACTTGTTGCTTTCGGCCATCGCAAGGCAGCGAATTGTGCCGATATCGAAATTTTGGCCAAGGCCGGCGAACTCACCGCCGAAAGTCACAGCAAGCTTCTCGACATCAAGCCGCAAGGACAGGCTCCTATCGCCGCGGCGCTGACCGAGGCCGCCAAGATGGCGCCGAAGCCCGAGGCGAGACTCGACATTGTCCTGATAGCCGCCGGCGGCGACAGTTGCGGCGCCGATATCTGTGCCGTGGCTGGCGAACTCAACAAGACGTCGCCGGCCATCCGTATTCATGCGATCGGCCTCGACGCCAAGGCCGAAGAGCTGAAACCGCTCGCCTGCGCCACCGCCGCGACAGGCGGCGAATTCGTTGCCGCGACCGAGGCGAGTACCTTCAAGGAAGGTCTGTCCACTGTGCTCGATGCTATCGTAAGCCCCGCGCCTACCGTCAGGACCGTCTCCACGGTGACGATCCAGGCTCCGGATGGCGCGGCAGAGGCAGCGGCAGCCAATCCGTCCGACACTCTCGAAATCACACAAGCGGCCGGCCCTGGACAACCCGCCACATCCGAACCGGCGGCTCAGGATCAGCATGAAACGGCGGTGAACAAATCAGGCGCGCCGGCCAAGAGCGAACCGACAACGCTCGCGCAGCGTACACCGCCCCCAAAGCCGGTTGTCCCCCAAAAACCCGTTCCCGTGACCTTCAAGGCGCTTGTCACCGAGGTCGGTCCCAAGCTGCAATCCGGGCTGACATGGCGGGTCTATGCCGCGCAGAACGCTTCGAACGGAGACCACACATTGATTAGCACGCATCGCGAAGCGACGCCGACCGCCGCCCTGATGCCGGGCGAGTATCTGGTCAATGCCGCTTATGGCCTCTCCAATCTCACCAAGAAGATCAAGGTCGAGGGCGGGCGTTCCATCGAAGAGACCTTCATCCTCAATATCGGAGGCCTGAAACTCGCTGCAGCACTGGCCAATGGCGAGACTATGCCGGAGCAAAGCGTCCGCTTCGACATTCTTTCGGATGAAGAGGACCAGTTCGGCAATCGCGACACGATTCTGGCCGATGCCACGCCGGGCATGGTCATCAGGCTCAATGCCGGCGCCTACCATATCGTCAGCGTCTATGGTGACGCGAACGCGACCGTCAAAGCAGATGTCACGGTCGAACCCGGCAAGATCACCGAGGCGACGATCAAGCATAATGGCGCCAAGATCACCTTCCGGCTGGTGCAAAGCCTGGGCGGCGAGGCGCTGGCCGATACCAAATGGACCATCCTCACTTCGGCCGGCGATATGGTCAAAGAGAATGCCGGCGCGCTGCCGACCCATATCCTTGCCGCCGGCAGCTATGCGGTGATCGCCGACCATAACGGCTTGAGCTATACGCGAAAATTCTCGATCGAGCCAGGCGAGGCCAAACAGATCGAGGTGGCCGTGGCCGATGGACCGACGGCGCCCGAGGAGGTCAAGGCGCTTATGGACCCGCCCGAGCCGCCAGCGCCACCTGCGGGCTTTGCCGGTGACGGATCGTCTGGGAGCGGTCTCGGCTTTGATGGTTTCTCGGCGCGGCCTGCCGACCCCAACGCACCGCTGATCAACCCCGGTATTCTGCTCCGGGGCACCCGCTAGCGAGCGTCTAGAGACGTTCGTGATCGAGTAACCACTGTTTGCGGGCAAGTCCCCCGCCGTAGCCGGTGAGCGAGCCGTCGCTGCCGATGACTCGGTGGCAGGGGATGATGATGCCGCGATAGTTGTCGCCGACTGCACGCGCCACGGCTCGCACCGCACCCGGTTCACCGATGTTCTTGGCGACATCCGCATATGAGCGAGTCTTTCCCGGCGGAATCTGCAACAGCATGTCCCAAACGCGCCTCTGGAACTCCGTTCCGCGCGGGGCCAGCTTCAGTGTGAAATGCTTACGCGTTCCAGCGAAGTATTCGCCGATCTCTCGCGCAGCCTGGGTGAGCACCTTATGCTCGCCGGGCACGATGGCAAACTTGGTCCGCTGTCTCAGGCGGAGAATCTCACGCTCCAGCCCGCGCCGGTTGGCCCAGTCGAGCACATACAGCCCATCGTCGCCGGCAAGCGCGAGGATGGCACCGAGCGGCGAGTCGATCCAGCGTGCGAGTAGACAATGCACGCCGTCTGTTTTCGACGGCGTCGCGCCGAACAGCTTGGCGAAGGCGTCGCGAAATCCACTCGATGATTCGTATCCGTGCGAGAGTTGCGTCTCCAAGACATTGCTCCCATTTCTGACCGCTACAAGCGCAGAGCCCATGCGCCGCGCCCGCTGATAAGCCTGAAACGACATCCCGTAATAGCGCTGGAATTGTCGGCGCGCGGTCGATGGCTCGATTCCCATCGCCAACAGGTCGCGCTCGTGCAGAGGTTCATCCGGGCGCTTCTCGACCTGCTCGCGCAGCGTCTCGATCAAGGCTGCCACGTGACCGTTAGCGGTCATCGGCCGGCAGCGCAGACAAGGCCGGTAACCGGCATACAGAGCCTCGGTCTTGTCGGAAAAGAACTCGACGTTCTTGCGTAAAGGCTTGCGCGCGGAGCAGGTCGGCCGGCAGAAAATCCCGGTCGTCTTTACGCCCACGAAGAATATGCCTTCATAGGTGGCATCCCGGCGCTCCAGCGCGCGCCAGAATTCGTCATCTCGTTTGGCAAACTGCTTCTCGCTCATCCCCTGAGACTAAGCCAAGGCCGGCAGCCCTGCGACCGCTTTTCAGGCATCAATTTTTCAGTACCCTCTTTTTCTGAGAGGTACTTTTAGGCCGCCCGGATTTCCGTGGCATGCCGTTGGTCGGGCGGGACGGCCTCGCCGGCGAGCATCTTGATCGCCGCGTCGAGTTTCATCACCTCCTGCTTCTGACTGCCCAACCGCCGCACCGACACGGTGTTTTCCTCGGCCTCGCGCTTGCCGACCACGAGTAGCACCGGCACCTTGGCCAGAGAGTGCTCTCGCACCTTGTAGTTGATCTTCTCGTTTCGCAGATCGGCTTCGGCCCGCAAACCCGCCTTTTGCAGCGTTTCAAGCACTTCGCCGGCATAGGCGTCGGCATCCGAAACGATGGTGGCGACCACCGCTTGCACCGGCGCGAGCCACAGCGGCAGATGCCCCGCGTAATGCTCGACGAGGATGCCGGTGAAGCGCTCGAGCGAGCCGAACATGGCGCGATGGATCATCACCGGCACGGTCTTCTCCCCGTCAGGCGCGATATAGAAAGCGCCGAGCCGTCCCGGCAGATTGAAATCGACCTGGATGGTGCCGAGCTGCCAGTCCCGGCCGATGGCGTCGCGCAAGACATATTCGAGCTTCGGCCCATAGAAAGCCCCCTCGCCCGGGTTGAATTCATAGTCGAGACCCGCCGCCTCCACCGCCCGCTTGAGCGCGGCCTCAGCCTTGTCCCACACGGCATCGCTACCCACGCGCTTGTCCGGCCGATCGGCGAACTTGATGCGCACATCCTCGAAACCGAAATCGCGATAGATGGCCAGCAACTGCTCGTTCAGCTTCACGCATTCCTCGGTAATCTGGTCCTCGGTGCAGAAAATATGCGCATCGTCCTGGGTGAAATGGCGCACGCGCAGAAGCCCGTGCAGCGCGCCTGACGGCTCGTAGCGATGCACCTTGCCGAATTCGGCGACGCGCAGCGGCAGGTCGCGATAGCTTTTCAGCCCGTGCTTGAAGATCTGCACATGGCCCGGACAGTTCATCGGCTTGCAGGCATAGACGCGTTCGTCGGGCGTCTCGGTGACATACATCAGGTCGCCGAATTTCTCCCAATGGCCCGACTGCTCCCAGAGTGAACGCTCCATCATGTCGGGTGAATTGACCTCGACATAACCCCATTCGTTCTGGCGGCGGCGCATATAGCCGATCAGCGCCGTGAACAGCGCCCAGCCCTTGGGATGCCAGAACACGGCGCCAGGCGCCTCTTCCTGGAAATGGAACAGATCCATCTCGCGCCCCAAGCGGCGGTGGTCGCGCTTCTCAGCCTCTTCGAGCTGATGCAGATAGGCGGCGAGGTCTTCCTCGCTCGCCCAGGCCGTGCCGTAGATGCGCTGAAGCATGGGCTTGGTCGAATCGCCGCGCCAATAGGCGCCGGCGATCTTGAGGAGCTTGAAGCCTTTGCCGACCTTCCCCGTAGAGGTCATATGCGGGCCGCGGCAGAGGTCGAGCCACTCACGCTGCGAGTAGATTTTGAGCTCCTCGCCTTCGGGAATGGCGTCGATCAGCTCGAGCTTGAAGATCTCGCCCTTCTCCTTGAAGAGCGCCTTGGCTTTGTCGCGCGCCATCACCTCGCAGGTGAACGGCGAATCGCGGGCGATGATCTCGCGCATCTTCGCCTCGATCTTGGGAAGATCGTCGGGCGTAAACGGTTCATCGCGCGCGAAGTCGTAATAGAAGCCGTTGTCGATCACCGGCCCGATCGTCACTTGCGTGCCGGGATAGAGCGCCTGCACGGCCTCAGCCATCACATGCGCGGCATCGTGGCGGATCAGCTCCAGCGCCCCAGGATCGTCGCGGGTCAGGAACTTGATCGCGGCGTCGGATTTGATGGGAGCGGCGAGATCGGCAAGCTTGCCGTCGAGGCTCATCGCCACCGTTCGCTTGGCAAGCGATGGCGAGATCGACTTCGCGACGTCGAGGCCCGTGGTGCCGGAAGGCACCTGGCGCTTGGCCCCATCGGGAAATGTCAGGGAGATTTGCGTCATGAAGCTTCTCCTCTCACTCCTGCGTACCGGCGCAGGTAAGAGACAATCGGTATGGCGGGCTTTTACCCGTATTTGTCGCCAAGGTCTAGGCTTTACCGATTCAAATTAGTAAACTATTACTAGACACTTGTAATGTGACACATTACCTTACATCATGATTGTCTCGTTCCGAAGCCGGGCGCTTAAGCGCTTTTGGGAGAGAAGCGAGGCGAAAAGGCTTCCACCCGCGTCGGTCGATCGTATCAAGTTGATCCTGGACAGGTTGGACGCGGCAGTAAGCCCGAACGATCTCGACCTTCCAGGGCTTGGATTTCATGCTTTGAAAGGCAACCGAAAGGTGAGTTCGCCGTCTTTGTTACGCGCAATTGGCGTCTCACGTTCGGCTGGCACGATGGCGATGCCGTTGATGTCAATTTAGAGGATTATCATTGAGGACTTGTGCCATGACGAAACCCAAGAACGTTCCCAAGCGCGATCCGAACCGTTGCCCTAGCCATCCTGGAGCGGTCTTGCGCGAGATCGTTCTGCCTGAGCTTAGGATGAGCAAGACCGATCTCGCCAAGGCACTCAAGATGTCGCGTCAACAGCTTCACGCGATCTTGCGTGAGCAGCAGCCGGTAACGCCGGATACCGCCGTCAAGCTTGCGGCAGCCTTCGGGGGAAGCGCACAGGCATGGCTGAACATGCAGTCTGCTTATGATCTTTGGCACGCCGAACGCCGGATCGACGTTTCAGACATCCCGTCCATGCGGGCTGCTTAGACTCTCTTTAACGGCAAGCGCCATCTTCCATAGCGCCAGGGCGCGAGAGCGTGATGCTCGCCTCTGATGTCCGGCACCGGGTCATAGCCATGGCTGCCCCAGGGATGGCAGCGGCAGATCCTGGCCAGCGTCAGCCATCCGCCCTTCCATGCGCCGTTCTTGTGGATGGCTTCCTGAGCGTAGTCGGAGCAGGTCGGCAGATGCCGGCAGTTCACGCCGATGAGCGGGGAGATGGTCCAGCGATAGAGCGCTATCGGACCGAGCATGACATGCTTGGCGAAGCGCGCGCCAAACGATGCTGTCTCTTTTTTGTCAGACATGCTCTTTCGAACGCTTGTCCATCTTGGCACGCTTGGCTTCGATTTGCGCGATGGCATCCTCGACCGCATCGAATACGAGCAAAGTCGAAGGGTGACGCGCCTTGTAGTCGCGTACCGGTTCGAGCACGGCGAGATCGGCCCATCTGCCCTCCGGGGGCGAGCCGCCTTCCTTCAGCATCTTGCGCATGGCGGCGCCGACCTCGCGCAATTCTTCGGCGCGCGACCCAACGATCTCGCGGCCCATCACTGAGGCCGCCGATTGGCCGAGCAGGCAGGCCTTCACGGTTTGGCCATAGCCGGTCACCACGTCGCCCTCCATGTCGAGATCGACGGTCACGGTCGAGCCGCAGAGCTTGGAATGGGCCTTGGCTGTGGCTTCCGGCGTCGTGAGACGCGCGGTGCGCGACAGGGCGGCGGCAAGCTCGAGGATACGCTGGCTATAGATGTCTTCAGGCAGGCTCATGGCTGGTTATCTTGGCTTGGCAGGCTCGCCTTGCGAGCCGAAGTCACCCCATATATATGCAGCCACGATAGCGGATGCGAAAGGTCGCCCCTCAAGGTTGACACCCGGATTATAATCGCCTTTAGCCGGGTCCGGAAACGATAGCCTGTCTGTCGCGTTTGGCAGGAAAAGGAAAGCTTGATTCATGGACGCTACGGTTAAGAAACTGCCGACCAAGGTGCGCTCCGAGATCGGCCGTGGCCCGGCGATCGTCCGGCCCTCGCGCGAAGAGGCCGAAGAGGCCGTGCGTACGCTGATCGCCTATGCCGGCGATGATCCCGACCGCGAAGGCCTGCGCGAGACCCCGCGCCGGGTGACCAGCGCCTATGACGAGTTCTTCTCCGGCTATCGTGAGTGCCCGCTCGACGTGCTGTCACGCACCTTCGACGAGGTCGCCGGCTACGACGACATCGTCATGCTGCGCGATATCGAACTCAACTCCCACTGCGAGCACCACATGGTGCCATTCGTCGGCAAGGCGCATGTCGCCTATTTCCCGACCGACCGGGTGGTCGGCATCTCCAAGCTTGCCCGCGTGGTCGAAGTGTTTGCGCGGCGCCTCCAGACACAGGAAACGATGACCGCGCAGATCGCCGAGACCATCGACAAGGCGCTGAAGCCGAAAGGCGTGGCGGTGATGATCGAAGCCGTGCATCAATGCATGACGATCCGCGGCGTGAAGAAGCCCGACGTGGCGACCATCACCACGCAGTTCACCGGCATCTTCAAGGAAGATCCGGCGCAGCAGGCGCGGTTCATGATGCTGGCGACCGAGCGCGGCCGGCTGTAATGCGTGGTTCCGCGCGGGACGGATCGCGGTGAGCAAGCCTGCCTTTCCTGAACCTGGGAATAAGTCCGCGCTCGAAGAGGGAACGGCGTTTACCCCGAAATTCGACGCGCACGGCCTTTTGCCGGCGATCGTCACCGATGCGCGCACCGGCGAAGTGTTGATGTTCGCCTACATGAATGATGAGGCGCTTGCCCGCACCATCGAGACCGGCGAAGCGCATTTCTGGTCGCGCTCACGCGGCACGCTTTGGCGCAAGGGCGAGACCAGTGGCAATGCCCAGCGCGTGGTCGAGATGCGAACCGATTGCGATCAGGACGCGCTCTGGCTGAAGGTCGAGATGATGGGCAAGGCAGCCGCCTGCCACACCGGACGCAGAACCTGCTTCTATCGCGCGGTGCCAGTGGGTGAGGCGCCGGCCAAGGGCCTTACGTTGCGCTGGATGGATGCCGAACGGGAGTTCGATCCGGAGGCCGTCTATAACCGCCCGGATGATACCAAGGGACGCTGACCGGCTCTAACCGGTGGCGATATATTCGCGCATCGCCGCGGCTTCCATTTCCGCTTCCGCGATCCGCATCCTCACCACGTCGCCGATCGACACGAGACCGATGAGCCGGCCTCTCTCCACCACCGGCATGTGCCGGAAGCGGTGCGCCGTCATCTCCGCCATGAGCCGGTCTATGGTGTCAGACTCCCGGCAGCTCACGACGCTTGTGGTCATGCACTTCGCCACCGGCTCTTTCAGCACAGTCGCGCCGGCGCGGGCGATTTCGCGGACAATATCGCGTTCGGACACGATACCCACGACCTTGCCGTCCGAAGCGGTAATGACGATGCAGCCGATGCCGTGCAGCCCAAGCAGCTTCGAGATGTCGTGCAACGAGGTGTCGGGCGTGGTGGTGAAGACCTCCCTGCCCTTCAACTTCAGGATTGCAGCCACATTCATACCGTTTCCTCCAGGCCGGGCACTTAAAGGCCCGTATTAGCCTGCGACATTCTGTCTTGTGGAGAATGGAGGCGCAAGCCCCCTGGACGCCGAATGAGTCGTCCGAGCCCTCTAGGGCAAGCGGGGCAATGGCTCTGCGGCGCGATCCTTGTCGAAAAAGCCAAAAGTAAACAGGCCGCAGAGAAAGCCGCCGATATGGGCCTCCCAGGCGATATTGCCTTCAGCTCCCGCGACCGAAACGGAGCTCAGGCCGAAATAGACGTTCAGCGCCACCCAGAAGACGAGAAAAAAGAGAATGCGGTAATCGCTCAATGTCCGCCCCAGGCTCCAAAGCGGTGCATTCTCGATATCCATCCCCACTTCACCCTGCCGCCGCTGCGCGCTGAAGATAAACCGCAGCGCGCCGGCCATCTGACCGGAGATGGCTGCCGACGCACCGACTACCGGGATTAGAGCTCCAAAATGAAACGCGAGGTGGGTGAGCGCGCCGGCAACGCCACACAGGATCGAGAAATACCAGAACCTGCGATCCCCGATCCGCCTTGCCACGGCGCTGCCGAACGCGAGCATCCATGCCACGTTAACGATAAGGTGCAGCCAGCTGCCATGCACGATCATGTAGGTCACGAAAGACGTGACCGCGGTGAGATAGCCGCCGGGAAGCTCCGGTGCGGCCCCGTCGTAGCGCGCCGGAATGAAAGCGAGTGCGAGCAGAACTGTGAGGCTCAGCTCGTCGGGCAGCAATTTCCGTACGAATTGCACCGCCGCCATAAGGCCTGACGCCCAAACGACACTGCGCGGGACATTAAAGATCGGCTCAGCCATGACGCACGCTTTGAATGCGGCGCTGGCATGCTCCCTGCTTTGTCAGCATGTGAGGCTCACTCTCTGTGCCAAAGCGGGACGCCTGTCTTTCTTGCGTGGGGACTGGGACGTTAGGGAGCAACGATCAAACGTTTGTATCAGGTGGATGATGCGCCAATCGACGACTAAGGACCTTTACGCGTATTGGGACCGGATACGCAATGGCCGTATCGCGCCGTGCCGTTTCGAGATCGATCCGGCCGAAATCGCGGTGCTTCTGCCCGAAACCTTCATCATCGCGTATGAGGGGAGGCCGAGCATCCGTTTCCGTCTCGCCGGCACGAAGATTTGCGAACATTTCGGCCGGGAGCTCAGAGGCACGGATTTCATGGATCTTTGGACGGACCGCGATGCAGCCGCTTCCCTGATCGGCGGCATTCTCAAACACGGCGGCGTGGGGCATGGCCGGTTCCGCGCCACGACCGCCACGGGGAGACAGGCGGATTTCGAGCTCGTTCTCCTGCCTTTGATCCATAATGGCACGGTGATCAATCGCCTGCTCGGGGCGGTGACAGCCATCGATCCACCCTTCTGGCTTGGATCCGAGCCCATGGAGCGCCTGGAGTTCGTCGAGCTCCATCACCGTCGCAGGGACGATGAAACCTCGACTCGGCTGACCGATGGCGACGTCGTGGTTCATCTTCGGAGCAGGCCATTCCGGGTCATAGACGGCGGAAGAACGCGCTTTGTTCCCTGATCTCTAAAATTTTAGCGAACATGGGAACATTCCGGTTGGGATGTCGTCCCTAAGAAACCGCTACCGGAATAGCTCCAAAACAAGCCCCGCTTTTATCGGGATCGCAAATTTTCTTTGCGATGATCCGCCTCAATAAAAGGGGGGTGCAATGAAACATTTTATTCTGGGCTCGGCCTTTGTCATGTTTATTTCGTCTCTGCCGGCGGACGCGATCAATACCCAGACGATCAGCCTGAAGCAGGCGCCTGAGCCGCAAAAGGTGGTCTTCATGGAAGCTTTCGGCGAAAGTCTGCCGCCGATCGGCTTCGTCACGTTCTGCCGCGAACACAAGCGCGAATGCCGCCCGGCCACGCGCTATGCCGACCGCGTGCAGATGAGCCCGGCCAGGCTTCGTGACCTCGAGCAGGTGAACAATGCGGTCAACGCCGCCGTGGCCCCGGTCACCGATCTCGAACTGCATGGCGAGGTCGAGGTGTGGGGCTACCCGATCGACGGCAAAGGCGACTGCGAGGATTACGTGCTGCTCAAGCGCCGCATCCTGATCCAGCGCGGCTGGCCGGCGAGCGCGTTGCTCATCACCGTGGTCCGCGACGAGAACAATGACGGCCACGCCGTGCTGACGGTGCGGACCGACCAGGGCGATCTCGTCCTGGATAACAAGCGGTCCAATATCCTGCACTGGACCGACACGTCTTACACTTTCGTCAAGCGGCAGTCCGCGCGCAATCCGCTGGTGTGGATCTCGCTTTTGCCGCCTGAGATTCAGCCGCAAGCGGAAGTTTCCGCTTCGAACCGCTGACGGGAGATTTGCCAGGGCCCGGTATTATGCCCCCCACACCGACTGGAACCGGGCCTTCACTCGAGCCGGTCTCATCCGAGACCGGCTCCTTTTTTTATAATTTCATCGCCAGATCGAGAAGAAACGCGCCGGAGAACAGGCTCCATAGCGCGGCAATGACGGCGGAAGCCCCGAACCAGGTTTTCGGGCGCGCTTCGATCTGCACCCCGCGCCAGGCGTTGCGCATGATGATGGCGGGACCCGCGAGCACGCGGATCGCCACCCCGCCAAGGGAGGCGGCAACCGACTGCGGCTCGAGGCCGAAACGTAACGGCCTGCCCGAGACGAGCTGGACGAAGCTCGCGAGCATACCGGCGGCAACGAAGCCTACCGCCATCACATAGAGATAGATCGCCAGGGTTTGCATTGCCCCGCCTTTTTTCCGACCGGGGCAGTCTAGCCAAAGGGCTCGCGCGCGTTGAAATTATCCTTAAGGATTGGTTAACGCCCCCGCCGGGGGCTCGCTACCCTTGCAGATCGTAATCGAGGATGGCCATCTGGAACTGATAGGACAGTTCCCCCTCGTCCTCGTCGCGGAACAGCACGCCGATGAATTCCTCGCCGATGAACACCTCGGCGGAATCTTCTTTCTGAGGGCGCTGCCGCACCTGCAGGTCGGGCAGGCGAAACAGGGTCTTCAGATAACGCTCAAGCTTGAGTATTTCGTCCCGCGTCACAGCCCTTCTCCTGGAGCCCGCGCGCGCGCAGGCCTTCATGGCTCTGGCAGCCGCTAACGGCCGCCCGCCTCGTCCTCGTCCTCGAAAACCTGATCCATGGTCAGCGCCGGTTCCTCGCACACTGCGACGCCGACATGGCGTGCCGGCACGCCGGCCACGGTCGTCCGCGGCGGCACGTCGTGCAGCACGACGCTGCCGGCGGCGACTCTCGCGCAATCGCCGACCTTGATGTTGCCGAGGATCTTGGCGCCGGCGCCGATCATCACGCCGCGACCGATCTTGGGATGGCGATCGCCTTTTTCACTGCCCGATCCGCCCAGCGTGACGCCGTGCAGCATGGAGCAATTGTCGCCGATCGCCGCCGTCTCGCCGACCACGATGCCGGTGGCATGATCGAACATGATGCCCTTGCCGATCTTCGCCGCCGGATGGATATCGACCTGGAGGAAGCGCGAGGTCAGGCTTTGCAGATAAAGCGCCAGGTCCTTGCGGCCGGCATTCCACAGCGAATGGGCGATGCGATAGGTCTCGAGCGCATGAAAGCCCTTGTAATTGAGCAGCGGCTCGATCAGACGGCTGCAGGCCGGGTCGCGCTTGGCCACCGCCATGAGATCGGCGCGAAAAATGTCGCCGAGTTCGGGTTCGGCTTCCAGCACTTCCTGGAACGTCTTGTGCAGCAACCCGGTGTCGAGGGCCGCATGTTGCAGCCGGCGCACCAGACGATGGCAAACCGCATCCTCGAGCCGCGCATGGCTCAGGACTGTCGCATAGATGAATCCGCCAAGCGCGGGCTCGTTCTTGCTGATCTCTTCGGCTTCGCGCCGGATCTGGCTCCAGACCGGATCGTAACTCTTGATTTGCGGCTGGGTCGCCGCTGATGACTTATGCATCGCGAACCTCACTCGACCCCCCGGTAGCAGGGTGGGGGCTTGGAGTCTACCATGAGACGCTTCTCACTTAGGGACGCCGGGTTAAAAAATCGAGCACGCCCTGTTTGAATCGCGCGTCTCCGACCGCCTTCATGTGATCGCGCCCTTTTATGTCCAGAAATTGTGCCCCGGGGATGAGGTCCGCAAGCTCGGCCCCTGAGCCGCCGATCACATCTTCCGCTGCCAACCGCCACCAATACGGGCACACGGATGGCGCCAAGCTGTTCTTTCGTGATCTTTTCGCGGGGACCACGCAGGCAGGCGGCCAGCGCTTTTAGGTCGCTCTTTGTCTGCT
Source organism: Alphaproteobacteria bacterium (assembly GCA_016869535.1). Classification (GTDB taxonomy): domain Bacteria; phylum Pseudomonadota; class Alphaproteobacteria; order Rhizobiales; family Methyloligellaceae; genus Methyloceanibacter. The sequence continues at coordinate 9,719 of VGDX01000012.1, read as the reverse complement.
CGGCGAAAGCACGGAAGCTTCGCGCCGTGTCGTTTGTGACATCTTCGAGCCGAGGCGCTTCGAGCGCCTTCGCCAGCGGACCGGTTCCCACCATGCCGCGCACCATGTTGATGCCGAGCCCGCCGAATACCACGCTCCGCGCGCGCTGCGGATATTTGAACACGAAGAACGCGGCGACACGCGCGCCCATCGAGTAGCCGACGATTTCGACGCGGTCGATGCGAAGATGATCGAGCAGGCGGCGGGCGTCTTCCGCCATGATGGGAGCGCCATAGACTTCCGGCGCATACAGCTTTTCGCTTTGGCCGTGGCCGCGATGGTCGAAGGCGATGACGCGCCGGCCGGCTTGCGTGAGCGTGCGCACCCAATGCGAATCGATCCAATTGGTGGCGGTATTCGAGGCAAAGCCGTGCAGCAGGAGCACAGGCGGGCCCTCGCCCTCATCGATATAGGCGATCTCCACACCATCGGAATCGAAATGCTGCATTCTCATCTACCGCTCGGCCTCAAGCCTCACTATGCTTGCCGCCACTATTCAATCCGCGCGGGACGGTTTCATGGCGCAAACTGTGGTGCCTCATTTGGTCAACGACAAGGGCGTCGATAAGATCAGTATCGGCGTCAAGGAATTCCAATGCATGGGCGCGTCTCCACCGCACGACCATCCGCATGTTTATCTCGATATGGGACACGACGCGCAGATCGTTTGCCCCTATTGCTCGACCTTGTTCGTGCATGACAAGAAGCTCGACGCCACCGGGAGCGAACCGCCGGGCTGCGTCTATGTGGCCACCGCGCCGCCCGGCGCGCCTGCGGCCTAGACCAGTTTAATGACTGACCGAAAGAGGCGCGTTCTCATCGCCGGCGGCGGCATAGGCGGTCTGACGGCGGCGGTTGCGCTGGGACGGCATGGGCATCCGGTCAGCGTGCTCGAGCGCTCGGCCTTCGGCGACGAGACCGGCGCGGGCATCCAGCTTGGGCCCAACGCCACGCGCGCACTGAGCACGCTCGGCGTTCTTGAGGCGATCGAGCCGGCAGCCTTTAAGCCCGAGTCCATCCGCCTGTTCGACGGTCTTTCGGGAAAGCAACTTGCTTCGGTGCCGCTGGGCGCCCAGGCGGAGATGCGCTACGGCGCGCCCTATCTCACGCTGCACCGCGCCGATCTCCAGGCCGCGCTTTTGGCGGCCTGCAAGACTTTGCGTACGGTCGACCTCGAACCGGACTTCGAGGTCGTGAACCTCCGGCAAAATGAGCGACGTGTCGTAGCCGTAAATGTCGGTGGCGGTGAGCTCGAAGGCGAATGCCTGATCGGTGCCGACGGGTTGTGGTCTACGGTCCGAAGGCTGATTGCACCGCAAGCCCGGTTGCAGTTTGCCGGAGCAACGGCCTCGCGCGCGCTGTTATCGCGCGACGGACTCCCCTCGCCTTTCGATGCGGCAACGGTCGGGCTCTGGCTCGGGCCCCGCGCGCATCTCGTGCATTACCCCGTGCGCGGCGGCAAGCAGCTCAATATCGTCGCCGTGACCCATGGCGGCGCTGAACGCCAAGGCTGGGATCAATCCAGTGACCCGTCCGCTATCCTTTCACAGTTCGAGACCTGGTGTGGCGCGGCAAAGGATGTTTTGCAACGGGCAAACGGCTGGCGCAGCTGGTCGCTGTATCGCCTGCCACCTCTACGTGGATGGCACGATGGACGCATTGCCTTGATGGGTGATGCCGCCCATCCGGTCTTGCCCTATCTCGCGCAAGGCGCGGCGCTCGCTATCGAGGATGCCGTGACATTGGCGGCAGCTCTCGACAGCCAATCCGGCAATCCGGAAGCTGCCTTAAGCCGTTATGCGGCATCGCGGCACGGGCGGGCGACCCGCGCGCAGCGTCTATCGCATCGCTTCGGCCAGATTTATCACCTGTCCGGCCTGCTGCGTCTCGCGCGCAATTTCGTCCTGGAACGGCAGTCCAAGGAGAAGGGTTTGAAGCGCTTCGATTGGCTCTATGGATTCCGAGCTTTGCCGGATTGAGGCCACAGCAGCACCGCTGCGCCGCCAAGCGCCGACAAGAGCGAGCCGATCAGCACACCGAGTTTGACCATGGATTCGCGCTCGATATCGTTGAAGGCGAGTAGGCCAATAAACAGGCTCATGGTGAAGCCGATGCCGCAGAGGATCGCCACACCGTATACCTGACGCCACGACGCGCCGCTCGGCAGCTGTGCCAGGCCCGTTCGTCTCGCCAGTAGTACCGAGCACATGATGCCGATCTGTTTGCCGAAGAAAAGGCCTGCGATGATGCCGAGCGGCAGCGGTTCGGTCAGGGTGTCGAAGCTGACATTGCCGAGTGGAACGCCAGCATTGGCAAAGCCGAAGATCGGCAGAATCACAAAGGTAACCCAAGGCCCCAACCCGTGTTCCAACCTATGCAAAGGCGACCCATCACCATCCTGTTGGTTATCGTCCGATGTAATTGGAATGGTCATGGCCAGCACCACACCGGCCAGCGTGGCGTGAATGCCGGAGAACAGCATGCAGACCCACAGGAGTGCTCCGAGCACCAGATAGGGTGCAAGCCGCTTCACACCGTACCAGTTGAGCGCGAACAGCGTAGCTGCGATCAGAACGGCCAGTCCAAACGCCGATATTGAAAAGTCGCTCGCGTAGAAAATGGCGATGATCAGGATGGCGCCGAGATCGTCCATGATGGCAAGCGAAGTCAGGAAAACTTTGAGCGGATAGGAGACCCGCGAGCCGAACAGCGCAAGCACGCCGAGCGCAAAGGCGATATCGGTGGCGGTAGGGACAGCCCAGCCACGAATATTCTCCGGCATGTGCCAATTGATTGCGAGGAAGATCACAGCCGGGACGATCATGCCGCCGACCGCGGCGATCAGCGGCAGGGCGCGGCGCGGCCAGCTGTCGAGCTCGCCCCCGACCATCTCGCGCTTGATCTCAAGTCCGACCACCAGAAAGAACAGGGCCATCAGCCCGTCATTGATCCAGTGCAGAAGGTCGAGTCCGCCGATTTTGGTATGGAAGAGCTGGTAATAAGTCTGCGCCAGACCCGAATTGGCAAGCACCATACCGAGCGCCGCGGCGGCCATGAGCACGAGACCGCCGGAGATTTGCCACTCGGCGAAACGGTTGAAACTGGCACGGGCGCGTTGGGCGAGTGATCGCATGAGGAGTGGCCTTTGTGGACCGTTCCTATAGCGCCCACGTTAAGCAAAGGCCAATGCGACACGCCGCTCGTCCCCGCGAAAAGGCGGGGACCCAGCGGCAGCAAAATTCAGCAATTTTTCTGGATTCCCGCTTTGGCGGGAATGAGCGAATGACGCGACAGGCTGTTAATGCCCGGGATCGCCCCTGCGGCTCGTCTCGAACAGGAACCAGATGCGCTTCTCGGCCTGGTCGATCCAGTTCTCTATCAGGCTCGCGGTCGCCACGTCGTTCTCCTCGTCGCAAAGCTCATGCGTCTCGCGCATGCTGGCAAGCAGTGCCTGGTTGTCGGAGCCGAGCTCGGCCACCATGTCGAGTGGGTCGACATAATCGGCGTCGTTGTCGGGGATGCGCTGAAGCCGGGCGACATTGCCGATCGAATGCAGCGTGATCCCGCCGATCTTTCGTACCCGCTCGGCGATCTCGTCGGTCATCGCCAGCAGTTCGGCCCCCTGCTCGTCGAACCTGAGATGGAGCCCGCGGAAATGCGGGCCGCTGACATGCCAGTGGAAGTTCTTGGTCTTGAGATAGAGCGCGAACACGTCGGCAAGCAGGGCATTCAATGCGCCGGAAATGTCGCGGGTGGCATTGGAGCCGAGATCGGTCGGCGTGGCGAGCTTCGCCGTGCGGCGCTCTTTGAGGGTTGCATCCTTGCTCATGGGAGATCTCCTGGGGGAAAGAACAGCTTGGCTAATATAGTCCGAATTGGCGTGGCTGTTATTGACGGCGCTCAATTGTCGCTCCCTCACTGCAAACCGCCACGTTCTGCGCTATCTTCCTTCGGCAATCCTAGGAGAGATCATGTTCATCGCCATGAACCGGTTCAAAGTCCGGAAAGGATCCGAGCGCGACTTCGAGCAGGTCTGGCTCAACCGGGAAAGTCATCTCGATGAGGTCCCGGGTTTCCTGACTTTCCATCTGCTGAAGGGTCCGGAACGAGACGACCACGTGCTTTATGCCTCGCACAGCACCTGGCGCTCGGAGGCGGATTTCGTGAATTGGACGAAGTCCGAAGCGTTCCGCAAGGCGCATGCCGGCGCCGGCGCCAACAAGCCGCTCTATCTCGGCCATCCCGAATTCGAGGGCTTCTCGGTGCTGCAAGAGGTCAAAGCGTGAGCTTGATCCGCCGCCTCACACTTTCTGGTTAGATTCTAGAAAAATTCACCTATAAGTTGTATCCTCACTTCGGAGGAGCAACGCGCGCATGGGCGGCTTCAAGCTCACGACCTGGAACATGGAGTGGCTGGTCGACGCGTTCAGGGTCGCAACCGGCGCCGTTCCGCCTGGGTCGCGTAAAGGCAACCGCCGCATGCCGAGCGCCGCGCAGGCGCAGGCCAAGCTCGACGGCGTGGTGCAAGAGATCAGACTCATCGATCCCGATATCCTGCTTCTGACCGAGGCGATTCCCGATCCGGATGAGATGGGTGAATTCGTCAACACCTATCTCAAGGCGTATCGGCTGATCGATCGGGCCGGTGAAGCCAGGGACGCGTACGACATCAAAGGCGATCAGTGGATGTGGTTCCTCACCAAGCCCGAGATCAAGGAAAAGCGGAAGGCGCATCTGCTCGACAACACGACATGGCGCGCCTACACCAAAAAAATCTACACCAGCCAGACCGCGCGGCGTCAGCATCGCGACGGGTATTGGTGGATCTCCCTTCCCCAGATCGACAAGACAAGCGGTCAAGTCGGCGCGAACCAGCTCAAGCCGCATTCTCATCACCGTCATCCCCAGGTGCTGGTCGCCGATTGGGACGGCTCACGCATCGAGTTCATCGGCGTGCATCTGAAGAGCAAATTCATCGGCGAACGCGTGCCGGCGAGGAAGTCTGCCGAGAAGGACAAGGACTATTACGCACGGGATGACGTGCGTCGCTACATGGCGAAAGCGGTCCAGGCGCGGGCCAAGCTGACCACCGAAGCCACGGATGTGCGTCACTATATCGAGCAACGCTTCGCGCAGGAGCCGCTGCCGTCCATCTTCCTGCTGGGAGACTTGAATGACGGGCCGGGCAAGGAGCTGCTCGAACGCGAATACATGCTGCACGATCTGATCGGCAATTTGCAGGGCGACGTGTTCTTTGCCCGCCAGTTCCTCAGTCACGCTTTGTTCGACAGCTCGGACAGGTTCCGCTGGACCGTCGAGTTCAGGGACGAGTTGGACCCGAGCCGGCGGCCCTTTATCCTGCTGGATCACATCGTCTTCACGGAAGCTCTCACCCGGCGGGGCAAAAGTCCGCTGATCGTCCATCCGGGCATGGGCAAGGTCGAGCACGAAATCCATGACCGCGTGGCCAGCATGCTGCCGCCGAAGACATGCATCAGCGATCACCGTCCGGTCAGCGTCGTGGTCAGCGAGCGTTCCGAGAGGATCTGAGCGCGCAGGGCAAAGCGGGCACGGCGGCCGAGTAGCAATCTCAGCTCACTTACGCCATGCGCGGCTTCGGCACCGTCACCAACATGAGCACGATCATCCCAACCACGCCAGCGATGAGCGACGCAAGCAGGATGCCGAACTTCGCCGATTCTAGCGCTGGACCGGTGAAGGCAAGGTTGGCGATGAATAGCGCCATGGTGAAGCCGATACCGGCAAGCAACCCTGCGCCGAGCACCTGCAGCCAAGCAAACTCTTTCGGCTTGCGCGCGATCCCAAACTGTACGGCGGCCCAGGTGAACAGGAAGATGCCGACCGGCTTGCCCACGGCGAGGCCGGCGATGACACCCATGGTGATTACATCGAACAGGTCGACCGCGGTGATCGCAACACCGGCATTGGCGAAAGCGAAAAGTGGCAGCACGAAGAAGGCCGACCATGGATGCACGCTGTTCTCGAGCCGGCGTTGTGGTGAGATGCTTTCCTTCGCCGCGCGCGCCACAGCCCGGCGTACTTCCTCCGGTGGATGGCCTTGGGCCGGGACCATCGTCTCGTGTGCCCAGGCCAGGAAGTGATCGAGTCTCGTCTGGTCGACCCAGGGCCGCACCGGCGTCAGCAGTCCGAGCGCAACGCCAGCGATGGTCGGGTGGATGCCGGATTCGTGCAGCGCGGCCCACGTAAAGAACCCCAAAACCCAATAGGCCGCCACGGGCCGCACACCCAGCCATTGGATGAAGGCGGTCAGGCCGAGCCCCGCCAAGGCCAGTAGAAACGGAATAAGATGGAAGCCCTGACTGTAGCCGATGCCGATCACCAGAATCGCACCGATATCGTCGATGATGGCGAGCGCCAGCAGAAAGACGCGGAGACTGTCAGGGATGCGCTTGCCGAGCAGCGCCATGCAGCCGACGACGAAAGCGATATCGGTCGCCATCACCACGCCCCACCCCGAGGGCGCCTCCGAAGCGATGGCGAGATAGATCGCGGCGGGAACCAGCATGCCGCCAAGCGCCGCCGCCAGCGGCAGCGCGAGGGCCCCCTTCTTGCTCAACTCGCCGGTGACCATTTCCCGTTTGATCTCGAGTCCGACCACGAAGAAGAACAGAGTCACCAGGCCGTCATTGATCCAATGGCGGAGCGAGTTCTCCCATTGGATGGGGCCGAAATTGATGCCGACCGGCGTCTCCCAAAATGCCTCGAAGGCGGGACCGAAAGCTGAGTTGGCGATGATAAGCGCGCTGATCGCGGCGATCAGCAGCACGACGCCGCCCGCCGCCTCGGTATGGAGGAAGCGCTGCAATGGGGTAGCGATGACGTCGAAACGCTCGGCGGGAAATTGCGGCCGGGGTGGCCTTTTTGTTGAACTCATCGAATATAGGACCTTAATCGCGCGCCGGCGCGTTCATTGCCGTGTTGAAACCGGGAGAGGGAGACTGCGCTCAGTTCACGCGCACGACCTCGACCAGATTGTCGGAGAAAGTCGGCGCGCGGCCAAGCCCGCAATGCGCATCCGACGAGATCGAATTCACCGACCCGTCGGAGCGGTTGAGGCTACGCCAATAGCCGAGCGTCGCCACGACGATGCCCGCATTGACGTCGTCGGTGATCTTGGCCACGCCCTCGAAATCGCCGCGATCATTATAGACCCGCACCGGATCGCCTTCGCGAATGCTGCGTGCCGTCGCGTCCTTGGGGCTGATCAGCACGAATTGCTCGCCCTGCCCTTTGATCTTGTGTTTCTCGTTGGCGTAGCACGAATTGAGGAACCCGTGGCTCTTGGGCGAGATGATGTTGAGCGGGTAAAGCTTGGCGCGGTCGGGATTGGTCTCCGGCGCCTCACGATTCGGCACATAGCCCGGCAGAGGATCGACCGGCGAGCCGTCCTGATCGCCCTCGTACATGGCGCGGAAGGGACCTGCGACGAAGTTCTTGGCGTCGTGCAGCAGGAACTCGACCTTGCCTGAGGCGGTCGGAAACTTGCCGTCTCTATGCGGCGCGCGCGTATCGGCATCGCCCACATCGATCTTGTAATAGCCGTTCGCCTTGAAATGCTCCATGCCGACGACGCCCATCTTGGGGTCGTCCCAGTTGATGTAATAGGCGGCGAGCTCGCTGTCGGTCATTTTGAACACGGGATCGTCGAAGCCCATCTCCGTGGCGAGCAGGCGCCACATGTCGGATGTCGGCTTGCATTCGCCGGGCGGATCGACCGCCTTCTCATTGTAGGTGAAATAGAAATGGCCCCAGGACCACATCATGTCCTCGGCCTCCCCCGCCATGGCGGCGGGCAGCACGATATCGGCATATTTCGCCGTGTCGGTGAGAAAATGCTCGGCGACGACGGTGAACAAATCCTCGCGCTGCAGGCCCTTGACGATCTTGTTGGTCTCGGGCGCCTGGCTCACCGGGTTGGTGCAGAACACGAACAGACTCTTGAGCGGCGGGTCGAGCTGCATCTCGCCGGTCAGCGCCGCGCCGAGCTTCAGATTGTTGATCGCCCGCGTGCCCGGCTTGATCCAGTCGCCGCGCGAAACTTTCATCCAGTCGACGGGGAAGTCCCAGAGCGGCATTTGCAGCAGGCCGCCGCCGACGTGACGCCAGGACCCGGCTAGCGCCGGCAGCGCGCACACCGCGCGGATGGTCTGTCCGCCGCCGGCATGCCGCTCGAGCGCCACGCCGATGCGGATCGCCGACGGCTGGATGGTGGCGAACTCGCGGGCGAATGTGGCGATGTCTTCCGCCTTAACGCCGGTGATCCTCTCCACATAATAGGGAGTGAATTCGGCCGCGCGCGCCTTAAGCTCATCGAAGCCGTAAGTATGCTGCGCGACATAATCCTGATCGATCAGCCCCTGCCCGATCATCGCGTTGATGAAGCCCATGGCGAGCGCGCCGTCGGTTCCCGGCCGCGGGCAGATATGCCAATCGGCGGCCTTGGCCGTGCGGGATTTGTAGCTGTCGATCACCACGATCTTGGCGCCGCGCTTCTGCGCTTCGAGCACGAACGGCCAGTGATGCAGATTGGTGGAGATCGAGTTGCAGGCCCAGATCACGATATACTTCGCATGCACGAAGCTTTCCGGGTCCACGCCGCCGGTCGGACCGACGGTGAGCAGCCAGGCGGTCGAAGAGCCTGAGGCGCAGAAGGTCTTCTCGTTCACCGTCGTGCCGAGCCGATTGAAGAACGGATCGCCGGAATTGATGCCCTGCACCAGGCCCATATTGCCGAGATAGGAATAGGGCATGATGGCCTGGCTGCCGTAAGTGGCGATGATCTCGCGCCAGCGCCGGCCGATCTCGGCGATCGCCTCATCCCAGGTGATGCGCGCGAATTGTCTCGAGCCCTTAGGCCCGGTGCGGCGTAAGGGATAAAGCAGCCGGTCGGGATTGGCGTGATGGTCGTGGAAATCCTTGAGCTTCACGCAGAGGCCGCCGCGGGTCATGGGGTGCTCTTTGTTGCCCCTGACCTCGACCAGCCTGCCGTTTTCGACCTCGTAGATCATGGCGCAGGTGTCCGGGCAATCATGCGGACACGCGCCGAAAAATGTCGTGCGTGAAAGCTGTTCGTTCATGGCGCGCCCTCCTCATCCCGGCCGGCCGCGTTGTGCCCGCGTGCTCGGCTTTTCAGAAGCGTAGCGAGGGCCGCGCCCCTTGTCGATGGCTTAGACTTGAAGGGTGGTGCGGACGCCGGGATTGCCCAGTCTCGGCCTTACGGACACCCATATGCCGCACGACTCAGGGCAGCTCTATCGTGCTCTGGTATTTCCCGCCAAATAGCGTCTCTGTGAGTTCCTCAAGGGTGTAGGTGCCCTCGCCACTGGCGTTTTCATATTTGCCGGTGCCACCGGTGATTTTGTACGTGTATTCTTTGAGGTGTGAACCTTCCTCCCAGCTGTCTGTCAGCGTATCCCCGCTCTTAAACCGCATTACCCCGATGAACCACTGAGTTGCTGCTCGCCTTGGCCGATTCAGATATAAGATTCAGCAACTTATATCATTGGATCGAGGGCAATCATGGCGCACCCAACGGGTGAATCGGAATCGGACGCCTTACGGTTCAATTTCGACCGCCGACTGAAGCTGGAGTTCCACGGCTCCAGCGTCACCTCCGATGCAGGATTGTTGGCCTATCG
>VGDX01000011.1 GCA_016869535.1 Alphaproteobacteria bacterium | reverse complement strand
TATCCGGCGAATGCGGGTTTAGCCCATCTCCGCATAGACTCCCTCCTGAAGACGGTTTTGCCGAAATGTTAGTAGAGTGCGGCAAGCCTCGCAACGCGTGGTCTGGCACAAGCGCCGGCCAATATGGTCACGGAGTTGCCGTATGGTGGGGGCTCAATGGCGGGCGGGGACAGGCAGGGGTTGTTGATGCCGGGCATGAGAGGCGTGAGCGCGGTTGTGGCGCTGCTGGCGGCGATGCTGCTCGCGGCCTGCACGTCTGGCGAGGTCAAGCCCAATTTGACCATGGTCCAGGAGAAGCGCCCGGCCGGCGTATCCGAAGCGCCCGTGACGCGGGAAGCGGCGGCGGAGATCTGCGCCGAGAAGACCCGCACGAAGGGCATCAAGTCGGTGACGGCGATCTTCTCGAGGCTGCGGCCGGGCAAGGCCGATGAGGACTTTGCCGCCTGCATGCGCGAGCAGGCCTCCGGGGGCGGCGGGGTGAGCGAGGCCAGTGGGGTGAGCGAGGCGCCGGTCGAGGTGCCCGAGTAGGCGCTGCGGCCGGCCGCCCTTCGGGTTATTCCCAGGAAGCGCGGGCGGAACGGCGCAGTTTCTCTACAAAAGGCCGCAATCCCGGTATAGTTTCCCCTATGAATTCATCCGGGCGGCCTCTGCTGCCGGGACGTTTTGGCGTGAAAAGCCGGGACTTAGAGCGGTGCGGGACATTCTGCGAGGCGAACGCCGGGGCAAGCTGATCGATTGGCTGAAGATCGATTCGTCAATCGATTCAAGCATTTATGGTGCGTGGACTCGCTTCCGCGATGGGTGGAGTTCGTATTCCACCTTTTTCGGCCGTTTCGAGGTCAAGGGTCCGCTGCGCGCCCTGAACGAACTTGCCTGCGAGGCGCTGACGCTTGGCACCGCCGGGCTCATCGTGCTCTCGGCCTTCGCGCTCCCCGCCTTCGAGATCGCGCAAGGCAAGATCAACCTGTCGGACGAATATAGCGTCACCTTCCTCGATCGCTACGGCAACGAGATCGGCAAGCGCGGGCTGTTGCGTGACGATTCGGTGCCGCTCGCCGATATCCCCGATCATATGATCAAGGCAACGCTCGCCACCGAGGACCGCCGCTTCTTCGATCATTTCGGCGTCGACGTCATGGGTACGCTGCGCGCGCTCGCCGAGAACATGCGCCAGGACGACGTGGTGCAAGGCGGCAGCTCCATCACCCAACAGCTCGCCAAGAACATGTTCCTGTCGCCCGAGCGTTCGCTCGCGCGCAAGATCAAAGAGGCGGTCATCGCCATCTATCTGGAAAACCACTACACCAAGCCCGAGCTGCTCAAACTTTATTTCGACCGCGCCTATCTCGGCGGTGGGTCCTACGGCGTCGAGGCGGCAGCCCAGTATTATTTCGGTAAATCGATCCGCGACGTGACGCTCGCCGAGGGAGCGATGCTCGCCGGCATGTTCAAGGCGCCGACCCGTTACGCGCCGCATATCAATCTCGCCGCCTCGCGCGCCCGCGCCAACCTGGTGCTGAGCAACATGGTCGAGGCGGGCTATTTGAGCGAAGGGCAAGTGTTCGGCGCGCGCATGAATCCCGCCAAGATCGTCGAGCGTGCCGGCTCCAACACACCCGACTATTTCCTCGATTGGGGCTTCGAGGAAGTGCGGCGCCTGATGCGGGGCAAGCCCTATCATATCGTCGTCGCACGCACGACCGTAGACCTCGGCCTGCAAAGAAATGCCGAGGACGCGATGTCGCAAATCATGAATCAGTACAGCCGCTCGCGGAATTTCGACAATGGCGCGCTCGTCTCCATGGAGCTTGACGGCGCCGTGCGGGCCTTGGTCGGCGGCAAGGATTACGGCGAGAGCCAGTTCAATCGCGCCACCAGCGCCTACCGGCAACCGGGCTCCTCGTTCAAGGCCTATGTGTATCTGACCGCGCTCGAGAACGGTTTCACGCCGAACTCGGTGGTCAGCGACGGCTTCGTCCGTTGCGGCGCCTGGTCGCCTAAGAATTATTCCGGCGGGTTCCGCGGGCGCATGACGTTGCGCGTGGCCTTCGCCAAATCGATCAACACCATCGCGGTAAAGCTGTCGCTTGAGGCCGGCCGCGAGAAAGTGCTCGCCAATATGCAGAAGATGGGCATTACCCATCTCAAGAAGACATGCTCGATGGCGCTTGGCGATACCGGCATGACGCCGCTGCAGCATACGGGCGCCTACGCCGTGTTCGCCGCAGGCGGCCGCGAGGTCAAGCCCTACGGCATCGAGGAGATCAGGACGCTCGGCGGCGAGTTGATCTACAACCACGATCGCGACGAACCGGAGCGTAAGCAGCTCTTCGATCGCAAGGTGATCGAGCAACTCAATTCCATGATGCAATCGGTCGTCACCGAAGGAACCGGGCGGCGCGCGCAACTCGACTACACTTATTCTGCCGGCAAGACCGGCACGAGCACGGCCTACCGCGACGCCTGGTTCATGGGTTTTACCGGGCAGTACGTGACCGGCGTGTGGCTCGGCAACGACAACTTTACGCCGATGTCACGGATCACCGGCGGCAGTTTCCCGGCCGAGATCTGGCAAAAATACATGGTTGCGTCCCACGACACGGACAATATCCCGCAAATTCCGGGTCTTGAGCTGCATCCCGTGCAGGTCGCCGAGCAGGCACGCCTCCGCGCGGTCATGGAGGCGAATGCCACAACTGACACACCGACGCCGCAGCCCGTGGAAAACGTCAAGGATATGTCACCGGCGACGCGGCAAGTTCTCGAGAAGATCAGCACACTGCTCAAGGACGCACGGCCCGTTACCGGGACTCCGACATCTCCACGCGCCGAAGCCCCACCCACTGCGCCTCCTTCCGGCGACGATACCCCCAAACCGAGTCTCGCCGCGGCAAGGGCAGACGGCGCGGTGCTTCAGGGGCCCAACGGCATCGCTGCTACGGCCCCACCGGAGAGTACCCTGTCTGTCGGGAGAGACAGCGAAACGCCGCTGCCGCAATAAGCGAAACCTACGTGGCTAAACGCCATCGAGAGACCGTGATCGCGTGACCAGCGTCCTGCCAGAAACAACGCATGTACTCGCCTCGCCGCGTCGCGCCCTCTGGCGTGACGAGGGCGGCGCGTCCATGCGCAGTCTCGGCTACTTCATCGGAGCGTTTACCCTGGCACTTGTACTGGGTATCGGATCGGCCTGGTACATGATCGAGCGTGGTTCACCTCTGACCACCGAGAAGGCCGGCCCCTGGGAGAGCTGGATCAGCGAGGGCAATCCTAACGCCGATCCCTATACCAAGGCGCATTTGGCCCGGAGCGGCAGGCTGCCGTTAACATCGACGGCAGCCCGCTATTTCGTGGCTCATACCGACGACCAGGGCAGCAGCCTTACCTCGTCTTGCGAATATTCGGTCGTCGGCATGCCTCTTAATGCACGCTGGTGGTCTCTTGCCCTTTATGACGGTTTCGGCGCCCTGATCGACAATCCGTCCGATCGCTACAGCTTCAACAGCGAGGAAGCCATCCGCCGTTCCGACGGCACCTTCCATGTGACGATTTCCCGCAATGCGCGCCCCGAAAACTGGCTACCAAGCGGCACCGAATATGGACGTGGTTTGACGCTGATGTTGCGTGTTTACGGTCCCCGCGACACCGATGTACTCGGTATCGGACAAATACCGGTTGAGCGCCTGCCCAAGATCGAGCGTGTCATATGCGAGTAGCCCTTCCCGGTCTCTACATTGCGCTAGGCTTGGTGCTCGCGGGTCTCATCCATATTGTCGCCGTGTTGACGCTTCCCTTGATCGCGCCACGAAACGCTCAGGCGAGAATCACTCAATTAGGACCGGTCAACACGATGATCCAAATTCCGGCTCCGGCGCCTGGGCGCCAGGTTATGCCGATGATGGCCCCGGACGTGCGTTACGCCACCTGCCGCTACGACCTTTCCAACGGACCCGTGCGGCTACGCGCGCGCAATGCTGACGATCTCTGGTTCATTGCCTTCTATACGCCCGAGGGAAGCAATTTTTACACGGTGACCGGCAGCGACATGAAGAAAGCGGAAATCGACATGGTCATCTCCACCGCCGACCAGACTGTGCATGAGGCGGAAGTCGACGCTCCGGAATTTTTCGACAATCTCGTTGTGGTGAATTCGCCCACGACCGAGGGGATTGCCCTTATCCGTGCCCCTCTATCGGGCCCGAGCGGCGCTGCGCGTGCCGAACGCTTACTCGGGGCCACGAGTTGCGGACCTCACTCCGTGTCGCGTCAAAACCCTTAAGACGATTTCTTCCGGCTGCGCTGAACGCGGCGCCTTGTCGGCGCATGCCTTGGCGTCTTGCGCCGCGCCCGGCGTTCGATCCTGACGCCGGGAAAGATGATGATCTGGCCGAGCGACCCTTCTGAGGGCTTGGCGCTTCTGGCCGCTTCATCCTCGCTACGGCGGAATTCCAAGATGACCGCCATACTTGGTCCCCCTTCGGGCTCGCCGCGAAATGCGGGAGTCGGGCGGTCTCCTGCCGCACCGGTAAGGAGTAAAGGACGGTATGGTTAACGAAGGCCTAACTGCCCCACCCTCCTCCACAGGCGATGCTAGCGGTCGTTTTTCGGCGTAACTTCACCGAGGAAGTGGCGTCCGGCCCGATCTTCAAGCTCCACGATCCAGAGATCGGGGTCGTATTGCCATTGTCGCACCAGATAGTCCTCCGCCTGAGCCTTGGGTACCGGTTCGCCGCCGAGCAATGTTACCCAGCGACGCTCATGCTCGCTTCCTTCGGCGCCGGCAGGTGCCGGCCCATAGAGCCTGACCGTGCCGTCGAGAAGATGGACGCAGATGAAGATTGCGCCCGCAGCATCGTCACCATGCCGGACCACGGCGACCGGAACATTTTCCGCATAACAGCGGCGCAGATACGCCCTGACCCAAAGCTCGCTCTTGACCCGCATTCCTGGAGCCTAATGCGCAATCCGTCATTCCGGCGCAAGCCGGATTCCATTTACCCGCTCATTCCCGCGTAAGCGGGGAATCCAGAGCCCAAATTTTACGCTATCGGATACCGCCCCCGCCTACGCGGGGACGAGCGGGTATAGGGACAGTCTAAGGTTTAGCGGCGGTCTTGGTCAGGTCACGCCCGGTGACGCGCTTGAACTCGATGAGGAGCTCCGGCGTCACCTGTCCGGTCTCGGGGACATTGCGGTCGTGCTGGAATGCTTTGATCGCAGCTTCTGTGCTGTCACTCACAGTGCCGTCGACCGTGCCGGGATCGTAGCCGAGATCGGCAAGGATTTGCTGCACGGCCATGACCGTGGCGGAGTCGTCTTGGGTGGTCCCGGAGCTTGCGGAGACAGGAGCGTCGCCGGCCGGCGCTGCGCTGCCGCCAAGCAGGATGTGGTGCAACAAGTCATCGGTAGCGAGGCCGGTAACGGGCAGCCCCTCACGTTCTTCATAGATCGAGATCGCCGCACGGGTCTTGACGCTCAGCGTGCCGTCCTGCGCGCCGACATCGTAGCCGCGCGCGGCAAGTTCGCGCTGCACCGCTCTCACCATGAGCTGCGAAGCGCCGTAGTCGGCGGGCAAAGGCGGCAGATCGGTGCTGACTGGGGGGAGTTTCAGCTCGACGGAGGGACCGGCTTCAGACGCCGGCGCCGGCGCTGGCGCTGGCGCGACGGTTGGGACCGGTGCGGCGGTGGGCGACGGCATGGCGTGAGGCATAGAGGCAAGACCGCGCAGGTCCTGCAGATAGAGCGCGTTGTAGACGATGGTGCCGCTCAAGGCCAAAAAGGCCAGGAAGACCAGCCGCGTCATAACGATGTTCATCAAGACCCCTCCGCGGAGCCATCTTGGAGGCGGAAACTAAAGAGATGTTAAACGGCCGAAAGAGCGGATTTCTGCCCTCACGCGGCCGACATCGCGCGTGGCGGCAGCGGTTCCGCCGATTCGTCGGCGTCGAGCGGAAGCAGGATGGTGGCGGTGGTCCCCTCACCCAGTACGCTGGCAAGCTCGAGCCTGCCGCCATGGAGCCGCACCAGTCCCTTCACCACCGAGAGCCCCAGGCCCGCGCCGTCATGGTTCCGATCATAGGAGACATGGGCTTGCACAAAGGGAGTGCCGAGCCTGGGTAAGTCCTCCTCGGCGATGCCGATGCCGTTATCGGCGACGACGAATGCGACATTGCCATTGTCGATATGCGCCGACACAAGCACGAAACCGCCCTCACCCGTGAACTTGATGGCGTTCGAGATGACATTCAGCAGGATCTGTTTGCAGGCGCGCTTATCCGCCGCAAGTTCCGGCAGGTTTGGCGCGATATCCGTCTGAAGCGCGATCGATTTCTGCTCGGCCGCATGGCGCATGACGTCGCAGCACGACTTGACCAGCACACCAGCATCGAACGGTTCTTTCACGATGTCGAACTTGCCGGCCTCGATCTTCGACATATCGAGGATATCGTTGACCACATGCAGCAGGTGCTGGCCGCTTTCATGGATGAGGCCCGCATAGTCACGGTAACGGGCTTCGCCGAGCGCGCCGAACAGCTCGCGGTTGAGGATCTCCGAAAAACCCGATCACCGCATTGAGCGGCGTCCGCAATTCATGGCTCATCGTAGCCAGGAACTGCGTCTTGGCGTGATTGGCGCTTTCGGCTTCGTCGCGGATCCTGAGCAGTTCCTCTTCTTGCGCCTTGTGTTCGGAGATATCCCTTGTGACCGCGACAAGGCCGTCGCCGCGTTCCGGCATAGGCCGGCAGCGCATCTCGACCCAGAGATAGCGTCCCACATCATGTGCCTGGCCCAATCTGAATTCGAGGGCCGTCGTCTCGCCTTCGGCGCGGCAGCGTGACAAGGCGGTGAGATAGGCCGGCCGATCGGCGACATGCACGCGCTCGAACAGGCCTTCACCCAGGAGGTTTTCGGCTGGCGTGCCGCATAGGGAGAGCGCGGCGCGCGAAGCGAACAGCACGCGTCCCTTTTCGTCGTGATGGGTGATCAGGTCGATGGCGTTTTCGGCCAGCGCGGCGCGGAGAGACTGATCGCTGGAACCCGTCTGCGCGTCACTGCCAGCCCAATCGTGCATGCGCGCGCTGAGACGGGCGGCCAGCCCGCGTAGATTTTTACTCTTGAACACCCGCGCATCTCGAAGCGGATCGAGCGCCGCTCCGTCCTCGATTCTCTTGGGCAATTATTGGGAGATGCGCTTAAGGAAGCCTAAAACTGGGGGCGGTAGGGGCAGGAGCCGTTTGGTTGATTTATGATTTAGGCGATATCCGGAATAAAACATCGGGCGAAGATCACTGCAGAACTGAGCGTTCGGCTTCAGTCGGGCGTTGAAGCGGGGATCGATTCAAATTTTATCGATTGCGGTGAAAGTCCCTTATTTTCTTTGCGCTATACCGCTCTCATCTGACGGCAAATAGCGGCGGCAAGCCGCAGTCTTTAACAGAGAGGGCAAAGCGATGATGTTTCTCATTAAGACGGCCTTTTGGCTGACAATCCTTCTTCTACTCATCCCCGATGGGCAGCAGAACAATCAAATCTATGGAACCGCAGAAGCGGCGATGAAAGACCTTGCGGCCTTCTGCGACCGCAACCCGGAAACTTGCGTCAACGGCAAGAACGTTTTCGCCATGCTGGTACAAAAGGCCGAATTCGGTGCGCGTACCGTGATGGATTACGTCGAGGGCCGGACAGAGACTGCCGATATCATGCAGTCCATGCCCGAAGCACCCGGGACGATGCCCCTGCAACCGGCGATCTGGGACCTCGGCGAATCCCAGGACACTCTCAACACCGAGGATCGTGAGACAGCCTGGGGCGGCTGATGGACTTCAAAGGGCAAGAATCCGCTACGGTCTAGGAGCGCGAAAGGGCTGATCAGTTAAGAGTTAGGCGGCAAATCTGCCGTAGGGGCGCGCATCCGGGATGGTTCTGCCCTTTCCCTCCCGATTGCGCGCCCCAACTTTTTAAGCAAGTCCGTCGCCGCGGCCGATTTTCCAACCTATATTGAGTCCCATGGAGACACTGAACGAAACCCGCTCAACCACCAGCTTCGACGAGATCCTCGCCGATTTTGCGCTGCTCGACGAGTGGGAAGACCGCTACCGCTATATTATCGAGCTTGGTCGCCGGCTCGAGCCCCTGCCCGAGGGGGATCACTCGGCCGCCAACAAAGTGCAAGGCTGCGTCAGTCAAGTATGGCTCACCACCAAGGTCGATGCTGATGGCGGCGCGCAGCGCCTTACTTTTCTGGGTGACAGCGATGCTCATATCGTTCGCGGCCTGATCGCCATCCTCTTCTCGCTTTATTCGGGACGAGCTCCCGAAGAAATTTTGACTATCGACGCTCACGAAACGCTTGGCCGTTTGCACCTCAACGAGCATCTGACACCGCAGCGTTCGAACGGACTTATGGCCATGGTCAAGCGCATCAGGAGTGACGCCGAAGGCGCGCTTGCCAAACCAACCTTGCATTAGCCGTTTCGCTTGTTGCGCCACGCATCGAGCGTGGGACGATAGTCGTCGCTTCCCCAATGGCGCATCTTTCTGACAGGATGCATTTCCGTCTGCTCTTCCCGGATTAGGCCGTAATGGCGGGCGAGTCGGGTCAGGCCGATTTGAAGAACGACCTTGCCGGCGCGTTGCGGCCAGCCGTTTTCCTTCTCCGCTTCTTCCAACCCTTTCAGCTCGCAACAAATATCGACCAGGACACCCGCGATCTCGGGACCGACCGCCATTAGCGCGCGCATCACACGCTCTTTGGCGGCAATAACCTCATCACGCAAATCAGCCGCATTCATGGGTGTGCCTCTGCGCGATCGGTCTGAAGATGCCAATACCGACCAATTCGAGGTCACGCGCGGGCTGAGATGAGCGAACCAATAATCGGCGCGCAACCGTTCACCCGCTTCATATTGTTGTGGTGAGATCAGAGGCTTTCCGTTGCGGTCCTTCCTGTTCTTGAGCCAACCGAGAGGGCTTTCGGCCTCGTTTAGGAGCACAGAACGGCGAATGCCATCGACTTCTCTTTCACCCATCGAGAGCAATTGATGTTGCTGCCGAAAGGTGGTGTTCGGATCGAGCGCATCCTTCTGTTTTGAATTTCTGTCTGCGTGGCTCATCGAGAAACCCCAGCCCAAGCAAGGGCATTCATCAAAGCAACGATGGCGCGTTCCAGATGATCGAGTTTCAAGTCGAGTTCGGGATCGTCACGCCGGTCCTCGATGAGACAGCATGCATGCGCCACCGTTGTACGCTCCCGGCCGTACAAGATCCCGACTTCGGTCAGGCTGAGACTGCAGGCGACATGGGCCAGATACATCGACACCTGGCGAGCAAAGGCCACCTTGGGCGTGCCGCGCCTCTTCGCCTGCAAATCGCGCAGATCGATCGCGAACACCAAAGGCTACGAGAAGATCAATAATGGGACGAACAGAAGGGACCGGCCTTCCACCATTGATATGGAGAACCGCCGTTCGCATGGTGGCCTCCACGGCGTGAACAACATTCATCGGCACGCTCCTTGACTAGGAATAAATACCTAATTATATACTTGACACCACAGGTGTCAATCCCTAGATATGAGGCTCAAGAGGGATTGAGCCATGCCGAACGCCTTCACCGCACCGCACTTTCAGAACGACAAAGCAGCCCGGAAATTCATTGAGAAAATCCGTTGGCCGGATGGCGTTGTCTGCGGCCATTGCGGCACGGTCGGCACTGCCTATGCGACCAGTAAGGAAGGCGTCTATCGCTGCGCCGAAAAGTTCTGCCGCAAGGATTTCACCGTCACCACAGGCACCGTTATGGAGTCGAGCCATGTCCCGCTGCACAAGTGGCTCATGGGCTTCTATCTCATGTCTGCCAGCAAGAAAGGCATGAGCGCCCACCAGCTGCACCGCTCGCTTGGCGTCACCTACAAGACCGCGTGGTTCATGGCTCACCGCATTAGAGAAGCGATGCGTGCGGGCGGCATCACGCCTATGGGAGGTGCTGGCAAGATCGTGGAAGCCGATGAAACCTATTACGGCAAAATGGAGAAGCCACACGTCTCACCGCAGAGGCGTGGCCGTCCTTACAATCCGCGCGGCTCGCGCGGCCCTAAAGGTAAGCGTGCAATCGTAGCCTTAGTCGAGCGTGGTGGTAGCGTTCGCACGTTCCATGTAGGCGTGGCCGATCAGGTCACAGTCCGTAAGATCGTGAGCGATAACGTTGACCGCGAAAGCCGTCTGCATACTGACGAAAGCAAACTTTATTTCGGCGCGAGCGAGGAATTTGCCTCACATGAGACGGTGAAGCACAGCGCCAAGGAATACGTGCGCGGCGACGTTCACACGAATTGTGCCGAAGGCTATTTCTCAATCTTCAAGCGCGGAATGCGTGGCATCTATCAGCATTGCCGCGAGAAGCATCTGCATCGGTATCTTGCCGAGTATGACTTCCGCTACAATCACCGCGTTGCGCTTGGGTTTGACGATGGGGAACGTGCCGCGCTTGCCGTCAAGGGTGCCGAAGGCAAGCGCCTCACGTATCGTCAACCTAACTAGGCCTGCTTTTAGATTTCATGCGGCGAGATTTCTTCGTTGGCGTAAGCGCACTGCCAAATTACCTAAAATCAAGCGGAATTAGACGATCTGCTGGACTGCTTACGATCATGCGTGGGAACTTCCTTTAGCGGCCGATGTGGCGTATTTAATCCGCCACGCAGGGCTTTCTCGAAACGTTCTTGGGCTTCTTTCTTGCTGAATCGAGAAGGCTTTTTTGACTTATCGGCTTTGGATTTTCTTGCCATGACGGGATCGCTAGATGGTGTCTCCGCCAAGATCAAGCGGGCCGAAGAAAATATCAACCAACTCAATGCTGAGATCGAGTCCTTCCTGCGGGATAACCAAACCCCTTACACCGTAGTCGGACAACTCCAACCGAATGCCACGGAGTATATCTTTACGGTACGGGGCGAATTGAACGTTCCCGTTCGCTTCTCTGTTCTCGCTGGGGAAGTCGTTCACCAGCTGCGTTCCTCTTTGGATCACCTCGCCCACTCTCTTGTCGTCCAGCACATAAGGAGTGAACCAGCTTGGAACACCGCATTTCCCATCGGCATCAACAAGAAAGAATACAAAAAAGCCTGTGAGCGCCGACTGAAACAGTCTGTCTCCTCTACCGCGGCCGATCTCATCCTCTCTGTACAGCCTTACATTGTCAGCAAGGTGCCCGAAGAATCGACGCTGTGGACCCTTCATCAGATGAACAATCGGGACAAGCACAGACTGCTGCTTGTCTCTGCGGGCGGCATCGGCTTGGTGCATGAGGTCACAATTGACACTCACGCTCCGCCGCCCATTGGTAGTCAGTACTCTGGTCCCGTTATCGACAGCATCTTCCCCCAGGAGGAGCCCAGTCCGGTGACTAAAGACGGTATAGAACTGATGAGAATTATCCTTGGAGAGCCATATCCTGGCTTCCAAGCATATGGAAAAACGACCGCTCAGATAATCGTTGAGGTTCCAAACAAACCCGGTACGTACCGACCGCTTATTCCGCTGCTTACTCAAATGCTGAAGCTCACGCGGCGGATTGTCGGTTCTTTCAAAAACGAGTTTTGAGAAATTCTCAGAGTTCGCCGCGCCCATAACGGGATTGAAGTTAGGTATTTTCTCCTGTTAGAGCAACATCGGCCTGTCACGCCATTGAAACTATTAGCGTTTATGGCTGTGGTGTCAAGTATATAATTAGGAATAAATACCTAGTCAAGTGTATAGGAAGTTGAGCAGGCGGGGATAAGGCCGGGGGCTATTGCCGCCTTATCCCCGGTCTTCCGGGCCCATGCATGCTGGCCCTCCGAAAGGAGACCAGCACGTGCCGGCAAAACCACACGGAAAACGACGGCAGCGGGATGAATTGCAGACAGGTTCGGTGGCCAAGCGCGTTTTCGCCACTATGGCCGACGCAGGGGCTCGGGTTTATTCCAGACCGCGTGACCTGCCAAAGCTGATTGCGCTATGGCCGCATGAACTGGCTGACGAAAGTTCCAAGGGCAATCTATACATACTGGGAAAACTTCGCCGGGCGCTGTGTACCGAACGCCGGCGCGCACTTTCAGGCCATTGGAGTTACGATCTCAACCGGCATCTTGGATTGCTAAGTGCTTATAAAGCGGAGCTTGCGGCATGGGAATCATACCAATGCACCAAGCCGGCACGGCCGAAGTCCAAATCTTGTTGAGAACGGGGATAGGGGTAATCTTCACAACAGAAAATGAACGGGGCTAAACGCCCCGCTCAGCGTCTAATTGGCAGCAACTATTTGCGCCTTTGTCCCAATCCCATGCGCTTGGCAAGATCAGACCGCGCCGCCGCGTAATTCGGTGCAACCATCGGATAATCGTGCGGCAGACCCCATTTCTCGCGGTAATCCTCGGGAGAAAGGTCGTAATGCGTCCGCAGATGGCGCTTCAGCGATTTGAACTTTTTGCCGTCTTCGAGACAGATGATGTATTCGGGGGTGACCGATTTCTTCACGGGGATCGCGGGTTTCAGCTCTTCCCGAGCCGATATGCCTGAAACGGTGGAGGCCTTGCTCAAGGCATCGAAGACATTGTGGATGACCCCAGGCAGATCCGTCGCAACAACCGTGTTATTGCTGACATAAGCCGAGACAATCTCGGCAGTTAGCTCAACAAGCTCGTTTTTTTCTAGGTTCGCTTCCATGTAACTACTCCTTGTTCCTGCTTGTCCCAATGCAGGCAGCCTTTCTACAGCAGTCCTTTGATTTCTTTGTCGTCTCCGACTTCAATGACCAGATGGAGCATCGCTCAGAACGTTGAGATAATGAGTTTTCCAACTAAAACACATGCTACATCATGTCACTCACAGCGAATTCGCCATCTATAGCATAGATCTACAAACCTGCAATGCACCTTTTCTACAAAACATCGTTTGACACTAAGGAGGATCTCCGGATTCAAAATGATTTTTTTTAGACGACTTACTCCACCCGCTGAATATATTGGATACACAGCGAAAATATACATTCAGATAACTTAAAAGCACTGCTCCCGGCCGATCAATACTACCTTACGGAGCAATAAACGCCATCGCCGCCAAAGTGTTCCGCGTGGCAAGCCAAGCTGAAAAATATTCTGCGACGAGTGCCGGCCCGGTTAGGAGCGGCGTTAGACAGTCAAAACAACGTGGAAAGAAGACCCGGATTGCTATCTTTTGTCCGGAAACCACGTCGGTTAAGAACGGGAACCCGGAAACTCGGCTATTGCCGTCATCGCCGGGGATAGATAGAGCCCAGTGATGCTGCTCGCGCGCGACAAATCCCAGCTCCTCATCATCGACGTGCAGGAGAGACTGCTTCCCGCCATCTCCGGCAAGGATCGCGTGGTCGATCGCTGCGTCAGACTGATTCGCGCCGCGAGGCTGCTCGGCGTGCCGATCACCATCTCGGAACAATATCCGCAAGGGCTCGGCCCGACCGTCGATTCGATACGCGAGGCTTTCGCCAATGACGGCGCGATCGTCGACAAGGTCGAGTTCTCCTGCCTCAAGAGCGAGCCGCTGCGCACGCGGCTGCACGAGCTCCGCCGCCAGGGCCGCTCGCAAGTGGTGATCGGCGGCATCGAGGCGCATGTTTGCGTGGCGCAGACGGCCATGGGGCTCGAGGCGGAAGGCTTCGAGGCCTTCGTCGTGGCCGACGCGGTCGGCTCACGCGCCAAGATCAGCCGCAAATACGCGCTCGCGCGGCTGATGAATTCGCGCGTCGACGTGGTCGACAGCGAGATGGTCATTTTCGAATGGCTGGAGAAAGCCGGCACGCCCGAATTCAAGGCGCTGCAGGCGCTGATCAAATAGCCCTCCCAACGGGGCTTCCTGACGCAAAGCTGCATGCCCGGTTCAGGCGCGGTTCAGGCGCGGAAACGCAAATTCGCGCCGTCAGATCCCTGCACTGACGTTAAGCAAACCTTCCTCGGCACCGGGCGCGGCCTTCAGGGGCGCCGCGCCCACCTTATCCCCGCCCTGACCGGGGATAGGCCCGGCTTGCCACGCTCACGGGGAACCTTTAGCTTTCGCGCGGGCTTTTTCCCTTATCAGTTGCATGGATTGGAGAACCGCCGTGGCCTTCGAACTCCCCGACCTCCCCTACGCCTACGAAGCGCTTGAGCCCTATATGTCGGCCGAGACGCTGCATTACCATCACGACAAGCACCACAAGGCCTATGTCGACAATCTGAACAAGCTGATCAAAGGCACCGAGTTCGAGGGCCTTGGCCTCGAAGAGGTCGTGAAGAAAAGCTTCGGCAAGAATGCCGGCGTGTTCAACAACGCCGCGCAGGACTTCAACCACATCCAGTTCTGGCCGTGGATGAAGAAGGACGGCGGCGGCAAGAAAGTGCCGGGCGCGATCCTCGCGCTGATCGACCGCGATCTCGGCGGCTTCGACAAGTTCCGCAACGATTTCATCGAGGCGGGCAAGACCCAGTTCGGCTCAGGCTGGGCGTGGCTCGCCGTCACCAAGGACGGCAAGCTCGAAGTGAGCAAGACCCCGAACGGCGAGAACCCGCTGGTGCATGGCGCCTGGCCGCTGCTCGGCGTCGATGTGTGGGAGCATTCCTACTATCTCGACTACAAGAACGAGCGGCCGAAATATCTCGAAGCCTGGTTCGACCATCTCATCAACTGGGAACACGTCGAGGAGCTCTACGCCCAAGCGCCAGGGGGTTAGGGGCTAAATCCCTTCCTTTCTAACGTCCAAGTGGGGAACTCACTCGGCGCGTGAGCGGCGTTAAGCCAGCTGCGGCTGCGCAATGGCGCCTCCTTCACCTTCCGATTAAGCTATCTCTCGCGGCGCCGCGCAGCGAATGGAAGTCAAATGGCCAAGCGAATATCCAATGGTGGAACCAAGGCGACGCCCCCTGCCCGCAATCCGGCGTCGAACGGCGAACGGTCCGTCCTCTCGGTCAAGACTAACGATAAGGGACAAATCTTCTCCCCTATCCGGCAAAAGTGGCAGGTCGAAACTCCCGAGGAGCGTGTCCGCCAAGCTTACGTTCTCGTGCTTCACAACGAGTACGGCTTCAACCTGGATCAGATGGGCGAGGAATTGCACGTCGTAGGTCGCGGAGCAGGCAAGGCCCGCGCTGACATTGTGCTCTGGAGAACCGCTCAGGACAAATCGGACCGCAAGACTCCTCTCATTGTCGTCGAGTGCAAGGCCGACAACATTATCATTAAGGCTGAGGACTACTCACAGGGTGAACATTACGCGCTGTTGACCAATGCCCCGTTCTTCGTCACGCACAATAATCGCGAAACCCGCTACTGGCGAACCCGCAAAGACAGGCTGCCTGGCCACTGCGAGGAAATCGAGAACGTCCCTCACGCCGATGCCAGCAACAAGGAAATCGAAGAGCTCATAAAGAAGCTGAAGACGTTCAAGGAAGACGAGTTCGCCGACCTGCTCCATTCCTGTCACAATGTCATCCGCAACCGCGAACACCTGGACCCAGCAGCAGCATTCGACGAAATCGCCAAGGTGCTATTTATCAAGACCCACGTTGAACGCGACATGAAGCAAAAGCGGTTGAGAACAAATCGCTTCAGCGTCGATTACTTGGAAACCCTTCCCGGCGATGATCCGCTTTCCCTCTTATTCACGGACACAAAGCGAGCGTATGAAGCGGATCGAATTTTTGCCCCGGATGAAAAGCTAAATCTCAAGCCGGCGACGGGAAAAGAGATCGTCAGACGGCTGGAAAAGTACAATCTGTCCGACACCAGCGAAGACGTGAAGGGCATCGCATTCGAACGCTTCTTAGGCAGAACCTTTCGGGGCGACATCGGCCAGTTCTTCACTCCCAGGACCATCGTGGAATTCATGGTCCGAATGGTCGATCCGAAGGAAGGCGATGTCATCTGCGACCCCGCCAGTGGTTCAGGCGGCTTCCTCATCCGATTCTTCGACATCGTGCGGCAACAAATCCTTGCTGATGCCGACCGACAATACCGCAAGTACGCCAACGAGCTGGACAGGGATGGCAAGCGACGATCCGAAGCGAGGCGCGCTGAGTTGCTGCGCGAGCGCTATGACGCCATCCAAACAACCATCGATCAGCGTCAACCTGGTTCGCGCATCTGGAAGCTGTCAAATACTTGTATCTACGGGACGGACGCCAATGACCGCATGGCCCGCACGAGCAAGATGAACATGATTTTACATGGAGACGGCCATGGCGGGGTTCACCATCACAACGGGTTCATCAACGTCAATGGCGTCTTTGAAGAACGGTTCGACGTGATTTTGACCAATCCCCCGTTTGGCGCAAACGTCGAACCGTCGGACGAAGTGACTGACGAGCAAGCAACCGTTGATCCCGACATCGACCGGCGCTATCGCCAAGAATATGGCAATCTGTACGAGCAAGCCCAGGCCCGCGTCGAAGCGTCCAAGGGCAAGCCGATTGCATCGCTCTTTGACCTGCCCAGGCGTGGCAGCAATGGGGGCACGCTGGGCAAGGTGAAAACCGAAATCCTCTTTATCGAACGCTGCCTGTCCCTCTTGAAGCCCGGCGGTCGGATGGGAATTGTCCTGCCCGAAGGCATTTTCAACAATCCATCTTTGGCCTATGTCCGCGAGTTCTGTGAGGACCGTGCCCGCATCCTGGCCATCGTCAGCTTACCGCAAGAAACCTTTTATTCGTCTGGAGCGACCGTCAAGGCGTCGCTCCTGTTCCTGGGCAAGTTCACAGAGAAGGAACAGGCCGACTACGACAAGAAGCGTGACGCAGCCAGCAAGGAAATCGAAGTCAAGTATGCTGACGAAATCGCAACGGAAACGGCTCGGCTGGAAGCGGCCATCGCAGTAGTCAAGCAAGCGAGGGACCAGGACGCGAGGAGGCAGGCCGAAGCCAATTTGCGCGACTATCGGCGGCGCATGGACGAAACCAAGACGGGCGAGATCCGTGCGCTTTTGAAAGAGCGTTTCGACTACCCAATTTTCCTGTATGAGGCGGAAAAGGTAGGCATCACGGCCACGGGCGAACCGGACGCCAATGAGCTGTATTCCAACGACCGCTTGCCCACTGGCTTGAAATCGGAAGATACCTGCCTCCAGCTGTATCGCCGTTTCCGCAAAAACCCGAAGGCGTTTCTCGTGGAGGCGAGCGGCGGGGATAACAGATGAACGCCATCGTTCGTATTTCGCCCCGTGCCTTGGTGGTGCGGTGGAAGTGCGTGAATCGCTGGTCCGTCGGTTCATTCGTCGAAACCGATTGGCGCTGGCCGGGGAGCGTAATTCGCCCGCTATCGGCCGCGCTCTCGCGGAAGATGGTGGATGTTCAACGTGACGGCCACGAGCCTGGCTCATTGCGGCTGGTGACGCTGCATTTCGACGGCGAGATGGAGCCGCGCGATGAGAGCGCCGGCGACAACTTCAAAGGTCGACTGTTTCACGCCGATCCGGGAGACGTGATTTACTCCAAGATTGACGTTCGCAATGGAGCCATTGGCATCATTCCCGAGAACTTGGGACGGGTTTGCCTCAGTAGCGAGTATCCAGTCTACGCAGTCGATCCTGCGATTGCCGACGCCCGCTACATCAAGCTACTTTTCAGGACGGATCTATTCCGCCGCAAAATCCACAGTATGGTTAGCGGCGCGAGCGGCCGGAAACGCGTTCAGCCTGCGGACTTGGAATCCGTTGCCGTTCCCCTGCCCCCGCTGTCCCTGCAGCGCAAGATCGTGGCAGCGCATGAGGCCGCACGACAGAAAGTGGACAAGGCGAGAGAACAGCTCGCTTACCTTGTTCGCGACCTGGATGCCGAATTGCGACGGTTGGCCTGTCTGGACGTCCTGTACCAGCGCTGGTTCGTTGCCCGATGGAAAGACCTGACCACCCTGGACATGAAATCTGCGAGGGCTGCGACCTTCCGGTTGGACAACCCGACATTCAAACCACTGAGGGAATTCGCCGAGGAAGCGACTTACCTAGTGAAGCCTTGGGAGCACCCGGAGAAGGACTGGCCCATATATGGCGTTAACAACAAAGAGGGAGTGTTCTTCAGTCATTTCCAGAAGGGGAGTGCCTTCAACGCCCCCTACAAGCAAATACGCAAGAACTGGTTCTTTCACAATCCTACGCGGTCTAATGTTGGTTCCCTAGGCATCGTCCCGGACGTTCCGGCCGACGCGATTACAAGTCCCGAATACCAAGTGTGGTGTATAAAAGCTGGACTGTTGCCGAGCTTCGTCGCGACGCTAATTGCTACGCGATACTTCATTGACTTGATTCAGATCCATCGTGTCGGCGCGGTGAAGCAGCGACTGTACGTCGAAAACCTGTTGCAGATTCCAATTCCTGTTGTACCGCATGAGATTCAACTCAAAATCGCCGATCTTCGCGAGTCGGCGATTCAAGAAATTGCTGAT
Source organism: Alphaproteobacteria bacterium (assembly GCA_016869535.1). Classification (GTDB taxonomy): domain Bacteria; phylum Pseudomonadota; class Alphaproteobacteria; order Rhizobiales; family Methyloligellaceae; genus Methyloceanibacter. The sequence continues at coordinate 88,258 of VGDX01000011.1, read as the reverse complement.
GCTCAAGCCTTCGCCGATGCGGCCAAAGCCAACGTAGAAGCCATGATACTGGGCACGAAACCTGTGGAAGGCACTCATTCGCGCCATTCTAGCCGGAAAAGGGCGCTTGCGACTGCCCGCTCACCAGCTTCCGGAGAAACCAACGTCTGCTTAAACCCCTACCGCCGCAAAATGCCGCCGAGGACGCCTCGCGAGAGCTGACGGCCGAGGGCTTCGCCCTGTTTGCCCCCAAGAGCACGGCCGAAGGCGGCGCCGACCTCGTCGCCCGTGCGCCTGGTCATCTCGCGCGCCACTTTCTGACTCGCTGTGAGCCGCCCGCGCGTGCCAAGACCGAGAATCCATGTGAACGGGCTGAGCAGCCAGTCGAGCCAGCCGCCTCCCTCTTCTTCCTTGGCAGGACCCGTCTTGCGTCCGCTTGACCGCGCCTCGGGCTCGACCTGTGACGCGCGCTCGGCGTTGCGCTTCTCTAGTATCTCGTGCGCCGATTCGCGATCCTCACGCTCGTCATACACACCGCGCACCGGGCTCTCCTCGATCACCGCCTTGCGCTCGGCATCGCTGATCGGGCCGACGCGCGAGTTGGGCGGCTTGACCCATGTGATCTCGGCCACGGTCGGCTGGCCGCGCTCGTCGAGCGTCGAGACCAGCGCCTCGCCGATGCCGAGCTGCATGATCGCCTGCTCGGTGTCGATCTTGGGGTTCTTGCGGAAGGTCTGCGCCGCCGCGCGGACGGCCTTCTGCTCGGCCGGGGTGAAGGCGCGCAGCGCATGCTGGATGCGGTTGCCGAGCTGGCGCGACACCGTGTCGGGGATGTCGAGCGGGTTCTGCGTGACGAAATAGACGCCGACGCCCTTGGAGCGGATCAGCCGCACCACCTGCTCGACCTTCTCCAGCAGCGCCTTGGGCGCGTCGCGGAACAGGAGATGCGCCTCGTCGAAGAAGAACACGAGTTCCGGCTTGTCGGGATCGCCGACCTCGGGCAGTTCCTCGAACAGCTCCGACAGCAGGAACAGCAGGAAGGTCGCGTAAAGCCGAGGCGAACTCATCAGCCGGTCGGCGGCGAGCACGCTGATCAGCCCGCGCCCGTCGCGCGTGGTGCGCATCAAATCGCCGATCTTGAGCGCCGGCTCGCCAAAGAAATGTTCGGCGCCCTGCTGCTCGAGCACGAGCAGCGCGCGCTGGATGGTGCCGATGGTGGCCTTGGTGATGTTACCGTAGCGGGTGGTGAGCGTGTCGGCGCGGGCGGCGAGGTCTTCGAGCAGCGATTGCAGGTCCTTGAGGTCGAGGAGCGGCAGCTTCTCCTCGTCGGCGAGCTTGAAGGCGATGTTGAGCACGCCCTCCTGCGTGTCGTTCAGATTCATGAGGCGGGAGAGGAGCAGCGGCCCGACCTCGGTAACCGTGGCGCGGATCGGGTGGCCCTGCTTGCCGAACAGGTCCCAGAAGATGACGGGATAGGCTTGGTATTCGACCGTGTAGCCGATCTTGGCGGCGCGCTCCTCGATCCAGGGCTTGGACTCGCCCTTCTCGGCCACGCCGGAGAGATCGCCCTTCACGTCGGCGCAGAACACCGGCACGCCGGCATCGGAGAAGGCCTCGGCCAGGCCCTGCAGGGTTACGGTCTTGCCGGTGCCGGTGGCGCCGGTGATCAGGCCGTGGCGGTTGGCGAGACGCAGCCAGATATATTCCGGCTTGACGCTCTGCCCGATATAGACCGACCCGTCCGGTGAGCCTGCCGGCTCGGCGCGTTTCGTCGTGGTTTTCGCCGAAGTTTTTGCCTTGGCCATGGCCGCCCCCTCGTCTCGCTGAGCCTAGTCTAGCTTGGCCTTAAGCCCCCGGCAAAGCCGCGCCTGGCCTTGGCGTCGCATCGGTTCCGTGGCGCGTTCGCTTCATGCTAGGAGGGGACAGGAGCAATAGCGCTCAAGCAGCGCGAAGCGCGGTAGCGCAAACAGATGAGGACGATGGCGGAACTTGCACTGGCCCGCGACTTCCCAACCGCCGGCGAGGCGGATTGGAAGGCGCTCGTCGCCGAGGCGCTGAAAGGCGCGCCACTCTCGGCGCTGACGTCGCGGAGCTATGACGGCATCGACATTGCGCCGCTTTATGCGCGCGCGCGCGGGTCCGCGGTCATACCGGGTCGCGCGGCCGGCGCGCCGTGGGCGGTGGCGCAACGCATCGACCTGCCCGACGCTGCGGCGGCCAATGCGCAGATCCTCGACGACCTGAACAATGGCGCCAACGGGCTGGTGCTGGTGTTCGCCGGCGCGGTCGGCGATTACGGCTATGCCCTGCCGCATGGCGAGGCGGATATCGCCCGTGCGCTCGACGGCGTCCATCTCGATTGGGGCATCGACGTCGCACTCGATTTCGGGCCGCCGTCGCGCGAGGCGGCGCGCATCGTGGTCGAGCGCGTCAAGGAGACGGGGCTTGCGCCGGGTGATGTCAAATTGCGCTTCGGCTTCGATCCGCTCGGCGCGCTCGCCGTGCATGGCGCCCTGCCGAAGCCGTGGAGCGACATCGCGCCTGTGGTCGCCGGGATGATCGGCGATCTCGCCGGTCAGGGCTTCAAGGGCCCGTTCGCCGTGGCCGATGCGCGTCCCGTGCATGCGGCCGGCGGCTCCGAAGCGCAGGAGCTTGCCTTCGCGCTCGCCAATGCCCTGGCCTATCTCCGGGCGCTTGAAGCTTCCGGCATCGCGCTCGACGCGGCGCGGCGGCTCATCTTTTTCCGGCTCGCCGCCGACCAGGATCAGTTCCTCACCGTCGCCAAGTTTCGTAGCATGCGGAAATTGTGGGCGCGGGTCGAGGAAGCAAGCGGACTTGCCCCCGAGCCTGCCTATGTCGCCGCCGAGACCGCCTGGCGCATGATGACCCGGCGCGACCCGCACGGCAATATCGTGCGCGGCACCATCGCCGCGCTAGCGGCCGCGGTCGGCGGCGCCGACGCTATCACCGTGCTGCCGTTCAGCGCCGCGCTCGGCGTGCCCGATGCGTTCGCCCGCCGCATAGCGCGCAACACCCAGACCATCCTCATCGAAGAAGCCAATATCCATCGCGTCGCCGACCCGGCCGCCGGCTCCGGCGCCATCGAAGCGCTGACCGATGCGCTGTGCGAAATGGCCTGGCTTATATTCCAGGACATCGAGCGCGATGGCGGTTCCGCCAAGGCGCTCGAATCCGGCTCGATCCAGCAAGCCATCGCCAAGGTGCGGGAGGCACGCGAAGCCAATGTCGCGCGGCGTAAAGAGAGCATCATCGGCTCGAGCGACTTCCCCGATCTCGCCGAGGCCGCAATTGCCGTATCGGCGCAAGCCGCGGCCCCGCAGAAGTTTGGCGACAAAATCGAACCGCTACCGCGTCTACGTCTGGCCGAGCCGTTCGAGCGCTTGCGCGACAAAAGCGATGCACATCTCGCCGAGCACGGCGCGCGCCCGAAAGTGTTTCTCGCCTGTCTCGGCCGTCCATCGGACTTCAATGCGCGCGCCAGCTTCGCCAAGAGCCTGTTCGAAGCCGGCGGCATCGAGGCGGTTGAGGGCAGCGGTGACGTGGCGAAAGGCTTCAAGGCGTCGGGTGCGAAGCTCGCTTGCCTCTGCTCGTCGGACAAAATCTATGCCGCCGAGGCAGAGGATGCGGCCAAGGCGCTGCTCGACGCCGGCGCCAACCGCGTTTATCTCGCCGGCAAACCCGGCAACCCAGCCGAATTTGAGCAGGCGGGCATCAGCACGTTCATTCACCAGGGCTGTGATACGCTAGACATTCTCGAAGCCGCTTACGATCAGATCTAGACGCCGATGACCCGCATACCGTCCTTTGCTGATGTGAATTTCGAGTCCAGGAACGGCGGCAACGCTGCGCCGGCGGAGGCCGATGCCTGGCAGACGCCGGAGGGCATCGCCGTCAAGCCGGTCTATGGCGCGGACGGTCTGAGCGGTCTCGACTTCCTCGATGGCATGCCGGGCGTGCCGCCTTATCTGCGCGGCCCCTACCCCACCATGTATGTGCAGCGGCCGTGGACGGTTCGGCAATATTCCGGTTTCTCCACCGCCGAGGACTCCAACGCCTTCTATCGCCGCAATCTCGCCGCCGGTCAGCAGGGCGTGTCCATCGCCTTCGATCTCGCCACCCATCGCGGCTACGATTCCGATCATCCGCGCGTCACCGGCGACGTGGGCATGGCGGGCGTCGCCATCGATTCGATCTACGACATGCGCACCCTGTTCGACGGCATCCCGCTCGATCAGGTGTCGGTGTCCATGACCATGAACGGCGCGGTGCTTCCCGTTCTGGCGCTGTTCATCGTCGCCGGCGAGGAGCAGGGCGTGCCGCATGACAAGCTCTCGGGCACCATCCAGAACGACATCCTCAAAGAGTTCATGGTGCGGAACACCTACATCTATCCACCCGCGCCCTCGATGCGCATCGTCTCCGACATCATCGCCTATACCTCGAAGCAGATGCCGCGCTTCAACTCGATCTCGATCTCCGGCTATCACATGCAGGAGGCCGGCGCGACCGCCGACCTCGAGCTTGCCTACACGCTTGCCGACGGCATCGAATATGTGCGCGCCGCCATCGCCTCAGGTCTCGATGTCGACAGCTTCGCGCCTCGGCTTTCCTTCTTCTGGGCGACCGGCATGAATTTCTTCATGGAGATCGCCAAGATGCGCGCCGCGCGCCTGCTGTGGGCGAAATTGATGACCGAGAATTTCGCGCCTAAGGATCCGCGCTCGCTGGCGCTGCGCACCCATTGCCAGACCAGCGGCTGGAGCCTGGCGGCGCAGGACGTATTCAACAATGTGGTGCGCACCTGCGTCGAGGCCATGGCGGCGACGCAAGGCCATACCCAGTCGCTGCACACCAATGCGCTGGACGAGGCGCTGGCGCTTCCCACCGATTTCTCGGCGCGCATCGCCCGCAATACCCAGCTCATGCTGCAGCAGGAATCCGGCACCACCCACATCATCGATCCGTGGGGCGGCAGCTTCTATGTCGAGCGGCTGACTTACGATCTCGCCGCCCGGGCGCTGAAGCATATCGAGGAGGTGGAGAAGATCGGCGGCATGGCACGCGCCATCGAGGCCGGCATCCCCAAGCGCATGATCGAGCAGGCGGCGACCGCCACGCAAGGGCGCATCGATTCGGGCCGCCAGACCATTGTCGGCGTCAACAAATACCGCCCCGACAGCGAGGCCGAGATCGCCATTCTGAAGGTGGACAATCGCGCCGTCCGGCGCCGCCAACTCGAGAAAATCGAGCGGCTCAGGGCCGAGCGCGACGCGGCGGAGGTCAAACAGGCCCTTGACGCGCTGACCCGTTATGCGGAGACAGGAACAGGCAATCTTTTGGAAGGCGCCGTCGCCGCCGCCCGCGCCAAGGCGACCGTCGGCGAGATTTCCGACGCGCTGGAGAAGGTGTATGGACGCCATCGGGCCGACATCACCGCGGTCACCGGCGTCTACAAGGCGGAGATGGGCCGCAAGGATGGCAGCATGACCCGCGTCAAGGAATTGATCGACAGTTTCGAGACCGCGCATGGGCGCAGGCCCCGCATCCTGGTCGCCAAGATGGGCCAGGATGGTCACGACCGCGGGCAGAAGGTGATCGCGTCTGCCTTCGCCGATCTCGGTTTCGATGTCGATATCGGGCCGCTGTTCCAGACGCCCGATGAGGCCGCGCGACAGGCGGTGGAGAACGACGTGCATATCATCGGCGTGTCGTCGCTCGCCGCCGGACACCTGACATTGGTACCGGCGCTGCGCGATGCGCTCGAGGCGCAAGGCCGGGGCGACATTATGATCGTGGTCGGCGGCGTGATCCCGCCGCAGGATTATCCGGAGCTTTATGCAGCCGGTGCCAAGGCGATTTTCGGCCCCGGCACGCCCATCGCTGACGCCGCTATCGACCTGCTCGGCAAGCTCGGCGCCAAGGCTGGCGGCAAGCAAGCCGCCGCTGAATAGAGAGTCTCTAGCGGTATCCCTTCCCTGGCGTTATTGTGGGCAAAGCACTCAGTCGCGGGTACGGCTCAGATGAGGATACGCGGATTCCTCCTGCCGGCGGTCGCGGTCGCCACCCTGCTCTTCACGGAGCATGCCGAGGCGCAAGCCTCCCGGACATGGGTCTCGGGTCTCGGCGACGATGCCAATCCGTGCAGCCGTACGGCACCCTGCAAGACCTTCCCTGGGGCCATCTCGAAGACGGCGGCGAACGGGGAGATCAACTGCATCGATTCCGGCGGTTTCGGCGCGGTGACCATCACCAAATCGATCACCATAAATTGTGAAAATGTCCTCGGCGGCGTGCTGGCCACGGTCACGAATGGCATCATCATCAACGGCGCCGGCATCGTCGTCGTGCTGCGTGGCCTCGACATCGATGGCACCATAAGCGGTCTGAACGGCATCCGCTTTCTCAACGGCTCGGCCCTGCACGTGCAGAAATGCCTGGTTAGGGGCTTCCAGGCCGCCGCGCCCAACGGCAACGGAATTATCTTCGCGCCGACCACCGCGAACGCTGAGCTTTATGTTTCCGACAGTTTCATCTCGAGCAACAATAGTGGCGTTCAGGTGCAACCGTCGGGAGCAGGCAGTGCGCGTGTGATGCTGAGTAATGTGCGTATCGAGAACAACGTGACTGTCGGGTTCAGGGCCGAGAGCACGGTCGCCGCTAGCATCATCAATGCCACTCTCACCGACAGCCTGGTTACCGGTAACGGCAGCAATGGCGTGGTAAGCAATGCCCCGGCGGGTACCGGTGCCTCACAGGTTATGATCCAGCGCCTGACGATCTCATTCAATGGGAGCAACGGGCTACGTGGCAACGGCAGCAATTCCACGATTCGTGCGGCCGATACGGTCATCACGGCAAATGCCACTGGATCGAACTTCGTCGATGGCGCCCGGTTTCTCTCCTACGGCAATAACCGGATCGACGGAAACACCAATAACGGACCGGATCCCCAGACCATTGGGCAGAAATAAATCCTGCCGCCGTGCTTTCTGACGAATCGACCTTGCATGGAACGGGTTTTCACCCTACCCCGCTCGGCATGAGCGCTAAGGAGAAAACCCGTAATAATATCGAGCAGATCGCCAAGGCGATAAGCGGCGGCGACCGCGTGGCGCTGGCGCGCGCCATCACGCTGGTGGAAAGCGCCAAGCCGGAGGATCAGGAGGCGGCGCAAGAGTTGCTCGAACGCCTCCTGCCATATACCGGCAAGGCGATCCGCGTCGGTATCAGCGGCGTGCCGGGCGCGGGCAAATCCACGCTGATCGATCAGCTCGGGGTCAATCTGCTGGGGCAAGGCCGCAAGGTCGCGGTGATGGCGGTCGACCCCACCTCGTCGCGGAGCGGCGGCTCGATCCTCGGCGACAAGACCCGCATGAGCCGTCTTGCCGCCGAAACCAACGCCTTCATCCGCCCCTCGCCTGCCGGCGACAGTCTCGGCGGCGTGACCAAGACCACGCGCGAGAGCATCGCGCTGGCCGAAGCCGCCGGCTACGACGTAGTGCTGGTCGAGACGGTCGGCGTCGGCCAGTCGGAAACGGCGGTCGCCAACATGGTCGATGTGTTCATGGTGGTAGCCATTCCTGGCGCCGGCGACGAATTGCAAGGCATCAAGCGCGGACTTCTGGAACTCGCCGACATCATCGCCGTCAACAAGGCGGAAGGCGACAATGTCGAGCGCGCCAATCGCGCCGCCATGGAATACAAGACCGCGCTGCACATCCTCGCCGCTGGCCATACGAACTGGGACCCGCAGGTGCTCACCATCTCGGCACGCGACAATCGCGATCTCGACGTCATGTGGGAGAAGATCGAGGCGCGACATACCGCTCTCGCCAAGTCCGGCGCTTTATCCGCGCGACGGGCCGAGCAGGCGGTGGCCTGGATGCGCGAGATCTTCGAGCAGCGCCTGCTCGCCGCCTTCAAGGGCGGCAAGCGCGCCGCCCGTCACTGGCAGGAGCTCGAGGATAAGGTGCGCGCGGGCAAGTTGACACCGGCCGCCGCTGCAATCGAGCTGGGGGAGATAGCCGGTATCAAGAAAACACCATAAGCTCACCTGGAAAAACTGCACGAGCCGCCGCAGCACGATTGGCAAAGGGCGGCGCGCAGAGTAATGAGTCTTAGCTGGGAGGATGGGGGCCTATGAGGCAGCGGCTATCACTCGTTACGCGCCCCACCCGCTCCTACAAGCGCAAGCACGAACGAGGGCGGTATGTGACTGTCAGGTGCCGGCGGGCTTTGCTGCGGCAGATCGATCAGTGGCGGCGGGAGCAAAAGGATTTGCCGTCCCGGCCGGAGGCCATGCGACGGCTGGTCGAGCGGGCGATCAAGGGCACTAAATCCGGGATCATCATCGTTCATAGCGGGCCGTACAGCCAGAACGGCAAGATGCGCGGGAATGGGAACGGGCACGGGCACGAGCGCGGTCATGGGAGATTGATGTGAGCCCGCCCAATAACGAAAAACGGCCGAAACAGAAACGGGAGCCGGCCGCTAAACGGAGACGGCACGTTGCCGTGCCATTCCGGCTTTCCTTGCGCCGGGAGCTGGACGAATGGCGGCGGGCGCAGCACGATCAGCCGCGGCGCAAGAGGGCGATCGAGCAACTCGTGCTCCTGGCGCTGGAGCACGAAAAAGGCAAGTAACAGCCGAATTTCGCCGCCCTGGCGCCCTCACTCAAAATCGCTTTTCACGCGCGTAACGGGCTTGTAAGTCCATGGCATGTCTGGCCCGCGCGTGCTCATTACCGGTTTTGGCCCGTTTCCAGGCGTTCCCGACAATCCGTCGGCCTGGCTGGCAGAGGCTTTGGCCGGCGAAACCCGGGGCGTTGCCGGCACGCTGCAGGCCGAGATCCTGCCCACTTCGTGGGAGAGCGTGGCCGCGCTCACGCCGTCTCTCTTCGAGGTGCTCAAGCCCGAGATCATGATTCACTTCGGCCTTTGCCAGCGCGCCCAAGGCTTCCGCATCGAGCGCTCGGCGCATAATCGCGTCGCCCGCCGTGCCGACATTGGCGGCGCGTTGCCCGCGTCAGATGCGGTGCTCGCCGAGGGACCGGCCCGCCTCGATACAGAGTTTCCGGCTGCTTCCCTGGCGGCATATTTGCGGGCACACGGGCTTGAAGCGGCAGTGTCGCGCTCGGCCGGACGTTATCTCTGCAATTTTCTGTATTACCGGGCGCTTGCCTGGGCATCGCGGCAGGACAGGCCCACCATCGCCGTCTTCGTTCATATCCCGCAGAGAGCGGCCCATGGCGGTGCTTGCAGCGAAGCCGAGCTTCTGCGCGGAGCGCAAGAGACGCTGCGTTTTGTTCTCGATCTTCCCGCGAGAGAGTCCAGAACAAGGGAGACCCTTTCTGCCGTTCCGCTCGCGGTCTCCGAATCTTTGCGGCAGGATGCGTGAGATGGAGATCGCGCGGCGGCAAATGATGCTTGCGAGCTTGGGCTTCGGCTTGGCAGCTCTGGCTCTGCCGGTCCTATCGCGCGCCCGCGAAGCCCCCGCGCCGGGCGGCGACACAGTCGATCAGACCGCTTCCCTGCAGGCGGCCATCGACCGGGCGGCACTGTCAGGCATTCACCTGATCCTTCCCGCCGGGATCTATGCGACCGGCCGCCTCACGCTACGCTCGGGCGCGCGGATCAGAGGCGTGCCGGGGCGGACCATCCTCCGTTCGCGCGGCGAAGCGATCTTCAAGGTGGAGGCGGCCGACAATGTGGGACTTTCAGGCCTCGTGCTCGACGGCAATCAGCAGGCGCTCGATAGGGATGGCGCATTGCTCGTAGCGGACAATGTATCGGGACTCGATATCCGTAAGTGCCACTTTATGGGGAGCAGCGCGGACGGTGTCGCGCTGCAATGCGTCTCGGGGCGCATCGCCGGAAGCAGGATCAGCCGGATCGGCGGCACGGCGCTCTTGATTGTGGAATGTGGCGATCTGGCAATCATCGACAATGCGATCGAGCAAGCCGCCACGGGACTTTCACTCTCCGGCGCGCCGGACAACAGCTCAGTCGTGGTCAGAGACAACGTTATCCGCGACCTGTATCTACGCAAGACGCTGTTGCATAGCGGCATTGGTATCGTGGTCGATGGCGGAGCCATTATGCGCGGCAATGTCATCGACGGCGCGCCGGCCTACGGCATTCTGATCGGCGAGGATACGCGTGGCGTGAGCTTCACCAAGAACACGATCCGCAACGCCTATATCGACATCGCCGTCAGCGCGCCGCTCTCCCGGACGGACGCCGTGGCGTAGCGAGCGAAGCGGCCGCCTCTTGCAGCTCCGCGCTCGCTGCCAAGCGCCCCACTTTCAACCCGCGCCAGTTGCGTATCTCGCCTTGCAATTGGCCGGCGAGCACCGTGCGAGCTTTGGGCAGGAGGGTGGCAAGGAGTTCTGCGACCGTCCGCTCATCGGCGCGCTTGGCGCCGTCGTCGATCTTCAGTGCGAAGCCAAGGCCAAGTTCCGGCAGAACGCCGCAATGCACGCCTTCGGCGCCGCCCTTGACGAAGGCCTGCGGCGCCAGTCCTTGTAGGACCAGGGTGTCGAAGCGGCCCTCGCCGGCGACCAGAACCGGCGCGGCGAAGCAGGCCTGCATGAGCCGCAGTGCGGCGTTCGCCCTTGATGGCGACAGTTCTTCGCCGGTGCCGAACCGGGCGAAGCCGCGCGCCAAGGCACTGAGCGGCAGGGCGAAGGTCGGCACCGAGCAGCCGTCGATGCCGGCATGCGCCCGGTCCAGCTCGATGCCGCAAAGTTCCGACAGGATTGCCGCGATGGCGATCTGCACGGGGTGGTCAACCCGTTCATAGCCTTTCGGCGACAACCCGAGATGGATTGCGGTCGCCAGCATGCCGGCATGTTTGCCCGAGCAATTGTTGTGGATCGCTTGCGGCCGTTTGACGGCGCGCAGCAACGACTCCATCGCCGTCTCGCTCACCGGCCAATGCGCCCCGCAGGCGAGATAACTCTCATCGAGACCGGCCTTGCCAAGCAGCCGCCGCACCGCAGCCACATGGATGGTATCGCCGCTATGCGAGGCGCAAGCGACCGCGAGTTCCTCGGCATCGAGCCCGAATGCGTCGGCGGCGCCGCTCTCGATCAAAGGCAGCGCCTGTAGCGCCTTGATCGCCGAGCGCGGATAGATGGGGCGCTCGACATCGCCGAGCGCAAGTACCAAGCGCCCTTGCGCGTCGGCAATGGCGACGGCGCCGGCGTGACGGCTCTCGACCAAATCTCCCCTGACGATTTCGACCAGAACCGGATTGCGCGTGTCGTTCATGACGCTAGGTGGAATCGCCGTTACCTTCGCCCACCAGTTCCATGGGCACGCCGGGCGCATGTTTCGAGGCGCGGATCACGAGCGAGGTCTTCACGCTCGCCACGTTCGGCGCGGCCGTCAGCTCGTGAATGATGAATTCCTGAAACGTGGTCAGGTCCGGCGCGACGCATTTGAGCAGGAAATCGATTTCGCCCGACAGCATGAAACAGTCGCGCACGATGGGAGAGGAGCGGGCCCGCTCCTCGAAGGCGATGAGGTCGGCCTCCGCCTGGCTGTGCAACCCGACCATGGCGAAGGCGGTCACATCGAAGCCAAGCGCTTTGTCGTTGAGGCACGCGGTGAAGCCATCGATGATGCCCGCCTCTTCCAGGGCCCGCACGCGGCGCAGGCATGGTGGCGCCGAGATGCCGACACGGCGGGCGAGCTCGACATTGGTGATGCGGCCCTCCTCCTGGAGCGCGCGCAGGATGCGCCAATCGGTGGCATCGAGGCGGGCGCGGCGCATGGGTCCTCCCTGGACGATGACTAGGGCCGCGCGCTAGAAGGCGGAAGTCGCGGCTGGTATTAAGGTTGCGCAATTTTACGTCCTTCAGCCCTAAGAATCGAAAAGAAATTGACCGTTCCTCGTTCCAAAAATTCCAGCGAGGCCGAGGCCCAGACCTGGATTCTGACCGACGGTGCGGTCGGCATGGAGGCCCAAGGGCTTGCCATTGCCGAAGCGGTGGGGCTGCCCTTCAGCCTCAAGCGCGTACGCGTCACAGGCGCCCTGAGCCTGCTGCCGGCGCCCCTGCAGCTTCTGGTGCCGCCCGCGCGTCTTCTCGGCGCAGTCAATTCCGACGGACATCTCGCAGCGCCCTGGCCGCGCCTCATCATCTCCATTGGGCGGCGCAGCGTGCCGATTGCGCTGGCCGTGAAGAGCGTCTCGGACGCCTTCGCCCTGCATATCCAGAATCCGAAAGTCCCGGTCAAGCTGTTCGACCTGGTGGCGGCGCCGGTGCACGACAATCTGACCGGAGACAACGTGATCATCACCTTCGGCGCGGTGCATGGCGTGACGCCCGAACGACTTGCCGGTGCCGCGAAGGAATTCGCGGCGCGCATCGACCCCCTGCCCCATCCGCGTATCGCCGTGCTGCTCGGCGGCGATAGCCAGGCCTTCAGATTCCCACCGCAAGCTGCCGGAACGCTCGGTGCGATGCTCGCCAGGCTCGCGCGCGAGACCGGCGGATCGTTGCTCGTCACACCTTCGCGCCGAACCGACGAAATTTCGCTCGCCGCGCTCGCGCATGCCATCGCGAAAGTGCCGCATTTCCTGTGGGACGGCACGGGCGACAATCCCTATCACGCCTTCCTCGCGCACGCCGATGCCATCGTGGTCACCGAGGACTCGGTCAATATGGTCACGGAAGCAGCAGGCACCGGCAAGCCGGTCTATGTGCAATCGCTACCCGGCCGCTCGACGCGGCTTGCCCGCTTTCACGCGTTGATGCGCGAGCGCGGCGCCACGCGTCCTTTCGAAGGCAAACTCGAATCGTGGAACTACGAGCCGGTGAACGACACCGAGCTGGTAGCCTCGGCCATTCGTCGCGCGCTCGACCGCGACACGGCATAGCCTTGAAAGCTAAGCCTGAATCGGCCCAGAAGCGGGGCCGGGTTGCGCCAAGGCCTCCTTGTGCTTACCTGTCTGCATCTTTTCCGCATGAGGCATGTCCATGGCATCCCGCCACGCCAAGGTGATCATCTTGGGCTCAGGTCCGGCCGGCTATACCGCCGCGATCTATGCCGCGCGCGCCATGCTCAAGCCGCTGCTGATCGATGGGCTCCAGCCCGGCGGCCAGATGACCATCACCACCGACGTCGAAAATTATCCGGGCTTCGCCGACGTGATCCAGGGGCCCTGGCTCATGGAACAGATGCGCCTACAAGCGATGCATGTCGGCACCGAGATGGTCGCCGACCATATCGTCACGGTCGATCTCAAGCGTAAGCCGTTCTGGCTGAAGGGGGACAGCGGCACCGAATATACGGCCGACTCGGTCATCATCGCTACCGGAGCCAAGGCGCGCTGGCTCGGGCTGCCATCGGAACAAGAATTCCAGGGGCATGGCGTATCAGCCTGCGCCACCTGCGACGGTTTCTTCTTCCGCGGCAGACGCGTGATCGTGGTCGGTGGCGGCAATACCGCGGTCGAGGAGGCGATCTATCTCGCCAATATCACCGAGCAGGTGCTGCTGGTGCATCGCCGCGGCGTGCTGCGCTCGGAGAAGATCCTGCAGGAGCGCCTGTTCGCCAATCCGAAGATCGACGTTCTGTGGAACAACGAATTGGAGGAAGTGCTTGGCACGGAAGATCCGCTCACCGTCACCGGTGCGCGGCTGAAGAGCACGCTGACCGGCGAGACCGTCATGCTGCCGATAGACGGCATCTTCATCGCCATCGGGCATGAGCCGCAGAGCGAGCTGTTCAAGGGTCAGCTCGACATGACGCCGTCCGGATACATTGTCACCGCGCCGCGCTCGACCACGACCAGCGTGCCAGGCGTGTTTGCCGCCGGCGACGTGACCGACGACGTATACCGCCAGGCGGTGACCGCCGCCGGTCTCGGCTGCATGGCGGCGCTTGACGCCGAGAAGCACCTCGCCGGCCTCGACACGCTGGCCGAGGCCGCCGAGTAGCTTGTTCTCCGGCTAGCCGACACGGAACACCGCGCCCTTCACCGAACGCGGGCGTTCGCGCACGCGCCCACCATCGTTGCCCGAGCGTACGACCCAGTGGCCCTCAGCGGTACGGCCGGTGATCATGCCGACGTGATGCGGCCAGACCACCACGGCGCCGACCTTCGGATTCGAGGGGCGGCCCCAGTTCTTCCAGTTGCGGGCGAGGTTCAATTCAGGTCCACCACCCTTCTGCGTGCGCATATACCAGCCGCACCAACGCCCGGGCCGCGGGCCGACCGCATGCTTGACCTTCGAAGCTTTCGCGGCCTGGGAGAAGGCTTGGGGAAATGCAAATGCAGGATTCGGCAGCAGCAGAGCTGCAAGTCCGAGAAGGGCGCAGGCAAAAGCAATAAGACGCAGTCCAAACATGACGCATAAGCTCCGTTTTGTTTTTGGGAGGAAGAGGCCGGCGACGACTCAAACCGGCCGATGCGCTTCGGGCGCTGCGGTCAAGCTAGGGAAAAACGAGACGATTAATCGGCTGGCAAATGACCCTGAAAGGGTCATTCAAGGGCGTGCCACGGGCATGCCACATCGCTGCCGCGATGCGGATTCCGCATCCGGACTTTTCCTAGGATGATTGTGGCTTAGTCCCGTGCGCTCAGCTGTCGCAGAGGCAGATGAAGTCCCAGCTCATCTCGCGGCAGAGATAGCGGGCGTCGTCCTCGCTGTCGGCTTCGATCACCACCCGCATGGCGCCTTCAAGCGCGAAGAAGCGCACCACCGACTTTTGCCGCTGTCTGCGTGGGCTGGGTATGCCAGCCGTAAGAGTTTCCGCCGCGATATGGGCCATATGCCGCTCCGCCTTAGGGCCATGGAACAAAGGCGGAACATACGGCGATTCGGCCTATTCGCAAACCGAAATCGGCTGGTGTCCGGCTGGAGAGGGGCGGATGCCCAAAGGCGGCGGTTAGAATCCGAAAATGGTCCGGGTGAAATCTCTGCCGAAGTCGTTCCGTTGACGGTAGCGCACACGCGGCCTCGTCTCGGTTTCCGCCATCTCCGGCGCGAACTCCTCGGACACCATGGGGGCACCGTTCAACGCTCCAATAATTCTCGCGTCGTGACGGTAGAGATCGCGGAAGGTCGAGAGCGAGCCGTCCTCGTTTACCCTCACGGTGAAATAGACGATGTGCACCGGGATCTTGTTCTGCAGGACAATGTGATTGTCGTCCCTGCCGTTGATGGCCGAGGCGACATGTCCCTTCGTCCAGCCTTGGTCATGGTTGAGCAGGAGAAAGGCGAACTGCTCCGGATTCTGCACGCGCACGCAACCATGGCTCTCAGACCGCACCGCGTTGGTGAAGAGATGTTTCTGCGTGGTGTCGTGCATGTAGATATCGTGCTTGTTAGGAAACACGAACTTCATGGCGCCGAGCACATTGCCGGGTCCGGGCGGCTGGTAGAGTTCCAAGGTGCGCACGTCGACGCGGCTCCAATCGACGGAGTCCGGATCGATCTCGCGGCCGTTATAGCCCCGGATGCGCAAGCCGTGACGGCGGAGCACGGAAGTATCCCAGCCGCCGCCGAAAAACCCACCACCTGTCCGCAGATACGGCGCGATCTCGTTGGCCTTGATGGAGGTCGGCACGTTCCAATAGGGATTGAAGACGACCTCTTCCATCTCATCGGAGAACACGGCGGTTTGTGTGTTGGGCTTGCCGATGACCACCCGCGCGGTATGGACGACCTCGTCGTCCTCCACGACGCGCAAGGTGAACTCGGGGATATTGGCCATCACATGGAACTCGCCAAGATCGCGGGGAAGCCAGCGCCAGCGTTCCATATTGGCGATAATGGCGTCGATTGAGGCTTTGCCGCCGCCCGCCTGCTTGGCCCCCGAGGGGTTGTTGAGCATGCGCCGCGTACCGGCACCGACCAAGCCGTCCGGCGTCGTGCCGTGGTCGGACTGGAAGCGCCGCACCGCTTCGCGAACATCCTCATCGAACATCGTCTCGTCGCCACCGTCTTGCGCGGGAACCTCGAGCCGGGTTCTGAGCAAGGCCACCTGCGGATGCTTGAGGCCGAGCTTGAGCACGGGACCTTCGGGGATGGTGACGACTTCAGGCTTTTCAGGCTCAACCGGCTTGCTCCCGCCGCGAAGCTCGATCAGCTTCTGGCGCAGCGCCTCGAATTGGGGATGGTCCGGCTGGAAGCTGCGCAGATAGGCGGCGGGGTCGGAACGGATGGCGATCGATTCCAGGACCTCGCCGGGGTTGGGCAGAGCGAGCGTCGGATCGAGATTCTTGCTCAGGCGTTGCGGATCGATGCGGCCGCCGCGCGCATCGTTGGCGTAGTCGACCACGGCGGTGCTGATCTTGATCTCGGCGGTGGCGAGCCATTCCGAGGCGTTACCAGCGGCGTCGAAACTGTCGGCATCAGGCAGCTTGTAATCGGCGGCGCGCAGACCGTAATCGCCGGCCTTGCGGATCTCGCCAATCACCGCACTGCCCCGCTCGCTTACACCGGCATCGCCGATCCAGAGCGGCTTCCGGCCGGGGACCGCGTAATAATCGACAAGTGCGGTATGGATGGTCTCGTTCTTGGCGGGCTGGGCGGCGAGCTTGTCCTGGATGGCGATTCGGACGGCCTCGGTGCGCGTGATCAGCTCGGTCGGGCCATTAGGCTCGGCGGCCAGGGCGGGCAGCCCAAAGGAGGCCGCTAAAATGAGCCCCAGCGCGGTTTTTCGCCTCATGGCCTGCCCCCGAATTGGCACCATTTCAGTCCCGAACCTATAATCGACAGGGAAAACGGCCCAAATTTGTCCGCGAGTGTAGCTGGTTCGGGGCGGCTGAACGAGTCCCCGGCGGGCTAAAAAATGCTAGGCTGGGGAAGAATTGCACACCCGCCCGTGGCGTTGAGAGGGGACCCCAATGGCCGAAAAACCTTCATTCGAGATACCGCCTGAGCTGCGCGACCTGGCTGAGAAGAATGTCGAGCAGGCGCGCGCCGCCTATGGTCAGTTCATGGATTTCATGACCCAGGCTCTTGGGACCTGGACGCAGACGCCGGCCGGCGCGGAACTCGGCGCCTTCAAGGCCGTGCAGGACAAGGCCATCGCCTTTGCCAAGGACAATGCCGAGCGCTCCTTCGCGCTCGCGTCCGATCTGGCCAAGGCCAAGGACATGCCGGAAGTCGTGACCTTGCAGAGCCGCTACGCCCAGACGCAGATGCAGACCTTCGGCATCCAGGCGCAGCAACTGAGCTGGCTGATGGCCGACGCGCTGCGCGATCTACAGAAGCCCAAAGGCTGACGCTAAGCCGCTTTGGCGTAGTAGGACTTCAGCCCGTTCATCACCTTCTGCTTGTCGAACTCCGCGCCCATGGCGAGCATGGCGTCGGCGAAGCGGCTGACGATCTCGCTGATCTGCTCCGGCGAGAGCTGATTGAGGATGCCGATGCGCACTTGCACCGGCTCGCTCAGCGTCGGCCAGATGCCGAAGCCTTGCGCGCGGGCGCCCTGCACCAACTCCTTCTCCTTGCCCTTGAGCTTGCCCGGCAGGTTGAGCACGACGAGGCTCGTCATGTTCGAGGTGACGTCACAGCCCATGGCCTCGACCGCCTGGCGCAGCGCCTTCTCGTGATAGGCGTAGTCGGACGCCTTGCGGCGGCGGCCATAGCCGAGAATGATGCGCAGCGCTTCGTGGAACGCGGCCACCGCGTAGCAGGAATGCGTCTGGTGGTAGCCCGGCGTGTCGACGTCCTTGCCGTCGACGATGCCCCAATGGCGCGCGTCGAGGATCGGGTGATGCACATAGGTGCGGCAGCCGCGCTTCTTCACCATGTCGATGGCCTTGTCGGTGAAGCTCACCGGCGCATAAGTCAACGGCAGCGACAGCACGCCCTTCTGCGGACATGACGCCCAGGCGACGACGCCCGGATAGTCGTCGATGCTGAAATCGGCGACGCCGAGACTCGACACGGCATCGCAAATGCCCATCACGCCGTGTTTGACGCAGGCATCAGAGAACGCCTTGAGGTCGTTGATGCGGCCGGAGCCAGTCTCCCAATGGGCCATGAACGCCCACATGGGCTTGTGCGCGGCGAGCGCCTTGTCGATGGTGTCGGCGGTTACGGACTGGCCGTGCGGCGTATCGATCACGGTGACGCTGGCCGCCTTCGGGTTGAGCGAGTCGGCGGCCAATTCTTCCGCGGTCGCCGCCTTCATGCGGATGGTCAATGTGTCGATGCCGGAAAAGGTGCCGTTCGGGAAGCACACCACCTTGTCGCCCGGCAGGACCAGCGACAGCACGCAATCGAGGCCCGAGAAGCCCGTGCCGGCGACGCCGTAGGTATAGACATTCTTAGTCCCCCACAGCTCGCGCAGCATCTGCTTCGCCTCCATCATGCCGCGCAGAACGTCCTTCTGCATGTGGTCGGCGACGCCCGAACTGGCGAAACGCTCGAGCACGCGTGGGTCGGTATTCCCCGGACCGGGGCCGGCGGCGAGCGTGTCAGGAATTACAAGCGGCGCAAAAACAGTCATGGGAACACCCCCGGGATGAGCTGACGGACAGCAACGAAAATGCGGCACAATCGTTAGCGGGCCGGACGCGCCGGGGCAAGACTCGGGCATGCTGCCCTGCACAAAGACGCGGGCGGCAAATCGTCCTGTCTTTGCAACCGGCCCAAGAAACGACAGTAGAACTGCCCACCTGGGCAGATTACCATAGAAGAATCGACGACGGCGGTTCGGCGCTTCTTGGGCGCGGGACGAGAAGCGCGGAAGGCCTCGATGCTGAACAGGCGAAGCGGCACGGCTGTTCTTTTGGCCGTCATGTTTGCGGGATTGGCGTCCGGTGCAGTGAAAGCCGCGCCTTGCGGCAACAACTCTGCCGGTTTCCAGAACTGGAAGCGGACATTCGCGCAGGAGGCCCAGGCCAACGGCATCGGATCGCAGGGCGTCGCCGCTCTGATGGGCACGAACTATTCGGTCGGCACCATTAAGGCCGACCGCGGGCAGAAGGGCTTCAAGCTCTCATTGCAACAATTCATGGCCAAGCGCGGCTCAGCGGCTATCGTCTCTCGCGGGCGGGCGCTGAAGAAACAAAACGCCAAGATGTTCGCTGCGCTGGAACAACGCTACGGCGTGCCGCCAGGGCCGCTCCTCGCCATCTGGGGCATGGAGACCGCCTTCGGCAACTACATGGGCAATCAGAACGTGCTGTCGGCCATTGCCACGCTTGCCTATGACTGCCGCCGTCCGGAATTTTTCACCACACAGCTCTACGCCGCACTTCAGCTCATCGATCGCGGCGTGCTCAGCCCCACCACGCGGGGCGCCATGCATGGCGAAGTCGGGCAAACGCAGTTCCTGCCGCGTAGCATCCTGAACTATGGCGTCGACGGAGACGGCGACGGCACCATCAATCTCAACACACGCGCCGATGCGCTCGCCTCGACGGCGAATTTCCTCCGCGGCCATGGCTGGGTGCCGGGCGCAGGCTACCAGCCGGGCCAGCCGAATTTCCAAGCTATCCAGGGCTGGAACGCCGCCGGCGTGTATCAGCAGGCGATTGCCATCATGGGGCGGCAGATCGACGGCGGGTAAAGGCCGGGGTTACGCCAACGATGTCTGAACTCGATCTTGCCATCTCCATCGCACTCGGCATCGGGCTTGCCGCGGCCACCGGCTTGCGTGTGTTCCTGCCGCTGCTCGTGGTCAGCGCCGCTTCCTATGCCGGATACCTCCCCGTTGGCGAGAATTTCGCATGGCTGTCAACGCCTGGCGCGCTTGTCCTGCTCGGCGTGGCGGCGATCGTCGAAATCCTCGCTTACTACATACCGGGCGTCGACAATCTACTCGACACGATCGCCATGCCTGCCGCCTTCATCGCCGGCACGGTAGTAACGGCGGCGGTCATCACCGACCTGCCGCCGCTGGTGAAATGGGCGACAGCGATCATCGCCGGCGGCGGCATCGCCGGCGCTACACAGAGCATGACCGCTCTGTTGCGGGCGAAGTCCACAATATTCACCGGCACGCTCGGCAACCCAGTGATCGCCACCGCAGAGTCCGGCGGCTCTCTCATTGTATCGTTGCTCGCTCTGGCCGCACCGCTCGCCGCCATTCTGCTCATCGTCGCGTTCTTCTGGCTGACGATACGGCTGCTGCGCAAGATCACGCGCGGCAACCGCGCACCGGAAAACAAACCGTCATCCTGAGGCGCGAGCGCAGCGAGCCGTCAGGCGGCCTTGGCGCCGCGATGGGCCAGGACCTGGTCAGCCACCTTGCCGGTCAGTTCGGCGAGATGATCGAACTTGGCGTTGAATGTGCCGACGCCCGCCGTCGCCGATCGCACTTCGACGATGAGCATCTGGATCTCGGCCTCCGGGATATGGGCCTGCACCACGTCCCAGCCAGACCAGCCCGGCCGTGCGTCGAAGCCGAGAATCTGGCCCCGATGTGACGAGACGATGGAGTTGATTTTGGCCGTAGCCTCGGACGGCACGGCGATATCTACCGCCATGACCGGCTCGAGCAACACCGGCGAGCATTGCGGCATACCCTCGCTCATGGCGATGCGTCCCGCCTGGCGGAACGCCATGTCGGATGAATCGACCGAGTGATAGGAGCCGTCGATCAGGCACACCGATACGTCGACCACATTAAACCCCAGCGGTCCCGTTGATAGGAAATCGCGCACGCCAATTTCGACCGAAGGAATGTAGTTCTTGGGCACCACGCCGCCGGTGATCTTGTCGGAAAACTGGAAGCCGGTGCCGCGCGGAAGCGGCGCGATGGTCACCACCACGTCGCCGAACTGGCCGTGGCCGCCCGATTGCTTCTTGTGGCGCCCGCGCACTTCGGTCGATTTGCGGATGGTCTCCTTGTAGGGAATCTGGCGCGGACGCGTGGAAGCGTCGATGCCGTATTTGCGCACCAGCTTCTCGAGCGCCACTCGTAAATGCATCTCGCCCTGCCCCCACAACACCATCTCGCCCATGTCCTGGCTGTGGGTGAGAGAGATCGAGGGATCTTCCTCGATGATCTTGGCGAGGGCGGCGGTCAGCTTGACCTCATCCTTCTTCTCCTTGGCGGCGATCGCCAGACCAAATACAGGCGTTGCCAAGGTCGCAGCCTCGACCTTCGCTACCTTGCCTTTCTCGGTCGACAGCGTGTCCCCGGTCTTGACGCTGTCGAGGCGGCCGAAAGCGACCGTGTCGCCTGGCTTGGCCTCGCCGCGCTTGACGGGTTCCTGACCCATCAGATTGAAAATGCCGGCGATGCGTTGCTCGTCCGCCCCTCCATAAACGGTGGCGCCGTCGGCGAAGGATCCGGCCAGCACACGGGCGAGCGACAGCTTGCCGCCATGGGCGGTGTGAAACGTCTTCATCACATAGGCGCAGGAGGGAGCGCCGGCGACACCGAGCCGTTCGGCCGTGGCTTGTACGAACGGCGCCTCGTGGCGTAGCGCCTTGAGCAGACGGAAAATGCCGTGACCGTTCTCCGCCGAGCCGAGCAGCACCGGACAGATCACGCCATCGCGCAGCTCCTTGGACAGATCGTCGAAGATTTTATCCCGCGGCGGCGGCACGTCTTCGAGAAGCTGCTCCATCAGCTCGTCATCATAGTCGGCGAGCTTTTCCAGCATGGAGAAACGCGCTTCCTTCTCCGGCTCGGCGAGCGCGGCGGGAATTTCCACCACCTCGCTCGGCGCATGCTCGCGATAGACGTAAGCGCGTTCCAGCGCGAGGTCGATGAAGCCGGTAACGATGTCGTTCTCCCATATGGGCAGGTGGCGCAGCACCAGAGGTCTGGACGAGGCGGGCTGCAACATCGGCACGATATCGCGCACGCGGGCCTCGGCCTTGTCGACCTTGTTGATGAACAGAAAATGCGGGATGTCCCGATCCTCGAGTTGCTTGAGGATGAGCTGGAGCGCGGGGACTTTCTTTTCGTCAGGCTCGCAGACAACGATAACGGCATCACAGGCGGAGAGAATGTTGGCGGCGTCGGCCTGAAATTCGATGGAGCCTGGGGCGTCGAGGAAGGTGAAGCTGTCGCCGAGGAAATCGACGGTGGCGACGTTCAGCTCGACACTCATGCCGTGATGGCGGGCCTCTTCCGAGGCATCGCCCACACTATTCTGGCCGGCCACGGAGCCCTGGCGGGTGATGGCACCCGTGCGGGCGAGAATGGCCTCTAGTAACGTGGTTTTTCCGCTGAGATAGGGGCCAACCAGTGCGATGCAGCGGGCGCTGCGAGCTGGTTGGCCCTGCGCTTGGCCCATGGTCTCCTCCCTTGGCGGTTATGTGCCGCGCGAGAAGGCTCCTGACGCACCCACCCGCGCAAGCCTTAGTGACGCTATGGTGTCAAGAGGCGGGCCGTCTGGCAAGGGCTGCGAATCGGATAATTGCGGTGGTTCTGATCCGCATTTTCTTCAGGTATGGTGCGGCCCGCGCTGACCGGAGCCCTTGATGCGTTGGTTTTTTACCGTTGCCTTCATTGCGGTTTGCCTGATTGCCCTGCCGCAACACGGCCACGGCGCGTCCATGACCACACATGCCATTCCGTCAAATCCGCTCTTGATCGATGCGAAGTTCGTCTGCGGGCAATTCGACGGATCATACACCTGCAAATATGTCCCCGGTTCTATAGACAGACACAAAAATCCATCGATCGTGGGCCCAACCAAGGATTCCACCGGACAGACACCTGGCCCTTCGACCCCTCCCTCCCCCGACGGCAGTTGGGGCGCCACCACCAATCAGCCGCCTAGCCGGCCGCCAGGCGCCACAGCCCAAAGCTGCCCGCCGAACACCGAACTCTTGGGTGGCAATTGCGTGCCCTATACCGCGCGATGCAAGAATGGGCTGGCGCTTGATGCCCTGCCGCAACCCTGCGCCAGCATGGAAGAGAAGCAGGTGTGCAGGCCGCGCGCCGACGGGCTGAAGGATTGCTGCTGCATCACCTACAGCAAGTTCTAGGACGCTGATCGTTCAGAGCAAAAATGCAACGGCGAGTCCGGCGGCAAGGGTCACGACCGTAGGGGCGAGCAGCATCTTGCCGAATGCCGGACCGGCAATCACGAAGGCCATGGCGCATTTCACCAGCGTATTGGCGATCGCCGCGATGACGATGGCAATTACGGCGATACTCGCCTCTCCGCTCCTGGCGAATTCCGCCATCGAGAGCGTTATGGCATCGACATCGGTCAGCCCGGCCAGAGCGGCAACAGCGTAGAGTCCACTCGGCGGAAAGTGTTCTTGCACGATCTTGACGGCGAGCAGGACGACAGCAAAGAGCACGCCGAATTTCGCCGCCGCGGTGAGGCTGAACGGGTTCCGGACATTCAGAGTGCCTTTGGCCACGCCTTTCTTGGCACTGTGAAAATACTGCCACGCCGCGAACGCGCCGGCTGCCGCCGCCATAAGCCCGAATGGCGCGACCACATAAGGAAGCAGCGTGCGGTTGACGACGGCGACCAATACGATGACACGCACGAACATGACGGCCCAGGCGAGCAGGATACCGGAGCTCAAAGCTTTGTTATTTTTGGGATTTTCCTTGGCATCCTTGGCGAATGACAGGGTGACGGCCGTCGATGACACGAGCCCACCGGTCAATCCGGTGAGGGCAATGCCCTGCGCCGGACCCAGCAATCGCGTCAGCACGTAGCCGACCAATGACAGGCTCGAGATCAGGATCACGAGTAGCCAGAGCGTGTAGGGATTGAGCGCGCCCCACGGATCGATCGGCTCATTAGGCAGGAGCGGCAGGGCGATGAAGGTCGCGATTAATAGCCGCAAGCCGGCATAGACGTCGTCCCAGCCGAGCTTGGCGACGAATCCGTGTAACGGGACCTTGTAGGCGAGGACCGCGGCGGTCACGACACCGAGACCCACCGCCAGTACGGCATAGCCAAGCGTAACCATCGCCCCCAGGAGAAATACGACGACGGCTGCGAGTTCGGTGGTAAGGCCGGTCGCTGTCGGATTGGACCGCGCCGAAACGATATAACCAGCAACTACGAAGACACCGACGATGGCGAGACCCGCGGCCGGGATCCAAAAAGAAGCGGTCTCGTGCGCCAGCCAGCCGGTTGCAGCCCCGAACAGAGCAAGCAGGCTAAAAGTTCGCAAACCGGCGGTATCGCTTGCTTCGTCATCCTCTTCCTCTTTGCGTTTCTCGCGCTCGATGCCGACCAGGGCGCCAAGCAGGATGGCGGTGGCGAATTTGCCGGCGACATCGAGAAGCTCCTGATATTCCATCGACGTCGTACCCCTAGTCCTGGCGATGCGGGCCGAGCGGCTGGCCGTGAGAAAATTCTACAACATATCCGGTCGGATCGCGCACGCCGCAGAGATAGCCGGTGGGCGGCGCGTAGTCGCGCGGTTCCCAGTGCAGGCGCCCCTCTTCCTTGGCGCGGGCGGCGATCCTGTCGATATCCTCGCGGGCAGGAACGCCGAAGCCGTAATGGGTCATGTCGTCCTTGTCCTGCATGCGCTCAGGCCCACCGCCGAGCAGCACCAGAACGAAGTTGCGCGCCTCACCGGGCGTGGCGAGCCACACAACACGCCCCTCGCCCTCGCCATGCGCCTTGACGATCTCGAGCCCGCAATAGCGGCTGTAGAAAGCGATCGACTCGTCAAGATCGCGCACATGCAGCGCACAATGGGTAAAGGCCAGCGTCATGGCTGAACAACGCCCGAAGGCTGCTATTCGCAACCGATGATGATATCCGTCGGATTGATGATAAGCGCCACCGACTTGCCTTCGTAAAGGCCGAGGCTCTCAAGCGTGGCGATGGTGACACTCGCCTGTATCATGGTGTCGCCGGCGATCTGCACATAGACGATGGCGGTTACCGCGCCCTTGCGGATCTCCATAATTTTGCCCTCGATCTGATTGCCGGTGCTGAGCTTGCTGAACTTGACGTCCATGTCCGCCTCCGCTGCGCGTGAGCGATGCCTATCGATCAGGTGAGATTAGCGCAAAAACGCTGAATGCGGCGGCAGGCTTCTTCCAGCGCCTCGATGCCGGTCGCATAGGAGATGCGGAAGAATGGCGAGAGTCCGAAGGCCGCGCCGTGCACTACGGCCACACCTTCCTCTTCCAGCAGCGCCGTGGCGAAGTCCTCGTCGTTGCCGATGGTCTTGCCCTCGCGCGTGGTCTTACCGATGGTGCCGGCGCATGACGGGTAGACATAGAAGGCGCCTTCCGGCTTGTGGCATTCGACGCCCTTGGCCTGATTCAGCATGGACACCACGAGGTCGCGGCGCTCCTGGAACGCCTTCACCCAATCCTTGAGAAAATCCTGCGGACCTTCCAGCGCCTCGACCGACGCCCATTGGCTGATCGAGCACGGGTTCGAAGTCGATTGCGATTGCAGGGTGGCGATGGCCTTGATGAGCGGCTCGGGCCCGCCGCCATAGCCAATGCGCCAGCCGGTCATGGAAAAGGCCTTGGACACGCCATTCAAGGTCAGCGTGCGGTCTTTGAGCTTGGGCTCGATGGCGGCAGGGGTGGTGAACTTGAAACCGTCATAGACGAGATGCTCGTAGATGTCGTCCGACAGGACCCACACGCGCTCATGCTTCACAAGCACGTCGGTAAGCGCCTTGATCTCGTCGCGCGTATAGGCGGCGCCGGTCGGATTGGACGGCGAGTTGAAGATGAACCATTTGGTGCGTGGGGTGATGGCCTTAGCTAGAACCTCGGGCTTGAGCTTGAAGCCGTCCTCCGCCGTGGTGTCGACAATCACCGGCTCGGCACCGGCGAGCAGCACAATATCGGGATAGCTCACCCAATAAGGGGACGGGATGATCACCTCATCGCCCGGATCGAGCGTGGCCAGCAGCGCGTTGTACAGCACTTGCTTGCCGCCCGAACCAACGGTGATTTCCGACGGCTTGTAGGCTAGCCCGTTCTCGCGCTTGAACTTGTCGGCGATGGCGCGCTTGAGCTCGGGAATGCCGTCGACCGCGGTATATTTGGTTTCGCCCCGCTCGATGGCCTTGATCGCCGCCTGCTTGATGTTGTCGGGAGTATCGAAGTCGGGCTCGCCGGCGCCAAGGCCGATCACGTCGAAGCCGGCCGCCTTCAGCTCGCGCGCCTTGGCGGTTATGGCCATGGTCGGCGAAGGCTTGACCCGTTCGAGCGTGCGGGCGACGAGACCCATGAGAAACTCCTGAGAGGATTAAAGCGAGCGAGCGGACGAACGCGCGTGCACCCTAAAGCATGGGCGCGATCAGCCCGCAAGCCTCCTGGTGCAAATGATGCAAACCGCGGCGTTCGGCCCGCGGCTGCTCAATGTGACGGCAATGCGTGTTGGGAACCGCTAGGCTGCCTCGCGGTTCAGCCGTCCTTCGGCCAGATCGGTCAGGAGACGGTCGGCACCATATTCCTGATCGAGATTTTCTTGGAGGAGAGACGCCGCATCGGTCATACCGAGCTGTTTTGCCCAAGCGATCATCGTCCCGTAACGGGCGATCTCGTAATGCTCGACGGCTTGGGCATCAGCGATCATGCCAGCATCGAGCACATCGGGATCCTTGGCGCTCTTCATGGCCTCCTCGCCTTCCTCGAGAAGGCCTTTGATGGCCGGACAGGTCTTGCCGGCAGGCTTGAGGTCGCAGAGACCGAAGACCTCTTCCAGGCGCTTCACCTGACCTTCGGTCT
Source organism: Alphaproteobacteria bacterium (assembly GCA_016869535.1). Taxonomy (GTDB): domain Bacteria; phylum Pseudomonadota; class Alphaproteobacteria; order Rhizobiales; family Methyloligellaceae; genus Methyloceanibacter. The sequence continues at coordinate 61,646 of VGDX01000011.1, read as the reverse complement.
CCTTGAGATGGTGTTCAAAAGCCTGACGCAGCTCGGTGGAATCGGCCTTCTTGGCCATCTTCGGCAGCGCCTTCAGGATCTGCTTCTCAGCGTAGTACATGTCCTTGAGTAGATTGACGAAGAGGTCTTCTAGCGACTTGGTGGCGGTCATGGCAGTGCAGGCTCCTTGGGTATGGGAGATGGGGAAATGTCTGGCTAACTTGCACCCCGGCTCCGCAGTTCCCTTCGGTGCCACGCGGCGGCCACAATCCGGTTAAAGCACCGCCCTATTGACATGCTTGCCTTACGGTTCGCGCCGAAGATCGAGGGACTGAGTCGATGTCCAGGCGACGCCAAGCACTGCGCTTCCCGCTGCAATTGGCCGTTTTCCATACCCCGATTCTCTCGGCGAAATTCTCCATGTTCGCTCTCCTAAGCGCGGTGACGCCGTATACCCGGCGTTGCCACCGCCGCGACCATGCCTCCCCGCGGCGGATTTGGAGGAGGATCTGATGCCGAAACGGGGGTCGGTTCAGTTCCTCCTCCTTTCTTCCCGCGCGCGCAAGCGAACGGCCGTGATTGGTGCTGTGGCTGCAGTCGCAGTCCTGGCCGGGCTCGCCCAAGTGGGCGACAGCTTCCCGTTGATGGAACGGACCGGCCTCGGCCAGTTGCTGCATCAGAGCGCATGGAACAAGGTTCTTTCGGGCCAAACCGAACAGGCGGCTTGGCCATGGGAAGATCCCACTTTCGTGCCGAACGCCAAGGTACCGCGGCTCGGTTTGAGTGCCGCGATGATCTTGGGGCCCGATGAGCAGGGGCAACCCTGGTTAGGCCCCCTGCCCGGCACCGAACTCGGTAAATCGGACAAAGATCTTCGTGACGTGGCGGTTGGCGATCGCATCACTGTCACGGCCGCCGACGGATCCTCTCATATCTACCGCGTGACCGGACGCCGGGTGGTCGATCCCCATCTTCAGGATCCCGATCCCGAACTCGGCGATTCTGAGGTTTCGCTCGTGACCTGCTGGCCGCTCGATCCTTGCATCGCCGGCTCGCAACATCTCATCATTCAGGCGACACCGGATGAGTTGCCGGAGACATCGGCACCGGCCGGCGAGCAGAAACTCTAAACCGTCTAGCGTTGTTGGCGCTGTGGCCGAGGCTCGGGAGCCGGCGGCGCGGGTTCGGCTGGCGCGGTTTGTTGCGCGGGTGCAGCCTGAGGCGCTGGCTGAGCAGTAGGAGCCGGTGCCAGGGGTACAGTCGTCTCGGTTTGACCATGCGCCGGTAGCTGGCCGGGTAATGTGGCGCCTGGCGCGGTTGCCGGCGCCATCGGACGCCGCGTTTCTTCGATATTCGCCTTCAGTTTATTGAGCCCGGCGCTGTAATCCGGACCGATCAGATTATCGAGCATAACCCCTCGCCAACGCTTGAGCGGGTTTATCCCCGTATCGTAGCTGAAGCTCCAACTGAGCTTGCTGCCCGAGCCTGATGGTACAAGCGTATAGGCGCTCGTGCCTTCCACGCCGTTGAAATTGACGGCGAGATCAATGCTGCGGTTGGGATCGCCGTCGACGATCTCCATGCTGCCCGTGCCGATCGATCCCGACCCGCTCACCCAATCGACATGCGCGCCCTTGCCCTGAGCGGGACCGGAAAAGGTCATCTGCAGATTGGGATCGCGGATGCGCCAAGGCGCCCAATCGCTGAAATTGCGCATGGTATTGAGATAGGGGTAGACGGCGGATTCCGGTGCATTAATGACCACCGACCGCGAGACCGACACGTGGCCCGGAAGCGCGATAGAAACGGCCGCCAAGATCGCCAAAAGGGCGGCAATCCCAAGCACCAACCGCATCAATGGACTCATGAATCCACCTCCCTTCAGCACCAAATTTTAAACCGCCGAGACCCCCGTTTCGGTCCATCCCATAAGCGGACGGCCCGCTTTTTCACCCAAACCGATTACAGTCCGCACGTCAACAGAGCGGGAGGGTTGAACATGCACTCGACACCTCCAGCGTTTAACGAGCACCTCATCCCTAGCCGCGGAAGACCAGCATCGCGCCGGACGCGATCAGGACGAAACCCGCGCCCTGGGTCCAGGTAAGCGGCGCATTGAAATAGAAGGCCGTGAAGCCCGCGAAGACGGCAAGCGTAATGACCTCTTGGATGGTTTTGAGTTCGGCCGGCGAATAGACCGCACTTCCGAGCCGGTTGGCGGGCACAGCGAAACAATACTCGATGAAGGCAATGCCCCAACTCACCAGAATCACAGTGATCAACGGAACGCTTTTGAACTTGAGATGGCCGTACCAGGCGAAGGTCATGAACAGGTTCGAACAGACAAGCAGCAGGACCGGTAAGACATAGGGCCAAAGTCCCGGATTGATGATTGGCGCGGCGGCCGTCATGGATGCCTCTATTGTGTGTCGGACGTGAGCTGGGAGGTCTTTCGGTACAAGAAGGGCCGGCGCTGCCACCGGCCCTCTCTACTCAAATAGGCATTATTCCTAGACGTCGTCGTCGTCCCTCGCCCAAGATGGACGATAGGGCTGACGCGGCGCTTGGTCCGGCGTCGCTTGTCGCGGCGCGCCACTCGGCATGCTCGGTGAGAACCCACCCGCCAAGGGGGGACGTGGCGTCGCGAAACCGCTGTCGGCTAGTGGCGTCATGGGGCGGGCTGGAGCCGGAGCAGCGGGCATCGCCGGCTTCATCGGGGCAGCAGCGGGTCTAGGCGCAGGCGCCTTCGCTACTTTACGCTTGGGAGCGGCCTTTTTACGGACTGCTGTCTTCCGGGCCGGTTTCTTAGCGGCTTTGCGCGCCGTGGCCTTCTTCGCGCTTGTCTTTTTGGCGGTAGCTTTGCGAGCACTCACTCGCTTCTTCGTCGTCTTGCGGGCCCCAGCCTTACGCTTTGGCGCCGCCTTTTTGGCACCCGCACGTTTCATGCTCTTGCGGGCGGATGTTTTTTTACTCGTTGTGCGCTTCTTCCCACTCTTTTTCGTTGCCATGGCTCTGCTCCGATCCTGAACTGCTGCGCACTGTCCGCTCTCTGCGGACGTGCCTGCATGACATTTCCTAATTCAGTCTTGTTGTCCCCGCGATAAGTTTTTTGTCCAAACATTGATCGCAAGAGAAAGTGGCATTTTGGCGAGCGGCCTTCCCGCGCTCGGAGTCGGTCAAGGAACTGGCGTGTCCATCTTAAGTTTCGCCTCTTCGAACGGGTGGGTGGACATCCGTACGTCCCCGGTGAAAGGAAAGTCGAACATGAGCGCAATCAGGAGCGCAAGCGCGACCAAGCCGGCGAGTGCCGCCGTCATCAATGTCTGCGCGCCGATGCTCGTAGAAGCGAAGAAGGCCGGATAGGCCAGCGTCACGATCCCGCCGATAATGAGGACAAACCAGAGGATTCCCGGCACCGACCCATTAGCGTTGTCCAGGCGTTCTGTCCGGTTGTCGGCGATCAAGGCCAACAGTCTGAGTGTGTCCTGATAGAGAGCCAATTCCCGCTGATCTTGAGGATGTACTTCGAATACCGTCCTGCTGAGCTGGGCCAGCGCTTCAGACACCTCTTTGCTGTGCTCGCCTAGGGCCATCGCCGGCCATTCCTTTGTTAGGACACCGTCTACGTAGGCCAAAAGACGCTCGTGGATTTTCTTTCCGTCCTCCTCTGGCAAGGCGCGGGCAATCTCATGCAGATCGACGACGGCCTTGGCCTCATTGCGCACCGCGGTTACGGTGCTCTGGAATTCTTCCCAAACAGCGATAACCACAAAGGCCAACAGCAGCCCGTAGAACACGCCGATTACCGCGAATTTGAACCCGGCGACCTCATTGTTAAGGCTCAGGCGGTCCCGGCCATAGATATACCGCGTCAGTAGCATGAGGCCGACGCTATAGAGGATCGCAACCCCGGTGACGGCAACGAGCGCCACCCAGAGCGGTATCTGATCGACGATTTTGATCATTTCCATACTAGCTTCACCTTGCGCCGGAAGCGCCCTGCTCTAGCGGAAACCGTAACCTGAAGCTCAACTTTGGCTTTGCCGCGGCGGCTTGCGTGGTCGCCTTCACGATCAGCGCGATCTTTTACCGCCTCTGAGACGTTAGGATCTGGCCGGGTCGGCGCTCCCGGCACTAGCCAAGTCCCCGCCGCGCCGCCATATTCGGTGCATGCCCCATCGTATTGCCAGGACCTTCGGCTCACGTGCCGAGCCGCGCGCCGTCACGGGCGAGGACGCCGGCTTGCCGCAGAGCGGCATGCCGGCCGGCGCCGACCGACGGCCACCCGGCTTTGGCGAGGCGCCCCAGCCCCTGATGCAGGAGCATCCGCTGGTCTCCGGCACCGGCGCGCCGGACTTCGTGCCGCACCGCCCGCCCCGGCCCGACAAGTCGGAAGGCGGCGTGGCTCTCGGTATCCAGTCCGAGCTGGAGCCGAAGGGAGACCAGCCGACGGCCATCGCCGAACTGGTGAACCAGGCCAACGCCAAGGAACGCGATCAGGTGCTGCTCGGCGTCACCGGCTCGGGCAAGACCTTCACCATGGCCAAGGTGATCGAGGCGACGCAACGCCCCGCGCTCGTGCTCGCGCCCAACAAGACTCTGGCGGCGCAGCTCTATGGCGAGTTCAAGAGCTTCTTCCCCGACAACGCGGTGGAGTATTTCGTCTCCTATTACGATTACTACCAGCCCGAGGCGTATATCCCGCGCACCGACACCTATATCGAGAAGGATTCATCGATCAACGAGCAGATCGACCGCATGCGTCACGCCGCCACGCGCTCGCTGATGGAGCGCGACGACGTGATCATCGTCGCGTCGGTGTCGTGCATCTACGGTATCGGCGCGGTTGAGACCTATACCGCCATGACCTTCAGCCTCAAGCGCGGCGACAGGATCGAGCAACGCCAGCTGATGGCCGACCTCGTGGCGTTGCATTACCGGCGCAACGACGCCTATTTCTCGCGCGGCTCGTTCCGCGTGCGCGGCGATACGATCGAGCTGTGGCCGGCGCATCTGGAGGATCGCGCCTGGCGGATCTCGCTGTTCGGCGACACGATCGAGAGCATCGTCGAGTTCGATCCACTGACCGGGACCAAGACCGACGAGTTCGCGAGCGTCAAGATCTATGCCAATTCGCATTACGTCACGCCGAAGCCGACGCTGAAGCAGGCGATCCGCGGCATCAAGGAAGAACTCAAGCTTCGCCTGAACGAGCTGCATGGCGCCAGCCGGTTGCTCGAAGCGCAGCGGCTGGAGCAGCGCACGCTGTTCGACCTGGAAATGATCGAGGCCACCGGCTCCTGCGCGGGCATCGAGAATTATTCGCGCTATCTGACCGGGCGGAGGCCGGGTGAGCCGCCGCCCACCCTGTTCGAATATCTGCCCGACAACGCGCTGGTGTTCGTGGACGAGAGCCATGTCACCGTGCCGCAGATCGGCGGCATGTTCCGTGGCGACTACCGGCGCAAATCCACCCTCGCCGAATACGGCTTCCGTCTCCCCTCCTGCATGGACAACCGTCCGCTTCGCTTCGAGGAATGGGACGCGATGCGGCCGCAGACCGTCTATGTCTCGGCGACCCCCGGCTCATGGGAGATGGAGCAGACCGGCGGCGTGTTCGCCGAGCAGGTGATCCGCCCCACCGGCCTGGTCGATCCGCCAGTCGAGGTACGCCCCGCCTCGACACAGGTCGACGATCTGATCGACGAAACGCGCAAAGTGGTGGCGCAAGGCTATCGCGTATTGGTCACCACGCTGACCAAACGCATGGCCGAGGACCTGACCGAATACATGCACGAGCAGGGCATCCGCGTCCGCTATATGCATTCCGACGTCGATACCTTGGAGCGCATCGAGATCATCCGTGACCTACGGCTCGGCGCTTTCGACGTTCTGGTTGGCATCAACCTGCTGCGCGAGGGCCTCGATATCCCCGAATGCGCGTTGGTGGCCATTCTCGACGCCGACAAGGAAGGCTTTTTGCGGTCGGAGACCTCGCTGATCCAGACCATCGGCCGCGCCGCCCGCAATGTCGACGGCAAGGTGATCCTCTATGCCGACCACGTCACCGGCTCGATGGAACGCGCCATGGCCGAGACCAATCGCCGCCGCGAGAAACAGGTGGCGTGGAACGAGGCGAACGGCATCACCCCGGAAAGCGTGAAGAAAAACATCAGCGATATCCTTGCCAGCGTCTATGAGCGCGATCACGTGCTGGTCGATGCCGGCGCTGGCTTCGCGGAAGGCGATCAGGCGCTGATTGGGCATAATATCGAGAGCGTACTCGCCGACATGGAGAAGCGCATGCGCGCGGCAGCGGCCGATCTCGAATTCGAGGAGGCGGCGCGATTGCGCGACGAAGTCAAGCGTCTGCGGCAGATGGAGCTCGCCATCGCCGACGATCCACTGGCGCGGCAGGCTGAGCTCGAGCAGATGCGCTCAAGTAGCGCGGAGCGCGGTAGCGCAAACTTTAATCGTCCGCACAAACCGTCGCTCGACGAGATGGGACCGCATAACCGGGAAATGCCGCTGGCGACTTTGCAGAAGACGCGACCGCGTTCCAAGGGCGGCAAGTCCGGTACCCGCGCCTATAAAGGCAAAAGCCGCTAAGCCTATGCCGCGGCGGCGACGTCGCCTTTCAACGCTGCCTCGAATAGCTTGCGCGCACCATCCTTGGTCACAGGCACCGGATTGCCGCCCGCCGTCGGATCGACCACCGCCATCTCGACGATGGTTTCGACCTTGCCGCCATCGACCTTGAGGCCGGTGAGGTCGTGCGGCACGCCGATCTTTTTGCGCAGGTCGAGTACCGCCTTGAGGAAGCCGTCGAAGCCGCCCGGAATTTCAAGGAAGCCCGCCAATCGCTCGATCTTCGGTTCGATCGCCTGGCGATTGAAGACGAGCACATAGGGCATGAACACGCCATTCGTCATGCCGTGATGCGTGTGATAGAGCGCGCCCACCGGATGCGACAGCGCGTGGATGGCGCCGAGACCCTTCTGGAAAGAAGCCGCCCCCATCGCCGCCGCGCTCATCATATGGGCGCGCGCCTCGAGATCGTTTCCATTGGCCACGGCTTTGGGCAGATAGGCGAAGACGAGACGCATGCCCTCGACCGCGATGCCTTCAGCGATGGGGTGGTAGCTCGGGGCGCAATAAGCTTCGAGACAATGCGCCAGCGCGTCCATGCCGGTGCCCGCGGTGATGGCGGGCGGCATGCCGACGGTCAATTCGGGATCGCAGATCACCACTTTGGGCATCATCTTGGGATGGAAGATGACCTTCTTGGTCTGCGTCGATTCCTGAGTGATGACGCCGGCGCGACCGACTTCCGAGCCGGTGCCCGCGGTGGTCGGCACGGCGACGACCGGCGCGATCTTGTCGGGATCTGCCCGCGTCCACCAATCGCCAATGTCTTCGAAATCCCACAGCGGCCGCGTCTGCCCGGCCATGAAGGCGATGACCTTGCCGGTGTCGAGGCCCGAGCCGCCGCCAAAGGCAATCACGCCGTCATGCTTGCCGTCGCGGTAGACGGCGATGCCCGCATCGACATTAGCGTCGACCGGATTCGGCTGCACGTCGGCGAACATCGCCACCTTCATGCCCGCCGCCTTGATCAGGTCGAGTGTCTGTTGCGTGATCGGCAGCTTGGCGAGGCCGGCGTCGGTGACGAGGAGCGGGCGATTGATGCCGGCGCTCTTGCAGGCCTCGGCCAGCTCCTTGATGCGGCCGGGGCCGAAGCGGATGGCGGTCGGATAGCTCCAGTTGGCGGTCGGTACGGTCATGTCCTTGATCCAATGTAGAAAAATCAGACTTCGCGGAGGTGAAAACTCTTCGGCTGGGTGAGCGAATCGAAGCCGTATTTCGACAGTGAGACGCCACGGCCGGTGTCCTTTACGCCGGTCCAGGCGAGCTGCGGATCGAGATAGTCGCAGCGATTCATGAACACGGTGCCGGTCTCGACGCGGCCGCCAAGCTCGGCGGCGCGGTCCATGTCGCGCGTCCAGATCGAGGCCGTCAACCCATAGGGGCTGTCATTCATCAGGGTGATCGCCTCCTCGTCGTCGCGCACCTTCATGATGCCGACCACGGGGCCGAAGCTCTCCTCGCGCATCACCTCCATCTGGTGATTGACGTTCACCAGCACTTCGGGCGCGAGATAGGGGGAGCCGGGGCGGTCGCCTTCGACCTGCATATTGATGAGTGCCTTGGCGCCCTTGCGCTTGGCTTCGTCGATCTGCGCGCGTACGGCATCAGCCGCGGCACCACGCACCAGCGGACCGAGCATCGTCGCCTGATCGAGCGGATTGCCGACCACATATTGCTTGGTGAGCGTGGCAAAGCCGTCGACGAAGTCGTCGAACACTTTCGCATCGACATAGATGCGCTCGATGCCGCAGCAGGACTGCCCGGAATTGAAGAACGAGCCGTCGACTAGATTCTCGATGGCGTGATCCAGCTTGGCGTCGGCGCGGACGTAAGCTGGATCCTTGCCGCCAAGTTCGAGCCCGGTCGAAGCAAACGTGCCGGCCACGGCCCGCTCTATGGCGCGGCCACCGCCGACCGAGCCGGTGAAGGCGACATGGTCGACACGGCCCGAACCGATCAGCTTCTCGGATTGCGCATGTGTCAACACGAGATTGCTGAACAGCCCCCCCTTCGGGAGTTCCGCGCGCTTGAAGGCCTCGGCGATCCGCTCGCCGACAAGAAGGGTCTGCGTCGCATGTTTCAGGATGACGGCGTTGCCGGCGATGAGGCCCGGCACGATGGTGTTGACGGAGGTGAGGTAGGGATAATTCCACGGCGCGACGACCAGCACGATGCCAAGCGGCTCACGGGCGATATAGCGGCGGAAGCCGGGTTTCTCCGGCGGGTAATAGGGCTTCAGTGCCTCCTCCGCGAGAGCCACCATGCCGCGGACGCGATCTTCCACGCTGCTCTTCTCACCGCCATAGCGCACGGGACGGCCCATTTGCCAGGCGAGCTCGACGGCGATCTCATCGTTCATGGCAATGAGGGCGTCGAGGAAAGCAATCATATACCGCGCGCGCTCGGCGACCGGTGCGCTACGCCAGGCAGGGAGCGCAGCGCGCGCCGCCGTGACGGCAGATTCGATTTCCGCATCACGGGCGACGGGACGCTCGGCATAGACCGAGCCGTCAATGGGGGTGATGATCTTTACGGTTTCAGACATGGTTCCTCTGTCAATAACGCTCGAAGCCCCGACGCAACTCCCAGTCGGTGACGCGGCGGTCATACTCGAACTGTTCCCACGCGGCGGTGTGCACATAATGGTCGATGACATCGTCGCCGAAGGCGGTGCGCAGCATTTTCGAATTTCGCATCAATTCTGTCGCCTCGCGCAAGGTCTTAGGCACCTCGCGTAGCGCCTTGCCTTGATAGGCGTCACCCACATAAGGCTTTTCAAGTTCCAGTTTCTCCTCAATGCCGGCAAGACCGGCAGCGATCAGCGCGGCGAAAGCGAGATAGGGGTTGAGATCGGCGCCGCCAATGCGGCACTCGCTGCGAATGCCCTTGCTATCGGCACCGCAGAGGCGAAAGCCGGCAGTGCGGTTGTCGAAGGACCAGATGGCTTTGGTGGGAGCGAAGGTCCCGGACTGGAAGCGCTTATAGGAATTGACATAGGGCGCGAGGAACCAGGTGATCTCGCGCGCATGCGTGAGCTGACCCGCCATGAACTGCCGCATCAAGGGCGACATGCCATGATCGCTCTTCGGATCGAGAAAGAGCGGCGTCTTGCCGGCTTTGTCCCACAGCGAGATATGGATGTGGCTCGAGGACCCGGCGAGGTCGTAGCGCCATTTCGACATAAAGGTGATCGACTTGCCGAGCGAATGGGCGATCTCTTTGCAGCCGTTCTTTAGGATGACGTGCCAGTCGGCCATGGTCAGGGGGTCGGCATAGCGGACATTGACCTCTTCCTGACCCGGACCCCATTCGCCCTTGGAGTTCTCCACCGGAATGCCTGCGCCTTGCAGGCCGTTGCGGATTGCCCGCATCACCTCTTCTTCCTTGGTGGTCTGGAAGACGTGATAGTCCTGAATGTAACTGCCGGTGGTTTTCAGTCCGTGCCAGTTCTTCTCCGCGGCCGACTCGTAGGTCTCATCGAACAGATAAAATTCAAGCTCCGAGGCGACGCTCGACGACATCTTCATCGCTGTAAGCCGCGCGATCTGCTTTTTCAGAATGGCGCGCGGGCTGTGCGCCAATTCCTCATGGGTGTGGTGGTCGAGTACGTCGCAGATGACGAGCGCGGTCGCGGGCAGCCAGGGGATACGGCGCAAGGTGGCGAGATCTGGCTTCATGACGAAATCGCCATAGCCCTTCTCCCAGTTGGCCACCGCGTAGCCAGGTACCGGCTCCATATCGATGTCGTTGGCGAGCAGATAGTCGCAGCCATGCGTCTCTTCGTGGGCGCCGCCCAAGAAAAATTCCGTATGAAAACGCTTGCCGACGAGCCGTCCCTGCATATCGGGCATGCAGGCGATGACCGTGTCGATCTCGCCGCGATCGGACGCAGCCTGCAATTCCTGTAACGTCAATGTGCCCGTCATGGCGCTGACTTCTGTTCTAGGAGAGTTATTTAGGCAAGACCCGCGCGGCGATTGCCGCGCGGGCCCTGATTGTCCTGAATTCGACTAGGCGCTGCGGTAGGGAGGACCGGCCTTGGTCATAGCCTCATTGTACTGCCGGAGGATCTCCACGACCTTGGCGCAACGCGGGCTGATCTGGGCTGCTTCGTTCCAGAATTTGACGGCCGCGTCCGCGACAGTCTGCCATTCCTCATCGGGGATAGCCGTCAGCTCAAGCAGCCCGCCTGTGGTGCGGTAATGCGCCTCGCCCCACCAATACCAATGCTGGCGGTAGTAGTGGGAGCTGTCCATCGAGAGCTTGAACAATTGCTTCAGGTGATCCGGAAGCGCGTTCCACTTGTCGCTGTTGACGAAGTAGGAGCCTGCCCAGGCGCCGGAGATGTTGTTGGTCAGGTAGTATTTCAACACATCCGCCCAGCCCACGGTGTACATCTCGGTGATGCCGCACCAGCAAACGCCGTCCAACTCTCCCGTTTGCAGGGCGACTTGCACGTCCTCATAGGGAAGCGTGATCGGAACCACGCCGAATTGCTGCATGAACTGGCCGCCGGTCGGGAACATGTAGACACGCAGGCCTTTGAGGTCGGCCACCGACTTGATCGGCTTGGTCGTACCGAAATTGCAAGGGTCCCAGGCGCCGGTGCTGAGCCAGGTGACGCCCTTCACCTCCCCATACGCCTCCTCCCAAATTTGTCTGAGACCCCACCACTCCCACAAGGCAGGAACGTCGAGCGAAAAGCGTGAGGCGAACGGGAAATAGGCCGCGAAGATTTTGACATCGACGGGGGACGCCATCGAGTCGTCATCGCTTTGCGCCGCATCGATGGTTCCGGTCTGCACTGAGCGGAACAGCTCGCCCTGCGGCACGAGTTGGTCGGCGTAGTAGAGCTCGATCACCATCTCGCCGTTTGCCGCCTTGTTGAAGGCCTCGATCGATGGCTTGATCACATGCTCGCCTAACGCCGATCCGGCATAGGTTTGCATACGCCATTTGATTGGGGCGCCTTGCGCCCTGATGACATAAGGCGACGCTACAGTCGCCGACGCTGCGGCGACGGTGGTCAGTCCAGCATTCTTGATGAAATCGCGCTTGCTTATCCTCTTCGGTATTTTCTTCATCGTTTCACTCCTTTCAAATTCACTTTTAAAGGCCGCGTCTCCAGAGGCGTTATCGCGCGTAATAGTACTGCGGCAGCCACAGCGCTATTTGCGGGAAGATCATTACGATTGTTAAACCGACGATCATCACAAGTACGAAAGGTACGATCGATCTATAGATGTCCATCAAGGTTATTTCCGGCGGCGCCATTGCACGCATCAGAAACAGATTATAACCGAACGGCGGCGTCATATACGCGATCTGGCAAGTGATTGTGTACAGGACACCATACCAAATCGGGTCGAAACCAAGTGCAATCACGATGGGGACATAGAGCGGCGCGACGATCACCAGCATTGCGGTATCGTCGAGGAAAGTGCCCATGATCAGGTAGGAGACCTGCATCATGATCAGCACCGTCCAGGGATCGAGCCCCCACTTCTCCAGGAACAGATAACGCAGGCCATGTACCGCGCCGAGGCCGTCGAACACGGCGCCGAAACAGAGCGCGGCGAGAATGATCCAGAGGAACATGCAACTGATCCCGAGCGTCTTGCGCACGGTCCGCTCCATCACCTGCCAGGTCAGCCTGCGGCGGAAGATGGCGGCAAGTGTGGCCCCCGCCGCGCCGACACCCGAACTCTCCACCAGGCTGGTCTTGCCCATGAGAAACAGGCCGGTCATCGCGAAAAAGATGAGGAAGGGAATGACACCGGCGCCAAGCAGCTTGATCTTCTCCCCCCAGCTGACTTGCCGTTCATCGGCCGGCAGCACCGGGCCGAGATTGGGCTGGAGATAGCAGCGGATGGCCACATAAGCGATGAAAAGACTTGCCAGCAACAGCCCCGGGAAGACGCCTGCGAGCCAAAGATGGCCCATCGGCTGGCGGGCGATCAGGCCGTAGAGCACCAGCACCACGCTCGGCGGGATCAGAATGCCGAGCGAGCTTCCGGCCTGAATGACACCCGTCACCATAACCTTGTCGTAGCCGCGGCGAAGTAGTTCAGGCAGCGCGATACTCGCGCCGATGGCCATGCCGGCTACGCTCAGTCCGTTCATGGCGGCGATGATGACCATCAGCAGAATAGTGCCGATCGCCAGTCCGCCGGGGACGGGCCCGAACCAGACATGGAACATCTTGTAGAGATCGTCGGCGATGCCGGACTCCGACAGCATGTAACCCATGTAGATGAACAGGGGCAGGGTCAGCATCGGATACCAATTGAAGAGGACGAACGCCGCGTTGAAGGGCATTTCCTCTCCCCCGGTGCCCCATAGCGCCAAGGCAAAAACCGATGCGACGAAGCCGATCACACCAAAGAAGCGCTGCCCGGTGATGAGCAGCAGCATCATCGATGCGAACATCAGGAGCGCGATGGTCTCGTAATTCATTTCAGCTCCTGCCCTTGAAGTTTCTCTTCCTCGAGGGGCTCACCGTCGATGGGCAGCCCCAAGGCTTTGGCCAGGTCCACGAAGAAGATGGCGATCATCTGCAGCAGCATCAGCACAATGCCGATGCACATGACGACCTTGATGGGCCAGAGCAGAGGCGCCCAGGAGGAGTAGCTCTTCTGGTTATATTCGATCGCGTAGACCGTGCTGGAGATGCCGCCGAGCAGCAGCACGATCAGATAGAAGATCACCAATCCCGAGGTCAGCGAGTCCATGCGCGCCTTGGTGCGCTCCGACCAGCGGCTGTAGAGCAGGTCCATCCTGACATGCGTACCGAGCTGAAGTGAGTAACCGCCGCCGAGGATGTAGTAGGCGGCGAGCAGCATCTGGGAGGTTTCGATAATCCAGATATAAGAGACGCCGAACACCGAACGCGCGATCACCGCGTAAAGCAGGACCAGCATCATGACGAGAACGAGCCACATCACCGAGCGTCCGACCGCCCGGTTCACGGCATCGACATAGCGGACGTAGAGCCTTATCGCTTTGGGCATCGATCTACCGCCGTCATGCAAATTTCACACCATTGCATGGCGCGTTTCGGCCAGATGCCGCTCCGCCGCAACGAGGATGCTTGCCAAATTGTCTGCCCAGCGTCGTTGACCGGCCTCGTCGCATATCTCGTCATTGCGAATTTCGATCATGACCGCGGGCAAGTGCTCCGGACAGGAGTGACGCTCGACTGTGTAGTAGACATTGTTGGCCGGCGAATACGGCTCGTTGATGCCGACGGTGAGCCTGTGATCAGATTTCAGCTTGCGGATGAGCAAATCTGCAAGCCGCCGATCGTCGCCAAACACGACGCCAATCTGCCAGGGGCGTGGTTTGCCGAAAAAGATTGGGGTGAATGAGTGAATCGCCACGATAGCTGTCGGCCGGTTGGCTTCGAGGCGACGCTTCAGACATGCGTCGATGGCGGCGTGATAAGGCGCATGAATTAGCGCCAGCCGCCGCGCGCGTTCCTCCCGGCTCAGGCCGCGATTAGCGTTTACCACTCCCCTCTCGGTTTCTACGACGATGAGGTTCTCCGCGTCGGGGGGACGATTGCAGTCGATCAGGATGCGAGAGGCGTCGGGCCAGATTAGAGGCGCATCGAGCAACGTCGATAAGCGGCGCGCCACACCCAAGGCACCCGGATCCCACGCGATATGCGTGTCGAGCAATTCAGCGTTCAAACCGACGGATGAAAATTCTTTGGGAATGCGGTTGGATGCGTGATCGCAGAGGATCACGAAAGGTCCCTGGCCTTCCGCATTTTCCGCAACAATCGGACTACGCACTAAATCCGTCATTGGCCCCAGCGCCATCCCCTAAACTTAAGCCTACAACAGTCCAGTCGGCTTTGACGAGAACAAGCCTCGTGCTGCAGTTTTTGGCAGAAAAGCGTACCTTAGAGAGCTTCAGCCTGTGGTTGTATCGCCCCCTTAACGTGTCTGAGCCAAGCCCGCCAAAACCCTAAACGCGGTTATATCACCCTCCCCTACCGTAGCCTATGTCTCGCAGATAAGACCCTTCGCTGCGGCCAACCGATCTCGGTGGCCCAACTCACAGGCTAACAAGGATCTGAACGGCTAGTTTTAAGCGGCGCCGGAGAGGCGCTCATGTGCCGCCTCGCGGATGAAGGCCGGCCAGAACTTGCGCAGTTCCTGCGGCAGGATGGCCGCGAGCTTCACCGCCGCGCCGCGATCGATGCGCTTAGACAGCACGTCGAATACGGCATAGACGCCCCGCTCGACCTCGCCCTCCTCGGCGCGCGGCAATTCCGCCGCGACACGCGCCAAAAATTCGGTCTCGCTTCGCTCCTTGGTAGGCTTGCCGGTCGGATCCCACCCTTCATAGAACAGACCACGCAGCAGCATGGGCAATTGCGCGGAGAGATGCGCGGCATTCTCCGGCCCAATGCGGTCGCGCAGGGCATGCAACACGGCGCGCAAGGTGGAGTAAGCATGATGGCGATCGAGCGTGTTGAGCCGCTCCATCACATCCTTGAGCCAGAGATTGGACTCTTGGACGGTCTTGTCGAACGTATCGAGGCCTGTGCTCATGAGTTCGCTCCTTGCAATCGGGACGGAGCCTAGGCGGCGGAGCGGGCGCTTCCTTGATCTCGGTCAAGCCTTGTTGGCGCGCGCCTTCGTCTTGGGTTTGGCCGATTTCAACGGCTTCGGCACTTCGCGCACCACTCGTGATGCCGGCTTGTCGGTTCGCAAGCCAAGGAACACCGGATGGCGCATTTCACCGCCTGTCGTCCACTCGGTGAATTTAACTTCCGCCACGAGCTTCGGTTTCACCCAGATGGTGCTGGACTCATTGGGCACTTTGGCGGCTATGGGCTTCGCCTTGGTGATGAGCGGCGTGAGCTCGTCGTAAAGTTCTGCAAGACTCGCTTGGGTGAAGCCGGTGCCGGCGCGGCCAGCATATTTCCAGGCTTTGCCGTCGCGCACGGCAAGAACAAGCGAGCCGAAGAAACGGCGCTGGCCGCGCGGTTTGGTAAAGCCCACGATCACCACCTCCTGCTCCTGGCTTGACTTGACCTTTAACCATTCACGCGTGCGAATCCCGGAATGGTATTTGCCATCGGCAAGCTTGGCGATGACGCCTTCCTCGCCGGCGCGCGCCGCAGCCTTGAACGCTCCGATCCCGTCTCCCGCGACATGGGTGCTGTAGAGCAGCAATTTGCTCTTCGGCAGGATTTTCTTGAGCGCCTCTTTGCGTTTCAGCAAAGGCCATGAGCGCAGGTCCTTGCCGTCGAGATAGAGCAGATCGAATACGCAATAGAGCAGGCGGGCCGAGTTGCGCCCGGCATTCTGCAACAGCTGAAAGCGCGAGCGGCCATGCTCGTCGAGTGCCACGAGTTCGCCATCGAGCACGGCCTTATGTTTAATCCGGGCCAGCGCGGCACAAATCGTCGGATATTTTGCCGATAGGTCGTGGCCGCGGCGCGAATAGAGTGCCGCGCGACCTGGTTCGGCAACGGCGATGGCGCGGAATCCATCCCATTTCGTCTCGAAGATCCAGCCGGGATCGTCGAAAGGTCGATCCGTCAACGTCGCGAGCATGGGACGAAGATCGGCCTTCATGCTACGCGCCCCGCCGTTACTCCAAGGTCAGTTGCAAAGCCTCAGCGGTCAGCGGCCCACGGCGTTGCGAATGGCGCCGATGATGGACACGACGATCGCACCGCCGATGCCGCCACCGACGATGTCTCTAGCCAGGCTTGCGATATCAATGCCGGCGGCGTCAGCCACACCGAACGCCGAGGCGAGGATCTGGCCGACCACGCCGCCGCCGATGGCGCCCGCGATGGCATCGGCAGGTCCACCCAAGCTCAAATTCGGAACGGTCTTACCGGTGCCGGCACCGCCGGCTGCCCCGGCAAGAGCCTGGATGACAAGATTTATGAGTGTGCTCTCCATGGCATTACCCCCTCATACGTGTTGCCGCCGTCTGCGATCGGGCTGCAGCCAGGGGGCAACCGTAATAGCAAGCTTAGCACCAAATTGGACCTGTCCGGCGGACTAATCACCGACACGCCCTTTGATCCAGCGCAAGGTCATGGACAGGGGTGCCACTACCCTCGCCTACGGGTGATGGCGCGTTTCTCCCATCACCTCGGCGGCCCTGGCCCATCTTGCGAGCGCTTGGAATGGGGCCGCCGTGTTCTTTTCAGCCTCGATCCGAGGTCAGCCTCACCATTGCAGCGCGTTTCAAAATGCACCGCACGTTAACCCTTTCCTAAGCGGATCAGCATGTGATGGCGCAAGTCTCGCGTCACCATGAACTAATGTGCAGGTAGAGGATCAAGTCATGCGCATCATCGTCGTGTTCACTGTCATCGCCGCCACTTTGGCGCTTGGCGGTTGCTTCCATCACCGGCAGGCCGTTGCCGAGATTCCCATGGACACTTCGCCCTACAAATAGTCGGGGCAGGACCAGATTGGTCCAAGCCATGTCGGCACTGAAGGAGCTCGGCAACATGCCGGGCTTTTTCTTTTGATGACGGAACAGTTGGCCAATTCATGTGTTTGCCCGGCATGATACCAGGGGTGGCTGACATGGCTGAGATGCGGACAAACAATAATCGGCTAGACCGGGACAGGCTGGAACTCCCAGCATCAAGCTGGTGGATTCCTTTGCTTACGGTCGCGGTCGCACTACTGGCGGCAGTGGTTGCGCTAGCCTAACGGCCCGAGCGGAGACGATTCAGCAATTCCGCCGAAGGATAGCCGTCAGCAGGCAAGCCGTATTTGATCTGGTTGGCGCGAATGGCGTTGCGTGTCGCCGCACCGACCACGCCGTCGATCTTGCCGACGTCGAAACCGCGCTTGGCGAGGATCTGCTGGATCTCCTTCGTCTCCGCCGTCGAGGGTACGGTCACTGGGCCGTTACCCTTTGCCAGCGGCGGACCGCCGGCGAGGCGAGTGGCGTAATAAGCGGCGGTCAGCGAATAGATGAGGGAATTGTTCCACTCGGTATAGACGTCGAAATTTGGGTAAGCGAGAAAAGCGGGACCGTTTCGCCCCATAGGCAGCACCAAACCAACCGGCACGTTGTCGCCCGGAATGGGTTTTCCGTTGAGATAGGTCACGCCGTGCTTGGCCCAGAAGAGTCGCGGGCGCTTGATGGTTACGTCGGCCTGGTCCCAGGGGAGATCGTTGGGAATGCGCACCTGCTCGAGCCAAGGCTGATTGGGCTGCCAGCCAATGGACCTTAGATAGTTGGCGGCGGAGGCGAGCGAGTCGGGCGCGCTGCGGATCAGATCACGCCTGCCATCTCCGTCGAAATCGACGGCAAAATTATAGTACGTGCTCGGTTGGAATTGGAACTGGCCCACCTCTCCATGCGCGGGTCCACGCATCTCGCGTGGGCTGAGATCGCCGCGTTCGATCACGCGCAAGGCGTCGAGCAACTCCGCGCTGAATTTTTCCGGCCGCCGGCAATCGAAGCTTAACGTGGCGAGCGAACGGATCGACTCCATATTGCCCATGACCTTGCCGAAATCGGTCTCCAATCCCCAAAAGGCTACGAGCACCGGACCCGGCACGCCATATTCCTGCTGAATCCTGGCGAAGGTCTGAGCGTATTTTTTGAGCAGTGACGATCCGACCTGAAGCCGATTGGACGAGACCATGCGGTTGGAGAATTGCAGGAAGCTCTGCGCGAACACGCCCTGTCCACGGTCCTTGGCGATGGTCGCCGGATCGTAGGTTACGCCATCGAGCGCAGCCGACACGGTGCGCGGCGAAATTCCTTGCGCTACTGCCTGTTGCTTGAAGCCTTGCAGCCATTTGGGGAATGCCGCGGGCGGTTGGCACGCAGCGAAGGCTTGCGTGGCGGTTGTGACTAAAGCTGCCGTAACGAGGCTGGCAGCGGCGGTGAATTTGATGCTTGTCATGCCCTGTCTAACCATGCCGCCACTGAAGCCAGTCGGAGTACATCCGTCAACCCCACGTAGTTTCCGAGCACGCCGGTCCGCTCGTCATTCACCGAGATTCGCGGACAGGCAATCGCGAAAAGCTAATCGGTATGGGGAGGTAATACGCCGAGGCGCAACCTTTCCATCAGCGCATCGATACGCCGCGAGGCTTCACGCCGGCTCAAGCCTTGCTGGAAGACAGTCGGCTCGTGAAACTCTTCTGCAAGCGTCTTGAGATGCGTGGCTTGCGCGCCGGTCATGGGCTCACGGCCTGAGAATCCGGGGGAGAGCCCCTGGGTTTCTTGCGTCTGGTTCGTCTTCTTCTTCTGCATCATCGAGTTAGTCCGTTCTTGGTGTTTCCTCAGTGCTTTCGTTGCATATTTCATACAAAAATAGGCCGGGAAAACGGCAAGGATTTGGCACGATCTGGCAAAGGTTTAGGCACAGACCGGCGCAAAGCCTAAGGACTGTGCCAGCTCATCTCTAGAATCCAGTAAGGTCTCCACGGCGTCGATGGCATTGATTTCAGTCAAATGACCTTACGGCGACGCCTCGAAATGGCCAAGCTATAACCCCTCCCGAGCCGATATTTCGCCAAGTTATTCAATAGCCTACCGCACTGCACCAACGCGTGCGGCCGGCTTGATTCTTCGCCGGTCCTTCCTCCCAAAACACAATCGAATTTAGGAGTTACAACGCATGTTCGAACTGCGAGCCAAGATGATTACGGTGGGGCTTCTCGGCGCCGCTGTCATACTCCCCCTCGATCTCGCCATGGCATCCCAGGTCGGCCAGGCCTCGTGGTATGCCCTGCATTCGCGTACGGCGAGCGGTGAAATGATGAACCCGAGTGAACTGACCGCCGCTCACCGGTCCCTGCCTTTCGGCACCAAGGTTCTGGTGGAAAATCTCAATAACGGTCGCACCGTTGTGGTCCGCATCAACGACCGGGGTCCCTTCTCCGGCGGCCGCATCATCGACCTGTCCAAGGCCGCGGCGGCGAGCATCGGCATGATCAATTCAGGGGTGGCCAAGGTGCGTGTGACCCATTCCGGCGGCGGAGCGCTTGAGGCCTTGGGTCGGGAGACCAGCGCGGCCGCCAAAACCGCGGCCGCCCAGGAGAAAAAAGTGGAAGCGACGAAGCCAAGGCCGGCAAAAGTCACCGCTTCACGAGGAACTCATAAGACCAAGATTGTGGCTGCAAAACCTCTCGCAAAGACCAAACAGGCCGCGAAGATCCCTGCTCGTAAGGCAGCATCGGTGAAGAAAAGTTATGTCCGCCTCACCACGTCGAAACGGATGCAGGTCGCGGTCAAGAACGGCGTAGGTAAACCGGCCGTCCGGGCCCACTACAACCCCTATGCTATTCTCGGCGGGACACCGCTTCATGAAACAGGCCGCCAAGCGTGCTGGTAGAGGCGCCCGCGCCTGATTGCGGACAGCCCGCGAATTCTCGATAAAAACAGCCGGTCGCGGTCCGCGGCCGGCCTTTTTATGTCTAAGCGAGACAATTTTGGCGATAAAATCTCGACGAAGCTCTCACCAAGAAGAAACACAAGTGTGGCCCGGAAGTCCTAGTCAGATCGGCACAAACATAGCATTATCGGGGCAGAGACAAGATCGGTTGAGATCTGTGACATAATCGCTACCGTGATTCGATAAAGTGGACCGGGGCGGATAACCGCCCACAAAACAGGGAGTCAGCAGCCCACATGTCCTCTCCGGTGTTCCGTCAGGCCATCGCGATCCTGTTCGGCGGGATTCTGGTGCTGCTGTCGCTACCTGCCGAGGCGCAGCGGCAGCGCGATGCTCCCACTCCCGACGCGAGCCAACTCAACTACACTTATGTCATTCCCAAACGTGGCGGCTACTCGCTACGACTGCGCGACATTTGGGGGCCGGCCAAGATGCCGCCTGCGCCGAAGGATTTCGGGCCGCATTTCGACTACCCGCCTGAATCGCTCAACTCGACCCCCACTCACGCTCCCTACATGAACTAACCCTTTGCTTTTCTTTAATCCGGGATTCCACGCCGGGAGATGGGCCTTGCGCATGGCGGGCTCACGCTTCTAGAGTGAGGCGTTTTGTAGGCAGACTGCGAACCCGGGTGGAGACTGGCTGCGCGCGCTGCTTGGGAAGCGCCGTGGTTTCTTTTCCCGTTTTCTAGACTTGCCTGACGATCCGCGCATCGAAACGCGGATCATTTGGAAGGGGGAAAGGAGCTTCCCATGCGTCAAACTGGGACGGTCAAGTTCTTCAATCACTCGCGGGGCTTCGGTTTCATCACGCCGGATGATGGCGGCAAGGATGTATTCCTGCATATCTCTGCGTTGCAACGCTCAGGACTCCCGGCGCTTGATGAGGGCGCGCGAGTTTCATTCGAAACTGAGCCGGATCGCCGTGGCAAAGGTCCGCAAGCCATCAACGTGCAACTCGGCGAATAATCCTCCTCTCCAACACATCTTGCTCGACCGGCACGCCATAGGCAGCAGCCGGCGCTTGTTGGTTGCATGCGCACTCGCGTTTGTTGCCATGCTGATTGCCAGCCTGACGAGCGCGGCCGAAGGCGATCAGCCGGGCGAGTTCGATTACTACGTGCTGGTGATGACTTGGGCGCCGTCCTACTGCCAGGGCGAGGGACGTAACCGCAAGGACGCTCAATGCAGCACAACCAAGCCGCGTGACTTCACCTTGCATGGCCTGTGGCCTCAACACAAAGAGGGCTGGCCGCTGAATTGTCCTACAGGCAAGCGCAATTGGGTTCCGCAGCGCGTCATCGACGACATGGCCGATATCATGCCGAGCAAGGGGCTGATGATTCATGAGTACCGCGCGCATGGGACTTGCTCCGGCCTCGAGCCGGACGAATATTTCGCCGTGGCGCGCGAGCTCTACCAGCAGGTGAGAGTGCCACCGCTGTTCACGGCGGCAGACACGGTGGACACGCTTTCCCCCGAGGAGATCGAACGCGCCTTCATCGAGGCTAATGCATGGCTCAAGCCCGAGATGTTAGCCGTGAAGTGCCGTGACGGAAAATTTCTCGACTTGAGGATCTGCTTCGGCCGCGATTTGTTTCCGCGTGATTGCGGCATCAACGAGGAGCAGTCCCGGCTTTGCCGGGCAAGCCGCATCACCGTTCCTCCGGTCGGCCCACCGGTTGTCACCCGTTAGAAGCGATAGATAAGCGAGCCACGGAACGTGTTGGCGTCGGGATCGAAGGTCGTCTGTCCGCCAGGAAATCTCACCGTTTCGGACTCGAAATCGGTGAATTGATAATCGAAACGCGCGGCCCAATCCGTGCTGAGCGACACCTCGGCGCCGGCGCCGTAACTCCAGCCGAAGAAATCTCGCTCGCGCACGCCACCACCCGGCCCGGTGACGTTCAGATCGGCATTCGCCCAGGCGCCACCAAATGTTCCGTAGAGGAGTACACGCTGCGTAACGGTGAAGCCGGCGCGCAAGCGCAGGTCAGCCATGGTGTCGATGCTCGCGGTCACTCTATTCAAGCCGTTATTGAAATTGCGGCCGCCGTCGATATCGGCCGCGAGGATGTCGCCTTCGATGCCGATGACGAAAGGTCCGCTCTGATAGCTCCAGCCACCGATCACGCCGCCAAGAAATCCGCTAGTATGCACATCGCCTGTGGCCGGCGAGAAATCGTAGTTCACCGTGGCGCCGCCGAGCGTGCCGCCGAGATACCAGCCCTCGAAGACATTCTGCGGCGTGAGTGGGCCGACATCATAAAGATTTTCATAGGCATCGGCGCTCAGCGCCGGGGATGCGACACCAGCAATCGAGATGGCAAGAATCGCGGCCTGGAGCACTCGCCTACGCATACTCAAATCCTCACGATTGGATCCGTAGCCGAAGGTACCGCTCGACCCTTACCGTGGGTTAACAGCGAAGGACGGCGAAACTTCGCATGGTAAACGGCGGGTTAATGGCCTTTATGTGGCCCAAGCCTAGACAGGAGCACACCTGCCCGGTCTTTCATGACGCGCGGAACAAGGCGACGCAGCCTTGCGTCTCGATAGCGACATGCCCGAAGCGCTGCCGCAAGCCGGCGGTCAGGGACTCGAGATCGTCCTCATAATTGTTGAATACGCCTTTGGCGTTATAGAGCGCGAGCAGCCGCCGCGCAGCGAGATTGGGCGTGATGCCACGTCCAAGGATGGTGGCGCCGTACAGCACGGCCTTCTCGTTCATGAGCGGACGCAAATAATCGAGCGTGGCAAGCTTCTCGTGCATGCGTCCCGGCAGACAATGCAACACGTAGGTGAGACTGACCGAGTCGAACGGCGCTAGCGACGTCGCGATCGGCGCCAGGAGATTCGCCTGGACGAGTGTCGGATTGAAACGGGCCAGCCGCCGCGCGGCGCAATCGAGACAATGACGGTTGATGTCGAGCAGGACGAGGCGACCGATTCTCCCCTCGCCCGTATGGTCAAGGAAGAAACCCGTGCCGACGCCGGCTTCGAGATGATTGCCGGAAAGATTGGCTTCGTACAGCGCTGACAACCTCCGCGTCGGACAGCGCCAAGCGAGATGATTGGAGAGACCGTGAACGAGCAGATCGTAAAAGTAAAGATTGAGGGGCGTATAAACAGCATGCGCCCGCGCCACTGCCGTAGCGCCTGGCGCCGGCATCTCTTGCACGTTCTTGGTCATGACCGGACTATGCCGTAACGGCAGAACGAAAAAAGGGGCGCCGATTTGGCGCCCCTTTAGGTGGGAAGTGCTTTTTGGGGAAGTTCTGAAGCTTAGAAGCTTGCCTTGACGGTTCCGACGACGCGTGCATCGCAGTTGCTGACCCCGCCACTGTTAATGACGCAGTCCGCGTCGCTATAGTTTGTATCCCAATAGCGGATATCAGCCGACCAGATCTCCATGAAACCGAGCGTCAGGCCAGCGTTCCAATAAGTGTAGTCGGGGACGACGGCCTCGTAGGCCTGATATCCGATCAAGGCGCTGACGCTTGGCGAGAAGAAGTTGAAGAGCTTGCCGTTAAACGAGTAGCCCACGCCTCCTTCGGTCGCATTCGAATCGACGCCCAGACCGAAATTGTCCGGTGACCAATAGTTCACGACGCCAAGGCTCCAGTTGCCGCTCGCCCAGCCCAACCCTGTCTTCAACTCGAAATAGTCGATCGAGTTGAAGCCCGGGAAGGTGTAGTAGAGGCCGCCGATATCGATGCTGAAATTCCCGAAGGTGGGCTTGAAGCCTGCGTAGTAATCGAGCTCGATGCCGTCCCCGAAGTCGGTATTGGATCCCCAGATGCCGGCATAGAACATGCCATAGGCAGCGTCGAACGAAACCTGCGCTGCCGGATTCTCATCCGAGTTGGAAACGCCGCGGAAGATGTAGTCGGTGGTTATGACGGCCGTCCCCGAAAACGTTAGTTTCTTGCTCTCAGCGACCGGGGCCAATGACAAGTCGCCCGGGTTGTCCTGAGCGAACGCGGGTAAAGCCAACGCGGCGGCAAACGCCGCACCCAGAACCAACGATTTGATGATCCCCACTTCCCTGTGCTGAGTCATTGTCCCGTCTCCTGATTTTGTCGCTTGTCCCCGCGACCCAAACTTCCCATTGGATGACGTGCTCCGTATTGTGCCCACGGCGCAACGCTCCCGTGAACATGACAATAATACCGGCCCATGCCGAAGCAACGGAAAAGCCCGGTTTTCCGAAAACAACTTGGTCCGTGTGACTATTATGCAATGGTCAACGGGATTTGATGCCACATTGGGCTCATTGCCTATTGGCGCCGTCCAAACTGCCCAGAGGGCATGCAACTGCCTAAAGTGAGGGCGGTTATTCAGCAATCCGGCTGCGAACCATGCCGTCAGGCCCCTGCCGCCAACCTTGTTCCGGCCCGGGTGCTCCCCTAAAGTGGCCTTATGGCGCCAGGAAAATTGCTTGACGCCTGCCCCATTCGTTCGCTCCCGCAAAGAACATGGCCAAGACAGCGCAATCCGCGACCGTGCTCGTGACCGGCGCAGGACGGAGGCTCGGACGAGCCATAGCACTGGATTTTGCGCGCCAGGGCTGGCGAGTCGGCGTGCATTATCATGCATCCGAGACCGAGGCCCTCGATCTCGTCACGGAAATCAAGCGAATCGGCCGCCGGTCGGCATCGTTTCCTGCCGATTTGGCTCAGGTGGAGAACCTTGCACCACTGGTCGCCGCCTGCGCCGAGACGCTCGGCCCGGTCACCTGTCTCGTCAACAACGCCGCCTGTTACGAATGGGATTCACCCGCCACCCTGGATGCCAGGAGCTGGCAGGCACATCTCGACATCAATCTGCGCGCGCCAGTGTTTCTCGCCCAGGCTTTTGCGCGCCTCCTGCCTGACAGCGCGTCAGGAAACGTGATTAATGTCATCGATCAGAAGGTCTTACACCCTGACCCCGAATTCTACTCCTATACCATCGCCAAATCGGCGCTGTGGATCGCGACGCGGACGCTGGCGCAAGCCCTTGCCCCCCGAATCAGGGTCAACGCGATCGCGCCAGGACCGGTGCTGCCGAGCAACAAACAGAACGAGGCCGATTTCGCCGCGGAATGCCGCTCGACCCTGCTTCAGCGTGGTGTCGGCATCGAGGATGTCACTGCCGCCATCCGTTTTCTGCTCGACACCCCGTCCGTCACCGGCCAGATGATCGCGCTTGATTCGGGCCAGCATCTCGGTAGCTCTTGAAGTGGGCCGCGCCGGGACCTTACCTTCACATTGAAAGGCTTGGCCTTTGCTAGAGCGCGATGCTTGGCATCTTGCGCTAAAATCGCGTTCCCATGCCGCTAGAGAACCCGGACAGCGCCCCTTCCTCGATCACTTCTCGCCTGCGCAACGCCTTGCGCGGACAAGAGATCGGTGCGCCGGTAATCGCCCGCTACGCCAAGACCGCGCCGGCCGGTCCCGGTGTCTATCGCATGATCGATGCCAGCGGCGAGGTGCTCTATGTCGGCAAGGCACGCCATCTCAAGAAACGCGTGCAGAGCTATGCGCGGTCGGTCGCGCACAACACCCGTATCCTGCGCATGATTGCCGACACCGCGAGCATGGAATTCGTCACCACCGCGACCGAGATCGAAGCGCTGCTGCTCGAGGCCAATCTCATCAAACGGCTGAAGCCCCGCTTCAACGTGGTGCTTCGTGACGACAAGTCCTTCCCATTCATCCTGATTGCGCGCGATCATCCCGTGCCGCAGATTCTCAAGCATCGTGGCGCACAAAGCCGCAAGGGCGATTATTTCGGGCCGTTCGCCTCAGCCGGCGCGGTAAGCCGCACCATCAACACGCTGCAACGCGCTTTCCTGCTACGCTCCTGCTCGGATGCCTATTACGAAAGCCGCGTGCGGCCCTGCCTTCTGTTTCAGATCAAGCGATGCAGCGCGCCCTGCACCGGCGAGATTCCGGTCGAAGATTACGGCGCTCTGGTGAACGAGGCGCTTGGATTTCTGCGCGGCGAGAGCGACGAGGTGAAGCGGCGGTTACATGGACTGATGGATGAAGCGAGCCTCAAGCAAGACTATGAACGAGCGGCAAGCTTCCGCGACCGGCTGACCGCGCTCTCGCACATCCAGTCGCGCCAGGGCATCAATCCGCAAACCGTGAAGGAAGCGGACGTGTTCGCCGCGAACCAGGAAGCGGGTCAGACCTGTATCCAGGTGTTCTTCTTCCGAACGGGCTACAATTGGGGCAATCGCGCCTATTTCCCCCGCGCCGACAAGAGCCTTTCCGTCGAGGAGGTACTCGAATCGTTCATCGCCCAGTTCTATGACGACAAGCCGCCGCCCAAGCTCGTACTACTCTCGCATGAGATCAAAGACCGGGATCTGCTCGCGGACGCCCTTTCGCTTAAGGCAGGACGCAAGATCGAAGTGAGCCGACCTGCGCGCGGCGAGCGGCGCGATCTGGTCGAACATGCCCTTGTTAACGCGCGCGAAGCTCTGGCACGGCGTCTTGCGGACGCGTCCTCGCAGGCGGCGATCTTCGCGCGGCTTGCGGAGCTGTTCGATCTCGACGAAGCGCCCGATCGGGTTGAGGTCTATGACAATAGTCACATCTCGGGCAGCAATCCGGTCGGCGCCA
Organism: Alphaproteobacteria bacterium; assembly: GCA_016869535.1. Lineage (GTDB taxonomy): Bacteria > Pseudomonadota > Alphaproteobacteria > Rhizobiales > Methyloligellaceae > Methyloceanibacter. The sequence goes on along the minus strand of VGDX01000011.1, from coordinate 35,001 downwards.
TGATCGTTGCCAGCCCTGAGGGTTTCATCAAGGCGCAATACCGCAAGTTCAACATGAAGAGCGAGGAGCTTGCCCCCGGCGACGACTACGCCATGATGCGCGAGATGCTGACACGACGCTTCGGCAAGCTCGCCAAAGCAAAGTCCGAGCCGAATGGCTGGGCTGCTCCCGATCTCGTGCTGATCGACGGCGGCCCGGGCCAGCTTTCCGCTGCTTATGAAGTCCTCGAGGGGCTCGGCCTGACAGATATCAAAGTTGCCGCGGTCGCCAAGGGACCGGACCGCAATGCCGGGCGCGAGCGCATTTATCTCAAGGACAGTGAGCCATTGCTCCTGGACCAGCGCGACCCGGTGCTCTATTGCATCCAGCGACTGAGGGACGAGGCGCACCGCTTCGCCATCGGCGCGCATCGAGCCCGGCGCAAGAAGGCCATCACGGCCTCGCCGCTTGACGAGGTGCCGGGTATAGGGCCGGCGCGCAAGCGCGCTCTGCTCAAGCATTTTGGCTCGGCAAAGGCGGTGAGCCGCGCCGGCATTGCCGATCTGGAAGACGTCGGTGGCATCAGCGCGCAAATGGCCAAGACCATCTATGATCATTTCCACGGGTGACTCACGGAGTGAGTGAATTGAACGATCACACCGACATGGGCAAGCAGGGTTTGACCACCGCAGTTCCGAGCAGCCGCCTGTTCAGCCTGCCGAATGTGCTCACCTTTGGCCGCATCATCGCCATCCCGGCGCTGGTTGCCTGTTTCTTCGTTAAAGGCGATTGGGGGCGGTGGGCGGCCATGTGGATTTTCATCGCCGCGGGCGTGAGCGACTTCCTCGACGGCTATCTCGCGCGCGCCTGGCAGCAGCAGAGCAAGATCGGGCGCATGCTCGATCCGGTCGCCGACAAGCTGATCGTGTCGGCGGCGTTGATGATGCTTGCCGCCGATGGCACGATCGCCGGCTGGTCGCTGTGGGCAGGTGTGATCATTCTCTGTCGCGAGATTTTGGTATCGGGCCTACGCGAGTTTCTCGGCACGCTCGCCGTCAGCATGCCGGTTACCAAGCTCACCAAATGGAAGACGGTGCTGCAGATGCTGGCGATCGGCTTCTTGCTCGCCGGCAGCGCCGGCGACAAGATCTGGCCCTACACCACGCAGTTCGGCCTGACGCTTCTGTGGATCGCCGCCATCCTCACCCTCTATACGGGTTGGGATCATTTGCGCGCCGCCTGGCGATATGTGAGGACCGAGGGAGACGCCTAAATGCGCCTTCTTTACTTCGCCTGGGTCAAGGAGAAGACCGGCATCGCTGCAGAAGATGTCGAGTTGCCGGATAGCGTGACGACTGTTGGCGATCTGATCGGCTGGTTGAAGACACGTGGGCCGGAATTCGCCCATGCGTTCGAGCGAAGCGAGGTGATCCGCGCCGCTATAGATCACAGCCATGCGCGCCATGACGCGTGGATCAAGGATGCACGCGAGATAGCTTTCTTCCCGCCGGTAACCGGAGGTTGACGTGATCCGCGTGCAGCAGGATGATTTCGACATCGCCGCCGAGATCGGTCGCATCAAGGCGGGTCGTAGCGATATTGGCGCCATCGTCACCTTTACCGGCACGGTGCGCGACCAGGCTGGCGCCGTCACCGAGATGATGCTCGAGCATTACCCCGGCATGACAGAGCGCGAGCTTCAGCGCATCGAGGCCGAGGCACAGTCACGCTGGCCTTTGCAAGCATGCCTGATCGTGCATCGTTATGGCGTGTTGCAACCCGGCGACAATATCGTGTTGGTAATTACCGCATCGGAGCACCGCGACGCGGCTTTCGATGCCGCCCGCTTCCTAATGGACTATCTCAAAACCACCGCGCCATTCTGGAAGCGCGAGACCGGGTCCGCCGGAAGCCATTGGGTTGAAGCCGAGGCGAATGACACGGATGCCGTCGCACGCTGGAAGAAGCACGCGGCCGAGTAATTCCCTGAGCGACCCCGAGACGTTCGAACCTTATCTGTCGCGCTGGGCGCTCGCACCCGACGGTGATCCGATCGTCACCGAGCGAAGCCGGCTTTTGGCGGTTCGCTGGAACGGTCAACCGGCCATGTTGAAGATCGCCGTCGAGCCCGAGGAACGCTTCGGCGCACATCTTATGGCATGGTGGGAGGGCAACGGCGCCGCACGCGTTTATGCGCGTGATGATGATGCACTGTTGATGGAGCGCGCGGAAGGCACAGGCTCTCTCGCCAGGATGGTGCGCGACGGCAAGGATGACGAGGCAAGTCGCATCATTTGTGCTGTTGCATCGCGGCTCCATGAACCGCGTCAACAACCGGCGCCGGAACTCATTCCATTGACGCGCCGGTTTGCCGAGCTCTCGCCAATGGCGGCAGCACATGGGGGCGTGCTGCGTCTGGCCGAGAAAACGGCACGCAAACTCCTAGCCGCGCCGCAGGACATCACTGTTCTGCATGGCGACCTGCATCACGGGAATGTCTTGGATTTCAGATCACGCGGCTGGCTCGCCATCGATCCGAAGGGGCTCATCGGCGAGCGCGGGTATGACTTCGCCAATATCTTCTGCAACCCCGATCCGGTCGCGGCACTCTCATCGGGGCGTCTCGCGCGTCAGGCGAGCGTCGTGGCCGAGGCGGCGAAGCTCGATCGCACGCGTCTGCTCAAATGGATTGTCGCCCATGCCGGGCTTTCGGCGGCTTGGTTCATCGGCGAAGGAGAGGATGCCACGCCTCAGCTTACGGTGGCGGAGATCGCCATGAATGAAGTGGCAAAATCTACAGGAAATTAGAGGATGCACGAGGCGCGGGAAACGTGGAAGATGACATCATTGTCCGATGCCACAAACCAATTGAATGCCGCCGAACACCTATGACCCAGACCAAACCTCCTATCCTCCAGGTGCAGGCGCTGGTTCGATCCTTTGGCGGCATCGTGGCCGTCAATAGGTTCAGTTTCGATGTCTACCCCGGATCGATTCATGGCCTGATCGGTCCGAACGGCGCCGGCAAGACCACGACCTTTAATGTCATTAGCGGCTTCTACGCGCCCTCAAGCGGGAAGGTCATCTATCTCGGTGAGGACATCTCAGGACACGAAACCAGCGCGCTTGCCGAGTTTGGTCTTATCCGCACGTTTCAGGGGACGACCCTGTTCCATGAGCTGAGCGTACTCGATAATGTCAGGCTTGGCTGTCACCGTAGTGCCAAGGCCGGCCTCCTCAAGCGAATTCTCGGCAGGGACCGCACCACCGAAGAGGCCGCCGACTGCAAGGCAACAGAGATTCTGGAGCTCTTCGGCTTGCAGGACCAGGCCGGAGAACTCGCAGCCAACCTGCCCCACGGCCATCAGCGTGCGCTTGGTATGGCCGTGGCACTCGCCGCCGGTCCGAAGCTCATGCTGCTCGATGAGCCCTTCACCGGCATGAACCCGGAGGAGACCAAGCGGATGATTGAGCTCGTCAAGCTTGTCCGCGACGAGCATGGCGTGACCATCATGCTGATCGAGCACGACATGAAGGCAGTGATGGGTCTATGCGAAACCATCACGGTCATGAATTTCGGCACGCTTCTGGCCGAAGGAACGCCCGCGGAAGTTCGCATCAACCCCGCCGTTATCGAAGCTTATCTGGGAAGCGCGCTCGATGCTGCTTGAGATCAACAACGTCCATGTCCACTACCACAAGGTCGCGGCGCTCAAAGGCATCAACATAGCCGTTCCGGAGGATGGGATCGTTACGATCATCGGCGCCAACGGCGCCGGAAAGAGCACGACCTTGCGGGCTATTTCCGGGCTGGCGCCAATCAGCAAGGGCGAGATTCTGTTCGCGGGGGAACGCATCGACAAGCTCGCGCCAGAGAAGATCGTTGCTCGCGGCATCGCGCATGTCCCCGAAGGCCGCCGCGTGTTTCCGGACCTGACTGTCGAGGAGAATTTGCGGACCGGAGCGTTCCTGCGCTCCGACAAGGCAGAGATCGACAAAGATCTCGACGAAGTCTTCCATCATTTTCCCCGTCTCAAGGAACGGCGCAGACAATGGGCGCGGTCCCTGTCGGGAGGCGAGCAGCAGATGCTCGCCATTGGCAGGGCGCTCATGTCGCGGCCTAAAATGCTCGTTCTCGATGAGCCCTCGATGGGTTTGTCACCAGTCATGGTGCAGGAGATGGCGCGCATCATTCGCGATATCGTTGATCGTGGCGTTTCCGTCGTACTGGTCGAGCAGAACGCCGAGTTGGCGCTCAAACTGGCGCGCTACGCCTATGTTCTAGAGACCGGAAGTATCGCCCTGGAAGGACCGGCGCACGAACTTCACGACAACGAGCATGTGAAGCGGGCCTATCTCGGTGCCTGAGGCCTGGAGCGCGAAAGAGCTTCTCAACGCAGGATGGAGCGAAGCCGATCTCGCCTGGGAAGTGGCTTCCGAGCGGGCAGCAGACGCCGCCGCGCATCAAGACTATCTGCTGGCCAAGGAGGCGGCAGGGCAAGCGCTCCAGATCGCGCGAGCCGCTTTCGAGCCGATCGATCCGCGCCTCGGCACGAGCCTCGCCAATTTCGGCCTATGCCTGTCTTTATCGCATCAGGGCAACGATAACGCATTCCTGTTTCGCGAAGCGCTTGACGTCTGGCGGCACACAGCACCGTGGATTGCGCGCATGGCCGCCCCGCGCGTGGCACGAAGCTCGCTATTCCACATGCGCATGGAGGCACGCCATCGTGACACCTACAGGGCCAGGTGGCAGGAGCGGTGGCAAGAGATCGCTGCCGAGGCGACGATGCGGCTCGAAGCGCTGAACGCATCGAACCATGCCGCCTGTGTGTCCGCGGCTGACGCGGTGGTGCTTTGGCGTCGCGAGCGGCCCGCCATGCTCAACGATACGCGCAAGCTGATGGCGGCGGCGTTCTTGTTGCTGGCGCCACCAGTGCCAAAAAAGTGACTGGGTGAGTCGCCACACTTATTTCGCCGGCTGTTCAGCTTCCGACGGCGGCTTGGCGATGGCCCGCTTCTGCCTGCGTTGGGCGAGCCATCCCTTGATCTTGGGCACCACGCTTTCTAGGCCTTGGGGCAGGAAAAGAATGGAGACAATGAGGATCGCGCCGTAAAGCATCGGCCGCATCTGATCGATATTGAGGGCGCGCAGAACCACCTCATTGAGGACCGTTAGAACGACAACACCGAGAATCGGACCGTAGAACGTAGCGGTCCCGCCGACGATGGCCCAAATCAAAATATAGACCATCTCCTCTACGCCAAACCGGTTGGGATTCACCGTTCCAACATAGTGGGCGTAGAGGGCGCCCGCGAGACCGGCAAAGAACGCCGAGACGACGAAAGCCAGCATGCGATAACGGAAGGTGTTGACGCCGACGGATTGGGCCAGCTTGTCCTGCCAATGGATGGCATGGAAGGTGAGGCCGATGCGTGAGTGCTCGATGCGATAGAGGATGACGAGCGAAATCGTCACCACGATCAGACAGAGATAGTAGTAGTTAGCCGGGTCGTAAAAATCGATCGAGAAGACCTCAATGTCGGGAAAAGGCGGTATGAGCTTGATGCCCTTAGGGCCACCGAACAACCATGTCAGCTCGCTCCATTTCCAGATCAGACGGATGATCTCGCCCGCGGCGAACGAACCAATGAGGAAGTAGAAGCCTTTCATGCGAAGAAGCGGGAAGCTCAAGAGAAAGGCGATAAAACCTGCGGCTCCCGCACCAACCAGCATCGACAACGGCACCGGGAGACCCAGCTGTTTGGCGGCAAGCGCCGAGCTATAGGCGCCGATACCCATGATCACCGCGTGAGCGAGCGACCATTCACCCGTCAACGTCAACAGCCGGTAGCTGCACACGAGCAGGACGTTGATAGTGAGTAGGACGAGGATCTCCTGCTGCGAGAAGGACAAGAGATGCGGCAGCACGATGAGGCCCGCCGCCAGCGGGACAGCTCCGATCGCCCAGTAAAGTTTCGGGCTGGCGGCGCGTTCAGGCACGTTCCTTCGCTCCGAAAAGACCAGTCGGTTTCACGATCAGAACGATAAGCATTAAAAGCAGCCCCACGATATTAGCGAGCGTGCCGTCATAGATCGTGGTGACGAAAGTGTACACAAACGCATACAGGATGGCGGCGAGCACCGCGCCTCCCAATGAGCCAATGCCGCCAACGATGATGATGATAAAGGCAGTAATGATGACCGCATGCCCCATGAACGGGGTCGGGGCGACGAGCGGGGCAGTGAGCGCGCCGGCGACGCCGGCGAGCGCCGCGCCGATGAACATCGCGAGCCGCGCCGTCTGGTTGATGGAAATGCCCTGAAGGGCGGCCGCTTCGCGGTCCTGCGCGCAGGCGCGCAAGGCCCACCCGAACTTGCTCTTGCGCAGAAATAACCACAGCGCTGTCAGCAAAATCACCGTGGCCACGATGACGTAGAGCCGTTGATAGGTCAGCACCACGCCGTCCATGAACACGATGGTATCTTGCGTCGCCGGGGGCACGTGGCGCATGCGAATGCCGAAGCCGAGCACCGCCACTGTTTGCAGAATGAGCAGGAAGCCGATCGAGGCGATCAGGCCGCCAAGCGGATTCTCGCGCAACGGCCTGAATAGGCCGTACTCCATGAGAAGCCCGAGCAGGCCGACGAAAATGAGTCCGGCGAACACGGCGAGAAAGAAGGGCACGCCCGAGCCCGCATAAAGCGCGACGATGACATAGGCGCCGGCCATGTAGAGCTCGCCATGGGCAAAGTTGATCACGCCCATGACCCCGAAGATAAGCACCAAGCCCACGGCGATGAGCGCCATATAGCTCGCGGCGTAGGTCGCGTTCACGATGGTCTGAAGGAGCAACTCAACAGTCATCGTCAGACTCCGCGACACCGGCGGTCGCAGCCTTGGCCTTGCCATCCTGCCCAATCGGCGCAGGTTGCGGCAAATGCCGCCGCGACGCCAGTTCTAGATGGCGCGGAGTGCCGGCAATTCCCACGCTCGTCAGAGACAGGCTCAGCTGCGCTGGTAGTACATCTGGTTCAGCGCTTCCATGTGCTTGATCATGAGAGCCTTGTGCTTGTCCCACCATGCGGGGATGGATTTGAACTCCTTGATTCTGGCCTTACCATCCTCGATGACGACGACCGGCCAGAGACCGACCAAGGCGTTATCGATACCGAAGAGTTCCTTGCCCCACCATTTGGCTTCGCCGAAGGCCTGTTTGCCAGTGCCGCCGACCTGCATGGCTTCGAGCACCTTCTCCGGGTCGGTAGTGCCGGCGCGTCCTGCGGCGTCAGACCAAAGATCCATGATGGAGGCGTATTCCCATGACACAGCGCTCCACTCGCCTTCGCCGAAACGCTTCACGTATTCCTGGAAAAAATCGTTCGGCTTGCGGAAATTGACGTGCTCAGCATTAAGAGCCGGATCGTCGAAGTCGGGGAATTGGAAAATGAAGCCCTCCATGAACTCCTTGGAGGTCTTCTCGACCATCTTCGGATAGAAGTCGGCCGTACAAGAGATCATCTGCCCCTTGAAGCCCTGCTGAAAGGCCTGCTCAGTGAGCGGGTGCACATAGTCTGCATAGCAGGTGTCAAGGCAGATGATGTCCGGTTTGAGCGCCAGCATCTTCGACATGATCGGCGCAAAGTCCGTTGTCGCCGGATCGAAGAAGATTGGATCGCCCAAGACCTTGATGCCCGCCGCTTCGAACGCCGCGAGATAAGTCGCTACGGAAGGCTTGCCGAGGGAGTCGTCCTGGGCGACGATGACCGCAGTCTTCAGATCTGGCTTGTTCTCCGCCAACCACTCGACGCCCGTGACGTTGTAGATGGGATGCACTTCGCAAGGTGCGACCAGCAACTTGGTCTCAGGAGTCAGATCGCTCGGCAGGAGCGTGGAGAATAACATCTTCTCCTTGTCCGATACCGGCGAAACGCCTGGCCAAGGATCACCACCAAGCATCATGACGAACTTGACACCGTCTTCCTTGATCAGCTTGACGGCGCCGGTGCGCGCCTTGCCGGGGTCGTATTCGTCGTCATAGGCGACGAATTCGACCTTGTAGGCATCATCGCCGATCTTGATGCCGCCATCGGCATTGACCCAATCGGCCCAGATACTGCAGCCGTCGAGACCGGGTTTGCCCCAAGCCGCGACCTCACCGGTCAGCGGAGCGAGGAAGCCGATCTTCACGACTTTGTCGGCCGCGAACGTAATCTTAGGCATGGAAACGCCGGCCATAACGGTGGCAGCGGCAGTCGTTAAAAGAAAGTCACGGCGGTTGACCAGGCTGAGTGCAAACTTGGTTGTCATTGGTACCCCTCCAAAGCGACGCGGTACGATCGTCAAAACCGGCGATCGACCTTACGCTTCTTGCCCAGAAGTAATTTGTAGAAGTCTCCCTAACAAAGTGGACGAAAGCTTAGACCCGTTACCAACCTAAGGACAATAGGAGCCACTTTGGTTTGAGATGGTGCGATTGAAAATGGCGTCATAAAATGAAGTTGCACTGGTAGCCTGCTGGCCGAGCGCCACCGGCTGTGTAATGTATCGGGCTGGGTCGTACGATCGAAGGGAGTTAGACATGACAGGTCGTGTTGCCGTCATCGGGGCGGGGCCGTGTGGCCTCAGCGAATTACGCGCATTCCAACAGGCAAAAAGTAAGGGAGCGGCGATCCCCGAGATCGTTTGCTACGAGAAGCAGAGCGATTGGGGCGGCCTTTGGAACTACACTTGGCGTGTCGGCACCGACGAGCATGGAGAGCCGGTGCATTGCAGCATGTACCGTTATCTGTGGTCGAACGGCCCCAAGGAATGTCTGGAATTCGCCGACTACACATTCGATGAACATTTTGGACAACCGATTCCATCCTATCCGCCGCGCGAGGTCCTCTACGATTACATCGTCGGGCGCGCGAAGGCCGCGGGCGTAAGGCCTTGGATCCAATTCAATACGGCGGTGCGCCACATCAGCTACGACAAGGCGTCAGGCAAATTCTCCGTGACGGTCGAGCATCTACCCGATCGCAAGATGAAAACCGAAGAGTTCGACTATGTGGTCGTGGCGTCGGGCCATTTCTCGGTACCGAACGTGCCGTCCTTTAAAGGCATCGAGTCGTTCCCCGGACGCGTCCTTCATGCCCATGATTTCCGCAGCGCCGACGAGTTCAAGGGGAAGGACCTGCTGATCGTCGGCGCAAGCTACTCGGCGGAGGATATTGGTCTCCAATGCCATAAATACGGGGCGAAATCCGTCACCATGTGCTGGCGTACCCAGCCCATGGGCTTCAAATGGCCAGAGACGATGGAAGAGCGGCCTCTACTCACCAAGATCGAGGGCAAGACGGTGCACTTCAAAGACGGTTCGACCAAGGATGTCGATGCCATCATCTTGTGCACCGGATATCTGCATCACTTCCCATTTCTGGACGAAGAGCTGAAGCTGCGTACCCATAACCGTATGCATCCGCCACATCTCTACAAAGGCATCATGTGGCTCGACAATCCGAAGCTCATGTATCTCGGTATGCAGGATCAGTTTTATACCTTCTCCATGTTCGACGCGCAGGCCTGGTACGCGCGTGACGTGATCCTGGGCAGGATCAAGCTGCCATCACATGCGGAAATGGCCAAGGACGATGCCGCGTGGGTCAAGCGCGAAGAGGCCCTCAAGGATGCTTTCGAGAAGATCGACTTCCAGGCCGACTATGTGCGCGACTTATGCGCCGTGATCGACTACCCAAAATTCGACATCGACATGACGGTCGACGAGTTCAAAGAATGGGAACACGACAAGGGGGATTCCATTCTCGGCTACCGTAACAAGGCGTTCAAATCGCCTTGCTCGGGAACCATGGCGCCGATTCACCACACGCCATGGCTAGAGGCGATGGACGATTCCATGAAGACTTTCCTGGCGGTGAAGCAGGTCGCCGCGGAATAGGCTTTTTCCTGCCTCTCAGGCCCGCACCCGTAGTTTCTCGGGATCGTAGTGCGGGAAGCGCACGATGCGCGCCGGCAGCCGCTTCTGCTGACCGTCCAGCTTGCCGACCTCGACTTGCGTCCCGACCTCGGAATGGGCGACATCGACCCTGGCGAGCGCTATCGTCTTTTTCAGAATTGGCGAACGCGTGGCACTGGTAATCACGCCGACCTGCGGCCGGCCGATATGGATGCAGTCGCCGTGGCCAACCGCTTCGTCGCCCTCCATCTCCAGGCCGACCAGCTTCTTCTGTGGGTGCTCGTGCCGCCGGACCAATGCCTCGCGGCCAATAAAGTCCTCATTCTTCGATCGCAGCGGCACCGTGAAGCCGATGCCGGCCTCGAACGGGTCGGTCTGGTCGCAAAATTCATAACCGGCGAAGACGAGTCCGGCCTCGATGCGCACCATGTCGAGGGCTTCCAGCCCGAACGGCAGCAACCCATGCGGTTCGCCCGCATGCCAGATCGCGTCGAATACGGTGAGGGCATCTTTGGGGTGACAGAAGATTTCGTAGCCAAGTTCGCCGGTATAGCCGGTACGTGACACCACGACCGGCACACCCTCGAAACCGCCAATGCGCCCGATGGTGAAACGGAACCAGCCGAGTTCTGCCAAGGTCGGCTGTGCCGGAGGGGTCCAAATCACCTCCCGCAAGATCTCACGGCTCTTCGGCCCCTGCACGGCGATATTGTGCAGCTGGTTGGTCGAGGAGCGTACCCAGGCCTTCAATCCCAATCTCTCGGCCTGCTCGCGCAGCCAGATACCGCTATACTCGTCGCCGCCGATCCAGCGGAAATTGGTGTCGCCGAGGCGGAACAGTGTGCCGTCGTCGATCATGCCGCCGTGGTCATAGCACATGGCGGTATAGACCACTTGGCCGGTGGCCAGTTTCCGCACGTTGCGCGTAAGCACGTATTGCAGCAGAGACTCCGCATCCGGGCCGGTCACCTCGAATTTGCGCAACGGCGATAAGTCCATAATGACCGCACGCTCGCGGCAGGCCCAGTACTCGGCGACTGGTCCATCGTTGGAAAACCGGCTCGGCAACCAATAGCCGCGATATTCGGAGTAGTTGCGCGTCAACGCGGAAAAGCGCGGATGGAACGCGGTCTCGCGCGTCAGTTCTGGTTCGGCATCTGGCGTCATTCGATAGGCCACCGCTCTGGAGAAGCTCTGCTTAGCCGAATAGGTACGCACATGGATATCGGTAGGCTCCCATCCGTTTGATGGATCGATGTCATCGGGGCAAGCTGAAGAGACGCAGATAATATCGGTAAGAGCTCGTAGCAGGAGGTAATCGCCGGGCCTCGACCACGGCTCGTCGAGGTAGAGCACATTATTCTGATCAATGCCGGTGTTGTAGAAGAAGTTGAGAGCCATCCAGCCCTTACGCGCGGCGATGCCGTACGATGCAAGCTCAGCATTGAAATTATCCGTGCAGTTGACGTGGCCGGGATAACCCTGGTCCTCGTAAAAGCGCGCGTAGCACGCAAGCCCGAAAGAATCGTGACGTCCGACGGTGTCGCGGACTACCTCCACGAGCGGTTCCATGCCCTGATCGAAGGCCTTTGAGAACAGGCCGGGAAGCGGATAGCTCAACCCCGTCATCGAGCGTGTGGTGGTGACATCAAGCGGCTCTTCCACGCCCTTGTCGAGCTTACGGGCGGCGAAGCACTGGAAATCTGTGCATTGGCGTCCCGCGACGTCGATGATCTGGATGAATTCGCCGGCCCGCACGAAATAGGCGCCAGCCGTGGCGCTATTGACCCTGATGTCCTGAAGCGGATCCGCCAACGGCTCGGGCAACGTCGTCTCGTTTGCAGAGAGGATGCGGCTACGCTGAATGTGGAGTCGGATCGGCGTCGCTGTGTCGTGAGCATCGACCGCCATCGGAGCGCTTGGCGCGGCGGCAATCAACAGACCGTCACGCGAGACAGTGAATTCGGCAGCCTCTCCGGAGCGCGACTCGCCGCCGAACAGGGTGATGGCCCGCGCTTTGGCGAAATCGATACCACGCCGTTCGATCCCTGCCCGAACCGCGCGCGCGCTTTCACTCTCTCCGCCAAGGATCTGCTTCATGCCACGCGCGTCGCCGTCGCCGCGAACGCCCAGAACACCAGTGTCGGCGGCGCCGCTTGCATCGACGGCCACCAGCTCGCAGCACTGCATGCCTTCCACATCGACCAGCCGCACGCGATCGCCGGCGCGAATCTCAACCGCGATGGCACCTCCGCCAGGAACGGTGTAGCGCTCCTCGCCGGGAGCAAGCGTGCGCATGCCTGGCCGCATGATGATGGAAGGCCGGGGCGGGCCTGGCCGGACCATCTGTTCGCTGGGACTCTCCAACAATGCGTTCCGTCGTTTGCTTGAGTTACTTGCTCGGTGGCCAAAGCCGCCGTGACCGATCGAGACTATCATGCATTCAATCGAGACGCTAAGGACCGAGGACCAGAGTGGTCTCGACCTAGCACCAGGACCAGTGCTGCTCCGTTTAGCGGATGATGCGCGCGCCGCGCGGCAGGACCTTAACGTGAGGGCCCCATACGCAGACATCGCCCCAGCCGCACCTGCCGCCCTGGCAGGTCCGCTTGTAGGTGCAGGAGCGGCAGCGATAGACCGGGCGGCAACCCGTGCACATGGCGATAGACTGACAATCCTTCCATACCCGCGCGGGCATTACCAAAGGCTCGGATTGAAGCGTGCCGGCAATGGGTGCGGGCGGCGCGGCCTGCGTATCGTACGCCGAGAGCAAGCCGAAACCGGCCGCCATCAGGCCAGCCGCGATCAGCATCAACCAGGCTTTGCGCACATTTGCCCCCAAAGCGGCACCCCTGCCGCACCGAGAGAGTGCCTTTTAGGCGGCAGAGGATCAAGCGCGTATCAACGATAAAGCAGGGTGTGCCCGGGCGGATGGCGATGCTCCCACCCTGCCCGCTCGAGCGCCGGCATGTCGTCCGCCTGGGCCGGATAGCCGATACAGAGATGGCCGATGAATCGCCAGTCTTGCGGCACATCGAGGATCGCGGTCATGCGCGCCGGATCGAGGATCGACACCCAGCCGAGGCCGAGGCCTTCGGCACGCGCGGCGAGCCACAGTGTATGGATGGCGATGGCCACGGAATAATCGAGCGTCTCGGGCATGGTCAGGCGCCCGAGCCCGTTGCCTTGCGCCGTGGCGCGGTCCGAGAACACGGCGATCTGGCCGGGCGCGTCGTCGAGGCCGGCGAGCTTAAGCCGGGCATAGAGCGAGCTGCGGTCCGGTGACTGCGCGGCGAGTGCATCCTCGTTGCATGTTTCGAAGCATTGGCGGATGGCGGCGCGGCGCGCTGCGTCTTCGATCACGACGAAGCGCCACGGCTCGCTCAAACCCACCGACGGCGCGAGTGAAGCCAGCGCGATCAGCCGTTCGATGGTGCCTGGCGGGAGTTGGTCACGCTTGAACCGCCGCACATCCCGCCGCCATTTCAAGAGATCGAACAGTTGCGCGCGAAACTGCGCGTCGAACGCGGGCGGTTCAGTCCGCTCTCCCCCGCGTTTCTTGGATCGCTGCTCGAATTGTTGGCTGAAACTGTCCATGGGCCTCCGACCCTAGCATGGATCAGCGCCCGCGCCCGCTTGCCTAAGCTGGGCGACCCTTCGATCCATTGCGCCCGCGCTAACCCCCCGGAATACATTCCTACCTTTTGAGTTGACCTCCACCCCGTTGCATGAACACCGACAACATTGGACAACTTCCGAACAACGCCGTCTATCACGCCGAAACCACATGCCTTCTGCGAGCAGCACGCGCAAACGGTGGAACACTCGCAGGCAAGACGATCGAGGTCACGGTCGATCGCGAGATGTGCCCCAGCTGCGAGAAGATACTTCCGCTTATTGGATTGGAATTGGGCAATCCTGTCATCACTTTTATTGACCCGGAGGGGCGCGTACGAAAGATGCACAATGGCGAATGGATCGATTGAGGACTCGGATGCGTAAGAGAACGTCCTTCGAAAGACTCGAGCGTCAGGGCTGGCCGAATCCGGAAGCGCTGAAGCCCTATTTTTTTGGGCCTCCTGGTGAAGAGTGGTTCCACACAGGCGGTAACGACTCGGCCGCTCTCTGGGCGGAAGGCTTGTACGGCACAGAGAACGAGGACCATCTTGCTGGCTGTCGTGTCGATCTAGACTTTTACATCTACGGAATTCCGGGTCTTGGCGTTCTGCTGATCTACCACAAGTACGGCGGTGGCTATCAGGAGGCCTACACCTCCAAGGGTGACATGAGCCGCCTTAAGGAGTGGGTGCGTAATCTGCACAACGATCCACTCCCCGTCGGTCTCTTCATTCCCTTCCCCGACGCCTACGAGGCGGTGAAGGAGTTCATCGAGACTGACGGTCAGTTGCCCAAATGCATCGAGTGGGTCGCGAACAAAGACCTGCCGCCCGGCACCTTCCCCAAACCGTGAGGCACGGCTCATCCGGACCATGCGCGACGGTAATTGGACCGAGTAGGCCATGAGAAAGAGCGGCTATTTCGATTCCCAAGAGTTAAAGGGCTGGCTCGATCCGCAAGAGTTGAGACCCTATTTCTACGCTCCTCCAGGTCGGGAGTGGTTCCACACTGGCGGCAATGATGGTGCGAGTATTGAGGCTGAGGGAATTGAGGGAACTGACGCTTTGCCCGCCAACAAGGGCCGCATCGATATTCGTCTGCTGATGTGGGGGATCCCAAATCTGGGCGTCCTCTTGATCTACACAAAGTGGGGCGGTGGCTATCGAGAGACCTATAGCTCAAAGGGCGACCTGCGACGGCTGCGTGAATGGGTGGATAATTTGCACAATACGCCCCTGCCCGTCGGCCTCTTCATTCCCTTTCCCGACGCCTATGAAGCAGTGAAGGAATTCATCGAGACCGACGGTCAGCTGCCCAAATGCATCGAGTGGGTGGCGAACAAAGACCTGCCTCCAGGCACGTTCCCCGATCCGTAAATTCCTGCGGGCATGAGATACCGAGGCGAAACAGCCCCTAACCGGCGGCGGCGACTGTCTGCGCGGGGCGAACCAGCGCCGAGAAATCGTCCATCAAAGTGCGGGTGATGTCGCCGATGGCGAAACGGTAAGGACCGATCTCGGAAACCGGTGTGACCTCGGCGGCGGTGCCGGTGATAAAGCATTCGGAAAACTCCGCCATCTCCTCCGGCATGATCGCCCGCTCAACCACTTGCAGCCCGCGCTGCTTGGCGAGCGCGATCACCGTGCGCCGCGTGATGCCGTCGAGGAAGCAGTCCGGTGTCGGCGTATGCAGAACGCCATCCTTGACGAAGAAGATATTGGCGCCGGTGGCTTCGGCGATCTGCCCGCGCCAGTCGAGCATCAGCGCATCGGCATAGCCAGCCTTCTCGGCGCGATGCTTTTCGATGGTGCAAATCATGTAAAGGCCGGCGGCCTTGCTTTTGGTCGGCGCGGTGCGCGGATCGGGACGGCGATACTGAGCGATGGCGAGGCGCAAGCCTTTCTCGCGCGCGGCCGGATCGAAATAGGAGCCCCAATCCCACGCCGAGATCGAAACGTTGATTTTGGTGTGTTGCGCGGCGACGCCCATCTGCTCGCTGCCCCGCCAGGCGATAGGACGCACATAGGCATCGGTGAGCTTGTTGGCGCGCAGCACTTCGCGTGCCGCCTTGTCGAGCTCGGCGACGGAATAGGGAATTTCGAAGTCGAGGATCTTGGCGGATTCGTGCAGGCGCTGATTGTGCTCGGTCAACTTAAAGATGGAGCCGTCATAGGCGCGCATGCCCTCGAATACCGCACTGGCATAATGCAGCGCGTGGGTGAGGACATGGACCTTGGTATCACGCCAGGGGATGAGTTCGCCGTTCAGCCAGATGACTCCGTCGCGCTGATCGTATGGCACGGGGGCCATGAGCTCTCCTCCGATTGCACCGGCCGTTCTGCGCGACCGTGGAAGCCGTTACAGCCTCTATTACCACCCGCGACGGCGATTGCGCGACCCGGCGACGAGGCGTATCAAGGGCCAAGATAAGTCAACATGGCTGACATAAACGAGGGCGAAAATTAAGTCAACATGACTGACCTAAATGAGCCTATGACCCAGGTCCCGAAACCCGCAGAAACGGCGCGGCGCAGCGATGGCGGTTCGCGCGAAAAAGAGGCGTTGCCGGAGGCAAAACTGGTCGAATATGCCGAGCTTTTGTTCTTCGCCTATCGCGATTTTACCCGCGATCCGGACGCCATACTCAAGGATTTCGGCTTCGGCCGGGCGCATCATCGCGTCCTGCATTTCGTCAATCGCCATTCGGGCTTACGGGTGGTCGACCTGCTCGACATCCTGACCATCACCAAGCAGAGCCTGAGCCGGGTTCTCAAGCAATTGATCGACAAGGGTTATATTGTGCAGCAGGCGGGCAGCGCGGATCGCCGCGAGCGCCTCCTGTACCCTACCGACAAAGGCCGGATGCTGGCCGAAAGGCTTGCCGCACCGCAACTCGTAAGGCTTGCCGACGCATTGCACGCCGCCGGCCCGGGGGCCGAGGTTGCTGTACGCGATTTTCTGGAAGCCATGGTCAATGCCGAAGATCGGCCCAAAGTTTCCTCGATCATGGCGGCGTCTCCACGTCCGCTCAAACGGCGGGATAAGGAGGAAGGGGCATGACCATGCCGACGCCGATCAGGACCCATCGCGCCGAGGCTCCAGACGACCACGCGCCGCATATTCTTGTAGTCGACGACGACAGCCGCATTCGCGATCTGCTCGCACGCTACCTGCACGATCACGGTTTCCGCGTGACCACTGCCGTCGATGCCGCCGCGGCGCGCGCCACGATGCGTAGTCTCTCCTTCGACCTGCTCATCCTCGACGTGATGATGCCCAACGAGTCGGGCATCGATTTCGCCCGCTCGCTCAGACGGGAGTCGCCAGTGCCGATTCTGATGCTGACCGCCCGCGCCGAGCCCGAGCAGCGCATCGAGGGACTCGAAACGGGCGTCGACGATTATCTCGCCAAGCCGTTCGATCCGCGCGAACTGCTGCTCCGCGTGAGCAATGTGCTGCGCCGTGGCGGCAGCCCTCCTACCGGCGAAATCCGCATGGGCGATTTTATCTTCCATATATCCCGCGGCGAGCTGAAACGTAACGGCGAAACCGTCCGTCTCACCGAGCGCGAGCGCGATCTGTTGCGCTACTTCGCGCAACGTCCCGGGATGCCGGTCTCCCGCCACGAACTCGCCAAGGGCGCCGATAGCGGCGGTGAGCGCGCTGTCGACGTGCAGATCAATCGCCTACGCCGCAAGATCGAGAACGATCCCGCCAACCCGGTCTATCTCCAGACCGTGCGCGGCAAAGGCTATACTCTCTATCCCGAGTGATGGACGCAACCACCGAGTCACGCCCCATTACGCGCCCACGCCGCCCGTTTGCGCGCATCATGGCCGCGTTCGGTGACATGATGCCGAAAGGCCTCTATGCCCGCTCCCTCATCATCATCATCGCGCCGATGGTGCTTTTGCAGTCGGTGCTGACTTTCGTGTTCCTGGAGCGTCACTGGCAGACGGTAACGCGGCGTCTGTCGACAGTGACGGTGCAGAACATCGCCATGCTGATCGACATCTATAAATCCTATCCGCAGGACGCAAATGCCGAGATCTTGACGCGGCTCGCGGAGCAGGACCTCGGCTTGCGCGTCCGCTTCGCACCCGGTGAGGAACTTCCCGAAGCGCGCGCCAAACCGTTTTTCGACTTGCTCGACTCGACGCTCTCCGAGGAGTTGACCAGACGAGTCGGGCGTCCGTTCTGGATCGATACCGTCGGCCGTTCCAACCTCGTCGACATCCGCGTCAAGCTTGACGATGGGGTGATGCATGTCCTCGCCCGTCGCAGCCAGACCTACGCATCGAACTCGCAGATTTTCCTGTTGTGGATGGTCGGCACCTCGCTCGTTTTGCTTACTGTGGCCATCCTGTTCCTGCGCAACCAGATCAAGCCGATCTTGCGACTGGCGGACGCCGCCGACAGTTTCGGCAAGGGGCGCCCCCCGCCCATTGATTTCCGGCCGCGTGGCGCGCGCGAAGTGCGTCAGGCGGCCCATGCCTTCATCGAGATGCGGGACCGCATCGAACGTCACGTAGAGCAGCGCACCGTGATGCTGGCAGGGGTGAGCCACGATCTTCGCACCGTCCTCACGCGCTTCAAGTTGCAGCTCGCTATGTTTGAGGACAACCCCGAGCTCGAGGCCATGCACGCCGACGTGGACGAAATGCAAGCCATGCTCGAGGATTACATGGCCTTCGCCAAAGGCGATTCCGGCGAAGAGATCGTGCGCACGGATATCGGCGAGATCCTGGGTGAAGTGCGGAATCAGGCCCACGGCACCAAGGACATCAAGATCGAGGTCAAGGACGAGCCGTTGGTGGTTCCTGTGCGCCGTCATGCCTTTAAGCGCGCCGTGGCCAATCTCGTTAACAACGCCGCGCGCTTTGCCGAGCACGTGAATGTCAGTGCCGCCAAGCAGAATGGATCACTCACCGTCGAGGTCGAGGATGACGGTCCGGGCATTCCCGAAGATGAGCATGAGCATGTGTTTCGGCCCTTCTATCGGGTCGATCACGCACGCAATCAAGATGCGGGGTCGACCGGGCTTGGCTTGGCAATTGCCCGCGATATCGCCCGTATTCATGGCGGCGACATCGCGCTCAGCAAATCGCGCCTCGGCGGATTGAAAGCCGTGCTAAGAGTTCCTGTGTGATTGGGAGGAGAGGAAGATGAAGAATATAGCGGCCGGACTTGCAGCGATCGTGGCCATGGCAGTTGCGCCGGCCGTAGCGCAGAACGACATGACGGAAGAGATTCAGGAGCTGGAACAACCCGGTTCCGAGATCGAGATGGATATCGGGGGTGGTGGCGTCGATGTGAGGCGCAAGAGCGGCGCGCCTGTCTTCGCTCCAGGCGAAGTTCCCCGCGGCGGACTTATCGTAGATGGCGAAAATCCCGGTCCGCCGATCGACGACCCGGACACGCCCTATGATGGCGGCGATCCCATTGACGCAGAGATGCCTGGCGAAGGCCCCGAGGACCTTTCAGGCGCCATAGGCGAGGACGACTAGCGGCACTTCAGTGCATGCTGGGTGATGGTGACGGCTGCGGTGAGGATGGTGGCGCAGACTTCGTCTCGCCGGATGACTTTCGCCAACTTCGCGGCACGAAGGCACAAGCCAGACGGCAGAAACTCTCGCAGACGGACTCCGCTCGCTCAAGCCACTGCTCACCCGTACTGAGCCTACGGTCGAGCGCGGCCATGGTCTTGTCGAGCGAGGCCGAGGGATCGTCGAGCCATATCTGGAAAACTTTGGCGTAGATCCCGGCGAGGCCGGCAACGCGCAAGGCTGCACCTGGTCCGTCAAGCTTGATGCCGGCGCCGGCAAGCATCCAGTATTGCGAAGCAAGCGTCGAACAGGCGAGGAACGCACCTTCGCCCGGATGACAGCAGAGATAGTCGGAGATGCGCTTTAGCGCCGGCTTGTACGGCGTGAGTACCTCGAACCGCGTCATGATGACGTCGAACACTCGGTCGCGCGGATTCTGACCGGCGGGCGCAGCCTTCACCTTGATCAGAACTTCAGCATCGACCTCGGCCTGGAAGGCACGGAGGATATCGCTCTTGCAGGAAAATTCATGTCTGAGATCGGCAAGGCTGAGGCCCGCGGACTGGGCTATGTCGGCAAGGGTGATATCACCCCATTTGCGCTGTTGCGCCAGCGCCATCCCGGCGCGCACAGCCTTGGCGCGTTTGGAGAAATCGTCGAACATGGGCGTTACTCCTTTTGCCGTCGATCTTACGACCGGAAGGCGGCAATCGGAAGATGCCGTCTAACTGGAAAGCTCCTTGGAACGCTTGGCCGCAGCGGCGACCGCGCGGGCTAGCAGGTGCTTGAGCCCCTTTTCCACCATCAGTTCTTCGAGGGCAGCTGCGGTTGTGCCTTGCGGAGATGTCACGTGCTCGCGCAGTTCGGCAGCCGACAAGTCTGATTGGCGCAGCAACTCACCGGCGCCGGCAATGGTGACGCGTGCGAGACGTTCGGCAAGCTTGCGATCAAGACCGGCAGCCATGCCGGCATCGGCAAGGGATTCGGCGAGCAGAAACACATAGGCAGGCCCGCTGCCTGACACCGCGGTAACCGCATCGAGAAGCATCTCATCATCGACCCAGATCACCTCGCCGACCGAGGCGAGCAGGGCATCGCATTCGCGCCTCTGCTCCGGCGTGACACGCTCATTAGCGACGGCGACGCTGATACCCCGACCGACTGCCGCCGGCGTATTCGGCATAGCGCGAACGATGGCCGTATCCGGTGGCAGATGATGTGCGAGACCGGCGAGCGTGCGGCCCGCGGCAATTGATAGGACTACCGTCTGCTCGCCTAGCAGGGGCTCGACCTCTGGCAGCAATTTATCGGTGACTTGAGGCTTGACCGCGATCACCACCACCGCCGGTTCTCCGGGCAGGTCAGGCGCAACTCCAATAGCGATCCCGTGACGTGCGGCGAGCGCCTCAACCGCCGCCGATGGCGCGGGATCCTGGAGGAAGACCGATTTCGGGTCGAGGCCCTGCCGGAGCCAACCCTCGAGCAGCGCCCCGCCCATCTTGCCCGCCCCAACCAGGAGCAGCGGGCCGGCGAGGCTCAGTGTCATGCTTGTCCTTGTGTCTCGAACATGGTTGCGGCGAGTGCGTCCTCGGCGGACTTGCCCGCCCACAACACAAACTGAAAGGATTGATAATAGCGCTCGCAGGTCTCAAGCGCTGCCTTTAACAGCGCCTCGCACTGGCTGGCCTGGGTCTCGGCGCCGGTGAGCAGCAATCCATGGCGGTAAAGTAGCATGCCATCTTCTTTCCACAGATCGAAGTGGCCGAGCCAGAGCTGCTCGTTGATCATCGCCAAAAGCCGGTAGACCTCGTTCAGCCTGAGGACAGCGGTTTTGCAATCAAAAGCGCAAGCGAGATGCAGTGCCTCAAGATCATCCCGCCAAGTGAGCGAAATGTGATAATCGCACCATTCGCCAGCAACCGAGAGTGTTAGCTCGTCCGGGGCAGTACGCTCGAAGGTCCAGTCGTGGATTGTGGCGATGTGCTCGACCATATCCACCGGGTTGGTGTAACGGTCGAAATTGGCCTGTGCCGTAGCCATGCGTGCCTCTGTGGCCCCCTGCAGAGTTCCGCGCGACCCAACGCGCCGCGAATCACCTTGTGAATCAGTTATATATTGGAGAGTCTGCGAGCACCAACGCGACCGAGTCCGGCCAAGCGGATTGCTGTGGACCACCTAAAGATTGTTGTGGAAAATTTTCAGGCCACAAGCGGTGGCGGTGAGTCGGATTCGTTGTGCGGAGTTGCCTAACGTCAGCGCTGGCAGTCAAGTGCCTAAGTCGCTTTCCCGGCGAGTTTAGTCTCGAGCGCGGCTATACGCGCTTTGAGCTGGTCGTTCTCCTCTCGCGCCTTCTGCACCATCGCCTTGACCGCCTCGAACTCCTCCCGCTGCACCACGTCGAGATCCCGCAATACGCGTTCGGCCTGGGAACGAACCACACTCTCGACCTCCTTGCGCACGCCTTCCGCCGCGCCTGCCGCATCGGTGAGCAGCTTGCCGAGTTCGTCAAACAACCGTCCGGTGGTCTGTGTCATGGTAGGACTATGGGATGCCTGTCTCACTGGCGCAAGCAGGCTCGCGTCTTGACAGACAAGCAACGGCGGTAAAGGGTCGCCTGAATTCAAGCCTCCAACCCATGCCTCTCCTCACCATCCCCTACCCCATAATCGATCCCGTGGCCGTCGAGATCGGGCCGGTTTCCGTTCGCTGGTACGGGCTCGCTTATATGGCCGGCATCCTTTGCGGTTGGCTCTACGGGCGCTACCTCGTTTCGCGGCCCGCCCTCTGGGGCGGCAAATCGCCTATGACTGTGAGCCAGGCCGACGATTTTCTCTTATGGATCACCCTTGGCATCGTGGTCGGCGGTCGGCTCGGTTTTGTGCTGTTCTACGAGCCGAGCTATTTCTGGCAGAATCCGTCCGCGATCCCCGCGATATGGCAGGGCGGCATGTCATTCCATGGCGGACTGCTCGGCGTGGTGCTCGCGGTTTATTTTTTTTCGCGTATCAAGGACATCAACCCGTTGTCGCTCGGCGATGTCGCCTCGGCTTCAACACCGTTCGGCTTGTTCTTCGGCCGCATCGCCAATTTCATCAACGCGGAAGTCGTTGGCCGTGAAAGCGACGTTCCTTGGGCGATGGTGTTTCCCGGCGCCGGCGATGTTCCCCGCCATCCGAGCCAGCTCTACGAGGCGGCCCTTGAAGGAATAGTGCTGTTCCTCATTCTGCGTGTTGCCACACATCGCTATCACGCGCTGACACGCCCCGGCACGGTGTTCGGGCTGTTCCTGGTGTTCTACGGTATTTTCCGCAGCCTGGTGGAATTCGTGCGTGAGCCCCATTTCGGACATCCGATGGATATCGGCCTATTCACGCCTGGGATTGTCTATTCTATCCCGATGATTCTGATCGGCGCTTGGCTCATTTGGCGCGCACGGCGTGAGCCCGCCATCGCCGCATCTTGATGAATGCGCAACCAAAACCCCGCGAGGAAGTACCTCTTGCGGTACGACTCAAGGCACGCATCGCACGTGAAGGGCCGATCAGTGTCGCCGACTATATGGAAGCCTGTCTGACCGATCCGGAATTGGGATATTACGTCACACGCCATCCCATCGGTGCACAGGGTGATTTCATTACCGCGCCGGAGATCAGCCAGATCTTTGGTGAGCTTTTGGGATTATGGGCTGTCGCCGTATGGCAATCCATGGGCATGCCGCGATCCGTGACCATCGCCGAGCTTGGTCCTGGCCGCGGTACGCTTATGGCCGACGCACTACGCGCCTGGCGCAGTACTCCGCATTTCCTCGAAGCCATAACGGTCGCCTTGGTCGAGACGAGCCCTGTCCTGCGTGACATGCAGCAAGTCGCTTTGCGTGCGTCGCCGGTACCGGTGCAATGGTTCGATAAACTGGAGGATGTGCCGCATGGACCCCTCATCATCTTTGCCAATGAATTTCTCGATGCCCTGCCCATACGGCAGCTAGTGTTGCGTGGGGGGACTTGGCGCGAACGCTGCATCACCGTGAACCGAGACGGCGCTTTTGCTTTTACCGATGGTGGTAGGGTTCAAACCGATAAGTTACCCGTTGACGCCAAGAATGGCGCGATCCTCGAAGTTCGGCCGGCGATCGAACGGCTGATGGATGTTCTGGCAACTCGCGCGGCAGTAGCAGCACTCGGGTCCTTATTTATCGATTACGGTCATGAAGCAACGAGCTTCGGAGATACGCTGCAGGCCGTGCGCGGCCATCGCTACACGAACCCGCTCCACATGCCGGGCGAGGCGGATTTGACCGCCCATGTCGATTTCGCTGCGCTCCGGTCGGCGGCTGAATTGCGTGGTTTGAAAGTCCATGGCCCACTCCCGCAAAGGGACTTTCTTCTCAAGCTTGGTCTTGAAGCCCGCCGCGACCGTCTGCTCACCCACGCCACGCCGGTGCAGCGCAATTCGATTCTGTCCGGCACCGCACGGCTTACCGAACATCGCCAGATGGGGACGCTTTTCAAGGCGCTTACGATGATGACCGACGGTCTTGCCCCGCCACCGCCCTTCGGAGACATTTGAGCTATTCGAGCGGCACGATGGTCATGCAAGACAAGATGAGACTCTGCGCGGTAAGCCTCGCTGGTATCGATGGTATCAGCCATGGCTTTTTCACCCGCCAGGGCGGCGTCTCGGGTGGCATCTATGCGTCGCTGAATTGCGGCCCGGGTTCGCGCGACGACCCTACCAATGTGAAAGAGAACCGCGCCCGTGTTGCCGAAATCCTCGGGGTGCAACCTGGCAAGCTGCTTTCGCTCTATCAGAAGCATAGTGCCGAAGCGGTCATCGTCGACAAACCATGGGCTGATGGTAAAGGTCCCGAGGCCGACGCCATGGTTACGGCCAAGCCGGGCCTGGCGCTCGGTGTGCTCACCGCCGACTGCGCTCCTGTATTGTTTTACGATGGCGAAGCGCGCGTGATCGGGGCGGCGCACGCCGGATGGCGCGGCGCGCTGGATGGCATCGTGGAAGCAACCGTGGATGCCATGATCAAACTCGGCGCCAAATCCGAGCGCATTCGTGCCGTCATCGGTCCGGCAATTTCGCAAAAGGCCTATGAGGTAGGCGCGGACTACAAGGAACAGTTCCTGGCCAGGGAACCGCACAGCGAGGGCTTTTTCATCAGCGATGAGGGCTCGGGGGAGGCGCATTTCGATCTTACCGGCTATGTGGCAGAACGACTTGCCAGGGCAGGCGTCGGAGCCATCGATGACCTCGCCCTTTGCACCTATTGCGATGAAACCCGCCTTTTCAGCTACCGGCGGTCACAGCACCACGGTGAAGACGATTATGGCCGCCAAATTTCTGCCATCGTGCTTGCTTGACCTGCGTTCACCATATGGGCATTGGGTTCCGGCATCGCGCTACCCTTGAACTGGACGCGAACTGCCCGGGGCAGGTAATCTAAGGCCCAGTAGGGGTTGAGAGTTCCGTCACGGCAGAATTGTCGCGAGCGGTGCTGTGCGGCCAACAGAGGGAGTATTTTGTTGGACGCGAACTCACGACGCATGCAAGAGCGATTCAGGCGCGGCGCATACGCTGTGCTCGCCATGCTGACCCTTGCCTGCCTCACCGGTTGCGGCGGAGGGGGCGGTTTAAGCAGCTATACAAGCTTCCTCAGCGGCTCGCCCAAGATCACCATCGCGCCAATTGTCGGCGCACCACCGCAGGTAACCAAAGAGTTAACCCAAGCATTGGTCGAATCGGGAGCAGCACACAACCTGACACTCATCCCAGGCAGCGGCGGCAACTACACGATGCGTGGCTATCTACTCGCCTCTAACGAAGTGCGTGGGGCGAAAATTTCTTACATCTGGGACGTGACCGACTCCCAAGGTGCACGTGTGGTCCGAGTTGCGGGTGACGAGACGGTGCAGCGCTCGGGCGGCGATCCATGGAGCAAAGTCGACAGCGCAGCGATCCGCAACATCGCCAACAAGACCGCGTCACAGCTTGGCGCAGGTTTGCCGGGTGGCCGCAGCTCCGCAACCCCCGTGGCCGCCACCGCACCACCCGCCGCGGCAACAAGGGCTTCAACGCCACCGACGGCAGTTACGGCCACGCCACGGTCCGCGGGTGTACTGGTCACGCCGGTGTCGGGTGCCCCCGGAGACGGCCAGAGGTCCCTCACCACAGCACTTAAGAAACGGCTTTATGCGGGGGGCGTAAAGCTCGCAAATGGGCCGGCGACCAATGTCTATACGGTCAAGGGAATCGCCAAGCTCTCTAATGCCAGCGGGGGTAAGCAAAGCATCCGCATAGATTGGCAGGTACTTGACCCGAATGGAAAGAAGCTCGGCACAGTCTCCCAGCAGAACACAATCCCCAGAGGCTCGCTCGATGGCCCCTGGGGCGCCATCGCCGATGCTGCCGCCGGCGCCGCTGCCGATGGCATCATTAAACTTCTCCCCAAATCAAGCTAACCATCCACAGACTATCGTTAAAGCGCGAGTTTACAGCGCCCGCATGCGCTTGTTAAAAGCCCCTCGTGATGAGGTGAGCACGGCATTGAGCCGAGGCTTGGCGAGGCGAGGACGACGGCATGAAACTGGTTGCAGGCAATAGCAACCGCCCCCTCGCAGAGGCGATTTCCACATACCTGAACGCCCCCCTCACCAAATGCATCGTACGGCGCTTCGCGGACATGGAGATCTTCGTCGAGGTGCAGGAAAACGTGCGCGGCGAGGACGTATTCGTCATCCAATCGACCTCGGCGCCAGCCAACGACCATTTGATGGAATTGTTGATCATCATCGATGCGTTGAAACGCGCCTCGGCCCGGCGGATCACCGCCGTCATTCCCTATTTCGGCTATGCCCGCCAAGACCGCAAACCAGGACCGCGCACCCCCATTTCGGCCAAGCTCGTTGCCAATATGATCGTCCGCGCCGGTGCCGACCGCGTACTAACCCTCGATCTCCATGCTGGACAGATCCAGGGCTTCTTCGACATTCCCACAGACAATCTATTTGCCGCCCCTCTGATGGTGGACGACATCCGCAAGGTCTTCCCCAAAGACAATCTAATGGTGGTCTCGCCAGACGTCGGTGGCGTGGTGCGTGCCCGAGGACTTGCCAAACGCATCGACGCGCCTCTTGCCATCGTTGACAAACGGCGCGAGCGCCCGGGCGATTCTGAGGTGATGAATGTGATCGGCGACGTGTCCGGCCGAAGCTGCATCCTCATCGACGACATCGTCGATTCCGGGGGCACGCTGATCAACGCAGCAGATGCCCTACTGGACAAAGGTGCGAAGCTCGTGACCGGCTATATCAGCCATGGCGTATTATCGGGTGGCGCTGTCGCACGCATTATATCGTCGCGGCTGAAGGAGCTGGTCATCACCGACTCGATACTGCCCAGCGAGTCGGTTATCAACGCGCACAATATAAGGGTACTTCCGTCAGCGCCTCTGCTTGGTGAGGCGGTGGCGCGCACCGCCGAGGAAAAATCGGTCTCAAGCCTGTTCTATTAAGCTCCACCTGACCTGATGACGGTGTGCTGGTCGGCGCCATTGGTGTCAGCGGCAGCTCGTGGACTTAAGCGCGTGCAGGATCGATCACCCGCCCTGAAGGCAAGGAGTTCACATCATCGACGCCGGTGAGTGCCATGCCTTGATCGAGGTCTTGCGCAATTAGTCGAAGCGCAGCCATCACGCCGGTTTGCCCATGCGCCGCAAGACCATAAACGAAAGGCCGACCAAGCAAGCAGGCTTTCGCGCCAAGCCCAAGTATTTTCAGCACATCGAGGCCCGAGCGCACGCCGCTATCGATCAGCAACTCGGCGCTATCGCCAACGACATCACGAATAGCGGGGAAAGCCTTAACCGTGGAATTAGCGCCATCGAGCTGTCGTCCGCCATGATTGGAAACCACGACGGCGTCGGCGCCTAGTTTGATGGCAAGTTTGGCGTCCTCGGGATCAAGAACACCTTTGACTACCAACTTACGGGACCAATTCGCCCGTATCCATTCAAGATCGGCAATTCCGACCGCGCCTTTGTAATTCCGCTCGGCCCAGACCGATACAGTCCCCAAGTCTGCACCACCTGGCACAAATGGTGTGAGATTCGCCAGCGTCGGTCTGTGGCGTAGCCAACTGATCAACCAACGCGGCTTTGCAAGTATCCTAGCGACATTGCGCGGCCGTATCTTCAACGGCACAGTCATACCGTTATCGAGGTCTCGATTGCGCCTCGGATGCACCGCCGTATCGACGGTAACTATGAGCGCCGAGCATCTCGCCTGTTCAGCACGTTGCAACAACGCCGCGTTGACCGCCCGATCCTTGAACATATAGAGCTGAAAGAAGAAAGGCTCACGCACGGCCGCAGAAACTTCCTCGATAGTGCAAGTCGACAATGTACTGAGGCTGAATGGCACTCCGATCTCTTGCGCCGCCCTTGCTGCATGGATCTCCCCTCGCGGATAGATAACTCCCATGAGACCGATCGGCGCAATCGCCACCGGCATGCTCGACCGTTGCCCAAGAATCCTTGTGTGTTGATTGCGATTCGGCGTGGTCACCAAGACGCGTTGCCTGAGCCTGAGCGCACCGAGGTCGGCGACATTTGCGCGCATCGTGTTCTCGTCGTAGGAACCGCCCTCGATAAAGTCGAAAATACCACGCGGAAGCCTACGCTTGGCAGCCGCCTTCAGATTGCCGAGATGCCAGGCGAGAGGTGCAATCTTGAATTCGTGGTCGATGTCGGAAAGGCGAGGTTTAAAGCTGGCGTCGACGTCCAGGCGGCCAGTGATCTCATCCATGTCTATCTATCCGAACCCGTGGGATTATATGTGCCGACTGCGCCGTCAAAATCTTGAGATTTGACGCACCCCCGACCGCGGACGTTACTATCGCTTCCTCTCCGGGAAACCAAGTCTATCCAGCAATAATCGTGCAGCATGGTAATGAAATTTGATTCCCGCATCGTCATTGCCGGGGCAGGCAGCGTCGGCTGCTATCTCGGCGGATGTTTGGCTGCTGCTGGGCGGAACGTCATGCTCGTATTGCGCGAGCCGTTGGCCGAGGCGCTCTCGGCTGACGGCTTGCGTATCTCAGATCTCGGTGGTGGTGATGAGATCATCCCGCCGGCTTCGTTCGAGCTCGCAACCGATGCGGCGGCGGCATTCGCCGACGCGGATGTCGTACTGGCCACGGTCAAATGCCGGCACACACGCGATATCGCCGAGTTGATCGCTGCGCACGCGCCGGAGCGCACGGTGGTTCTTAGCCTGCAGAACGGCGTCGGCAACGCGGCCGTGCTGCAGGAGATCGTCGAACCGAGGCACGTCGTTGCAGGAATGATTCCGTTCAACGTGGTGCAGACGCGCAAGGACGGCGAATCGCCGCGCTTTCATCGTGCGAGCAGTGGCACGATTCAGATCGGCCACGGGATCGAGGGATTGCGAGCTCTGCTCAACGTTCCCGGCGTGCCCGTCGCTGAACATGCCGATATCGATGCGCTCTTGTGGAGCAAGCTTCTCGTTAATCTCAACAATGCGCTTAACGCACTGTCCGATCTGCCGCTTGCAAAGGAGCTTGGCGACCGGCGTTGGCGCCTGTTGCTGCGCCGGCAAATGTATGAGGGCCTCGCCGTCCTGCGCGCAGCAGGCATTTATCCCACGCGGATCGAAGGTGTGCCGCCCCGGCTGATCGCGTTTGCCCTCCGCTTGCGCGATCCGATTTTTGGTCTCGTGGCGGGTCGTATGCTCGCGGTCGATCCGCTGGCCCGCTCTTCCATGTGGGAAGACCTTGAGGCGCGCCGTCCGACCGAGATCGATTATATCCAGGGGGAGATCGTCAGGCTGGCCGAAAGCCACGGCGTTCCGGTCCCCCTGAACCGGCGCGTCATGGACTGCATCAAGGCGGCCGAGGGCGCGGCTAAGGGCTCGCCGCGCCTCACCCCGGCAGCCATCAAGGCGGGACTATGAGCCGCGGATAGCGGTCCCGGAGCGGATTGTCTTTGTTATCCGGGGAGGTTATAAGCCCCTCGATTTGATCCCGGGGTTCTTGGCCCCGGTCGATCATAGGCCCTTGGGGCCTTACATTTTTTCCGGCTTCGGAGGCAGTTATGGCAGAGGCGATGGAACTCAAGGCTTGGGCGAGGCCACGAACCGGCAAAGGCGGCTCGCGCTCTGTCCGCCGCGAGGGTCGCATTCCCAGTGTCCTTTACGGTGACAAGAAGGAGCCGCAGACAATCGCGGTGGATTACCGTGCGATCGATCAGCAGGTCCATACCGGCCATTTCCGTAGTACGGTGTTCGTGCTGGATATCGAAGGCACGAAGACACGGGTGATTCCCCGCGACGTGCAGTTTGACCCCGTACGGGACTTCCCTATTCATGTCGACTTCCTGCGTCTCTCCAAGGATGCGCTCGTTACCGTCGACGTCCCGGTGCGCTTCTTGAACGAGGCAGCCTCTCCCGGCTTGAAGCGCGGTGGTGTCCTTAACATCGTGCGTCACGAAATACCGGTCCGCTGTCCGGCTGACTCCATCCCTGATCATTTCGATGTGGACCTAACCGGCCTCGAGATCGGAGACTCTGTGCATATTTCGGCAATTGCGTTGCCTGAAAACGTGCGCCCAACCATATCCGAGCGCGACTTCACCGTGGCTACGATCGTCGGACGGACTGCCGAAGAGCCCGAGCCCAGCGCCGTCGCGGCCGAAGCTGTCGTTCCTGGTGCCGAGGGTGAAGCCGTTCCCGAGGCGGCCGCTGCCGAAGCCAGCGAAGACAAGGAGAAGCCGAAGGAGCGCGAAAAGGAGAAGAAAAAGGATTAGCTTTCTTGGGCTAGTCTTTTTGAGTCCACGCTCCGGTGCCCGCTCCGCGTACTCGAACCTTCGATCAGGATGACGCGATGAAGCTCTTTGTCGGCCTCGGCAATCCCGGGGCGCAATATGCCTTCAACCGTCACAATGTCGGCTTCATGGCGACCGACGCCATCGCCGGGGCCCACGACTTCCCGGCTTGGCGCAAGCGTTTCTCGAGTCTCACGACCGAAGGCCGGCTTGGGCGCGAGCAGGTGCTTCTGCTAAAGCCGCAAACCTACATGAATGAGTCCGGTCGCGCGGTCGGGGAGGCGTTCCGCTTTTACAAACTCGATCTCGATGACGTCATCGTGTTTCACGACGAGATTGACCTTGCGCCCGGCAAGGTGCGGGTGAAGACCGGCGGCGGTGTGACCGGCCATAACGGGCTGAAATCCCTGTCCGCGCATATCGGTAACGACTATGCACGCGTGCGCATCGGCATCGGTCACCCGGGACAGAAGGATCTAGTGTCAGGCTACGTCCTGCACGATTTTGCCAAGACAGATTACCAGTGGCTTGAGCCGTTGATTGGCGCCATCGCCGCGGAAGCCCCTCACCTCGCCGATGGTGCCTATGACAAGTTCCAGTCGCTGGTCGCACATCGCGTCCAAACCCAAGAGGCCGAGGAGCAGGCACCGCGCACCAAGACCCCGGCCAAGCGGAAAACACCTCGAGCCGAGAAGAAGTCTGAGCCTGCCGCTGCGCAAGGTACACTTGCGGAGAGACTGCGCCGTTGGTTCGGCGCATGACGGTCGATTAGCATGGGCTTCAAATGCGGCATCGTCGGACTGCCCAATGTCGGCAAGTCCACCCTCTTCAACGCGCTTACGCAAAGTGCGCAGGCCCAAGCCGCCAACTATCCCTTCTGCACTATCGAACCCAATGTCGGTGAAGTTCCGGTGCCCGACCCGCGCCTCGACAAGCTCGCGGCCATCGCCAAGTCGGAGCAGATCATTCCGACACGCCTCACCTTCGTCGACATCGCCGGGCTCGTGCGCGGCGCTTCGCAGGGCGAAGGGCTCGGCAACCAATTCCTCGCGCATATCCGCGAGGTCGATGCGATCGCCTATGTACTGCGCTGTTTCGAGAATCCGGACGTGATCCATGTCGAGGGCCGCATCGATCCGATTGCCGACGCCGATACCATCGAGACCGAATTGATGCTCGCCGATCTCGAAAGCCTTGAGCGACGCCTGCCTATCCTGGAGAAGAAGATCCGCGCTCAGGAGAAGGAGGCAAAACAGACGCTCGAATTGATCGAGCGCATTCTCCCGCTGTTGCGCGAGGGCAAGCCGGCGCGTCTGGTTCCCATCGAGGAAGAGGAGCGTGCCTTGTTCAATGCTCTCGGCCTCTTGACATCAAAGCCTGTGCTTTATGTGTGCAATGTCGATGAAGCTTCGACCGCCACCGGCAACACCTATTCCGCTCTCGTCGAAAAGCGCGCGAACGCGGAAGGCGCGGGTTGCGTGGTCATCTCCGCCAAGATTGAGGCTGAGCTCGCCGAACTGCCCGAAGCGGAGCGGCAGGGTTATCTCGCAGAGCTTGGTCTGGCCGAACCGGGACTGAACCGACTTATCCGAGAAGGCTATAAGTTGTTGGGATTAGTCACTTATTTTACCGCGGGCCCCAAGGAAGCGCGCGCCTGGACAGTGCCTGAAGGCACACGCGCACCGCAAGCCGCCGGTGTGATCCACACCGATTTCGAGAAAGGCTTCATCCGAGCCGAGACGATTCCCTACGACGATTATATATCGCTGGGCGGCGAGGCCGGCGCACGCGATGCCGGCAAGCTCAGGCTCGAAGGCAAGGAGTATGTGGTGAAGGACGGCGACGTGCTTCACTTCCGTTTCGCGACGTAAGCGGGCCTATTTCACTTTCAGAGGTTTGTCTGCCGCCTTCTTGATCCCTGGTAGTGGCTCGGCGTGTCCCTCGATGACTGTGGGCTTCCCTATGGGCGGCGTCACGCCCATCGACACATAGACATTCATCAACTTTTCGACACCGCCCTCTGCTGGCTTGATCCACTTTTCCGGCACGTAAATCAGAGCGCCGCCGAACGGCACCGGCGCCGACGGCACGAGCACGGCGATATATTTGTCCTCGCCGATCGTGACTGGTTCTGGCGAGGGCCTTAAGGCGAGAACTCCAGCGCTCCCCTCACCGCCGAAGAAGCACCACACCGGCTGCATGCTTTTTAGGCTGTCCTGGTCGCCGCCGCCTCGATCGACGATTGCCACGAAGCGCTTCGATAGATCGTAGACATTGGAGACCAGCGGAATCCGCGACATCAGCCAATCGAAACTGTTCGAGATCCACGAACGCAATCCAGACTCGACCAGCAGGCCAAGCACGAATATCCCCCCGAGGATGATCGCAAGTCCGAGAAAATAGGCGGAGGTGGAACTCGGCGTGATTTGCAATCCGACAACGCGTCCCAGCGTGGTGATCAATCGCCCGATAAAACTGCCGGGTCCCGCATAGCTGGCAATTAGAGAAGCGACCCAAGCCGTCACCACGACCGTGACGGCAATGGGCAGAAGGGCGAGAACGCCGGCTAAAAACGTACGTAAAATGCGGGCCAATGGCGTCATCCTAACGGAGTGCGGCGGCGATATTGCCACCGTCAACCGTCTCAATGTGGCCGGTCGTCTTGCGCGCCTTGGCGAGCGCCACAAACGCCTCCGCCACGTCATCGGCGGTAACCTCGGCACGCAGCAGATTGCCACTCATATATTCGGCTTCCGACATGCCGCGTGCTTTGGCGCGGGCTGCGATCATGTCATCGGTCAGCAGACCGCTCCTGACGCGGTCAGCATTCACGCCATTAGAGCGGATGCCGTCATTGCCGTAATCGAGCGCATATTGGCGCATGAGGAGCATCGTTGCAGCCTTGGGTAAACCGTAAGGGCCAAAATTCGCACCGGGATTTACCGCCTGTTTGGAGAGATTGAACAGTAGCGCGCCACCGGTACCCTGCTTCAGCATGATGCGTACCGCTTCTTGCGCCACGGTCTGGTGTGCAAAGAAATTGAGCTCGAAGCTCTTGCGCAGCATCTCATCTGTGACGTCCCCGATACGTCCCTGCCAAGCCGCGCCAGCATTGGATACAAGAATGTCGACTCCACCGAAGCGCTCGCAAACGGCAGCGAAAGCCATCCTCACTTGCTCAGGCTTGGTCACATCGCACTGCAGCCCTAATCCCTTGAATGTTGCGGCGGCTTTCTTTGCAAGATCGCCGTCGATGTCGAGGATCGCCACTGCCGCGCCTTCTGCCACGAGCGCTTTTGCCGTCGCCGTGCCGATGGCGCCTGCTCCCGTCACCAAAGCGATCTGGCCGGTCAGCGGCTTGACCACTGCGCCCTTGAGTTTGGCCTGTTCGAGGCTCCAATATTCCAGCGCGAAAAGATCACTTTCGGGTAGCGGCTCATAGCGGCCGATGGCCTCAGCATCAGTCACCACTCTGACCGTATTCTCGGCGAGGTCCGCGGTGATGGATGCATCCTTTGCTGTGCGCCCAAGCCCGAACAAGCCGACACCTGGCACCAGCACCACACGCGGCATGGGGTCGAGCTTGGTCTTGGTATTGCCGGCGGCTTTATTCTCCCGGTCAAAATAGACGTCGTAGCCCTTAACAAACGTGGCGACCCGCTTGGTAAGTTCTTCGGCGAATTCTTCATGCTTCCCGGCTTTCGGCGGTGGGGCCACGATAGGCGTATTCTTGGTGCGGATGATGTGATCGGGGGTCACCACGCCGCGCTGGCTATAGGAGTCCAGTTCCTGACCGTTCACATAGTCGAGGATCGCGGGGCTCGTGCGGAATTCGGCGATGAGGCGGATAGGCTCGGCATTGTCGCGCTTTATGGCGCAGGCACCACGGATGACCGGTGCGATCTCGGCAACTTCCGCCATTGCCTGCTCGATCTTCCGTGCCGGGAACACGATGGGGCGCCCCTGACGCAATCGGCTTTCCGCGAGCGATACCATCTCGATCATTCGCTCATAGGCTTCGCGCGCCGTCTCGCCGAAGGTGAAGATGCCGTGCTTGTGTAGGATCAGTCCCTCGATGTCCGGCTTCTTCTCGAACACATCGGCGGCAGCCTTGGCGAGGCCGAAGCCCGGCGCGATATAAGGCACAATGCCCATGCGCCCGTCGAAGATCTCACGCGCAAGCGTCTCACCGTCCGGCTGATCGACGATCGAAAGCACAGCGGCGGCGTGGGTGTGATCGATGAATTTATGTGGCAGAAAGGCATGCAGCAGTGTTTCGACCGAAGGGTTAGGCGCGCCGGAATCGAGTAGGTTCAGCCGCTGCACGTTGACCATGGCCTCGTCGGAAAGAGTCTGTAACGCCCGCAGCGCCCGCAGCGGCTGAAGCTTTACCGCCGGCAGACCCCAAGGCTCGATATCAGCCATGTCGGCCCCGGAACCCTTGACGCAGATGACGTCATGCTCCTGACCCAGATCGTCGCAGGCGCGTGTCTTGACCGATGTGTTGCCGCCGCCATGCAGTACGAGCAGGGGATCGCGGCCAAGCAGGCGCGTGGTGTAGACCCTGAGCGCAACGTCCTCGGTTACCCCGTTCTTGGCGTAAGACTTGACGGTTTGCCGCGCGGTTTCGTCGTTCCATTGGCTGTGCATGGGGCGCCTTGTTCCACCCTTGCCGATGGGATGCAAGAGGTCACCTCCCCACCGGATGAAATTTTAGCAAGGCCAAAAAAGACCTTGTTTCCGTCACCACCTATACTGATTTGAAACATATAGGCCTGTAGCCTCGAAGCAACGCGGCTTCGTGCGAGAGGAATTGAAGTGGGTAGATTTCGCGATCCGTATCGGCCCGAGAGGTATTATATGCGCGGGCCTGGTCCAAAATGGCACGCCAAGCATGAAGCGGCGCTGCTTTCGGCTGCGGGCGCTGACCTGCCCCCATCGAGTGGTCCAGTTGCAATGTTAGTTTAGCGGCGTCCTGGGCGCCAGCGGGATCGTGGCCGTCGGAGCGGTTTGAGTGCGCGCAGACGGCCACGCTGCCAGGGCAGGCACGAA
>VGDX01000010.1 GCA_016869535.1 Alphaproteobacteria bacterium | reverse complement strand
CGATAGGCCAACAATCCTGCATCGGAGGTGACGCTGGAGCCGTGGAACTCCAGCTTCAGTCGGCGGTCGAAATTGAACCGTAAGGCGTCCGATTCCGATTCACCCGTTGGGTGCGCCATGATTGCCCCCGATCCAATGATATAAGTTGCTGAATCTTATATCTGAATCGGCCAAGGCGAGCAGCAACTCAGTGGTTCATCGGGGTAATGCGGTTTAAATCCTATGTAGGTGAGCCGCCCAGGGACGCCGCGCGGCGGTATTCCCCTGGCATGGTAGTAGCCGTAAGCCGCGAGGTCGTCTCTGGAGTGCCCGCGCACATTTCGACAAGCTATGTCGAGTGGAGCAATTTGACTGTCCGCATGGCTAGTCGGCGCTTCACGCGATTGACCAACGGGTTCAGCAAAAAGCTGGAAAATCACGCTGCCGCCTTCGGCCTATTCGTGAGCCATTACAATTGGTGCCGCGTGCACGAGGCCACGCGCATGACGCCGGCCATGTCGCTCGGTCTGACAGACCATCCCTGGTCCATCGGCGTGCTTCTGGACACCTCCCTCAGTCTCAACCCAGACGCTCACCGGCCACAGCGCCCACGCTTGCGGCTAATCAAGGGCGGAAGGAGTTAAGTCCCCCGCGCTTGATCGACATTACTCATGGTTGTGATACTATTCCAATTAAGCTGTTCCAGAGCGAACCGGAGGCGACCATGAAAAAATTTGCTCTTGTCGGGATTGCATTCAGCCTTTCAATGATGAGCACCAACGCAATTGCCGAGGACGACGCGACGAGAGACCTTAGGGCCATTGTAAAGAAGGTGGAGCAAAACTCTAAAAAGGAGGAAAAGTTGAGACCGTCCCAAACTCAACAAGGGCCAACAAGCAGCGGAACTATCGCGCCCGCAACTGGGGCGAGCGGAAAAACGATCCAGCCGCAATAACGTTACGCATCTTTCTTGAGTGTCCTAATTAGGACAGCACCCGGCGGGCTACTGCGCGTCAGATGGATCAACAGACTCGGCATCGGG
Organism: Alphaproteobacteria bacterium; assembly: GCA_016869535.1. Taxonomy (GTDB): domain Bacteria; phylum Pseudomonadota; class Alphaproteobacteria; order Rhizobiales; family Methyloligellaceae; genus Methyloceanibacter. The sequence continues at coordinate 107,018 of VGDX01000010.1, read as the reverse complement.
AAAGGCCTCGGGATCGTCCGTCAGGATCTTCGACAGCACCCAGCGTGGCTTTAATGTCCCCTCGATATCGTCAATGCGCCAATTTCCGTCCTCGAGCACCAGGCGATAGAGAGTGTCCCTGGGCTCGCCGAAATTCCTGAATATCGCCCGCACCTCGGCCGCCTTTTCCGATTGTGAAACCGGCACGATCTTGAGTTCGCTCAATTGCCAATCCTGTCCGTCGACGATGACGTCGAAGTCGAGACGGCCGATTTCGCCTTCCGGCGTCTCGCGTGCGTCCTTGTCGACAAGGGCCTGCAGGCGCTTGCTGTACACACCGAGCAAGCCCGGAGCAGGAGGCGTGGCGGTGGGATCGGTGTCCAGATAGGTTTTATAGACGGCGGTTATCAGCGCTACGGGATCGTTATCTTGCGCGTCGGCAGGCGCGGTCAAGGTGACGGCGGCAAGGAGGGCGATGACAAGGCGCATGATGGTCATGACGGTTCTTTTTCACGTGCCGGCATCGCCGCACTGAGCGCCTTGTCGACCGTCTCGCGATAGCCGAAGCGATCGATATAGGGCTTGAGCCGCTCGATCACCTTGCGCTTCAGCGGAAGCGGCATCTCGTAGCGCGACACCTTATGCTCCGAACGCTCGGCGAGGAAGTCGCGCATCTTCCCTTCCGCTTGCGTGAAATCGCCGATGTCGAGACGCCGGTAGATGTCGCGCATATTCGCCACCGGATCCTTGATGAAATCCTCGTAGCGCAATTCGACCAGGCGGTCCTTGGGGATCAGGTGGCGATCCTCCTCGTAATCCTCGGTCAGCCGCGCGAACATGTCGAGCACGTAGTCGTCGAGCCACGGATCGAGATAAGGCGGATTGTGCAGCCCCTGCACCGAATAGAGCGCGCGCCAGAGCTTGACCGTAGAGGGAAACACACTGAGCGGATTGCGCGCGAGATAGACGTAACGCGCGTCGGGGAACAGCTCGGTGAGCAGCTTCAGCCGCGCGGCGTTGGCCGGCGCCTTCATCACCAGAGGCTTGCCGCCATGCTTCAGCACGAGCCGGCGGTAAAACCACATATAGGCATCGGCCCATTTCTTGCGCGCGGCCGGTGAGACGCCCTTGAAGTCGAGATATTCGGTGTCGGCGGGACCGAGCCGCGGCCAGGCGCAAGTGATGTAGGGCGTGCCCTCGCCCAGCATCATCATGCCGAATTCTTCCTCCTGCGGCCGGCCGAAGCCGACCGGCACGTCGTCCTGCGGGCGCTTCTTGGGCAGCAGGCCTTTCATCACCTTGGGCAGCGTGCCCTCGGTCAGCAGGAAATGATGCGGGAAGAAGCATTCATAGGTGGTGGGAAAAGCGAGGTTAGGATCGACCGAGAACAGGTCGTGAAGGAGCGTAGTGCCCGTGCGCCAATGGCCGATGACGAAGACCGGCGGCGTGTCGAGCTTCACGGCTTCCGCGCGCTTTTTGTATTTCGCTTCCGAGATCCAGTAGAGCACCGAGTTCCACGGCACCCACAGGAACAACGCCAGCGTGTCGGGGATGCAGTTGAGGGTGAAACTCCAGCGGCCGCGATTGAACAGCTTGATCAGGTCGCGAAAGCGCATGCCGAACCAGAAATAGATCAGCCGCCCGCCATAACGCTCGATGGTGAGCGCGGGCAGGCGCGGCTTGGCAAAACGCCTTCGGCCGATCTCGGCGGCTTCCTCTTCCGGCACAACTTCGTAGTCCGGCACGCGGGGGCGCTCCAACGTCAAGGTTCAGGGATCGGATAACAAATCGCGTGGTTAGACGCGAATGCGGGCGAAGGGAAGCCCCTTTGAGGTCCTACGACCCTTCCAGTGCCGACTTTACCACCGCGGCCAGTTCCTTCAAATCGAAGGGCTTCTGCAGGAATATGAAGTCCTCGTTTTCGGCCAGCTGGCGGCGGAAGGAATCCTCGGCGTAGCCTGAGATGAAGACGATCTTCACGTCGGGGCGCGTGGCGCGCAGCTTCTCCATCAAGGTCGGTCCGTCCATTTCCGGCATCACCACGTCGCTGACCACGAGATCGACCTCGCCCTGGTGATTGGTGAAAACTTCCAGCGCCTCGGCGCCGGTGGTGGCTTCGAGCACCTGATAACCGCGCTGCCTGAGCGCGCGCGCGGCGAAGCTTCGCACCGCGTCCTCGTCCTCGACCAGAAGCACCGTGCCGTGTCCGGTGAGATCCGTGGGCTTTTCGATGCGGCGCTCAATCTTGACCGCCTCGCCCGTGCCCGGGATTTCCACATAGCGCGGCAGGTAAACGCGCATCGTCGTGCCTTCCCCCGCCTCGCTATCCACGTAGATGAAGCCGCCGGTCTGCTTGACGATGCCGTAGACGGTCGAGAGGCCGAGCCCGGTCCCGCGCCCGACCTCCTTGGTGGTGAAGAAGGGATCGAAGATCTTCCGCTTCACATCATCACTCATGCCGGAGCCGGTGTCGCGCACTTCGACCATCACATATTCGCCGGGCGCGAGTTCCGCATGCCCGAGCGCGCGGGCATCCCCTTCGTTGATATTGGCGGTGCGGATGGTGAGCTTGCCGCCGCCCGGCATGGCGTCGCGCGCATTGACGGCGAGGTTGATGATGACCTGCTCGAACTGATGCTGGTCGGCCTTGACCGGCCAGAGATCGCGCGCCTGTTCGAGCGTGAGCTCGATATTCTCGCCAAGCAACCGGTCGAGCAGGATGGAGAGATCGGACAGCACCTCGCCAAGCACGAGCACTTGCGGCCGCAAGGTCTGCTGGCGGGAGAAAGCGAGCAATTGCCGGACCAGCCCCGCGGCACGGTTGGCGTTCTGCTTGATATTCATGATGTCGAGAAAAGCCGGATCGGTCGGCCGGTGGTTCATCAACAAGAAATCTGAGAAGCCGATGATCGCCGTCAGCATATTGTTGAAGTCGTGCGCGATGCCGCCGGCAAGCTGGCCGACGGCCTGCATTTTTTGCCCTTGCGCGATCTGCATCTCGAGCGCGCGCTGTTCGGTGGTGTCGATGGCATAGGCGATCGCCGCTTCACCCTCGCCGCTCGCCTGCTTGATCGGACTGAGATAAATCCTGCCGCTGCGCTCACCGCTCGAGGCAAACGCGATATCGACCGGCTCGACGGCGTTCTTCCCGGCTATGGCCGCTTCGAGCGCGTTGCTGAGTGCTTGACGGCTGTCAGTATCGACCAGGCTTTCAAGACTGGCCCGCGACTCTCCGCTCGTGCTCCCGAACAGGCGTATGAAAGCGGGATTTGTGCCGCTGACGATACCTTTCGCATCGACAGTGGCGATGGCGATGGGCGCGGAATGGAAAAGCCGGGCAAATCTAAGTTCGGCGGCAGCCGCCTCTTCGACTTCCCCCGGTCCGCGATTCAGCACCAGCGCATGGGCCAATCCGCCACTGCGCGACACGCGATGCAAAATGCGCACGGGAAGGCTGGTACCGTCGGCCTTGACCAGATCGAGGTCGAAACGTTGCACGACACCGCTTTGCCCCTGCGCGTCGCCGCGGCCCGCGCTGTCGATCAGTGCCGCGGCCCCCTCCGACATGATTTCAGCGAGTTTCGGCGGCCGCGCGGTCACTTCCGAGAGATCGAGGCCGAGCCATTGCGACAGCGTCGCGTTGAGATACTCGATATTGCCGTCGGCATCGGTGGTGAAGAAACCGCCGGGCGCGTTGTCGAGATAGGCATTGGCCGCTTGCACCGTCTCGAAGCTCGATTCATCCTTGGCGCGGTCTTGGCTGATCTCCTCGACCTGCCACACGGTAAGCGTTCCTCTCCGCCCCGAACGCGGGTCGGTCGGCATCGGCTGCACCGAGATGCGGAACCAGCGTGCTGTTACGCCGTCGTCCTCATCCTCGCCAGGAGGCGGCAGACGAAACTCCTCCTTGAGACGGCTGCCTTGCTGCGCGGCTCGAGCCAGGCGAAACACCGGCTCGGCAAGATACGGGTTGGCTCCGAAGGCGCGGTCGGGCGTCGCGACGGCGGCGTCGGATTCGAGTCCGAGCAGATCGCGATAGGCCGCATTGGCATAAAGCACGCGACCCGCTGCATCGGCGATCAGCGTTCCTTGCGGCAGATTGTCGGCGAACGCTTTCGTGATGTCGTTGCGTGCCTGCCTTTGACCGAAATGGAGGATACCGACGGCGCCGGCGAACAGGCAGAACACACCGATCACGGCCAGGCCCGTCAAGGTGGCGAGCACAAACGGCTCGGCCACATCGCGTGAGGCCATGGCCAGACCGATCGCGGCCACAGCCAAAGCCAGCGCAAGAAGGATCACGAGGCCAATACTGCCGTCACGCGCAGGCCGGTCCGCGGCCGGCTCGGCATAGCGCATCGGTGCGTCGATATCGGTCATATCTCCAAATTATCCGATTCGATTTTGCTTGGCCGCGCCTTAACAAGGCCCCGGGCATCGTGAATAATGGGTGTCTTGGAAGCGTAGTGAGTGGAGTTCGTACATGGTCGATTTAGACACGCTCCTCCTCGCCGTGGCGGCCGGCCTCTTCGTCATTGCCCTGCTGGCGTTGCTCTTTTGGGCTTTTAAAGCCTTTTTTGGGCGTTCGAGTTCCCCGGGCTTTCTGAAGACACGGGATAGGCGCCTCGCGGTGATCGAGACAGCGACCATCGATGCCCAGCGTAAGCTCGTCCTGCTGCGGCGTGACGAGGTTGAGCATTTAATGGTCATCGGCGGCCCGGTGGACATGGTGATCGAGAGCGGAATCAGGCCACGCCCGCATCTTCAGCCTTTACGGGATGAAGTGATCGTCGCCACGAACGAGTTCCGGCCGGCCCCCGATTTCAGTAAAACCGGCTCTGTTTCAGGTTGACTGTTGTATAAATATCACGGTCGGTTTCACTTGAGCCAATCGGTAAGTTGGGGTAAACCATAAATCCGAGCTTATGGCAGCCCTGCGTTGTAGGGGCAGACGGATGAGAGGACGCCGGTAATCTCAATCGTCACTGTCGTAAGATCGACCGGCAGTTCCCTGCTAATGGTCCGACACCGACTGGTTATGCCAGTCATGTCAGTCCCCCAAACCTCTCCACTCCCCGCCCACCAGCGGGGAGTTTTTTTATGTCGATTTGCCGTTTAGGAACACGTCCATGCCTACCCGAACCGTCTTGATCTGGCTCTCACTTGCGGGCTCGGCCTTGGCCGCCGAGACGATGCCGGATGGCTTCGTCTATCTGCGCGAAATCGATCCGACCATCGTGCAGGACATGCGCTATGCGGGGGACCGGAATTTCACCGGCGCCCCCGTGCCCGGCTACCAGGCGCCCGAATGCGTGCTGGTGCGTCAGGCGGCCGAGGCGCTGAAGCGCGTGCAGTCCGGCCTCAACGCCAAGGGACTTACGCTCAAGGTCTATGATTGCTATCGGCCGGTGCAGTCGGTCGCCTCTTTTGTCGAATGGGCAAAAGAACCGGACGAGCCTAAGGCCAAGGCGACCTATTATCCCAATCTCGACAAGAGGGCGTTGTTCCCCGACTACATCGCCACGCGCTCAGGTCATTCGCGCGGTGCCACCCTCGATCTTACCCTCATGCCAATCGATGCGCGGCCCTCGGGCAGCGATGCGGCGCCGGAAAGATCCTGCACGGCGCCACAAAGCGTTTCCGCTCCCGACGGCAGTCTCGCCATGGGGACGAACTTCGACTGTTTCGACGTGAAGGCGAATACAAAGGCCTCAGGCCTGACCGAAGAGGAAATGTCGAATCGCGCGGCTCTGGTCGAGGCCATGCAGAGCCAAGGGTTCGTGAACTATCCGATGGAATGGTGGCACTTCACCTTCCAGCCCGAACCTTACCCCGACACCTATTTCGATTTTCCGATCGTCCCGCGCCCATCGCATTAGGCCGGAAAAAACCTATTCGTCGCGATAGACACGCTCGCGGCGCTCGTGGCGCTCCTGCGCCTCGACACTCAGGGTGGCGATGGGACGGGCATCGAGCCGCTTCAGGCTGATCGGCTCGCCGGTTTCCTCGCAATAACCGTAGGTGCCGTCGTCGATCCGCAGCAAGGCGGCATCGATCTTGGCGATCAACTTGCGTTGACGGTCGCGGGCGCGGAGCTCGAGCGCGCGCTCGGTCTCCGAAGTCGCGCGATCGGCGATGTCGGCATGCTGCGCCGAATCGTCCTGCAGGTGCTGGAGCGTCTCTTTGGTGGAGCGCAGAATCTCGTCACGCCAGTTGAGGAGCTTGCGGCGGAAGTAGGCGCGCTGGCGCTCGCTCATGAAAGGCTCTTCGTCCGATGGACGATAGTCTTCGGGAATTTTCTTTTTGGCAACGGCCGGCATGAGACTCATTTCCAGGCGTATGCGCTTTCATCTAGGGGCCGATAAAGCCCTGTTCCCTTTGCCCGGCGAGGAGTCACGAGGCGGTCGCCGGCTGGCCCCGTATTTACGGAAGCGAGTCGCGAAGTCAAGACAGCAACACGCTTGACAAATGCGTAAAGCAGGGTCAGCGACGCATTGCATTTTCGTCATAATTCGCGTGGCGCGAGGGCCATCGCACAGCCTATTTTCTAAGCAAGCTTTTCCAAGCAAAGTTCGCGTGGAGCGAAGGCGTGCCGATTGCCACTTATACCCATGCCGCGGGGGACGCCTTTCGCAACCTTGGCGATTACGCCTCGAGCCTGATAACGCCAACGGTGCGTCTCGGCGTCACCGGGCTCGCGCGTTCCGGCAAAACGGTGTTCATCACCGCGCTCGTGCACAATCTCATGGCCGGCGCGCGGCTCCCCTTTTTCGACGCCGCGGCGCAAGGGCGTCTATTGCGCGTCTATCTCGAGCCGCAACCTGATGATGTTGTGCCGCGATTCGAATACGAGACGCATCTCGCCGACCTTACCGGCGATCCGCCAAGCTGGCCTGAGAGCACGCGCCGCATCAGCCAACTCAGGCTGACGCTAGAATATGCTTCGACCCGTTTCTGGAAACGGCAGCTCGGACGCGAGCGGCTTCATGTCGACATCGTCGACTATCCCGGCGAGTGGCTGCTCGACCTGCCGCTACTGCGTCTCGACTACCAAGAATGGTCGCGCAGCGCACTGGCGCAAAGCCGTGTAGCAAGCCGCAAGAAGGCCGCCAAGGACTGGCACCAGGCTCTTGCCACCACCGATCCTGCCGCACCCGCGGACGAGGCTTTGGCGGCGAAGTTGTCACAACTCTTCAAGGCCTATCTGCGCGAGGCGCGCGCTGACCGCTATGCGCTGTCCACCCTGCCGCCCGGACGCTTCCTTATGCCGGGCGATCTCGAAGGCTCGCCGGCGCTCACTTTCGCGCCGCTCGATGCGCAAGGAGAAGCGGACTTCGCGCGCGGCTCGCTCTGGGCGATGATGGCGCGCCGCTTCGAGGCCTACAAGGCGCATGTGGTGCGGCCATTCTTCCATCACCATTTCGCGCGGCTCGATCGGCAGATCGTGCTGGTCGATGTGCTGGCGGCATTGAATGGCGGGGAGGAAGCGGTCAGCGATCTCGAACGCGCCATGACCGAGATCCTCGAATGCTTCCGCACCGGCGCCAACAGTTTGTGGTCAAGCCTGTTCGCGCCGCGCATCGATCGTATCGTGCTCGCCGCCACCAAGGCGGATCATCTGCATCAGCAAAGCCATGACCGGTTGGAGGCCATTCTCGCGCGGCTCACTGGCCGGGCCATGGCGCGGGCGGAGTTTGCCGGCGCCGAAATGAAGGTGCTGGCCATGGCCGCCGTGCGCGCCACACGCGAAGGGACGGCAAAAAGAAACGGCGAGACGCTGCCTTGCATCATCGGCTATCCGCTGCCCGGCGAGATCATTGGCCGGCGAACTTTCGACGGCAGCGAGGAATTCGCCATCTTTCCGGGCGACCTTCCCAAAGATCCGGACCTCGCCCTCAAGGGCTGGCACACCGAGCATGGCGAGATGCGCTTCGTGCGTTTTCGTCCACCCAATCCCGTGGAACTCCCTGGCGGCGGCTTCGCGCCGTTCCCAAATATCCGGCTAGATCGCGCCATCGAGACCCTGATCGGAGACCACCTCGCATGAGCAAGAGCAAGCGTAAGCCGGCCGCCTTCCGCGTGGCGGAGGTCGAGGTCTTCGTGCCACCCGCCGCCTCGCCCCCCGGTACCGAACCCATACCGATGACGCGCGCCCGCACCATGCCCGATCTCGGGCGCGGGCTTCGCTGGGGAAGCCTCTTCCTCGGCGCGCTTGCCGCGCTCGTAAGTCTCATCGCCTCGATCTGGCTCTATGACTGGGTGGTCTCGCTGATCGCGCGCGACGACTGGATCGGCTGGATCGCCGCCGGGCTGTTGGGAGTCGTGGTGCTCGCGCTGGTGATGCTCATTCTGCGCGAGGTCGCAGGACTCGCGCGATTAGGACGTCTCGGCAAGATCCGGCACGAGGCCGACAGCGCCGCGCGCCAGAACGACAAGGCGCTCGCCATCGATGTCGCGTCGCGGCTCAAGCGACTCTATGCGGGACGCAAGGATGTCGCCTGGGGACTAGAACGTCTCGCCGAGCATGAGCACGACATCATGGATGCTGAGGAACTGCTTCGATTGACCGAGCGCACGCTGGTGGCGCCGCTCGATCCCGTGGCGCGCGGCATCGTGGCCTCCTCCGCCAAGCGTGTCTCGGTGGTGACTGCGGTCAGCCCAGGCGCTGTCATCGACATGCTGTTCGTCGGCGCGGAAAATTTACGCATGCTGCGCCGTCTCGCCACGCTCTACGGCGCCCGGCCGGGCACGTTGTCACTCCTTAAGCTCGCACGCATGGTGGTGACTCATATCGTGCTCACAGGCGGCATCGCCATCGGCGACGACGTGATCCATCAGGTCATCGGCCACGGCTTGACGGCAAAACTTTCGGCAAGACTCGGCGAAGGTCTGTTCAACGGCGCGCTGACGACCCGTGTCGGCATTGCCGCCATCGATGTGTGCCGGCCAATGCCCTATCTCGAAAGCCAGCGGCCGCGCTTCCGTGAGCTGGTCGCGGAAGTCGCCGGCATGCGCTCAGCTTACTAGCCGGCAGCCGTCGACCTCGGCTTGCTGCGTGCTGCCGTCATCGAATTGGAGCGTCACGGTGACATTGTCGGAGCAGGCCAAGCCGCCGACGCTGATACGAAAGCCGGTCTTTTCCTCGTTCGATGTCTGCGATCGCGGCATCATGGCGGGCGTGTTGAAATCGTAGGCGACGGCAACGAGCCGCTTCTTGATCTCGGCCGGCGCATCGAGCCAAAACTCGAAATGATAGATGGGACGGCCGCGATTCTCGCCCTTTAGCGCCTTCGCCTTCGCCTTGACCCAACGCCCCACGTCGCCGCTCGCCGGCACATCGATCTTCGGCAATTGGGCTGCCGGCACTTGGGCCGCCGTTTTAGATTCGGGCTCTGATGTCTTGCGTTTCACGGTATCGTTGGTGACCGGCTGCTGGAACGGCACGGGCTCGATGGCATCCCAGGGCAGCGCGTTGGTCGCGGTGGCGGTTTGGGCCAATGCCCTGGTCACGGGCTTAGGCGTGGCGTTTGCCGGTTCAGTCGCGCGCTCCCAGGGAATGTCGCCGCCAAGGCCCTTGAGGCTCGGCTCGTCGGCAGAGGCCTGCGCCGTTGACGTCAGCCCGTCCTGATCGAGCTTGGACATGACGGTCTCGCCGCCTGGTCCCGTTGGCGGGATTGAGTCCTCCTCGGCAATCGGGACATGGGCGCGCTCGACCGAGACCGCGCCGATGCCGAGCATCAGCGCAGCCCCTAAGGCAATCGAACCCGCAGCCAACGCTAGACTGATCGTACGGGTGCTACAGTGGTTTCCCACGGCACGCATAATGTGCGACCCGCAAAGTTTGCCGCATTGCACGCGCGAGGCCTCCCGCGCGACTCACTCGAAGCATACCGGGCTTGGGGGACAAGGGAAACTCCTGTGCGGCGCAACATGACTCTCGCCGGGATCACGCGGCATGGTGGATAGTGGGGATAAGCGCTTCCCCTCTCGTGCACACACGATGTCATCATGTATGCTTCCCCTGTGAGTAGTCCGGTTGTGGAAGGTGTCTGCGGAGAAATCCGAAGACTCCGGGAAACAATCGGAAGGCTCGCGAGGGCAGGCAAGCCCGCGGTCGTCCAATGCCATGGGCGGCTAAAGGCGAAGGGACGAGTAAGCGCGAAGCGCTACGGTCTAGCGGCCTTGACCGCATACCGTAAGGCGAGGCTGCTAGGGTTCTTCGCGTCACAAATCCCATCGCTGTTGCGGTTCCAGCCCGGCCAGGGCCGGAACCCCGTCGTAGCAACGCGACGCTAAACAAGGGCTGCGGCCGGGTCGCGCCGCCGCTTTGCGGGAAACCGCAAAGAAGGCGCGTGATCCAGAGACCGAAAGGTCTCGCGATACGACTGAGCGTCCCGAACGGGCGTGAGGCCGAGATCGCACAGGGAGGCGGGGCCCCAAAGCTCCGCCTTTCCTGTTTTTTGCGCCCCTTTAGGCCGTGGCCAACGATCGCTAAGATCGGCCCGCCATGACAGCGGTCCGCCCAACCTTCCCGTTCAGACTTGCCGTCGCCGCGCTTCTGGCGCTTGCGGCCGTTCCCGGCTGCAGTAGCGTCAGCAGCATCAGGACGTCTCCCGGCGCATCGAGCGATAAGGAGGCGCGTTTTATGAAACCGAGCGATCCCCTGGCGCGGCCCGTTCAGGTGGGCTGGACCTCGGCGCGAGCAAGTCACTGCGGCTTTATCTTCAACCCCGATCAGCTCAGGTCGAACTATCTCGCCGCCGAAGCCAGCACCGGCATCTCGCCGCAGCAGATGAAGAAGGTCCAGGAAGCCTACGACTATACGCGCCAATCAACGTTGGAGACCATCAAGGACAATCTCGCCTATTGTAACAAGGAGCGGACCACGGCCATCCGCACCGATCTCAACCGCTATCTCGCTGGCGATTTCAGTCCCAAGGCCCGCATGGCACGCTAGGCGTGCCTTGAATTCCACATAAATCAGGGAGATAGCAAATTTGCCTGACACTCGGACCGGACCAAATTACGTTTGGGGGCGAGGTCTCGCGTCAGCATTCAATATCCTGAGTTTTGTTAGTCAGAGGGCTTTGCCAATGCCGGTGGTACCCCCACGCTCCGAACGATTGGAGTCGCAGGCCACCGTACCGTCGCAACGAGGCGTCAAGGATATGGCCACAAGTCCCAAGAGCCGCGTCGCCGAGCGCATCGCACAGCTGGCGGCCACAGCCGCAAGCCAGAACACGGCCGCTGCCGTTCCCGGCACGGGAATCTCGTCGCCTGTTGCTGAGATCAGTCGCGACACGGTGCAGCCCAAACTCGAGCGTACCGGCGCTAAGATCAAGGAGCGGGCGCATCCCGACCGGCTGAAGCAGGATTACCTGAATTATCTTTTCTGGCTGCATGAATTTGTGCTCGATCCACCGACCGAGCAGCTGTTCTTCGTGCCAACCAAGAAGCGGGTGAGACTCGCCAACCTGACCATACGCAGCCACAACCGGGAACATGGCCACGACTACCGCCCGACGCCTTGCAAACTATTCGAGTGGGTTCTCGGCGCGATCGAATACGATTTCTCGCGTCTGACCTTCGTCGATCATGGCGCGGGAAAGGGACGCGTGCTGCTGCTCGCCTCCGAGCATCCCTTCCAGGCGATCGGCGGCATCGAATTCGCCGAGGAACTGCATGACGACGCCATCATGAACATCCAGCAATATCCGCGCTCGCGCATGAAGTGCCGCAACGTGGAGTGTGTGCTGGGAGACGCAAGCGAGGTCGGGCCGCCCGAGGGCGAGACTTTGCACTATTTCTTCAGCCCGTTCTCACGCGAGGTTTTCGCCGAGGTCCTGCACAACATCGTCGTGTCTTATCGGCAGAAACCCCGCCGACTTTATGTCGTTCTCATCGACCCGCCCGAGGTCGCCGATCTCATGGAAAAAAGCGGGGCGTTCATGCGGCTCGAACTGCCCCTGCAACAGCGCCTCAAGATGAGGTTGTTCAGTCCTTACGAGGTCGTTCTCTACCGCTCGCTCGCCTGAGACCTCACTTCACGCCGAGCTTCTTCTGCAAGCTCGTCGATGACGTGGTGTATTGGAACACCAGCTTCTTGTCGGGATAGACATATTTGTGGGCCTGCTGGGCCATGAGCGCGGACTCGTGAAAACCCGACAGGATGAGCTTCAGCTTGCCGGGATAGGTGTTGATGTCGCCGATGGCGAAGATGCCCTTTTCGCTCGTTTCGAATTTCTCGGTGTCGACCGGGATGAGGTTCTCATCCAGATTGAGGCCCCAATCGGCCACCGGGCCGAGCTTCATGGTAAGTCCGAAGAAGGGCAGCATCACTTCAACCGGTTGCTCGAAGGTCGAACCGTCTGGCGCCTTCACCGTCACCGAGGTCAGCTGACCGTTCTCGCCGTGCAGCTCGGTCACCTGGCCGAGCTTGAAACTGATATTGCCGCTCTCGACGAGATCGAACATCTTCTGCACCGAGGCGGGCGCGGCGCGAAACTCCGAACGGCGATGCACCAGAGTGAGGGACTTGGCGATCGGCTCCAGATTCAAGCTCCAGTCGAGAGCGGAGTCGCCGCCGCCGACGATGAGCACGTCGCGGTCGCGGAAATTCTCCATCTTGCGCACCGAATAGAACACGGACTTGCCTTCATAGGCTTCGATGCCGGGTAGCGGCGGCCGCTTGGGCGTAAAGGATCCGCCGCCAGCGGCGATCACCACCACCTTGCATTCGAACTTGGCGCCCATGTCGGTGGTCAGCAGGAAGCTGCCATCGCGCCGCTCGAGCGATTCGACCCTCTGGTTGAAATGGAATGTCGGATTGAACGGTTTGATCTGCTCCATGAGCCGATCGGTCAGCTCCTGTCCAGTGACCACGGTGAGACCCGGAACGTCATAGATCGGCTTCTCCGGATAGAGTTCGGCGCACTGCCCTCCCGGCCGATCGAGAATGTCGATCACATGGGCCTTGATGTCGACGAGGCCAAGCTCGAACACGGCGAAGAGGCCGATGGGCCCTCCCCCGATAATCACGACATCGGTTTTGATCACGTCTTCCGTCATGGATCAGAACTGCTTCTCTGGAATGCGGACCACGAGGCCGTCGAGCGCCTCGGTGACTTTAATCTGGCAGGAGAGCCGGCTCGCCGGTCTGACGTCGAAGGCGAAATCGAGCATGTCCTCCTCCATTTGCTCCGGTTGGCCCGTCGTCTCGCGCCAAGCCTCCTCGACATAAACATGGCACGTCGCGCACGCACAGGCGCCGCCGCATTCGGCGGCGATGCCGGGGATCGAATTCTTCACCGCGGCTTCCATGACGGTCATACCGGGCTCCGCTTCGACGACACGTTCGGTCCCATCTTTCTGAATAAAGGTGATCCTGGCCATGACATTGGCGGGCTGAAGCGCTTTCCAATCTAGGGAGCCGGCCGCGGGAGACATTCGCGTCCGAAGGGGGATGCGAGAAGGACTGCCCGCTCGGGGCTTGTGCTCTATAGGGCAATTGAAACGGGGGTTCCAGCGCCTTGCGGCGCTTTATCTCAATACGCTTTACCGGCGATCCGCGAGCAATTCGGCGATAAAGACATGGGTTTCGCGTAAGACTGCGTCAATCCCGGCAAGATGTTGAGACCGGGAGTGCGTCAAATCCTCCTCATGCAGGGCTTCGGCACGCTCGGCCGCCTCGGCTACGCCCCAGGCGCCAATGGCACGGGCCGAACCTTTGAGCGAGTGGGCGGCATCGATCCAGTCCTTGACGGATTGAGCGGCTCGCAGCTGGTCAAGGCAGAGAAAGGACTGGGTGCAGAAGAGCCGGAGGACCTCGCGCTCGAGAGCAACGTCGCCCAGCGTATAGCGCGAGAGATGCACCAGATCGACATGCCGGGGGGAATTCTTGGTCGGTTTAGTGTCCGTTTTGGCCCATATCGCCGGCTTGGCCGCCATTCTCATTCTCCCCCCGTAACCCACCCTCTAGGACAGAACTGCCCAATTCCTACAACTGGGTTGCCTGGCCGTTGGGTGATTTGACCCCGAAGCACGGTAAAATTGATCAGAAATTCGAGGGCCTTATCCCGCATCAACCATGGCATTCGATTAAGCTTTTTTTAGTCCTAAAAATTCGTTAACGATGATGACAGTTAGGGGGAATGCGTCGGGGGCGCTTCCGGGTAGTGTCTGGCTCGGAAGTTAGGCGTTCCCGCTAGGACGCATGCGTCTGGACCTTACGTGTCGCAGACGTTCTTGCGTCGCCACTGGCGGGTTTTTGTGCAGAGGCGCCCAATTTCTCTCGTGGTTAGAAGTGGGGTGCGAGGAACGCGTTATGGCGCAAGAGCAAGCAAAGTCGCCTGAGAAAGCGACTCTGGGAACTAACGACGAAAGCAAAAGCCCCATCGAGACGATCACGCGTGGGGCCGACCGAAAATCCGGCGAAGCTTCGACTCTCGACCGTAGCCTAGATCCGAAACGCTCGACCTTGGCCGAACGGCTCAAGGCCGAGCAGCAGCGCCGGGATGAACCGCGCCGCAGCGAGACGAAGAGCGAAGGGTCACGGGGTGCAGAGCCGATCCGTGAGGAGGCCAAACCCGCGCAAGCGCGCGCCCCCGAACAGCCCGAAATCCCGCCAGCTCCGGCACCCCGGCAATTCATCAAGACGCGCCGGCCGGCAGGGCCCGCGCCGCAACGCAGACTTGTGCCTCCCGCCAATGACGACGTGCCCTCGATCGGCGCGCTGATCTATGCCCTTCAGCAAAGACCGTCGCGGACACCATTCCTGTTGGCGGCGATCGCCTCCGTTGTCTGGTTCGTCATCGGCAGCATGTTCACCGTCGGCATGGTCTCCGGCGAAGCCGGACTGTCCGGACTGTTTACCAGCAGCCAGGGCCTGACCGCGGCGATTGCCATTTTCATTCCGATCGTCATTTTCTGGTTCCTCGCGCTGCTCGTATGGCGCGCGCAGGAACTGCGCCTGATGGCTTCGGCCATGACCGAGGTCGCCGTGCGACTTGCCGAGCCGGACCGGCTCGCCGAACAATCGGTCGCCTCAGTCGGCCAGACCATCCGCCGGCAGGTGGCGGCCATGAACGACGCCATCTCCCGCGCCATTGGCCGGGCCAGCGAGCTCGAAGCCATGGTGCATAGTGAAGTCGCCGCGCTCGAGCGGTCTTACGGCGAGAACGAGCTGCGCGTCAGGAACCTGATCAGCGAACTTTCAACCGAGCGCGAGGCCCTCATCAACAACAGCCAGCGGGTCAGCGAGGCTTTGAAGGGGGTTGGCACACAAATCGCGCGCGATATTTCCATCGCCAGCACCAATATCGACAAGAAGCTCGCCGAACGCGGCACACAACTGACCGAACTTCTCGTTTCCCGATCGAGCGAAGCCGCCGATCAGGTGCATCGGGCACAGACCAAGGTTGCCGAGATCGTACCGGGTCTGTTTGAGCGCTTGAGCAAGGAACAGACCCGCCTGACGCAAGTGATCGAAGGCGCCACGCAAAATCTTGCGGCGCTCGAGAACGTCGTTTCACAGCGTACGACCGCTCTCGACAAAACCATGAGGGAGCGCACCGAAGCCCTCCAGTCCTCGCTTGCCGAGCGCATCAAGGGTCTTGAGAATTCCGTGGCGCAAGGCGCCATCATTATCGATGGGACATTGAAGGATCGCACCGAAGGTTTCACGCATCTCGTTTCGCAAGGTGTCGTCATTCTCGACAAGACCTTGCAGGAGCGCACCGAGGCCATGGCCGCTTCGATCGGCAAGGGCGCGGATGCCCTCGACAAGACGCTCAAGGAGCGGACGGAAGCCTTCACCCATCTCGTTTCGCAAGGCGCAGTGGTCCTCGAAAAGACGTTGCAGGAGCGCACCAACGCTCTGGCGACCGCGATCGGCGACAGCGCCGCCAACCTGGCCGAGACGGCGGATCAGCGTACCGCGGCTATCGACAAGCTGCTCCAGGACCGCACATCGCAGTTCATCTCTTCGGTGAATCAAGGCGCCATCTCGCTCGACCGGACGCTGGCCGAGCGTGCCGAGAGCTTCACCAACGGATTGCTGCAGCGCGTGCAGTCATTGGAAGCCGCCATCAGCCAGCAGACTTCGGCGCTCGACAAGACCATGTCCGATCGCGCCCAGGCCGTCATTTCGGCGCTTGCCGAGCGGCTCCAGGCGATCGACGTCACCTTCAGCCAGCGTGCGATCGAAACCGACAGGATGCTCGGCGAACATGCACGCGCCACGGAGTCGGCCTTCGGACAGCAAACGGCGGTGCTCAATCAGGTGCTCGCCAACAATTCGGCGATGATCAAGCAGACCGCGGATCAGGTCGGCGCCCAGTCGCGGGAAGCTGTCAGCGTCCTCACCGGTCAGACGCAGAATTTGCGCGAGGTGTCGCGGGCTCTGCTCGAGCAGATCCACGGCCTCACCCAGCGTTTCGAGAGCCAAGGCCAGGCCATTCTCACCGCGGCAAAGGCGCTCGACTCCTCGAATGCCAAGATCGATTCGATTCTGGAGAACAGGCATCAGGCAATCCTCGCCCTACTCGCCACGGTCAACACCAAGGCGCAGGATCTCGACAGCACCATGCGCAACTACGCCGGCATGGTCGAGAATGCGATGAGCCAGGCGGAAAACCGGGCGAAGCAGGTGAGCACGGCGCTCGCCCGCGACACGGCCGGCGGCGCGCAGCAGGCGCTTGCCCAGATCGAGCGGTTGCGCGAGGAAGCGCAAACCCACACCGCGCGCGCGGTCGGCGACCTCAAGAGCAGCTTCGAAACCGTCATCACCCAGATCGGCCGGCAGCTCGAGCAGATGCGCGGCCAGTTCGACGGCACCACACGCGGCATGCGCGAGGTGGCGCAGCGTACGGCGAGCGATCTCGATTCGCTGCGTCAGGATATGCAGAAGCGGCTTGAGTCCTTGCCCGAGCAAACGGCGCAAGCGACCACGGCCATCCGCAAGGCGCTGACCGATCAGTTGCGGGAGATCGAGGCGATCACCCCCGTATTGTCACGGCCGGCGCCGGGCAATGGGTCCGACCTGTACAGGCAGCCACCACCTCCACCCCCGCCTCCGGCTCCGCCGAGTCAAAATTATGGGCAGCCTCAGTCGTCCGGTGATTACGGCCTGCCGCCGATGCCGACATTCGATACGCGCGGACGGCAAGTGTCCTCTCCGGCAGATATCGACAACATCACCGGCAGTCTGGCCGAGCAGCTCGCCGGCACGGGAAGCCTTGGACAAAGCTATGCTCCACGACCTGCGTCGGTGACCACGCCGAGCGGCCAGTTACGCCTCGATGAACTCGCGCGCGCCGTCGATTATCATACCGCGGCCGATGTCTGGCAGCGGCTCCGCGCGGGTGAGCAGGGTGTGCTCGGCCGTCATATCTATGGGAATGAAGGCCAGGCGGCCTATGAAGAGATTTCCGTCCGTTACCAGCGCGAAGGCGATTTCCGTACCAACGTGGATCGCTACATGGCCGATTATGAGCGGATGCTGGGCGAGGCCGAGCAATCCGATCCCGGCGGCCATATGACCAACAGTTATCTGACGTCCGAGTCGGGACGCGTCTATCTCCTGCTTGCGCATGCAAGCGGACGCCTGCGTTAAACTAAAGACTAGGCTCCCCCAGCCTAAGGCCCCCTCCTCCCTGACGGGCGTGAGGGGGTCAATCTTTTCAGGGATTTGTCAGTCAGGCAGGCGTTATTGATCGGAAAAACTGATCGAGTCATGGCGCTGCTTTATTGATTTCACAAGCTTTTTTCCCCACTTTGAAATCTGCTCAATAAAGCGGCTGGGCATGCCACATTACGAGCCATGGAACGCCGAGCGCGCGAGCCAAATCATCGCGCAGCATCGGCATCAGGAAGGGGCGACCCTTCCTATTCTGCATGCGCTGCAGGAAACTTTCGGCTGCGTGCCGGAAGCGGCAGTGCCGCTAATCGCCGAGGCGCTCAACCTGTCGCGCGCCGAGATCCACGGCACCGTGACGTTCTACCATGACTTCCGCGAAGAGCCGCCGGGGCGTCGCGTCCTGAAACTCTGCCGTGCCGAGTCCTGCCAGGCAGCCGGCGGCGACGCACTCGCCGCGCGCGCCGAGGAGAAGCTCGGCGTCGAAATGGGCGGCACCACCGCCGACCGGCGCGTTACGCTCGAAGCCGTCTATTGCCTCGGGCTTTGCCATTCATCGCCGGCCGCGTTACTCGATCACGACAAGGTTTACGGCATGCTCGACGAGCGCAAGCTCGACGCCCTGCTCAAAGAGGCGCAGGCATGAGCGAGCGCATGTACATCTCTCGCGATTCCGGCGCGCTCTGTGTCGGCGCCGAAGACGTGACCAATGCCTTCCGCAAGGCTGCCGAGAAACGCAATCTCGGCCTTGAGATCGTTCGCACCGGCAGCCGCGGCCTGTATTGGCTCGAGCCTCTGGTCGAAGTCGAGACCCCACGGGGCCGCGTCGGTTACGGACCGGTCGGCGCGGGCGACGTGGAAAGCCTGCTCGATCAGGGTGAGAAGCATCCCTTGTGTCTCGGCCTGGTCGAGGAGATTCCCTGGCTGAAGAAGCAAACGCGGCTGACCTTTGCCCGTTGCGGCATCGTCGATCCACGCAGCCTCGATGATTACAAACGGCATAAGGGCTATGCCGGCCTCACCAAGGCGCTTCAGGTCGGCCCTGAGGCAACCGTGGAGGAAGTGATCAATTCGGGCCTGCGCGGGCGCGGTGGCGCTGGCTTCCCGACCGGCATCAAATGGCGCACCGTGGCGCAGACACCGCCGCAACAGAAATACATCGTGTGCAACGCCGACGAGGGTGATTCCGGTACGTTCGCCGATCGCATGATCATGGAAGGCGATCCCTTCGTGCTCATCGAAGGCATGACCATCGCCGGCATCGCCGTGGGCGCGACCTACGGCTATATCTATATCCGCTCCGAATATCCCCATTCCATCGAAGCGATGGAGATCGCCATCAGCAAGGCGCGCGAAGGCGGCATGCTCGGTCGCGGCATCGCCGGATCGAAATACGATTTCGACATGGAAGTGCGCGCCGGCGCCGGCGCCTATGTCTGCGGCGAGGAGACCTCGCTGCTGGAGAGCCTCGAAGGCAAGCGCGGCGAAGTCCGCGCCAAGCCGCCCCTTCCCGCCCATATCGGCCTGTTCGCCAAGCCGACCGTGATCAACAACGTGCTGTCGCTCGCCACCGTGCCGATCATCATGAGCGACGGCGGCGCCTACTATCGCGATTTCGGCATGGGCAAGTCGCGCGGCACCATGCCCATCCAGCTTGCCGGCAACATCAAGCATGGCGGCCTGTACGAGACGGCTTTCGGCATCACGCTTGGCGAACTGGTCGACGATATCGGCGGCGGCACGCGCTCCGGCCGCCCGGTGCGCGCGGTCCAGGTCGGCGGCCCGCTCGGCGCCTATTTCCCGCGCGAACTGTTCGATACGCCTTTCGACTATGAGGCGTTCACAGCTCGCGACGGACTGATCGGCCATGGCGGCATCGTTGTCTTCGATGATACCGTGGACATGGCCAAACAAGCCCGATTCGCCATGGAATTCTGCGCCATAGAATCTTGCGGCAAGTGCACGCCCTGCCGTATCGGCTCGGCCCGCGGCGTCGAGCTGGTTGACAAGATCGTGAACGGCGAGAACCGGGCCGAGAACCTGATCGTTCTGGAAGATTTGTGCAATACCATGAAGTTCGGATCGCTTTGCGCTCTGGGAGGGTTCACCCCATATCCCGTCATGAGCGCCTTGAATCATTTCCCGGAGGATTTTGGCGCCGAGCGCAAGCGGCTCGTCGCTGCTGAATGAGGAAACGCGAAATGTCGCTTATCCAGGATATCGACTACGGCACACCGGCCTCCAAGGCGGAAAGGCAGGTGACGCTCACCATCGACGGCGTCTCGGTCACCGTGCCGGAGGGCACCTCGATCATGCGCGCGGCCATGGAGGTCGGCAATCAGATCCCCAAGCTCTGCGCCACCGACATGCTGGACTCGTTCGGCTCCTGCCGTCTCTGCCTCATCGAAATCGAAGGCCGCAACGGCACGCCTGCCTCCTGCACCACGCCGGTCGCCGAGGGCATGATCGTGAAGACCCAGACCGAGCGGCTGAAGCAGCTCCGCAAAGGCGTGATGGAGCTTTATATCTCCGAGCATCCGCTCGACTGTCTCACCTGCTCGGCCAACGGCGATTGCGAGCTGCAGGACATGGCCGGCGCCGTGGGCTTGCGCGACGTGCGCTACGGCTATGACGGCCAGCGCCACCCCAATCCCGGCATCGACGCCTCCAATCCCTATTTCACCTACGAGCCGTCGAAATGCATCGTGTGCTCGCGCTGCGTACGCGCCTGCGAGGAGGTGCAAGGCACCTTCGCGCTGACTATCGCCGGCCGCGGCTTCGACTCCGTGGTGTCGCCGTCGCAGGAGCAGCCCTTCTTCGATTCCGAATGCGTATCCTGCGGCGCCTGCGTGCAGGCCTGCCCCACCGCCACGCTGAACGAGAAGTCGGTCATCGATATCGGCACGCCGTCGCGCGCCATCGTCACCACCTGCGCCTATTGCGGGGTCGGCTGCACCTTCAAGGCTGAGATGCGCGGCGATGAGCTCGTGCGCATGGTGCCGTACAAGGACGGCAAGGCCAATCGTGGCCACTCCTGCGTCAAGGGCCGCTTCGCCTACGGTTATGCCACGCACAAGGACCGCATCCTCAACCCGATGATCCGCGAGAAGATCACCGACCCGTGGCGTGAGGTGTCATGGGAAGAGGCGATCAGTTACGCGGCCTCAGAGTTCAAGCGCATCCAGGCGAAATACGGCAAGAGCTCGATCGGCGGCATCACCTCTTCACGCTGCACCAACGAGGAGACTTTCCTCGTGCAAAAGCTGATCCGCGCCGGATTCGGCAACAACAATGTCGATACTTGCGCGCGCGTCTGCCATTCGCCGACCGGCTACGGCCTGAAGACCACTTACGGCACCTCGGCCGGCACCCAGGATTTCGATTCGGTCGAGGAATCCGACGTGATCATGATCATCGGCGCCAATCCGACCGACGGGCATCCGGTGTTTGCCTCGCGCATGAAGAAGCGGCTGCGCGAGGGCGCCAAGCTGATCATCCTCGATCCGCGCCGCATCGATCTGGTGCGCACGCCGCATATCGAGGCGGACTATCACCTGCCGCTGCGCCCCGGCACCAATGTCGCCGTGGTCACCTCGCTCGCCCATGTCATCGTGACGGAAGGCCTGGTCAACGAGCAATTCGTGCGCGAGCGCTGCGATTGGGACGAGTTCCAGGATTGGGCCGAGTTCGTCGCGCAAGAGCGGCACAGCCCCGAGGCCGTTGAGAAGCTTTCAGGCGTGCCCGCCGATCTGATCCGCGGCGCCGCGCGTCTCTACGCCAATGGCGGCAACGGCGCCATCTATTACGGGCTCGGTGTCACCGAGCACAGCCAGGGTTCGACCACGGTCATGGCCATCGCCAACCTCGCTATGGCGACCGGCAATATCGGCCGCCGCGGTGTCGGCGTGAATCCGCTTCGCGGTCAAAACAACGTACAGGGCTCGTGCGACATGGGCTCGTTCCCGCACGAGGTGTCCGGTTATCGCCACGTGTCGGAGGACACTACGCGCACCATGTTCGAGACGTTGTGGGGCCGCCCGCTCGACGAGGAGCCGGGCCTGCGCATTCCCAACATGATGGACGCCGCGCTCGATGGCTCGTTCAAGGGCATCTACATCCAGGGCGAAGACATTCTCCAGTCAGACCCCAACACGCAGCATATGGCCGCGGGCCTTGCCGCCATGGAATGCGTGGTGGTGCAGGATCTGTTCCTCATCGAGACGGCGAACTACGCGCACGTCTTCCTGCCGGGCTCGACCTTCCTCGAAAAGAACGGCACGTTCACCAACGCCGAGCGGCGCATCCAGATGGTGCGCAAGGTGATGGCGCCGAAGAACGGCTACGAGGACTGGGAGATCACCTGCATGCTCTCCAACGCCCTCGGCTATCCGATGCATTACGATCACCCCTCGCAGATCATGGACGAGGTTGCCGAGCTAACGCCGACCTTCGCCGGGGTCTCGTTCAAGAAACTCGACGAGCTCGGCTCGGTGCAATGGCCGTGCAATGAGAAGGCGCCGGAAGGCACGCCGATCATGCACATGAACGGCTTCGTGCGCGGCAAGGGCAAGTTCGTCATCACCGAATATGTGGCGACCGACGAGAAGACCGGCCCACGCTTCCCGCTGCTTCTGACCACGGGGCGTATCCTGAGCCAATACAATGTCGGCGCGCAGACACGGCGCACGGCCAACGTCGTATGGCACGAGGAGGATCGTCTTGAGATCCACCCGCATGATGCCGAGCAACGCGGCGTGCGCGACGGCGACTGGATCAAGCTATCGAGCCGTGCCGGCGAGACGACCTTGCGCGCACTGATCACCGAGCGAGTGGCGCCGGGCGTGGTCTACACCACCTTCCACCACCCCGGCACCCAGGTGAACGTGGTCACGACCGAGTTCTCCGACTGGGCCACCAACTGCCCGGAATACAAAGTCACGGCGGTGCAGGTCATGCCGTCGAACGGGCCGACCGAGTGGCAGGAGGAATACGAAGAACTTACGCGGCAATCGCGCCGTATCGCCGAGCCTCTGGTCGCGGCGGAATAGTCACGAACCTTCCGGAGCCTTGGACCGCCATGTCGCCCGACCGCCTCGTCTATATGGCGAACCAGATCGGCAAGTTCTTCGAGTACCAGAAGGCCAATGAGGTCGTTCCTGGAATTGCCAATCATATCAGGAAGTTCTGGGATCCGCGTATGCGCAAGGCGATCTTCGATTATCTTGACCAAGGTGGCGAAGGGCTCGATCCGCCGGTGCGCAAGGCCCTCGAGCGGCTGAAGGGCGAGGCCGAAGGCAAGCATCGTAAGGATGCGCTGCCGGAATCGAGCTTTCAGGGCACTTGATCCCGGCTGCCAGTGGGCGGACGATCGCGGCGGTGTGGAAGGGTCTCAAGCAAAGTCTCATGGACGTCATTCCGTGGCTCGCCGCCGCCTATGTGCTGATCTGCGTGGGCGCCTATTTCGGCTACCGCCAGTTCATGTACTACCCCGATCCCATGCGCGTCGCGCCGGCGGAGGCCGGTTTGTCAGGCGTGGAAGAGATCGAAATCGAGGCGGATGACGGCACGGCCCTGGTGGCCTGGTACGCGCCCGCCCGCGAGGGCCAGCCAACGATTCTCTATTTCCACGGCAATGCCTCTAATGCCGCCAATCGTGCCGACAAGATCGACATCATGCGCGAAGACGGTGAAGGCGTGTTCTATCTCAATAATCGCGGCTATGGCGGCTCGGCCGGCAAGCCCACGGAAGCAAACAATGTGGGTGACGCCCTCACCGCCTATGACTACCTGACCACGCGCCTCGGAGTTCCCGCAGACAAGATTGTCGTGTTCGGCGAGTCGCTCGGCACGGGCCAGGCAATCAAGCTCGCGGGCGAACGGCCGGTCGCCGCCGTGGTGCTCGAGGCGCCGCTGACCTCAACTGTCGATGTTGGAAAATCGGTTTATTTCTGGCTGCCGCTCAGCCTGATCATCGCCGACAAATACGCCAACGAACGCAATATCGACGCGGTGAAGGCGCCGGTGCTCATCCTGCACGGCGCGAAGGATTCCGTCATTCCGGTGGAGATGGGCAAGCGCGTCTATCGCGCCGCCAATAATCCGAAACACATCGAGATCTTTCCCGAGGCCGCGCATTACGATCTGTTCGATCGCGGCGCCTGGGACAAAGCGCGCGCGTTTCTCGAATCACGTGGCAAATAGAGTTCGCTTCACAACTGAACATGCAGCGCGATGAATCGTCGCGATTTTTCTTTTTTGTGGCGCGCGCGTGACCGTATGCAACGTCACACAACGACTTTTCGTTCCACGCGCACGAAATGCGGCAACACCCGTACCGACTCGCCACATATTGGGTGAGCAGAGACTCATAAACGCCGCCTGACGAACCCATTCCGAATCTACCGCGTTGGCCCTTAGCGGAACTAACGAGGAGATTCGGACATCATGAAATTATTTTGGAGTGCATTCATTCTCGCGCTGGCGATCACACTGCCGGCGCATGCCATGCAGACGGTGCGTGCAACTTGGTACGGCCATGAGCTGGCCGGTAACCGCACCGCCAACGGTGAGCGATTCAATCCCAACGGATTGACGGCAGCGCACAAGTCTTTGCCGTTCGGCACCTGTCTGCTCGTCGGCAACCCCAAGACGGGGAAAACGGTCAAGGTTCGCGTCAACGATCGCGGTCCCTTCACCAAGGGCCTGTCTCTCGACCTGTCGCACGGCGCCGCCCGCGCCATCGGTATGAAGTCCACGCAAAGCGTAACCATGCGGCATTGCTAGACGGGACGGCGCGTGGGCGCTCTCGCGTCCGCGCGCTATCCTTGCCTGACCCAGGGCCCAAGCTCGGAATTGATGGCATAGACCAGCGCCGCCCCCATCAGGGCATGATAGACGGCGCCCATGAGTAAGAGTGTGCCGCCGAGGCCAAGCGCCCCCGCCCAGGCGAGCAGCACGGCCCCCAGCAGAATATAGGTCGTCAGGCCATACACGATGGCGATGCCGCCCTGCGGTTTGAGGTGGTTGCGTGCAAGAAGCGCCGCGATGCCGAGCGCCAGCGCCGCCGCGCCGAACAGCCTGGTCATGAACTCCGCTGCCTCCCCGCCCCCGCCCCCGAAGAACATTTCGATCGAGGTGGCCGCGGTGACAAGGGCTGGAAGCCCGACCAAGATTTCGACAATGCCTGCAACGATCATCAGCGTCCTAAGCATACTTCCCCCCTCCCCTTTAGTTTTGTGAGCTCAGCTCTCGCGCCTTATGCAGCGGAAACTGAGATGGCAGGTCGATGTGTCGATCGGCTCGGCGTGTCGCGCGGCGGGGCGATAGCGGCGGCAATAATTCGGCGCGCAAAGATGCGAGCCGCCTTTGATCACCTTGCGCGGGATCCTGATCTGTGGCTGGCAGGGGTCGTAACTCTCTTCCATACGCGGCCCCCGCGGGTTCTCCGGCATGCAGCAGGATTTCTGCTGCTTGTGCGCCGCCACGAACCAGTCGGTGGTCCATTCCCACACATTGCCGATCATGTCGTAGAGCCCGTAGCCGTTGGGCGGGAAGATGCCGACCGGCGAGGTGCCCTCATAGCCATCGGTGAGCAGGTTCTGCCACGGGAATTCACCCTGCCAGGTATTGGCCATCGGCTTGCCGTCCGGTTCGAATTTATCGCCCCAGGCATATTCGGCGCCGTCCAGCCCGCCGCGCGCGGCAAACTCCCATTCAGCTTCGGTCGGCAATTCCTTGCCGGCCCATTTGGCATAGGCCTCGGCGTCGCGATACGAAATGTGCACCACCGGATAGTCGTCGAGACCCTTATTGGTGCTGCCCGGCCCGTAAGGATGCTTCCAATCGGCGCCGAAGCCGAAAGTCCACCAGTTCGACCAGTTGGTGAGATCGACCGGGCCTTGCGACTTCTGGAACACGAGCGAGCCCGCCCGCAACATGTGCGGCAAGGCGCCGGGATAGTCCTTGGGGTCCGGCGAGATCTCGGCAAAGGTGACGTGTCCCGTGTCTTTGACGAAACGGCGGAACTCGGCGTTGGTGACGGGGGTCTTGTCGATGAAGAAGCCGTCCACCCTGACGCGATGGGCCGGCCGTTCCTCCTCGTAATGATCGTCCGAGCCCATGGTGAATTCGCCGCCCGCGATAAACACCATCTCGCCATTCGGCTTGAGCCGCGGCGTTCCGGAACGTTTTATTTTGCGCGCGATGCTCAAGGGAGCACACCCTTTACTGACCGGCCACCGGCCCCGGGAAGATCACCTTCCAATCGTCCTTCATGTTTACCACGGTCCAGCCTTTGGCTTCGGCTTCGTCGAGCGCCTCATCGAGCTTGCCGACGGAGGAATCGCGGTCATAGGCATATTCGCGCACCGCATCGGTGTGGTGCACGAGGCCCATGAAACAGACGCGCAAGCAGTTCGCGGTCCATTCCAGCATTTCCTTGTCGCCGTCGGAATTGCCGAAGGCGAAGATCGGCTGGCGCCCGATGAAATGATTGATGCCTTCGGGCTTGCCGGGTCCGTCGTCGATGAACAGCACTTTCGGCACTTTCACCAGCACCGGGCTCGCGTCCCACATGCGGTATTCGGTGACGCCCGATGAGCCGATCACCTGCTCCGGCGGCACGCCATAAGTCTTGTCGGCGAAGCTGCGCATGAATTCCACGCCCCCGCCCGAGACGATGAAGGTCTTGAAGCCGTTGGCGCGGAGATAGGCGAGCAGCTCGAGCATCGGCTGATAGATGAGGTCGGTATAGAGCACCTTGAAGCGCGGGTGCTTGGCCGTCTCGATCCATTGCTCGACCGTGTCGCTGAATTCCGTGGTGGTCATGCCGGAATGGGTCGCGGCCACGATCTCCAGCATGCCCTTCTGACCGGTGGCGACCAGAGCCTTGGTATCGCCGTCGAGCACCGCCTTGAACGGCTGCTTGGTCTTCCAGTCGGGGTTTTCGTTGGCCGTCGCTTTCACGCGATCCATGGCAAAGGCGAACTGCGTATAGATCGGCTGCTCGACCCACAACGTGCCATCGTTGTCGAATGTGGCGATGCGCTCGGCGGGCTCCACAAAATCGGGCGAGCCTTCGGTTGTGACCTGAGTCACGAAGTCGATGATGCTTTCCTTGGTCGGACCGTCGTTCCACGACGGCAGCGGATCTGCGTCTTGCGCCAGCGCGGCTGCCGCACCCAATGTCAGCGCGAGCAGCATTGCGGCAATTGTTCCTACAACACGCTGCATCCTGACCCTCCTTAAGCGGTGCAAGACTATAACCCTGAAGCGCCCACCGCATGTCCTCATTTGACGTCGGGAGTTTTAGCCTAGGGTTGCGCCAGAAAATCCTTGATGAGAGAGAGCGTCTGCTCGGGCTTTTCGACCATGGGCGAGTGACCGGCGCCTTCAACCGTCGCCACCTTGGCGCCAGGTACTTGTTCGTACAATTTGGCCTTTTCCGGCGTCACCAGGGGATCCTGCGCGCCGGTGATGACCAGGAGCGGCGGCGTCTGGCCGATCGCCGCGAGCCGTTCGAACACCGGCTTTGACCTCTCGTAATCGACACCCCCGGCATGACCGGAATTGAAAGCCCGATAGGTCAGCTGCTCGAGATCGGCGACAAACTTGTCCGGCACTTTAAAGCCTGGGGCGAATCTTTGCGCCAGCGCCTTGCGGAAATCCTCCGGGCCGATGAAGCGCCACATCAGCTCGTCCCAGAGCGGTATCGCCGGCACACGGACCTTGACCGCGGTCTCGGTCTTTGGTGGCGTATCGATCAGCACCATCCGCTCAATCAGGCCGGGATGCGTCTCGGCGAGTTTGGTCGCGACCTCACCGCCCATGGAATGGCCGATGGCTATGATGCGAACGGCACCGAGCCTGTCGAGCACGCCCTTCACCAGCGCCGCCTGCCGCTCGATGCTGTAGCCGTCGGACGGCGCTTCGGTGCCGCCATGGCCGATCAGATCGAGACGTATCACCTTGTGCTCGGCGGCGAGGGTTGGCGCTATCTCGTCCCACCAGTCGAGCGCCGCGCCGAAGCCGTGGATCAGGACGATCGGCGTGCCTGAGCCGACGCCTTCAACCTTCACATTCGCCGGCACGACGCCCGTCTCGACAATGGTGCCGCCATCGCGCGGCGCGGCGGCCCGCGTGGCGGTGTCGATCAGAAAGGCATTGACGGTGAGCGGCGTCAGGACCAGCGCCAACACCAAGAGGATGACCAGCCAGCTTCGACCCGCCGCACTCTCCCGCATCACTATCCGCTCCGGCCTTGGTCCGTCGTTCGCTACTGACCCGAGCGTGCCGCGATCGCCTTGGTGATCTGCGCCTTGACGGCCTCGAGGTTGAACGATGCCGGCGTCTGCATCGGTGGAAACTCGACGAAGGTCTCGCCGAATTTGGCCACCTCCTGCTGCACGAAGACGAACCGCCAGAACTCGAACACGTACCAGTTGGCGAAGAACATCGACTGCTCCGGCGTGCTGGTCCGTTCGAACGGATCGAGCCGGAGATTGGTCAGGACCGGCCAATCGAGGTGGATGGTGTTGCCGAGCCAGCCCCCCGGCTGATCGGTAAACCGGTATTTGTAATCGCCGATACGCACCGCGCCGAGCGTCGTCTCGGTGAAATAGAAAATCTCGTTCCGCTTGGTCGGTCCTTTGCCGGTGATGAAATCGAGCTGATTGTAGCCGTCGAGATGGACCTTGTAGGTCTTGCCGTTCAGCTCCTTGCCGGCCAGCAGCTCCGCAACGATGTTGGGATTGCCGGCGGCGGCAACGAGGGTCGGGAACCAGTCGAGTCCCGACATGAGATTGTTCTCGATCTTGCCGGCCGGAACTTGTCCGTGCCAGCGCAGGATGCACGGCACGCGGAACCCGCCTTCGAGCGCCGTGCCTTTGGCCCCGGCGAAGGGCGTTTGACCGCCGTCGGGCCAGGTGAAGTTCTCGGCACCGTTGTCGGTGGAGAACACGACGATGGTATTGTCGTCGAGCCCTTCATCCTTGAGATGCTGCAAGATACCGCCGACCACGTCGTCGAGCTGCTTCATGCCCGCTTCCTGGATCGACCAGCCATTCTCGGAATTGCGCATGTCCTGATATTTGTCGGAGAGATGCGTGATGATGTGCATGCGCGTCGGGTTCATCCACACGAAGAAGGGTTTGCCGTCGGCCTTGGCCTGGGAGATGAATCCCTTGGTCTTGTCGAGGATGACGCCGTCCACTGTCTCCATGTCGTATTTGATGCCGGGCATGGGGTGCGGCGGCAGCGGCCCTTCGTCGGTGATCTTCTGCTTGCCGACCTTGCCCCAGCGCGGATCGACCGTCGGATCGTCCTCGTCGGTGGCGAGGCAATGCAAGAGATTGCGCGGGCCGACTTTGTCCCTGAGCGCTTGCGGATAGTTGCGGTGGAACGGGTCCTCCATCGCGTCGAGATGATAGAGATAGCCCCAGAACTCGTCGAAGCCGTGCAATGTCGGCAGATATTCGTTGCGGTCGCCGAGATGGTTCTTGCCGAATTGTCCGGTGGCGTAGCCCATCGATTTCAGCACAGTGGCGATGGTCGGCGCCTTGTCGGGCATGCCGACCGTGGCGCCGGCCTGGCCGACCGTGGTCAGTCCGGTGCGGATCGGCAACTCGCCGGTGATGAAATTGGCGCGGCCCGCGGTGCAACTCGCCTCGGCGTAGTAATCGGTTAACAGCGTACCCTCGGCAGCGAGCTTGTCGAGATTGGGCGTGCTGCCCGCCATCATGCCGCGATTGTAAGCGCCGATATTGAACCAGCCGATATCGTCGCCCATGATGAACAGGATGTTCGGCTTGGCGCCCGAGGCCGACATTGGTGACGCCGATTGATCCGTCTGCGCCGCGGCCGGACTTGCCGATTTGCCGACTGCCGCCAGTGCGAAGAGAGAGGCGCCGGTCAGAAGCACCGATCTGCGATCGAGACTGTTGGCGGTTTGCTGATCCGAATCGGAATGGTCCTGTTTCGCGCTCATCATTCCTCCCTCTCTTTACCGTGATTTATCGTTCGTCAGCGTCAGACGGGCCATTCTAGATGACAACGTTTTGGAAGGGCACCCTTGAAATCCGATCTCAGAGAACGTTGCCGATGTGCCACAGGCGATCGGATCGTTCCCCACCCGGCCGCATATCTCGTTGACGGAATCATGACGCAGGTATGGAATGTGCAAAACCATGCCGACTCGATTGCATCAATTGAGCGGTTTCGTTGCGCCTAAATGAGCCAATCAATCGGGGCCGGCGAAAAGGGGGGAAAGGCATGGATGCGGCGGCCAAGACTCTCGCCAAGCGGTTGCGCACGGCGTGTGTCGGTTCTGCGACACTGATAGCCGCCTTGATGGCCGGAACGGTGTCGCACGCCGCCGAGTTCGGCACGGGGCCCTGGCTCAAAGGATATACCGATATTTTCTCCGGGCTCATACCGCCCGTGCCGGGCGTCTATATCCGTACCGACCTCTATAACTATAACGGTGCTGCCGAAACCACGATCTTCAATGGCAGGATCGGACTCGAAGTGGAGCAGGAAATGCGCGCCACCCTGCTCGGCATGAGCTACGTCACCCCGTGGAAGATTCTGGGTGGCACCTACGCCGTTGCCGCGCTGCCGACCATGGTCGCCATGGACGTGGATGTCGGCATCGAGATTCCCGTTTTCACCGGCCCACGGGGACGATCTTTCGGGCCTTTCAATATCGAGCGCGGCGACACCAATCTCGCAATCGGCGATACGGTTTTCTCGCCGCTGATGCTCGGCTGGCATCACGGCAAACTCAACTGGGCCACCAACTTTTACTTCCTGGCGCCGACCGGCGATTACAGCCGGCGGCAGCTCGCCAACACAAGCCTGAACCATTGGGCGTTCATGCCGCAGATCGCCGTCACATATTTCGATCCGGCGACTGGCTGGCAGGTCTCGGGCATGACCGTCTATTCGGTGAATTGGGAAAACACCGAGACCGATTACACGACCGGCAATATCGTCAACGTCGAAGGCTCGATCACCAAGAATTTCGGACCGTGGGGCTTCGGAGCCGTGGGTTACGGCATGATCCAGGTCACCGGTGACAGCGGCGCCGGCGCGCGTCTCGGCGCTTTCGAGTCGCGCGTGTTCGGCGCCGGCCCGATCATCACCTATACGATGGGCGCCGGCACGCCCACTCCCCTCACCTTCATTGCCAAATATTATAAAGAGTTCGACGCCAAGAACACGTTCGAAGGCGAAGTCTGGGATGCGGCTGTAACCTTCAAGTTTTAACCGCCTTCTGAAAGGGGGGATGCAATGACCATTACACTCAGCCAGATCGTGGTTTGGATTGTGGTTGGCGCCATTGCCGGGACGCTTGCCGCGGCCGTGGTGACGGGAAGCCGCGAAGGTCTCGGCCGCTGGACCGGAATCGGTGTCGGCTTGGTCGGTGCCTTGATCGGCGGCGCCATCTTCGGCTTGTTCAATCTGTGGCCAGGGCTCGCGGCGTGGTCGATCTCGCTGCGCGACATCGTCGCGGCCTTTATCGGCTCGCTGATTTTCCTCGCCATCATCTGGTTCGTGAAAAGCCGGCAATAGAACCGGCGCCACGAGTCAACAGCGCATCGGGTGAACCGCCCAGCGCCGGGTCGGGCGTTGTGTGTAATGCCGTTTTTTTCCTCACATGAACGTGCGCACAGCTTTCTGAATCTCTGCTATTCTACTGCGGTCCCAAGTCCGGGACCCGTAGCTGACATATCCCCCACAGAAAGGAACACGCATGTTCGCGAACCGTATTGCATGTGCGGCCGTCGTACTCGCCGCCTTGCTCGCAAGCCCGCATCTGGCATTCGCCGAGGATGCGATCAGTCATCCCGCTAAAAAACCCATCGGCCCGTCCAAGCAAGAGATGATCCCATCGCTCGCCGTGATCAACGCGCGCGGCGCGACGCTTGAAGGCAACACGCTGACGCTGACCGGCGTCGGTCCGAATTCCATCGTGTTCGCCGATCGCCCGGTGCGGGCGGCGGGACATGTGCTCACGTCGCATTTCATCAAGGAGTGGGACGAGGGGCAGGACAGCTTCGCCAAGAACCCGCCGAACGCGACCATCTCGGTGCTGAGCAATGAGGGCGATGCGGTCGTTGATGCCGTGGTGACGCTCAAGACGCCGAAACTCGATGGCGACAAACTGACGTTCAATGTGTCCGTGCTCGAGGGCGATCTCTCCGGCGCTTCCGGCGCCGCCGCTTTGTTCATCGACCGCTTCGCCGTGCATGTCGGCGGCGGCGGCGGATGGCATGGCGGGGATGTCGTGGTCGGCCACGGGCCGGCCTGGCATGGCGCGTGGTACGGCCGTCCAGGCGCTGCCTTCGCCACCGGCGCTGCCATCGGCGCCATTGGTGCCGCGGCGGCGACCACGCCGTATTACGGGCCCGGCTATTACGGCCAAGGTCCTTATTGCGGCTACTACCCCTACCCGCCCTGCTATTAGACGCGTGACGGCGCGGTCTTGCCCGGTCCTTATGGGAACGCGGGTGAGGCCGCGCCGCTTTAGGCGCGGCTCGAGGCCGCGACCCAAATCGTGGTGTCTTGCACCACTTTGGTGAAGGCCTGGTTCAGCGCGGCGATCACATCGTCAGGCGCGTCGGTCCGCGCCGGCACGCGCGAGCTGAATCCCCTGGTGGCAATCACCCGCCCCGAGCCGGTGTCGATCAGCTTGGCGAAGATATCCACCTCGACGGCGGTGCCGCTCGCGGTGACATCGACCTGAAAAGCGCGGATTTCGGTGGCGAGGCCATATTGGCCGGAAGTACTGCTCACCGATTTCACCGCGCCGGAATTCTGGAAGCTCTCGATCAGGCGGGCCTGCACCAGGACCGGCAGCCGGTCGCTCCAGGCCACCCCCTTGTAATAGGACACCTGGTCGGCTTGCGGCCGCACCATGAGGCGATTGCTTTCGAGCGCGCTGACGGTGGTCGGCTCGTAGACCACGAGCTGATAGGGCGCCTTCTTGCCGGCAAAGGCGCGCGGGGCGACGAGGTCATACGTCGCCGGCGCCCTGGAGGTGCACCCGAAGGCCACCAGGCACAGCAAGCAGACCACAAATATTGGAGCCGACCGATACATCTCCGACCGCCCCTTCAAGAGGGCACGCCATGGCGACCAAAAGGCGCCTTTATCGGCCTCTTGGAGTGTATTCCGGGACCTGACTTCCACCAAGCAAAAATCCCCTGGGATTAGCCTCGAACTTTTCCAGAATACGGTTCAACGTTGCCGCGGCGCGGCGCCCTTCCCGCATGAAAGCGGCAAATTCCTGCATTCCGTCATTTGCCGTGCGGGTCAACTGATCCACGTTGTCGCCGAGCGAGACTTCAAGCTTGCTGCTCAAGTCCCTGAAGGACTGTGCCCCCTCGCTGACCGAAGTAATAGCCTGGCTGATCTCCTCCCTCTGGCCGTTCAGCATAGTGGTGAACTGTTCCACATTGGTTACCGTCGTGTTGATCGACTGCTGATTTTCGGCGACTAACTCGTTGAGACGGGACAGTAATACATTGGCATTATTCAAAGCCGCCGGCGCGGCGTCAAACAGGCCTTGGCCGCTGCCGGGATCGGACTTGATGGTCGGGATCGGATCGACCGCGCTGGCCACGAGCAGAGGCTCCTCGGGCGTGCCGGGGGTGATTTCGATAGCGCTGCCGCCGGTCAAGCCCATGGAATGCATGCTCGCGCGCGAATCGGTACGGACCGGCGTACCTTCCCGCACGCTCACCAGCACCCGGACTTTGCGCGCATCGTTTGGATCGAGCTCGAAGGATTGCACCTCGCCGATCCTGAGCCCGTTAAGCAGGACGGGAGAGCCGCTCGTGAGCCCCGCGACGGACCCCTGGAACACGACGTAATATTGCTTCCCGCCCGCGGTGAAATTGCTCATCCAGAACACGAAGATGAAGGCGAGCGCGAGTATGCCGAGCACGAAACCGCCGATCATCAGATAATTGGCTTTGGTTTCCATCCAGACGATTCCTTAAAGACGCGACATGAGCGTTAGGCCGGTATTCGCGGCCGTTGTCCAGGCGAAGCTGCCCGCGCCCGCTCGCCGCAGAAATACTCCTTGATCCACGGATGATTGGGATGGTGCTGCAATTCGCTCGGCGATCCCGTCCGCACAATCTTCTGGTCGGCCAAGACCGCGACCCGGTCGGCCACCGTGAAGATGGTATCAAGGTCGTGGGTCACCATATAGACCGTAAGGCCAAGTGTTTGTTGTAGCTTGCGAATCAGGTGATCGAAGTCCGTGGCGCCGATCGGATCGAGGCCCGCCGTGGGCTCGTCCAGGAACACGATTTCCGGGTCGAGCGCGAGCGCCCTGGCGAGCCCTGCCCGCTTGCGCATGCCCCCGGAGAGCTCCGAGGGGAATTTATAGGCGGCGTCAGGCGGCAATCCGACCATGGTGAGCTTGAGGAAAGCGAGATCGTCCATCATCGCCTGCGGCAGTTCGAGATGCTCGCGCATCGGCACCTGGATGTTCTGGAGCACGGTGAGCGATGAGAACAGCGCGCCGTCCTGGAACAGGATGCCCCAGCGCTTCTCGATATCGACGCGGTCTTGCGGCGTGATCTGCTTGACGCTCCGCCCGAACAAGGAGACCTGGCCCGCATCCGGGATAACGAGCCCGGTGATCACCCGCATCAGCACCGACTTGCCCTGGCCCGAGCCGCCGACGATCGCCAGGATCTCGCCGCGATAGACGTCGAGATCGAGACTGTTCCAGATGCGGTGGCTGCCGAAGCTCTTGGCGAGCCCGCGCACGCGTATCACCACCTCTTTGCCGTTCTCGAAGATCACACCCCGATCCCCGACAGAAACATGGCAAAGACCGCATCCAGGACGATCACCAGGAAGATGGCCTTGACCACGGCGCTGGTCACATGCTTGCCGAGCGACTCGGCGCTGCCCTCGACCTTCAGGCCTTCGAGGCATCCGACCAGCGCGATGATGATGGCGGCGAACGGCGCCTTGATCATGCCGGCCATGAAATGCTGGAAGGTAACCACCTCGCGCAGCTTGTCGAGATAGGTGGACGTATCGAGACCGAGCAAGCCGAAGGCCATCAAGCCGCCGCCGGCGAGCCCCATGATGTCGCCAATGAAAGTGAGCAGCGGCAACGCCACCACCAGCGCAAGCACGCGCGGCAGTACGAGCGTGTCCATCGGATCGATGCCGAGGGTGCGCATGGCGTCGATCTCTTCGCGCATCTTCATCGAGCCGATCTCGGCGGTGAAGGCCGAGCCCGAGCGGCCGGCGACCATGATGGCAGTGAGCAGGATGCCGACCTCCCGCAGCGCGAGGATGGCGACCATGTTCACGGCGAACGGTTCCGCGCCGAACGGCTGGAGCTGCACGACGCCCTGCTGCATCACCACCGCACCGATCAGAAAGCAGATCAGCGCGATGATCGGCACCGCGCGCAAGCCCGCGTGATCGAGATGATGCACGAAGGAGGTGGCACGAAAACGCCAGGGCTGGTGGAACAGGCGAAAGAAAGCCGCGGTGACCTCGCCGAGAAAGGCAGTGAGCTGGATCACGTCGTCCCAGGCGCCTTTCAGCGCGCGGGTCATGTCGCCGGCGAATTGCGTCAGCAAACTCGTTTGTTCGAGCTTCGGCCGTTTGGCGTTGCCGCGGCTCTGCACCTCCTCGATGAGGATGCGGAAACTTTCGGTGGCGCCGGCGTAATGCGTGCGTAGTCCGCCGGCCTGCCAGGCCGCCGCCGTCCGCTGCAGGAGCCAGGCGCCGGCTGTGTCGATCTCGGCGATGCCGCCGATGTCCATCTCGCCGGTGAAGTCAGGGGTCGGTGGAATCGGCACGCGCAGGCGCTTCAACGCCTGATCGAGTTGGGTCGCCTCGGCCACGGTCCAGGCGCCGGTCGCCACCAGCCGGAAGGTCGTGCCTTTGAGTTCGACGCGGAAACCCGGGGCGCGGGCTTGCGTCGGCAGAACAACCTGATGGTCGCGCTTGAGCATGGAAGGGCTTAGCTTGCTATCGAGGACTCATGGGGTGAAGGGGTGCCCTGTTTTTGAACGAAAATCGCGAAGAAAGAAAGACTTATGGCAGGACCTAGGCTTGAGCCCGGAAGGGCCTTGCGCCTGTCCATTAGGGTCGAAACCTGGCCGATCAGGGGCGGCTTCACCATCTCGCGCGGCTCCAAGCGCGAGGCGGTGGTGGTGGTCGCCGAGATCGGCGACGGTAACCATGTGGGCCGTGGCGAATGTGTGCCTTACGCGCGCTATGGCGAGAGCGTCGAGAGTGTCGTCTCGGCCATCGAAGCCTGCGCCGGACCGCTCGCTCAAGGCATGAGCCGCGCGGCGCTTCAGGACCTGCTCCCGGCAGGAGCGGCGCGCAATGCTCTCGATTGTGCCTTGTGGGATCTCGAGGCGAAGCGGAGCGGACAAAGTGCCGCACATCTCGCCGGACTACCCCCGCTTCATCCGGTGACGACGGCCTTCACCATTTCGCTCGACACGCCTGAGATGATGGCGACGAAAGCGCGTGAAGCGAGCGCCTATTCTTTGCTCAAGCTCAAGCTTGGCGGCGATGGCGATGCAGAGAGGCTCGCCGCCGTGCGCGGGGCCGTGCCTGATGCGCGTCTGATCGTGGATGCCAATGAAGCCTGGCGGCCGAATCAGATCGAGGCGCTGCTTGACGCCGTCGCGCGGTTTAGCGTCGAGCTGGTCGAGCAGCCCCTCCCCGCCGATGAAGACGACCTGCTGGCGCGCATCGCGCGGCCGGTTCCGGTCTGCGCCGACGAGTCCGTGCATGACCGCGCCTCGCTTACGCGTCTCGCCGGCCGCTACGATGCGGTGAACATCAAGCTCGACAAGACCGGCGGCCTCACCGAAGCCTTGCATGTCGCCGATGAGGCGCGCGACCTTGGGCTCAAGATTATGGTGGGTTCGATGGTCGCCACCTCGCTCGCCATGGCGCCGGCCATGCTGCTGGCGCAACACGCCGACTGGGTCGATCTCGATGGGCCGCTTCTGCTCGAGCGTGACCGCGATCCTGGCCTTGTCTACGCTTCGGGCCAGGTCTCCCCGCCCTCGGCCGAACTTTGGGGCTGAGCCTTTCGCCGCTTCTTGGCAACGCCCACGACGAGCCCGCCGCTCCACTGCCGCATGAGCAGGAAGGCGCAGGCCGCGCCGATCAGCGCCAGCACCGCCATCACGCCATAGGCTTCGCCGTCCAGCGCCCGGTAGAGCGGACCCGAGGCAAGCGTCACCAGGCCGCCGATCAGGCCGACGACCAGCGCGGCATAGACCCCTTGCGCCGTGGCGGCGCGGTCTTCCGGCACGGCCTGGGTCAGGAAATGCATGGCGGCGATATGCGCCGCGCCGAAGCTCAAAGCATGCAGTGTTTGCAGCAACGCCGTGGCCCAGAGCGGTGGATCGGCCGCCATCAGGCTCCAGCGCAAGGCGGCGGCCAGTCCCGCCAGCAAAAGCAGGCGCGTCGCGCCGTGCCGCGCGACGATGCGGCCCGAAGCGGCGAACAGCACGATCTCGGCGATCACGCCGACCGACCACAACCCGCCGATCGCACCGGAAGGGAAGCCTTGCGCCTGCCAGTGCAGCGTGCCGAACGTGTAGATCAGCGAATGGCTCGCATGGATCAGGCTCGCGGCAGCGAGGAACAGCAGGAAGAGAGGCGAGCGGCCGAGCGCGAAGGCATCGGCGAGCTTCAGCCGTTCGAGCATCGTCGCGCCGGGCCGCTGCCGCGTGGTCAGCTCGCGCGGCAGAAGATGGGCGCCGACCACCAGAAGCGCGCATCCCGCCACGAGCAGCGGCAACACCGTTTGCGCCCCGAGCTCGCCGATGACCAGCCCCGTGCCGAAGCTCGCCAGGATGAAAGCGAGCGATCCCCATAGGCGCACGCGCCCATAGTCGAGCGCGCCGGAGCGCACGCCGGTCATGGCCACCGTCTCGGTCAGCGGCATGATCGCGTTCCAATTGGCGGCGATCAGCAGTGTGGCAAGGAACATCTGCCAGAAGCCGTCGGTCGCCCAAAGGATCAGAAAGGACGCGAGCGAGCCCCAGGCCAGCACGATGAGGATCATGCGCCGGTCGCCAACCCTGTCGGCGAGGAAACTGATCGCCGGGATGAACACGATGCGGGTGAAGAGCGGCGTGGCGAGTAGCACCGCGATCTCGTCCATGTTGAGGCCGCGCCAATAAAGCCAGACCGGGAAATACGGCAGGTAACAGCCAACCACCAGGAACAGGGCGGCGTAAACGAAGGCGAGCCGCCAAGCGAGTGGACGCGCGGCGCGCGGCTTTTGCGGCTTCGCCATCGGTGCTGTCGTAATCCCTGAAGGTGTTGGCCCGTCGCAACAACTAGTCCGTAAGCCCCGCTCCTGTCGCCGGGCCTGCAAGAGTTATGAGCAGGGAAAAGAGACCGCGACGGCCCTGACCGGCGCTGCCAGTCTTCTGGATTTTCGCTATATATTACAAAAGTTTAAGGTAATTCACAGGGATGTTACGCGCCCCTCTTGAAAACGGGGGTATAGCTAACCATCTCTCTGGAGACGCGAGTTTCCCCCAAAGCGTCCCCCAAACTGACGCATAATAATAAAACGGCCCGGTTCCCCCCACCGGGCCGTTTCCTTTTGTGCCACCGCATTCGCTTCGATCACGCCGCTGCTGCCGCCGGCTCTCGCGCAGGCCTCGCGCACATTGGTGATGAACTGCCGCGCCGAATTCTGCCAATCATAGGTGAGCGCGTGCGCGCGCGCCGCATCGCGGTCGAGATCGAGCGCAGCGAGCGCCGCCACCTGCAGATCGTCGTCGAGAACGCCAGCTTCCGAGCCCGCCAGCACGTCCTTAGGCCCGCTTACGGGGAAGGCCGCGACCGGCAGGCCTGAAGCGAGCGCTTCGAGCAGCACCAGCCCGAACGTATCGGTATGACTCGGGAACACGAACACGTCGGCAGAGGCATAGGCGCGCGCCAGATCCTCCCCCTGCTTCTCGCCCGTGAACAGCACCTCCGGATAGCGACGCCGCAAGGCCGCTTCCTGCGGGCCGCTGCCCACCACCACCTTGCGCCCCGGCAGGTCGAGATTGAGAAACGCCTTGATGTTCTTCTCGACCGCGATGCGCCCGACATAGAGGAAGATCGGGCCCTTGCCGAATTGGCGGAGCTTGCGTGGCCGGAACAGCCGCGTGTCGACGCCGCGCGACCAGCGCATCAGATGGCTGAAGCCGTGCGTGACGAGATCGGCTTCGACCGAGGGCGTGGCCACGAACGTGCCGGCGCTCGCATTATGGAACCGCCGCTGCAGGCGATAGAGCAGGCTGCGCGGCACCGGCCAGCGCGCGGCGACATAATCGGGAAAGCGGGTGTGATAGCTCGTGGTGAACGGGCGGCGCCGCTTGCGGCAATAGCGCCTGGTCATGAAGCCCAAGGGCCCCTCCGTGGCGACGTGGATGAAATCGGGACGCAGCTGATCGACATGGCGCGCGATCGCCTCAGGCGAAGCGAGCGCCAGCCTGATTTCCGGATAGGTCGGGCAGGGCAGCGTGCGGAATTGCGCCGGCGTGAGGAAGGCCACCTCGAAGCCGAGCTTCGGCGCCTCGAGCGCCAGCCGCTCATAGGTGCGCACCACCCCATTGACCTGGGGCTGCCAGGCATCGGTCGCGACCAGCACCCTGATCAAGCGGCGGCCTCGAGCGCCTTGACGCTGGCTTCGGGCGGGACGGACTGGCCCCGATGCGGATGGCACCAGCGGATGATCTCGAACACGCCGGCATCGGTCTCGGCCACCGCCGTGCAGCTTTCCACCCAATCGCCGGTATTGATGTAGAGCACCTCGCCCACCTGGCGCATGGCGGCGTGATGGATATGGCCGCAGATCACCCCTTGCGCGCCATGGCGGCGGGCTTCGGAGGCGAGCGCCGTCTCGAACTCGCCGATATAATTGACCGCGCGCTTGACCCGCTGCTTGAGATAATCCGACAGCGACCAATAGGGCATGCCGAACAGGCGGCGCACGGCATTGACATGGGTGTTGGCCCACAGCGCCAGCGTGTAGCTCCAGTCGCCGGCGAGCGCCAGCCATTTGGCGTAGCGCACCACCACGTCGAACTCATCGCCATGGATGACGAGATAGCGCCGCCCGTCGGCGCCGGTATGCACGAGGTTGCGCGCAATGGCGATGCCGCCGAACTGCACGCCGCAATACTCGCGCAGGACCTCGTCGTGATTGCCGGGGATGAGCACGAGCTCGGTGCCTTTGCGCGCCTTGCGCAAGAGCTTCTGCAGCACGTCGTTATGCGCCTGCGGCCAATAGACGCCGCGGCGGATGCGCCAGAAATCGACGATGTCGCCGATCAGGAAGATGCGGTCGGCGTCGTGATGGCGCAGGAAATCGAGCAAAGCATGCGCCTGGCAGGCCTTGGTGCCGAGATGGATATCGGAGATGAACAGGGCGCGATAACGCCTGGTCGCGGCGGCGTCGTTGTCCCTATCGTCGTCGCGCATCTTCAACACGATGCGCCGCGACTTACGGTGCTTTTGTTACGGGGTTGTGACAATCCCCGTAACCAAACATCAATGAACCCACCGCTCGTCCCCGCGAAGGCGGGGACCCAGAAGGTAATGACCACTACCGCTCGTCCCCGCGAAGGCGGGGACCCAGAACGATTGCTGAAGCAAATGTCTCCTGGATTCCCGCTTGCGCGGGAATGAGCGGAAACCTCATGCTGAGGAGCGGCGCGAAGCGCCGCGTCTCGAAGCATGGGGGAAATCGTTAAGCGGCCTTCAGCCGCTCCATCTCTTTCTCGAATTCGAACCTGAGTTGCGCGCCCTCTTCCTCCGGCAGCCACGAGGTCATCTGCGGGAAGATGGTGCGAAGGAGCAAAGCGCGGCTTGAAGGCAAGGATTCCGCCGCGCGCACCTCGGTTAGGAGCTTGTTAAGCCGCGCCCGTACTTTGACGAGGTCAGGACGATACGGCGGCGGTGCTTCGCCGAACAGATCGGCTTGCCCGTAATCA
The DNA here is from genome assembly GCA_016869535.1 of Alphaproteobacteria bacterium. Lineage (GTDB taxonomy): Bacteria > Pseudomonadota > Alphaproteobacteria > Rhizobiales > Methyloligellaceae > Methyloceanibacter. The sequence continues at coordinate 66,398 of VGDX01000010.1, read as the reverse complement.
CCGAACAGGTCCGCTTGCCTAGGTTCGGCCATCCCCAATGATGCGCCAAAGCGCTGCGGGGTGCGAGCGCTTCCACGCGCTTATCCTCAATTGTCATGGCCGGGCGCAGTCCCGGCCATCCACATTTCCAGCCACAGCTTACGGTTGCCCGGCCCCACGCTTACAGTCCACTATGGGGCCCGGGAGGATTGAGTCCTTGAGACTTAGCTGGAATGAAATCCGTGCGCGCGCGGCTGAGTTTGCGCGCGAGTGGCAGGACGCTCACTATGAGAAGGGTGAGGCGCAGAGCTTTTATAACGACTTCTTCGACGTCTTCGGTGTTAAGCGCCGCAAAGTCGCGAGCTTCGAGGAACCGGTCAAACTGCTTGGCGCGAGACGCGGCTTCATCGACCTCTTTTGGAAAGGCACCCTCATTGTCGAGCAAAAGAGTGGCGGTCGGGATCTTAAGCCGGCGAAGCAGCAAGCACTCGACTATTTTCCTGGCCTCAAGGACTACGAACTTCCCCGCTTTCTTATGTTGAGCGACTTCCAGACAATCGAACTCTACGATTTGGATGAGGATCGTAGCGTTGCCTTTAAGCTCCAGAGCTTCCTGAGAACGTTGAAGAGTTCGGCTTTATCCTCGGCGTCCAGAAGCGGACGTTCCGTGACCAGGAGAAGGTCAATGTCGATGCCTCTTACCTCATGGGAGAGCTTCATGACGCCCTAGAGGAAAGCGGCTACACCGGCCACGATCTCGAACGCTACCTTGTCCGCTTGCTATTCTGTCTTTTTGCCGACGACACCGGCATCTTCGAACCGCGCGACATCATGGTCGACCTAATCGAGCAGCGCACTGCGGTGGATGGGAGTGATACAGGGCAATGGCTTCACAATCTATTCGAGGTGTTGAACACGGAGGAAGATAAGCGTCTTCGCACGTTGGACGAAGACCTGGCGCAGTTCCCTTACGTCAATGGTGACCTATTCGCGGAACGTCTCTCGGTTCCCGCCTTCGACACTCGTATGCGGCAACTCCTAATCAATGCCTGTAATTTCCAGTGGGAGGCGATTTCACCGGCCATCTTTGGCGCCCTATTTCAATCGGTGATGCGGCCGGATGAGCGGCGGCAAAAAGGCGGACACTACACGACCGAGAAGAACATCCTAAAGGTGATCGGCCCTCTTTTCCTTGACGAACTGTGGGAAGAGTTCGAGCAGTTAAAGTCTCGCAAACGCGACAAGGTCAAACCGCTTTACCGCTTTCACGAAAAGCTCGCCGGCATGCGCTTCCTCGACCCCGCCTGCGGGTGCGGCAACTTCCTGATCATCACCTATCGTGAGCTTCGGCAACTCGAACTGGAAGTTCTGCGTGAGCTACGCACCAGCGGGCAGTTGGAGGTTGCCCCTGAGCGCCTATCGAAGATCAATGTGGACCAGTTCTACGGCATCGAAATCGAGGAATTTCCGGCCCGAATCGCCGAAACGGCTTTGTGGATGATGGACCACATCATGAATAACCGCCTCTCTCTTGAGTTCGGAGAGGTGTATGCGCGTATTCCTCTAAAGAAATCGCCGCACATCCATTGCACCGACGCATTGGAGATCGATTGGACAAAGGTTCTCTCTGCTGAGAAATGCTCTTATGTATTTGGCAATCCGCCTTTCGGCGGTTTCCATTTTCGGACAGAACACCGCCAGAATCAGATGGCGCGCGTTGTCCGACTCGGTGCGTCGGGGAACCGAATAGATTACGTGGCAGCTTGGTTCTTAAAAGCTGCCGACTTCGTGCAGAGCGGCGAGGCCGCGATTGCCTTTGTTGCTACGAATTCTATCACTCAGGGGGAACAGGTCGCCCAGATATGGCCAGCCCTTTTCGATCGCTATAAGCTGGAAATTGCTTTTGCTCATCGGACGTTTGCATGGGGATCAGACGCGCGTGGCAGGGCTCATGTCCATGTCGTCATTGTTGGTTTAGCGAAGCGAGGCATAGCGCCTCAGATTAAGCGTCTGTTTAGCTACGATGATTATGATGGGGACGCAGTTGAAAGTCGTCACGCAGCGTTAAGTCCCTACCTATTCGACGCAGCTCGTTTAGCCAACCCCCACCTTGTTGTACATCGTGCCCGATACCCACTAAACGGCTTCCCCCCCATCTGTGTTGGTTCAAAGCCTGTGGATGGTGGCCACTACATTATGGATGAATCCGCTCGCCAGGAGCTTCTGAACCGCGAGCCTAAAGCGATTAAGGTAGTACGACCATTTGTTGGAGGACGCGAGCATTTAAGCGGTGACAAGCGCTGGATTTTGTTCCCAGAGGGGCTAACGCCACAAGAATTACGAAAAATGCCGACCGTAATGGAACGTGTCGTTGCAGTTAAACACTATCGAGAAACTGCCGAAGGGAATCTTGCACGGGAACTCGCGTCAAATCCAACTCGGTATCATGTGACAGTTATACCGGATACTCCATTTCTCGCGTTACCTGAAGTTAGTTCGGAACATCGCGAATATCTGCCAATCGGATGGATTGAACCTCCTGCTATTCCCAGTAACAAGCTCCTGGTCGTTCTCGACGCAACGCTTGATCTATTCGCCATCTTGTCCTCGCGCATGCATATGTCCTGGCTCCGCAATATCGGTGGGCGTCTTGAAAGCCGTTTTCAATATTCTGGTGGGATTGTCTACAATCCCTTTCCTGTTCCGGAAATCAACGAATCGACACGTGCGAGACTCATAACACTGGGTCAGGCGGTGATTGACGCTCGCTCAATTATCGAAGACGCATCTTTGGCGGATTTGTACGATCCCGACGTGATGCCCGCCCGGTTGCGTCAAGCGCACCGTGACGTGGACAACGCGGTAGACAGGCTTTATCGCTCAAAGTCCTTCGAGGGTGACCGCGAGCGCGTAGAACATTTGTTTGGCCTATACGAAAAACTGGTCGCACCGCTTGCCGTTGCCGCGAAGCCAGAACGGAAACGTAGAGTCGCAAAGGCGTAGCGTTCCCGGGTTGCAGACAACCGTAGCCAGATATCGCCTCCGCCCGTTCATCTGGGCTTCATGCTGAAAACGCAATTCTAGCCTGCTCCTATCGACAATTTCTTGAGGAAATCACAGAGCGTGTCGCTCTGGATTCCGGTTTTCGCCTGAATGTCGCAGCTATCGTCGTCTGCCCATGCTGCATAGCCTGTGCGTTGCCGCGCGTGTCGATACAGTTGATCGTCCTCCTAACACCACGGAGGATGATCATGACTACGTCGGCTTATCTGCGATGGAAAGACCTCGACAATCGGCTCGAAGCGGCTCGCCGGGCACATAATATTCCGGAGATGCAATCCATTCTCGGTCTAATGACCGAACTGCTGCACCGCTGGTACGGCCACCCCAAACAGTCGCGCTAGGTGCGGCAATCGTTATTCTTTTCCTTGGCCTTGCAGTGATTGCAAAGGTCGTAGTCAGGCCGCTTGTCGCGCGTGTCGTAATCCGACTTGGGATCGAGATGGCAATTGCGGCACCAATGCCAGGTGTCGCTACCCGTCTTGCGCCTACGATACTCAGCCATAGCCGTTTTTCCTCCGAGAATGGAATTCCAAAAGGCTGAAGGCGTTGTATCTGATTCGCAACCTAGACGAGTCCTCTATTCTTATACAACCTGATACGACTTGTGGTTGTCTGGGCGTGCATCACTGACCTTGTCATGCCCGCGAAAGCGGGCATCCAGTAACCCCCTGTCCTCGCGCTACGGGCAGCACGTTGGTTACTGGATCGCCCGGTCAAGCCGGGCGATGACAAGGCACGATGATGTCAATGCTCACGAACCGGATCGAATCCGTCCTCGCCACCCGCGTCGTCGAGGCGCGGGCGATGGCGGTCGGGTTCGGGCTGACTGGGCTTGAGGCGCGTTTGGCGGATGGGCGGCAGGTCGCGGTCAAGGCGCGCGCCAGCGCATCACCAAGCGGCGAGCGCGGGCGGGCAAGTTTGCCACGAAGTGGCTTGGAACTCGAAGCGTTCATGCTCGGCGAGTTGCAGCGCCTCTCCGAGCTTCCGGTGCCTTGCGTGCATTACGCCGACGCCGATCTCCTGGTCATGGATTACATCGCGCAAGATGGCGGCGGCATCACACCAAGCGTCGAGCGCCATGCCGGCGCGCTGATCGCCGCGCTGCACGCCACCCCGCGTCCCCATTTCGGCTATGCGCGCGACACCCTGATCGGCCCGCTCGCCCAGCCCAATCCGCGCGCGCCTTCATGGGTGCCGTTCTTCCGCGACCACCGGCTGATGGTCATGGCGGCGCAAGCGCACAAAGACGGCGCGCTGCCCGCATCCCTCTTCGCCCGCATCGCGCGTCTGGCTGAGCGCCTCGACGAGCATCTGATCGAGCCCGCTTATCCGTCGCTGCTGCATGGCGATCTGTGGACCGGCAATGTGCTGGTGCGCGGCGGGCGTGTGGCGGGCTTCGTCGATCCGGCGATCTATTTTGGCGCGCCGGAGATCGAGCTTGCCTTCGCCACGCTGTTCGGCACGTTCGGCGCGGACTTCTTCGCGGCTTACGAAGAGGTGCTGCCGCTTGCGCCCGGCTTTCACGAGGGCCGCCGCGACATCTACAATCTCTACCCGCTGCTCGTGCATGTCAGGCTGTTCGGGGCGGGCTATCTCGCGCGGGTCGAGGCGACGCTCAGGCGGTTCGGGGTCTAGGTTCCAGGGTTTCCAGGGTTGCCGGTTTGCTCGCGCGCGGTTTCCGGACAAAAGACCCCAATCCCGGCGCTAATTCCCCAAAAAAGAACCGGCCCGGATGAACCGGGCCGGTCTTCCCTGCGAAACGAGTCGAGCGCCAATGGCATGGCCAATCTTGCGGCTTCGACTCGCCCCCCCATTTTTCCCTGAGCCTAAATTCTGTTGTTCTGTCAGGTCCCTCTAAGCTCTCCACGGCGGCGATCAGAGCCCCCCAGCCCCGTCCCCCGTCTTGTGATTCGAAGGCTAGCTTAGCGGCGGCCCGAGCTTCAACATTGTGCAAGGGTTGGGGCGCAAAACGCGCCGCGACTGTTGCGGAAATGTCATTGGGCTCTGGGGGAGGCGAATTATCAATTTGTATTCATAGGGTTACTTGGGGTGATAAGGAGGCGCGGCAGCGGCTTGGCGCCCTTATGCGACCCATTGTGACGGCACGAGCACCGCGATAAAGCGCAAACTTTGTGGGCTGCTGTTGCAGATCGGCAACGGCCCTCCGCCGCGCCCCGTGCATCATGCCGATCGACGACAAAGGGGGACGCATGAAGCTCTTACGTTTTGGCGATATCGGGCAGGAAAGGCCGGGGATTCTCGATAAGGAAGGACTGATCCGCGACCTGTCATCAATCATCGACGATCTCGCCGGCGAGGCGCTCGGCCGCGCCAGCCTCGCCCGCATCAAGGCGCTTGATCTTGCAGCGTTACCCCTGGTCGAGGGCAATCCGCGCATCGGCGCTCCGGTCGGGCTGGTGCCGAAATTTCTCGGCATCGGCCTCAACTACCGCGACCATGCCGAAGAAACCGGCATGCCTATTCCCGAGGCGCCGATCGTGTTCGCCAAGGCCACGTCCTGCATTTCGGGGCCTTATGACCCGATCATGCAGCCGGAAGGCTGGCAGCGTATGGATTTCGAGGTCGAGCTTGCCGTGGTGATCGGCGTGCGCGCCAAGAATGTCAGCCGGGAAACAGCCCTCGATTACGTAGCGGGCTATTGCATCGGTAATGATGTCTCAGAGCGCAGCCTCCAGAAAGGCGGCCCCGGCGAATGGATCAAGGCCAAGAGCCATGACAGTTTCGGTCCGCTCGGTCCCTGGCTCGTCACCACGGACGAAATCCCCGATCCGCAGAAGCTCGATTTGACCCTCGACCTCAATGGCGCGCGCATGCAGACCGGCTCGACCGCGACCATGGTGTTCGGTGTGGCCGAACTCGTCAGCTATATCAGTAAATTCATGACGCTCATGCCGGGCGACGTCATCACCACCGGCACGCCGCCAGGTGTCGGCATGGCGCGCAATCCGCGCGTGTTTCTCAAAGCAGGTGATGAGCTTCGACTCACGATCTCGGGGCTCGGCGAGCAGCGTCTGAAGGTCGTGGCTGAAACCTAGCTAGTCCACCATTTGTGGAAATGGTGGACAGGGCCCCTGCCCTTGCCGATGTGAAGCTGATCGGCTGCAGCGATGGCGGCCGTGACATAGGCCTTGGCCGTCTTGATCGCCTCGTGCAAGAGCGCGCCTTTGGCAAGCTCGGCGGCGATAGAAGCAGAGAGCGTGCAGCCCGTGCCGTGCGTGTTCCTGGTCGGTATGCGCGGCGCCTCGAGCCGGTGCGTTCCCTCGGCGTCGACGAGAATATCTACTGATAAAGGCGTCCTCGCATGCCCGCCTTTCAGCAGCACAGCGGCCGCGCCGAGCTCGCGCAAGCGCTTTGCTTGTGCTGCCATCTCGTTTTCATTGCGCGCTATGGGCTCGCCCAACAACTGGGCAGCCTCCGGCATGTTCGGGGTCACCAGCACCGCAAGCGGCATCAATCTGGCGCGGATCGCGTCGATCGCGTCCTCTTCGAGCAGAACGTCGCCGCTCTGCGCCACCATGACGGGATCGACCACGACGGGAATGCCCGGAAAGTCCTGCAATCCCTCGATCACCGCCTCGACGATGCCAAGCGAACCGAGCATGCCGGTCTTGATGCCGCCGACATTAAGGTCGTGCGCAACGGCTCGCATCTGCGCCAGCACAAAGTCCGGCGGCGACAGCTGCACGGCTTCGACCCCCATTGTATTTTGAGCCGTAAGTGCCGTGATCGCTGTCGCGCCATGCACGCCAAGCGCGGCAAACGTCCTGAGGTCCGCCTGGATTCCGGCGCCACCCGAAGAGTCGGAACCGGCGATGGTGAGAGCGATAGGCGTCATGACGCGCACCTAACGGCGGCACGGCCCCAAGAGCAAGCTTGCTCTTTCTAGCCGATGGTCGCGAGCCCGGGAAAAGTCTGGAGGATCCAGCCGGCGATCAGCGTCATAGAGTCGGTGAGGAACAGAATACCGGTCAGTACCAGGAAGCCACCGAGCACTTTCTCTACCACCCCCAGATGCTTGCGGTAGCGCTGCATGGTGCGCATGAACGGCTTGATGGCGAGAGCCGCAAGGATAAAGGGGATGCCGAGGCCGAGCGAATAGACCAGAAGCAGGCTGACACCTTGACGAACCGAATCCTCACCGGCGGCAACCGCGAGGATGGCGCCGAGCACTGGACCGATGCAGGGTGTCCAGCCAAAGGCGAAAGCGAGCCCGATAATGTAAGCACCGATCAGCCCGGCGGGCTTAGCATCGGCATGAAAGCGCGCTTCACGGTTCAGAATCGGCAGATTTATGAGTCCGAGGAAATGCAGGCCAAAGATGATGATGATGACACCGGCAATCTTTGACAGCAGCGGCAGATTCTCGACGAGCAATTGGCCCGCCACGGTTGCGGTAGCACCAAGTATTACGAATACGGTCGTGAAGCCGAGCACAAAGGCCACGGCCGACAACACCACCGTACGGTAGACATGCGGAGGCGTCTCGTCCTCGCCGGCGAGCTGGTCAAATGTGGTGCCGCCAAGAAATGCAAGATAAGGCGGCACCAGCGGCAGCACGCAAGGCGACAGGAAACTCAAGAAGCCTGCGAGCAACGCGCCGAAATACGTAACGTTCACTTCGCTTCTCCAACCATTCAGGGAATATTGAATTGCCCGTTCAAGCGGGGCAATGGCAAGTCACGATATTGTCAGCACTGGATCAGGCGGCGGCGCGGGCCCGCATGGCGGCGGCCCTGATTGCGGCGATGTTCTCCGCATAGGCACCCTTGAAGACCGCAGATCCCGCCACGATCACATTGGCTCCGGCTTCGGCCACGAGCGGCGCGGTTTCGGCATTGATACCGCCGTCGACCTCGAGGTGAATCGGTGCATTACCGATCATCTGGCGGATGGCTCTGATCTTGTCGAGTTGCGCGGGGATGAAGGACTGACCGCCGAACCCGGGATTGACGGTCATCACCAGAACAAGATCGACCTTGTCGAGCACGTACTCGATCGCACTCTCGGGTGTCGAGGGCGTGATGCTGACACCGGCCTTCTTCCCCATACTCCTGATGAGCTGAATCGAACGGTCGAGATGCGGACCCGCCTCTGCATGTACGGTGATGATGTCGGAGCCCGCCTTGGCAAAGGCTTCGATGAATGGATCGCAGGGCGCAATCATCAGGTGCACGTCGAAAATCTTCTTCGAGTGTGGACGGAGCGCCTTCACCACGTCCGGACCGATGGTGATATTTGGTACGAAGTGCCCGTCCATGACATCAACATGGATCCAGTCGCATCCAGCCTTGTCCACGGCGCGCACCTCCTCACCGAGCCGGGCGAAGTCGGCCGAGAGGATCGAGGGAGCGATGATGATGTCGCGGTTCATTGGCCTAACGTCGTTCCTTTTAGAACACATCTTCCTGAATCGAAATCGTCATGACCTGCTTTCTGCCGGGCATCCACGTATTTCTGGGCCATGATGAAGCTTGGTTAATCAGGTCCGGGCGCTATTGCGGATCAGGGCCATGACCCCCGGAAGTGCCTTGCCCTCCAGCCATTCCAGAAAGGCGCCTCCCGCAGTTGAAACATAGGTGAGGTCGCCCGCCACATGCGCCTCATTGAGGGCCCGTATCGTGTCGCCGCCGCCGGCCACGCTGATAAGCTTCCGCTCCTTGGTCAGACGGGCGATCTCTCGAGCGAGCGTCAAAGTGCCTTCGCCAAACGGGGGAAACTCTATGGCACCGAGCGGCCCGTTCCACAGCACGGTCTTGACCTGACCAAGACGCCGCTTCAGATCGGCGAGACTCGCCGGGCCGACATCGAGGATCATGGCGTCGGCGGGGATGGCCTCGACGGGAACGACTTGCCAATCCGCACCGGTCTTGAGTTCCTTCGCCACCACCTCGTCGCTCGGCAGGACGATCTCGCAGCCCGATTGGGCGGCGCGAGCCATGATGTCCTTGGCAGTATCGGTGAAGTCCGGCTCGCAGAGTGATTTGCCGATCTCAAAGCCTTTCGCCTTGAGAAACGTGTTGGCCATGCCGCCGCCGACCACGAGTTGGTCGACGCGCGCTGCGAGATTGGTCAACACCTCGATCTTGGTGGACACCTTGGCACCACCGACAATGGCCATGACCGGCCGCTCAGGCTGCTCAAGCGCTTCGCCAAGCGCCTTGATCTCGGCCATCATCAACAGCCCGGCATAAGACGGTAGCAGATCGGCGATGGCGTCGATCGAGGCATTGGCACGATGTGCCGAGGAGAACGCATCGTTGACATAGATGTCACCGTGCGCGGCAAGCTGCTTGGCAAACATCGGGTGATTCTTCTCCTCACCGGGATAGAAACGAAGATTCTCCAACACGGCTACGTCACCGGGTCTGAGCGCCGCAAGCGCCCGTTTGACCTCCTCGCCGATGCAGTCGCCGATAAAGCGTACGGTCGTTCCCGGCATCAGCTCCTGCATCTTGGCAGTGACCGGCTTTAGAGAGGTTTCCGGGTTCGCCACACCTTTGGGACGCCCCATATGCGACAGCACAATAACTACGGCGCCGTCGCGAGCTAATTTTTCAATAGTGGGCAGCACGCGCTTGATGCGCGTGTCGTCGGCGACCTGGCCCCCTTCGACCGGCACATTGAGATCGACACGGACCAGCGCCCGCTTGCCGCGCACATCGATGCTGTCGATGGTTCGAATGCGGGAAAGGTCTAGCTTCGGCCCTCCCCCTCCGGCCAAGCCGCCGTCATTCATATCAGGCGGCCCATGGCAACCGCGGTGTCGCTCATGCGGTTGGAAAAGCCCCACTCATTGTCGTACCAGGCGACGACCCGGCAAAACGTTCCATCAACCACCTGCGTTCCGTTAAGGTCGAAGATCGAGCTGCGCGGATCGTGATTGAAATCGGATGACACGAGCGGCTTGGCATTGACGCCGAGAATGCCTTTGAGCGGTCCATTGGCGGCTTCGGTCACGGCCTTGTTGATTTCCTCGACCGTGGTTGGCCGTGCCGCCTGGAAGGTCAGATCGATCAGGCTCACATTCGGTACCGGCACACGGATCGAGGCGCCGTCAAGCTTGCCCTTCAGCTCCGGCAGAACGAGGCCGACAGATTTGGCGGCGCCGGTCGAGGTCGGTATCAAATTCACGGCGCTAGCGCGGGCCCGGTACGGATCCTTGTGCAAGGTGTCCACCGTGCGCTGGTCGCCGGTATAGGCATGGATCGTCGTCATGTAACCATGCTTGAGGCCGACCGTGTCGTTCAGCACCTTGGCAACGGGAACGAGACAGTTGGTGGTGCAGGAGGCGTTCGAGACCACGTGATGCTCTTGGGTCAGTTGATCGTGATTGACGCCAAACACCACGGTGAGATCGGCCCCGGTGCAGGGTGCTGACACCAGCACGCGCTTGGCGCCTGCTGTCAGGTGCCTGGCGGCGCAATCGCGATCAGTGAAGCGGCCGGTGCATTCCATGACGATATCGACGCCAAGATCGCGCCAAGGGAGCTTCTCGGGTGTGGCCTCGGACAACACCGCTACGTCCTGGCCATTGGTCTTGAGATGACTGTCGGTCACATCGATACGACCCCGAAAGCGGCCGTGCACGCTGTCGAATTCAAGCAGGTGGGCATTCATCTCGGCAGAGCCGAGATCGTTGATCGCCACGAAGTCGAGATCGTCGCGGCCTGACTCCAGATACGCCCTGAAAGTGAGCCTGCCGATCCGGCCAAAGCCGTTGATGGCGACACGCTTATTTGCCATTACCCCTTACCTTTTCCTACTCACGAGATCGCGCGCGGCCTTTACCACGGCGTCGGCAGTGATACCGAAATGTTTATATAGGTCTTGGGCTGGAGCCGACGCGCCGAATCCGCGCATGCCGACAAAGGCACTGTTCGGACCGAGCCATTTTTCCCAGCCGAATTCGACCGCGGCCTCGACGGCGACGCGCGGCACCTTACCCAGAACCGCGTTTCGGTAGCTTTCGTCCTGGTCCGCGAACAGCTTGAAGCTCGGCATCGAGACGACCGCAGCCTTGAGGCCCTCACCCTCCAGCACCTTGGCGGCTTCGACGGCCAGGGACAGTTCCGAGCCGGTGCCGATCAGGGTGACATCTCGTCCACCCTTCGGCTTGATCAGCACATAGGCGCCCTTGGCCGACAAATTCTCCTTGCTGTGGGTGGTGCGGAGCAGCGGCACGCCCTGCCGGGTCAGCGCGAGGATCGACGGCGCGTTCTTGGCAAGGAGTGCGATCTCCCAGCATTCGGCGCACTCGACCGAATCCGCGGGCCGCATGACATTGAGGTTCGGCATGGCGCGGAGTGCCGCAAGGTGCTCGATGGGTTGGTGGGTCGGTCCATCCTCGCCGAGGCCAATCGAGTCGTGCGTCATGACATAGATCACGCGCTGACCCATCAATGCCGAGAGCCTGATCGACGGGCGGCAATAATCGGAGAACACGAGAAATGTGCCGCCGTAAGGGACGATACCGCCATGCAGCGCAAGCCCGTTCATGGCCGCGGCCATTTCATGCTCACGCACGCCGTAATGGATATAGGTCCCGGAGAAATCGCCCGGTTTGACGATGGTATGCAGCTTGGTGAGCGTGCCGTTAGAGCCGGTCAAGTCTGCCGAGCCGCCGATCAGGCCCGGCACCACAGGCATGAGCGTCTCCAGCGCTTTCTGCGAGGACTGACGTGTGGCGAGCTTCGCGCCTTCTTTCGTGAAGTCGGCCTTGATCGCCTCGATCGCGGTTTTGATGTCCTTCTCTATCTTGGCGTCGACCGGATCTGTCAGGTGAGTCCGCGCCGGTGCATCAAGTTTTGCGAAAGCTCGAGACCAAGCTTCGTAGCCGGCGCGATGGCGTTCGCCAATTGTGCGCCAGCTGTCAAGAGTCGGTTGCGGCACATGGAACGGTTCATGCCGCCAGCTCAATTTCTCACGCGCGCCGGCGACCTCCTCTTCGCCAAGTGGCGAGCCGTGGGTCGCGGCCGTGCCGGCCTTCTTCGGGGCACCGTAGCCGATCAGGGTGCGGCAAGCGATCAAAGACGGCTTATCGGTCACCCCGCGTGCATTCTCGATTGCCAAGGCCACCGCCTCGGGGTCGTGACCGTCGACGCATGAGACATGCCAATGCGACGCCCTGAAGCGCTCGAGTTGGTTATCGGAAACGGCGAGACTGGTCGGGCCGTCGATGGAAATCTCGTTATCGTCGAATAGAACGATCAGGCGTCCGAGCTTGAGATGGCCGGCAAGCGAGATGGCTTCCTGGCTGATACCTTCCATCAGACAGCCGTCGCCAGCGATCACATAGGTGTGGTGGTTGACGATGTCGTCCCCGTAGCGGTGATTGAGCAGGCGTTCGGCGAGCGCCATGCCCACCGCATTGCCGAGCCCCTGACCTAATGGTCCGGTCGTGGTTTCAATGCCGGGCGCATGACCATATTCAGGGTGCCCGGGCGTGCGCGAACCAAGCTGGCGGAAATTCCTGATCTCCTCGATGCTCATCTTCGGGTAACCGGTGAGATAGAGCAGCGCGTAGAGCAGCATCGAGCCGTGGCCGGCCGATAGCACGAAGCGGTCGCGGTCCGGCCAATCGGGGTGCGCGGCGTCGAATTTCAGGAAGCGGGTGAACAGCACGGTGGCGACGTCGGCCATGCCCATGGGCATGCCGGGATGGCCGGAATCGGCCTTCTGCACCGCGTCCATGGCCAGCGCCCTGATGGCGTTCGCCATCTCGTTATGGCTCACGGCTGGCTCTTGGGCCCGGACAGAGCTGGCGGAAATCTGCGGCTTTTGCATAGGGTTCAGGTCTTAAATAGCAGCTTATGGAGGAAGGTATACGGGGTGATGCGACCAATCCCCCATAGCACTGATTCCAGCCTTGGGCACACTCCCCGCCTCTCGCTAGCCACAGGAAGAGGCATGCCAAGGGGGTGGCGAGCGCCGGCAGTTAAGCTTAACCTGACGCCCTCGAACTCATCAGGCCTTCTAGCGTTATCCTCCGGGTTACCAGATGGAGGAATCCATGGGGATAAGCCCAAAGACCGGCAAGGACGAACCGACGGTTCCCGTCCAGCCCCTCAATGAACGGAAGAATACCAATCCGCCTTCGAACTGGTTTGCTCAACTCCCAATTCTGGCAAGTCGCGCCCAGTTCAAGCTTGTCCAAGGGGGCAAGCCGGACGGGATAGGTTCTGGTTCGCCACTGACGACCGCTAATAGGCGCGGACACCCATCGCGGCCTTGACCGCATGATAGCTGACCAGAAGCTGCGTCAGCGCCAACGGGTGGCTTTTGGGCGCGCCATTAGCAATATCGATACGCCCGACCTGGTCACGCAGATGCCCGGCCTCGGGAATGAGGTTCCATAGCAAATCCTCGATTCTCTCGGCTCTCTTGTCGGAGATATTGCCGTTGATCTCGAGCACATCGACCGGCTTGCCGTCACGATCGCGGGCAAGCTCCAAGTGCATGCCGGCATTGCTCGACCCGTCGAACAATGGCGTGAAGTCCGGGTGGGGCAGTGTCGGGCGCAGGATATGGCGCACGTCGAGTTGGGTATCCGAACCGTTGGCGTCTTTCGCTTTTTGGAAACGGATGACGATGTCGGCGAAAGTACGCTGCGGGTGGATGAAGTTCGAACTGTCGGTCCGGCGACGCTCAAGCTGGTCAAGCACTTCTTTGCGGGTGTATCCGCGTTTGGTCGTGTCGCGCCGGAGCTTCCATTTGACCCTGAGCTCCTCCTGCGGATCGAGATAGATCTTCACATCGTAGCAATCGCGCATGGCGCGCGTGGTGTAGCCCAACAAACCCTCGGCGATGACGAACTCCTTGGGCTTGACATAAACCGGCTCTTCCAGCGTGCCGTCATTATGATCGTAGATGGGCTTGAGCACCGGTTCGCCGCGACGCAAGAGCCGCAAATGTTGCTCGATGATATCGATATAGTTGGCGCGCGGATCGAGAGCCGAGAGGCCCATCTCGCTGCGTTGCTTGCGAGCATAGCGATGGTAGTCATCGGTACAGAACACCGTGCAGTGCTCTTCGCCCAGAATCTGGGCGACGCCCGCCGACAATGTGGTCTTTCCCGATGCCGAGTCACCCACGATGCCGAGGATGATCGGATGGTCCACGCGCTTTGACATTCCTACTCCAGGCGCTTCCTCACCTAAAAAACTTCTTGCCGTTTTTTGTTATTTACGCCACGTCACGCGCCGCTACGCTGGCCAGACGCTCAACCGGAATATAGCTCGTCATGATCTGCCGCTCGCCGCTGGCGCCAGCGATCATCATGGTCTGCACTTTGTAATGCGTCTTGCTGCGTTCCACGCCTTCCAGCATTAGGCCCGTGGTGATTCCCGTCGCACAGAAGAACACGTCGTCCGAGGTGATGATCTCGTCGCGGTCGTACCATCTCGAAGTGTCGAGTCCGGCGTCCTTCACCGCCTTGGTCTCGGTCTGAAGTTGCGGGTCGAGGCGGGCGAGGAACTCGCCGCCAATGGCTCGAATGGCGCATGCCGACATAACGCCTTCGGGTGTACCGCCGGTTCCCATCAGAGCGTCAATACCCGAGCCGGGTATGGCGGCCATCAACGCACCCGCCACGTCGCCCGCGGGGTAAAGGGCCACACGCGCTCCCGCCGCCAATATGCCGTTCACCAGCTCGCGGTGGCGCGGCTTCTCAAGGACGAAGACCGTTAGTTCGGACACGTCTTTGTTGAGGATGTCGGCCAGTGTCGAGAGTTTCTTGCTCGTGGGCCAGGTTGGTTCGATCTTGCCGCGGGCGGCGGGGCTCGCCACGAATTTCTCCATGTAAAAGGCAGGCGCCGGATTCAGCATGGTGCCCCGCGGCGCCACGGCGAGAACGGCGAGTGCATTGGTCAGGCCCCGCACGAGATAACTCGTCCCCTCTACCGGATCGACGGCGATGTCGGCCTTGAAGACAGCGCCCGGCTTGCCGAGATGTTCGCCGCGATGCGGCTGCGGCGCTTCGCCCGCGGTCGCCTCGCCGATTACCACCACCGCATCGATGTCGACCTCCGCAAGAGCCGCGCGCATGGCGTCAAGTGCCGCCCGTCCGCCGTCATCGGCATCGCCTCGCCCGATCCAGTTGAAGGCGGCGCAGGCTGCCCGTTCGGTCACGCGGCGTAGCGAAAAGACAAGTTCGGGTTGGGCGTGGCGTGTGGTGTCCATACGATCTCCTCTCCTCGCACTATACCTTATGGGTCGTAGATGGCTAAAATTTCAAGCTGGAGTGAATTGAAGCACTTCAACGCCGATTTAGACGCGGATTAAGCGCATCCCGCAGTGCATCACCGAGCATATTGACGGAAACGAGAAGGCCGATCAGGACCAGACCGGGCAAGATCGTGACCCACCACGCACCTGCGAAAAGGAGATCGAAGCCGGATCGGATCAGCGTGCCGAGCGATGGCTTGGTGACCGGCATGCCAAGGCCGAGAAAGGAAAGTGCCGCCTCGGCCATGATGGCGCCCGCCACTTGCGTCGTGGCGACCACGATGAGCGGTGACATGATATTGGGCAGGATATGGCGGTGCACAATGGCGACGCCGCTCGCGCCAAGCGCCCGGGCGGCACGGACATAGTCCTTGGTTGACTCAACCTGAGTGGCGGCGCGAGCCGTGCGCGCGAAAAACGGCCATTCCGCCAGTCCGATGACGATCACGAGCAGGGGAACGGCGATGTGGCTTAGGGTCTCTCCGCCAAGCCCGGCACGAAACAAGGCCATGACGATGATGGCCATCATCAGGGTGGAGAGCGAGAGCTGGATGTCGGCCAATCGTGTCACCACGCTATCCACTTTCCCGCCGGAAGTCCCCGCCCAAAGACCAAGAGGCACGCCGATGGCCATTTGGATAACCACGGCCAGAATGCCGACCATGAGCGAGATGCGTGTGCCGTAAAGGATCGCGCTGAACAGATCGCGCCCCTGCGCGTCGGTACCGAGGAGAAAACGCGGATCGCTCCCTTCAAGCCAGAAAGGCGGTAACTCGGCATCGAGTATGTCGAAGCTCGCCAGATCGAACGGATCGTGAGGCGCGATGAGCGGCGCGAATGCCGACGCCAGCGCAATAATGCCGAACAGGATGGCAGCAATCGCCGCACCGGGCCGCGCAGCCGCGAAGGCGAGCATCGAGACGGATTCGCTGCGCATCGCTTCGGTGCTCATCGAGCGCCCTCGAGGCTGACGCGAGGGTCAAGCGTAAGGCTCAGGACGTCCACCAGCGTGTTGACGATCACGAAGAGCAGGCCGACGAAAACCAGATAGGTGGTGATGAGGGGTATGTCGGAGCGCGTCACGGCTTCCAGAAACAAAAACCCCATGCCCGGCCATTGGAAGACAGTCTCGGTGAGCAATGTGTACGCAATGAGCGTGCCGGCCTGCAGTCCACCGACGGCAACGAGTGGCAAGAGTGCGTTCCGCAGAGCGTGCCTAAGCCACACACGTAACGGCCGCGCGCCTTTGGCGCGGGCGGTGCGGACATAATCTTGGCCGAGCTCATCCAGCATGGCGCCGCGCACCAATCTGATGAACAGCGGCAGCATGATCGAGGACAGCGTGATCGCCGGAAGGATGAGATGCGCTAACCCGTCTCGCGTCAAAAGGCCAGTGTCCCAGAAACCGAGATCGACCGTTTCGCCGCGGCCGAATGCCGGCAACCAGTTAAGCCAGACGGAGAATATGGTGATGAGAAAAATGCCGGTGAGGAACACAGGAATGGAGATGCCGAGCACACTCAGACCCAAAATCAGCCGCGCGCCAAGCGCATCGGGCCGTACGGCGCAATAGATGCCTGCGGGAACCGCCAGCAGAAGCACGATCAGGCCCGCTCCCAGCACGAGTTCGAAGCTCGCCGGAAATTTGGCGAGGATCACCGCAACGGTCGAGCGCTTATAGATATAAGACGTGCCGAGATCGCCGGTAGCGGCGCCGCCGAGATAGCGCGCAAGCTGCACCGGCCAGGGTTTGTCGAGGCCAAGTTCCTGCGCAAGCTTGGCCCGTTCGGCTACGGGCACCGCTTCCCCCATGATCTCGCGCAAGGGATCGCCGAGCGCCGCACGTACGGCAAAGGCGATCACCAGGATCGTCAGCATGACGAGCATGGCCTGGATGAGGCGGTGCCCGATAAAGGCCGCGCCGGAGGCAAGCGCTTTCATGGTTGGATTATGCCTGATTCAGATCTCGTGCCCACGGTTCGGTGAGACCATAGGCGATGCCGGCGGCGACTGCAGCCTGCCATGGCACATAGAGGAGCACGATGGCGGTCAGGAGAACCGCTGGATAAAGTAGCAGCCCTAACAGCGCGCCACTGGCGATGATTGGCGCCCAGATCCGGGTGCGCCTGATGACTTGCGCCGGTATGCCCGCCGCGAAGGCCGTGAAACCCGCGCCGACGGCTCCGCCGCTAAGACCGCCGATCAGCCAACCGACCATCTCCCGGTTTGCCTTGGCGCCTGGCGCGGTGCCGAACAGGTCCGAACCCACCACAGCCGAAAACACGTCTTCGGCGGTATTGATCGCGACCAGCCAGCCGATCAGCGTCAGCGCGAAGGCGAGCAGACATTTCATGGGATCGCGGTTGGCCCAACGCCACAGCATGAGGGCGATACCGGCGCCAAAAACGATTCCCGCATGGAGCGGCACGCCTTGGGCATTGATGAGGATGTCCGGCTCCTCAAGGCGCAATTCAGGCAAGGGCGATGGCAGGCTGGAGATCAGGCCGGTGAGCGCACCGACTCCGGCCATGACCGCCATGGCCCGGGCCCTCGGCGGCGGCCTCGGCAAAACATCGGCACTCAGGACGTCCGACGTCATCTCCGTGAGCGGGTTGGTCCGACTGTGCTTTCCGCCCCCCTACACCAGTCTAACGGACCATAGCGGATACTCGTTCCGGCCGCCAGGCGCGTTCAACACCCTCGTTTATACTTGAGCAAACACCCGCTGACCAATGCGACAGGCTGGACCAGGCCGCAGCCCTAACTGCCGGACTCGGCGACCGACTTCATCTGGGTCAAGCCCTTTTCCATATCGTCGCCGACCATCTTCTTGCCGTTCATGATCAGACAGAAGGCCTTCTCGAAGAAATTGTGGCGGGCATCCATCGTCCAGGTGACGGACGTCCGGTCGCCATCCGGCTTGAAGGTAAACTGTGACGTGTTGCTTCCCTCGAAGGGCCTCACGAAATCGACCTTGATCTTGACCAGATCGCTGGGACGACTCTCGTCGAGCGTCATCTTACCCTCGCCAACCTTGTCATTACCGGCCCAGGTCATCACCGTGCCTTCACCCGACGGCGGGCCCTCGAACGCTATCTTCGCCTGAGGATCGAGCTTCGCCCAAGGCGACCAGGCGTCCCACTTCCTGAAGTCGTTCACCTGCGCAAAGACTTCATCTTGCGGCGCTGCGATGGTGGCCGACCGTTCGACATGAAATTCGGAAGGCTGAAGGGCAACCACGACGACGAAAATCAGGATAAGGGCCGCGAGAGCGATGAGGACCTTTTTCAACATGGGAGAATCTCCAGATGGCCAAGCCTAATCGATGACCAGATCACCGAGATAGGGCATATCGATGACATTGACCACCGGCTCGATCCTGACATTCCTGCGCGCGGCCCAGGAGAGATGCGGCCATTGCAGCGGCAGGACCGCTGCGTCGTCATAGAGGATGCGCTCGATCTTGCGCAGGACTTCGGCGCGTGCCTTCTCATCGGTCATGGTTTGCGTTTCGAGCGTCAGCCGGTCGACCTCGGAATTTGAATAATTGCCGGCATTGTACTGGCCGTAGCCCGTCTCCTGGTCCGGCGTCATCACCAGGAACTCATAGAAATTCGCCGAGTCCTGCGTGTCGGATTGCCAACCGATCATCATGATGTCGGCCGCGCGCTCGTCGAAGCGCTGCCAATATTGCGCCTTGGGCATGGTCTCGAGATCGACCTTGATGCCGATCTTGGCGAGCATGGCGGCGACCGCCTCGGCGATGCGCTGATCGCCGATATAGCGGTTGTTGGGCGCCATCATGGTCACCGAGAAGCCGTCCTCGTATCCCGCCTCCTTCATCAGCGCCTTGGCTTTGGCAACGTCGAAGCGCGGCGTGAGTGCCGGATCGTAACCGGCATAACCGTCAGGACTGAACTGACCGGCAGCCGTTGCCAGCCCGCGCATGATCTTCTCGGCGATGCCTTCGCGGTTGACCGCATAATTGATGGCAAGCCGCACCCTCGGATCCTTGAATGCCGGCACGCGCTCCTGATTGAGCTGAAACATGAGGATGCGCGGGCTCGGCATGGTGACCAGCGTGCAGCAGTCATTATCCTTGATGCGCGCGAGATCGGTCGGCGGCACCGGCGTGATGAAATCGACATCGCCGGCAAGGAGCGCCGCCACCCGCGTGGCCGCCTCCTTGATGGGCGTCAATACAATGCGCTCGACATTGCCGGGCGACTCCTTGTCCCAATAATCGGCGAAGCGGTTCAGTTCCAGACGCACGCCCTGCTCCCGTTCCGTCACGGTAAATGGTCCGGTGCCGCTCGCATTAGACGAGGCGAAGGATGCGCCATGCTTGACGATCTGGTCTTTGGCGCGGCCGCGTTCGTCCTCGCCCGTATAGAATTGCCGGTCCATCGGAAAGATGTACGTGGCGAGGTTGAGCACCAGCGGATAAGGCCCCTTGGTGATGAGATCGACGGTCAGGTCGTCGATGGCTCGCGCGCCTTCGAAAGGTTCGAACAATGCCTTGAAGTCGGGACTTTGTTTCAGCCGGTTGAAGGTCCACACCACGTCCTGGGCCGACAGCGTGCGGCCTGAATGAAATTTCACGCCGTCAAGCAGATGAAAGCGCGTGGTTCGGTCGTCGAGCTGTTCCCAGCTTTTGGCCAGACGCGGTTCGAGCGACATGTCCTGGCGAAAGCGCACCAGCGGATCGAACAGAAGATGCGAAAGCTGTAACGTGGCGCCCGACAATTGCTCGTGCGGGTCGAGCGAGGTCGGATCGGCGTCGTAGGCCATGCGCAACGTCTTGGCCTCCGCCCCCGCCATAAGGCCAAAGGCAAGCAACGCGACAAGGGAAAGAGTGATGCTGGAACGCATGTTTGGCTTTGCTCAGGTGAGTGCGCTTTGTGGCCTGAAAACAAGGTCCTCGTCCACCCTCCTTGCCTCGCTACCTTGGCCCGATAAAGTCACCCACTCGTCCCTTCGGGCCTTAGCTGGAGACCTTCCATCGTGCATGGCTTCTTCGTCACGGGGACCGACACGGATGTCGGCAAGACCCTCGCTGCGGCCTGGCTGCTGACCCAGCTCGACGCCTGTTACTGGAAACCCGTCCAGGCCGGCACCGAACCGGAAACCGATTCAGCCATAATACGTCGTCTTGCCGGTGTGACAGCAGACCGTATCCTGCCGGAAGCCTATGTCCTGCCGGAAGCGATGGCCCCGCACGAGGCGGCCCGGCGCGCAAATATCACCATCGAATTCGAAAAGCTCGTGCCGCCGCCCTGCGACCGTCCGTTGATCGTCGAAGGGGCCGGCGGCTTGATGGTGCCGTTGACGGGCGACGCTTATGTGATCGATTTGGCCGAAGAGCTCGACCTGCCGATCATTCTCGTATCGCGCTCGACCCTCGGCACTATCAATCACACGCTGTTGTCGCTGGAAGCGATCCGCCGGCGCGGACTCCCCCTTGCCGGTATCATTATCAGTGGCCCCGACACACCGCATAACCGCGCGGCAATCGAACGTTACGGACAGGTTGAAGTCATCGCGGAGATTCCTTGGCTTGACAGCGTGACGCGGTCGTCGCTGCTGGCCATAAAGCCAGAGATCGATCTCCATAAGCTTGCGAGGATGGCGTCGTGAACGAGGCGCCGAACCGAAATCGTCCGGCGCGCGAGGTGATCGCGGGCGATCGCCGATATGTCTGGCATCCCTTTACCCAGCATGGCACCGAAGGCGAACCCACGGTTATTGCGCGGGCCAAGGCCGCAACTCTCTTCGATGCGGACGGCACGGAGATTCTTGATCTTGTCTCCTCCTGGTGGACCTGCACGCATGGCCACGCGCATCCTAAGCTGAATGCGGCGCTGGCGAAGCAGGCCGCAGAATTCGAGCATGTGATGTTCGCGGGCTTCACGCACGCGCCTGCCGTGGATCTTGCGGAACGGCTGGTGCGCCTCCTGCCGGGCGATCTCTCCCGCGTGTTCTTTTCCGACGACGGTTCGACCTCGGTCGAGGTCGCGCTCAAAATCGCTTATCAATACTGGATCAATCGCGGCGAACCGCGTCGCACCCTGCTGCTCGCTTTCGATGGCGGCTATCACGGCGATACGCTCGGCGCCATGTCGGTCGGACGCGGCTCGCAGATGTTCAAGCCGTTCCGCGACCTGATGTGCCAGGTCCTCGTACTGCCCTATCCCGCGACCTTCGAAGGCGACGATGCCGTCGAGGAGCGGGAAGCCGGGGCTCTATCGGCTTTCCAGGCTTTGCTGGCAGAACGTGGGCAAAGCATCGCAGCGATGATCATCGAGCCTTTGCTGCAAGGGGCGGGTGGCATGCGCGTCTGTCGCCCGAGTTTTCTCAAGCGCCTGGTCGAAACGGCGCAAGCGTTCGGCGTCATCGTCATCTTCGACGAGGTGATGACAGGGTTTGGACGCACCGGAACGCTCTTCGCACTCGAACAGGCGGACGTGGTGCCGGACCTTGTCTGCCTGTCGAAGGGGCTGACCGCGGGCTATATGCCGATGGCCGTGACGGTGGCGCGAGAAGCAATCTTCGAGGCTTTTCTGGGCGAAAGCTTCGATCGCGCCCTTCCCCATGGCCATTCCTTCACCGCCAACCCACTTGCCTGCGCCGTGGCCTGCGCCTCGCTCGACCTGTTCGAGGAAGAGAAGACTTTGGAACGCATCCAAGCCATCAACCTGCGGCACCGGGAGTTGCTGGCGGAGCTGCAACGACGCTCCGATGTGACGCGTCCGCGTGTTCTCGGCTCGATCGTTGCCTTCGACGTGAAGGATATAGGCGCCTATCAATCCGACGAAAGCCGCAAGCTGAAAGCCTGGTATCTCGCGCACGGTCTCAATATCCGGCCGCTCGGCTCTACGCTTTATCTGATGCCACCTTATTGCATCACGGACGAGGAGATGTCCCGAGCCTATGCAGGGCTTATCGAGGGTCTCGATTCGCTCAAGCGGTGAGCCGGCCGTAGACAATATGCCAGGTGATGCGGCCGCCGAAGCGATCATCGGCGGCATGGATGGCGCGGCGCAATTGTCCCGGCGATAAGGGCACATATCCTTCACGAGGAGTTAGTCCGCCCACAGCCTTCATGCGGCGAAGGAAAGACAGCGTGTCGGCATCGGGGACGAGACGCTGTTCCTCGGCCACACCCTGTAGCGGCTTGATCTCGGCGAGCCCCGCCGGCAGAGATGCGGAGGCCAGGACTTTGCGCCATTCGGCAAAGCTGTCTGGACCAAGCGTGGCGTAGAGCAGCACGCCTTGTGGAGAGAGAAGCCGGCGCAATCGCTCGAGCGCGGTGGCCGGATCGGGCAGCCAGTGCAAGGTCATGCTCGATACGATGAGATCGAGCCCGGCATGGCCGCCAGCTTCGCCGGCATCCATCACCTCGTAGCTGATGGAAGCCTTGCCGAGCCCCGCGAGATTGCGCCGGCATTCGGCGATCATGGCCGGCGCGGCATCGGTCAGGATAAAACGGCCTTCGGGATAATTCTTGACCAAATGACGGCTGAACAGGCCGGTGCCGCATCCGAGCTCGAGCACGCTCGGCCGTTCCAGGTCGGGAAGAAGCTGAGCCAGACGATCGGCGACAGCGCGTTGCAGGCCGGCATGCTGCTCGTAGCTCTCAGCACGCGCATCGAAACTCGCGACGACCTTGGCGCTACGACGGGAGAGCATGGACGAACTCCAGCACATGGCGCGCGCACCAGCGCGGATGCCGCAAGGGAAGGACATGACCGCCGTCGTTTGACCACACGATATTTGTGTCCCTCCATATGGATTCGGTCATGGCCGGAGGCACGATTGTGTCGTCGCGGGACGCAAGGGCCAGCATCGGTCGTTCAAGCTGTTGCTTAACCTCGCTTGCATCCCATTGCATCAGCCAATCGAGGCCTTCATCAAGCCTCGGCACGTTCAGCGCCTCGGGCAAAGCGAAACCAGCGGCGCCGCACGAGCGCCAGAAGGCTTGGAGCGTCCCGCCGGCGTCTCGTTCAAGGCCCCGTTTCAGTGCTGAAATTCGAGAGGCCGGGACATGGCAAGAAAAGCAGTCGAAACCCTGCATGCTCACCCATGCCTTGAACGGGCGCCCCTGCCTGAGCAGCCAGAGAAAGCCAAGCGAATGACCGATCGTGATGCTGTCTTCCGGCCATTCATCACTACCTTTCGGCCCCCCAGACACAAATCCGAGATCGAACAGTGTGACCCGAGCATCACCGAGATGGGTGACGAAGTCGGCCCAGATGCCGGCATGGAAGCCCCAGCCATGAACGAGGACGAAATGCATGGTTTAGAGCGAATCGACTTTCTCGGGACTCACGCCAGACTTATCTGTGAGTACATCGAGCAAGCGATCGATGTCTCCCTCTTCATGCGCGGCTGTAAAGGCAAGTCGCACCCGTGCGGTACCTTGCGGCACCGTGGGAGGCCTGATGGCGGTCGCCCAGAACCCCGCATCGCGAAGTCTGCCGCTTAGAGCAAGCGCCGATTCCGCACTGCCCGCCAGCAGCGGGACAATCTGCGTGCTCGATGTGCCGGTACTCATTTTGAGTTGCTGGGTACCCGCGCGGAATTTAGCGGCGAGTTGCGCGACTTGCCTGCGCGCGGCATCCAGGCCCGGGACGAGATCGAGGGCCGCGTCGATGGCGCCGAGTACCGGCGGTGGCAACGCGGTTGAATAGATGAAGCCGCTGCAACGATTGATCAGAAAATCGCGAAGCGGCGACGAGCAAGCAACATAGGCGCCGAAACCGCCGAGTGCCTTGGAGAAAGTGCCGATGACGATGTCGGCCTCGTCCGAGAGGCCGCGCCCCCCCTCGCCGAGAATGCCGGTGGCATGCGCGTCGTCGACGATCAAAGCCGCCTCATGCGCGCGCGCGAGCTTTGCGATCTCGGCGAGCGGCGCCATATCGCCATCCATGGAGAACACGCTCTCGGTCAGGATGAATATCGGCCTGTTATCTCCTTGATACTGATTCAGAAGCTCGGCGAGATGCGTCGCGTCGCAATGCCGATAACGGAGCTGGCGGACGCCGGCGGCTTTGCAACCGAAATGCATGCTCGCATGGTTAAGCCTGTCGGCGAAAACGAGGGGCTCCTCGCCGAGCACAGTCCGGTCGAACAGGGCCTGGAGCACCGACGCATTGGCCTGGAAGCCAGAGGCCATGATCAAAGCTGCCGGCTTCTCTTTCAGTTTGGCGACTTTGGCTTCGATGCCGGCGAACAGGTCGAGATTACCGGTGACGAGGCGCGATGCGCCCGAGCCCACGCCGTAGCGCTCGCCCCATTCCGAGGCTCTCGCGATAAGCTCAGGCCTGAAGCGCAGAGCGAGATAATCGTTACTGGCGAGGTTCAGGTACGATCGGCCTTTGACGCGGATGGTCCTCGCGTCACGAACCTCCACGCCGACAAGCTCCCGCCGCAGGCCCTCATCGGCCAGCGTGTCGAGAAAGGCCCGGTACCTGCTTTCGCTTGCCACCATCATCCTGTATTAGCGAAGGCCTCACCGGTCGGCAATCGCGGGCGAAGAACGTGTCGGACATCCTGGAAAGGCTGAATCCTATCAACGGCAACGGCCATGGGCCTAAGACCCGGCGCGAGCGCGAGGGTGTCCCCGATATTCGTCACGATTGGGGCACGGAGGAGGTCCTCGCCCTGCTTACCGCTCCCCTGCTCGATCTGGTGGACGAGGCGCGTGACGTGCACCGCCGCTTCCATGCCGACGGCAAGATCCAGCTTGCTAGCCTGTTATCCATCAAGACCGGCGCCTGCCCCGAGGACTGCAAATACTGTCCGCAATCGGCCCACTACGCCAAACAGACGGGACTTGCCCGGGAAACGCTGCTCGACGTCGACGCCGTGCTCGCCAAGGCCCGGCTCGCCAAGGACGCCGGCGCCACGCGTTTCTGCATGGGCGCTGCCTGGCGCGAGGTCAAAGACGGCGCTGCCTTCGATGACGTGCTTGCCATGGTGCGTGGCGTGCGCGCGCTCGACATGGAGGCTTGCGTTACCCTCGGCATGCTCACCGAGACACAGGCGCACCGTCTCGCCGAAGCGGGGCTTACCGCCTACAACCATAATCTCGACACGTCGCCCGAATTCTACGGCGAGATCATCACCACCCGCACCTACCAGGATCGGCTCGATACGCTTTCGAACGTGCGCAGTGCCGGCATCCAGGTCTGCTGCGGCGGCATTATCGGCATGGGTGAAAGCATCGAGGACCGTGCGCGTCTGCTCGAAACATTGGCGACGCTCGACCCGCATCCCGAGAGCGTGCCGATCAACGCTCTGGTCGCGGTGCCCGGTACCCCATTGGAAGATCAACCGCCGGTCGATCCGCTCGATCTCGTGCGCATGGTCGCGACGGCGCGCATTCTTATGCCCAAATCTTACGTGCGACTCTCGGCGGGCCGCCGCGCGCTGACACGCGAGGCGCAGATCCTGTGTTTCCTCGCCGGCGCGAATTCCATCTTCTACGGCGACAAGCTGCTCACCACCGCCAATAACGACACGGTCGACGACCTTGCCCTGATCGAAGAGGCCGGCCTCAGCGTGCAGGACGTTGCTGTAGAGCGCTAGCGCTTCTTGACCTTGGGCGATTGGCCGGGATGGGTGTAGTACGTCACCATCAATATGGCGGTCAGGATCGCGGCGAATAAGCCGGCAAGCGTGCCGATCCATACCGGCACGGTAGCAAGGCCGCTTCGTTCCGCAATATCGAGCGCGAGACTGCCGGCGCCGAGCGACGCTATAGCAGCATAGACAGTCACCAGACCCGGCATGCTTGTGTCATCGGGTCCAATCCCGGCGCCGCGCGCCAGGATCGCGCTGCGGACGACCGCCGCAATCGTCGAGCCGAGAAAGCCGGCAAGAAGCGCGAGATACCATGGGTCTATAGAGCCTCCGATCAGCAGGCCGACAAGCGCGCCGACAACGGCTCCCACCAACAAGACAATCAAGACACTGGCTGACGTCATTCCCCATCCCCCCAAGCTGGCCCGGTATTCAGGACCGAGTCGTTGTTTCTAAAAAGCAACCGAGTATGCCTCAAGCGCGGGGGAGTGAAAAGCAAGGCTGAGGGGTAGCGGGTTGCGTTCGGCCAAAGCCGGCGCTAGGCAGTTCGTTCCCATCTCCTCACCCCCTCCCGGCTCATGTCCCGCATCGTCTATGTAAATGGCGCGTATCTGCCCGAGGAGGAGGCCAAAATCTCCGTTTTCGACCGCGCTTTTCTGTTCGGTGACGCAGTTTACGAGGTGACGGCGGTTCTCGACGGGAAGCTCGTCGACTTTGGGGGGCATCTTTCCCGGCTGGACACCTCGTTAAGGGAAATCTCGCTCGTTCCTCCCTTGAATCATGCTGAATTGCGCGCGCTGCACGAGGAACTGATCGCGCGGAACGGCGTAGTGGAAGGCGTGGTCTATCTGCATATCAGCCGCGGCGCCGCCGACCGCGATTTCGCGTACCCTGAGAACATTCCACCAACCGTGGTTGCTTTCACACAGAGCCGGCCGCTGATCGACAACCCCTATGCCGCGACCGGGGTGAAAATCATCACCATCCCCGACCTTCGCTGGAAGCGCCGTGACATCAAATCGACCTCGATGCTGGCCCAGGCCATGGGCAAGCAGGCGGCCAAACTCAAGGGCGCCTACGAGGCATGGATGGTCGAGGATGGGTTCGTAACCGAGGGAACATCCTCGACGGCATTCATCCTCGATGCCGAAGGCGTGCTGCGCACCCAGCCGCTCGGACCTCACATCCTCCCCGGCGTGACGCGCCGCGCCGTGCTGCGGCTGGCGAAGGAAGAGGGCGTCCCCTTCGAGGAAAGGCCGTTCAGCGTGGCCGAGGCCCTTGCCGCACGCGAGGCATTCATGACCGCGGCATCTGCCTTCGTCCTGCCCGTGGTGGAGATCGACGGCGTTCCGATCGGCGACCACAGACCAGGCCCGGTGTCACGCGCGTTCCGCCGTCTCTATCTCGAAGAAGCGCGCAAGGCCTGATTCATGGCTGTGCAACGTATCTTCGTTCTGATCAACCCCGGCTCCGGTGCTTTCCTACAAACGCCTGAAACAGCTCTGCGCTTCAATTTGGAGCGTGCCTTTGCCAAACATGGCTTGGCGGTTACCGCCGTATTTGCCAGCAGCGAGAATTTGCGCGTCGCGGCTGAATCTGCCCTTGCGCAATTTCGTCAGGAGAAGATCGATGCCATCGTGATCGGCGGCGGCGACGGCAGCATTCGGATCGTGGCCGGCGTGCTGGCCGAGACGAACGCCCCGCTCGGTGTCATTCCGCTCGGCACACGCAATCACTTCGCCAAGGACCTCGGCATTCCCTTGAGTGTCGATGCCGCGGTTGGAACGATCGCCTCCGGTCACACGCGCGTTGTCGACATCGCCGAAGTCAATGGCGAGACGTTCGTCAACACCTCCTCGATCGGCATCTATCCCTACATGGTCATCGACCGCGAACGGCGGCGCACGACATACAAACTCACCAAATGGATGGCCATGACCCTCGCCTTCTTGCGCGTGCTGCACAACTTCC
The DNA here is from genome assembly GCA_016869535.1 of Alphaproteobacteria bacterium. Lineage (GTDB taxonomy): Bacteria > Pseudomonadota > Alphaproteobacteria > Rhizobiales > Methyloligellaceae > Methyloceanibacter. The sequence continues at coordinate 38,558 of VGDX01000010.1, read as the reverse complement.
CGCGCCAGCGTCTACGCCTCAGGGCGGAGGGTCTTGCCAGGCCCTATCACACCCCGTGCCTATTCGTGGGAAACAACGAATACGGCATCGACCTGTTTACGCTCGGTCACCGCCCGCGCCTCGATAGCGGCGCGCTGTGGTTCTACGTGTTGAAGCCGTCCAATGCCTGGGAGCTGTTCCTGACGGTGTGCCGGCTATGCTTGCGACATCCGAACCCCGAGCGGGATCTGGACACGTTCAAGCTCAAAGAAGCCGAGATCGACGCCAAAACAAGCCGGCTTCCAGTGGCGCTCGACGGTGACGTGCAAATGCTCCATCCGCCACTGCATTACAGGTCCAGACCCGGCGCGTTGCGCGTCATCACGCCTGTCGCGAAATAGAGAATCAGATAGGCTGTGCCTCTCCGTAAAGGAGATCGCACGTGGCCGCAGAGACGCATTATACCAAGCGCAAATCGATCGAGTTTACGCCGGAGATCTGGCAAGCACTCGCGCTTTTGGCGCTGGACAGCAGGCGAAACCTTCAGGACCTGGCTGATGAGGCCTTCCTCGACCTCTTGCGCAAATACAACCGCCCGACCTCGTTGAAAGAGGCGCTGCAGGAAAGCACGCGGCGCCTGCCCGCCAATGACGACGCGCCGCCGAAGCGTCACGGCACTTAGGCCGGTTTGACCACCATGAAGTAGAGATTGGCCAAGGGCAGCAGCGTGGCGATGGTCCCCCAAATGACCCAGCGCCTGCTCTGTCGCCAATAGGTCTCCGGGATCGGGCCGCCATCGGCAAAGGCGCGGGCCTCACGCGCTTGCGCGATCTGCGTGGGGATCAGGATCGCCACCCAGATGATGCCGGAGGCAATGAACAGGCTTTGCCCCCATATCAGCCATGCCGGGCCCAACGGATTGAGACCGGCGACCCACACCATGCCGTAGGCGCCGATCAAGATGAGCACCACACCGCCGGCGGTGAAAATCCAGTCGGTCAAGGTTACGAGAGTCTGTGCGTAGGCGATGGTGCGCGGGTCGTTGGTACGATCGGCCAGCACCTTCCACACGCCGGTGACGATGATATTGCCGAGAAACAGCACCACGCCGAGAATGTGGACGATCTTGAAGGCAAGATAGCTGCTCATCGGCGTCACCCCTCGGCTGGTCTCATTCCCTCAAGCGCGCGATGATGGCTTCCAGGGCGGCGATAGCCTCGGACCGCTCGCGTTTCTGAAGATCGAGCAGGAACTTGAAGCCGTCCGTCTCTTCGCGGATGACCATCCCCTCGTCAGCAAGGTCGTCATAGAGACCGAGAACCTTGTAGCAGCGCACAGGCTCGGCGAAGCCTTTGACCTTGATCGGCTCTTGCTCCTCGGCCGCTATCTCATCCTTTACCAGCGAATAGGTCTCGTGCCCGAGCAATATGCCGTCGATATTCGCATAGGACTGGAGCCGCGCAGTGAGATTCACGGCGCTGCCGATGATCGTGTAATCCATGCGGTCTTCGCTGCCGAAATTGCCGACCGTGACATAGCCGGTATTGATGCCGATGCGCAGATGGAACGGCTTCTCCGCGCCGAGCTCCTGCCATTCCGCATGCAGCTCGCGCATGCGTCTGAGCATGGCCACGGCCATGCGCACGCAGTCCCGCGCATCCTCCTTGACGCCCTTCGATTCGGGATCGCCGAAGAAAACCATGATCGCATCACCGATATATTTGTCGATGGTGGCGCCGTGTTCGAGCGCGATGTTCGACATCTCGGTTAGGTAGCGATTGAGGAGATTCGTGAGATCTTCCGATTCGAGCTTGTCGGTGGTCTCGGTGAAGTTGATCACGTCCGAGAAGAAGATGGTCAGTTTCTTGCGGTTCGAATCGATTTCGACATTCTGCGCGCCGGTGAAGATCGAGTGATAGATCTGCGGCGAAAGATATTTCGACAGCTTCTTGGACAGCGCCTCAAGTTCTTTGTTCTTCGTGGCGATGATCTCGTTGGCAAGCCGCTGCTCCTGTGTCAGCGCATTGAGCTGCTGCTCGTTCCGATCGCTCAACCGCATCAGACGCCGCGTGGTCCGGAACAGTTTTTGATAATCCTTGAGCAGATCCGCGTAGAGCGTGCCGTCGGCCTTGTCGTGGAAGCGGCCGTTTTCAAGCAGCTCTTGCGCCGCGGCGATCACCTGCTCTTCGGCGGCGAACAGGTCGTCGGTTGACATCAGCCGGCCATCTTCTCGAGATGAAACTTGGCGCTTTCGAGGTCTTCGCCGAACTCCTCACCGAGTTCCTGCATGGTGTCGTCTTCGTGGTCGTAATACCAATAGACCTCGACCGTCGCACCGTTCTTGGCAGCGTCTTCGAGCTTGTCCATCACCATCATGATCGCCTTGGCGGAAGAACTGTTGAGATAGATGAGTTCGAAGTCAAAACGGCACTTATTTTTCCCTATTTTTTTCAAATAGTTATCCAGCGCAATGAAGACCGGCCCGTAGAACTCGGTGACATCTTCGGGATACGACTCGCCTGAGATTTTGAGGTGATGGTTGGCGAAATCGAAAGCCACCGCTGGAGTGCGGGGCGTCGCTTCTATATCCAGTTTCTCGATCATCGGCTCGCTCTCAGATCGTCGCTTTCAATGCGAAGAAGGCGTAGTCGTCGTCGAGATCGTTGAAGTCGAACTCGATCGGTTTCGAGGCACGACGCGCGATCTCCATGAAACCGAGGCCTGCCCCCTTGCTCCCCTTTTCCGGTTCAGCCCGGAGTTGCTCTTTATAGAGCGCCTTCAGTTCCTCCTTGTTCATTTCCTTGATCCGATCGAGCCGCGCGTGCAAACGGGGCACATCAGCTCGCTGGACCAGATTGCCGGCGCATACGACATAGTCCTCGCCCTCCTTGCCGATGGTCAGGATGCCGTAGCGCATTTCCCTCAGCGCCTTCGGATAACCCGTGGGCGGAAGCGGGGTCTCTGTCTTCTCGGCGGAATAGCGGATGATGTTTTGCATCTGCTCGACGAAAATAGCGAACACGCTGCGAAGCGTCTTGGTGTCGGCATCGTCGATCGCGAGCTTCTGCTTGAGCGCCTCGCCGACGCCGCTCAGCACCGGTTCGGTGACATAGCCGCTATAGGTGAAAATAACACCTTGCGTGTGCAACGTTGAGCGTAAATCCATCAGCTGGGAAGCTAGCATCGACTCTCCTTACGAATGCGGCACGAAACCCAGCACCGTGAGATCGTCACGGCGGGCTTGCTGCCCCTGATAACTGTCCAAAGCTTTTCGCAAGGACTTTTCCTGGTCGCGCATGTCCGCGCCCAAATTCTTCTTCAACAGATCCTGGAAACGCCGTTTGCCGAAAGAGCGTCCGCGCGGGCCGCCGATCTGATCGATGAGGCCATCGGTGGCAAGGTAAAAGGCGTCCTTCTTGTGGAATGGGAAGGTAACGTCGGTGAAATCGGTATCCTGCGCATATCGCCGGTAGCCGAGTCCCGTCCGGTTGCCCTTGATCTCGATGACCCCTTCCCGGTTTGACTTCCATAGCGAGAAGCGCGCGCCGGCAAAGGTCATACGCTGCTTCTTGGGATTGATGAAGCAGATACCGGCTTCCAGCCCGTCATCCGTATTGCCACGATCCGCATCCTGGCCGAGCAGGCTTTGCACGCCGCGATGCAGGCCGGTCAAGACCTGACTCGGTTTGTCGCTATCAGCGCCACGCAACATGCGATCGAGCAACCCCCAGGCGATAAGGGTCATGAATGCGCCGGGCACGCCATGGCCCGTGCAATCGCCGACCATCACCGCATAACCATCGTCCCTGATCGGCTGGAACCAGAAGAAGTCGCCACCAACGATATCGCGCGGTTCCCAGATGAGGAAATGGTCCGCCGCCACAATCTCAAGCTCCTGCCGCGCCGGCAACACCGCGGCCTGGATACGGCTGGCATAGCGCAGACTTTGCAGGATCAGTTGATTGGCGGCAGCGGCGCGCTGCTCGCTCTCCTTGATGTCGGTGAGGTCGCTATAGACGGCCACGGTGCCGCCGGTCTCGGTGCGCCGCTCATTGACCTGAAGCCAGCGCCCGTCTGAACGGTGTTCGAGCAGGGGGTCGCCCGGATTGCGGTGTTCGGCCAAACGCTGTCTCAGCCAGCCCTCGGCCCTACCCTTGGCGTCGCCGATAAGACCGTGATCGACGGCGCGCCTTACGATCTCCTCGAAGGTCATGCCGGGTTTGGGCGGACCTTCACCATAGTCGAATAGCTCGGCATATTTGTAATTGCCCAGCACCAGCCGGTCGTCCTTATCGAACAGCGAGAAGCCCTCCGAGATGGTCTCGATGGCATCGGTCAAGCGCTGCTCGCTTTCGGCCAGAGCTTGCTGCTCGGCTGTCTTGCGCGCGGTGACTTCGCTCCATGAGCCGATCACTTCGAGCGGCTTGCCGTTCTGGTCGCGCACCAGATGCTGCTCGTCGCTGACCCAGCAATAGACGCCGTCCTTCTTGCGGAAGCGGTATTCGGCAAGGTGATGATCCTCATCGAACAGCTTCGCCTGACCCTCTTCCACCGCAGGCAGATCTTCGGGATGGACATTGCTCCGCCAGAAATCGGGCTTCTTCAGGTAGTCGTCGGTCTCGTAGCCGAGCACGCGCTTGATGTTGTCGCTGACGAAGGTCGGCGCGAAGTCGCCGCTTGCCTCGAAACTGTAGACCACTGCCGGGGCGCCATGCAGCAACAGGTCGAACCTGGCGCGCGCCGCATTCTCGGCCAGCTCCGCCTGCTTGCGGGCCGAGATATTGCTCCATGAGCCGACGATCTCGGCCGGCTCGCCGGCATCGTCGCGCAAGAGATACTGTTCGTCGCTGACCCAGATAAAGGCGCCGTTCCGTTTGCGGAAGCGGTACTCGGTGGCGTGCCTTCCCTTCTCGAACAGCTTGGCCTGCTCGGCCTCGACCGTGGGGAGATCTTCGGGGTGAACGTTGTTTCGCCAGAAATCGGCATGCTCCAGATATTTTTCGGGACAGTATCCGAGTAGCCGCTTGATGTTCTCGCTGACAAAAGTGGGCGCGTAATCGTCCTTGGCCTTGAAGCTATAGATCACCGAAGGCGCCGTCTCGAGCAGGGCGTTGAGCCTTCCACGCGTGGCATCCTCGGCCGCCTCGGCGGCCTTGCGCGCGCTGATGTCGCTCCACGAGCCGACCACCTCCTTGGGCTCACCCTTTTTATCGCGGATGAGATGCTGCTCGTCATTGACCCAGCAATAGGAGCCGTCCTTCTTGCGGAAGCGGTATTCCACCGCATGATGGTCTTGCTCGAACAGCGCCGCGAGTTCCGCCTCGACCCCTTCGACGTCGTCGGGGTGCACATGGCTGCGCCAGAAGTCGGCATCTTTCAGATATTCATCGGGGGCATAGCCCAGCACGCGCGCGATATTCTCGCTGACGAAGAGCGGTGCGTAGTCGTCTCTCGCCTTGAAGCTGTAGATCACCGCGGGCGAGGCATCCAGCAATTGCGTCAACTGCTTGTCGCGCTCGCGCCACGACGTCGACAATGCCTCCTCGATGATGGCGGCAATTTTGGCTTGGTCGGTGCCTGGGGGCAACAGGGCCGCCAATGTGGCGACGGCCCGGTCAGCGTAGTCTTTCGCAGCTTTCATTGGTCCGCCGACCTACTCCTTCAGAGCGCCCCCGCTGCTCAACGTAAAACTGTGCATCCGCGATGCCAAGGGCCGCGCCGCTTCCTAACTGATTAGAATGCGGCGCGGCTTGAGAACTCGTGGGTTTACTGCGGCGTTTCGGGCGCCGGTGCGGGTGTGGCGGGCTCAGGAACCGCCGTTGGCGTCTCGGTCACCGTCTTGCCGCTAAGCACGCAATTGAACCATCCCTCCTCACCCCATGTGCAGCCGTGCCTCTGGCTCTGCACGACGGCGAAGATGGCGGCAATAATGATCAAAATCAGAATCAGGCGCATTCAGGTACCCTCCCTTTTGGGTCGGGCGTAAACTATACGAAGGAAGGCGAAACCAAAAGGCCCGGATCATGGCTGGAAATGCGTTTTTTGCCTCCCCACCCCCGGCCACACCCAGGGACAGGCGATTCCAGGTGACGCGGCAAGCCGTCCTGCGTGGGGCGCTGGTCCTTTTCACCGCTCCCCTATTCCGCCTTCTTCCGGCCCTGGCCGCCACCCGCCTCGAGGTCAGCGAGGTCGCACCCGGCATCTTCGTGCATCAGGGCCGCTACGAGATGCAGTCGCCGGAAAATCGCGGCGATATGGCCAATGCCGGCTTTATCGTGGGGGATGAGGCGGTCGCCGTCATCGATACGCTGGGCAGCGCCGGGATGGGCCGCGAATTGCGCGAAGCCATCCGCGCCGTGACCGACAAGCCTGTCCGCTACGTGATCAACACCCATATGCATCCGGATCATGTCTTCGGCAATGCAGCCTTCAAGGACGACAATCCCGCCTTTGTCGCTCACTACAAGATGGCGCGCGGGCTTGCTTCACGCGCCGATAGATATCTCGCCGTCAATGAGCGGATGATGGGCAAGGATGCGCTGGCCGGCACCGAGATCGTGCTGCCGACGCTCGCCGTCGAGGACAGGTTGACACTCGATCTCGGCAATCGTGAGCTGGTGCTCGAGGCACTGCCGACGGCGCATACCGACAACGATCTGATCGTCACCGACACCAAGACCGGGACGCTGTTCCTCGGCGATCTGCTGTTTTCGGTGCATGTGCCGACGCTCGACGGATCGATCAGGGGCTGGCTTACGCTGATCGACGATCTGGAGGAGCGGCAAGTGGCGCGAGTCGTTCCGGGCCATGGTCCGCACGCCATGGAGCTGCCAGAGGCTTTCGGGCCCGAGAAACGCTATCTCTCGACCATCGCCCAAGACGTGCAGCGCTTGATCAGGGAGGGTAAAACCCTGGAAGATGCCACCAAAATAGCGGGATTCTCGGAGCGCGATGCCTGGAAACTGTTCGACAAATATCACGTCCGTAATGTAAGCGCGGCCTTCGCGGAACTCGAATGGGAGTGATATAATGGGACTCGCCTTCTTTGAGGAGGATGCCATGCCAGTTCGGACCAAGAGCCTAGCCCTGATCGGCAGCGCCGCTGCCTTGACCCTGGTTCTATCCCTGCCGATGCCTTCGGCGGAAGCCAAGCCGGATGTCTGGCAAACCCTCAAGCAGCAGACTTTCGGCGACCGCGCCATCGCGACCGACGGCATGGTCGTGCTCGAAATGCCAGACACCGCCGAGGACGCCGCGCTCGTGCCGCTGACCGTGCGCGTGCCGCCGCATGTCAGGCAGGACCTCAAATCGCTGACGCTCGTCATCGACAACAATCCCGATCCCGTCATCGCCAAGATCGCTTTTGGCCCGGCGGCGGGCAATGGCGGTGAGCGCAGCTTCTCGACCCGCGTGCGCGTCGAGGACTTCTCCCATGTGCGCGCCATTCTCGAGACCGGGGACGGCGAACTGCACATGGCAAGCAAGTTCGTGGCGGCGGCGGGTGGCTGCGGCGCGCTGATGGCCAAGGATCCCGATGTCGAGACCGTCGATCTCGGCAAGATGATCGTCAAGACCTTCCCGCCGGCGCTCGACTCGAATCCGATCTGGTCGGGCCAGGTGATGATCAAGCATCCGAACGCGAACGGCATGCAGCTCGACATCAACACGGCGACGATCATCCCGGCGCGCTATGTGAAGGAAATGACGGTGAAGCGCGACGGCGAGCTGGTGTTCAAGATGGAAGGCACCTTCTCGATCTCGACCAACCCGAATTTCCGCTTCACCTACGGGCGCGGGCAGGACAACGATCTCGACGTGACCATCGTCGATACCGACCAGACGGTGTTCGCCGGCCACTCCGACCCGGCTGGGTCATAAATAAACCTCACCCTGAGGAGCGAGCGCAGCGAGCGTCTCGAAGGGTGCCATGCTTCGAGACGCTCGCTGCGCTCGCTCCTCAGCATGAGGTTTAATTCTTACTGTTGCTTGCTCGAATAGAAGATGTGCGCCTTGAGCAGCAGCTCGTCGGGATTCTTGAGGAACAGCTCCCGCGATTTCTCGCTGCCGAAGCAGAGCGTCTTGCCCTTATAGACGGCGTTGACCGAGCAGTCGGTCGGATAGGTCCGGCCGAGCGCGAGGCTCGTCACGCATTCATTGCCGAACTCGCCCTGCACCTCCTCCGCCGCGGCGCTGCCGCTCAACACAAGCAGAGCGACGATTGATGCGATGCCAAGCTGCGAAGCTTTCGTCATGCTTGTCTCCGCCGGGCGGGATTGGTGGGCGCAGTAGGACTCGAACCTACGACCCGCTGATTAAGAGTCAGCTGCTCTACCACCTGAGCTATGCGCCCCACCGGAGGGTGCCCTTAGCATTGCGTCCGTTGCCATGTCCAGGGCGCCCGACCGGCATATAGGGAAGGACCTCGATTCTCGCCAGCACTCCGCTCAGCGGGTCACGAGGCGAGCATCGATTCCGGCTTTCGCCGCGCCTCGCGCGCCAAGAGCTTGTTCAGCGCACTGACATAGGCCCGCGCCGAGGCGACCATGGTGTCGGTGTCGGAGCCGCGGCCCGTGGCCGTCTTGCCGTCCGCCTCGAGCCGCACCAGCACCTCAGCCTGGGCGTCGGTCCCCTCCGTCACCGCGCTCACCTGATAGAGCGGAAGGCGCGCCTCATGCGGCACGATGGCCTTGATCGCCCGGAAGGTCGCATCGACCGGACCGTCGCCGGTCGATTCGTGGGTCTGCTGCTTGCCGTCGATGTCGAGGGTGAGCGTCGCCTTTTGCGGCCCGCCGGTGCCGGCGATCACCGTCAGCGCCACGACCTTGATGCGGTCATGCGCGCTCGCGATCTCCTGATCGACCAGCGCCTCGATATCCTCGTCATAGACATGCTTCTTGCGGTCGGCGAGCGCCTTGAAGCGCACGAAGGCGTCCTCGAAAGCATTGTCGCCGAGCTCGTAGCCGAGCTCCTTCAGCTTCTCGCGGAAGGCGTGGCGTCCGGAATGCTTGCCCATCACCAGCGAGGATTCCTTCAGGCCCACGCTCTCCGGCGTCATGATCTCGAAAGTACCGGCATATTTCAGCACGCCGTCCTGGTGGATGCCGCTCTCATGCGCGAAGGCGTTCCGGCCGACGATCGCCTTGTTGTACTGCACCGGGAAGGCGGTCACCCGCGATACGAGCTTCGAGGCGCGGGTCAGCATGGTGGTATCGATGCCGGTCCAGAACGGCATCACGTCGCTGCGCGTCCGGATGGCCATGACGATCTCTTCCAGCGCCGCGTTGCCAGCACGCTCGCCAAGCCCGTTGATGGCGCATTCCACCTGCCGCGCGCCCGCCACCACGCCAGACAGCGAGTTTGCGACCGCGAGCCCGAGATCGTTGTGGCAATGGGTGGAGAAGATGACGGTGTCAGCGCCCGGCACGCGCTCGACGATCATACGGATCAGGCCGGCGAATTCGTCAGGCGTGGCGTAGCCCACCGTGTCGGGAATGTTGACGGTGGTGGCGCCGGCCTTGATCGCCGCCTCGACGCAGCGGCAGAGGAAATCCGGCTCGGTGCGGGTCGCGTCCATCGCCGACCATTCGACATTGTCGGTGTAGGAGCGCGCCCGCGTCACCGAGGCTGTGACGCGGGAGAGCACTTCCGCCTCGTCGATGCTCATCTGATATTGGCGGTGTAGCGGCGAGGTGCCGATGAAAGTGTGGATGCGGCCGCGCTTGGCCGGCTTGATGGCCTCGGCGCAGATGTCGATATCCTTGGCCTGCGCGCGGGCGAGCCCGCAGATCACCGAATTCTTGGCGCGGCGTGAGATCTCCTGCACGCTGTCGAAATCGCCCTGGCTGGCGATGGGGAAGCCCGCCTCGATGATGTCCACGCCCATCTCGTCGAGCAGTTCGGCGACTTCGAGCTTCTCGTCGAAGGTCATGGTGGCGCCGGGGCATTGCTCCCCGTCGCGCAAGGTGGTGTCGAAGATGACCACGCGGTCCTTGTCCGCTCGGGTCTTCGCGCCCTTTGGCTTTTTCTGATCGGAACTCATGTCCTGTCCTTAGATCTTGCGCCAATCTAGCACGACTGGCGAATGGATTGAAATTATTGGGTTTATATTGCCATCCCCTGAACGCCCGTCCGCTTCGCGGACCCGCCGGCACTCAGGGGCGTCTAAGGACGAGGCGCAGTGCGAGGGCACAGGCGCGCGACACGGCGCCGGTCTCAATCCTGCTTATGCCCTTCAGGAACTGCATGGGCGGAAAATAGGGCCAAGCCAGCGCCTGGGCAAGGCCCATTCGCTGCTTCCACCTCAGCCACCCGTGACGATGAAGGTCGTGCGGTCGAGCCCGGTATTGCCGTTGCCAGGATCATGCGCATAGACGATGACTTCGTAGAAGCCCGGCTCCCCGATCGGCACCTTGACGGCGAACTGGCTCGTCTCGCCGGCGAAATCCAGGTCGAGTTTTTTTACCTCCTCACCGTTATGCTTGACGATCGCCTTCACCTCGAGCTTGTCGGCATCCCATAGGCCGCCGGGTTCGATCGGGCAGCCGCACATCATCACCACATTGGCGCGCACATCCACCGTGCCCGCGTCATGCCCGACCCTGACATGGGCAGGAGGCGCGAGCACGTCGACTACGATGCCGGGCAGATGAAGCACGAAGCCGTCGCCGCCGGTGAGATGACGGCCCGGCACCACCCATTGCGTTGCGAGCACGCGGGCGGCGGCCTGCGGCTGCCCGAGCGGTCCATAGGCCTCGATTTCGATGAGGCGCGGCTCGTCGAGATCGAGCGTGGCGGTGAACTTGGCAGCAGAGTCGTCCGACAGCACGGCGCGCGAGCCTTTGTCCTTGTGCATGATGAGTGCGGTATCGCCGGTGCCGCCTTGGGTCACGCCTGTCGTTAGGATCTCGCCGGTCTGCGCATCGCGCAGCACGATGCGCATGCCGCCCATGCTGGTGCCGACGAATTTGGAATCCTTGGCCAGCACCCGCACGGTGACGTCGGTCGGCTCAGCCAGAACGGTATCAGGAACAACGAGGGTGGCGAATGGGGCGAACACTAGAGCGAAAACGGCAGCACGCATCGTAACCTCCCTTGACTGGACCGCCCCCTACCTTTCCACTTTATCAGCGTCTTGGCGTTTGCGCGTCCCATGTTTCGCCGTGTTCCCCGGCAGGTCGGCGTCGGGCAGCGCGACGAAGATCAGCACGCCGAGCACCGCTATGTAGAAGCGGAACGCCGCCGTTTGCGCGTTCCAGTCCTTCGACTGCCACATCGAGAACCACTCCCCGCCGATTACCATGAACAGGAAAAAGAAGATGACGAAGCCGAGCGTGCCGGCGGCGATGGTGTAGGTCTTGGCCTGTTCGAACCCCGCGCCCGGCGCGCGAAGCGCCTGATAGAGCCGGACCGCGCCCAGGAGATAAAGAACTCCGGTCACGCCTTGCAGGGCGATAACGATGCCGTAGGCCAGGTGCCACAGCAGCGGCTCGGTGATCGCCCGGTACATCAGCGCGTTGCCTGGGAAGGTCGTGTCCATGCTCAGCACATGCTGCACGAACTGATAGTTCGAGCCGTAATCGGTGATGTTATCGAACGTGACGAGCAGGAAGAACGCAGCAAGCGCCAGGTTCATGGCGATCTTGGCATAGCGGACGATCAACATGAGCGGGCTCGTGTTGGATTTGGCGAGGCGGGCGCCGTCAGCTCCGATCGGTGCGGGTGCCGGTGGTTGCGTCGGGAAGATCGCCGTCGGGCAGCGCGACGAAGATCAGCACGGCGAGCACCGTGACATAAATGCGGAAGGACGGCTCCTGGAAGTTCCAGTCCTTGGACTGCCACATGGCGAACCACTCGCCGGCGACCACCATGAAGCCGAGATACCAAAGGAGGAAAGCGAGCGTGGCCCCGGCGACGAATAATGTTTTGGCCTGATTGAAGACCGCTCCGCTTGCGTGCCGCACCTGGAAGAGCCGGACCGCGCCGGCCAGGAACAGGAATCCGAGGATGATTTCGACGGCGATGATGACGGCATAAGCCAGATGCCACAGCGCGGGATTGGTGATCGCCCGGTACATCAGCGCGTTGCCGGGGAAGGTCGTGTCCATGCTCAACACGTGCTGCACGGCGGCGTAGTTGGTGCCGTAGTCGGTGATGTTGTCGAAGGCAACGAGCAGGCAGAACGCGGCGAGCGACAGGCTCATGATCATCTTGGCATAGCGCGTGATCAGCATGGGCGGATTAGCGCGTGAGCTTCGCCAGCGCGCCCTGGCAATCGGGCGAGAGCGACGCCTTGTGACTGATGAGACAACTAAGCTGGCGCCCCTCGCCGTAACTCACGTCGCCGCAATGGGTGTCGATATCCTGGCGGCAGTTCTTCAGGATCATCAGTTTCTTGCGTGGCGGGATGAAGCCGATGATGGTCGTTTCCTCGGCGGCAACGGGAGGCGCGGCCGGCTTCGCCGTGGCAGCCGGTTCTTGCACCGCCGCCGGTTCCTCAATCTTTGCCTTGGCCGGGGCCTTGGCAGCTGGTTGGGGTGCGGCCGGCGTTGCCGCCGCCTTGGGAGGCGCGGCAGGCGCGGATTCCGAGACTGGCGCGCTTGGTGGCGGCGTGGCCGCGGTCTCCGGTTTTGGCTCGGCAGGAGCGGCGGGAGCGGGCGTTGCTGCCGGTTCCGGCTGAGGCGCGGGCGCGGGTTCCGGTTGGGCGGCAGGCGCCGGCGCGGGCGCCTTGGCGGGGGCAGCGGCCATCAAGGGCTTGAGCGCCTGCTGACATCCCGACGAAACATTCGCAAAATTGTTCTTGAGGCATTGCATGGCTTCCGCCCCGCCGCGCGGCACGCCCCGGCATTTCGACATGAAGTCGGAACGGCAATTGGCCTTGATCGCGGCGACCTGCTCCTCGCTCGGCTCGGCCGTGGCCAAATCGGGAGTGAGGAGAGTCATGGTCAGCGCGAGGACGCAGAATGCCAAGATGGTTGTAGAGCCCAAGCGCGTCATCGTTCTCCTCCGAAAAGCTAGCGAAGCTAGTTCTTGCTCTTGTCGACCATCTTGCGTTCGGCGATCCACGGCATCATGGCCCTGAGCTTCTTGCCCACCTCTTCCATCTGGTGGGCGTCGCATTTGGCGCGCATCGCCTTGAACGAGGTCTGGCCGACCTTGTTTTCCAGCATCCAGTCCTTGACGAACTTGCCGGACTGGATGTTGGCGAGGATTTCTTTCATCGCCGCCTTGGCCTCAGGGCCGACAACACGCGGACCCGAGACATATTCGCCATATTCGGCGGTGTTTGACACCGAATAGTTCATATTGGCGATGCCGCCTTCATAGATGAGGTCGACGATCAGCTTCACCTCGTGCACGCATTCGAAATAAGCCATCTCCGGCGCATAGCCCGCCTCGATTAGCGTCTCGTAGCCGTTGCGCATCAACTCGACCAGCCCGCCGCACAGCACCGACTGCTCGCCGAACAGATCGGTCTCGCATTCCTCGCGGAAATTGGTTTCGATGATGCCGGCGCGGCCGCCGCCGATCGCCGCGGCGTAAGACAGCGTGAGATCGTGGGCGTTGCCGGTGGCGTCCTGGGCGATGGCCATGAGGCAGGGAACGCCGGCGCCGCGCGAATATTCGGCGCGCACGGTATGGCCCGGTCCCTTCGGCGCCACCATGCACACATCCATGTCGGGGCGCGGTTCGATCAGGTTGAAATGAATGTTGAGGCCGTGCGCGAAGAACAGCGCCGCGCCTTCCTTCATGTTGGGCTTGAGGTCCTTCTCCCAGATGCCGGCCTGCAGCTCATCGGGGGTGAGCATCATCACCACATCGGCCCATTTGGCGGCTTCCGCCACGTCCATGACCTTGAGCCCGGCCTTCTTGGCCTTGTCGGCGGATTTCGAGCCGGGGCGGAGCCCCACGGCGACGTCCTTCACGCCGGACTCCTTCAGGTTCAGCGCGTGCGCGTGCCCCTGGCTGCCATAGCCGATGATGGCGACCTTCTTGCCCTTGATCAAATTGAGATCGGCATCCCGATCGTAATAAACGCGCATGCGAACTCCCCTACCCTTAATTCAGCTCCTGATGCTGGGCCGCGTTGTGCCGCCCGCGACATAAAAAGACAAGCCCGAAGCAGCTACATCCGCTCCGGCCCGCGCGAGATGGCGGCGAGCCCCGTGCGCGACACTTCGACCAGGCCGAGCGGCTGCATCAGCGCGAGGAACTGCTCGATCTTCGATTGCTTGCCGGTGATCTCGAACACGAAATGCTCGAGCGATGTGTCGATGATCTTGGCGCGGAAGGCTTCCGCCAGACGCAAGGCCTCGACCCGCTTCTCGCCCGTGCCTGCCACTTTGACCAGAGCCAGCTCGCGCTCGATGGCATTGCCCTTGACGGTGAGGTCGATGACCGAATGGACCGGCACCAGCCGCTCGAGCTGATGCTGGATCTGCTCGATCACCATGGGCGGCCCCGACGTGACGATGGTGATGCGCGACAGATGCGCCTCGTGCTCGGTCTCGGACACGGTGAGCGACTCGATATTGTAGCCGCGGCCGGAGAATAGCCCGATGACGCGCGCGAGCACACCGGGCTCGTTGTCCACGAGCACGCTCATGGTGTGCGTCTCGCTCCGCTGCTCCTTCTTCTCGAGCGGGTATGCCGATCCGGGCTGGGTCATGGCCGACTACACCATCACCTTGCCTTCTTCGGTGATGGCCTTTTCGAGGTCCTCTTCGCTGACATCGTCGCCCATCAGCATGTTGTTGTGTGCTTCCCCGCTCGGGATCATGGGGAAGCAATTGGCATGCTTGTCGACCCGGCAATCGAAGATGACCGGCCTCTTCACCGCGATCATCTCACGGATGGCGTCGTCGAGTTCGGACGGCTTCTCCGCCCTGATGCCGACCGCCTGATAGGCTTCGGCGAGCTTGACGAAATCAGGCAGCGCGGCGGTGTAGGAATGCGAATAGCGGCCGCCATGCAGGAGCTCCTGCCACTGGCGGACCATGCCCATATATTCATTATTCAAAATGAAGATCTTGATCGGCAGGTCGTATTGCGCCGCCGTCGACATCTCCTGCATGGTCATCAGCACGGACGCCTCGCCGGCGATGTCGATGACGAGCGAGTCGGGATGGGCGACCTGCACGCCGACCGCAGACGGCAGACCGTAACCCATGGTGCCGAGGCCGCCCGAGGTCATCCAGCGGTTCGGCTCCTCGAATTTGAAGAACTGCGCCGCCCACATCTGATGCTGGCCGACTTCGGTGGTGATGTAGACGTCATGGCCGCGGGTCAGCGCGTAAAGCCGCTCGATGGCGTATTGCGGCATGATCACGTCGTCGCGCTTGCGGTAATGCAGGCAGTTCCGCGCCCGCCATTTGTCGATCTCAGTCCACCAGGATTTCAGCGCCAACTTGTCGACCTTGGGCTTCTTGGCGTTCCAGGCGTCGATCATCTGCTGCAGAACGTGCGCGCAGTCGCCGACGATGGGCAGGTCGACCCTGACGTTCTTGTTGATGGACGAACGGTCGATATCGACATGGATCTTCTTCGAGCCGGGCGAGAAGGCGTCGATCCGGCCGGTGATGCGGTCGTCGAAGCGCGCGCCGATACAGATCATCACGTCGCAATCGTGCATGGCATTGTTGGCTTCGAACGTGCCATGCATGCCGAGCATGCCGAGCCATTGCGGATCGGAGGCAGGGTAAGCGCCAAGCCCCATCAAGGTCGAAGTGATGGGAAAGCCGGTGAGCCGCACCAGCTCACGCAAAAGCCGGCTCGCCTCGGGCCCCGAATTGACCACGCCGCCGCCCGTGTAAAAGAGCGGCCGCTTGGCTTTCGCCATCATTTCGATGGCGGTCTGAACGGCGCGCTCGTCGCCTTTGGTGCGCGGGTTGTAGCTCTTGTGCTGCGAATTGCTCAAACCCGTATATTCGCCCTTCTGAAACTGGATGTCCTTGGGGATGTCGACAACGACGGGACCCGGACGCCCGGTGCGGGCAACATAGAACGCCTCGTGCAGGATGCGCGGCAGAGCATTCACGTCCTTGACGAGATAATTGTGCTTGGTGCAGGGCCGCGTGATGCCGACCGTGTCGCATTCCTGAAACGCGTCGTTGCCGATGAGATGGGTCGGCACCTGTCCGGTGATGCAGACGATCGGCACGGAGTCCATCAGCGCATCGGTCAGTCCGGTGACCGCGTTGGTCGCGCCGGGACCCGACGTGACCAGCACGCAGCCGACCTTGCCGGTCGAGCGCGCATAGCCTTCGGCCGCGTGCACCGCGCCCTGCTCGTGGCGGACGAGGATGTGCTTGATCCGGTCCTGCTGGAACAGCTCGTCATAGATCGGCAGGACGGCGCCGCCGGGATAGCCGAAAATATGCTCGACACCCTGATCGGCGAGCGCCTCGAGCACCATCTGGGCGCCTGTCATCGCGCGTGACATGTCTCAACTCACTGACAAAACCGGGCCCGCGGCTCGATGTCCGCTGCCCGGTTCAAGCAAAAGGAATGGCGGAAAAGCCTGAATAAGGCGCGCACCCTAAGGCTTGGCCCACAGAGGGTCAACGGCAAATGCGAATGAATGACAACATTCATGCGCATTTATATTATTAAAATTACCCGAACCATAGGTTATTCGGATTTTTATTGCTCGTTTGCGCCAAGGTTAATCACAGGGGCCGGATTGGGCCGTCTGGACAAAGCGGCGCTTTGCGCCTATGTCGCAATCCCTTCGAGGCTACGGCGCTGCCTTCGGCGTTTACGCGCCATTCCCAAAACGAATCTCCAACCGAATGCAGGCCGACCGCTCAGACCCACACTCTCACGCGAACGGCGTTGACGCTCCGGCGCTCAATCAGCGCGCCTTTTGGGCGCTCACCTTCGGTTCGGTCGGTGTCGTCTATGGCGATATCGGCACGAGCCCGCTTTATGCGCTACGCGAGGCTGTGAGCGCCGCGAGCGGTACTGGCCCGGTCACGGAACAGATCGTGCTCGGCGTGCTGTCGCTGATCTTCTGGTCGTTGATCGTCGTCGTCACGATCAAATATGTGCTGGTCCTGCTTCGCGCGGACAATAACGGCGAAGGTGGCACGCTGGCGCTGACCGCTCTCGCCTTCCGCGCCCTCGGCAAGCGCACGCCGCTTGTGATCGCGCTCGGCATCGTCGGCGCGTCCATGTTCTACGGCTCGACGCTGATCACGCCGGCGCTGTCTGTGCTGTCGGCAGTCGAGGGACTTCATGTGGCAACCGCAGCCTTCGGTCCGTATGTGTTGCCGCTGACCGTGATCATTCTCGTCTTGCTGTTCTCGGTGCAGTCGTTTGGCACGGCGCGCGTCTCGACCTTCTTCGCGCCGATCATGGTGATCTGGTTCATCGTGATCGCCGTGGCCGGCGTGGCCCAGATCGCGGCCAATCCCGACATTCTTGTCGCGTTAAATCCGATTCACGGCATCAGCTTCCTGTTCCAGCACGGCATCATCGGGCTCATCACCCTGGCCGCGGTCTTCCTCGTCGTTACGGGGTCCGAGGCGCTCTACAACGATCTCGGCCATTTCGGCCGGAAGCCAATCCAGACCGCGTGGCTCTATTTCGTCCTGCCGGCACTGCTGCTCAATTATTTCGGCCAGGGCGCTCTGGTCCTGGCCAATCCCGAAACCCTCGCCAACCCCTTCTACCTTCTCTATCCGGAATGGGCGCTTTACCCGATGGTGGCGCTGGCCACCGCCGCCACGGCCATCGCCAGCCAGGCCGTCATCACCGGCGCCTATTCCATCACCCGGCAAGCCATGCAACTCGGCTTCCTGCCGCGCATGGAGGTGCGCCATACCTCCGAGGAGCTGTTCGGGCAGATCTATATGCCGCGGGTAAATTGGCTGCTGCTGACCGGCGTGCTGCTGCTCGTGTTCATGTTCCGCTCCTCGAGCGAACTCGCCGCGGCTTACGTGCTTGCCGTGGCGACCACAGAATCGACCGCGGGTATTCTCGGCTTCATCGTCATCTGGAAGCTGTGGCGCTGGCCGCTCTGGTCGGTCGCGGCGCTGATGGTCCCGCTCATCGTGGTGGACTCCACATTCGTGCTCGCGAGCACGCTCGAATTCTTCGAAGGCGCCTGGATGCCGGTCCTGGTCGGCGCGGCGCTGGTGCTGGTGATGTATACGTGGCGGCGCGGCACACGCCTGCTGGCGCAGAAGACGCGCCGTGTCGAGGTGCCGTTCGAGCCGCTCATCAAGAAGATCGAGGAAAAGCCGCCGCATCTCGTGCCCGGTACCGCCGTGTTCCTCACCGCCGATCCGGAATTCGCGCCGACCGCGCTGCTGCATAACCTCAAGCACAACAAGGTGCTGCACGAGCACAACGTCATTCTGACCATTATCAACGAAGACATCCCGCGCGTGGCCCTCAAGGACCGCGTGCAATTGACCCCCGTTAGCGGCAAGTTCATGCGGCTCGTGCTGCATTTCGGTTTCATGGAGCGGCCGAACGTGCCGAAGGCTTTGGCCGTGGCCCGCAAGCAGGGCTGGGCGTTCGACATCATGTCGACGTCGTTCTTCCTGTCGCGGCGTTCGGTCAGGTCGGACCCGCGCTCGGCCATGCCGACCTGGCAGGACCGGCTCTACATCTTCCTCGCGCACAACGCCGACGACGCATCGAGCTATTTCCAGCTGCCCACCGACCGCGTGGTCGAGATCGGCACGCAAGTCACGGTGTGATCGCATCCGCTATGGCGGCTTCGTCGGGGAACCAGTCCCAGTCGGTCATGAAGCGTCTGAGCCAGGTCATCTGCCGCTTGGCGTAGCGCCGGCTCTCGGTCTTGGCCTTGGTCGTCGCTTCTTCCAAGGAGCAGACACCCACCAGGTGAGCGGCAAGCTCGCGCACCCCATGCGCCCGCATCACCGGCAGTCCGGGATCGAGCCGCAAAGCGATGAGTGCGCGCACTTCTTCCAGCGCGCCCTGCTCGATCATGCGATCGAAACGCGTGTCGATCCGGGCATAAATCGTCTCGCGCTCCGGCGCAACCACGAGCTTCACCACCTCCTCTGGCGAAAGCACGGGTTCCGATTCCCCGCCCTGCCATTCGGCGAGCGATGTGCCGGTCGCCTCGATCACTTCGAGCGCGCGCACGACGCGCTGGGGATCCGAGGGTTTGAGCCGCATGGCCATGGCCGGATCGCGTTGCGCAAGCTCGCGATAGAGACCCTCGGGGCCGAGTGTATTGGCCTGTTCCCGCCAATAGGCGCGGATAGGCTCCGGAATGTCGGGGACCGGCGCCAGGCCTTCGAGCAGCGCCTTGAAATAAAGTCCGGTGCCGCCGACCAGGATCGGCACGCTGCCCTCGCTCTCCGCGATAGCGGCTGACACATCATCGAGCCAGCGGCCGACGGAGTAGGCCTCATGCGCCGGGACGAAACCGTAAAGACGATGCGGTGCTACGGCTTCGTCTTCGGGCGAAGGCCGCGCGGTCAAGACCGCAAGCTCGCGATAGACCTGCATGGAATCGGCGTTGATGATTGTGCCGCCAAGCGCCGCGGCGAGCTTAAGCGCCGCCGCCGATTTGCCGCATGACGTAGGCCCGGCAATCAGGACGGCCTTGGGCCGGCTCATGGCCATGAGTTGCGGATCTCAGCCCGTCGGTACGGCGACGAAACGGAGCTCGCCCTTGGCGTCGGAAAGAAGCAGCAGAACCGAGCGGCGCCCCGACTTCTTGATCGCGAGCAGCCGCTCCATCACGTCCGCGGGCTGCGTCACCTTCTCCTGGGTCACCTCGACGATCACGTCGCCCGCCTTCACATTCTTCTGCGCGGCCGGACTGTCGGGCTTGACCTCGGTGATGATCACGCCCTCGATGGTCTTGCCGATGCCGAATTGGCTGCGCAATTCCTCGGTTAGCGGCGAGATCGACAGACCGAGCAGATCTTCCCGTCCCGGCAGCAATTGGCTCTCCGCGTCATCCTCTTCGATGTCGGCGTCATCCTCGATGATGTCTTCGTCCTCTTCGTCGGCGGGCAGGCGCGCGATCGTCACGGTGACATCGACGGTTTTACCCTCGCGCAGCAATTCGAGCGGCACGATCTTGCCGACCGGCGTGGCCGCGACAGCACGCGGCAGGTCGCGCATGTTCTCGATCGATTGCCCGTCGAATTTGAGGATCACGTCGCTGGGTTGAACGCCGCCGGCTGCGGCGGGACTGTCTGGCGACACCTTGGCGACCATCGCGCCGTGCGGCTCTTGCAGCCCGAGGCTCAGTGCGATCTCCTCGGTCACGTTCTGCACATGCACGCCGAGCCAGCCGCGGCGCGTCTCGCCATAGAGCTTGAGCTGGTCAAGGACCTGCAGGGCGCTGTTCGACGGCACGGCAAAGCCGATGCCGATCGAGCCGCCGGTCGGCGAGATGATCGCGGTATTCACGCCGATGACCTGGCCGTCCATGTTGAACAGCGGGCCGCCGGAATTGCCGCGATTGATGGCGGCGTCGGTCTGGAGGAAATCGTCGTAGGGACCGGCATTGATGTCGCGCTTGGTGGCGGAGATGATGCCGACGGTTACGCTGCCGCCGAGGCCGAAGGGATTGCCGATGGCCATCACCCAGTCGCCCACCCGCATCCTGGAGGAGTCGCCGAAGGAGACGGACTTGAGCGGCTTCTTGGGCGCGACCTTCAGAAGGGCGAGATCGGTCTTGGGATCGTGGCCGAGGATCTTTTCGACCTTCAGCTTGGTGCCGTCGGTGAAGTTGACGATGATCTCGTCGGCGCCCTCGATGACATGATGGTTGGTGACGATCAGCCCTGACGGATCCATGACAAAGCCAGAGCCGAGCGAACTCACCTTGCGGGGAACGCCGTCGCTGCCCTCTTCATCGAAGAAATCGTCGAAGAATTCCTCGAAGGGCGAGCCCTCCGGTCCCGGCGTGCCGGGAGCGGTATCCTTGGTTCCTTTGAGGGTCTGGGTGGTGGAGATGTTCACCACCGTTTCCTGCAGACCTTCGGCGACATCGGCGACCGAATCCGGCCCGCGCGCCGTAGCCGTGCCAACGGCGAGCAAAGCCGCGAGAACGGCGGCAGCCGGCCAGGACCGGTCTACCAAGCGGCTGAGACGATGCAGAGCCATGGCCTCGTATTTTACCCAAATCATCAAGCTAAACGCACGAAACCATGACCTTATGGCCGAAACTAGCCCCGGGCCAGCCACACGATGAGGACCCCAATGGCGACCGCCGCAGCGCCGGCCAGTCGCAGAGACGTTTCCGGCACCTCTTGCGTCGCCTCCAGCACCTTGCGGCCAAAGCGGGGCGCAAGCGCCCAGAGCAGTCCTTCGATGACCAGCACCAGGCCCAATGCGACGTAGAGATCGCTCATGGTGCCCGAGTGCCGGCCTTAAGGAATGGGCGAGGCTTCAGAAGAGGACCCGCTATCTGAGTTGTTGGCGTCACTCTGCGTCTCGCCGTCGCCCAAGGTCGCCCCTTGCTGGGTTTCGCCCTGGTCTTGATCCGCAGGCGCTTCGGATTGCGGCTCGGACGATGGAGCCTGCGTCGGATTCGGGTTGGGCGCACTGCCCTGACCCTTCCAGCCGGTCGGTCCGCCGAAATATTGGAAGAACTCCGAGTTCGGGCTCAGCAGCAGTCTGGTGTCATTCGACTTCAGCGCCCCTTCATAGGCCTCCATGGAGCGATAGAAGGAGAAGAAATCGGGATCCTTGCCGAACGCCTCGGCAAAGATGCGGTTCTTCTCGCCGTCGCCCTCGCCGCGGATACGCGACGATTCACCGGTCGCCTCTGCCTTTAGCACGGTCACTTCCCGGTCGGCGGTGGCGCGAATACGGCGCGACTGCTCCTCGCCCTGGGCGCGGATCTCGGCCGCCTGTCTTTGCCGTTCCGTCTGCATGCGGCGATAGATCGCCTGACTGTTGGCTTCGGGCAGATCGGCGCGCTTGATACGCACGTCGGCGACGGTGATGCCGAGCGACTTGGCCTCGGTGTTGACCTGTTTGGTGATGTCCTGCATCAGCACATGACGCTTGTCGCGCACCACCGCTTCGAAGCTTGCAGCGCCGAGCACGCGCCGCAAGGAAGCTTCGAGGAAGGCTCCGAGCCGCAAGCGGGCGCCGCGTTCGTCTCCCACCGCTTGATAGAACAGCAACGGATCGGTGATCCGCCAGCGGGCGAACGCATCAACCACGAGACGCTTCTGGTCGGAGGCGATCACCTCTTGCTGCCCCGAATCGAGATCGAGCAGTCGCTTGTCGAAGAACTCGACGTTCTGGATGAACGGAATCTTGTACTTCAGGCCCGGCTCGGTCACGAGACGCTTGGGCTTACCGAATTCAAGCACCAGTGCTTGCTGCGTTTGATTCACGGTGAACAGCGTCAGATAGGCGGCGACAGCGGCCAGACCGAGCAACACAAGAAAACTGGTCAGGAAGGAGCGGTTCATTGCTGCACTCCTTCCTGGCTGGATGACGGCGGCATGGTGCGCCTTTGCAGCTCGTTGAGCGGCAGATAGGGCACCACTCCCGAACCACCCTTCTCGTCGATAATGATCTTATCGGTGTCGGAGAACACCTGCTGCATGGTGTCGATAAAGATGCGGCGGCGCGTGACCTCGGGCGCCTTCTGATATTCCTCGAGCACATTCAGGAAGCGATCTGCCTCGCCCTTGGCTTCGGCGATCACCTGGTCGCGATAGCCTTGTGCCGCTTGCAGAATACGCTGGGCTTCACCGCGCGCTTCCGGCACGACCCGCTTGGCGTAAGCCTCCGCTTCATTCTGCAGACGCTCCTGATCGGCGCGAGCCGCTTGCACGTCGCGGAATGAGTCGATGACCGGAGCTGGTGGGTCGACCTTTTGCAGCTGAACCTGGACAACGCGGATACCGGCGCCGTAGCTGTCGAGGGTGCGCTGGATAAGCGCTTGCGCGGCCGCTTCTGTCTTGGCGCGCGCGGCGGTGAGGATCGGCTCGATATCGCTCTGGCCGACGATCTCGCGCATGGCACTCTCGGCCACGTCCTTCACCGTGCGTTCCGGGCTCTGAATGTTGAAGAGGTAGTCCGGCGCATTGCTGATCTGCCAGAACACGACGAAGTCGATGTCGACGATGTTCTCGTCGCCGGTCAGCATCAGGCTTTCCTCGGGTACGTCGCGCACAGTGGTGGTGGCATCGCGCGTGTCGGTGGAACCGCGCATGCCGATCTCGATGCGGTTGATGCGCGTGACCTGAGGCAGTTCGACCTGCTCGATCGGATAGGGCCAACGGAAATTGAGGCCGGGCGGCAGTTGCCGCACATATTCGCCGAAGCGCAGCACGATGCCGAGTTCGTCGGGATTGACCCTGACGGTGAAGCCGAAAAAGCCGATCAGCGCCGCCAAAACCACGCCGAGCATGATGGCGAAAGGACCGCCCATGCTGCCGCCGGGAATGGCCTGGCGGATGCGGTCCTGGCCGCGGCGCAAGATGTCTTCAAGGTCGGGCTGCTGGCCGGGGGAGCCGGGACGCGGACCCCAGGGCCCTCCGCCGCCGCCTTTCCAGCCACCGCCGCCGCTCTGATCGCTCCAAGGCATATCTACTCGTTCCTGATGTCTGTGAGGGTTGCGCCATACGGCGCGGCTGCAACGGACCGGTAATCCGGTCCAGCGGCAGAGTCCGGAGGGTTATAGGCCACTACCCCTTGCGGCGCAACGCGAGCACCTCACTCGTAAAGCAGACTCAACTCCCTGATGCCCTGATCTACACTGCGGCAGACTGTCTAATAACACTTGACAACCTCCTCTCCGCAAGTGTCTAATATTTCTAGACATGATCCGGTCGTTCAGAAGTAAGGCGCTGCGTCGCTTCGCCGAACGCGGTGACATCTCGAAGCTGAGCGTCCAAAACCCGGATCGTATTCGTCGCATTCTTGCCCGGCTGGATGCCGCGATGAAACCGGAAGACATGAATTTACCCGGCTTCCGCTTTCACAGTCTGAAGGGCAAGAGCAAAGGCCGGTATGCAGTGGATGTGAGCGGCAATTGGCGAATCACATTTGGATGGCTCGACGGCGACGTTATCGACGTTGACCTGGAGGATTATCACTGATGAGCGGCAACCCTCTCCTTAAGGGCCTCAAGCCCACACATCCCGGTGAGTTTCTTCGGGAGGACGTCCTCCCCGCGCTCGGCATCCCGAAGACCGAGATCGCCAAGCGCCTCGGTATCTCGCGCGCCATGCTCTACACGATCCTCGATGAGCGCGCGCCCATCTCGCCGGCGATGGCGCTGCGGCTCGGCAAGCTGCTCGGCACGACCGCCGAGTCTTGGCTCAACATGCAGCGCGATTACGATCTCCGAAAACTGGAGAAGTCCATGTCGGAGGAACTGGACGAGATCGACCCGGTTGCCGCCTGAAGGTGCGCCTCAGGATTGAACGCGTTCCAGTACAACGAAACTGAACGCGTAGTCGTCCTTGGGGCCGGGTTCGTGATCCTCGCGGGAGACCTCGCGCCATTCCCGCCTGTCGAGTTCGGGGAACCAGGTGTCGGCTTCCGGCGTGGCGTGGACTTCGGTGAGATAGATGCGGCTTGCTTGCGGCAGGACCGCACGGAACACATCCTCGCCGCCGATCACCATAATCTCGTCGACGCCATCCTTGCCCGCCGTCTTGCGCGCGACATCGAGCGCCTCTTCGAGATTATAGGCCATGATCGCGCCTTGCGCCTCGAAGGCGGCGTTCCGCGTCAGCACGATATTGGTACGGCCGGGCAGCGCGCGCCCGAGCGACAGAAAGGTCAGCCGGCCCATGACGATCGGCTTGCCCATGGTGATCTGGCGGAAATAGCGCATGTCGCTGCCAAGGTGCCACGGCAGGTTGCCGCCGCGGCCGATGGCGCGATTCTTGGCCATGGCCACCACCAGCGCGACGGTGGGAGCGCTCAAACCGCGACCTCGGCGCGGATGGCCGGATGCGGGTCGTAGCCGACGAGCTTGAAATCCTCGAAGGCGAAATCGAACAGCGAGCGCACGTCGGGATTGATCTCCATGCGCGGCAGGGCGCGCGGGCTGCGCGAGAGCTGCTCGTCGGCCTGGTCGAGATGGTTGAGGTAAAGATGCACGTCGCCGAAGGTGTGCACGAAGGTGCCGGGCTTCAGCCCGGCGACCTGCGCCACCATCAAGGTCAGCAGCGCATAGGACGCGATGTTGAACGGCACGCCGAGAAACATGTCGGCCGAGCGCTGATAGAGCTGACAGGAGAGCCGTCCCTCCCCGACATAGAACTGGAACAGGCAGTGGCAGGGTGGCAGCGCCATCTGGTCGAGCTCGCCGACATTCCAGGCGCTGACGATGTGGCGGCGCGAATCGGGATTGGCTTTCAGCCCCTCGACCAGGGCCGTGATCTGATCGATGGCGCGGCCGTCAGGCGTGGGCCAGGAGCGCCATTGCCGCCCATAGATCGGCCCAAGCTCGCCGGTCTCGTCAGCCCATTCGTCCCAGATGCTCACGCCGTGCTGCTTCAGGTAGTGCACATTGGTCGAGCCTTGCAGGAACCAGAGCAGCTCGTGAATGATCGATTTGACGTGCAGCTTCTTGGTGGTGAGTAGCGGGAAGCCCTCGGTAAGATCGAAGCGCATCTGCTCGCCAAACAGGCTCAACGCACCTGTGCCGGTGCGGTCAGCCTTGCGGAGACCGGTCTTGCGGACGCGGTCGAGGAGTTCGAGATATTGGCGCACTGGATGGTCTCGCTGCCGTGCAAAGGCGGAACGGATCAATACCGCTGATCGTTTCCTGCTATAAAGTGGCGATTGTCCAGATAAACCGGAAGGTGCTTCATGCGTCTTATCCCCGCTCTCGTGATGGTTTTGAGCCTGTTCATCGCCCTTCCTGCGTCCGCCGCCCCGGTCACCATAGACGACGCCCGCGCCATGGCTTTCGACCGCGGCATCGTCAAGATCGAGGAGATCGAGCTCAAGCGGCGCAAAGGCATCTGGGAGATCGAAGGCCGCGACGCCCGCGGCAACGAAATCGAGATGGAGGTCGAGGCGGCGACCGGGCGCATCATTAAAATGCGGCGCGATTAGTCCCCGCGACTCACTGACGTAATTGGGGGAATCGCACGGTCAATCTTTTTTTTGCCGCCATAGAAGTCTATATAGAGTGCTGCCGGCGCAAGCCGGCTATGGCGATAAATGGTCGACGTAATAAGCCCATTCGGACCCGGGGGCGGTACCCGGCGCCTCCACCGGAGTGATTGGTAAATCGTGGTTCGGCCGATCACTGCGGCGGGGGCGAAATAGGATCGACGAGGGTGTAAAGGTCGCGCTTTCGCTCGGCATGGTACCGCCGTTATCGGGCCAACCATATAGTTGCCAATGACAACTATGCGGAGGCTCGTCTCGCCGCGTAAGCAGCGCGATAGCCTGAAAATGAAGTCCTAGCCGCTTCGCGGCGGCTAGGCGCGGTTTCGGAGGGCACCGGGCAACAGAAGCCCTCCACTTTATGACGGGGTTCACTGCCTTCATGGCAGAAGACGGGATCAGATACGATCTTCTCACGCAGGACGCGCTGCGCGGCGTGGTGCGCCAGGTTCTGACACGGGTTCAGCGTGAAGGCCTCCCCGGCGAGCATCACCTTTATATCGCCTTCGACACGGGCGCCGACGGCGTCTCGGTCTCGCGCCGGCTCAAGGAGCAATATCCCGAGGAGATGACCATCGTCCTGCAATACCAGTTCTGGGACCTGCAGGTGACGAACGAGCGGTTCGAGGTGAAGCTCTCCTTCTCCAATGTCCCAGAGAGACTGGTGGTGCCGTTCAGCGCGGTGAAGGCATTCTACGACCCATCGGCCCAGTTCGGATTACAATTCGGCAAGCCCGGCGCGGCCAACGACTCCGCCCGTCAGCACATGGCGGCGGCTTTGCCCGATCTCGTCGGCGAGCCGGACGATCCGCGGGGATCGGCTGAGCCGATCCAGGACAAGGGTGAGGCGCAAGCCGAGGTGGTCATGTCACGGCCGCCGGCCGAGGTCGTGCATCTCGACACGTTCCGCAAGAAATAGCCGTGCTTGATCAGGCCGCGGGCGCGCGCGCCGGCTGGGGCGCCCGGCGCGGTTCTTTCGAAACCTCGAGCGGCACGTTCAACTCGACATAAAGCCCGGTCGGGCGGAAATCGACCTTGGTCTCGCCGCCGAGATTGTGGCGTATGCCCTTGTCGATGAGCTGCATGCCGAAGCCGTTATTGCGCTTGGCGGGCGGGATGGCGCTTCCCCTCTCCTCCCACACAAGGTTGAGCCGGCCGCCGCGCGCGGTGCGCCAACTGACGCCAAGCTGACCCGTGTTCTGGGCGAGCGCGCCGTATTTCACGGCATTGGTGGCAAGCTCATGCAGGGTCATGGCCAGGATCGAGGTGCATTGCGGGGGCAGCAGCACGTCGGGGCCCTTGATGGCGATCTTCGGGCCGCCATCGCGCCGGTAAGGATCGAGTTCGCGCTCCACCATGGCTTTGAGGCTCGCGCCCGACCATTGCGATTCGAGCAGCAGATCATGGGCGCGGTGCAAGGCCTGGAGCCGTTCGGCGAGCGTCTGCGCCATGATTTGCGTGGATTTCTCGGTAGCCTGGCGCAGGCTCGCCTGCACCAGAGACTGCACGATGGCGAGCGAATTCTTGACGCGGTGATTGAGCTCGCCGACCAGCATGGTCTGGCGTTGCGCCGTGCGCCGGCGCTCCGTCACATCGCGGAAGATCAGAACGGCGCCGGCGAGCGAGCCGTCATAGCCGATGATCGGTGCGCCGCTATGCTCGACCGGCAGTTCCTGCTTGTCGCGCGTGATCAGCAAGGCGCCCGACTCAAGTCTGGTGACAGCACGCTCGCGCAGCGCCTTGAGCGCCGGATCATCGACAGGCTTGCGGGTGTTTTCGTCGATGACGCGGAACACTTCCCAGATGGGCCGTCCCCGCGCCTCTGAGCCCGGCCAGCCGGAAAGTTCCTCGGCGATCTTGTTCAGCAGCAGCACGCTGCCGTTCGGATCGGTGGCGATCACCCCGTCGCCGATCGAGCCGAGCGTGGTCGAGAGCCACTCGCGCTGCCCGCGCAGCTCCATGAGGGCGGCGTTACGGTCGTGATCGGCGCGGCGCACGGCGCCGATCGTGGTCCAGGCGAACACCGCGAGCACGATGATGCTGGCCACGGCGAAGATGGCCAGCGTGGCTGCACCGCCGTACTGGATATCGGTCTCTACCAGGCGCGCGAACCAGCCGATGATGAGCGGCAGGATCAGGATACCGGGCAGAAGCCTGCGCAACATCTCGCCGGCCGGCGACGGCTCGATGATCGCCGCGGCGATGCCGTGTTCGGGTGAAGAGGCGAGAAGCCCGAAAGCAAGCAGGAAGGCGCTCATCGCGCCGTAGAACGACATCGAAGCGAAGGGGAACGGATAGTCGTCGGCGGGAACGCCATAAACGTAGCCGGCGAGCACGATCAGAACTTGCGCGATGATCAACAGCGACACGAGCTGGCTGAAAGCCGTGAGCGCCATGCCGCGCTTGGCGTAGAGCAGCGCCAATCCGAACAGGACCAGAGAGCCCGTGAGTCCGGGATTCATTCTGACCGGGCTCATGCCAGGAGGCGTCGCCTCGCTCCGCCATAATGCTTCATCGAGACCGAGATCGAAGCCGAACAGATCCTGACCGAGCAGGATGGCTAGCCCCACGATCACCAGCAGCAGGCCGATCAGCCGGGCAACCAGGCGCAAGGGCCGGAACGTGAAACAGAACAGGGCGACGCCCGCCGCCAGGATGCCGGCCGCGCCGCTCGGCGACAGGCCCGCCAATCCCGGCAGGAGATCGATGAGCTGCGGCAGCGGGATGTACCACGCCAGCAGCACGAGTCCGCCGATGGCGCACACAAGCATCGCCGCCAGGCGCGCCAGAAGCACTGAAATGCGCGCGCTACGTGGCGCCGGCAGCGCCAACTTTGCTGGAACATCAGCCACGACACTTCCCCACTCAATATACGGAGAATAGACGCCGGAGCGTCAAGCGCTCCTCGGCAGCTTCCCTGCCTTTTCTGTCGGCGGTTCGCCTATTCCCCTTGATTTCCCCCTGTTAACCTAAGCCGAGGCGGCAAAAGGGGCGCTTGACCCCAGTCCCGCCGCAAAGCAAAACGTGCTCATGTCCTCCAACCGCAAATCGTCTCAATCCTCAACCCGCACCGAAACGGATTCCTTCGGCCCGATCGACGTGCAGGGCGACCGTTACTGGGGCGCCCAAACCGAGCGATCCCTCCGGAATTTCAAGATCGGCGATGAGCGTGTGCCGATGCCGCTGATCCGGGCCATGGCCATGATCAAGAAGGCCGCCGCGCTCACCAATTTCGAGCTCGGGCTGCTGGATAAATCTCTTGCCAAAGCCATCGCCGATGCCGCCCAGGAGGTGATCGACGGCAAGCTCGACGGCCACTTCCCGCTGGTCGTTTGGCAGACCGGATCCGGCACCCAGACCAACATGAATCTGAACGAGGTGATCGCCAACCGCGCGAGCGAAATGCTCGGCGGCGCGCTCGGCGCCAAACACCCGGTTCATCCCAACGATCATGTAAATCTCGGACAGTCGTCCAACGACACTTCCCCCACCGCCATGCATATCGCCGCCGCCCTGGAGATTGCCTATCGCCTCGACCCGGCGCTTGGGCGCCTGTTTCAGGCGCTCAAGGACAAGGCTGAGGCCTTTCAAGACATCGTCAAAATCGGCCGTACCCACATGCAAGACGCTACTCCGCTCACTCTAGGACAGGAATTCGGCGGCTATGCGGCGCAGATCGGTCATGGCATTGAGCGCATAAAACAGGCGCTCTACGGCCTTTACGAGCTGGCCCAGGGCGGCACGGCAGTCGGTACCGGCCTTAATACGCATCCGCGCTTTGCCGAGCTTTTCGCCGCGAAAATCGCCGAAATCACCCGGCTGCCCTTCGTCACCGCCGAGAACAAATTCGAGGCGCTCGCCTCGCATGAAGCCTACGTGTTCGCCCATGGGGCGATCACAACCGTGGCGAGCTCGATGTTCAAGATCGCCAACGATATCCGGCTCCTCGGGTCGGGGCCGCGGTCGGGCTTCGGCGAGCTGATTCTGCCCGAGAACGAGCCGGGCTCCTCGATCATGCCCGGCAAGGTCAATCCCACGCAATGCGAGGCGGTGACCATGGTCGCCGCGCAAGTCATGGGCAACAACACGACCGTCGTCTTCGCTTCGAGCCAGGGACATCTCGAGCTCAATGTGTTCAAACCGGTGCTGGCTTACGCCATGCTGCAATCGATCCGTCTGCTCGCCGACGTCGCCGACAGTTTCACCGAGAATTGCGTGGTCGGCATCCAGCCCAATCGCGAGCGCATCAAGGAGCATATGGAGCGCTCGCTGATGCTGGTGACGGCGCTGACACCGTATATCGGCTACGACAAAGCGAGCGAGATCGCCAAGAGCGCGCATGAGCGCGGCACGACCTTGCGCGAGGAGGCGGCGCGCCTCGGTCATGTCAGCGAGACCGACTTCGACCGGCTGGTAAAGCCGCATGACATGGTCGCGCCGAAGAAGCCCTAAACGCTCATGGCGGCAAGCAACAAACGCTCGCTGACCATCGCCCGCCATCGTACGAGCGTATCTCTTGAAGATGAGTTCTGGACGGCGCTTGCCGGCCTTGCCGCTGCGAGCGGCAAATCGGTGGCGGCGCTGGTCGCGGAGATCGACAAGAAACGCAGCGAGACGCGCGGCAGGCAGACGAGCCTGTCCTCGGCCATCCGCCTCTATGTGCTCGAGCAGATGAAAACGCGAGTTTAGCCGCCGAAGATGCCGATACCCTTCTTCCAGGCATCGGGCGCCTCGCGCCGTTTCGGTGAGCGCCGTGGCGTCCGCGCGGCCGGAGGCTCTTCCGGCGGAACTTCCGCGGTCGTGGGTGTGACCTGATCCTCGATCAAGGGGATGGTTTGATCCTCCGTGAGGGTGGCATCGGAAGGCTGAGCGGGGTGCAGCGGCTCAATGGTCTCGGCAGGCATTGCCGGCGGAGGCGTGATGGACGCAGGTGCGAGCGGCACGGCGGCCGCTTCAGGCAAGGCCGGCTCGGCGGGCGTAGCGGCTAGGGCCGGTCTGGCGATCTCCGCCGGCTTCGGCTGGGGAAGTGGCACGGCTACTGCCTTGGGCTCGGGCTCGGGCTCGGGCTCGAAAGGTGGCGTTCTGCCGGTCACATCGAGCGTTTCCAGTTTCTCGACATCCTCCTGCATGCGCCGCATGGTGAGGTAGGTCTCGATGGACGCCGTATCGACCGCCGGCGCGATCTGGCCGGCATCGCTCAAAGAGCCGGTAAAGACGAGTCTTACCGCCGGCACGTCCTTGTTCTTGCCGGCAAGGCTCATCTCCCATTCGCTGTCGAGTTTGAGGCTGGCAAGCTCGACATAGGCATTGATCGTGGTCTCGGCACCGGCGGTGGCGAGCGTCGTCGGCGTGAAGCGCACCGTGCCGTTCTTGATCTCGAAGGGCAATTGAGCGGCCGTGTATTTGTAAAGTCCCACGGTGACCTTGTCGCGCACGGCGCGCGCCTCGGCCGCGATCTGCTCCTTGTTCGCCTTGATCTTCTTGGCGGCGGTGGCGGCCACGCGGCGAAGGGGCTCGGGGTTCAATGCCTGCACCGAGCCCGCGCCAAGCGCGAGCGTCCCCTGCCCGCTCAGTCCGGCCACGAGACCTGGCGGGCTCAATCCCTCGCCCTGTATTTCGACGGCGAGATCGAAGGGGCCCTTGGCGAGGCCCTTGCCGGCCATGCTTTTGGACAGGTCTTCGAGCTTGCCCCCTTTGATGTCGGCTTTCGCCTCCAACGCCGCGCCAGCGCCCCGTGGCGCCAGAAGTCCCGAAGCGGTGAACGTGCCGCCGAACAGGCGTCCTTTGAGATCGGTGACGGCAAGCCCGCCATTATCGACACGCGCGGCCAGCGTCGCGTCGGCAACCCGGAAAGGCGCGCCGATGGAAAGCGTCTTCGCTGTCAGGGTGATGTCGCCTTCACTCTTCTCGAGGGCGCCGAGCGCGAAGCCGCGCGACGGCCAGACATCGGAGGTGTCGGCGGCGAGCGCGCCAAGCATTTCTTCGGACGAGGGGCTACGCTGCCAATTCACCAGGACGCCGAGCAGTGACGGGAGCGACACGGTTCCGGTGTTGGCCTGAAGGGAGAAACGCGTTTTCCCGCCGAGAACGAACTTGGCGCTGCCCTCCACCGCTTCGCCGTCGATCTTGGCCTTGACGGGAGCAAGCGTGAGGCTCTCGCCCTGCTTGACGATATCGGTGGTGAGGGTCAGCGGAACGTTGGCGCTTGGCGGCGGTTCAAGCCCGGCCATGGGCAGAACAAGGCTCGCGTCTTCAGTGGCGATCGAGGCCTTGCCGGTGAGCGCGAGACCGTTATCGGCGAGAGCGCCGCTACCCTCGAAGGCGAGCCGCAGGGCTTCGGTTTCGAGTGACGCCTTGCCGGTGACGCCCGTCTTGGGCACGCCCTTGACGGCAAGCGACAGCGTCCCCTGGTTTCCTTCCACTCTGGCGATGCGGTCTTGCGGCAGAGCGGGGAACAGCAGCACGAGCAGCGCCTCCGGCCGCTCGCCGGTGACGCTGCCGGTAAGATCGATCTCGGCCTCCGTGAGTCTGTCCGGCTCGCCCGTGGCGCTTGCGGTCACGGCGATTTTCGAGCCGCCGGCTTGACCGTTAAGATCAAGCGACGCCTTGGTTTCGTTGCCGGCGCGGGTCGCGACGAGGCCCGCTTGCATGTCCAGCGGCGCAAGGGCGGCAAGATGCTTCGATTTGCTCACCTGCTCGGGCAGGCCGAACAGTCCGGAGACGACACGCAAACTCTCCTCGGTCGCGGCATGAAGCGCCACATCGACCCGGCCGGAGGGCGCTACGCTCACCGCCTCGATGCGGCCCTTGCCGGTCAGTGTCAGCGCATCGGACGCGCCGAATTCGAGCCGCTCGACATCGAGCGTATCGTTCTGCAGCGCGAAGCGCGCATCGAGCTTGCCTCCGGGCAGATCGGGCAGCAACAGCTCGCCCACATTCAAGGTGACGCGCGCATCCTGGTCGCGAAATTGCGTCAGGATGTTCCGGCCGCTATCGGCCGGCACGGTGTCAGCGCCGCGCGCCGCCGGAAGCCAGGAGCGCCAGGCCGCGCCGTCGCCCATCATCTCCCGGAGATCGAGCCGGTCGCTGTCCAGCGCAAGCTCGAACACATTGCGGTCGCCGCTGCGATAGGAGAACGCGCCGCGGAACGCCGTGCCGCTCACTTCGCCGCTGGCGTCGGCAAGCTTGAGCTCGCCGTCGCCGACCGTGGCAATGCCCGCGACGGCGAAATCGCCGACCGAAGCCTGGCCGGACATATCGCGGTCGCCGGCGGCCCAGCGGGTGAGCGCGCGCAAGCCCGTGCCTTCGAGCTTGACCGGGCCGGTGAATACCGGGCCGATATCGCCCTGGGCGAGACGCCCCGACACCGCGACGCGGTTCGCGCCGGGCAGCGTGGCGGTGAGATTTTCGATGGCGATGACGCCGTCTTGCGCGGCAAGATCGAGCGCGAGCCCGCTGACCAGATCGCCGCCGAGGCTCGCCTGCTCGATGGCGACCGCGAGCCTGCCCTCCCCGATCTCCGCCGCCTTAGTCAGAGCCTCCTCGGCGAGGAGATACAGAATTGCGGCCGGCGATGGACGCTGTTCGGGGTTCGGCGCTCCGGCCAGCAGATCGATATCGATGAAACGGGCGGCAAGCGCGCCATCGGCCTTGACCGTCTCCCCGAGGTCAAGCGCGAGATTGCCTTTCAGGATTTGCGGCCGTCCTTTGGCATTGACGGTGAGATCGAACGCTGACATCTCCACGCGCTCGGGCGTCGCCTTGAGCGGACCCTTCAGCTCGACGAAGAGCGGATCGTCGGCAGGCTTCTCCTCGCTCTCACCCGCTGTCTCCTCGGCCAATTCGACCACGCCTGCTGTCGGCCCCAAAGCATGGCCGACGCGCAAGGTGAAGATGCCGTCATAAGCGGGCTGCTGCCCAAGCCCCTTGACCGCGCC
Organism: Alphaproteobacteria bacterium; assembly: GCA_016869535.1. GTDB lineage: Bacteria > Pseudomonadota > Alphaproteobacteria > Rhizobiales > Methyloligellaceae > Methyloceanibacter. Next base: position 4,551 of record VGDX01000010.1, on the reverse strand, counting down.
GTCGAGCACGTAACTCATGTCGCGGTCGGGATCGCGCAAGGCCGCCTTGAGACGGAACTGACCTGCCGCGTCCGTCTCGCTCGTGGAGAAGCGAAGCTCCTGCCGGCGGTTCTCGAACTCGTAAGTGGCCGACACCTTGTACGGACCCGACAACGACGCCGCGCTCAATTCACCCGCGACATCGTTGAGGATCAACTGCTCCATGCCGTCTTTGGCGATCTCGATCCTGCCGCCGCCGATCGAGACCTTGTCGAGCATGACTTCTTTCGGCGCGAACGGCAGCGCCACACCCGGACGCCCCACGTCGCGCCAATTGCCGGTGCCGTCGGACTTGACGTCGAGCCGCAGGATCGGATCGACGATGACGATCTCGCGCGCCTCAACCGTGCCCGAGAGCAGCGCGCCGATATTGAGCCACGCCTCGATCGAGCGGGCTTCGAGGAACGGCACGTCGAGGCCTCCCCGCTCGTCCGCGACCTTGACCGCGTCGAATTTCAGTTCCGGCGCCGGCAGCAGGACGAGATGCACCTTGCCATCGACCTTCACCTCGCGGCCGAGCAGCTTGGTCGCTTGCGTCTCGAAGACGTGGCGATAGTCGTTCCAGTCGATGAAGAGCGGCGCGGCGAAGAGCGCGCTCAACACCAGGATCAACAAGGCCGTCAAACTGAGCAGAAGCGAGTTCACCGCAGTCTAGGTCCAGGGCTCGTGGGGGGCGCTGCTTCGCCGCAAAGCACGATCGCTTTCAATCGTCTTGGCTCCGTGACGCTTCGTCATGGTAACGCAAAAATCTTGCCAGGATTGAGGATATTCAACGGATCGAGCGCCTTTTTTATGGCAGCCATCACCAAAACAGCCGAGCCGTGCTCGGCGGCGAGATAGTTGATCTTGCCCTGGCCAATGCCGTGCTCTCCGGTGCAGGTGCCGCCCGCGGCAAGCGCGCGCTCGACCAGCCGGTCGAGGAATTCCTGCACCTTGCGCCGCTCCTCCTGGCTGGCGGGATCGATCAACGGCATGACGTGAAAATTGCCGTCGCCGACATGGCCCACGATCGGCGCGAGCAGTCCCAGGCGATCGATGTCCTCACGCGCGGCGCTGACGTTATTGGCAAGGGCGGAGATCGGCACGCAGACATCCGTGGACACAATCTCCGCGCCGGGCCTGAGGGCTCGTGCCGCCCAATAGGCGTCGTGGCGCGCCTGCCAAAGCTTGCTGCGATCCTCGGTGCGCGCGGCCCACTGCAAGTCCCCTCCCCCTTCGGCGCGCGCGATCTCGGCGAAGCTTGCGACCTGCTCGCGCGTTCCCGCTTCCGTGCCATGAAATTCGAGGAAGAGAGTCGGCTGCTCTGGCAGCACAAGATGCGAATAGGCGTTGCAGGCGCGGATCTGCACTTCATCCGCCAACTCGATGCGAGCCAGCGGCACGCCCATCTGCAGCGCGGCGATGGTGGCATTGCAGGCGTCTTCGATCGAGGTGAAGGAACAGACGCCGGAGAGAATGGTCTCGGGGATTCCGTAGAGCTTGAGCGTCAGACCGGTGATGATGCCGAGTGTGCCTTCGGAGCCGATCAGGAGCCGCGTGAGATCGTAGCCTGAAGCGGTCTTGCGCGCTCGGCTGCCGGTGGTGATGACGCTCCCGTCGGCAAGGACTGCCGTGAGGCCGAGAACGGCATCACGCATCGTGCCGTAGCGCACCGCGTTGGTGCCGGAGGCGCGCGTCGCCGCCATGCCGCCGAGGCTCGCATCGGCGCCGGGGTCGACCGGGAAGAACAGCCCCGCATCGCGCAGATGATCGTTGAGCTGTTTGCGGGTCACGCCCGGCTCGACCACGCAGTCGAGATCGGCCTCGTGCACGGCGAGGATGCGGTTCATGCGCGACAGGTCGAGCGAGATGCCGCCGAACGGCGCGTTGAGATGACCTTCGAGCGAGGTACCGGTGCCGAACGGAATGACCGGCATCCTTGCCTCGGCGCAGAGCCTCACCACCTCGGAAACCTCTTCGGAGGTTTCGGCGAACAGAACGGCGTCGGGGGGTTCGGTCTTGAGCCAGGTGAGCGTATTGGCGTGCTGCGCCCTGAGCGCCTGGCCTAGTGAGAAACGCGGGCCAAAGCGCGAGGCGAGCGCCGCGAACAGGGCCTCTTTCGCTCCCGCCGGCACAGGTCTTGGGGCTTCCGCCATGACGAGGGTCATGGGGCCTATTCTATAAAGCCTAGGTTACCAAATGCTCAGGCTTTTACGCCCGGTCAGGCGGCGACGATCACCATCACGGCCGCAAAGTGAACGCTCGCCGCCGACAGCACGAAGCCGTGCCAGATCGCGTTCTGATAGGGCAGACGCTCCCACAGATGGAACACCACACCGATCGTGTAGAGCACCCCGCCGATCATGAGCAATGTCAGCACCACGCCGGGCAAAGCCGACATTATTGGCTGCCACGCGGCGAGCACCGCCCAGCCCTGCACGAGATATAACGCGACGGTCAGACCCTCGAGAACGCGCGGCGCGAACAGCTTGATGGCGATGCCGATGATCGCCATGGTCCATACCACCGCCAGCAAAGTGAGCCCCCACGGATCGTTCATCTTGAGAAGAATGAAGGGCGTATAGGTGCCGGCGATCATGAGGAAGATCGCCGCGTGATCGAGCCTTCGGAACACTTCCTTGATCTTGGGATGGATGACGAGGTGATAGCCGGCCGAGCAGGAGAACATGGCGACGAGCGCCAGCCCGTAAACCAGCAATGCCACACCCCACAGCACGGCTTGCGACTTGACGGCGATAATGAGGAGAGCGGTCAGCCCGACAAGGCTGGCGGTGACGCCGGCGATATGGATGCACCCGTCTGCCACCCGCTCGCGCGCGGAATATTGCGGAAACACGACCCTAAACCTCAACTCCTCGCCGTCCATGCGACGACGTTACGGCATATTGATTGAGATCAGCTTACCGCAGGATGTGGCAAGGTTAGGGCATGAAGCGGACTAACCGCCGCAAGCCGACGCTCCCGCGGTGCACACAAACGGCACCACGACGCCGCGCCAGCACTGCGTATAGGTCTGGCTGGTCACGATGTCCGGCTTGAGCAGCATCTCCGGCTTGACCACGGGACGCACCGATTTCCAGAACGGGTCGGGAGTCACTTTCCTGGCGCGTAGCGTGACATAGGACCATCCGCGCTTGCGCCTGATCTGCTCGGCCGTGTCCCTGGCATTCTGTTGAGCGGCTCTCGCGGCATCGGCCTTCGACTTGGCGCTGTTCGTGGCAACGATCCCTTCGCAGCGCACCGCATCGGCGGGTTGAGCCCCGATGAGATAAACGACGACGACACCCAGCAAAACAAGCCCGATCTTCGCAATTCGAAGCATCCCGAAAACCTCCAAAATGATTCGCCCAGATTTGTGCTTCATTTGCCATCCCAAGCCACAGATCGCAACCCTTGATGGCTGCGCGAGATGCCGCGGATAAAAATCATTTGCACGAGCCTAGATCTTGTCGAGTATCAGGAGGTAACGGACTGCTCGCGAAGAAAGTAGTAATGCGACTAGACGCGGACGTTGAGCTCCCACCCCTCTACTAAAAACCTGGACCGCTATTCCCCGTCTTGCCCTTGCTCGACCCATTGCAAAAAACCTACCCTTCGAGGCTTCACTTAGGGCCGTAATTGAGGTAAGTTCACTTTATGTTCTCTTGGGCTCAGCGATTAGTAGCTATCGGCGCCCAAGAGAATCAGAAAACATTTTCTGGGTAGTGAATCCATCGACGTTCAGACGATGAAGCGTGAGGACGCATAACCCTTATGCACGGCCCTTTGCGAAAGCCTCTTGTGGGTATCCGCGGTCACTCTTTGCCAACGTCTGACAACACGTCAGAGGGACTCAAGAGCCTTCTCTCTATTAACATGAAGTATCGCACCTCCGCTTGGCCTGCGCCTTTTGATGTCACGACCCATCACTTGCATCGCGGCGATGCACGTGACTTGTCTTGGATACCCGATGCTTCTGTCGGACTGGTTGTGACCTCGCCCCCCTACTGGACCTTGAAGAAGTACGAGCGATGTAAGGGCCAGTTAGGAGAGATTGCCGATTACGAAGAGTTTCTCACCGAACTTGACAAAGTTTGGGAACACTGCGTTCGGGTTCTCGTGGAAGGTGGTCGAATCTGTTGTGTTGTCGGGGATGTTTGCATTCCCCGCCGCCGAGACGGGCGGCATCGAATCATACCACTACATGCTGACATCCAGGTGCGGGCGCGGCGATTTGGTCTCGACTGCCTAACGCCCATTATCTGGCAGAAAATCGCAAATGGTGTCACAGAAGCCAACGGAAATGGCGCGGGTTTCTATGGGAAGCCGTACCAGCCAGGAGCCATTGTAAAGAATGACGTGGAATATATCCTGTTTTTAAGGAAGCCCGGAGAATACCGAAGAACTGACCTGCCCCCATCGAGTGGTCCAGTTGCAATGTTAGTTTAGCGGCGTCCTGGGCGCCAGCGGGATCGTGGCCGTCGGAGCGGTTTGAGTGCGCGCAGACGGCCACGCTGCCAGGGCAGGCACGAA
>VGDX01000009.1 GCA_016869535.1 Alphaproteobacteria bacterium | reverse complement strand
TCGTTGGAGACGCCGAGCATGACGGAAACGCCGCCAAACACCGCGCAGCCTGCCCTGGGGCTTACCGTGAACCCCGCCGTCTGCTACCGTCTACGCCGTTCCAGAGTTCATCGGGGGAATGTCGGTTTAATGATCTGCCCATAGGCCACGCGATTGCCGAAGGCGAAGCGGACAGCGGTTAGGACAGCACCGCCCGCCGGAAAAGAACATTTGCAGAACAGGAACAAAACGTGTACATTGGCTGGATTGGAGCATCATTGCCAGCCTTGGCGGGCTTGTGAAATAAGGGAGAATCTCATGTCGAACGCTGCGCTGCGCCTCGTCGAAGGAGCCGGGATGGATAAAGAAAAGGCCCTTGAAGCGGCCATCTCCCAGATCGAGCGAAATTGCGGCAAGGGCTCCATCATGCGTCTCGGCCAGAACGAGAAGGCCGTCGAGGTCGAGGCGATCTCCACCGGCTCGCTCGGCCTCGACATCGCGCTCGGCATTGGCGGGCTGCCGCGCGGCCGCGTTGTCGAGATTTACGGGCCGGAATCCTCTGGCAAGACCACGCTTGCGCTGCATGTCGTGGCCGAGGCGCAAAAGCGCGGCGGCATTTGCGGCTTCATCGACGCGGAGCATGCGCTCGATACGGTCTATGCGCGCAAGCTCGGCGTCGATCTGCAAAATCTCCTGATCTCGCAGCCCGACACGGGCGAGCAGGCATTGGAGATTGCCGACACCTTGGTGCGATCGGGCGCGATCGACGTGCTCGTAATTGATTCGGTCGCGGCGTTGACGCCCAAGGCCGAGCTCGAAGGCGAGATGGGCGATCAGCAGATGGGCGCGCAGGCCAGGCTGATGAGCCAGGCCTTGCGCAAGCTCACCGCCTCGATCTCCAAATCGCGCTGCATGGTGATCTTCATCAACCAGATCCGCATGAAGATCGGCGTGATGTTCGGCTCGCCGGAGACGACGAGCGGCGGCAACGCTCTCAAATTTTATGCCTCGGTTCGCCTCGATATCCGCCGCATCGGTGCCATCAAGGAACGCGAGGAGGTGGTCGGCAACCAGACCCGCGTCAAGGTGGTGAAGAACAAGGTGGCGCCGCCGTTCAAGACCATCGAGTTCGACATCATGTATGGCGAGGGCATCTCCAAGACGGGCGAGCTCATCGATCTCGGCGTCAAGGCCGGCATCGTCGAGAAGGCCGGCGCCTGGTTCTCCTTCGATAGCGAGCGCATCGGCCAGGGCCGCGAAAACGCTAAGGCCTATCTGAAGGAACATCCCGAGACAGCCGAGCGCATCGAGCGCGCCATCCGCCAGAATGCCGGCCTGATTGCCGGTCAGATCCTCGAAGGCCCGCCCGAGGCGAGCGGAGGCGAAGGTGCCGAAGCCGCCAGCGAGGGAGGCGAGGGCGATAGTGCCGGGGAGGAGGGGCCTGTTACCTCCATTTCGAGTGCCGCCGCCCGCAGGAGCCGTCGCGGCTGAAATCTATCGCTGAGTGACGTCTAGCGCGTCTTGGCTGAGCATGGGCCGGCCGCCTGACCGACAGGAGGCCGGTCATTTGTCGTCGGTAAAGCGCTTATGGCGCCGCTGAAGCTGGACAGGGTTCCTGTCGGCCACTATGTCTGGCGCAAGGTTTTAAGGCCGTTCCCCCGCGAACCCGGGAGCGTGCCGGCGAGCTTGGCGAATCGGCTAGGCTTGTCTAGCGACCGGCACATTAAGGTCCCCTCCATATCGCCGCCCATGAGCGCCAAGGAAAAGTCAACGCACGGCAAGAACGATCAAGGCGTACGCCACACCAAGCTGCCGCACATTGCGACCGGCGATATCCGCGCCGCCTTCCTCGATTTCTTCGCCAAGAACGATCACGCGGTGCTGCCGTCGGCGCCGCTGGTGCCGCGTCACGACCCGACCTTGATGTTCACCAATGCCGGCATGGTGCCGTTCAAGAACGTGCTTACCGGCCAGGAGAAGCCCAAGGATCTGCGCGTGGCCTCGGCGCAGAAATGCGTGCGCGCCGGCGGCAAGCATAACGATCTCGACAATGTCGGCTATACCGCCCGGCATCACACCTTTTTCGAGATGCTCGGCAATTTCTCCTTCGGCGATTATTTCAAGGAGCGCGCCATTCTGCTTGCCTGGGAGTTGCTGACCAAGGACTTCGCGCTTCCCGCCGATCGCCTCCTGGTCACGGTCTATGCCGATGACGAGGAAGCGGCAGGGTATTGGCGCAAGATTACCGGCTTCCCCGACAGCAGGATTCTCCGCATCGCGAGCTCGGATAATTTCTGGTCCATGGGCGACACGGGTCCGTGCGGGCCGTCGTCGGAAATCTTTTTTGATCATGGACCCGGCCTCGAAGGCGTTCCCCCCGGACAGGGAGACGATGGCGACCGCTTCGTCGAGATCTGGAATCTGGTGTTCATGCAATACGAGCAGCTCGCCGATGGGCGGCGTGTGAACCTTCCGCATCCCTCGATCGACACCGGCATGGGGCTCGAGCGCATCGCCGCGGTCCTGCAGGGCACGCATGACAACTACGCCATCGACTTGTTCCGGGGGTTGATCGCCGCTTCAGTCGATTTGACCGGCGTTCCGGCCGAGGGCGACAATGAAGCGAGCCACCGCATCATTGCCGATCATTTGCGCGCGTCCTCCTTCCTCATCGCCGACGGAGTGATGCCTTCGAACGAGGGGAGGGGCTATGTGCTTCGCCGCATCATGCGTCGCGCCATGCGGCACGCGCATCTGATTGGCGCCAAGGAGCCGCTGCTTTACCGGCTGGTGCCGGCGCTGATCGAACAGATGGGCCGCGCCTATCATGAGCTCGAACGGGGGCAAGGCCTGATCGAGGAGACGTTGAAACTCGAAGAGACGCGCTTCCGTGAGACGTTGGAACGCGGGCTGCGCCTGCTCGATGACGCGACCAGGGGCCTGAAGCCCGGCGCGACACTTCCCGGCACCGTCGCCTTCAAGCTTTACGACACTTATGGCTTTCCTTACGATCTCACCGAGGACGCGCTCAAGGTGCGCGGCATCGGCGTGGACGCGGAGGGCTTTGCCGCCGCCATGGAGCGCCAGCGCGCCGAGGCGCGAAAGCACTGGGCGGGGTCGGGTGAAGCCGCCACCGAGCAGCTTTGGTTCGAATTGAAGGAGGAACTCGGCGCGACCGAGTTCCTCGGCTATGAAACCGAGGCCGCCTCGGGCGAGATCGTGGCCCTCGTCAAGGACGGCAAGCGTGCCGATAGGCTGACGAAGGGTGACCGCGGCACGGTCATTGTCAACCAAACGCCGTTCTATGCCGAATCCGGCGGTCAGGTCGGCGACCGGGGTCTGCTCACCGGTCCTGACGGAGCGTGCTTCAAGGTTGAAGACACGCAGAAGAAGCTGCATGGGCTTTACCTGCATGAGGGTGTCGTGGAGAACGGGACACTCAAAATTGGCGAGACGGTTGCGCTCAACGTCGATCATGGGCGCCGCACCACCACGCGCGCGCATCATTCGGCCACCCATCTCCTGCATGAGGCGCTGCGCCGGGTGCTCGGTACGCATGTGGCGCAGAAAGGCTCACTCGTCGAGCCGGGGCGGCTACGTTTCGACTTCTCGCAGCCAAAACCCATGACGCGTGAGGAGATCCGGGCGGTGGAGGACATGACCAACGCCATGATCATGCAAAACTCAGCCGTCGAGACGCATCTGATGACGCCGGAAGCGGCCATCGAGCAAGGCGCGCTGGCGCTGTTCGGCGAGAAATATGGCGATGAGGTGCGCGTGGTGTCTATGGGCGTGAGCGAGGGGAGCGGCAAAGCGAGCCACGCTTATTCCATCGAGCTTTGCGGCGGCACGCATGTGCGGCGCACCGGCGATATCGGGCTCCTCAAGATTGTTGGCGAGAGCGCGGTCGCCGCCGGCGTGCGCCGCATCGAAGCGCTGACCGGTGAAGCGGCGCTCGCTTATCTTTCCACGCAGGACGACAAGGTTCGCGAAGCGGCCGAACTGCTCAAGGTCTCGCCCGATGAAGTCATCACGCGGTTGGCAGCGATCATCGATGAGCGGCGCAAGCTCGAGCGCGAATTGTCCGAGACAAGAAAGAAGCTGGCGCTGGGCGGCGGTGCTGCCGCGCAAGGCGCGGAACCGAATATCGTCGATATTGGCGGTACGAAGTTTTTGCCGCTTCGCGTCAGCGGCCTGCCGAACAACGACTTGAAGGCTTTGGCTGACGAAGGGAAGGCCAAGGTGAAATCCGGCGTCGTCGCCATCGCCAACACGGCGCCCGACGGCAAGGGCGGTCTCGTCGTGGGTGTGACCGACGATCTCACCTCCCGCTTCAATGCCGTGGATCTGGTCAAGGCCGGCGCTGTGATTCTTGGCGGCAAGGGCGGCGGCGGCCGTCCCGATCTCGCTCAAGCCGGCGGTCCCGAAGGCGCGCGCGCCGAGGAGGCGCTCGACGCCATCGCCGCGTACATGGCTTCAGGCCCGCATACCAAACCCCAGGCGAAACTGGCCTAGGCCGCGGCCCGATCGGCCAGCGCCTTGCGCAGATTGTCGGCGACCTTGTCGATGAAGCCGCCGGTGGTGAGCCATCCCTGCTCGGCGCCTACGAGAAGAGCCAGGTCTTTGGTCATAAAACCGGCTTCGATGGTGCCGATCGTCACCTCTTCCAGGGTTTCGGCGAACCGCAGCAACTCGGCATTGTCGTCGAGCTTGGCGCGATGTTTAAGCGCGCCGGTCCAGGCGAAGATCGAGGCGGTGGAATTGGTGGACGTCGCGCGCCCCTGCTGATGCTGGCGGAAATGGCGGGTCACCGTGCCGTGGGCAGCCTCTGCCAGCACCGTCTTGCCGTCGGGCGTCATGAGCACGCTGGTCATCAGCCCGAGAGAGCCGAACCCTTGCGCGACCGTGTCCGATTGAATATCGCCGTCGTAATTCTTGGTCGCCCACACATAGCCGCCGGACCATTTCAGAGAGGCGGCGACCATGTCGTCGATCAGGCGGTGCTCGTAAGTGAGCCCACGCGCCTCGAATGTGTCCTTGAACTCGCTGGTGAAGATCTCGGCGAACAGATCCTTGAAGCGGCCGTCATAGGCTTTGAGGATGGTATTCTTGGTCGAAAGATAGACCGGCATGTTGCGGGAGAGCGCATAGTTAAAAGTGGCGTGGGCAAAATCGCGGATCGAATCGTCGAGATTGAACATGGCAAGCGCCACGCCCGAGCCCTGGAATTCGTGCACCGTGTGCTCGATCCGCTGACCGTCCTCGCCCGCGAAAGTCAGGGTGAGTTTGCCTTTGCCGGGTACGCGGAAATCGACGGCACGATAAACGTCGCCAAAGGCGTGCCGCCCAATGACGATCGGTTTGGTCCAGCCCGGCACGAGGCGCGGCACGTTCGAGCAGATGATCGGCTCGCGGAAAATCACACCGCCTAGAATGTTGCGGATGGTGCCGTTCGGCGACTTCCACATCTGCTTGAGGCCGAACTCTTTAACGCGTGCCTCGTCGGGGGTGATGGTGGCGCATTTCACGCCGACGCCGCAGGATTGGATGGCCCGTGCCGCATCGATGGTGACCTGGTCGTCGGTCGTGTCGCGGTTCTCGATGCTGAGATCGAATGAAATAAGCGGCAGGTCGAGAAAGGGGAGGATCAACTTTTCCCTGATCATGTGCCAGATGACGCGCGTCATCTCGTCCCCGTCGAGGTCGGCGACCGGGCTCTTCACCTTGATCTTGTCCACGCGCAATCCTCCGATGCGGGTAAAATGACGCGAAGAAGCGAGGCAGGCCGCCGTCCCCATTGCAGCCAACGGCCCCCTATAGCATCGTGCCGCCATGAAAGTAAAAGGCGAGAGCGGTAAGCGTAAACGCGTCCAGAGTGCGCCCACGGTTTCCCCTGCCGTGATGCAGCAGCCCGCGATCGTGCTGGTCAGGCCGCAGCTTGGTGAGAATATTGGCTTTGCCGCCCGTGCCATGGCCAATTTCGGTTTGACCGATTTGCGGCTGGTGGCGCCGCGCGATGGCTGGCCGAACGACAAGGCACATGCGGCGGCTGCAGGTGCTGCCTTCCTCATCGATCAGGCCAGGATTTATGCCAGCGTCGAGGACGCCATTGCGGAATTGAATTTCGTATTGGCCGCGACAGCGCGGCCACGCGAGATGGTGAAGCTGGTGCTCTCTCCCGAGAGCGCCGCGCAGGAACTGAGACAGCGAGGTCACGCCGGCGAACGCAGCGGCATTCTGTTCGGACCCGAACGCAGCGGCCTCGACAACGACGACATCGCCCTTGCCGACGCCATCCTCACCGCGCCGGTCAATCCGGACTTCGCCTCGCTCAGCCTGCCGCAGGCCGTGCTGCTGTTCGGCTATGAATGGCGGAAAAGCGAATCCGTACCATCGCTTGGCCGCGTTACGGGGTTCGACGGTCCGGCAAGAGAGGGCATCGCCATTCCGGACACGCGCCCCGCGACACGAGCCGAGCTGTTCGCGCTCTTCGAGCATCTCGAAGGGGAACTCGACAAGACGGGTTTTCTGCGGCCACCGGAAAAACGGCCCTCCATGACACGCAATATTCGCAACATGTTCCACCGCATGGGCGCGACGGAACAGGATGTGCGCACTTGGCGCGGAATCGTCGCTGCCCTGGCTCGCAGAGACAAAGCGAAGGGCGGCAAGGTGTCATAGTTCCGCCCCGTTTCTCCTATTGCGATGGGGCCACAGAATGCCTAGCTTCCACCGCCGGGAAGGGGGAATGTTCGTCAATGAAATTCGCGTGGATTCACCGGAGCGGAATCGCGGCCATGATGGCCCTGGCCCTGCTCATAGGAACGCCTCTCCATGCCGCCGAAGGCGCCACGGCTGAGCTCGACAAGCGTACCAAATCCGCGGGTGCCCCCGAGGGACAGGCTGGCGGCATGAGCGATAGCGCCGTGCGTGTGCTGATGACATATGCCTTCTCGATCATCCCGGAGGAAGTCACGAGCCCAGACGGCAAACGCACCAAGGTCGATAAATCCGATGTGAACAAGTTTCTGCTTCCCAATGAGGATGCGCGGCGAGTGATCCGTGCGGCCACGCGTTCGGCCTATGCTGAGATCTGTCAGCTTCACGAATTAATGCAGGCGAACTATCAGACGATGATACGCGGTGAAGAAGCCAAAAATGTATGGAGCCGGGATCAGCTCTTGATGATCGATGCACTGCACACCTTCTCGGCGTCCTATTTCGCCGGTGGCCTCAAGATCACCGTGACCGAGGTCGAGGACAATGCCCCGGCTCCCGGCGCCGCAGCCACCGCCGTCTCCAAGAGCGATGCACCGCCAGAGGCGCCTGCGGATAGCGGCCCTCCGACGGAGATCGTTGCCGCACCGACCCCGAAATGCCCGCCGGAACAGAAACAGAGGGTAACAGAATCCATCAACGCCTATGTTCAGGCGGCCAAGGCAGCACCAGCACCAGCACCAGCGGCGAAACCGGCTGAATAGCCGGAATCGACGGCCCTCGCTGATTGACACTTTCCCTTATTCGCGTGTAACAGAACGAACGAAGCACGAGCCATTCGGGCTTCAGGGAGGCCGGAGATGGCTCCGGTGTCCCCTCGACCATCACCTCACAAGGGTTGCCTAAGGCGCGGGGATGACCGCCGCGGTGAGCTTGATTTGACTTTGGAGTCCGAAGCATGACGAAACGTATTCACGCCAAGCACAAAATTGACCGTAGGCTTGGCGAGAACATCTGGGGCCGCCCCAAGAGCCCCTATAATAAGCGCGAGTACGGCCCGGGCGAGCATGGGCAGCGACGCCGCGGCAAGCTTTCCGACTATGGTCAGCAGCTCCGCGCCAAGCAGAAGCTCAAAGGCTATTACGGCAACATCACCGAGAAACAGTTCAAGGCGATCTATCACGAGGCCGCCAGGCTGCGCGGCGACACGTCAGAAAAACTGATCGGCCTGCTCGAGCGGCGTCTCGACGCCATCGTCTATCGCGCGAAATTCGTTCCGACGGTATTCGCCGCACGGCAATTCGTGAGCCACGGCCATGTGAAGGTCAACGGCAGGCGCGTCACCGTGGCGAGTTATCGTTGCCGGGAGGGCGACGTGATCGAGGTGCGGGACAAGATCAAGGATGCCGGGCTGGTGCTTGAGGCGGCACAAAGTGGCGAGCGGGACGTGCCCGATTATCTTGAGGTCGACCATAACAAGATGACGGCGAAGCTCAGCCGGATCCCGACGCTGTCGGACGTGCCATATCCGGTGATGATGGAACCGAATCTCGTCGTCGAATTCTATTCCCGCTAAGCGGTCTGTGTCTGGGCGTTATGGGCGACGCCCTTGGCGGTCAAGATCTCTTGTAGCTCGCCCGCCTGAAACATCTCGCGCACAATATCGCAGCCGCCGATGAACTCGCCCTTGATGTATAGCTGCGGAATGGTCGGCCAGTTCGAATAGGCCTTAATGCCTTCGCGCACGCTCATGTCGTCGAGCACGTTGATGTCCTTGAAGTCTACGCCGAGATGGCCAAGGATTTGCGCGACCTGCATGGAGAAGCCGCATTGCGGCATGGTCTTGGTGCCTTTCATGAATAGCACCACATCACTGGCCGCGACCTGCTTGCCGATCCAGTCCTGAATATCCTGCTGACTCATCGTCGATCCTTTTCCCTTGCTCACAAAGCGTAACTATGGCGCGGCGGTCTTCAATGCAAGGGCGTGCAACGCTCCACCCATGCGCCCCTTTAGAGCCGCGTAGACCATTTGGTGCTGTTGCACGCGCGTCTTGCCGCGGAAAGCCTCGGACACGATGCTCGCGGCATAATGGTCGCCGTCGCCAGCGAGGTCCTCGATGCGGATTTCCGCATCAGGGAAGCTTTCCTTGATCAGTCGCGCGATCTCCTCTGCCGCCATCGCCATGAGTTTGCTCCTGATCTCGCCCGTTCTCAGCCATGCGCCATGAAGCGCGGCAACCAATCCTCGTGGACGGCGCGCAAGGTTTTGAGCGGCAGCGGCGTTTCGCCGGTAATGGCGATCGCATCGCCGCCAACCCGGCCGAGCAGCCGGATCGGCACCTCGGCCAGAGCAGCCGCCTTGTGTATGGCGTCGGCCTTGTCGGGCGCCGCTTCGACCACATAGCGTGCCTGATCTTCGCCGAACCAGAGTGCATGAGCCGGCAAATGGTCGGGCGCGGTTTCCAGCGTGACGCCCTGATTACCGGCAAGGGCCATCTCGGCAATGGCGACCAGGAGGCCGCCATCGGAGACGTCATGCACCGCCGACACCGCACCTTCCCTGATCAGGTTCCTGACGAGATCGCCCGTGCGCCGCTCCGTATCGAGATCGACGGGGGGCGGGGCGCCATGGCTTCGTTCGAGCATGATCTGTGTATAAAGCGATTGGCCGAGCTGACCGTGCTCAGCGCCAAGGAGCAGCAGAAGGTTACCGTCGCGCTTCAACGCGATGGTCGCCATCTGCGCAATATCGGGAATGAGACCCACACCGCCGACCGCGGGCGTTGGTGGAATGGCCGCGCCATTCGTTTCGTTATAAAGCGACACATTGCCCGACACGACGGGGAATGAGAGCGCCGCGCACGCTTCGGCCATGCCTTCGATGGCGCCGACGAACTCGCCCATGATCTCGGGCCGCTCCGGATTGCCGAAATTCAGGCAATCGGTGATGGCAAGCGGATCGGCCCCGGCCGCGGTGAGATTGCGCCAGCATTCCGCGACGGCCTGTTTCGCGCCTTCGCGCGGGTCGGCGGCACAGTAACGCGGCGTCACGTCGCAGGAGATAGCGAGGCCCTTTTGCGTGCCATGCACGCGCACCACCGCTGCATCGCCCCCCGGTCGCTGTACCGTATCGGCCATGACCATGTGGTCATATTGTTCCCAAATCCAGCGGCGCGAGGCGAGGTGAGGGGAGTCCAGCATGATCTCCAGGCAGTCGAGCAGGCTGTTAGGCGCCGGAACGTCATGCGGATCGAGTGCGGCAGGCGGCGTTTTCGGGGTCCAGGGACGCTCATAGACCGGCGCGGCCTGCGCCAGCGCCGCGAGCGGAATGTCGGCCTCGACGGCACCTGCATGGCGCACCACGAGCCGGCCGGTGTCGGTCGTATAGCCGATCACCGCGAAATCGAGTCCCCATTTCTTGAATACGCGCTCGGCTTGAACCTCAACGCCGGGCTTCAAGACCATGAGCATGCGTTCCTGGCTCTCAGACAGCATCATCTCGTACGCGGTCATGCCCTCTTCCCGCGTCGGCACGCGGGCAAGCTCGAGTTCAATACCGACGCCGCCTTTATCGGCCATCTCGACGGAGGAAGAGGTCAGCCCGGCCGCGCCCATGTCCTGGATGGCAACGATGGTGTCGGTGGCCATCAATTCGAGGCAGGCTTCGAGAAGAAGTTTCTCGGTGAAGGGATCGCCGACCTGCACCGTGGGCCGCTTTTCCTCCGAGGCTTCGTCGAACTCGGCCGAGGCCATGGTGGCGCCATGAATGCCGTCGCGTCCGGTCTTGGAGCCGACATAGACCACGGGGAGACCCACGCCTTTGGCGGCGGACCTGAAGATGCGCTTGGCATCGACCAGCCCGACGGTCATGGCATTGACCAGGATGTTGTCGTTGTAGCGCGGATCGAAATTGGTCTCGCCGCCCACCGTCGGCACACCCATGCAATTGCCGTAATCGCCGATGCCCGACACCACGCCGGCAACGAGATGACGTGTCTTGGGATGGTCCGGTGCGCCGAAGCGGAGCGCATTCATGTTGGCGATCGGGCGTGCACCCATGGTGAACACGTCGCGCATGATACCGCCGACGCCGGTTGCGGCGCCCTGATAAGGCTCGATATAGGACGGGTGGTTGTGGCTCTCCATTTTGAAAACCGCGGCATGTCCGTCGCCGATATCGACCACGCCGGCATTCTCGCCGGGCCCCTGGATGACTTGCGGACCTTGCGTGGGGAGTTTCTTGAGCCATACCCTTGAGGATTTGTAGGAGCAGTGCTCGGACCACATCACCGAGAAGATGCCGAGTTCGGTCAGCGACGGTTCGCGTCCGATGGCATCGACGAGGCGGCGATATTCCTCCGGCGACAATCCATGCTCGGCGACGATATCCCGGCTTGGCGCTTTCAAGGCTCTGGCCGCTTTTGCCACGATGTTCAAGGAAGAGCCTCCACTAGCGAAGCGAACATCTTGGCGCCGTCGGTGCCGGAGAGCGCCGGATCGGCGAGACGCTCCGGATGTGGCATCAATCCGAGCACGGTGCCCGTCTCGTTATAGATGCCGGCGATGTTGCGGGACGAGCCGTTGGGATTGCCCACCTCCGTGACAGCCCCTGACGCCTCGCAATAGCGGAAGGCGACACGGCCTTCTCCTTCTAGCCGGTCAAGCGTGTCTTCGTCCGCGAAATAGCTGCCGTCCTTATGCGCGACGGGAAAACGCACCACCTCGCCTAGTACGTAGCGGTGCGTGAACATGCTGTCGCTACGCTCGACTTTCAGATACACGTCCTTGCAGATGAATTTAAGCGTGGCGTTGCGCATCAGCACGCCCGGCAGAAGCCGCGCCTCGGTCAGCACCTGGAAGCCGTTGCAGATGCCGAGCACCGGTGTGCCGCCTTTCGCGCGTTTGACCACCTCGCGCATGACCGGTGAGTGCGCCGCCATGGCGCCGGAGCGGAGATAGTCGCCGTAGGAGAAGCCGCCCGGAAGCACGATGAGATCGCTGTTGGGAAGCTCGGCGTCGCCGTGCCAGACCATGGCGGGCGGGTGTCCGGTGGCGGCTTCAAGCGCCACGGCCGCGTCGCGGTCGCAATTCGATCCGGGAAAGACGATGACAGAGGTTTTCATGCTCCTAAAATCCCAAAAGTCATCCCGGAGTTAGCCGGGAGCCCGAGGATGCAAACGAGGATGCAAACATTGAGGGGGTATTCCGATTCCGGCTTGCGCCGGAATGACGCAAAACAGGCAAATACAGGCTAAGCCGCCTCAAGCTCATAGGCGTAGTTCTCGATGATGGTGTTGGCGAGAAGCTGATCGCACATGCGCTCTACCGCCGCGCGCGCCTTGGCCGGATCGCTCTCGTCCACTTCGACCTCGATATATTTACCCTGCCGCACATTGCCAACCGAGCCGAAGCCAAGCGCGTGCAGGGCGCCTTCGATGGCCTTGCCTTGCGGGTCGAGCACGCCCTGCTTCAGTGTGATGGTAATCCGCGCCTTCATGCCCCCTCCAACCCCAATGTCATTTCGAGCGCACCAGCACCGGGCCGCTTCTCACCCGCGTCGGGTTGTCCACGTGCAGGCCGAGCCTGCGCGCAACTTCCTGATAGGCCTCGACTAGGCCGCCCATGTCGCGGCGGAAGCGGTCCTTGTCGAGCTTGTTCTTGGTCTCGACGTCCCATAGGCGGCAGCAATCCGGAGAAATCTCGTCGGCCAGCACGATGCGCATCTGGTCGTTTTCCCATAGCCGTCCGAACTCGCACTTGAAATCCACGAGCCTGATGCCGACGCCGAGGAATAGTCCCGACAGAAAGTCGTTGATGCGGAGCACGAGCGACATGATGTCGTCGATCTCCTGCGGGTTGGACCAGCTAAAGGCGGTGATGTGCTCCTCGGTTACCAACGGGTCGCCGAGCTGGTCGTTCTTGTAATAGAACTCGACGATCGAGCGCGGCAGCACCGTGCCTTCTTCAAGGCCGAGCCGTGTGGCGAGCGATCCTGCGGCGACATTCCGCACCACGACTTCGAGCGGGATGATCTCGACCTCGCGGATCAGCTGCTCACGCATATTGAGGCGCTTGATGAAATGCGTTGGCACGCCGATGTCGCCGAGCTTCTGGAAAAGAAACTCCGAGATGCGATTATTGAGCACGCCCTTGCCTTCGATGCGGTCGTGCTTCTTGTTGTTGAAGGCGGTGGCATCGTCCTTGAAATGCTGGACGAGCGTGCCGGGCTCCGGGCCCTCGTAGAGGATTTTGGCCTTACCTTCGTAAACGCGCCGCCGTCTGTTCATGCTTGGTTCCTTACGCCAGTGACTCTTACCGCTTATGCCGCCGCGCACGGGAGTGGTCGCAAAGGCCCGCGCACAACGTCGGAATCAACATCGCCGGAATCGATTCAAGGGGTCTTGAGCGACCTTAGCTTAAGGGGCGGGGGGCTACAACGTTCGCTGGGACGCAGCCTATTTCTCCCCCGGATTTGTTGATTTCCGAGGCATGGCGGGCTATCCCTCGGCTCCAGAGAGGTGAATTTTCTCCACAATTTCCACGGGTTTTGCCCCACGAACACGAGGGGCGCGTGCATAGGAGGTGCCTGGTTCATGACTTTCGAGGATCGCCAGAAGGGGGTCGAGCGGAAATTTGCCCTCGATGAGGAACTGCGATTCAAGTCGAACGCGCGTCGCAACAAGCTGCTCGGGCTATGGGCGGCCGAGAAGATGGGGATCACTGGCGAGGATGCCCAAGCCTATGCCCGGGAGGTGGTCATAGCGGACCTTGCCGAGCCCGGAGATGAGGACGTGTTCCGCAAGATCAGGGCGGATTTCGACGCCAAGGGCGTGGATCAATCGGATCACCAAATACGGCGTGCAATGTCGGACCTGTTGGGAGAGGCCGTCACGCAAATTGAAACCGAAAGCAAAGGGTGAACCCGCCGGCCATGCGTGAGGACCGCTTCCGCCAAGCCGCGCGCGAGCGCCGCACGCTGTTCAGTGCGTGGCTCACGCTCAATTCGCCATTTCTCATCGAGCTGATCGGTGAGGCGGGCTGGGACTGCATCACCATGGATCAACAACACGGACTCGGCGGCAACGAGGCGCAACTCGGCTGCCTGACCGCCGCGCGCGCCTGCGGCATGCCGGCCATCGTGCGCGTGGCGAATAACGATCCAGGCCTGGCGGGACGGGCACTCGATGCTGGCGCGCAAGGGGTCATGTGCCCGTTGATCGAGAGCGTGGAGGATGCCGATGCCTTTGTGCGCGCGGTGAAGTTTCCACCGCGCGGCTTGCGCAGCTGGGGACCGTACCGCGCGCGCATCGATCACCAAGGCGACTATTTCACCACCGCCAATGCCTGGACCATCGCTTGCCCGCAGATCGAAACACGCGGGGCGCTGGACCAGCTCGACGACATTCTCGCGCTCGAAGGCGTCGACATGCTGTGTTTCGGGCCGAACGATCTGTCGATCGCTCTCACCGGCCGCCTCGATATCTGGGCGAAGGAGGTCAAGGAGGCGCGGGAACTCGTCTTGCGCAAATGCCGCGAGAACGCGGTCATGGCGCTGATCTATGCCAACGATATCGACTACGCGAAACCATTGGTCACCGAGGGCTGGGACATCGTCGCCGTTGGAACCGACGCCACCTGGTTCTCCCGGGTCGCTGCTGAAACCTTGCGCGACGCGCGTGGTTCCTAAAACGAATCACCCCGCTTTAGACCGAAAAATCGCCGGCAAGTGAAAACGAAGGCTGACGCCGGGCCTAGCCTGTGTCAGAATCGAATCACTTGGGGGCTTTCATGCGGCTTTGGCTTCAGGGCTTGGTTGCCGTGCTCGTGCTGGCGATCTCCGCCGGTGCGGCCTTAGCGCGCGAGGCCAAGACGGTTGCCGAAGTGCTCCTGCGCACCGGCCCCAACGCGAAATACCCACTCGTCACCACCATACCGCCAGAGACCATTGTCTATGTCGTGTCCTGCGGTCGCCTCTATTGCAAGATCGATTGGGAAGGCTATTCGGGCTATGGGCGGGTGACCGCGCTGCAACGCACCGAATGGGGGCCGGTGACCGCTAACGACGCACGCCTCAACCCCGAACCACAGATCATTCCAATTTACCCTCCTTATCCCTACCGCGCCGGCCATTATCCGAAGGCCGATTGGTATTTCGATCTGCCGCCCTATACGGCGGTCGATCAACGCTTCTACCGCAGGCGCTTTTTCATGATGGCCCAGGAGCGCGACCGTTATCGCTACATGCCGCATATCTTCTACGGCGATCGTTACGAAGATAACGGTGGGCCTATAGAGAGAATCGACATGCAAGGGATAAGCGGCGCGCTGAGGGAATCCTACGACGAATAGGGGGGTTTTCGAAGCCATGGAGCGCAGATTTTTGGCTCTGGCCGCCGGTGCCGCAATGCTCATTCACGCACCGGCGCCTGTCGGCGCGGGCGATTTCCTGGCCAGCCCTGATGAGATGCAGTGGGCGGCTTCTATGTCGGCGGTCAGATTGGCGGTGCCTGGGGCGATACCGGTTGGCATAATGTGAACAACAATTGGTTCAATACGCTCGGGCCGGCGCGGGTCATCAACAATTTCGATATCGATGCCGGCGGCGGCGTTCTGGGCGGCGGTCAAGTCGGCTACAATTTTCAAAATGGACCCTGGGTGTTCGGCGTCGAAGGATCGATAGCGGGCACCGATCTCGAGGGCACCATCCGAAGCCCCTTCTTCCCGGCGAGCGACCGTTACACCACCGAGATCAGCTGGCTCACCACAGTGACGGGCCGTGTGGGATATGCATGGGATCGCTGGCTCGCCTACGGCAAGGGGGGTTGGGCGGGCGCCGATATCGATCTCGACCTTTTCGACCAAGGAACGCCCGTGCGGGCGAGATCCAGCACCTGGGCCGACGGGTATACGCTTGGCGGCGGGGCAGAATACGCTTTCGGCAACAATTTCTCACTCGGCGTCGAATATGCCTTTATCGACCTCGATACCGGCAACTTCACCATGCATTGCCCCACCTGTCCCCCCGGCATCGGCGGGGGCGTTCCTGTCATGGACGGCGATATCGAGATCCAATCCGTGACAGCGCGCGTCAATTATCGTTTCGGGCGATAACTGGCCAAACCTCAGCCAAGCGCGCCGTCTAAAATACGCCGCATCGTAAAGCTGTAATCTGACCATGGGCCATTGGGCCAAATACCTGGGCGCAGCAACTGTTCTGCTTGTTCTGCCGAACGGCACAGCCTTGGCCGCGAAGGCGGTGGTATCGGCACCCGTCAATGTCCATGCCGCACGCAGCGACGCTTCCGCTGTGATCGCCACGATCCAGCCTGCGACGACGATCAACGCCACGAATTGCCGTAATGGCTGGTGCGCCGCAGCCGGCGGTTATGTGCGCAGCGCCACATTGCGCTTCGGGCGTGCGGATAAGCAGAGAGGGGTCGCTTATGACTACAACGTCCCTCTGGCTTTCCCGCCCTATGGCTACACGCCGGGTTTCTGGGGCTATGGCGGGCGGCGCTATTACGACAAATACGGTAACTACACGAAGTATCAGGAAGGGATTCCGAGTGGGGGTGCCGGGCCGCTCGAGACGATTCCGCGGTCTCGTCTTCGCTAAGTCTCTGTGCCGAATACGCGGGCGAAGATCGTATCGACCTGCTTCAGATGATAATCGAGGTCGAACTGTTCGCTCAGCACCTTCTCCGATAGCACGCCGACGACGTCCTTGTCGGCAAGCAGCGTTTTGAGAAAATCGCTGCCGTTCTCCCATACCTTCATGGCGTTACGCTGCACGAGCCGGTAAGCCTCCTCGCGCGGCACGCCGGCATTGGTCAGAGCGAGCAATACGCGTTGCGAATGAATGAGCCCGCCAAGCTTGTCGAGATTTGCGCGCATGCGTTCGGGATAGACCACGAGGCCCTTGACGATTTCGGTCAGGCGATGAAGCGCGAAGTCGAGCGCGATGGTGGCGTCAGGCCCGATCACACGCTCCACCGAGGAGTGGGAGATGTCGCGCTCATGCCATAGCGCCACGTCCTCGAGCGCCGGCATGACGTAAGCCCGCACGACGCGCGCAAGCCCGGTCAAATTCTCGGACAGCACCGGATTGCGCTTATGCGGCATGGCCGAGGAGCCCTTTTGACCTGGCGTGAAATACTCTTCCGCTTCAAGGACTTCGGTCCGCTGCAAATGCCTGATCTCGGTGGCAAGCCGCTCGATCGAGCTGGCCACCACGGCGAGCGTGGCGAAATAGAAAGCATGACGATCGCGCGGCACCACCTGGGTCGAGACCGGCTCCGGCGTGAGACCGAGCTTCTTTGCCACATGGGCTTCAACCCGAGGATCGACATGGGCGAAGGTGCCTACCGCGCCTGAGATGGCGCAGGTCGCGACCTCCTCGCGGGCACGAACCATCCGTTCTCGCGCGCGGGCAAATTCGGCATAAGCCCCGGCAAGCTTGAGCCCGAAGGTGGTCGGCTCGGCATGGACGCCGTGACTGCGGCCCACGGTCACCGTGTTCTTGTGCTCGAAGGCGCGCGCTTTCAGCGCCGCAAGGAGCCCGTCGATATCAGCGATGAGCAGGTCTGCCGCCTCGACCAGCTGAACGTTGAAACAGGTATCGAGCACATCGGACGAAGTCAGCCCCGAATGCAGGAAGCGTGCTTCGGGCCCCACATGCTCGGCCACGGAGGTAAGAAAGGCGATGACGTCGTGCTTCACTTCGCGCTCGATCTGGTCGATGCGTGCGACGTCGAAGCCGCCGCGCGTTTTCACGGCGTCGGCGGCATGCTTGGGGATGAGGCCGAGCTCGGCCATGGCTTCCGCGGCATAGGTCTCGATCTTGAGCCAGATGCGGAACTTGGTCTCCGGCTCCCAGAGACGGGCCATTTCGGGGCGGCTATAGCGGGGAATCATGCGTGTGGTGACGACCTTTCCACGAAAAGGTCTAGCAGAGCGCGTGGCCGCGCTCAAACCGACTTCGCCAGGGGGTTAACAGTCGCGTGCCGGGTTTAGGCGGTCTTCGGCTCTCTCGGCCCAAAGATCGCGATAAAGATGGCTGCGGCTACGATGAGTACGGCATAAGCCAGGCGCGGTGGCACCAGCATGAAAATCACGAAGGAGATCAGGTCGCTCTGCGAGGCCCAGTAAAGGCCGGTCAGAGACCAGTCCTGCTGGCTCGGATAGGTGACGTAACTGTAGATCACCCGGAGCATGCCGCCGATGCTGGAGAAGGCGACCACGAAGATGAACAAGGCAAACAGGAAGCGCACCGCCGGACCGCGATGGGAGGCAAATCCTTGCACCCACCAAGTTGCCAGCGCCGCAAGCGCGCCGGCAAAGCCGACGATGCGCAAGCTCCGCTGTGCCTGCTCGTTCATGACGCCGTGCATATACTCGCCGACGAGAAGCGCCCACATCGACACGCCGATCACGAGTGCAAACAAAGCGGCGAGGATGAAACCGACCGCTTTGTCGAATGTCACTTTTTCCATCGCCGCATCCCTTATCGTCCGACCCGATTCCCTTGACTATGCAGGGGAAACGCGCCGGCTGCAATCCGGCTGCCTTGGCTCACTTGCCGCTGCCAACAGTTTGTGGTCCGATCCGCCGAACTAAACCAAGGAGCACCATGCCATGGCGTTCGACGATTTGAAGGCAGAAATCGCGCTACTCCTCACCCAGATGGAGAACCAGCCCGAGGATCGGCACGAGCTTTACCTGCAAATCCGCGAAAAGCTGAACGAGATGCTCGCTTTCGGCATGCCGCTCCCTGAGGATCTGGTCCGGCTTGAAAAGGAACTCGAAGCGGAGTTCAGGGCCGAGGAGCGTGCCGCCAAGAAGACATAGCTCTAGCCGGCAGGTTGCGGTGACCCGCCGTCGATCTCCTCGTACGACCCATTTGACCAGCGATAGACGGCGTAAGGCGGCAGGTTGGGATCGCCCTTGTCGTTGAACTTGAACTTGCCGATCACGGTGTCGAACTCATTCTCGTTAAGCGCCTTGACCACATCGGTGGCAGCGGTGCTCGCCGCCTTCTCCACCGCCTGCGCCCAGGCCTGGATCGCCGCATAGGTGTAGAGCACATAGCCCTCGGGCTCGATGCCTTTGTCCTTGAAACGCTTCACCACCTCGGCGGCCGCCGGGTTCTTGCGCGGATCGGGCGAGAAGGTCATCAGCGTGCCTTCGCCGGCCGGACCGGTGATCGACCAATATTCCTGGGTGATGAGCGCATCGCCGCCCATGAGGACGGTGTTCATGCCCTGGTCGCGCATCTGACGCACGATGAGACCTCCCTCGGTGTGATACCCTCCGAGGAACAGCGCATCGACGCCCGCTTGCTTGAGCTTGGAGACGAGCGCCGAGTAATCCTTCTCGCCCGCGCTGTAAGCTTCATACAAGACTTCCTGCACGCCATTCGCATTGAGCGACTTCTTCACCTCGTCGGCGAGGCCTTTGCCGTAGGCGGTCTTGTCGTGAACGATGGCGATGTTCTTTCCGGCGAAATGGTCAGCAAGATATTTGCCAGCGACGCCGCCTTGCTCATCGTCGCGTCCGCAGACGCGGTAGATGTTAGGGCCGGCACGTTCGTCGGTGAAGGCAGGATTGGTCGAAGCAGGAGAGATCTGCACCGTGTCGCTTTCGGCATAGACTTGCGATGCCGGAATCGACGAGCCGGAGCAATAATGGCCGGCAACAAGTGCGACGCCCTTGCCGGTGATCTGATTGGCGACGGCAACCGCCTGCTTCGGATCGCAGGCATCATCGCCCATGCTGAAGTCGAGCTTTTTGCCCAGCACACCGCCGGCTGCATTGATGTCCTCGACGGCCAACTCGGCGCCGTTCTTCATTTGATGTCCGAAGGAGGCGTATTGACCTGTAACCGGACCGACGGCGGCGATAGGGATCTCATTGCTATCCTCGGCGCCGCCACACCCTGCAAGAAAGCCAGCTACGGCAAGCGCCGCGATCAACCCGGTAATTCGCCTCATCGTCATCTCCTTCTGCAACCGACTAATTCCACTCTACACCAAGCCCCAAGGCGCGGCATCGATCATCGATGGCGCCAGGTCAAGGGGCTCGACCGGACATAAAGCCAGCCATATTGCGTGACCATCTGTGTCGTGCGCATCCAGCGATAGCCCAGCGCGCATGCCCCCACGAGAATCGCATAGGTCAGGAGGTAATAGTAGGGCGACAGGAGATTGCCGTCGAATAAGGCCTGATGGAAGAAACGGACTGCGGCGGCCAGCAACGCCATATAGAAAAACACGCGCCAGAAGGGCTTCCACGACTTGGCCAGACCCCGTCCGGCGAGAAACGCGGCGCCGCCTCCGATGATGACCGTAAGGATGAAGAACACCCAGAATCCATCGTCAGAGAGCCAGGTCACGCCGCGCCTCCACGCTTCAGCGTAATGTCGCCACCGCCCCCGAGATAGGCGGCTTGCACATCCTTGCGCTCGAGAAGCTCCCTACCGGTCCCCGTAAGTGTGATCTTGCCATTGACCATGACATAGCCGCGGTCGGCCAGCTTCAGCGTGTGATAGGCGTTCTGCTCGACGATAAACACGGTAAGACCGTGCCGGGTATTCAGTTCTTTGATCGCCGCGAAGATTTGCTTGACGATGAGGGGAGCAAGCCCGAGCGACGGTTCGTCGAGCAGGAGCAGCTTAGGCCGTCCCATCAGCGCGCGGGCGATGGCGAGCATCTGTTGCTCGCCGCCTGACAATGTGCCGCCGCGCTGCTCGCGCCGCTCCTTCAAGACAGGGAATAGGGTGCATACCTTTTCCAGGTCTTCATCGAAGATAGCGGGGTCGCTGGCGACGATGGCGCCCATCTGCAAATTTTCCATCACCGTCATGCGCGGGAAAATGCGCCGCCCTTCCGGCGATTGAACGATGCGCAGGAGGGCGATTACATGCGTTGGCAGGTCGGTAATATCCTGGCCGTCGAAGATGATCTGCCCGCTCGTGGCGCGAGGCCGTCCGAAAATCGTCATCATCGTCGTTGTTTTGCCGGCGCCGTTGGCACCGATCAGGGCGACGATCTCGCCCTGACGAACGTCAATGTTGATGTCATGCAGCACCGAGATGCGGCCGTAGCCGGCCGTGACATGATTGATCTCGAGCAGAGGCTGGCTCATAGGTGAACCTCGCGCTCGACTTCCGCCAATTCGTCGTCTGGAACGCCGAGATAGGCGGCGATAACGGAGGGATCGTTGCGGATTTCCTCCGGCGTCGCGTCAGCGATCTTCTTGCCGTAATCAAGAACGACGATGTGATCGGAGATGCGCATCACCACGCTCATATCGTGCTCGATGAGCAGGATGGAGATACCGTCTCTTTCCCGGATGGAAAATAGCAGCTCGTTGAGCCCATCGCTCTCGCGCGCGTTGAGACCGGCCGCCGGCTCATCGAGGCAAAGAAGCAGAGGTCTTGTGCACATGGCGCGGGCGATCTCGAGCTTCCGCTGGTCGCCGTAAGGAAGTCCTCCGGCCGCCTCGTCGGCGCGGGCGAGCAGGCCTACACGTTCGAGCCAGTGACAGGCGAATTCGACCGCCTCGTTCTGCGCCTTCACGAAGCCGCCAATGCCGAGTAGGGCTCCGACCGTGTAGCCCGAAGCAGGCCAAAGCATAGAGTGCTGCGCCACCATCAAATTCTCCAGCACGGTCATGCCTTGGAACAGCCGGATATTTTGGAAGGTGCGGGCAACACGGGCGACGCTATTGATGTCGTGGTCGTCCATCCGTTCCAGGCGGAAATCGTGTGGACCGGGTTGCCTGAGCTCGACCGTGCCTTCGGTCGGCTTGTAGAAACCGGTGATGCAGTTGAACACCGTCGTCTTGCCGGCGCCGTTCGGCCCGATCAGCGCGGTAATGTCCCGTCTCGCGACCTGAAAGGTGACGTTGTCGACGGCGGTTAGACCGCCAAACCGCATGGTCAGGTGGCCGACCTTGAGCAGGGGATCATATTGCCAGGGCCTCATGCGCGGCCTTCTTTGACAAGGTCGGGTGGTATCGCACGAGCCTCTCCCAGCGTGATCGTTGGATCGCGCGCGGCGACGAGCCCACGAGGTCGCCAGACCATGATGGCCACCATGGCGGCTCCAAACAGCAGCATTCGATAGAGTGAGGGATCGAAATCCGGCCCGAAAATTTCTTCGAGCCAATCCGTATGACGCAACGCCTCGAAACCGCCGACCATGACGATAGCGGCGATGGCGACACCAAGCTGGCTTCCCATGCCGCCAAGCACCACGATGGCGAGGATGATCGCGGATTCGATGAAGGTGAAGCTCTCCGGGCTGATGAAGCCCTGACGTGTGGCGAAAAAGCTTCCGGCAAGTCCACCGAACAACGCGCCAGTGGCGAAGGCCGTAAGTTTGGTGACGGTGGTGTTGATGCCGAGTGAACGGCAGGCGATTTCGTCTTCGCGCATCGCTTCCCAGGCGCGGCCGACTGGGAGACGGCGTAACCTGAGCGTCACGAGATTGGTGAACAGGGCGAGCGCCAGGATAACGTAATAGAGGAAGATGATGCCCTGGAGCGGGTCGTATTTCAGGCCGAAGAAGGAGCTGAAGGTCTCACCGCCGCCGGCGGCGATGGGGGTGAAGGGCAGGCCGAAAAAGGTTGGCTTCGGGATGCCGGAAACGCCGTTTGGACCGTTGGTCACTTCAGTCCAGTTGAGCAGCACGATGCGGATGATCTCGCCAAAGGCGAGGGTGACGATGGCGAGATAATCGCCGCGTAGGCGCAACACCGGGAAACCGAGAATGATGCCCCAAAGCGCCGCGACTGCTCCGGCGACGGGGAGGCAAATCCAAAAGCCCAAGCCGAAATGCGTGGCGAGCAAGGCGAAGGTGTAAGCGCCCACCGCATAAAACGCGACATAGCCGAGATCGAGTAGACCGGCGAGGCCGACCACGATGTTCAGGCCCCAACCGAGCATGATGTAGGTGAGCACCAGGATGGCAAGGTCGAACCAGTAGCGGAGCGGCAGGCCGAGATGGAAAGTTTTTTCCAGAAAGTAGGTTGAGAGCGGGAAGAAGATGGCAAACAGCAAGCCGACTGTGACGAAGATGCGGGCATAAGGCAGATCGGGAAAGAAATAGACGATCAGTCGGCGTAAGGAGCCTAGGCCTAAGAAGAGGAGGATAGGAATGGCAAAGAGACTGTAGATAGGGTTCCGGAAGAGGAGCATCACCCCGGAGATCGCGGCTACACTGCCAAGCACGATGAGGTCGCGCCGATCGAACGGCTCGCGCGTGAAGAATTTGGCAAAGGGTTTGGTGATCGGATACTCTGCCTGCCAGACGAACAGGCTGAGCAACAAGCGGCCGAAGAAGACGATCGCCACAGCGGTAATGAGCAACCAGGGACGGGGCTCGAGCGTCAGCCCGGTCACCTTGTCGACCATCCTGAGGCCGAGCAGCAGCGAAAACAGCAAAAAGGCGATGAGGCCGCCGATAACGGCGTCACCCAAGGCCGATTGCAGTCTCTGGCCGAAGGGTTTGCCGGTTTCGGCCAAGGCGCTCAAACCTTCTCCACTTCGGGGCGGCCGAGCAGGCCAGTCGGGAAAAAGATCAGCACGATGGCGAGCATCGAGAACGCCGCCACGTCTTTATACTCGATGCTGAAATAGGCCGACCAGAACGTCTCGATCAGGCCGATGATCAGTCCACCAAGCATGGCCCCGGGCAGCGAACCGATGCCTCCGAACACGGCAGCCGTGAAGGCTTTGATGCCGGCGATAAAACCGATGTAGAAGTCGATCACCCCGTAATAGAGGAGGTAGAGCAGGCCGGCGACGGCGGCGAGCATGGCGCCAAGCACGAATGTCAGCGAGATGGTGCGGTCGACATTGACGCCGGAGAGCGAGGCCATGAGTCGGTCCTGCTCGCAAGCGCGTTGCGCGCGGCCAAGCGCGGTGCGGGTGATGACCAGCCAGAACAGGACCATAAGAACGAGCGTCGTCACTACAATCAGGATCTGGATGTTGGACAGGATGACCGAGAAGCCGCCTCCCTCGGACAGCACGTAGCCGCCGGTGACGACGGGCTGAAGCGGCTTCACGCGCGCGCCTTGCGCTACCTGAATGAAATTCTGCAACACGATAGACATGCCGATGGCGGTGATCAGTGGCGCGAGCCGGAATGATTCTCGCAAAGGCCGGTAAGCGATGCGCTCAACAGTCCATCCCCAAACGGCGGTAAGGCACATGGCGACCAGGAGCACGATGAGCAGCGCCAGCGGGATCATGGTGACCCCTAAGCTGAGCAAGATGAGAAACAGAATTAGCGCGATGAACGAGCCCACCATGAAGATGTCACCGTGGGCGAAATTGATCATGCCGATGATGCCATAGACCATGGTGTAGCCGATGGCGATGAGCCCGTAGATCGAGCCGAGCGCGACCCCGTTGATCAATTGTTGGAGAAAATAAGACATCAGCGCGCCTGCCTCGCCTTTTCCCGATAATAGAAGGGAGTCCCCAGAAAAGGGGCGTTGCAAACCAAGATGCTCAACAGGCGCCCCCGCCGCCTGTCCTTTCTTAGCAAGAAGGGGTCGCCGCTTACAACTTTGCCAGTGAGAAATGTGACTTATAAATCAGAGAAGCATATGCGAGCCGTCGCAAAAAGGCGGGTCGCCGGTATCCTTACAGCCGCAAAGCAGCGCAAGCTCGGTGCGTTCAGCGGTGAACATCAGGGGCTCAATGCCCGTTCCGGCATGGGAGCCGTCGCAAAAGGGCTGTTTCTGGCTGCGCCCGCAGCGGCACCAGGCATAGCGTTTTCCGGCCTCAAGCTCGACCTGATAGGGGCTGAGCTGCGGCCGCTCGGGCTCGCTCATAATGTCTCCCAGCAAGGTTCTCAAAGGCCCAGATTGCCTCCTCATTAGCCAATTCGCCTAGATGGCACAAGAAAGCGTCCGAGCTTTCCCCCATTAAGCGGCTGGGTAACACTTGCGTCTAGGATGAGTTGATTCCAAGTAACGGAGACGCCGCGGGGGCATAGGCTCGTTTGGAGGCTGCCAATGGCAGAAGTCATTTTCGCCCTTGCAGCGATTCTCACGCTGTTCGCTTTGGCCATGAACCGCGCCTCGCTCAGGGTGTGGGCGCTGTCGGTCGCAATCATTACCCTGTGTGCGCAGATGGGACTGGCGAGCGGGCAGTTGCATTGGCCGGTCTTTCCACTGTGGGCGCTGCTTGGTTGGCTGATCGCCGGGCTTCTGTTCGTGGTGAGCTTGCCTGAGATCAAGCGCAAATACATCGTGCTCCCGGCCTATCGCGCGTTGAGAGACGCGATGCCCGCGATCTCGGAGACCGAGCGCGAAGCCTTGGAGGCCGGAACCGTCGGTTGGGATGCCGAGCTGTTCTCGGGCACGCCCGATTGGACGAAGCTGCGTCGCGTCGCGCCGATCACACTGACGGCCGAGGAGCGTGCCTTCCTTGACGGTCCGACCGTCGAGCTCTGCAAGCGCCTCAAGGACTGGCAGATCCGGCATGAGCTCCACGATATCCCTGATGAGATCTGGAGCTTCGTGCGCGAGAACGGCTTTCTCGGCATGCTCATTTCCAAAGAGCATGGCGGGCTCGGCTTCTCCGCCCAGGCGCAATCGCTGGTGCTCGGAATGATATCCTCGCGCAGCGCCGATGGTGTGACCATCGTCATGGTGCCGAACTCGCTCGGACCCGGCGAGTTGATCGAAAAATACGGCACGCAAGCGCAGAAGGCACACTATCTGCCGCGTCTGGCGCGCGGCGAGGAAATTCCCTGCTTCGCGCTCACCGGACCATTCTCCGGCTCTGATGCGGCCTCCATGCGTGATGTGGGCATCGTCACGCGCGGCCGTCACGATGGCAAGGAAACGCTCGGCATCAATCTCACCTGGGACAAGCGCTACATCACGCTCGCGCCGAAAGCCACACTACTCGGCCTCGCCTTCCGCCTGCTCGATCCGGAAAACCATCTCGGTCGCGGCGAGGATATCGGCATCACGCTGGCGCTTATCCCCACCGACCATCCGGGCGTCGAGATCGGGCGGCGGCATCTTCCCGGCGGTGCAGCCTTCCCCAACGGGCCGACACGGGGCCGCGACGTGTTTATTCCGCTCGACTGGATCATCGGCGGTGCGGAGCGTGCCGGGCAGGGCTGGCGCATGCTGATGAGTTGCCTTGCCGCCGGACGATCCATTTCATTGCCGGCAACAAGCGCCGCCGCCGCCAAGATGATGCTCAGAACGAGTACGGCCTATGCCCGCATCCGCAAGCAATTCAATCTGCCGATCGGTTACATGGAAGGCGTCGAAGAACCCTTGGCGCGGCTCGCCGAGAACGCTTACACGCTGGAGGCGGCGCGCGCGGTGACCGCTTCCATGGTGTCGGCGGGGGAAAAGCCCGCCGTGCTCTCGGCGCTGCTGAAATATGTCTCGACCGAGCGCATGCGCGCCTCGGTCAACGACGCGCTCGACATTCACGGCGGCAGAGGCATTTGCGACGGGCCGTCGAACTACATCCAGGGCGCCTATCAGATGGTGCCCGTCGGGATCACGGTGGAGGGCGCCAATATCCTGACGCGCACGCTCATCACCTTCGCGCAAGGGGCGTTGCGCAGCCACCCGTATCTCTTCGCCGAGATCGAGGCTTTGCAGATCGACGATCGCGAGCGCGGGCTTGCTGCTTTCGAGAGGGTCTTCGACCAGCATGTCGCCTTCAGCGTGTCCAATGCCGCGGGCAGCCTGTTCCACAATCTGACCTTCGGCATGTTTGCGACGGCGCCCGCTGGTGCAGGACCGACCGCGCATTGGTGGCGCCAGCTTGCCCGCGCTGCGAGGTCCTTTGCGTTGGTTGCCGACATGACCGTGGCGCTGCTCGGCGGCAGTCTAAAGGTGAAGCAGAAGATCTCGGGCCGCATGGCCGATGCGCTCGCCGAATTATACCTCCTGTCGGCTGTGCTCAAGCGCTACGAGGATGACGGCAACCCCAAATCCGATCTCAAGCTCGTGGATTACTGCGCGCGAAATTGCCTCTATCGCTTCGATCAGGCCCTTCGCGGTGTCGTCGATAATTTCCCGGTGCATTGGGCGGCATGGCTGATGCGTCCGTTGCTTTTTCCTTTGGGCAGTTGGCGCAGGCCGGCGAGCGATCAGGCTGGGAAGGAAATCGTGCGCGCGGCGCTCGAGCCGGGGGCTTTTCGCGACCGTCTCACCAGGGGGATATATGTCTCAGATGATGCTGACGACCGCGTAGGGGTTCTCGAATACACACTGGCCAAAGTTGTCGCCAATGAGGAGGCCGACAAGAAGCTTGAACGCGCCATCCGTAAAGGTGAGGTGAGGCGTTTCCACGGTCACGATTGGATCGCCGAAGCGGAACAAAAAGGCGTACTCACCGCCGAGGAGGCGCGTGCGCTTGCCGAACAACGTGAGCTCGTTGAACGCGTCATCGCCGTTGATGATTTCGCTGCGGATGCCGTCCTGCCGCAAACGGCCGAGACTGAGATGCGGTCGGCATTTCGCCGGCCCCCAGGCCACATAGCTGCCGAGTAGTCCGATAATGGCGAACGAACTTTCCGATTTGCACGACTGGCGCTTCACGATCGATTTCGAGGGCATTGCCTGGGCGACGATCGATCGCGAAGGCGAGAACATGAATTCGCTCGGCCGTCGCGCGACGGAGGAATTCGGCGAGATCATTCAGGCGGTAGAAGAGGGTGCGAGTCGCGGCGAGATCAAGGGTCTCGTGATCATCAGCGGCAAGGAGTCGAGTTTTATAGCCGGTGCCGACATCCGCGAGTTCGAAAACTTCGATACCGAGGACAAGATCAAGGATGTGGTGCGGCAGACGCTCGGGTTGCTCGACCGTGTCGAGCGTCTGAGAGTGCCGGTGGTCGCCGCCATCCACGGCTATTGCCTCGGCGGCGGACTCGAATTGGCGCTTGCCTGCGATTGGCGCATTGCCGATCGCGAGGAGGGGACGAGGTTCGGCTTTCCCGAAGTGAAGCTTGGCATCTTCCCGGGGCTGCACGGCACGGTCCGTTCCATCCAAGCCGCCGGTCCCGTCGATGCCATGACCGCCATGCTCACGGGCCGCATGCTGCGTCCCACCACGGCCAAGGCCATCGGTTTGATCGATCAGCTCGTGCCCACGCGTCACAGTCTCCGCTGGGCCGCGCGTAAGGCGGTGCTACAGAAGCGCCGCTCCAAGGGTATGCCGTGGTGGAAGAAGCTCATGCTGAAGCAGCCGGTGCGTAGCCTGATCGCGCGACAGATGCGGGCCAAGACGGCGGAAAAGGTGCGCGAGGAGCATTATCCCGCGCCGTTCCGCCTCATCGACCTGTTCGAACGGTATGGTGACGACCCGGCCGCAATGCGTGTGGCCGAAACAGACATGTTTGTGCCGCTCATGGCGAGCGAGACCTCACGGAATTTGCGCCGCGTGTTCAAGCTGTCGGAGATGCTCAAGGCGGAAGCGCCGAAGGATGGGTTCAAGCCGCAGCGAGTTCATGTCATAGGCGCCGGCACCATGGGCGGCGATATCGCCGCATGGTGCGTGGTGCGCGGCATGCAGGCAAGCCTCCAAGATGTCGACGAAGCCCAGATCAAGAAGGCGCTCGACCGCGCCAAGGGCCTGTTCAAGAAACGGCTACGCGGCAAGCCCGCGATCGATGCGGCGATAGCACGCTTGATCGCCGATCCGCATGGCAAGCATGTCAAGCATGCCGACGTGATTATCGAAGCGGTCGTCGAAAAACTCGATGTGAAGCAGAAATTGTTCGCTCACCTGGAGAAGGACGCGAAGCCGTCAGCCGTCCTCGCCACCAATACCTCCTCCTTGAGGCTTGAAGACATTGCTAAAAATCTGGCCGACCCCGGACGCCTCGTGGGCCTGCATTTTTTCAATCCCGTTGCGCTGCTGCCGCTGGTCGAGGTGGTGCGCGGCATCGGAACCCGCGAGGAGGAAGTGGGCAAAGCCTGCGCCTTCGTCACTTCCATCGACAAGCTGCCGTTGATCGTCAAAAGCTGCCCAGGTTTCCTCGTCAACCGTGTGCTCGCGCCGTATATGATGGAGGCCGTGCGCCTGTATCAGGAAGGCGAGCCTCGCGAAAAGATCGACCAGGCGGCATTGAAATTCGGCATGCCAATGGGTCCGCTCGAGCTGATGGACATGGTTGGGCTCGATATCGCCGCCAAGGTCGGCGAAGAGCTGAAACTCGCGCCGTCCGGCGACAACGTGCTCGCCACACTGGTGAAGCAAGGCAAGCTCGGCAAGAAGACAGGCGAGGGTTTCTATAAATGGGTCGAGGGCAAGCCGAAGCGCGAGGACACAGTCTACGATCGGGCCGAGCTCGATCGACTCGGGCGCGAACTGGTCGAACCGATGCTCGACGAAGCCGAACGCGCGCTTGCCGACGGTGTGGTGGCAAGCGCCGATCACCTCGATGCCGGCGTGATCTTCGGCACGGGCTTCGCACCGTTCCGTGGTGGACCGCTGCATTACCGCCGCATGGACGCGCGAGCGAACGCGCCGGCCGAAGCGGCATGAGCGTGCGGAGGTCCTAGTCCGTCATGGCGGTAGAAAAGATACGGCGCGTGGCTGTACTGGGCGGGGTACGGATTCCATTCTGCCGTTCGCACACGGCCTATGCCGATCTCAGCAATCTTGACATGCTGACCGCGACGCTGAGCGGTCTCGTCGATCGCTTCTCCCTGCACGGCGCGCATATCGACGAGGTCGTGGGGGGTGCCGTCGTAACGCACGCCAAGGACTGGAATCTCGCCCGCGAGGCCGTGATTGGCAGCCAACTCGCGCCGACCACGCCGGCCATCACCATGATGCAGGCTTGCGGCACGAGCCTGCAGGGGGCACTCGGCCTTGGCGCCAAGATCGCGACCGGGCAAATCGAATGCGGCATTGCGCTCGGCACCGACACGACGAGCGATGCGCCGGTGGTGTTTCAGCGCCGTTTCGCCAAGCGCCTCATTCAGGCGTCGCGTGCCCGCGGCTTTCGCGACAAGCTTTCCGCCTTCAGAGGTTTCCTGCCTGGCGAGCTTGCGCCTCAGCCGCCGGCCACTAGCGAACCCCGTACGGGGCTCAGTATGGGTGAGCATTGCGAGTTGATGGCGAAGGAATGGGGCATCACCCGCGAGGACCAGGATCTGATTGCCTATGAGAGCCACAAGAAGGCGGCGGCTGCCTATGACGAAGGCTTCATGCACGACCTGGTCGTGCCCTGCGCCGGAGTGTTTCGCGACAATAATATCCGCGAGGACATCTCGCTCGAGAAACTCGCCGAACTGAAGCCGGTATTCGACCGGGAGAGTGGAACCATCACCGCCGGTAATTCCACGCCTTTGACCGACGGGGCGGCGGCAATCTTGCTCGCTACCGAGGAATGGGCAACCAGAACGGGTATTCCCGTGCAGGCATACCTGACGGTGGGTCGCACATCCGCTGTCGATTTCGTCGCCGGGGAGGGGCTTCTCATGGCCCCGACCGTCGCGGTGAGCGAGCTTCTCAAACGGACTGGCCTCGCCCTGCAAGACTTTGATTACTATGAAATTCACGAGGCCTTCGCGGCGCAGGTCTTGGCCACCTTGAAGGCCTGGGAGTCCGAAGACTATTGCCGGCACCGTTTAGGCCTGGACAAGCCGCTCGGCGCGATCGACCGGGAAAAACTGAACGTCAAGGGTTCCTCAATCGCTTTCGGTCATCCTTTTGCGGCTACGGGTGCACGAATCATGGCGGTTTTGGCCAAATTGTTGCAGAGTAAGAAACGGGGACGGGGTTTGATTTCGGTATGCACGGCCGGGGGCATGGGGGTCGCGGCGATTCTGGAAGGTCCGAAATAATGCGCGGTCTTACCCAAAAAGGGCCTAAAACGGGGTCCATGAGTGTCATTAGAGTCAGGGGGTTGAGCCAATTTGCCGTGGCGTCCATGATGCCACCGGCACGAGCTAGAGGAGGTGTTAAATGAAGCATTACGCGTTCTCTGCGGCTATGGGCCTCCTGACGGCTGCCGTTCTTGCTTCCGGTGGTCACGCCCAAGCATCTGCCGCCGACCCAACCGGCTATTGGATGAAGCCGGACTCTGAACGCAATGCCAAGATCCAGATCACGAGATGCGGCAAAGGCGGCGCGCAACTTTGCAGCAGCATCGTCTGGCTCGAAAACCCGAACGACAACAGGGGCCGTCCCCTGCATGACATACGCAATGAGAATCCCTCAATGCGTGACCGTCCGATCCAGGGCCTTCCGCTATTCAACGGCATGACGCGGACCGGTCCCTCGACCTGGACCGGTAAGATCTACAATCCGGAAGACGGCAACACCTATTCCGCGACGCTGACCATGGTCTCGCAAAAGCAGATCGTGCTCAAAGGCTGCAAGGCGTGGCTGCTCTGCGGTGAGAAAATGTGGCTGAGAACTTCACCGCCGCCGCAGCCGAAACCCACCGAAGAAGAGCTGATCGAAGCTTCGGCCGAGCCCGAGACGACACAGCCCGCGCAAGCGGCAGCCGGTGCGATGCCGGCCGCCAGACCTGAGCCCACGCTGGACGATCTGGTAGAAACGGCAAACAGGCCAGATGCCGCATCCGCCCAACCGAGCGTCACCGCGGCAGCTGTCGAATTGATGACGCCGGCCACGCCACCGAACGATCAGGCTGTCCGTCCGGGCTACGGTTTCCTGAGCGTATCGACGCAGGAACCGACTCCCGAAAAGTTTTCCGGGGAGAGCGTGCCAAGCATGTTCAGCATGGCCGATCCAATCGAAGCCGAAGAGATGGCACCGGCCGTAAAGACCAAGCAAGCGGCACCACTGCCTGAACCGAAGCCTCAAGCAACACAGGCGACCGCCGCGGCAACTCATCAAGCTGCACCTGCAGTGCCGGGACAGACCGCTCCTGGCGCCGGCACGCCCGAGGCTGCGCAGCAGGCTGCACTGGCCACAGATCAAGAGATGGGCCAGGAGCATGTCGTCGTGCAGCAGCCGATGACGCGCCGTCAGATGCGGGCTCTACGCAGGCAAGAGCGGCAGATGCTGCCCTGGTTGCGATAACCGAACGAGAGCTAACCCTCGACGCGTAGTTCCTTTTTGGAGAGCTTGCCGATCATGGTCTTCGGCAGCTCTTCTCGGAACTCGATCTCAGCCGGAATCTCGATTTTCGAGAGCTTCTCGCGCAGAAACGCGAGTAAATCCTCCGCAGTCACCTGCTGCCCTTCCTTCAGCTTGACGAAGGCTTTGGGCGCTTCGCCCCGATAATCGTCCGGGATACCGATCACGGTGACTTCGGCCACGGCGGCGTGCTCGTAGATGGCGTCCTCGATATGCCGCGGATAGATCTTGAAACCCGAGGCGTTGATCATGTCCTTGATGCGATCGACGATGAAGATGAAGCCGTCCTCGTCCATATAGCCCACGTCGCCCGTGCGGAAGAACCTGCCCACGAAGGCGGATTCTGTCTCCTCGGGTTTGTTCCAATATCCGGCCATGACTTGCGGGCCGGCGATGCAAATTTCCCCCGGCTCTCCGAACGGCATGTCTTGTGAAGGATTCTCGAGCGAGCGGATGGCAATTACGGTGGCGGGGAGGGGAATGCCGATTGACCCCTCTTTTGGCGTATCGAGCGGATTGCAGGCGACGACGGGTGACGTCTCGCTCAAACCGTATCCCTCCACGACCTTGCAGCCGCTTGCCGCCTCGAAGCCTCGCTTGACCTCGATCGGCAGCGCGGCGCCTCCCGAGATGCAATATTCCAGCGAGGAAAGATCGAAACGGGCGATGCGGGGATGGCGCAGTATGGCGTTGTACAAAGTCGGTACGCCGGGCAGGAGCGTCGGACGCAATTTGCGGATCAACTTCAGTGTTTCTTTCAGATCGAATCTCGGCACGAGAATGATCTCCATGCCATTGGTGATGGCGAAATTCATCACCGCCGTCATGGCGAACACATGAAACAGGGGAAGGATGCAGAGGATACGGTCGTCCTTGGGGGGGCGGTTCTGCCACACCTTCACCTGAGCGGCGTTGATCGAGATATTGGCGTGCGTCAACATCGCGCCTTTCGGCGTGCCGGTGGTGCCGCCGGTATATTGCAGTACGGCGACCGCATCAGGCGTTATGGCCGGCATCTCATAGTGCCCATCATTGGCGAGCAAGTCCTGCTCCCGCACGATGCACTCTTTGACGGGCGAAGACGCGATGTGGGCGAGCTTCTTGCGCTTGAGCAGCTTGAATGCGATCGACTTCAAGGGTGGCAAGAGCGATGCGAAATGCGCGACCACCGCCTTGTCCAGCACGCCGCGTTCCAGCATCGCTTCGACCTTGTCGAAGAGGAACACGAGATCGAGGGTGACCATAATCCTGGCGCCGCTGTCTCTGAGCTGAAACGCGATCTCGTCCAGGCTGTAGAGCGGGTTGAAATTGACGACCGTGCCCCCGGCTTTGAGGATGCCATAGTAGAAGACCAGGAAGGTCGGCGAGTTGGGCAGGAACAAGCCCACTTTGACGCCAGGGCCTACGCCGAGCCTTTGCAGGCCCAGGGCGGCACGATCCGACAGTTCTCCGATCTCGGCGAAGCTCAGGCGCTTGCCAAGGAAATAGGTGCAAGGCCGCTGCCCGTAAGATGCGACCGCCTGGTCGAGCAGACTGCCGACCAGTGCTGGGCTGAAGCTCTCGTCCCAAGCCACGTCTTGCGGGTAAGATTTGAGCCAAGGCGGCGCAAAGCCCGGTGATTCGCCGCGTTTAGTCCTTGCGGACACGGTATTGGGCTTCCTCGCCATGAACCTGTGAGAGTTTTGCTTGCCTTTACCGCCGCTTAACAGGTGGGAACCGAAGCGCTAGGAGGGCAATTGGCCGCACGCTTTTTCCCGCTTATTATTATAACACGGGTGGCATGGGTGCTGCTTACGAAGATCCCGGACGCGCTTCTAGAGTTTGCTGAAAACGTGGCGCGGCCTGGCGCAAAAACGCCAATTTTCTCGGCGAATAGAGCGTCACGGCAGGTGGTTTTTCCAAGCTGGCGCGGCTAGACGCGCCCGTTTTTTAAGTCTATTCCAAGGCCTGGCTTGCCCTAGCTTTGGCTATGATTTAGCAGGGACATTAGACACGGACCCCAAAGGGGCAGGGAGAGCGAGATGGACGAGGTCGCAACCAAGATCATCGAGATTTTGCGAAAAAACATGAAGGACCCGTCGAAGCCTGTCGCGCTCGAAACCCCCCTCAGCGAGCTTGAGATTGAATCCCTCGATCTCGCGGTGATCGTGTTCGACATAGAGGATACTTTCGGTATCGAAATCCCGTATAATGCGAATGAAGAGGTGGAGGCGTTTGCGACAGTTGGTTCCGTCGTGGATCGCGTTAAGGGGATCATCGCAGAAACGAAGGCTTCCGGAGCAGCAGCTTGATCCAGCCATCCGCTCGGGGAGCCTTCCCGGGACGTCGACCAGGCTTGGGAGTACGGCTTAGCACTACATGACACACACTAACGGGCGCAGGCGCGTCGTGGTCACAGGCCAGGGCGTGGTCACTCCTTTGGGAACGGGCGTAGAGAAATTCTGGTCCGCTCTCAAAAGCGGGACGTGCGGCATACGCCAGGTTCAGAGTTTCCCCATCGAAGACCTCTACATCACCATCGCCGGTGAGGTGCCGGACTTCGACCCGAAGGAGAGGCTCCAGAGCAAGGCGCTGCTGCTAGCCGACAAGTTTTCGCAATATGCCGGCTGCGCGGCGCAGGAAGCCGTGGCCATGGCGAAGCTCGACGTGCCGCTCAAGGATCAAGCAGGCTATCGCGCCGCCTGCATCATCGGCTCGGGCGTTGGTGGCCTCACCACACTCGAGTTCTCCTACAAAATGCTCTTCAAGGAGAATAAGCGCGCCACTCATCCACTCACACTGCTCAAGGCGATCGGCAGTTCGGCCTCGGCCCATGTTAGTATCGAATACGGCATCAAGGGTCCGACCTTCGGCGTGGTCAGTGCCTGCTCAACCGCGACCCACGCCATCGGTCTTACCTACCGCATGATCCGCGAAGGACTGGTCGATCTGGGCCTCGCTGGCGCTGCCGAAGCCTCACTCAATTGGGGTGCGACGCGGGCGTGGCAGGCCATGCGCGTGCTGAGCCCTGACGGTCTGTGGCCTTTCGCTAAAAAGCGTAACGGCACGGTACTGGCCGAGGGTGCCGGGATCCTGATGCTCGAGGAATATGAGCATGCCAAGGCGCGAGGTGCGCCGATCTTCGCCGAGCTCATGGGCTATGGCATGACCGCCGACGCCGCCGACATGGTCAATCCCTCGATCGATGGTGCCTCGACCGCCATGCAGATGGCGCTTGACGACAGTGGCCTGGCGCCCACGGACATCGATTACATCAATGCCCACGGCACGGCGACGGCGGTCAACGACATCAACGAAACGCGAGCCATCAAACGCGTGTTTGGCAATGCCGCGAACAAACTCTCCATCTCGTCCACCAAATCGATGCACGGCCATTGCCTCGGCGCTGGCGGTGGCATCGAGGCCGTGGCGGTTCTCAAGGCTATCGAGGAAAAGTTCGTGCCGCCGACGGTAGGCCTCGACGAACCGGACCCGGAATGTGACCTCGACTACACGCCGAACACGGGCAAGAAGCGTGAGGTCAATTACGCGATGTCCAATTCCTTCGCGTTCGGCGGCTTGAACGCGGTGCTGGTGTTCGGCCCGGCGCCGGCCTAAGGCCTTATCTCTAGATCAGTCCCAGGCCGCGGAAGCTCGCGTGCCCCTGCTTGCCGACAATGATGTGGTCATGCACGAGCACGCCCAGCGGCTTGGCGGCGGCCACGATCTGCTTGGTCATCTCGATATCGGCGCGCGACGGTGTGGGGTCGCCGGATGGGTGGTTATGCACGAGCACGATAGCCGTGGCTGATAGCTCAAGCGCCCGCTTGACCACCTCCCGCACATAGACCGGGGTATGATCGACGGTGCCTCTCTGCTGCACCTCGTCGGCAATGATCTGATTGCGTTTGTCCAGGAATAGGATGCGAAACTGCTCCTTGGCCTCGAAGCCCATCGAGGCGCGGCAATAGTCTAGCACCTGCGACCAGGACGACAGCACGGGGCGCTCGAGCACTTCACCTCGCATCAGCCTGAGCGCCGCGGCGCGTACGAGCTTGAGCTCGGTGATGGCCGCGTCACCGATACCAGGCACCTCGCGCAGGAGGTCTTCGGGCGCATTGACAGCTTCGGCGAAGGTCCCGAAGCGGGCGAGCAACGCCTTGGCAAGCGGCTTGGTGTCCCGCCGCGGCATGGCGCGAAACAGGACCATCTCAAGCAGCTCGTAATCGGGGAGGGCATCGGGTCCGGCGTCGCGGAAGCGTTTTCTCAGGCGCTCGCGATGTCCGTAATAATGCGGCTTGGCGACATCTTTGAAGCCCATTGAGCCTTGCGCGCTAGTGGCGTCCGTAGGGCGGCTGGTCGAGGCCTCGCGGCGAGAGTGTGAACACTTCGCAGCCCGTCTCGGTTACGCCGACACTGTGCTCGAACTGCGCCGACAATGAGCGATCACGGGTGACCGCTGTCCAGCCGTCCGACAGGATCTTCACATGCGGTTTGCCGAGATTGATCATCGGTTCGATGGTGAACAGCATGCCGGGCTTGAGCGGCAAGCCTTCGCCCGCTTCGCCATAATGCAGGATGTTTGGCCGATCGTGGAATACGAGGCCGAGGCCGTGGCCGCAGAAATCGCGCACCACGCTGCAACGTTCGCCTTCGGCATAAGCCTGGATAGCAGCGCCGATATCACCGGTCGTGGCGCCCGGCCCTACGGCCGCCACACCCCGCATCAGGGCATTGTAGGTGACCTCGAGCAGGCGCTCGGCCGCCCGTGAAATCTTGCCGACGGCATACATGCGGCTCGAATCGCCGTGCCAGCCATCGACGATCAGGGTCACGTCGATATTGAGAATGTCGCCCTCTTTGAGGACACGGGTCCCGGGAATACCGTGGCAGACGACATGATTCAGAGAGGTGCAGATCGATTTCGGGAAACCGCGATAATTAAGCGGCGCGGGAATGGCTCCGTGCGTCGAGGCGAAATCGAACACGAACTTGTCTAGAGATTCAGTGGTTACACCGGGCTTGACCTTCCCGGTCAGGAGGTCGAGCACCTCGGCCACAAGTCGGCCGGCCTTCGCCATACCGGCAAAAGCATCCGGTCCGTGGAGCTTGATCTTGGTGTCGCGCCCCTGGGCGCGGGCAAATTCGAGATTGGACATGGGAGCGATTATAGACCCTAGGGTGTCTCACTTAAGAGGAAGCAGCCCGATGTGCAACGGGCACGAACGGCGGGACAAAAGTGGGTGTGGGGGGCAATAATGCCGAAACCATGACTACCGGCAAAGATACCAAACCCGATATCGTCGTCGCAGCCCTTGTCGTGATTGGCGAGGAGATCTTGTCGGGCCGCACACGCGACGAGAACATCGCCTATATCGGCGCCTATCTCTCACGCGCCGGCATCGCCTTGCGCGAGGTGAGGGTGATCGCCGACGAAGAGGAGGAGATCGTTGCGGCAGTCAACCAACTCCGCCACCGCTACACTTATGTTTTCACCACGGGCGGGATCGGTCCTACCCATGACGATGTGACCACCGATGCTATCGCCAAGGCCTTCGAGGTCGGTGTCGGGCTGGATGACGATGCCGTCAATGCTCTGCGCCGGCATTTCGACGACAAGGAGCTGACACAGGCCCGCCTCAGAATGGCCAGAATACCGGACGGCGCCGAACTGATCGATAACGCCATCTCGCGTGCGCCCGGATACCGGATCGGCAACGTGATCGTCATGGCTGGTGTCCCTCACATCATGCAGGTCATGCTCGACGCAGTACTGCCGAAGCTTGACAAGGGGCAGCCCATGCTCACCCGTTCCGTGCGCATCGACGCACCCGAGGGCGATGTGGCGGCACCGCTTGCTGCACTGCAAACAGCATGTCCAAAAGTACAGATCGGCTCTTATCCCTTCTTCGAACAGAAGCGCCTCGGCACCTATGTGGTCCTCCGCTCGACCGACGAGCAAAGCCTCGATGACGCCTATGAGGGCCTATGGAGGATAATTGTGGAAAACGGGTTCGAGGCTGCCAAGGCCGAGACCGGTTAACCATTTCCTAGCCAAAAAACGAATCACTTGCGCTCGGGGGGTGCCGCCTCTGAGCACCACGTTCGGTCAGTGAGTCGAACTCCATTCGCTCCAATGAAAGTGCATCAGTGCGTGCGTCGCATCGTGGTCACGCGACTCAAAGATAGAGATGCAATGCGCATCCGGTCGCGATGTCGAAGACGCATCGTCACGCTATGAGAGATGCGCAACTGAAATCGAATTCGCAAGTGAGATGATGCGCAGCGATGCAAAGGACGCACGAAAGCCGCGATGCCAACGCCAGGCTATATGCCGGGAATTGTTGTGTAACTATTTGATTTTATAGGGGAAAAATAAAGGAGGCGCGGGGACGAGCCCCGCGCCTTTTTGGAAGTTATCTCTTCTTCTTGGCGGTCTTACGACGAGCGGTCGACTTCTTCGCCGCCGTCTTCTTAGCCGGCTTCTTAGCCGTCTTCCGCTTCGCTGTCTTCCTCTTCGCTGCTGCCATAGTTCATCCCTCCTTCAGGGCTGGCTGGCTGTCAAAAACACTCTAACTACATCCACTCGTCGCTCCGCACGTATCGCATTTGAGACAGGTGCCGTTGCGAACAAGAGTGAAGTTCCCGCATTCTCCACAAGCTTCCCCTTCATAACCCTTAACGCGCGCTTCGGCGAGTAAATGCATCGCGTCGCGCGTGTCAAGAGTTTCGATGGCATGCGTGAGGTCGGCCTGCGATGAGTGGGGTTGGATAGATGCGGTGGCAAGGCTTGTGACGCCGGGCACAGCATCCTCAGCCGGTCTAGGCTGCAATGCATGCGCCTGTGCGGCAGTGCCTTGCGCATTGCTCGGCGCAAAGAGCTTCCGCTCGCCCACCCGACCACGGGTGAAGCCTGGCGAGACGAGAGCTTCGGTGGAACGCTTGCCTTCGCCCGCGTCACCGGAGCCGAGTGTTGTACTGCCGATCTCATTTGGATCAACATGAGCAAGCTCGTAGCGTCCTAAATAGGAAACTGCAAGCTCTCTGAACAAATAATCGAGGATCGAGGTCGCGTTCTTGATTGCCTCGTTCCCGCGCACCGGACCCGCCGGCTCGAAGCGCGTGAAGGTGAAAGCATCGACGAACTCTTCCAAGGGCACGCCATATTGCAGACCGACCGACACCGCGATGGCGAAATTGTTCATGAGCGAGCGGAAGGCAGCGCCCTCCTTGTGCATGTCGATGAAGATCTCGCCCAGCCGGCCGTCGGCATATTCACCAGTCCTTAGATAGACCTTATGCCCGCCGACGACGGCCTTCTGGGTGTAACCCTTGCGCCGGTCGGGCAGGCGCTCGCGCTCGGCGCGGACACGCATCCGCTCGACGATGCGCTCCACCACGCGTTCGGCGACGACCTGGGCGCGCTGAACTTGCGGCTGGTCGGAGGCGATTGCCTGAAGCACCTCGTCCTGCTCATCCTCCTCGTCGGCGAGGAGCTGGGCGTTGAGCGGCTGCGACAGCTTGGAGCCGTCGCGGTAGAGCGCATTGGCCTTGAGCGCGAGGCGCCAGGACAGGAGGTAGGCCTCCTTGCAGTCCTCGACGCTCGCGTCGTTCGGCATGTTGATGGTCTTGGAGATGGCGCCGGAGACGAAAGGCTGCGCCGCCGCCATCATGCGGATATGGCTCTCGACCGACAGGAAGCGGGTGCCCTTGCGGCCGCACGGCGAGGCGCAGTCGAATACCGGCAGATGGTCGGGATTGAGCCCCGGGGCACCCTCGAGGGTCATCGCCCCGCAGGCATATTCGTTGGCGGCTTCGATCTCGCGCTTGCCGAAGCCGATCTCGGCCAGGAGGTCGAAATCGGGCTGGTCGATGCGCTCAGGGGAGAGGCCCAGGACACCGGTCAGGAAATCCTCGCCGAGCGTCCATTTGTTGAAGGCGAATTTGATGTCGAAGGCGGACGCCACCGCCTTGTCCACCGCGGCGATCTTCTCG
Organism: Alphaproteobacteria bacterium; assembly: GCA_016869535.1. Taxonomy (GTDB): domain Bacteria; phylum Pseudomonadota; class Alphaproteobacteria; order Rhizobiales; family Methyloligellaceae; genus Methyloceanibacter. The sequence continues at coordinate 75,196 of VGDX01000009.1, read as the reverse complement.
GGCGTGAAGCCTTTGGCCGCCAGCGTCTCGTGATTGACGCTTGGGGCGCCGACCAGGGTGCCGTGGCCCACCGCATATTCCACGATGCGCTTGATGGGCTCCTCACCATAGCCAAGCACACGCAAGGCCTGGGGCACCATACGATTGATGATTTTGAAATAGCCGCCGCCGGCGAGCTTCTTGAACTTCACCAGGGCAAAATCAGGCTCGATCCCGGTCGTGTCGCAATCCATCACGAGGCCAATCGTGCCGGTCGGTGCGATCACCGTGGCCTGGGCGTTGCGATACCCGTGGGCCTGGCCAAGCTCGAGCGCCTGATCCCAGGCCTGCACGGCATGAGCGACGAGCTGCCGATCCGGGCAGGACGCATGGTCGAGAGGCACGGGCGCCGTGGCGAGGCCCTCATAGCCGTCTTTCTCGCCACGGGCCGCGCGCGCATGGTTTCGCATCACGCGAAGCATCTGGTCGCGGTTCGCCTCGTAGCCGGGGAAGGGGCCATGCTCCCGCGCCATCTCGGCGCTCGTGGCATAGGAGACGCCGGTCATGATGGCGGTGAGGGCGCCGCAGAGCGCGCGTCCCGCCGCCGAGTCGTAAGGAATGCCCGAAGCCATCAGCAGGCCGCCGATATTGGCGTAGCCAAGCCCAAGCGTCCGGTATTCATATGAGAGTTGCGCGATGCGGCGCGAGGGGAACTGCGCCATGGTCACGGCGATCTCGAGCACGATCGTCCAGAGCTTGATCGCGTGCTCATAGGCCTCGAGATCGAAACTGCCGTCCTCCTTGCGGAACGCCATCAAGTTCAGCGAGGCTAGATTGCAGGCGGTATCGTCGAGGAACATGTATTCCGAGCAAGGGTTCGAGGCCTTGATGGGCCCCGCCGCCGGGCAGGTGTGCCAGTCGTTGATGGTGCTGTGGAACTGGATGCCTGGATCGGCGCAGGCCCAGGCGGCATGACCGATCTGCTCCCACAACGCATGGGCTTTCACCGTCTTTGCCACAACACCATTCTTGCGGAAGGTCAAATTCCAGTCGCCTTCCGTCTCGACCGCGCGCAGGAACTCATCGGTGACGCGCACCGAATTGTTGGAGTTCTGGCCCGAGACGGTGCGATAAGCCTCCGAATCCCAATCCGTGTCGTAGATCGGGAAGTGAATCGATGTGTAGCCTTGACGGGCGAACTGGATCACCCGGCGGATAGAATTGTCGGGCACCTTGGCACGACGGGCGGCTTTCACCTCGCGCCGCAGGGCCGGGTTGCGCTTCGGATCGAAGCAATCGTCCCCATCGCCCTCGCAATTGACACAGGCCCTGAGGATGGCGTTCAGCCGCTCAGCCATGATCTTGGAGCCGGTGACGAGGGCCGCCACCTTCTGCTCCTCAACGACCTTCCAATTGATGAAGTCCTCGACGTCGGGATGGTCGATGTCGACCACGACCATCTTGGCGGCGCGGCGCGTGGTGCCGCCGGACTTGATGGCGCCGGCGGCCCGGTCACCGATTTTGAGGAAGCTCATCAGGCCGGAGGACTTGCCTCCGCCTGACAACGGCTCGTTCTCGCCGCGAAGGCGCGAGAAATTCGTGCCCGTGCCCGATCCATATTTAAAGAGGCGTGCCTCGCGCACCCAAAGATCCATGATGCCGTTCTCGTTGACGAGGTCGTCATTGATGGACTGGATGAAGCAGGCATGCGGCTGGGGGTGCTCGTAGGCCGATTCTGAGGCCTGCACTTCGCCGGTGCGGAAGTCGACATAATAATGACCCTGGCTCGGGCCATCGATGCCATAGGCCCAATGCAGCCCGGTATTGAACCATTGCGGGCTGTTGGGCGCCCCCATCTGCATGGCGAGCATGTAGCGGAGCTCGTCGAAGAAGGCGGAAGCATCCTCTTCAGTGGAGAAATAGCCAGCCTTCCAGCCCCAATAGGTCCATGTGCCTGCGAGCCGGTCGAACACCTGGCGTGCGTCGGTCTCGCTGACATATCTGTCCCCCTCGGGGAGGGAGGCTAGGGCCGCCTCGTCTGCAATCGACCGCCACAGCCAGGAGGGAACGGAATTCTCCTCGATCTTCTTCAGCCGCGCGGGGACCCCGGCCTTGCGAAAATATTTCTGGGCGAGGATGTCGGCGGCGACTTGGCTCCACTGGGCAGGGACTTGGAGGCGCTCGAGCGAAAACACCACCGAGCCGTCAGGATTGCGGATTTCGCTCGCGCTCTCCCGAAAGGGGATTGCGTCGTAAGGCGATTTGCCCGGCTCGGTGAATTTCCTTTCAATCCGCATCTTTATCCCCCCGACTTTTTAAAATGCCCGACTCATGAGGGTGGGCCGATTCGTGAGGACCATCAACATATATGCAAAGGGTTACCACTTTACCACTAGACCCTGTGGGTGGCCACGAGAACTTGCGGTGCACAAGACCGTGCAAAGTACGGGGAAATTGGGGGGATAAAGGACCTTTAACAACCCCCATCACCGCGATCTTCGGTAGAGCTGATCGATTTAGACGCTCGCCTTCACCCTCTGTTTACGAAGCTCTCAATATTTTGCGTCCGAGAGAGCGAGGATCGGTCGCGTCAGATGTTGCATCATTCCGCCTATGGCCGCGCGTTCGAGGCGCTGACTGTCGCCGTTGTCGACAATCGCCAGCCAATGCTTGCAATGATGCGGGCCATGCTTGCCGCCATCGGCGTCGGCCGCATCGAGACCTATGCAGGTCCAGCCGATGCCTTGAAGGCCATGTCGTCTTCCGAGCCAGATCTCGTGATTGCCGCGGCGGCGATGGAGCCTCTGACCGGCCCAGAGCTGGTCAGGACCATGCGTCACGTCGATGCGGGGCCGCTTCGCTTCATCCCCGCCATGATCATGAGCACGCCAACGAAACCCCGCCTTCTCGATGAGGCGCTGAGAGCTGGTGCGCATCAGGTCCTGGAGCTGCCCATTGCGGCGAGCACGCTCTGCCGGCGGCTCGATTGGCTGATCAATGACGACCGTCCCTACGAACTCCGTGGGGGACATTATGTCGTCGCCGGACTTGAGGAGCGTCTCGCCATGAGGTTCGAACGTTCGGCTCACGCGCCAATACAGCTTCCCGAGTCTTCACCGTTGGCGGGGGGCGCGCCGGATGACGTTGTAGTTGAAGCCATGCCTTTCCCGTTGAAGGTGCGTGCCGCCGCCAGCTAAAGCAGCGTCCACTGGACACGGGCCATCCCTTCTGCCCATAGTCCGGACCTCATGGGACTTTTCACCGAACTCTTCGCCTGGTGGACGGGCAACACCATCGGCACGCGTCTCTTCACTTGGCGCAAGGGAGTGCGCGTGGGCGAAGACGGCCTCGGCAACGTCTATTACCGTGAGCGCAATGGGCCGAGGCGCTGGGTCATCTACCGCACATTGTCTGAGCCTTCGCAGGTACCGCCGGAATGGCATGCCTGGTTGCACCATATCGTCGACGTACCGCCGACCGACGAGACATACCAGCCCCGGCCCTGGGAAGAGCCGCATCGCCCCAATCTGACTGGAACTTACGAGGCCTATCGTCCGCCTGGATCGACACTGCGTCCCAAGGTGAATAAGCCGCCCCTGGATTATGAGCCGTGGCAGCCGCAATGACAGCCGAACTCGACTCTGCTCCACCTAAGTCCGTCCAGCGCTGGTCGGCGCAGGACTATGCGCGGAACGGCCGCTTCGTGCAGGAGCTGGCGGCGCCCATCTTTGCCATGCTCGCGCCAAAGCCCGGCGAGCGCATACTCGATCTCGGTTGCGGCGATGGCGCGTTGACCGTCGAGATCAAGGCCGCAGGGGCCGATGTGCTCGGCATCGATCTGAGCGAGGAGCTTCTCACCGAGGCTAAGGCAAAGGGACTAACTGTCAGGAAGATCGACGGTCATGCCCTCGATTTCGTTTCGGAGTTTGACGCAGTATTTTCCAACGCCGCGCTGCACTGGATGCGCGCACCGGAACGCGTGATTGTCGGCGTGGCACGAGCACTAAAACCGCGCGGCCGCTTCGTGGGCGAGCTCGGCGGTCATGGCAATGTCGCGGCCATCGCCACCGCCATGCGTGCGGTGGGCACAACTAGGGGCGTCGATCCGTCGTTGGTTGCGCCCTGGTTCTTTCCCACCCCTGAGGAATACGGCGCACTTCTCGAGAAGGGTGGCTTCAAAGTGCGTGAAGTCACGCTTGTACCGCGCCCGACCCCACTCAAGACGGGCATGGAAGGTTGGCTCAGGACTTTCGGCAGGTCCTTCTTCGATCAGTTGCAGGACCCGGAGCGGACCGAGGTTCTGAACGAGGTCATGGAGCTTTTGCGCCCGTCACTCTGCGATTCGAAGGGGACATGGACCGCCGACCACATCAGATTACGCTTTTTCGCCGAGCCTTCAGCCTAAGGAAACGCCACATCCATGCCCCAATCATGGACGACGCGTTTTGTTTGCTATGGAGCGCACCGGAGGGATAGTTTGGGGGCCGTTCAACAGGTGTCTGGCGCGATGCGGTTTGTGAAAATGCTTGCAGTTTTGGCGGCCAGCCCCAGGCTGGCCTCGCTTTTGCTGGCTGTGGCTTTGACCCCAGCCATACCGGCAAGCCTTGCCCAAGCCGAGAAGATCAAGAACGAAACCGCGATATTCGCGGCTCTGGACAAGGTCACGGGGCGCATCTCGCATTTGGAGATCCCCATCAACCAGACCGTGGAGTTCGGTGCACTCAAGGTGACGCCGCGCGTCTGCACCACACGTCCGCCGACCGAAACACCAGACACCGCTACCTTCGTGGAGGTCGATGAGATCAAGCTGACCGGAGAGGAACAGCGCATCTTCACCGGTTGGATGTTCGCGGAGAGTCCCGGCCTTCACGCCGTCGAACACCCGGTGTTCGATGTCTGGCTGACCAACTGCAAGACGGCTTCCGCCCCGGCATCTTCCGCCAGCAGCGAGAATGAAGCCTCACCTGATGCGGCGGAAGCGCCGGCGGCAGAAGCGCCGCCCGCCGCCGCCGAAGCGCCGCCTCCAGCTGAACCAGCCCCGGGGGCGGATGACGAAATACTTCCGTGGGTCACTCCACCCGGCAACGCCGCTTCTAGATAACGCTGGAACTCCGGCCGGCTAACCTCGATCGCGCCGAAGCGCGCGAGATGGCCCGTGACAAACTGCGTATCGAGTAAAGTGAAGCCGCCATATTTCAACCTGGCAACGAGATAGATCAGCGCGATCTTGCTCGCGTCGCGCGCCTTGGAGAACATGCTCTCGCCGAAGAAGGCGCGGCCGAGATGCACGCCATAAAGCCCGCCGGTCATCTCGCCGTCTTGCCAGACCTCGACGGTGTGGCAATGACCGAGTGCAAACAGGTCGCGATACAGGCTCCTGATGCGCCCGTTGATCCAGGTCGAGCGCCTGCCTGAGCGCGGCGCGGCGCAGCCTTCGATCACACCCTCGAAGTCGTGGTCGATCTTCACGTCAAATCCGCCGCCGCGGATGGTTCGCGCAAGGCGTTTCGGCACATGGACCCGGTCAAGCGGCAGCACGCCTCTGCGCTCGGGCTCGATCCAGTAGAGCGCGTTGTCCTCCGCGCTCTCGGCCATGGGGAAGATGCCACAGGCATAAGCCTTGAGCAGCACTTGTGGCGTGATCTCGATCAGGACGTCGTCGATGGAGGTCACGGGTTTAGACCTTTACGCGAGTCGGATTCGGAGACAGGTGATCCTCGAGCCAATGGATATCATATTTTCCATCCACGATATCCGGTTCGGAAATGAGCGCGTTGAATAGCGGAATGGTTGTCTCGATGCCGTCGACCACGAACTCACCCAGAGCCCGTTTCAACCGCATCAGGCATTCGTTTCGCGTGCGCGCGTGCACTATAAGCTTGCCGATCAGGCTGTCGTAATAAGGCGGGATGGTGTAGCCGGCATAAGCGCCTGAATCGACCCTGACGCCGAGACCGCCGGGCGGGTGGAAATGGGTGATGGTGCCGGGTGACGGCCGGAAGGTGTGAGAATTCTCGGCATTGATACGGCACTCGATGGCATGGCCGCTGAAGGTGACATCCTCTTGTCCGAGCGACAAAGGCGCGCCTGCCGCGATCCTGATCTGCTCGATCACGAGATCGAGTCCGGTAATCATTTCGGTGATGGTGTGCTCGACCTGGAGTCGTGTGTTCATTTCGATGAAATAGAACGCGCCGTTCTCGTAGAGGAATTCCACGGTGCCGACGCCCCGATAACCCAGCTTGCGCATGGCGTCCGCCACGGTCTCGCCGATCTGCACGCGTTCGCTGTCATTTAACGCGGGCGAGGGGGCTTCTTCCCAAAGCTTCTGGTGACGGCGCTGCAGCGAGCAATCACGCTCACCGAGATGGATGGCGCGCCCCTGGCCGTCGGCCAGCACCTGCACTTCGATATGGCGCGGCTTGGCGAGATATTTCTCGAGATACACCGTGTCGTCGCCGAAGGCAGCCTGCGCCTCGTGGCGTGCAGCGGAGAGCGCAGCCTCGAGATCGTTCTCGGATGGGGCAAGCTTCATGCCCCGGCCGCCGCCGCCTGCCGCCGCCTTGACCAGGATAGGATAGCCGATATCTCGCGCGGCCCGCTTGGCGCGTGCAAGCTCCGTGACCGGCCCGGAGCCGGGTACGACAGGCACGCCAAGCTTGCGCATGGTCTCCTTGGCCTCAATCTTGTCGCCCATCAGCCGGACATGCTCGGCGGTCGGGCCGATGAAGGTAAGGTCGTGCTCTTCAAGGATCTCGGCGAAACGGGCATTCTCGGCAAGGAAGCCATAGCCCGGATGCACCGCATCGGCGCCGGTGATCTCGCAAGCGGCGACGATGGCCGGAATGTTCAAGTAACTTTCCCGCGCCGGAGGGCCGCCGATACACACGCTTTCATCGGCAAGGCGCACATGCATGGCGTCGGCATCGGCAGTGGAATGGACGGCGACCGTGCCGATGCCGAGCTCCTTGCAGGCCCGTTGGATGCGTAGCGCGATCTCTCCCCGATTGGCGATCAGGATCTTGTCGAACATCGATGAGCTAGCGTTGCTCGATCACCGCCAGCGGCTCGCCATACTCGACCGGTTGGCCGTCTTCGACGAGGATGGCAATGACCGTGCCGGCTCTCGGGGCAGGAATCTGGTTCATGGTCTTCATGGCTTCGATAATGATAAGCGTCTGACCGGCGGTGACTTGCGCGCCGACCTCGACGAAGGGTGGGGCTCCGGGCTCAGGTGAGCGGTAGGCGGTACCGACCATGGGCGAAACGACGGTGCCCGGATGGACCACGACCTCCTCGGATCGGCCGGCACGTGGCCTTTCTCTGGGGTGCGATTGCGGCGGAGGCGCATCACCGGAGCTTGTGGTCAGCGTGGTGGTGAGATTGACGCCGCGGGCGACCCGCAAGCGCTTGCCCTCATGCTCGACCTCGATCTCGGTGAGCCCGGTCTCTTCAAGCAATGCGGCCAGCTCGCGGATGAGCTCTTTGTCGAAAGTCCCCCCGCTGCCCGTCGTCTCAAGCGTGTCCTTCTTGGCCATCAGGCGGGCCTGTCCTTTTGAATGGCCGAGGCCAGGGCCTCGATGGCGAATTCATAGCCTTGCGGGCCGAGGCCGCAGATCACTCCCTTGACCGCGCGGGAGAGATAGGAGTGATGGCGGAACGGCTCGCGCGCGAAGATATTGGAAAGATGCACTTCGACGGCCGGTATGGTGCAGGCGAGCAGCGCGTCGAGCATGGCGATCGAGGTGTGGGTGAGCGCGCCGGCATTGACGATCAGCCCGGCCGCGTCCGTCCTCGCCTCCTGGATCCAGGCCACCAACTCGCCCTCGTGATTGCTTTGACGGAACTCTACCTTAAGCCCGAGCGAAGCGGCCTTTTTCTCGCAACGCGCCCGCAGGTCCTCAAGCGTCTCCTTGCCATAGACCTCCGGCTCCCGGGACCCCAACAGGTTGAGATTGGGGCCGTTCAACACATAAATCGGTTTGGCCATGGCTGACGCTGGACGCCTGATCTTGCCGGGAGGGCTGGGCATTTGGCCCGGTTGCGGCGGAGGGAACGCGCCCCTTTATCAGCTTTTCCGCCATTCGGCAAAATGGGAGCCCAAGACTGCTTAAGACCTGCCGGGCGCGCCTGCCAGCCTAGCAGATCTTGCAGCCTTTCTCCCGGACTTCCGCCACCTTCTCGGACAACCGGTCGTAGAGGTCCTCCGGCGCGCCGGGGATGGTTTGGTCGCCGATGAGATAATAGGGCGTCCCCTGCAAGCCGAGCTTCTGAGCGAGCTCGCGCGCCTCTTCCAGCGCCTTCCCGACCTCTTCGCTCTCCATATCCTTTTTCAGCTGCTCGACGTCGAGGCCAATCTCGTCGGCGATCTGCAGGACCTTGTCCTTATTCGCCTTGCCGCTCTCGCTGAACAGCTTCTGATGCATCTCGAAATATTTGCCCTGCAACTTCGCCGCAAGCGCACCCTTGGCGGCATCGTCGGAATCGTCGCCAAAGATCGGCAGCTCTTTCAGCACGACACGCACCTTGTCGTCGCTGTCAATCAGCTTGACGAGGTCCGGCATGGCGCGCTTGCAGTAACCGCAATTGTAATCAAAGAATTCGACCACGGTGACGTCGCCGTCCGGATTGCCGCCGACATAGGCGTGGTTCGAGCGGAAGAGGGCATCGGCATTATCGCTGATGGCCTTTTCCTGTTGCGCTGCCTGTTCGTCGCGCTGGCGATTGTCGAGTTCCGTCGTCATCTCGACCAGGATCTCTGGATTCTCGGTGAGATAGTTGCGGACGATGTCGGTGACATCTTTTTCCTTGAGACCAGCCGCGGGTGCATCGACCATGCCGGGCGCCGCACGCCATATGGCGGTGATGGTGGCGGCGCTGACGATGGCGGCGACAACGGCGGCCACGAGTGCGGTGGCAAGGCCAGACTTGAGGGTCATGCTGAAATCTCCGGGGGTTACGTCAGATCAATTGGTTTTCGGCACTTCAAAAGCGAGGATGTCGTCGGCTTTGATCGCGTTCGGCGTACCCTCGAGTAATCCGGCTTTGGCACGTTTGGCCTGCTGCTTGGCTTCCTTCAGACGTCCTTCATAGAAATAGGCTTCGGCGGACGCAAGTGAGGCCTGAGCCATGTATTGCTGCTTCGCTTGACCGGACTTGGTCGCGTCGGCCTTACGCGCGAAAGCCACGGCGAGCTGGCGATAGCTCCGCGCCGAATTGTCCTCGCGCGCAAGTGCGGTGCGCAAATTGCTGATCGCCTCGTCGAGATATTGTGGCTTATCGGAGCCAAGCAGCGCTTGCGCCAGCATGGTGCGGATCAATGGATCATCGGGATTGAGCCGCACCGCCTCGCGCAGGGGCGGAATGGCAGCCTCGACGTTGCCGCTCTCGAACAGGAACTGCCCCTTGACCTCATGGAAATAGGGCCAATTGGGCTGGGCAGCGATCAGTGCGTCGAACTGCGGAAGGGAAACGTTGATTCCGGACTGTCGATAGGTAGCGATCGCTCTCGCATAGGCCGCCGGCAGCGACTGGTCAGTTTTGGGATAGCGATTGAACACGATCTCGGGCTTGTCGAGAAAGCCGACGAACTTGGCCTTGACCAGATCATGCTTGAGCTGAAGCTCAGGCGAATCCTTGACTTCGTAGTAGGGGCTGGTCGTGACGAGTTCCTGCAGCTGCGTTATGCGCGTTTGCGGCAAAGGGTGGCTCATCAGATAGGGATTGATGCCTTGGATGCCTTTGAGTTTGTCGGCCATCATCTCGAAGGTCTCAAGCATGCCGCGGCCCGACTGCTTGGTGGCGTTCAGATAAGCAATGGCAGCTTGATCGGCAGAGGATTCCTCCGTCTGCTGGTATGCCAGCACGCTGCGCATGGCTGCGTCAGTGCCACCGAAGGCCGCGCCCATGCCGACTTGCCCGAGGCCTGGCGCGCCGGCTAGCGCGCCGCCGGCCATAGCGGCCAGACCAAGAATCTGAAGCATCAACGCCGCCGATCTCGCCTTCGACACTTGCGTGCGCAACCGGGCAAGATGGCCGCCGGTGATATGGCCGCTCTCGTGCGCGATAACCCCGATCACCTGGTTTGGGGTCTTCGCACCCATCAGCGTGCCGGCGTGGAAGAACATGTTGCGCCCGTCGACCACGAAAGCGTTGAAGTTGCGGTCGTTGACGATATGGATGCGGATATTCTGCGAGCCGAGACCTGCGGCGGAGAAGATGGGCTTGGCGTAGGAACGCAGCAGCGCTTCGGTCTCAGCGTCACGGATCAGCCCTTGCGCTTCGGCCGTGGTGGTCGTGGCCAGCGCCGCGATCAATCCCGTCGTCAGCCCTATGCGCAATCGCCGCGTCGCAGACTGAATTCGGGGTTTGGACGGAGCAGGCATGGTTCCGCTTGGTCGTCTGTGCGAAGATCGGGCAAAGACGCCGGTTTTCCCCATCCGGGCCAAGTCCTTGCCAAGCAAGGATTGCTTGGCTTTTGAATGCGGCGAGACCGTGACAGTAGAAGCGCCCGGACTATCAACAAAATGCGAGGTCATGAACGATAATACCGCCTTCGAGCCCCGTTCCAAGGGACTGCCTCGACCGCTTTCGGGCCGCAGCACCATCGACCCTTTCATTGTCATGGACGCGATGGGCGAGGCCAATCTGCGCCAAGCGGGCGGTGAGGACATTATTCATATGGAGGTCGGGCAGCCCGGAACCCGCGCCAGCGCGGCCCGCGAGCGCGCGCGTGAGACACTTGACGGATGACAGTGCGGCTTTCGCCAAGGCGATGCTCAAGGAGATCGGCGTGGCGACGACACCTGGTATTGATTTCGACCCGGAGCGCGGCGCAAGTTATCTGCGGTTATGCTATGCCGGGCCGGAAGCGGAAATGCGCGAAGCCGCGCGCCGCATCGCCACCTGGCTCAAGCAGTAATAAATTCCAATCTAACTCACAGGACGAAATCGCCCTTTACCAGATTATTCACGTTGACCAAGATCTCGAAATCGGCCTTGCCGTCGCCGTTCACATCGCCCTGGAGTATGTCGTTCTTAAAACGCAGTTCGCCGGCTTTCTTGCTGAAGACATTATCTCCGATGAACTTGAATTTCTGGTTGCCGTCCGCGTTGATGTTGGCGTCGATGCCTGCAAGGTCGATCTTGTCGCCGCGCTTGAAATCCCTGATCTGATCGCGATTAGTTCCCCTAACACTATCGTCTGTTGAATTGAAATCGAAGAAATCGTTACCCCCTCCACCTCTCAGGATATCCCTGCCGGCTCCGCCGACCAGAATATCGTCCCCGGCGCCGCAGGTGATCGTATCGTTACCCGACCCGCCGTTAACGACGCCTACCACGGTACCGTTTTGTCCTTTGAAGACATCGTTGCCGGCGCCAAGATTTACATCGCCATGGATGAGGCCGTAATTGCTGACTTGGTCGACATTGCTGGCCCCGTCGAATCCGTAGAAATTCCCGAAGATCGTCCCATAGTTGATGAGTTGGGAATTACCACTGAGATGATCGATGCCACCATCGTTGCCCCAAATCGTCCCCAGGTTGACGATCTGAGTTAAGCCGCCGGTGCCCGAGGTGACGATACCGTCGCTTCTTCCCGAGATCGAACCGTTGTTTAAAATCCCGATGCTCCCGGTTCCGCGAATGTCTAATGCGTCCGAGTCAGAGAGCACACTGCCGTCGTTGGAGATAAAGACCAGGCCAACGAAATCGACATCGACGGTGTCGCTGCTACCACCGGCCACACTGGCGGTTTGGCCGATATTGAGGGTAAAGTTCTCCCCATTATGCTCGATGGCAGAAGATTGGCCGAAGAGGGAGCCGAGTACCGAGATGGAAACAGACCCGGTGGACGTGATCGAGTTCCCAAGAGTGGAAAGCGACCCAGTATGGGCGATGACGCCAGCCTCGCCATCGTTCAGGATTTGAGCGACGGTGGATGCAGTAACGATCGTAAAGCTAGCCATGTTGGCCTCCGATCATTATGGGGGGGGAAGGAGCGCGAGCATCGCGGCACCAGAGCCGACCAATGTCGAGCCGTGGCCGTTCGGCGGGTGGAGGGTATCTCCAGATCGTCAAAGTTAAATGTTTTTCGGGAGTGCGGCAATGGAAGTCGACTGGGTGACTATCTAAACAGGGATGCAGGGGGAGCCAAGCAAAAGGCCCCGATGAGAAACGTCCGGGGCCTTTGCGCAATGTCGGCGGGGACCCTGCTAGGTCCAATCGATGATGTCGGCGGGGATCGCCCTACGCATACAAGCGATCCAGGGATATAACCCTATTCGTTCAATTCAGTTCCCTAGCCGCCGCGAGACCACCAACCTCTGCGGCGCGGCACGGCCGGTTCGCTTGCATCTTCGACTTTCGCCGGTTGGACGTCAGCGATATCTTCCCGCACGGTGACAGCTTCACTGAACACGGGTTGCGCTTCATCCCCGGCAGTAGCATCGACCAGTTCCTCCTGACGGTGAGGCGCGCTTTCGCGGCCTTCACCGCTGTCGCGCTCTATAGGCTCGTACGGGGATTTCGGTTCGGCATTCTTGCGCGAAGGCTCTTTGTCCGTTGACCTCGCCTGCGTCTCACGCGGCGCATCCGTATCGCCGCCGGCGCGGTCCTGGCCCCGGCCGCGGCCGCGGCGTCCGCCTCTGCGGCCTCTGCGGCGCGATTTGCGTTGTTCCGGAGGGATTTCGGCACCGATCTCGGCAGTTTCCTCGGCACTCTCAACAGCATCGTCCTCATCCTCAACCTCCGGTGCGGAGGTTTCGACAACAGGCTTCTGCGCTTCAGCGCCCGTCTCGTCGTGACGCTTGCGGCGCCGGCGGCGCGAACGGCGGCGGCCCTGCTCGCCTTCCGGCTCCTCGGCCGAAGGCGTCTCCTCCGGGTGATGCGCCCAATCCATGTGCACCACGGCGCTCTCGCCATCAATGACGGCGCCTTCCGCGCCACGCTCGATCACGAATTGCGACACATGCATGTTCTCGTCGGCGGTCACGGTGATGGGCACACGATAGCGCTGCTGAATGTCGTTCAGATGCACGCGCTTCTGGTTGAGGATATAGAGCGCGACGTCCACCGCCGTGGTGGCGACGAGAGGCATCACACCATCGGTGATGAGGCGGTCCTCGAGCGAGCGCAGGATATCGAGCGCCACGGACTCGATGGAGCGCACAATGCCGGTGCCCTGGCACATCGGACAGGAGGTGGTCGAGCCCTCGAGCATGCCGGTGCGCAGGCGTTGGCGCGACATTTCCAAAAGGCCGAAATGGCTGATGCGGCCCACCTGGATGCGGGCGCGGTCGTTGCGGAGCGATTCCTTGAGCCGACGCTCGACCAGCCGGTTGTTGCGGCGCTCGTCCATGTCGATAAAGTCGATGACGATAAGGCCGGCGAGGTCGCGCAAGCGCAGTTGGCGAGCGATCTCTTCGGCCGCCTCCAGATTGGTCTTGAGCGCGGTGTCCTCGATATTATGCTCGCGCGTCGCCTTGCCGGAGTTGACGTCGATCGAGACTAGGGCCTCGGTCTGATTGATGACGATGTAGCCGCCCGACTTCAGCACCACTTGCGGGGAGAACATCGCCGCGAGCTGGCGCTCGACCTGATAACGGATAAAGACCGGCTCCGGCTCCTTGTAAGGCTTCACGTTCTTGGCATGGCTCGGCATGAGCATGCGCATGAAGTCCTTGGCCTCCTTGTAGGCCTCGTCGCCTGCGACCAGCACCTCATCGATGTCCTTGTTGTAGAGGTCGCGGATCGAGCGCTTGATCAGGCTGCCTTCCTCATAGACGAGGGCAGGGGCCGTCGATTTCAGCGTGAGGTCGCGCACCGTCTCCCACAGGCGCAGGAGATAGTCGTAATCGCGCTTGATTTCGGTTTTGGTCCGCTGTGCGCCGGCGGTGCGGATGATGAGACCCATGCCTTCCGGAACTTCCAATTCGTCGGCGATTTCACGCAAACGCTTGCGGTCGGTAGGGTTGGTGATTTTGCGTGAGATGCCGCCGCCGCGCGCCGTGTTCGGCATGAGCACCGTATAGCGGCCGGCGAGCGAGAGATAAGTTGTGAGCGCCGCGCCCTTGGTGCCGCGCTCTTCCTTGACCACCTGCACGAGGATGATCTGGCGCCGGCGGATGACCTCTTGGATCTTGTAGGGACGGCCGCGACGGCGTCGCGCCCGTTCCGGCACTTCTTCGAGTGCATCCTCCGAGCCCACCGACTCGACACGCTCTGCTGGTGCGTCGCCGTTGCCTTCCTTCAGCGCGACTGGTTGTCCGACGGTTTCGACATGCTCGTCTTCGTCCTCTTCCTCATGCACGGAGGGGGCTGTTAGGGCATCGGTTTCGGCATCACTACTCTTTGCCGGCTCGGAAACCTCGTGAACCAGATCAGCCTGTTCGAGCACCACGCTTGGCCGGTCGTCTTCGCATGGGGTGGTATCGATTTCGTCCTCGATATCGATCTCGAAACGCGCGAGACCAATCGGTCCTGCCGGCAACGGGGCGCGTTCCTCTGGCCTCGGGGGCCGTTCCTCGCGGCCACGGCCACGACCGCGCCGCCCGCGCCGCCGGCTTCGGCCCGCAGCCTCATCCTCCGCCGCTTCTTCGGCTGACGCGCGGCTCTGTTCCGCCGCCTCTTCCTCGAGCAGGGCCTGCCGGTCGGCGACCGGGATTTGGTAATAATCGGGATGAATTTCGCTAAAGGCGAGGAAACCGTGGCGGTTGCCGCCGTAATCGACGAAGGCCGCCTGCAACGACGGCTCTACGCGCGTGACCTTGGCGAGATAAATATTGCCCCGAAGCTGCTTCTTACTCGCTGATTCGTAATCAAATTCCTCGACGCGGTGGCCTTTTACCGCGACCACCCGGGTTTCCTCCGGATGCGCCGCATCGATCAGCATTTTGCTTGCCATGTTGAATGTTCTCCGTCGCGCCGGCCGGAACAGGCGGACTATGCCGCCACACCGGGCGTGAGCCTGCGGCCCGCGCGCGCCAATGACCAATGGACCATGATTCGTCGCGATGGTGTGCCGCCACAGATGGCCGCCAGGGGAGCAACCTCGCAAGGCTAGCCTCATGATTTCCGAGGCTTAGTCTGATTGGCTGATCCTGCATCGCAATCCTCACCCGCCGCGTTTCGATCGCGGCTCATACCTGTAACGACGGCTGCCCCAAGGACAAAAACCGCCGGTTTTTCTGCGTCTTAGCCTCTGCGAAGGAGGCCCGACGCGCGAAACTTCCGCCCGCGACGCCGCCTGGCGCCCAAGGGCATAGGCTCAATGAGCCTCACTCTTATTACGGGGCAGGCAGGCGATTTGGCAAGCGTCGCTTAACCACGACTGGTTAATGCTGGCGGCAAGATCGGCCATTTTCGCCGCCGATCCGGGGAAGAAATAGACCGGAATTACTGCGGGATTGCGCATTTTTGTGCGGAAACCCGCGACCGGCAAGCGGGTAAGGGACGATGCGACATCTGCGTGCCTTAATATTGGTCACGCCCGCCTGGATTGCAGCCCTGGCGCTCCTCCTCGCGTCGGCAACTCCGTTCCACCCCGCCGCCGCCGAATCGAATCCCGCGATCGCCAAGGATGCGCGGCTCGCCGGCGACAGTGAGCGCACCCGCTTCATCGCCGACCTGTCGCGCAAGGTCGAGGTGCGCACCTTCGCGCTCGGCAATCCCTACCGGGTGATCGTCGATGCGGCCGATGTGAGCTTTCAGATGCCGGCCGGCGTCGGCAAGGAGCAGCGCGGCCTCATCACCGCCTACCGCTACGGCCTGTTCGCGCCGGGCAAGTCGCGCATCGTCATCGACGTGAGCGGGCCGTTCCTCATCGACAAGGCCTTCGTGCTCGAGCCGCGCGACAATCAGCCGGCGCGGCTCGTCATCGATCTCGTGCCCACCGACGAGAAGACCTTCCTCGCCAAGCTCGAGGAGTCGAAGCCGCAGGATGCGAACGAGACGGCGCCGCCTCTGCCGACACATGCGCCCGATCCCAATGCCAAGCCGGTTGTGGTCCTCGACCCCGGCCATGGCGGCATCGATCCCGGCGCTAAGAGCCCGAGCGGCGTCGCCGAAAAGGAGGTCGTGCTGGCCTTCTCGAAGATCCTGAAGACGAAGCTCGAAGCGACCGGCCGCTATGAAGTCCACATGACGCGCGAGGACGACACCTTTCTCCCCTTGCGCGAGCGGGTGGCGTTCGCGCAGAAGCGGGGCGCGAGATTGTTCCTGTCGATCCACGCCGATTATTTCCCCGACAAGCCGGAGATCGCCCGCGGCGCCACCGTCTATCTGCTGTCGGAAGACGCCTCCGACGAGGAAGCGAAGGCGCTCGCCGCCAAGGAGAATTTCTCCGACGTGATCGCCGGCGTCGCGCTGCCAAACGATTCCGACGAGGTGCTCGCCAACATTCTTATCGATCTCACGCAGCGCGAGACGCAGAACCGCTCGGCGGTCTTTGGCCGCTCCATTGTCGGCGAGTTGGCCGGGAAGGGAAACCTGCATACAAAGAAATTGCGCGGGGCGGGCTTCCGCGTGCTGAAGGCGCCGGACGTGCCCTCGGTGCTGCTCGAGCTCGGCTTCCTGAGCCACCCCGAGGACGAAAAGCGCCTCGTTTCCGATCCCTGGCGCGAGCGCATGGCGGGCTCGGTGGTCAAGGCGATCGATAATTATTTCGCCAAGAAGCTTGCCGGCAATCCGTTCTGAGCCAGATGTCAGATGCAGGCCCGTGATCGTTTCCTCGGCGCCGCCCTTCTCGGGCTGATATGCGCGATACCCATCGTTCAGGCTGCGAGCCGAAGCTTGCAGCCCGGGATCTTCGGACATGACGATCGTGAGGCGGTTGAAGAACAGGGCGCTCCCTGGCCGGCAATCGGGCAGATTAATGTCGCCGGCTATCGGCAGACAAGGCGATGCACGGGTTCTCTAATCGCAAACAACCTTGTGGTAACGGCGGCTCATTGCGTTATGGACCCGCGGCGCCGTACGCCATTTCTCGCGCGGCAAATACATTTTCTGGCAGGGGTCAAAGGGTCGAGTTGGCAAGGTCACGCGACGGCCAAATGTCTCCGCTTTCCTCCAGGGTACGAATATATCGATCCAAGTAAGATACCGAACGTGCAGGCGCTCGCTCGCGATTTGGTGCTCATCGAACTGAACGATGAGCTGACGGAAGTGACGCCCATGGCGCTTGGCGAGCAAACACCGCCCGCCGGGAGCGCACTGGTCCATGCTTCGTTCTCGGCCGACCGGCGCCATGCTTTGACGGCCCATTTCGAGTGCCGTCTGCTCACTGTCGAGAAAGATGTCTGGCTTACCGACTGCGACACGCATGCCGCGAGTTCCGGCGGTCCCCCAAAAGATTGGACGGAGTTTAGCCGTGGATTCGCGCGAAACGTGCGGGTATTACCGCCTAAATGTGCGATTTTATTGGGCTGTGGCCCGCGCGCCACAGATCACATGGCTGTCGGTGACGACCCCGCGCGGACGCCAGACGATGCGTGTTACGGTTTGGTAAGAGGCCCGGCTTTCCTTGGGATTCGGCGCGCGGTAGCGTTTTGTTGCCATATTTTTCGCTAGGTTTGCTTTAGGCGCCCGGCGCGACTAAAAACCGGGGTCTGGACGGGTGAATCATGGATATTACGACTTCAGGCAAAGCGCCAAAGCAGAAGCGCCGCCGCCGCGGCTTCTTCTTGCGCTTTATCGGTTTCATGTTCGCCGCGGCGATGATCATGTTCATCGCGGTGGCCGCCGCCGCCGCCTTCGTGCTGTGGAAGGTGTCGAGCGAATTGCCGGACTACGAGGTGCTCGCCAAATACGAGCCGCCGGTGATGACCCGCATCCACGCCTATGACGGCCGGCTGATCGCCGAGTTCGCGCGCGAGCGTCGCATCTACGTGCCGCTCACCGCCGTGCCCAGGCAGCTGATCGATGCCTTCATCTCCGCCGAGGACAAGAATTTCTATCAGCATGGCGGGCTCGACATTCAGGGTATCGTGCGCGCCGCGACCACCAATTTGAGCGCCTTGCAATCGGGACGGCGCATGGCCGGCGCCTCGACCATCACGCAGCAGGTGGCCAAGAACTTTTTGCTGTCGAGCGACCAGAACGTCGAGCGCAAGCTCAAAGAAGCGATCCTCGCCATCCGCATCGAGCGCGCCTTCACCAAGGAGCAGATCCTCGAGCTTTATCTCAACGAGATCTATCTCGGCGCCGGCGCCTATGGCGTCGCGGCCGCGGCCCAGACCTATTGGGGCAAGGCGCTCAACGAACTGACGCTCGCCGATAGCGCCTATCTCGCCACGCTGCCCAAGGCGCCGAGCAATTACGATCCGTTCAGGCACGCGGAGCGCGCCATCGCCAGGCGCGACTGGGTCATCGACCGCATCGTCGAGAACGGTTTCGTCACCTACGCGGAAGGGGAAGAGGCCAAGAAGCAGCCGCTTGGCGCCAAGGCGCGCACTTTCGGCGCGAAGATTCCGGCCTCGGAATATTTCGCCGAGGAAGTGCGCCGCGAGATTCTCGACCGCTTCGGCGAGGACAAGCTCTATGGCGGCGGATTGTCGGTGCGCACCTCGCTCGATCCGCGGCTTCAGCTCGCCGCGCGCAAGGCTCTGATCGACGGCCTGGTCGGCTACGATCGCCGTAGAGGCGGTTGGCGCGGGGTCGAGGACAATATGGATATCAGCGGCGACTGGGGCAAAACGCTCGCCGCCAAGCCCATGTTCAACGATATCGATCCCTGGCGGCTCGCCGTGGTGCTCGAAGTGTCGAAGGACCAGGCCAAGGTCGGCATCAGGCCCACCCGCACCGAGACCGGCAAGCTGGTCGAAGAGCGCGAAATTGGCGTCATTCCCTTCGAGGAAGTGAAATGGACCCGGTCGGGCTCCGTCAATGCCGTGCTCAAAGTCGGCGACATCATCTATGTCGCGCCGCGCCGTCCGAAGATCGGCGAAGACGGCAAGCCCACCCAGACGGAAGAAAGTCTTAAAGGTCAGTGGTCGCTGATGCAGCCGCCGGAGATCGGCGGCGCGCTGGTCGCCATGGACCCGCATAGCGGACGCGTGCTCGCCATCGCCGGCGGTTTCAGTTTCGCCCAGAGCCAGTTCGACCGCGCGACGCAAGCCCGCCGCCAGCCAGGCTCCTCGTTCAAGCCGCTGATCTACACCATGGCGCTCGACAACGGCTACACGCCGTCGAGCGTCATCGTCGACGGCCCGATCTGCATCAGCCAGGGCAAAGGCATGCCGCAATGGTGCCCGAAGAATTATGACGCAGGCTCGGCGGCTGGTCCCTCGACACTCCGCTTCGGCATCGAGAAGTCGCGCAACCTGATGACGGTGCGCCTCGCCCGCGACATGGGCATGCCGATCATCGTCGATTATTCCAAGCGCTTCGGCGTGTACGACAACCTGATGCCGGCGCTGTCGATGGCGCTCGGCGCCGGCGAAACCACGCTGATCCGCATGACGGGCGGCTATTCCATGCTGGCCAATGGCGGCAAGAAGATTACGCCGACCTTCATCGATCGCATCCAGGACCGTTACGGCCGCACGGTTTGGCGCCACGACCAGCGCGATTGTAGCAAATGCTCGGCGCGCGAGTGGAACGGCCAGGATGAGCCTGAGCTCATCGATGTGCGCGAGCAGGTGATCGATCCCATCTCCGCCTATCAGATGACCATGATCATGGACGGCGTGGTCCAGCGCGGCACGGCCACGCGCCTCAAGGTGCTGAACCGGCCGGTCGCCGGCAAGACCGGTACCACCAACGACTACAAGGACGCCTGGTTCGTCGGGTACACGCCCGACCTCGCCGTCGGCGTCTATATCGGCTTCGATCAGCCGAAGCCGATGGGACATGGCGAGACGGGCGGCAGTCTCGCCGCGCCGGTCGTGCGCGATTTCCTCAAAGAGGCGCTCGACGGCGAGCCACCGGTGCAGTTCCGCCCGCCGCCTGGCGTCAAACTTGTGAGCGTCAACCACAAATCAGGCACACCCGTGGGCGGCGGAGGTCCGGGCACCATCGTCGAAGCCTTCAAGCCCGGTCTCGAGCCGGCCGGCGCCGTCGGCATCGGCCAGGACGGGTTCGAAGGCGAGATGGCCGGAGAGGCCGAGTTGCCGCCGGACGGCGCGATGCCGCCTCCCGGTTATCGCCAGCCGCCTCCGGTCTATCGGCAGCCGCCGCCGCCAGTCTACAGGAAGCCGCCGCCGGCTAACCGCACGCCGCCGTTATTCCCCGGTTTCGGCCGTGGCGCACAATTCATGCCCCCAGGCGATGGCCGTGCTTTGACATCGCCTACAAGCGGCCTCTACTAGACCCCATATCAGCCGAGTAGCCTGGCGGAGGTTATGCGTCCGCCCGGCTCATCAATTTTTTACCGAGGATACGATGCGCGCCGAAACCGACATGGTCGTCAACGACATCAAGGAGTCCTTGTCCCTGCTCAGGAGGCATCTTTGACCCTGACCAGGCACGGACGCGATTAGCCGCGCTCGATCGCGAGGCGGAAGCTCCGGATTTCTGGAACGACAGCCGACGCGCGCAAGCTCTCATGCGCGAGCGCCGGCAACTCGACACGGCACTCACCGCCTACGACCGCATCAGCAGCGAACTCGACGATAATGTCGCCCTGATCGCGCTCGGCGAGGAGGAGGGAGATGACAGCGTCGTCGCCGAAGCCGAAGCGGCTCTGAACAAGCTCAGACAAGAAGCGCATACCCGCGAGGTTGAAGCGCTGCTGTCGGGCGAGGCCGACATCAACGACGCCTATGTCGAGATTCACGCCGGCGCCGGCGGCACCGAGAGCCAGGATTGGGCGCAGATGCTCGAGCGCATGTATGCCCGCTGGGGGGAGGGGCGCGAATACAAGGTCGAGATCATCGGCGAGACCTACGGCGAGGAGGCGGGCATCAAATCGGCGACGCTCCTGGTCAAGGGCACCAACGCCTATGGCTGGCTGAAGACTGAATCGGGCGTGCACCGGCTGGTCCGCATCTCGCCGTTCGACTCGAACGCGCGCCGTCATACGAGTTTCGCTTCCGTGTGGGTGTATCCGGCCATCGACGACACCATCGCCATCGACATCGATGATAAAGACGTGCGCATCGATACCTATCGCGCCTCGGGCGCCGGTGGACAGCATGTCAACACCACCGACAGCGCGGTGCGCATCACGCATCTGCCAACCGGCATCGTCGTGCAGTGTCAGAACGAACGCTCGCAGCATAAGAACCGCGCCACCGCCTGGTCGATGTTGCGCGCGCGCCTTTACGAAGCTGAGCTGAAGCGGCGTGAGGAAGAAGCGCAAGCGGCGGCCGCAGCCAAGACCGATATCGGTTTCGGCCACCAGATCCGCTCTTACGTGCTCCAGCCCTATCAGTTGGTGAAAGACCTGCGCACCGGCGTGGAAAGCACCAACCCAATGGCGGTGCTCGACGGTGACATCGACCGCTTCATCGAGGCGGCCTTGGCCGAGCGCATTCAAGCCGACGCAGAGGGTTAAGCCCGCGTTCGCGTCTTCGGAAAAATCAGATGACTGCCGTTATTCGGCGGCCGAGTTCAGCGGCTTGTCTTTGTCGTCGGAGCGGGACTCGAACGGCCGGTCTGAACGGGAATGGTTCTGGCTTTTTTCCGTCTTGAGGTCGGCCATCGGATCGTCCGACCGGCGGGATTTCCCTTCGAAATACGCTCCCTGCTCGATGGCGAGGCTCTGATGGAAAATATCGCCTTCAACATGCGCCTGCGACTGTAGCGTGACACGCAGGCCCCTGATCGAGCCGACCACGCGGCCCCGCACCACCACATCCTCGGCGATCAAGCCACCGATGACCTGCGATGTTTCGCCGAGCAACAGCGATCCGCAATTGATGTCGCCTTGGATCTCGCCGTCGATCTGGAGTTCGCCCTTAGACCGTACATTGCCGGTGATCGACAAATCTTCTCCGATGATGGAGGGAACCATCTTGCTCGAACTCGTGCTCTTGACGGAGGTCGAGGGCCGCTCGGCGAACGGCGATTCGGAGTCGCTTTTTTTCTCTCCGAACTTGGTGAGGTTGGCGGTGGACTCCAACTTCTTCGTAAACATGATACTTTCCCCCTCGCTACTTTGACGCGCGTCCTGGAATTGAGTGCTCTCAGGCCCGGGCCAACCATAGAACTGCCCCTTCTGATTGTCGAGGGCGTTCCCTGCGCGCGAGTTCGCATTGGTTTGCGCGTCATGGCAATATCGCAACAGTTGAAAGACGGCGCAGATGATTGACGCATCTTGGTTTTTCGGTCCTATCGCCTTCCTTTAGCCGATTTTGGTATCTCCTATGCGACAAGTGCTTAGCCTCACAAGATAGGCCGTGTTAGGGAGGCCTGCCAGAGAGGCTGCCTTGGGGGTATAGCCGGCAATTAGGCCCATGAGCGAACCGAGGCATCGCCTTACCTTGATCGACGAAGCCGCCGCGGCGTTCAGGCGCC
The DNA here is from genome assembly GCA_016869535.1 of Alphaproteobacteria bacterium. GTDB lineage: Bacteria > Pseudomonadota > Alphaproteobacteria > Rhizobiales > Methyloligellaceae > Methyloceanibacter. The sequence goes on along the minus strand of VGDX01000009.1, from coordinate 52,762 downwards.
TTTTGTCAGCCTTGGGCCTGACCCGCGAAGCGCGCGCCGAATCGGCATCGCCGTCTTCGGCGATGCAACCGATCGCCGGTGCCCTGGTCAAATGGACCGAAGAAAGCCGCAAGGTTCTCCTCACGCTGCCAGCCCAAGGAAGGGCGCTGGTGAAAAGCGTGCCCGAGCCGGTGCAGGTCGAGATCGCCAAATTGTCGAAGGGTGGCGCCCATCTCTGCCGCGAAATTTTCGCCGGCGTCCTAGTCGTGGGCTTGATTGCCATCGTCATGGGCTATGGGCGTCTCGCGCAAGGGCCGATCTCGCTGCCGACTCTGGTTCCGACCATCGAGGAGGCCATCAACGAGCAATTGTCAGGCCTCAAGGTTCAGATCGACGATGCGGTCCTGCAGCGTGCCTCGGATGGACCGGGTGTCCTGTTCCGCCTGCGCAATATCCGGCTGATCGATGCGAAAGACGGCTCGATCGTGGCGCAAGCGCCACTGGCGGCCATCGGTATGAGCGGCAGCGCGTTACTCACGGGACATCTCGCGCCGGGAAGCGTCGACTTCATCGGGCCGCGCCTCCTGCTCTTCTATAATGACGAGCAGGGGCTCACTTTGAGTTTCTCACGGCCGCCCAGCAGCGAGTCTATGCCGCAGGGCGAAGCGTCCTCAGGCCTGCCGGACGCACCGGCGATCGCCAAACGTCCCGAGACGCCGATTGGCGCCAGCTCCCGCAAGCTCGATCTGACCAGTGCCGTGAATGAAGCCTTCGTGCGCGCGCGCGCCGGCAGTGGCTCCTATCTCACAAGGTTCGGCTTCGAGGATGCTCTGGTCGTGCTCAATCATGGCGGCACGCAGACCTCCTGGCATGTGCCTGACTTCTCCATCGATCTCGACCATCGCCATCAGCGCAGCCTGATCGTCGGCCAGGCCAGCGTCGCCTCGTCCAAGGGCGACTGGCAGCTCGAAATTCGTACCGAACAGCGTCCCAGGCGCGAGAGTCTCGGCATCACCGCACTGGTGCAGAATCTCGTTCCGTCGGGCATCGCCGGCAACTTCCCCTCGATTGGCGTGCTCAAGGCGCTCGACATGGCCGTAGACGGCGAAGGCACGATGGAACTCTCCGATAGCGGAAAGTTCCTGTCGGGCGAGGCATGGCTCAGACTGGCGCCCGGCCTCATCACGCCACCCTGGGACCGCGACACCGCCATGCGCATCGACCATGGCGATATCAAGCTGCGCTATGTGAAAGAAAAGGACATCGTCGAAATCGCGCCCTCGACATTCGTCTGGGGACAGAGCCGGGCCACGATCAGCGGCACCTTCCGTCCAACGCGCGGCGCGGACGGTGTACCGGTTACCTGGGACTTCGCCTTGAAGGCTGACGATACAATTCTCGCCATCGAGGAGTTCGGTCTTTCTCCCATGAAAGTGGATGAATGGTCGGCCACGGGCAACTTCGTGCCGGCGGAAGGGCGCGTGACCGTCTCGCGCTTCGTCATTCGCTCGGGCACGGCATCGATTTCGCTCATGGGCTATGCGGTCGATGCGCCGACCTCACCGGAGATTCATCTATCGGGCGAAGTGAGCCCGATGCCGGTCGACACCCTGAAGCGGTTCTGGCCGAAATTCCTCGCAGGCAAGGCGCGGCAATGGGTGCTTGAACGGATCGAAGGCGGAGAGACGCAAGGCGGCCGCTTCGAGGTGAACTTGGCCGCGGGTCAGCTTGCCGAAATCGAACAGGGGGGCCAGGTGCCTCCGGGCACTATCAATGTCGAACTCAACCTTTCCGGCATGAGCATCGCCTATATCCCCGAACTGCCACCGGTGATCACGGGCGACGCGAAACTTGTGGTCTCGGGCGTCGAATTCTCCGTCGACATCCCGCAGGGCAAGATCGTGCTGCCCTCATCGCAGGAAATCGCCCTTGCCGACGGCACGTTCTACATTCCCGATCTGCGCATCGACCCGCAGCAAGGCGTGATCGCGTTCAAGGCGAATGGCGCCACGCCTGCGGTCCTCGAACTTCTCGACCACGAGCCGCTCGGCTACATCAGAAGCGTGGGCATGACGCCTGACTTCCTGAGCGGCACGGCAGAGGGCGGCTTTACCCTGTCCATGCCGCTCTTGGCCGATCTCGAATTCAAAGACATCAAGCTGAACGGATTGGCGCGCATCGAGAACGCCATCGCGCCGCAGCGTATCGGCGATCTGCAGGTGGCAGGTGGCGGTATCGATCTGAACGTCACCGATGAAACGATCGAGGCCCGGGGTCAGGTTCTCATCCAGAACATACCAGCCGAGGTCTACTGGCAGCGCATCTTCTACACGCCCGATGACCGGCAGCCGCCGCTTCGCGTCAACGCCACGCTCGACGAGGCCAAGCGCACACAACTTGGGCTCAAGCTCAACCATCTGATCAAAGGCCCGACGCCGGTCACCTTGTCGATGTCGCGCTTCGGGCAAAGCGACCAGAGCATCAACTTCCAGGCCGACCTCACCCAGGCGCGGTTGCAATTCGACAGTATCGGTTGGACCAAGCCGGCCGGCCGCGCGGCAAGCGTGCAGTTCGATGTGGAGCAGAAGGATAACGGTTCGCTCGATTTGCAGAACTTCACCGTCCTCGGTGACGATATTGCCGTCAACGGTTTGATCTCGCTCGATGCAGCGCACCGTCTCAAGAGCTTTTATTTTCCTCACTTCTCGGTCAGCGCCCTGACCCATGTCGAAATCACTGGCGACATCCGCGACGATAATGTGCTCGACATCAAGGTCGAGGGGCCGAGCTTCGACGGACGGCAGTTCTTCCAGTCTCTGTTTTCGGCGGAGCAGATTGCCGCTTCGGGATCGGAGAACGCGGGCGATTGGACCGGCATCGATTTCATGGCCCGGATCGGCACCGTGGTCGGCGCCTATGACACCACGGTCAAAGATCTGCAGGCCACCATGCAGAAACGCGACGGCAAGCTCGTGGCGCTCGACGCCAAGGGCAATCTGAACGGTAAAAGTACCGCCGCGGTGAGGCTCGAACATGCGGGCGGTGCCAGGCAGATCAAGGCCGAGGCGGTCGATGCTGGCTCCGCCTTTCGTCTCGTCGGTTTCTACCCAAGTATCGAGGGCGGCGAAGCCTCGCTCCAGGTTAATCTCGATGCCGGCACAGCCGGCGCGATGAATGGCACATTGTGGGTGCGAAACTTCAACTTGGTTGGCGATTCCGTAGTCGACGACGTTCTCACCGATCCGCACTCAACCGCCGTGCTCGGCGAGCGTAAGCAGCAGCAGCAACAGCGGTCGCGCATCGGGTTTACTCAGTTGCGCGCGCCGTTCAGCGTCGGCGGCGGCAAGTTCCGCCTGCATGATTCCTACATGAATGGTCCGTCGCTCGGCGCCACCGTGCGCGGCACCGCCGACTTCAAGGCGCGCACGGTCGATCTCGGCGGCACCTATGTCCCGCTCTACGGGCTCAACTCCGCCTTTCGCTCCATTCCGATTCTCGGACCGATCATCGGCGGACGGCAGGGCGAAGGGCTGGTCGGTATCACCTTTGCCATCAAGGGCAAGCTCGACAATCCCACGGTGCTGGTCAATCCGATGTCGGTGATGACACCCGGCATCTTCCGGCAGATCTTTGAATTCGATGCGGCGCCCGAGGCGGCCGCCGCCTCGCCGAGTCGCGGCTTCACCCCGCAGTAACGCCGCTAAACCGGCCGGATCAGCACGTGACGCTTCTTGCCGAGCGAAAGCTTGATCACACCTTCCGGCGTGAGGTCCGAGAGCGTCAAGAGTCTCCGGTCGTCGGCGACGGCCTCGTCGTTGATCTTGAGTCCGCCGCCCTTGATCTGCCGCCGGGCTTCGCCGGTCGAATTGACGAAGCCGACCTGCAGGCTCGCATTCAGCACCCCGAGACCCTTCTTCAGTTCGGCGCGCGGCACGTCGAGCGTGGGCAGATTGGCGGCGATCTCGCCTTGCTCGAATGTGGTCCGGGCCGTATCCGCGGCGCGATCGGCGGCGTCGCGGCCATGGACGAGAGCGGTCGCCTCGGTGGCGAGGATTTTCTTCGCCTCGTTCAACTCCGCGCCGCTAAGTTTGCCGAGCCTGGCGATCTCCTTCAGCGGCAGTTCGGTGAACAGCTTGAGGAAGCGCTCGACATCGGCGTCTTCGGTGTTCCGCCAATATTGCCAATAGTCGTAAGGGGAGAGCATGTCGGGATTGAGCCACACCGCGCCCGCGGCGGTCTTGCCCATTTTAGCGCCCGAGGATGTGGTGAGGAGCGGTGAGGTGAGCCCGAACAGCTCCACGCCGTCGCTGCGGCGCCCAAGCTCGATGCCGCTCACGATATTGCCCCACTGATCCGAGCCGCCCATCTGCAGGCGGCAGCCATAGCGTCGGTAAAGCTCCACGAAATCGTAGGCCTGCAGCACCATGTAATTGAATTCGATGAAGCTCAGCGGTTGCTCGCGTTCGAGCCTGAGCTTCACCGATTCATAGGTCAGCATGCGATTGACGCTGAAATGGCGGCCGTAGTCGCGCAGGAAGTCGATGTAGTTCAGCGTATCGAGCCAGTCGGCATTGTTGACCATGATGGCGCCGCCATCGCCGAAGCTGAGGAACTTGCTGAAGACCGACTCGATGCCGGCAATATTGGCGGCGATCTCGGTGTCGGTGAGCAGCTTGCGTGCCTCGTCCTTGCCGGACGGATCGCCCACCTTAGTGGTGCCGCCGCCGATCAGGACGATGGGGCGATGCCCGGCCTGCTGCAATTTCCGCAGCAGCATGATGCTGAGCAGATTGCCGACATGGAGCGAAGGCGCGGTGCAATCGAAGCCGATATAACCGGTGACCGTCTCGGCGCGCGCGAGCTTGTCCAGGGCCGCTTCGTCGGTCGCCTGGTGGATATAGCCGCGATCCTTAAGCTCGCGCAGAAAGTCCGATTTCACGGTGTTCATTGTCTCAGCGGCCCCGACATTTTGACAGAGCCTGTAGCAGGTTTGCCCCATCAATACCAAACTCGTCATGCCCGGCCTTGTGCCGGGCATCCAATTGGACAGGAGCGGTGTGGGAAGGCACTATTGGATGGCCGGGACAAGCCCGGCCATGACGATTTGAGAAGAGGGATTAGGCGGCGCTGTCTTTGCGCTTCTTGGTCTTGCCGAGGCGCTTGTCGAGATAGGCATCGACCGTCTCCATCAGCCCGTCCATGCGGCCTTCGAAGAAGTGGTTGGCGTCCGGCACGGTGGCATGCTCGATGACGATGCCATTCTGCGTCTTGAGACGGTCCACCAGCCCGCGCACGGATTCCGTTGGCACGACTCGATCTTTGGCGCCGTTGACCATCAGTCCCGACGAGGGGCAGGGGGCGAGGAAGGTGAAATCATAGAGATTGGCGGGCGGGGCCACGGAGATGAAGCCTTCGATCTCAGGGCGCCGCATCAGAAGCTGCATGCCGATCCACGAGCCGAAGGACACGCCCGCGATCCAGCAGGTCTCGGCGTCGGCGTTATAGGCTTGCAACCAATCGAGCGCGGTGGCGGCGTCCGCCAACTCGCCCGGGCCGTTATCGAACAGGCCCTCGCTGCGGCCCACGCCGCGAAAGTTGAAGCGGAGCACCGAGAAACCGCGCCGCTGGAACGCGTAATACAGGTGATACACCACCTGATTATTCATCGTGCCGCCGAATTGCGGATGCGGATGGAGAATTAGCGCCACGGGAGAATTCGGCCCGGGCTCGTGGTGGTAGCGGGCCTCGATTCTCCCGGCGGGACCGCTGATATTGACTTCAGGCATGAACGACTGACCTCGATCGCACGTTTACTTCTGGGGGCGAACTGAAGCAGAGATGGGTATTTCTGCGGAACAAGGGAAGCGCCGCAAATCTTGACTCTTATGTCCTGGAATCTTATAGAAGATTAGAATTGTTCCAAAAAAGGCCGCTCCGGAACTGCTGGGCGCTTGGAGCGGCTTCAAATTCCGGCCGCGCTTCATAGCACGTGCGACGGGGGCTCGTGCAAGCGATTAACCGGCGGCGAAGGGCCGCAAGCTTCGGCAGAGCATGAGCCAGCGATCCTATCTCGACTACAACGCCACCGCGCCGCTCCGTGAGGACGTGCGCGTTGCCGTCATCGACGCGCTGTCGCTGACCGGCAATCCGTCCTCGGTGCATGAAGAGGGACGTGCGGCGCGCGCCGCCATCGAGGCCGCGAGGACGAAGGTGGCGAAGCTCGCCGGCGCGCGGGCCGAGGACGTGATCTTCACGAGCGGCGGCACCGAGGCGAACGCGCTGGCGCTCATCCCGCAAAGGGGCGAGGGGTCGTGGCACCTCTATGTCTCGGCGGTCGAGCACCCTTCGGTGCTGGCTGGCGGGCGTTTCCACCCCGAGACCATCACCCAGATTCCGGTGACGCCGGAGGGCGTGATCGACCTCGAAAACCTTGCGAAAGCGCTGGAAAAGCACCATTTAGGAGGGTGGCGGCCGCATGTTTCGCTGATGGCCGCCAATAACGAAACCGGCGTCATCCAGCCGGTGGCGGAAGCAGCGAAGATCGTCGAGGAAGCTGGTGGTTTCCTCCATACCGACGCCGTGCAGGCGGCGGGACGGATGAAGCTCGATATGAGCGCGCTCGGCGCCGATATGCTGAGCCTGTCGGCGCACAAGATCGGCGGACCTAAGGGCGTCGGCGCACTGGTGTTGCGCGAAGGCGTCACGGTCGAGCCGTTGCTCAAGGGCGGCGGTCAGGAGCGCCGCAGGCGCGCCGGCACCGAGAATGTCTATGGCATTGTCGGCTTCGGCGTGGCGGCGGAGCTGGCAAGCGCCGATCTCGCCAAAACCGGGGAGATTGCGGCGCTCAGAGACGAGATCGAGGCGAGGGTTCTGAGCCTCGCGCCTGATGCGGTGGTGCTGTCGGCGGGCGTGCCCCGCCTGCCCAACACCGCGTGCATCGCCGTGCCGGGCGCCAAGGCCGAGACGCTGGTGATCGGGCTCGATCTTGCCGGTGTCGCGGTGAGCTCTGGAGCGGCCTGCTCCTCGGGCAAGGTCGAGGCCTCGCATGTGCTGGCGGCCATGGGCGTTAAGCCGGAGTTGGCGCAAGGGGCGATCAGGATAAGCCTTGGTTTTGCGACCAAGCGTGCCGATATCGAAAGGTTCATTCAGGCGTTTGAGCCATTGGTGAAGCGCTTGAAGCAGGGAAGCAAGGTGGCGGCGTAACCGCCGAGAACGAAAAGGATTTTGGAGCAGAAGCATGCCGGCAGTGCAAGAGACGGTCGCCCGCGTCCGCGAGATCGACGTCGATAAATATAAATACGGCTTCTTCACCGACATCGAGTCGGTCAAGGCCCCCAAGGGGCTTTCCGAGGACATCGTCCGCTTTATCTCGGAGAAGAAGGGCGAGCCCGAGTGGCTGCTCGAATGGCGGCTCGAAGCCTATCGCCGCTGGCTGACCATGAACGAGCCGGCCTGGGCCAACGTCAAATATCCGAAGATCGACTTCCAGGACCTCTATTACTATTCCGCACCGAAGAGCACTGAAGGACCGAAGAGCCTCGAAGAGGTCGATCCGGAGCTGCTCGAGACCTATGCCAAGCTCGGCATTCCGCTGAAAGAGCAGGCGGTGCTGGCCGGCGTGCAGGGCGCGCGCGTCGCGGTCGACGCGGTGTTCGATTCCGTCTCGGTTGTCACCACCTTCAAGGAGGAGCTGGCCAAGGCCGGCGTGATCTTCTCCTCGGTGTCAGAGGCGGTGAAGACCCATCCGGAACTCGTGCGCAAATATTTGGGCTCCGTGGTGCCGATCACCGATAATTACTACGCCACGCTCAACTCGGCGGTGTTCTCCGACGGCTCGTTCGTCTACGTGCCGCCCGGCGTGCGCTGCCCGATGGAGCTTTCCACCTATTTCCGCATCAACGAGAAGCAGACCGGCCAGTTCGAGCGCACCCTGATCATCGCCGACAAGGGCTCTTATGTCAGCTATCTCGAAGGCTGCACCGCGCCGATGCGCGACGAGAACCAGCTGCACGCCGCCGTGGTCGAGCTGGTGGCGCTCGACGACGCAGAGATCAAATACTCGACGGTGCAGAACTGGTATCCGGGCGACAAGGCAGGCAAAGGCGGCGTCTACAATTTCGTGACCAAGCGCGGCGATTGCCGGGGCGCGCACTCCAAGATCTCCTGGACGCAGGTCGAGACCGGTTCGGCCATCACCTGGAAGTACCCGTCCTGCATCCTGCGCGGCGACGGATCGCGCGGCGAGTTCTACTCGATCGCCATCTCCAACGGCCATCAGCAGATCGATTCCGGCACCAAGATGATCCATTTGGGCCGCGACACGTCGAGCCGCATCATCTCCAAGGGCATCGCCGCGGGCCACTCGAACAACACCTATCGCGGGCTGGTATCGGCGCATCGCAAGGCGACGAACGCGCGCAACTACACCAACTGCGACTCGCTGCTCATCGGCGACAAATGCGGCGCGCATACCGTGCCCTATATCGAGGCGAAGAACGCGAGCGCGACCTTCGAGCACGAGGCGACCACGTCGAAGATCTCCGAGGATCAGCTGTTCTATTGCCTGAGCCGCGGCCTGTCGGCGGAGGAGGCGGTGGCGCTGATCGTCAACGGCTTCGTGCGCGACGTGCTGCAGCATCTGCCCATGGAGTTCATGGCCGAGACGCAGAAGCTGATCTCGATCAGCCTCGAAGGCAGCGTCGGATAAACCAGAAAGAAGTCGGAATGCTTGAGATCAAGAATTTGCACGCCAATGTCGACGGCCGCGAGATCCTCAAAGGTCTCGACCTCACTTTGCCAACGGGCGAGGTGCATGCGGTAATGGGCCCGAACGGCTCGGGCAAGTCGACGCTCGCTTACGTGCTGGCCGGCAAGGAGGACTACGAGGTCACCGCCGGCACTGTCACCTGGAACGGCGAAGATTTGCTCGCCATGGACCCGACCGAGCGCGCCGTCGCCGGTGTGTTCCTGGCGTTCCAGTACCCGATGGAGATTCCCGGCGTTGCCACCATGACCTTCCTGCGCACGGCGGTGAATTCGGTGCGCAAGGCCCGTGGCGAGGCCGAGCTCTCGACGCCCGACTTTTTGCGTTTCGTGCGCGAGAAGGCCAAGGCGCTCAAGATCGACCCCGAGATGCTGAAGCGCCCGCTCAATGTCGGCTTCTCCGGCGGCGAGAAAAAGCGCAATGAAATCCTGCAGATGGCTCTGCTCGAGCCGTCGCTTTGCGTGCTCGATGAGACCGATTCGGGCCTCGACATCGACGCCGTGCGCGTGGTCGCCGATGGCGTGAACGCGCTGCGTTCGCCCGAGCGCTCCATGCTGGTCATCACTCACTACCAGCGGCTGCTCAATTACATCGTGCCCGACCGCGTGCATGTGCTGTCGGACGGGCGGGTGGCACGCTCCGGCGGACCTGAGTTGGCGCTGGAGTTAGAGGACACAGGTTACGCCGAGTTCGACGGTCAGGCCGCGTAGGAGAAACGCATGGACCTTCCCGTCCAGCAATTCAGGACCAAGGCCGAGCAGGACTTTCTCGATCTCTTCACGAGCGCCGAGAAGGCGCTGCCTGGTGCGCGCAATGAATGGGTGTCCGGTCGCCGCCGCAAGGCCATCGAGGCTTACGGACATCTCGGTCTCCCACACCGGCGCATCGAGGCATGGAAATATACCGATCTCCGCGCCCGCGTGAGCGAGGCGCATCCGCTGCTGCTCGCCACCGGCTTAGCCGTCGCGGCGGCCGACATCGAGCAGGCCTTTGGCGCGAAGATCGCGGGGCTTCCTGCCTATCGTCTGGTTATGGTCGAAGGCGAGCTGCGCGCCGACCTCTCGGACCTTGCCGGATTGAAGGCGTCGGGCGTCGAAGCCATTTCGCTGGCGCAAGCCCTTGAGAAACCGCCGGCCTGGCTCAAGGCGTCACTCGGCGCGATCAATCCGCGTGCGGACGATCCGGTGCTCGCGCTCAACACGGCGCTGATGACGGGCGGCATCGCTTTGCGGGTCGGCAAGGACGTGACACTGGACAAGCCGCTTCATCTCATCCAGCTCGACGGCAAGGGCGACCCGGCCTCGGCCTATATCCGCAATGTCGTCGTGGCCGAGCCGGGCAGCGCGGCGACCTTGCTGGAAAGTTTCGGCAGTCTCGGAATGAAGGGGTTGCAACGCAACGCCGTGACCGAAGTCCTGGTCGCCGACAAGGCCGCCATCGATCACATCAAGCTGCAGCTTGAAGTGGAGGATGCTCTGCATCTCACCACCTGGCTGATCAAGCTCGGCGCCGATGCCCGCTATAATGCCTTCGTGGTCTCGCTCGGCGCGTTGCTCGCCCGCAACCAGATCTACGCGCAGTTCACCGGCGAGCACGCCGCCGCCAACATCTCCGGCGTCACCATGCAGCGCGGGCGCCAGCATTGCGACACCACCATCCTGGTCGAGCATCTCGTGCCGCATTGCAACACACGCGAGCTGCTGAAGGTCGTCCTCGACGACGAGGCACGCGGCATCTTCCAGGGCAAGATCGTGGTCGCGCCCGGCGCGCAGAAGACCGACTCCAAGCAGATGGCGAACGCATTGCTGCTGTCGGAAGGGGCCGAATTCGACTCCAAGCCCGAACTTGAGATTTTCGCCGACGACGTGGTCTGCGGCCATGGCTCGACCTCGGGCCAGATCGACGAGGATCTGCTGTTCTATCTCGAGGCACGCGGCATTCCGGAAGAAGAGGCGCGGGCGCTTCTGATCCAGGCTTTCGTCGGCGAGGCGTTCGAGAGCGTCGGGAACGAGGCTCTGCGCGACGCCTTCGCTGCGGCTTCCGCCGAGTGGCTCGGCGTCGATTTCGACTGAGGAAGCGGCCGATGACCGTCCTGACACCGACAGCCAAGGATCTCCAAGCGGTGCAGGCGCCCTACGACGTCGAGGCGATCCGCGCCGACTTCCCGATCCTGACGCAGAACATCCACGGCAAGCCGCTGGTCTATCTCGACAACGGCGCCTCGGCGCAAAAGCCGCAAGTGGTGCTCGACACCATCCAGCGCGCCTATGCCGAGGAATACGCCAACGTCCATCGCGGCCTGCACTATCTCAGCAATCTCTCGACCGCTAATTTCGAGAAGGCGCGCGAGAAGATCAGGCGTTTCATCAACGCGCGCTCCGACGAAGAGATCATCTTCACCCGCAACGCCACCGAGGCGATCAATCTTGTGGCTTCATCTTTCGGCCGGCCGCGCATCGGCGCGGGCGATGAGATCCTGCTCACCATCATGGAGCATCACTCCAACATCGTGCCCTGGCATTTCATCCGCGAGCGGCAGGGCGCGGTGCTGAAATGGGCGCCGGTTTCGGACGACGGCGAATTCTCGCTGGCCGAGTTCGAGCGCCTGATCACGCCGCGTACCAAAATGATCGCCATCACCCATATGTCGAACGTGCTCGGCACCATCGTGCCGATCAAGGAAGTTGCGCGCATCGCGCATGCACGCGGCATTCCCGTGCTGGTCGATGGCGCACAAGGCGCGGTGCATCTCACCGTCGATGTGCAGGACCTCGACATCGATTTCTATGCCCTCACCGGACACAAGCTGTACGGCCCGACCGGCATCGGCGTGCTCTACGGCAAGCGCGAGCATCTCGAAGAGATGCCGCCTTACCAAGGCGGCGGCGAGATGATCGGTTACGTCACGCGTGACGAGATCACTTATGCCAAGCCGCCGCACCGCTTCGAGGCGGGGACGCCGGCCATCGTCCAGGCCATCGGGTTCGGCGCGGCCATCGATTATGTCGAGAACGTCGGGCGCGAGCGCATCGAGGCGCATGAACGAAGCTTGCTGGCCTATGCCACGGAGCGGCTGTCCGAATTGAACTGGCTGCGCATCTACGGGCAAGCCAGGGACAAAGGCAGCATCATCTCCTTCAATGTCGATGGCGCCCATCCGCATGACGTGAGCACCATCCTCGACCGCTATGGCGTTGCGGTCAGGGCCGGAACCCATTGCGCCGAGCCGCTTCTGGCGCGTTTCGGGACGACCTCGACATGCCGCGCATCATTCGCCATATATAATACGTTTGCAGAGGTCGACCGTCTGGTCGAGGCGCTGAAGAAAACGCGTGAGATGTTCGCTTGAACACGATGGACAAAGTGACGGACAAGAATCGGGAAAAGGAAGACGTGGCGCCTGAAGCCGCGCCGGACGAGATCAAGGCTTGCGTCGGCGCGACCGGCGGCGAGGAGGGTGCTGGCACCGAGGGTGCTGGCACTGAAGGTGCGGCTTCCCAGCCTGGCTCTGCCATCCCGCCCGAGGAACTCGAACGCTTGCGTGCCGACCTGGTCGCCGCGCTGAAGACCGTCTACGACCCTGAGATTCCCGTCGACATCTACGAGCTCGGCCTGATCTACCGGCTCGAAGTGGATGTCGACCGCAATATCGAGGTCGACATGACGCTCACAGCGCCGGGCTGCCCGGTCGCTGGTGATATGCCTGGTTGGGTCGAGAATGCCGTCTCTTCGGTGCCGGGTGTGGGGCAGGTAAAGGTCAACCTCACCTTCGACCCGCCCTGGGACATGAGCCGCATGTCGGATGAGGCTAAGCTTGCGCTAAACATGTTCTAAACTACGGCCCTTGAACCACGGCGCGTTTTATCCCACCTTCGAACCATGACCATGCAGTCCCGACCGCAAGTGATGAGCCTGACCGAAGCCGCCGCCGAGCGCTTGCGGGCGCTTACGGCTGCGTCAGGCGAGGGTATCGAAGGCGTGCGCATCGGCGTGAAGAACGGCGGCTGCGCCGGCATGGAATACACCATGACCTACGCGGATGCCCGCGGGCCGCATGACGAGGTGATCGAAGACAAGGGCGTGAAGCTCCTGATCGATCCGACCGCGGTGATGTTCCTGCTCGGCACGGAGATGGACTACAGAAGCGACCAGATGCGTTCGGGCTTCGTATTCAACAACCCGAATCAGACGAGCGCCTGCGGCTGCGGCGAGTCGGTCACCCTCAGGCCTGCTGACGCCGAACCTTCAGAGTAATTTTTTTTTAAGGGATGCGCACCGGGCGCATCATGAAGGCGGGGACGTGGTCGCCCATGCCCTTCTGTCCCTTGGTTGAAGCTGCCGGCTGAGGCGATGGCCGTGCCGGTCTGTCGTTCTGAGCCGGTTGCGCGGGACGGTGTTGCTGCTCTTTGCGCTCGCCGTGATGCTTGTGCTGATTGTGCCGTGCGTCATGGCGGTGATCGTCCCGTTTCTTGACACCGTCGCCATGGCCCCCGTTGTCGCGCTGGGGCTGGCCATTCTTGTGGGGCGCTCCCTTATGGCGCCGCCCGCGTCCGCCGCGGCGATGACGTCCATAGCCGTTGGCCGTGTCTGAAACGTCACTCATCTCTTCTTGACTCGGCGCGCCGTCGAGCCAGGGAATCTCCTGCTTGAGCATCCTCTCGATGGCTTTAAGGGCCTTGAAGTCCTTAGGCGTCACCAGCATGGCGGCATAGCCCTCGCGGCCTGCGCGTCCCGTGCGGCCGATGCGGTGGATGTAATCCTCGGGGTGGATCGGCACGTCGTAGTTGAAGATATGACTGACGTCGGGAATGTCGAGGCCGCGCGCCGCCACGTCACTCGCAGCGAGAAAGGCGATGGTGCCGTTGCGGAAGGCGTCGAGTGTCGCGGTACGCTGGTGCTGATCCAAATCGCCATGCAGCGCGCCGACACTGAAGCCGTGGCGCTGTAGCGAGCGGAACAGGATGCCCACGTCTTTCTTGCGGTTGCAGAAGATGATGGCGTTCTTGACGTCCGTCTCACGCATCAAGGCGCGGAGCGCATCACGCTTGGCGGCCGGATCGTCAGGGGCTTTCTTGAGACGCTGCACGATGGTGGCGGCTGCGGTTGCCGGGGGCGCCACTTCGATACGTTCGGGATGATGCAGGAATTTATCGGCGAGGCGTTGAATTTCGGGCGGCATGGTCGCCGAGAAGAAGAGAGTTTGCCGCGTGAAAGGAAGGAGTTTGCAGATTCGCTCGATGTCGGGGATGAATCCCATGTCGAGCATTCGGTCGGCTTCGTCGACGACCAGGATCTCGATGCCGTTGAGAAGCAGCTTGCCGCGTTCGAAATGGTCGAGCAGACGGCCCGGCGTGGCGATCACCACATCGGCGCCGCGATCGAGCTTGCGGTCCTGGTCGTCATAGGACACGCCGCCGATCAGGAGCGCCATGGTGAGCTTGTGGTTCTTGCCGAGCGTCTCGAAATGTTCGGCGACCTGGGCGGCAAGCTCGCGGGTCGGCTCGAGGATCAGGGTTCGCGGCATGCGCGCCCGGGCGCGCCCGCGTTCAAGCCGCGTCAGCATCGGCAGGACGAAGGAGGCGGTCTTGCCGGTCCCGGTCTGGGCGATGCCCAGCACGTCGCGGCCGGCGACGGCGTGCGGAATGGCGTTCTTTTGTATCGGGGTGGGGGTTGCAAAGCCTGCCGCGGTGACGGCGGACAAAACGTTCGGACTTAAGCCAAGATTTTCGAAGCTCATGCGTTAGCTAAAATTCCGCGTGGGCCTAGGGCGCCACGCGTATCTTCTTTCTTTCTATAGGCGCAAGGATTTGTGATTCGTGGGGTTTGCGCAAGACGCCACTCAAAGCATCGGGCTGGTATGCACGGCAATGCTTGGCATTGAGATAGTAGGAGCCGCCCATCGGCGCAAGGGGCAAAAACGCGCAACACGATGGCTAAATCGTGGGGCGAGAGCCCCCGGAACCGCTATATTCCACCCCGGTTCGACGTCACAAAGGACAGCTTGCAGATGACCGATAACGACCATGCCAATGTGGAGATCCGGCCGCCGTTCCTGTTTCTCGGTGCGCTGGTGATTGGCTGTTTGCTGACCCTGGCCCTGCCGCTCGGGACGCGACTGGCCTCTCCCAACGGGCTGGCGTTGACCACGGGTCTGGTCTTCATGGGGATCGGCCTGCTCCTTGCGGTGCTTGCCGCCAATCGCTTCCGCCTCGCGGGAACACCCGTGCCGGTGGACCGGCCGGTCACGGCGCTGGTTACCGTCGGGCCCTACCGCTTCACCCGTAATCCGATCTATATCGGCCTGATCCTGATTTATTTCGGTCTGTCCATCGTGCTTACCAGCTTCTGGATGCTGGTCTTGCTGGTCCCCATGTTGGTCATTTTACAGCGGCGCGTGATTGAGCGCGAGGAGGCCTATCTCGAGACGAAGTTCGGCGAGCCCTACCGCAAATACAAGGAACGGGTGCCCCGCTGGTTGTAAGGCTCAAATATCCAGAGCGTCGGGCTTGGCGAACGCGGCGCGCTCCTGGATGAAGCGGAAGCGCGCCTCGGGCTTGTTGCCCATCAGCTGATCGACGAGCTTGGAAGTCTTCTTTTCGTCCTCGGCAATTTCGACACGCAGCAGCGTGCGCACGCGCGGGTCCATAGTGGTCTCTTTGAGCTGCCGCGGCAGCATTTCGCCCAAGCCCTTGAAGCGGCCGATATCGACCTTGCCCCTGCCGTTGAATGCCGAGCGCAGCAGCTCGTCCTTATGCGCGTCGTCGCGGGCATAAAGCGTCTTGGCGCCCTGGCTTAGCCGGTAGAGCGGCGGCACGGCGAGATAGAGGTGTCCGCCTTCGATCAGCCCGCGCATCTCGCGATAGAAAAAGGTAATGAGCAGCGAGGCGATGTGCATGCCGTCGACATCGGCATCGGTCATGATCACCACTTTCTCGTAGCGCAGATCCTCCTCGCGATAGCGCGTACCGGTGCCGCAGCCGAGCGCCTGGACGAGATCGCTGAGCAGCTGGTTGTCGGCGAGTTTCGTGGAACTCGCGCTCGCCACGTTGAGGATCTTGCCCCTGAGCGGCAGCACGGCCTGGGTGGCGCGATCACGTGCCTGCTTGGCCGAGCCGCCGGCGCTATCGCCCTCGACGATGAATATCTCGGTGCCTTGCGCGCCACTCACCGCGCAATCGGCGAGCTTGCCGGGGAGACGCAGTCGGCGTGTCGCCGTCTGTCTCCCAATCTCCTTTTCCCGTTTCCGACGAAGTCGGTCCTCGGCGCGGTCGATCACCCAGTCGAGCAGGCGATTGGCCTGTGAGGGGTTACCGGTCAGCCAATGATCGAAGGCGTCGCGCAGGCCGCTCTCGACGGTGCGCGCGGCTTCCGGGCTCGACAGGCGATCCTTGGTCTGACCCTGAAACTCCGGCTCGCGGATGAACACCGAAAGCATGGCGGCGGACGTGCCGAGCGCGTCATCGGCAGTGATCTGCGCCACGCGCTTGTTGCCGATAAGCTCGCCATAAGCGCGCAAGCCCTTGGTGAGAGCGGCGCGCAAGCCCGCTTCATGCGTGCCGCCGTCAGGCGTGGGCACGGTGTTGCAGTAAGAGCTCAGAAAGCCATCGTCGCTCGCGATCCAGGCGATGGCCCATTCGACCGAGCCGTGACCGTTGGTCCGCTCGATGCGCTCGGCGAAGATTTCATCGACGACCCTCGTTTGCCCGGCAATGCGGTCTTCGAGAAAATCCTTCAATCCGCCGGGGAAGTGGAAGACGGCCGTCTCCGGTATATCGTTCTCGCCCGTGAGCAGCGCCTTGGCGCAGGACCAGCGGATCTCGACGCCGCGAAAGAGATAGGCCTTGGACCGCGCCATGCGGAACAGGCGCGACGGCTTGAACGCGGCGCCTTTACCGAAGATTTTGGGGTCGGGACGAAAGCACACTTTAGTGCCGCGCCGGTTCTTGATCGGGCCGAGGTTCTTTACCGCGCCGTCCGGCGCCCCACGCGTATAGCTCTGGCGATAAAGCTTCTGCCCGCGTGCCACCTCGACCTCCATGGTCTCCGACAGCGCGTTGGCGACCGACACGCCAACACCGTGCAATCCGCCGCTCGTCTCATAGACCTTGGAGTTGAACTTGCCGCCAGCATGCAGCGTGGTCATGATGATTTCCAGCGCCGATTTCTTCTTGAACTTGGGATGAGGGTCGACAGGGATGCCGCGGCCGTTATCGGTCACGGTGAGATACCCGTCTTTATCGAGGGCGACGGTGATATGGTCGGCATGGCCCGCCACCGCCTCGTCCATGGCGTTGTCCAGCACCTCGGCGAAAAGGTGATGCATCGCCTTCTCGTCGGTGCCACCGATATACATGCCGGGGCGCCGGCGCACGGGCTCAAGCCCCTCGAGCACCTCGATATCGGCGGCGGTGTAGCGATCCTCGCCGCCGCGCCCCCGCGACTTCTTTTCGGCGGATTTGGCCGGACGCATGGGCGCGCGCTTCAGCTCGTCATCGAGCTTGGCGAAGAGATCGCGCGCGGCGCTGCCGGTCTTGCGTTTGACGCTCATAAGCGAACGCTTGTTAAGCGAATCTGTTGACGGGAACCGCTTGTTAGCTCGCACGCGTTAAAGGCTTTTTCAAGAGTCGGCGGTTTTATGCGATTTTGCCGCCGCCTTCTTTGGTGATGACCAGCACAGAGGGGCGGGGCGGCATGCTCGGCGCGAAGTCCGGCCAGCGCGTGGCCGGATCGGCGAAACTCGAGGCCCGCTCGAAACCTTTATATCTGTCGGTGCCGTCAGTGCCGGGATGCTGCACGGCGACGAACAGGGTTTCGCCGTCGGGAGTGAAGCAGGGACCGCACATCTCGCCGCCTACGGGACAGCGGAAGAACAGTTTGGCGGTGCGCCGTCGTGCGCCTTCCGTCTCGAGTGCGTAGAGGCCGTCGGCTCGGCCGGTCGGCCACGGCTCGCCCTGATCGGTGCTGATCCACAGGCGCCCTTCGGCGTCGATCGCCGCATTGTCGGGACAGGCGAACCAGCCATTGGCCGAGGTCGCCGGATTCCACAAGGCGCCAACCGCGGCAATCGACGGGTCGCCGCAGCGCACCAGCATCTCCCAGGTAAATGTGCCGGCGGCATGGTCGCCGTCAGGCGGAGTCATTTCGATGATATGTCCGAATACGTTCTCGGGCCGAGGGTTGGCGGCATCCTCCTCGCCCATTGGGCGCTCCTTGTTATTGGTCAGGATGGCATAGACGCGGCCATTGGCGGGATTGGGCTGCACGTCCTCGGGGCGGTCCATGCGGGTGGCGCCGAGCAGATCGGCGGCCAAGCGCGCATCGATCAGCACGTCGGCTTGGGAGGTGAAACCGTTCGCTTCCGTGAGGGGTCCCTGACCGAACTTGAGCGGCATCCATTCGACACGGCCATCGTCGAGGAACTTGGCAACCGACAAGGTGCCGGATGACAACAACCGCATATTCGCCGCGCGGTCGTTCTCATCGTAGTGTCCGTCGCTGACGAAGCGATAGATATATTCGAAGCGGCCGTCGTCGCCGGAATAGATCACTACCCTGCCATCCTTGTTGACGATGCACTCGGCCCCCTCGTGGCGGAAGCGGCCAAGTGCCGTGTGCTTCACCGGCACGGACTCGGGATCGAACGGGTCGATCTCAACGATCCAGCCGAAGCGGTTCGGCTCGTTCGCTTCCTTGTCGACATTGAAGCGGTCAACGAACTTGCCCCAGGCCTGCCACAGGCCCGGTACGCCGTAACGCTCATAGCTCTTGGCCTCCGCCCCGCCGAGGCCCTTTGGCGGCTTGCCGCCTTCGGCGCAAACGTCGCTCCAGAAATAGCCGTGGAAATTCTCTTCGGCGGTCAGATAGGTGCCCCACGGCGTCTGGCCGCCGGCGCAATTGTTGAGGGTGCCGAGAATGCTTTTGCCTGATGGGTCGGCGCCGGTCTGCAGCCGATCATGTCCCGCGGCAGGGCCGTCAACAGTCATTGCGGTGATGAGCGGGCTGATGCGGCGATTATACTTGCTATCGAGCACGGGGCGCCATTGGCCGTCCTCACGCGCGATTTCGACGATAGACACGCCATGCGCCGCCATCTCGATTTCAACCAGCTCTGCGGTCATGTCGGGGAAGCAGACGAGGTCCTGGCGGACAATGCCGGGGAACATCACCTCTTCATTGGTGTATTCGTGATTGACGCAAAGCAGGCCGCGTGTGCCGTCATCGCCGAGCGGAAAGAAGGCGATATAGTCGTTGTTGTAGCCGAATTGCTTGAGCTGCGCCGTGGCGCTTTGCTTCAGCGGGTCGAAATCGGTCGCGTCGGCAAAAAGCGGATCGCCCCAACGCAGCAGGATTTGCACGCGGTATCCCGGCGCGACATGGTGCGTCCCATCGACGCCCGCGTCGATCTCCTCGAAGGCGAAACGATCTGCCTCGATCCCCGTTGCTGAAGCCTCGCGAGCCGAGAGCGCCGACGGTCCGAACAGAACCGAGGCAGCGGCCACGCCAAGCGTGCCGCGCATCATGTCGCGCCGGCTGTAACGCCGCACAACGACATCGCCGATGGTCTCGCCGCCACCGGGGCTCAACGGCCGATCGTCATGGGCCTCGTAAGCCTCGGCCCTGTTGCAGAAGACGTCAGTTTTCGCCATATGCAGAGTCAATCATGCGCCGCGCTCAACGCCAAGCCTAGAGCGGGCCGATGACAGATTTGCGAAGAGGAGTTCCATGGCGGAAGAAACGCCCGTTTGCGATTTCGGCTGGAAGGCGAAGGATTTCACGCTGCCCGGCGTGGACGGCAAGACCTACAGCCTCGCGGATGTGCGCGGGGAAAAGGGCACGCTGGTGATGTTCATCTGCAACCACTGTCCTTACGTCAAGGCAGTGATCGACCGCATCGTGCGCGACGTCAAGGAACTCGAAGCGCACGGCATCAAGGCCGTGGCCATCTCCTCTAACGATGCGGCGCATTACCCTGACGATTCCTTCGACAACATGAAGCGCTTCGCTGAAGAGCAGGGCCTCAATTTCCCCTATCTCTACGACGAGAGTCAGGAGGTGGCACGGGCCTATGACGCGGCCTGCACACCAGATTTCTTCGGCTTCAACCCCAGGCACGAGCTGCAATATCGTGGGCGGCTCGACGAGAGCCGTAAAGAGGCAGCGCCCGCCCATGCGCGCCGCGACCTGTTCGAAGCGATGAAGCAGATCGCCGCGACGGGGCAGGGGCCGCGCGAGCAGATTCCCTCGATCGGCTGCTCCATAAAGTGGAAGGCGGCCTAGGCGGCGTCATTAACCTTCGCTTAAGCCTGCCGCTTACCCGTTTCTTTACTGTGTTGGCGCAGATTTAGCGCCGAAAGCGGTGAAGTTCCGGCGCATGGCGATGCGTTACGTTCTCATGACGGTACTGACATGTGCGGCGGTGTGGGGCGTGATCGCGCTCACCACGAGCGGCGCGCAGACCTATGTCGTCAATTTCGATCACACCGCCTCGCTAACCACGCAAAACAACGGCGCGTTCTGGCTGCTCGCGGCCGTCGCCACGCTCATCACATTATCGCTCTGCCGTTTCGTGGTGTTCGGCATGCCGGCGCTGGTCGGCACCTGGTGCGAGGGCAACAAGACATGGCTCTATGCCGCGCTCGCCGGCGGCGCGCTCTACGGAGTGCTCTATTTGATGTAAGCGCGATTTTCAGTTTGGGGGAGCCTGGCGAGAACCTTTGCCGCCGTTTTTCACGGGGAAATGCGCCGCGAAGGTTCGGCAGTCCGGGCAAAAGTGGGGCGGACGCTCAATAAGCGCCCGCCCCATCTTTACACGCAGCGTTATGTTGCGTCAGACGCTGTAATACATGTCGAACTCGATCGGGTGGGGCATCATCTCGAAGCGCTCCACCTCCTCCATCTTGAGCTCGAGATAGGAGTCGATCGCGTCGTCCGAGAACACGTTACCCTTCTTGAGGAAGGCGCGATCGGCGTCGAGCGACTCGCAAGCCTCGCGCAGCGAGCCGCATACGGTCGGCACCTTCTCCAGCTCCTCGGGCGGCAGATCGTAGAGGTTCTTGTCGATCGGGTCGCCAGGATGGATCTTGTTTTCGATGCCGTCAAGCCCGGCCATGAGCATGGCGGCAAAAGCGAGATACGGGTTGGCGGCCGGATCCGGGAAGCGCACCTCGACACGTTTGGCTTTCGGACCGGCACCCAACGGGATGCGGCAAGAGGCCGAGCGGTTGCGCGAGGAGTAGGCGAGCAGCACCGGCGCCTCGTAACCCGGCACCAACCGCTTGTAGGAATTGGTTGACGGGTTGGTATACGCGTTGAGCGCCTTCGCATGCTTCAGGATGCCGCCGATATAGAACAGGGCGGTGTCAGACAGATCGGCATATTTGTCGCCGGCGAAGACCGGCTTCGAGCCCTTCCAGATCGACTGGTGGGTATGCATGCCCGAGCCGTTGTCACCGAAGACCGGTTTCGGCATGAAGCAGGCGGTCTTGCCGTAGGCCTGCGCCACCTGATGGATGACGTATTTGTAGATCTGCATGGCGTCACCGGTCTGCACGATCGGCCCGAACTTGATGCCGAGCTCGTGCTGGGCGGCGCCCACCTCATGGTGATGCTTCTCGGTGACGACGCCCATATCGGCCATGACGCTCAGCATCTCCGAGCGGAGATCCTGCGCTGAGTCCACCGGAGGCACCGGGAAATAGCCGCCTTTGGTGCGTGGACGGTGGCCGAGATTGCCCATCTCGTACTCGGTGTCCATGTTAGACGGCAGCTCCATGGAGTCGATCTTGTATCCGCAATTATACGGCTCGGCCTGGAAACGCACGTCGTCGAACACGAAGAACTCAGCTTCGGGTCCGAACACTGCCGTGTCGCCGACCCCGGTCTGCTGCATATAGGCTTGCGCCTTGCCGGCGATCGAGCGCGGATCGCGTTCGTAGGGTTCGTTGGTCAAGGGCTCGAGCACGTCACAAAAGACGGCGAGCGTGCTCTGGGCGAAGAACGGATCGAGCACCGCCGATTTCGGATCCGGCATGAGCTTCATGTCCGACTCGTTGATCACCTTCCAGCCGGCGATGGAGGAGCCGTCGAACATGATGCCTTCGGCGAATGCTTCCTCGTCCATCAGCTTGGCGTCCATGGTGACATGCTGCATCTTGCCCCGCGGATCGGTGAAACGCAGGTCGACGAACTTGATCTCTTCGTCCTTGATCTTTTTGCTCACACTCTTAGCGTCTGCCATTGTTCTCCCCTGTCATGCGTGAATGCCGCCCGGCCACACGGACGGCGTCAATAAATCTCCGATAGTTGTCAAGCCGGCCTTCGTCAGATGGCATCATTCCCTGTCTCGCCGGTGCGGATGCGCACGGCTTCCTCCACATTCGATACGAAAATCTTGCCGTCGCCGATGCGCCCGGTCTTGGCCGAGGCGATGATGGCCTCGACGGCCTTCTCCACCATGTTGTCGCCAAGCACGAGCTCGAGCTTCACCTTGGGCAGGAAGTCGACGACATATTCGGCGCCGCGATAAAGCTCGGTATGGCCCTTCTGCCGTCCGAACCCCTTGGCCTCGGTGACGGTGATGCCTTGCAGCCCGATTTCCTGCAGGGCCTCTTTCACCTCATCGAGCTTGAATGGCTTGATGATTGCTTCGATCTTTTTCATTCTTTCGTCGTACCTCCCTTGGGACGCAAAACGGCGCTTAGCCGCGCGCTTCCGTTCGTTATCGCTAGTCTCGTGCGCCAGCCAAAGCACGCCCTATGCCAATTCTCTAGGCGAATGAATTTCATTGTAATTCAATGGATTAACGTTGAGGGTAGAACCAGGCGGATGTGGCCTTAGAAGATATCGCCCAAAGAATAAGCTGTCTGCATAGAAATTGAGCAGCCTATAGGATCCCCAAAATGGTGCGCAATGCTTGAACTCCTGACCGTGGAGGAGATGGCCGAGGCCGATCGTCTAGCCATAGCCGGCGGCGTCCCAAGCCTCGTGCTCATGGAGAATGCCGGCCGTGCTGTCGCCGACGAAGTATCGCGACGCTTTCCGGATGCTGCCACGGTCGCTGTCCTGTGCGGTCCGGGCAATAACGGTGGCGACGGCTTCGTTGCCGCGCGCCATCTCATGGAGCGCGGATACAAAGTGCGTCTCGGCTTCGGCGGCGATGCGAGCCGGCTGCCCAAAGACGCTGCGGCGATGGCCAAGCGCTACGACGGCAAGCTTCAGCCTCTTGATCCCGATTTGCTCGCCGGCGCCGATGTCATCGTTGATGCCCTGTTCGGTGCCGGGCTCGGCCGGCCCATCACCGGTGAACTCGCCGGATTGATCGATGCCGCCAATGCGTCAGGGCTGCCGATCGTTGCCGTTGATGTGCCAAGCGGTATCGACGGCACGACAGGGGAGGTCAAGGGCGTGGCGATCAACGCCGCTTCCACGGTGAGCTTCTTCCGCCTGAAGCCGGGGCATCTGCTCATGCCCGGGCGTGTTCATTGCGGCGAGATCAACGTGGCGGATATCGGCATTCCCGATTCAGTGCTCGGGACCATTGAGCCCAAGACCTTTGCCAATAAGCCCGCGTTTTGGCTCGACGATTACCCCTGGCCAAAGCCCGAGGGACATAAATACGCGCGCGGCCATGCGGTCGTGGTCTCGGGGCCGTTGTGGAGCACAGGCGCTGCGCGTCTTGGCGCGCGCGGCGCGTTACGGATCGGCGCGGGGCTTGTGACCGTCGCATCGCCGCGCGATGCGCTGACCGTGAATGCCGCGCAGCTCACCGCCATCATGGTGCGCGAGGTCGACGATGCCCGCGCGCTCACTGAGCTTCTTGCCGATGCCCGCAAGAACGCAGTGCTGATCGGACCCGGCGTGGGAGTCGGGGAGCGAACCAAGGAGATGGTCCTGGCGGCGCTTGCTTCGCCGGTCGCCGTGGTTCTCGACGCCGACGCGATCACGAGCTTCGCAGGCGACCCGCGGACATTGTTTACCGCGATTTCCTCACGCCAAGCGCCTGTCGTGCTCACGCCGCATGACGGGGAGTTTGCCAGGCTGTTTGCAGACCTCGTGCCTGCGTCCAAGCTCGAACGCGCGCGCAAGGCCGCGGCGCAATCAGGCGCCGTCATCGTGCTCAAAGGGGCCGACACAATCGTCGCTTCGCCCGATCAGCGCGCCTCGATCAATGCCACCACCAGTCCCTGGCTTGCCACCGCCGGTACCGGCGACGTGCTGGGCGGCATGGTGTTGGGACTGCTGGCGCAAGGTATGGGGGGTTTCGCAGGAGCGAGTGCCGCCGTCTGGCTGCATGGCGCCGCGGCAAGAGCCTTCGGCCCCGGCCTGATCTCGGAAGATTTGACCGAAATGCTGCCTGCCATCCTCCGAGACTTGGCGGCGCGAAAGCAGGGGCAATCCCTGTGTTGACACAGTTCGTGCTTATGAGGGATATGAAGGCGAAAGCCTTGGGGAAAGCGGGTCCTGTCGCCGCCATGGCATCGTTTCGCGCCAAATTTTGCCTGATCCTCGCCGGCCTTTTGGTGGCCGGAACTGGCGCCTTCGCGCAATCGGAGGACAAGACTTTGCTGCGCGCCCGCGAGGGGGCGGCGGCGCTGATGCGCGGGCAGTATGACCGGGCTATCGCTTCCTATGACGAGGCTCTGACCGCGCCGGAGATCGCCGATTTCGTCGAAGCGAGCATTTACAGCGATCGCGGGCTCGCCAAATGGCGAATGGGACAAACCAAGGAAGCGATCGACGATTTCAATCAGGCCATTCAGCTCGCACCCGAGAACGCCACCGTTTACAACAATCGGGGAAACGCCCTGATGGATCTCGGCCATCCCGACGAGGCGGTGAAGGATTTCGACCGCGCCGTTACGCTGTCGGGCAATTACGGCGCGGCCTATAACAATCGCGGCAATGCCCGCGCCATGCTCGGCCAATATAGCCCCGCCTTTCACGACTTCCGTAAAGCCGTCGAGTTGATGTCGGAAAGCGCCGTACCGTTCAACGGGCGTGGCAAAGCCCATGCCGAGCTCAAGCGCTACCATGCAGCGGTGCGCGACTTCAGCCGCGCCATCAGCCTCGATGCGAAATACATGGCGGCCTACCAGAACCGCGCCGCCGCCAATCTCGCCCTCGGCAAGTATGGCGAGGCCGCCGAGGATGCGACTCAGGTGCTCGAGTCACAGGGCGAGCAACCTTCGCCCGAGCTTCTTCTGCTGCGCGGCACTGCCTTTGCGGGTGAGAAGAAATTCAATCAGGCCTTGGAGGATCTCAATAAGGCGGCCGAGCTTAAGCCCGATCTCGTCGATACCTATCTCGAGCGTGGCTTGGTGTTTATACAATTGCGCCGCTTCGACGATGCCATCGGTGACTTCACCCGTGCCATCCAGCTCGATCCTCAGAATGGCAAAGCCTATGCCATGCGCGCCGAGGCGCGGCTTCTGGGAAAACCGGCTGCGGCGTCGGCAGCAACGCCTGAAGGCGGGCCTGACGAAACCCAGAGCAATGTTTACACGGCGTTGAACGACATCAATCAGGCGCTGGGGATTACGCCGAGCGATGCCGTGGCTTTGCGCATCAGGGGGAATGTCTACGAGGCGTTCACCCGCACCAATGAAGCGATCGCCGATTATCGCCAGGCCTTGGCGCAGGATCCGTTCCAGGTCGAGAGTCGCGAGGCGCTGGTGCGTCTCGAACAGGAAGTGCCGCCCGTGCCTGGCGTGGCTTTGGGCGAGCCGGTCGACGGCTGGGTGGTCAAGGAGCTCTCGCCGGGCCGCTATATGGCCAGCAATGCGAAATATCCCGCGCTCAAGGCCGAGCTTGAAATGTTCAGCGGCGGCCAGCCGAGGATTCTGGAATGGAAGCTCATGAAGGAGCCGCTCAGCGGCATCGGGCTTCTGAGATATTACGCCGGAGAATTCGACGACGGATCGAATGCGAGTCTGGAATATGTGGCCATCATCGACACGCGCGCCAACAAGATCGTGTCCATCGAGCCGCATAGCTGGGGCAGTGAGCCGGCAAAGTGGAATTGGCAGACGGCATCGGTGGTCGTGACCGGTCCTGACGGGATCAGCAACGAGATCACGCTTCGCCCGCAATATCGCCCGAGAACTGCCTCGCCGCAGGTTGCGCGCGATTTTTGGGGTTTCGAGGTGCCGCGTGGGACGCCCCGGACCGAGCGGCGTCGTGCGCGTCGCGGCGGGGAAGGGGGCGGGGGCGGCAACCCGTTCGGTTGGCTATTCCGCTAAGGCCCGCCGCGCGCTATGACGCGCACCCATGACCCTGTTCCTCGCGAGCGTACGCAATCCGGACGAGGCCGAAACGGCGCTCGGCGCCGGCGCCGACATCATCGACCTGAAGGAGCCCGGCAACGGCGCTCTCGGCGCGCTCGATCCGGACATGATCGGAGGCTGCGTGGCACGTGTCGCCGGCCGTGCGCCGGTCAGCGCCACCATTGGCGATCTGCCGATGCAAGCCGAAATTATCCGGGATGCCGTGCGCGCCACCGCATCTCTGGGCGTCGATTACGTCAAGCTCGGCCTGTTTCCGGAAGGCGACGCAGGGCGTTGCCTTGATCTGCTTGAGATGGAAGCGCGGACGACCCGACTCATCCTTATCGTGTTCGCCGATGCTTGGCCTGGCTTCGATGCGGTATCGGAAGCCGCGCGCATCGGTGCAAGTGGTGTCATGCTCGATACGCGCCGTAAAGACGCTGGCGCACTGCTCGATCATCTCACCATCGATGTGCTCGCCGGTTTTGTCGCAACCGCCAAGGCCAGAGGACTGCATGTCGGTCTCGCCGGATCGTTGCGTGCGACGCATGTGCCGTCACTGCTACCCTTGCAGCCCGACATCATCGGCTTTCGCGGCGCGCTCTGCCGCGACGGCGCACGCGATGCCGCACTCGATACGGACGCTTGCCAGGCCATCAGGTTGCTGATGCCGCGCTGCACGCAAAGCTTCATCAAGCCCGGACTTGCCGCATGAGCAAAAAAACCAAGTCAGGTTCAAAAAAAAGCAAAACCCCTGACCGCGTGTTCATGCACGATCTCGTGCTCGACGTGGAGATCGGCGTCTATACCCATGAGAAGGGTGTGACCCAGCGCGTGCGCTTCACCGTCGATGTCGATCTTTTGCCGGCCAAGGCCGCGTTGAACGACGATATCGGTCGCGCGTTCGATTACGACACCATCATCGGCGGCATCAAGACCATTGTCGGAAAAGGTCATATCAATCTGGTCGAGACTTTGGCCGAGGATGTGGCGGCGCATTGTCTCGACCACCCGCGCGCTTCTGCCGTCAGGGTCAAAATCGAGAAGCTCGACAAAGAACCCGGAGCGGTCGGCGTGGAGATCGTGCGCAAGAGAGCGAAGGGCTAAACATGGCCACCCAAGCTCTATCCCTTTCGCCTCGCGCAGCGGTGAAGAGGCCCATCGTCGTGAAGCTCGGCGGCAGCGTGATCCGATCCGGCGCGCTTGCCGACTGGCTCGATGTCATCGCCGCGTCGCCTGAGCCCCTCGTCGTGGTGCCGGGGGGAGGGGCGCTCGCCGACGAAGTCCGCGCCTGCCAATCGGAACTCGGCTTCGGCGATCCTGTGGCGCATCGCATGGCGCTGCTGGCCATGGACCAGCTGGCCTGGGCGGTTGCGGGCACGCGGCCGGGCTTCTCTGTCGGCGCCACCGAGGAGGAGCTTCAACGCACACTCGATCAAGGACAGGTGGCGGTATGGGCGCCTTATGCCGCGATTGCCGGTCGCACGGATATCGAGAATTCCTGGCGGCTCACTTCCGACAGTCTCGCGCTCTGGCTTGCGGCAAGGCTCGCCGCGCCGCGCTGCTATCTGATCAAATCGATCGCGCGGAAAGGCACGCGGCTTGGCGCTGAAGGGCTTGCCCGCGAGGGCGTGGTCGATGAAGCCTTTCCCGCCATGCTTAAGGAGACCGGTATCACCAGTTTCCTGCTCGGCCGCGACGACCGGCAGCTCTTGGCTGAAGCGCTAGCCGAAAACACCCCTTGCGGCGGCGCGATCGTCTAGCGACTTAGGCTCGCCCTTGGACCGTGAAGCGGGTTAGAACGGCCAATGGCTGAAAGCATCCTGTTCCTGACCGGACACCTGGCCAAGCCGCGCCTCGAAGCCGTGCTCAAAAGCATGGAGGCGGAGTTCGCATGGAAGGTGCTGGATATCGGGGTCAAGGTCGCCGCGCTGATGACCGAGGACATTATCTTGCGGCGGCTGCCGGCTCCGGTGGAGGAGGACAAGATCATGCTGCCCGGCCGCTGCCGCGCCGATCTTGAGCGTCTATCGGCGCATTACGGCGTGCCGGTGCTGCGCGGGCCCGACGAGGTGAAGGATATTCCCGTCTATTTCGGCCGTGCCCGCAGGGCTTCGGATATGACCAAATACGACATCCGGATCTTCGCCGAGATCATGGATGCGCCGAACATCTCCGTCGAGGAGATCCTGGAACGCGCCGAGGACTATTCGCACAAGGGCGCCGACGTGATCGATCTCGGGAGTTTGCCGGATACGCCGTTTCCGCATCTCGAGGAAGCGGTGCGCGCGCTCAAGAAGCACGGTTACAAGGTGAGCGTCGATACCGCCGATCCCGACGAGTTGCTGCGCGGCGGCAAGGCCGGCGCCGATTTCCTGCTGAGCCTCAACGAAGAGACGCTGCATATCGCCGACCAGGTTCAATCCGTGCCGGTGCTGATCCCCAAGGATCACGGGGACATGGACTCGCTTTTCCGTGCCATGGACGCGCTCGACGCCAAGGGGCGCGAATATCTCGCCGACCCCGTGCTCGATCCAATCAATTTTGGTTTCATGGACTCGCTCGAACGCTATGCCCGGCTTCGGCGCGAGCGCCCCGAGGCGGAGATTTTGATGGGTACCGGCAATCTGACCGAGCTGACCGATGCCGACTCTATCGGCACCACCGCGATGCTGCTCGGCATCGCGTCTGAGCTGCATATCAGGAATGTGCTCGTGGTGCAGGTGAGCCCGCACACGCGGCGCACCTATGAGGAGCACGATATCGCCCGGCGCATGATGTTCGCCTCGCGTGCCGATAACGAGCTGCCCAAGGGCTATACCGACGGGCTGCTGGCCTTACATGCAAAGAGGCCCTTTCCGCTCAGCCGCGAGGAGATCGAGGAAGCCGCGCGTGAAGTGCGCGATAAGAATTATCGCATCGAGATTTCCGAGGACGGTATCCACATCTTCAATCGCGACGGCCATCATGTGGCGCAAGACGTGTTCGAGCTATTCGCCAAGCTCGGCGTGGAGGAGGACGGGCCGCATGCCTTCTATCTCGGTGCCGAACTCGCCAAGGCCGAGATCGCCTGGCGGCTCGGCAAGCGTTACGCCCAGGACGAGCCGCTCGATTGGGGCGTGGCGGCTGACGCGCCGATTGACGACCGCACGCGGTTGAAAGAGGCCGGCCATACGCTGCTCGCCAAGAAGAAACGCAAGGCCTGAGCCATGCCGATGATCCGGGAATGTATCGTCACCACCATCAATGAAGAGGGGAGGGTGCATATCGCGCCTCTCGGCCTGATTGCCGACGGAGAGGGTTGGATCATCGCGCCGTTCCGTCCCTCGGCCACGCTGGACAATCTGCGGAGCAATCCCTTCGCCGTCGCCAATTTCACCGACGACGTTCTGGTGTTCGCCGGATGCCTCACCGGCAACAAGGACTGGCCGAGCCGTGCCTCGACCCATGTGCCCGGCGCCGTGCTCGACGGCGCGCTTTCCCATGCCGAGCTTGCCGTCGATCGGATCGAGGAGGACGAGCAACGCCCGCGTTTCCATTGCCGTGTGGTGCATGAGGCGACGCACACGCCGTTCAAGGGCTTCAACCGGGCGCAAGCCGCGGTGATCGAGGCGGCGATCCTCACGAGCCGCTTGCACATGCTGCCGCGCGAGAAGATCGAACGCGAGCTCGCTTATCTCCAGATCGCGGTGGAAAAGACGGCTGGTCCCCGCGAGCACGAGGCTTGGCGGCTATTGGTGGAAAAGATCGAGGACCACTACAAGCACAATCCCGCCGGGCCATGACCGCCATAGGGAACAAATGATAGGATGGGGGTTTATCCAGGGCGACATCATGAGAAAGGACAGTGGAATGCAGGTTTATCGTTACGCCTTCATCATATTCGCCGCCCTCGTGCTGCTTGGAGTACCGCGCGCCGTCGCGCATCACGGCTGGAACAATTACGACGCCGCCAAGGTCATCAAGGTTGAGGCTCCGGTCGAGGTTGTGCGCTATCAGCAGCCCCACGGCGAAATCGAGGTCGTCTACGAAGGCAAGCCCTGGGTCGTGGTGCTCGCACCGCCCTCTCGCATGCAGACACGTGGATTGCCGAAGGAAGACCTCACCGTCGGAACCAAGGTGATTATCGAGGCCTACCCGAAGCGTGACGGCACGGCAGAAATGCGCGCCGAACGCATCACGGTGAACGGCAAGACCATCGAGCTTCGTTAGCCACGCCCATGGAGGGATCAATCGCCGCGCTCGAAGCCTCCTGGCTCGGCGTGGCCATGCGCGACCATCCCTATCTCTACCCCATCGTCAACGTGACGCATCTCTTCGGCATGGTGCTGATCGTCGGCGGCATCGGCCTGCTCGATCTCCGCCTGCTCGGCTTTGCCCGCCAGATACCGCTGCTCGCCATCTATGGCCTGCTCACCGGCGCGGCCGCGATCGGCATCGTGATTCAGGTCTCGAGCGGCATCCCGCTCTTCGCTTCTGACGCCACGGCGCTGATCGGCAACGACGCCTTTGTCCTCAAGATGCTGCTCTTCGCCGTGGCGCTTACCAACGCTCTTGCCTTCCGCCTGTTATGGCGGGGGCACATCGCCGGCTGGGACCGGCATCCACCTTTGTTCGGCCTGGTGCAGGCCGCCCTGTCGCTGATGCTCTGGCTGTCGATCGCGGCGCTGGGACGCTGGATCGCTTACGCCTGATCGCGGTTAGGGCGTGGGACCGAGATCAGGATTGTTGTAGCGCGCATCGACACAGGCCACGCCATTCCAGTAGTGGTACTGGCCGCAACTCGTCGGCCGCAGCAAAATCACTGCGCCGGGCACGACTGCGACGGGTGGCGTGACAACCACAGGACTCGGCACATAGCCGCGACGCAGCTGACGCCGGTAATAGCGGCGCGAATATTGGGTCTTTTCCACCGCGCTTGGGGTCACGTTCAGGTCGGCGATGGCAGGCAATGGCCCCGCCATGGCGCTGCGCGAGCTAATGCCGATAACGAATAGTCCCAACAGGGCACTCAAAAAGAACACAAGACTGCGATCCATGTGACGCTCCAATCCGTTGCGGTAAGGTCTTCTCATATAACGCCTAAAACGGTTCGCGGTGCCGTGCCAATTGCAAAAATTCTTCCCACTATTCCAGTCGCTTGACCGGGTGCGCCTCGAACAACAGGCTGAGGGCGACCGCCGGCGCGCAGCACGCGGCCATATCGTGCATCTCCGGTGCGCTGTTGATGGTCTCGGCGAAATCGCGATAATTCCGCCCGATCATTTCGGTGAGGCGTTTGGCGAGAAAACGACCGCAACCGGCGCCTACGATCGGCGCCTTCGCATCCAGTGCTTCGCGGGCGATCAACTCGCGCACCGCCGCCTCGATCTGCGCGAGCTGGCACTCGGCGAAATAGCGGGCAAGCTCCGTCCAGACGGGAAGATCGGCGTCGCTAGCATCGCGACCAAGCATGCGTGCGAGGCGCGCGGCGCTCTCTGCCGTGCTTTTCCCTCGCAGATCGGCGGCCGGGTAGGGGTCGGCGCTCTCGGGGAAATCGCCGGTGAGACGATGGACGTCCGCCATGGTGGCGAAGCGCTCCGCCGCGATCCTCTGCATGATGCCCTGGAACGGCGCGGCCTGCGTCACCGCCATCACCGGCGTGCGCACGATGCCGCTATAGACCAGTTCACCTTCCGCTAGTCGCTCGCCGTCGGCGAAGCCATGCGCAGCGACCTCGCCTCCCTTGAGCGGGATGATGTCGGTGGTGGTGGTGCCGATATCGATCAGAAGCCCGTCCGGATAACGGCGCGCGATCAGCGCGGCGCTGGCATGCCAGTTCGCCGAAGCCACATCACGCCACTGCGCGACCGCGCCATCAGCGTCGAGAAAGCCTTCCCGCCCTCCGTAGAACTGTGTCTGATCGCCTGTCGACTTGCGCATCAGGCCGACGAGATAAGTCACGCCTTCGGTGCGATTGGCAAACACGTCGGACAATTCGCCGGTCATGGTGACGGCGTGGCGTGCATCGGAAGGACAAAGCTTCAAAGCCTCACAGACGGCCTGGTCGAACTTCGTGCGATCGGTCAGTAGCGGACAGGGGATTTGCGTCACGTCTCGAACGCTGCCGTTCTCGGCGCGAGCGATCTTGACATTGGCGCCGCCTATGTCCCACCCGATGACGGTCATTGTGTTCATTCTTTTTCCCTTGTCATGCCCGCGAAAGCGGGCATCCAGTAATCCCTGATCTTCGTTCGCGCGCCGGGGATTACTGGATTGCCCGGTCAAGCCGGGCAATGACAAGTGGAAGGTATGGGAGAATGAGGGCATTGAGGAACAAATGAGCGAATTCTCAGTCATTCCAGTCATCGACCTGAAAGAGGGGGTGGTGGTGCATGCCAAAGGCGGCAAGCGGGCCGACTACCAGCCGCTCGAAACGCCGCTCGGGCCCGCCGACGATCCCTTGGCCATCGCCCGCGCCTTGCTCGAGGTCACTGGCTCGCCCGTGCTCTATGTCGCCGACCTCGATGCCATCGAAGGTACGGGCAGCAATTACGACATGGCCCGTGCACTCGCCGATGTGCTGCCGACGACGACATTGTGGATCGACGCAGGATTTTCCGATGCCGACGAATGCGCCTTCTGGCTGCCGCTCGGCGCCACGCTGGTGATCGGCAGCGAGACCCTGGCTTCGCAAGACGCTTGGCGGGGTATCCAGGCGAGTCTCGGCCATAACGCCATGCTGTCGCTCGATTTCGACGGCGACGCGTTGCGCGGGCCTGAGCCTCTATTGACGCAATCGGCACTGTGGCCGGACAGGCTGATCGTCATGAGCCTTAAGCGTGTCGGCACCGGGGAGGGGCCTGACTTCGCGCGGCTCAAGGATGTTCTCGGCAAGGCAGACGCCCGCGCGATTTACACCGCCGGCGGCGTGCGCAACGCCGATGACTTGAAACGCGCCAAGGATGAAGGCGCGCGTGGCGCGCTTCTCGCCACGGCGCTCCATTCCGGCGCCGTCACGCAAAAAGAGATCGCCAGTCTGAAATGACCAGATTTCAGCCGTCCGTATCGACTGGCCAAGAAAATCTTACGGTGATGGCCTACGGGTGTATACGGCCTATAGGGGCCTGGGTGACAGCGTAATCCACATTGATTTCGTGGACAGCCTGGGAGACAAGCGCGCATGGAACCGTTCGCCTTCCTGTCCAAGCTGCTTTCCGCGACCAGTCGCGTGGGAGCAATCCTCGTGCTCGCTGGCCTTGTCACCTTCCTGGGCCGGTCCTTTGGATTTGACTTCTTCGTCAACCTAGACCCGCTAGTTTATCAGATCGTCGTCGTTGCGGGCGTCATCGGAAGCAGTGTCGTCGTTGTGGATTTTCTGACTTCCGCTTGGGGCTGGACTAGCACGAAGGTGAAAGTCCGCCGAGCTTCGGCACGTGAGGCACGTATCAAGCAAGAGCATGCGCTTAAGAACCTGAGGCCCCTACCTGCGGAATATGCGGACGTGCTCAGCTTCCTTCGTGCAAATAACTGTCAGCGCTTCCCCGCCAGTGCGGACAACGATTTACTTTGGCATCTGCGTCAAGCGGGCTTCCTGGAAATTGACGACCCGAATTGGCACGTAAACTCGAGTCGCACCTATTACCTCGTGCCCGATTATGTATGGGACGCGATTGCGACTTTGCCCGACAATCACCCGCCCAAGGACAAACCGCCATGGATTCGCGAGCCTGATCCTCAGGGCTGGATGAGGTGACACGCAATGAACGAGATACATCGCGGCCGATTGCCGGTTTCGCTTACAAAAAGAGATCGCCGCCCTCAGCTGAGAGCGGCGATCGTTATCTTGAAAGGCGCCAAGCGCCCGTCCGTCAGAAACCCAATTTTTGGAGCCACCGCCGAATCGGGCCCGGAGCACCGGGTTGCCCCCGACCTGGGGGTTCTCCGTTTCAACCGGCCGCGAACGGGTGGTGGGCTGAGTCCTTCTTCGCGGTGACTTCGGAGGCCTTCGGCTCGCCCTTCACGGCGCGAGCGATGGCTTCCTTGGTGGCGCGATAGTTGAAGTCCTGGATCTTCTTGTCATCCTTGGCTTCCCAATGGATGAACACACCGACGGTGACGTAGAGGTCGTCGGCTTCGTTCGCCGGGATGACACCTTCGGCGACGCTGTCGGCGACCGCCTTGGCCACGGCGTATTGCGCCGGACCGAACATCTGCACCGCCTGGCGCGCATCCTTGATGGTCACCTTGTTGTAGAGGATCGTCGGCGGCTTGCACAAAAGGTTGGGCGCGACCACCGCGAGCAGGGTGGTGAAACCATCCTTGTTGTTGGTCAGCGCGTTGCAGAAGGCCGTTTCCACGGCGCTGCCGCGCGGGCCGATGAGCAAGTCGATATGAGCAACTTCGTTACCGTCGCCGACGAGAGATTCGCCAACGCCTACTCCACTGATTTTCGCCATGAAAACCCCCTCCCTAATGGGCTGATACAACTAAAGAAACAGCAGGCGCTGCGGGTGACACCGCCGGCTGAAGGAAGACGAAAGTGCAATAGCCAAGCGCCCTCGTCCGCAACTCCTGGTTAGAGCTTCGCGGAGGAGAAGATAGTCCGGGGCCGGAAGGTGGGGCAAGTCGATTGTTCGCGGCAGGAATCCCAGGAAATCGGACGCTCAGGCGTCATTTTCCGCCTGAAGGGCGCTCGCAAACAGGGTAGCGACGGTGAGATCGGCCGAAGTTCCGGGATTTAGGCCGCGTTCTTTCAACGACCGGTCGAATGCAAGCAACGGTGCTTCCATGGTTTCCGGCTCCTCGCATTGCCGAAGGCCGGATTCGATCGGGCGCGCCTCTTCCGCCACCTTGGCGGCTTCGCGCGCGCCGAATTTCCGCTCGAGCAGCGTATCGGGTATGTGCGCCAGGAAACCGAGATAGACCGACGCAGCCGCCCATGTGCCTTCGCCCCAACGTTCTTTGCTCTGCCGCAACCATTTCAAGCCAAGCTCGAAGATATCGACGAAGCCGTGCGTGTAGTTCCAGGCGATGCGGTCGCGCGTTTCCGCCGCATGCATGGCTTCGAGCAGGGTGATGTCCGGATCGTTAGCGACATCGTGCGCGGGCGCCACGCCGAGACCGCCAGGCTTTGCCGCGCGGATGGCTTGGTACGTTTCACGGGCGTCCTCGACTGTGAGAGCAGCGAGGACGCCGGCAAGCTTTTCATGCAGATCGCCTTTGCCCGGATCGAGCGCGGCGTTGGCGAGAGGGGCGGCGAGCAGGATGATGCCGAGATTGGTGTTCTGACCGACGGCGTTGATCGTCGCCTCGACGGCGAGGCTGATGCGCTTACCGACAGTAAGCCCAGCGCGGCCGATCAGGGGTGCGGCGGCATCGGCGCTTGCCATGAAATCGTCCACCGTCATGCGATGGCCGTCGCCGTGGCGGTGCACATTGCCTGGCTTCAGTGCATCGAGCTCGTCGAGGCAAGCGTCATGGAAGGCGCGCGCGATCATGTCGGGCTTGAGGGGCCCGCTCAAGCGCCCTCTTGGCCCTTGCGGCGGGCTGGAGGCAAGGCGGCATCGAGGAAGGCATCGATGATGTGGTCTGAAATGCGGATGCGAGTCACTTGCTGCAATCCGTTCCAGGCCGGCATGGAATTCACCTCGAGCACGAGGAAACGTCCGTCAGGCGCCTGGATGATATCCACGCCGGCATAGTCGGCGCCGACCGATGCCGTGGCGCGCAAGGCAAGATCGACCAGCGCCTGGCTTGGGATCGCCGCCTTGGCGCGGGCGCCTTGCTTGATGTTGGTGATCCAGCTCTCTCCATGTCTGATCATGGCGGCGACGACATGCCCCGCGCAGACGAACAGCCGCCAATCTTGGTGCTGTGCTTGCGCCGATGGCACGAACTCCTGCAGATAATAAACGCCGTTCACCTCTTCCGGTGGCGACAGATCGGTGATTTTCTCGATCAGGCGGAGCCCTTTGCCCTGGGCGCCGAACAGCGGCTTCTGCACGAGTTTGGTTCCCTCGGCCAGCAGGGCCGAGATGATCTGCTCGGCTTCGGCCCGATTGACACCGGCAAAAGTGCGCGGCGTCGGCAGCCCCTCGCATTGCAGGCAGAAGGTGGTGGTCGATTTGTCGACGCAGCGCTCGATGGCGCGCGCGTCGTTCCACACCGTCACGCCAAGCTCGCGCAACGCATGCAGCACGCCGAGATAAAGTGTGACCTCCTCGAAGCTCCCGCCCGGTACGAAGCGCACGAAAGCGCCCTCGGGCCGGTGATCGCCGAGACCGGGAATGGAGAGTCCTGTCGCCGTTTCGGTCGAGAAGCCGCAGGCGTTGAGCGGCGCGAGCAAAGGCGCGATGCCGCGCCGTTTGAAGGCGCGGATCAGGCTCTTGCCGTGCCAGTCGCGTCCATCGCCGAAGAGGACGATGGCCGGGGCGGGACTTTCCAGCATGGATTTACGAGAAGGAGCGGGACAGCACGGCGGTGTCGATATGGCCCGCCTCGAAACTCTCGCCGGTCTTGAGTGCCGTCACCGTGACCTTAGCCGGTGAGAACAACATGCGGTCGATCGCGTAGAAATCGCCCTTCACCGCCGCGAAGATATCGGCGAACGGTTTGCCGTAATCCTTCGACTTGAGGCTGGGCAGCTCATCGGCAAGTTTCTTCGCCGCCTTGGCGTCGCCGCTGACGTAAAGCTGCGCGCGTCCGCCATAGATGATGGCGTCGTTGGTACGCCCCATCGCGGCGATGAAATCCGGTGCCGGGGGTGGGATCGGCGCCGTGGCGATGCCGTCGATGATATGCTCGAGCGGGTAATGCAGTTCGTGCGTCTTATGCAGTGCGACTTCGAGACACCGCGCGGCGATTTGCACATTACCGGCGAGGCTCGATGTCGGCGCATAGATGAAGGTAAGGCGGTCCGGCGGCAGCTTGCAGGCATCAGCCACCTGTTTGACCAGCGCCTTCGGCGGCGGATTGTCGGCTTCAAGGACCAGCACGGCGCTCGACGCTTCGTCACGATAGCCAAGCTCGTCGAATAATTTCTCGGAGGAGCCCATGGCGCGGGCCGGGCCTGAACCGAGCACGTAATATTTCTTGCCATTCTCTTCGCCCGAAAGACTCCAGCCCGCGTATTGCGAGCCAAGACAGGCGAGCACCGGTTGACTGGTATGCACCGTGACCATGAAGGGCCAAGCAGAGTCGGGGTTCGTGGTCTCGAGCGTCACGCGGCCAAGACCGGCCAGGCAGATTTCCGCCATGCGGCGGCCGGCCTCGAGCCCGCCAATGGCGCGCACGCCGCAATCGATGCGGCACTCGCCGAGAGGGCCCTTGCTCACATCGACGCGCAAGGCCTCCGCATCGTCGATCAGGGCCTTAACCAGCGGCGCGGCCTTGGTATTGACGCTCGGCCAGTCCGTCCGGGACGACTCGATCTCTTTCTGCTTCACGGCCTTGTCCACAGCTCTCCCCTCGTCAGATCATGCAATGCATTGAGAATATTGACAGATCGTTTCTCGACCAGCTGTCTGGCCCCGGCACTCGTGGCGGCGCGGGCCCACACAGTGCATATCGGGCGCGATTTGTCGATTCTGTCTCCTGGCTTGGGACGATCTGCCGCCCAGGCGGGCCAATTCACCCCCATGGGCACCACGAGAGCCTCCTTCGCATAGACGATGGCCGAAGCTGTGGCCTGATCCAGCTTGAGCCCTAGCCGGGGCAGCTTTCCCGTCATGACCGCGTCGAGATGGAGCTTGAGCAGCGGGGTTGCGTTGCTATCGAAGATGTCGAGCGTGGCGCCGGGGCGCGGGTTGATCTCGAGCAGAAGCGGGCCGGTTTCGCCCAGGATGAAATCGGCCGATGCCAGTCCCTTGATGCGGAAAGCGCCGGCAAGCCGTGCGGCCGCTTCGCCCATTTTCCCTTTGACCGTGGCGGTAAGAGCTGCCGGCTGTACCGCGCCGCAATAGCGCCAACGGCTTCGCGGGGTTGGCGCGGTCCATTGCTCGCTGAAGCCGAGCACCCGTGCTTGTTCGCCATTGGCGACGAGCTGCACCGACACTGAAATGCCTTCTGCATGCCGTTGATAATAAGTCTCAGGTCCGTGCTTGGCGGAGCAGCACGAGACGATATGGCTACCGCCGGCGGCACCACAGCTTTTGGCAAGCCATCCCGCGGCTCGCGCCGGTCGCTTCAGAATCGTTTTGGGATGCGGGATGCCGAGGCGGTCGAGCAGGGCAAAAAAATGCTTCGGCGATTTGATGCTTTCGACAATAGGCGCGTCGTTGCCGAGCAATGGCCATCGCGCGGCGATGCTCGTGAGGATCGGCAGCCGGTCCTCGAAGCCCGCGCCATAGACCAAGCCGAGGATGGGCGAGGGCGCTTCCTTCTCCAAGGCTTCGAGCGCACGGCTAAGAGGACCCCACCGCATCCCGCGGTCGAGGCTGCCAAGCTTACGGCACGCATGCGCCAGCTCCTGAGTATCGAGATCGGCGAAGAAATCGGCGACCAGCGGTGTGAACCCGGCACGCCGCGCGGCCCGCGCCAGTGACCGTCCCGAAATCGCCGCTATCAGCAGCGAAGCCCGTTCAGGATGTGAGTTTCTTGGCAAGCGTGTAGGCGTCGCGGAAATCGAGATAAATAGGCTTGTTCGTCTCGATCATCTGTTTGAACAGTCCAGACTCGGTCTTGTACTTGATATCGCCCACGGCGAGCGCACCGATGGCCACTGCCTTCGTGCCGGGGATGGGTTTTGCCTTGTCGTTGACCTCGACGCCCTCGACGCCCGCCGGCGGTACGGCATTGACGTCTGTGACAACCTTCAAGTCCTTTGCCTGCTTGACCTGATCGAGCGAGAGCAGCTGACGGCCTGCCGGTCCCGCCGAGAACACCACATCCGCGTCTTTCACCAGATCCGTCTTCTGCTGTTCGGTCGAACCGTCGGCGTAACCGACATCGATGTTGAAGCGGGAATTGATGTCCTCGGCGAATTTGCGTACACGGTCCGGCCCGTCATAGCCGACCAGAGTCACCTTGGCGCCCTCCATTGCCGCGATCACCGCGGAAGCGAAACCGACCACGCCGGTGCCGCCATAGATGACGACGCGCTTGCCCTTGAGGTCGGTAGAGAATTTCTCGCGCAGCGCCTTCACGACGCAGGCGACCATGGCCGCGGCGGTGGTGAAGGAACCGGCTGGATCGGCGAACACCGACATTTCGAACGGCGGCACCATCGACTCTTTGGCACGCTGCATCATGTCGAGTGCTTCCACGGCGCGCTTGCCGGCGATGAACATGCCCGTGCGCTTCACCCCATCGGGGCTGCGCGAGAAGATCGCGTCCTGCACGAGGCCCTTGATGTCGTCGATGGTGGCGTTGGTGTAGGGGATCGCGGCGTCGAAACCGGCGTCCAGCGCCATGTTCACATCGAACGGGCTCATATGCTTGAGCGGCGTGACCATGTGCATGATACGTGGGGTACTCATAAGCGGCGCTTCTCCCTGCTGAGGCTGGCGTTTGAGATGCCCCGCTTTAGCACACTCGGCGAGGCGGCATAGCGTCTCAATGGGCGTAATTTAGCGATTTTTCTGTGGGTTTATCTCGATCACAGCGCCTTCGTTGCGCCCGCGCGCCAGCCTGAAATGCAGGCCTCCGGTCCTGGTGTGGGAGCGTAGTCCGGCGAGCAGGGTTTCACTTGCTTCTTCCGAGGAGACGAATGCGAAGCCGGTCGGTCCCCAGGAGCTTTGTCCAAGTCCGGTCACGCCTTGGTTTGCCAGCCAGGCGAGCGCGTCGCTCACGGCGGGGCTGACATATGGCCCACCCTGGAGCGGTGCAAAATACGCACCCATGACCTCTTGCAGATGACCAACCTCCGCGCAGAAGGTGGTGAAGTCTTGATTGGCGAGCGCCGGCAGGGCGCTTTGCAGGATGCGCCGGTAAAGCGCCTCGGCCTCGCTTTCCGGGAAGTCGGGCAGCGCCTCGAAGGCGGCGGTTTCACTGTCTCCGGCAAGACCGCGCGCCTCGGGATCGAAAATCAAAATCGCACGCCAGGCCTCGGGGAACGAAACGCGAGCGATGATCTCAGGCACGGCACCCCGATATGGACCGGCATCGAGCACGGTGCCACCAAAGGTGAAGGTGCCGATGCCGATACCGGAGCGGCTGCCGCGCGACAGCCTCGTGGCGATCTCCTGGGGTGTGAGGTCGAGGCCTTCGAGCGCGGCGAAAGCGGACCCGACCGCAAGCGCCAATTGCGTGCCTGAACCGAGCCCCGCATGCGGCGGGATGGCCTCCTCGATGTGCAGCGCGTAGGTGTGCATGACACCGCAACTTGCGGCGATGCTTTTCAGATAGTGTTCAGCCCGTTCCCGCTCGGGGCCGCTCACTTGGAACGCAGGAGCACGCTCGAGCATGAGACGGGTACACGGCTGATCGAGCGACAGGCCGAAACTGCCGAAAGGCCGGGGGCTTCTGCCGCTCGGGTCGAGGAAGCCGAAATGTAGCCGCGCCGTCGCCCTGACCCGAACGCTGCCTGTGGCGAGTTCCGTCATCCCAGGCGATGCGGCGGGAAAGGCCTCCATTGATCGTCTCGCAGCCTCTCGATATGCTTGGGTCGGCGGGGAGTGCCACACTGTTCCAGTGGAACACTGTTCCAGTGAAACACTGTTTCAAAGGACGAAAGCGATGGCAACGTCCGAACGTACCTATAGCGATGCAGAGGTCGAGGCGCGGCTCAAGAAAGAGCTGCCACATTGGTATCTCGAGAACGGCTGGATCAGGCGCAAATACAAGACCAATAGCTGGAAAGGCACACTGATGGTGATCAACACGGTCGGCCATCTGGCAGAAGCCGCCTGGCACCATCCCGACATCACCGCCTCCTATGCCTGGGTCGAAGTGCGGCTGATGAACCATGCCGCCAAGGGCATCACCGACAAGGATTTCGAACTCGCCAAGAAGATCGAGGACGTGGTGCACTGGCAGCCGGGGCAGGATGGCGGGGCGCTGGAAGGCTGTCCCAAGGACGACATGCGCTTCGCCTATATCAAGTACGACAAGCCCAAGGCTTAGACTTTCGAACCACGAAGCTTGCGCCGCCTTAGCCACCTGTTTAATGGTGCGCCGCTAATACCGGTCCTCGCGGCCCGGCCCTCCCGCCACGATTGCACGCTGCGCCATGCCTGAACTCAAAGTCAAAGGCGTCACCATCGTCGAGACCTTCGCCGAGGCCTTCCCCATGGTCGGCACGCGGGTGATCATCACCGCGCCGACGCTGGAATGGGCCCTGATTTCGGCGCGCACGATGACCGGCTTCGCCACCTCGGTGATCGCCTGCGGCGCGGAAGCCGGTATCGAGCGCACGCTGTCGCCAAAGGAGACGCCGGACGGGCGCCCTGGCGTTGCGGTGCTGCTCTTCACCATGAACGCCGACAAGCTGCAGACTCAGCTTCGCAACCGCGTCGGTCAATGCGTGCTGACGAGCCCGGGCTCGGCCTGCTTTGCCGGGCTCGAAGGCGAAAAGAAGTTGAAGCTCGGCGCGTCGCTGCGTTTCTTCGGCGACGGCTGGCAGATGTCCAAGCTTGTCGGTGGCCGCCGCTTCTGGCGCATCCCGGTTATGGACGGCGAATTCCTCTGCGAGGCGACCACCGGCCTCACCAAGAAGGCGGTCGGCGGGGGCAATCTGCTCGTGCTCGGCAAGTCGCACAAATCGGTGCTCGCCGCCTGTACGCGCGCGGTCAAGGCGATGGCCGAGCTACCCGACGTCATCACGCCGTTCCCCGGCGGCATCGTGCGCTCGGGCTCCAAGGTCGGCTCCAAATACAAAGGTCAGATCGCCTCCACCAACGATGCCTATTGTCCGACCTTGAAAGCGGCGGTGAACACCGCGCTGCCGCTCGATGTGGAGGCGGTGATGGAAATCGTCATCGACGGCTTAAGCTTCGAGGCGATCCACAAGGCAATGCATGCCGGCATCCATGCCATCGCCAAAGGTGGCGCGCGTGAAGGCGTGACCCATATCAGCGCCGGCAATTACGGCGGCAATCTCGGGCCGCATCATTTCCATCTCAAGGAGATCGTCGGGTGAGCGCGCTGACCTTCAAGCTCAAAGGCAAGCCCGATCAGCGGCTCGATCTGTCGCCGCTCGTGCCGGCGCGTCTTGCCAGGCTGAAGCAGAAGCAGATCGAGGCGCTCGTCATCGGCACCACGCGCGCGAAGCTCAGCGTGGGCGATTTCTTCAAGGTGAAGGGCGACGATGCGGAGAGGCTCCGTTTCGTCGGCACGGACAAACGTTGCGACAATATCGGCAAGAGCCTCAGCGAGGGCGAGATCGTGGTCGACGGCAATGCCGGCGCCTATGTCGGCGCGGCCATGAAACGCGGCCGGATCGAGGTCAAGGGCAATGCCGGCGCGCTGGCCGGCGCGAGCATGGCCGGAGGCAGTCTCGCTATTGCCGGCAGCGCCGGCGAGAGCGCCGCAGGCATTCTCGTCGGCGAGACGCACGGCATGAGGGGCGGTGTACTGACTATCGGTCGCCATGCCGGGCCGCTGCTCGGCGAACGCATGCGCCGCGGTCTCGTCATTGTCGGTGGCGATGCCGGCGACTATGCCGGAGGCCGCATGATCGCCGGTACGATCCTCTTCAAGCGTGGGGTAGGCCGGAATGCCGGTTATGGCTTGCGGCGCGGCAGTTTGATCTTTCTGCGGGAGCCGGAGGATATCCTGCCGACCTTTGGCGATTGCGGCGTGGTCGAATTCGATTATCTCAGGCTGCTCGAAACATGGCTGCGCGGAACGGGTCGGCCGGTCCGTTTAGGCGGCCGCGCCCGCCGGCTGATGGGCGACATGTCCGTGCTCGGCAAGGGCGAGATGCTGATACTCGCTTGACGGCACAAGTCTGTATGATTGGCGATGATGACCACGTCCCCCTATGTGCTGCTCGACGACAGCCTGACTGAGCAGGGCCGGAGCCTGCTCTTTACCAAACCTGAGCAAGAGGTTTTGGCACTCGATCCCGCGGGCGTCGCCGCCGCGCTCGCGATCGTCGCCAAGGGGTTGGACCGCGGGCTGCACGCGGCGGGCTTCTTCTCCTATGAGCTTGGCTACTGCCTCGAACCGAAGCTCCAAGCTCTCCTCCCCAAAGAACGGCGCGTGCCTCTGTTCTGGATCGGACTGTTCCCTCCGCCGCAGCCGCTCGATGATTCCGGCACGCGTGCCTGGCTCGACGCCAATGGTGGGGGAGAGCGGGCGAAGATCTCCGACCTCAAGCTCTCCTGGACCCGTGAGCAATACACCGAGGCCTTCACAGCGGTGCAAGACTACATTGCCGCCGGCGACGTCTATCAGATCAATCTCACCCTCAAATATCGCTGCGCCTTCGAGGGCGACCCGGTGGCGCTCTACGCGGCGCTTAGGCGCAAGCAGCGCGTGGCTTACGGTGCGCTG
Source organism: Alphaproteobacteria bacterium (assembly GCA_016869535.1). Classification (GTDB taxonomy): domain Bacteria; phylum Pseudomonadota; class Alphaproteobacteria; order Rhizobiales; family Methyloligellaceae; genus Methyloceanibacter. Next base: position 9,343 of record VGDX01000009.1, on the reverse strand, counting down.
ATCTCGACGCCCGAGCTTTCCGTGCTGTCGCTGTCGCCGGAATTGTTCCTTCGCCGCGAGAGCAAGCATATGTCGACGCGGCCGATGAAGGGCACGGCACCGCGCGGCCGCACGCCACGTGAGGACGCGCGCATCAAGACCTGGCTCGCCATGGACGAGAAGCAGCGTGCCGAGAATCTGATGATCGTCGATCTCCTGCGCAACGATCTCGGCCGCGTGGCCAAGATCGGCACCGTGGAAGTCACCGACCTCTTCACCGTCGAGACGTATCGCAGCGTGCACCAGATGACCTCGGGCATCTCCGCGGAACTCAGATCCGATATGGGGCTCGAGGACATTTTGCGCGCGCTGTTTCCCTGCGGCTCGGTCACCGGAGCGCCTAAGGTCCGCGCCATGGAGATCATTCGCGAATTGGAGACTGAGCCGCGCGGCATCTATACCGGCGCCATCGGCCATATCGCGCCGTCCGGCGATTTGCAGCTCAACGTGGCGATCCGCACCGTGGTCCTGGACGGCGCCCGCGGCGAGATGGGCATAGGCGGCGGCATCGTCGCCGATTCAAAGGAAGAGTCGGAATTCGAGGAATGTTTGTTGAAGGCGCAATTCCTCACCCGTGTCGATACGCCGTTCGAACTGATCGAGACGCTACGGTACGAGAGGGGCAAAGGTTTCCATCTGCTCGAGCGGCATCTCGCCCGCCTGCAATCGTCCGCCACGCATTTCGGTTATCCGTTCGCGCGTAAGGACGTGGTTGCCGCGCTCGACCAGGAAGCCGCGCGGGTCGAGACGCCGGTCGCCTTGGTGCGGCTGTTGCTTGCGGAGGACGGCGTCATCACCGTGACCTCGACGCCGATCGAGCTGCCGACCAAGAATACCGTCTGGCGCTTCGTGATCTCGGATCAGCGTCTCGATGAGAAGGACCCGCTCTTCTACCACAAGACCACGCGGCGGCAGTTCTTCGACCGCGAGATGGAGCGGCAGAAGGCGCTGACCGGCTGCGACGAGGTGGTCTTCCTCAATAAGAAGGGAGAACTCACCGAAGGCACCCGCACCAACCTCTTCCTCGAGCTTGACGGGCGTCTGTTCACGCCTGTGCTTGGCTCAGGTCTGCTTCCCGGCACTTTGCGCGAGGAACTGCTCGACCTGCCACGCGCCGCGGCGAGCGAAGCGGTGCTGACACCCGACGACCTCATGCTCGCCGACCGAATCTATCTCGGTAACTCGGTGCGCGGCCTGATACGCGCCGAACTGATGCAGCCCGCGCGCGACGATATCCGCGCCCCGGCGCATGCCGTCTCTTGATCGCTAACTCGTTTCGCGGCGATCTTCGTTCGGCGTGACGTTGGCTTGAGTCCGATCGGCGCCAGACACATCTTCGGTCTGCAGCCGCTGGGCAGCCTTGCCGAAGGAGGTGCGCAACTCACCCCAGGCGCGGGCAAGGCCTTCACCGACATCCTTGGCGCCTTCACGCAACGGTTGGGCCTTTTCCCATAGCTCGCGCGCAGCGTCTTTCGCCGCCTCGGTGGAATGGGTCCGTGCGTCCTTCAATGTGCCTTCGGTCTCCTGCCGTGCCTGCTCCATCTGCTCCTCGGCGGCTTTGCGATAGGTGGTCGCCTGGGCCTGCACCTCTTTGAAGCGTGTTTGCAAGCTATCCAGAAAATGCTCGCCGAGCGCCGCGCCATGCGCGCCAAGCTCGGCAAGCTGACGGCCTAGCGTGTCGAGGTCGCGCTGGAACGCGTCCCATTCCTTGGCCGCCTTATCGCCGGCGCCAGACGTGGTCTTGTCGTGGGTGTCGGTCATGTTTCGCCTCGCTTGACAAATCTCTCGGGATAGATTTGCGCTCGAAGCGTGCCGATTCAAGAGGCTAGAGTCAGGCAGGCAGCGAAATCCAGCCGAGCCCGAGGATGAGCCCGGCGACGATCGCCAGCGCGATCGACACGAGAAGCACCCAGAGCATGGCGCGGGGACGACCCCCCTGGCGCGCTTCCGTGGTGTTGAGCACAGCGCCTTCGCCGTCCTGGGTAGTATGAGTCCTGACAGCCATCCGGCCCTCCCTTTCGTTGTGAGTATCCAGAGTTCAGCCAATTCCAACGCGTTAATGGGCGCGTTGGTTCCAGATTCGGAAGAAAGGGGGATTTAGCGCGGCGGTTTAGGGTCCAGTGCCTGCAAGGCTGCCTTCACCTCGCGCAGCAATTCGCCCGGCCCGCGATTGTCGGAAGGAGGCATGCCTTCCTCGGTCGCCCGGATCAGCGCCTCGGCGTCGGCTTCCCAACGCCTCAGGATGGCTTTCTTGTCTTCCGGGGACACACCTTCGGCCTTGAGCACATCGTGAGGACGGCGGAAGACAGTCGCAGGATCGAGTTTGGCCTGATCGATGTCCATGACTGGAGCTACTAATATGAAACTCAGGCGCTCTTGCTGAGCGTTTCTTTTGCTTCAGCCTCGGCTTCCGCCAGACCGAGCATGTCGGCCAAGCGGTTGCGCGCGCGATTGACCCGGCTCTTGATGGTTCCGACGGCGCAGCCGGAAATGTCCGCGGCCTCCTCGTAGGAGAAGCCCGCGGCGCCCACGAGGATCAGCGCCTCGCGCTGATCGTCGGGCAGGCGCGTCAGCACCGCGCGGAAATCCTGCATGTCCATGTGACCGTGCTGCTCGGGATGAGTGGCGAGCCGGGCCGCATAGCTGCCGTCGGCGTCTTCCACCTCGCGCCGCCGCTTGCGCCGTTCGGAGAAATAGGTATTGCGCAGGATGGTGAACAGCCAAGCCTTGAGGTTGGTGCCTTCCTTGAACGAGTCGAGGTGGTTCCACGCCTTGAACAAGGTTTCCTGCACGAGATCGTCGGCACGCTCGCGATCGCCGCAGAGCGAAACCGCGAACGCCCGTAGATTTCCCATCTCGCCTACGAGCGACTCCCGTAGGCTGGCCGAAACCTTGCGCGGCACGTTATTTGTCTCCGCTTCGCTCGAGGTCTTTAAGAAGCCGCAGGAGATGATCAGGAACGGGTTCTCGAGCGACTTCGTCGAAGGCCGCACGTACATGACGGCCGATATGAGCTTGCAGGTTCGGGGATAGACCTTCGTCCAGGTCCGTTTCCCGCGGCGGTGCACCCGAAAGCTTTCGGGCGCCGCTCTGCTCTGCTTGGTCCATTTTGTTCTTTACGCCAGGCATTTTTCGCCCGCGATCCTTCTTGTTTATGCTGTTGTCCACGGGTCGTGCCCTATCCGCTTCTTACAGTCAGTAACGCCAAACATAGCGGATTCTTTCCAGCCTCAGGAGCCAAAAACGCCTAAAGGGTCAAATGGTTCCCTGTAGTGGAACCAGCCGGGGATGCAGGGCGTTGTTACGGGTTGGGACACAAGTTTGAATTGCTAACTCTTCTTCCCGGTTTGTGAAACAATGGGGTTTACCGGGTTCATCAAAGAAAGCGACCTGATGCCGACGACAGCGATCGCGCCTCATCTCCCATATCTGCGCCGTTTTGCCCGTGCTCTTTCGGGTACACAGGCGGCGGGCGACGCCTATGTGGCGGCCACGCTCGAAGCTTTGATCGAGGATCCCACGCTGATCGATGTCAAACTCGATCCGCGCGTGGGCCTCTATCGGACCTTCGTCAATCTATGGAACTCGGTCGACCTCAACTTGAAGGCAGAAGCGCCGAGCGGTCAGCCCTTGCCGATCGATCGCAAGCTTGAGTCAATCACACCATTGCCGCGGCAAGCCTTCCTGCTCTGTTCGGTAGAGGGATTTTCCGATGGCGACGCCGCAACCATCCTCAATATCGACAAGAAAGATCTGGATGGGCTGATTGATGCAGCGGGACGCGAGATTGCCGCGCAAATGGCTACCGACGTGCTGATCATCGAGGATGAGCCGATGATCGCCATGGATCTCGAAAGCATTGTCGAGGGGCTCGGCCACCATGTCACGGCGACGGCCCGCACCCATGACGAGGCGGTGAAGGCCGTGCACAAGCAAAAGCCCGGCCTCGTGCTGGCCGACATTCAACTTGCCGACGGCAGCTCGGGGCTCGAGGCTGTGAACGAGTTGCTTGGCTCGATCGAAGTGCCGGTGATCTTCATCACCGCCTACCCGGACCGGCTGCTTACCGGCGAACGGCCCGAGCCGGCTTTCCTCATCACCAAGCCGTATCAGCCCGACACGGTGAAGGCCATCGTCTCTCAGGCGTTGTTCTTCGACCGCCGCGCCCATCTTCGCGACCGGCCGCAGGTCAATGCTTAGGGCGCTAGGTTAAATCTTCCCGAGCAGAAGCAGGATGAGGAGGATGATCAGGATCAGTCCGACGATGCCGGACGGTCCATAACCCCAGCCGCGGCTATGCGGCCACGCGGGAAACGCGCCGAGCAGCAGTAAAATCAAAATAATGATGAGAACGGTGGTCAGCATGTTTGCCCCCTGAGTGACGCGGGGCGAGCCTGGCTGGCACGCCCATCGATACGCCGCCTTAGCATGCCCGAGAAAAAGCGCCTTGGCGCTTAGATTCTGCCGAGAAGCAACAGAATAAGCAGAACCACCAGGACCACGCCGATCACGCTTGAGGGTCCATAGCCCCAGCCGCGGCTATGCGGCCAGGCGGGAAACGCGCCGAGAAGAAGCAGAATCAAGATGACGATGAGGATTGTGGTGAGCATGTTGCCTCTCTTGTCTTTTCGCCGACCGGCAATCAAAAAATTGGTCCGCCGCAACCCTTAAGAGCCGCGGCGGACCAAACGCGATTACATATTGCTGAACCAGGTGTCGACTTGGCGCTCGGCCTCATCCTTGGCGATGCCATATCTTTCCTGGATCTTGCCGACCAATTCGGTGCGCCGGCCTTTCACCACGTCAAGGTCGTCATTCGTGAGCTTGCCCCACTGTTGCTGCGCCTTGCCGCTGAACTGCTTCCAATTACCTGCGATACGATCCCAATTCATGGAACGGCTACTCCTCTGCTTGAACGCCCGGCGATTACGGGCGTCCTTGGCTTGTTCACAGTTTTGCTTAGAGTCCTGCCTATGGTGCAGGAGTGATGGGAAAACGCGCAGGGGGCAGCGCGGGTTCCCTTGCTTGCACCGCGCGGGAGTGCTTGGATCGCAGTAAAATCAATAGGATGAAGAATATGGCGGCGACGCGCATCCTGGTGGTGGAAGACGAGTTTCTCATCGCTCTCGATATCGCCAGCGTGTTGGAGCAAGCCGGCATGACTGTCATCGGTCCCGTCAGCACCGTGGCGGAGGCCATGAACGTGATCGAGAGCGAGGAGATTGCCGGCGTGCTTCTCGACGCCCATCTTGCCGGCGAGCCGGTTGGCTGCATAGCCGACGCCCTGAAGGCTAAGGCAATTCCCTTCGCCTTCGTCAGCGGTTACGGCCTCGAACAGCTTCCGGCCGGGCATCGGGACGTGTCGCTCGTCAAGAAGCCGTTCACGGGGCAAGATCTGCTATCGGCCGTCGCGCGCTTTTGAAATCGCGCCGGGTTGCAACGTATTGGGCTTTGAAGCGTTGTGCCGCCGGGCAAACCTCGCCCAATCGGCGGACCGACAAACATAGGAGCCTGGCATGCTGACTTGGGCAATCATCTTTGCCGTCATCGCTTTGGTTGCGGCCATCTTCGGCTTCGGCGGAATTGCCTCCGCTGCGGCGGGCGTCGCGCGCATCCTGTTCTTTATCTTTATCGTGATCTTTCTCGTCACCCTCATCGCCGCTCTGCTCTGAGAGCTTTCTGGCATCGGCATAAGAAACGCCCGTAACCGGGGGAGGACGGTTACGGGCGTTTGGTTCGAGTGCCGCTGGGGAGGGGCGGGAGGTGATGTGACGCGAGCCCTCGAACGCCAGGACAACGCAAGAAACTTGGGTTGGTTCCCCTCACCCGGAAGGGGGCTCTGAGCACAAACAAGGTCGTGATCAGCCGTGAATTGGCTGCGAGCCTCCGAATCCCTACATTCAGGTTCAGGGATTGCGAGGAATGACCATGTTTACAAGACGCGATATTGCCTTGGGCGCCATGGCTTTGGCGGCAATCGCCTATGCCGGCGCCATGCGCTGGGGAAGCGCCAGAGCAACCGCCGCCAAGGGCACGTTCGAGATCGTCAAATCGCCGGAGGAATGGCGCAAGATTCTGACCCCTGAGCAATACGCCGTGCTGCGCGAGGAAGCCACAGAGCGCGCCTTCACCAGCCCGTTGAACGACGAGAAGCGCAAGGGCTCTTTCATCTGCGCCGGCTGCGAACTCCCGCTATTCGCTTCCGAGACCAAATTCGACAGCGGCACCGGCTGGCCGAGCTTCTATGCGCCGATCGAGAACGCGGTCGGTCAGGGAAAGGATTATTCCTACGGCATGGTCCGCGAGGAAGTGCATTGCCGGCGATGCGGCGGCCATCTCGGCCACGTTTTCAACGACGGACCGGCGCCGACCGGCTTGCGGTATTGCATCAACGGCGTGTCGCTGAAATTCATCCCGACTTGAGCCGCATATCCGCTTTGCGCCGCCGCGAATTCGGGGCAAGCTTCGGCGCATGACTGATAAGCAAACGGCAAAGCCCTCTGAGGCGCAGCTCCTTCTCTCCCAGCTTCTGTTCGGCAAGCAGCTCACCTATGCGCTGTCGGGCATAGCGCGTCTCGGCGTCGCCGATCACATGGACGCCACGCCGCAAGCGATCGATGCGATCGCCGCCAAGACGAACGCGCATGCGCCCTCGCTCTATCGCGTGATGCGGCTCCTAGCGAGCATGGGTGTGTTCAAGGAAGGTCCGCCGCGCCATTTCGCGCTGACGCAGGCCGGTGAACTGCTCAAGAGCGACGCGCCCGGCACGCTGCGCTACTTCGCCATGATGTTCGGCGACGAGTGGACGACACGCGCCTACGAGCATTTCACCGACATTCTGCGCGACGGCGGCGACGGCGTCACCAAGGCTTATGGCAAGCACGTCTTCGACCTGCTCGCCGAGCGGCCGGATCAACTTGCGACGTTCCAGGCGGCGATGACCAGCGGCTCAACGATGGCCGGCAGGGCGATCACCGAGGCTTACGATTTCAGTTCCATCACGCTGTTGGCCGATGTCGGCGGCGGCCACGGCGCGCTGCTCGCCGCGATCCTTAAGCGCTATCCGGACATGCAAGGCGTGCTGTTCGACCGTGAGGAAATCGTCGCCAGCATGCCGGAAGACCGCTTCGCTTCCATGAAGGGCCGCGTCGCCATCGAAGCTGGCAGCTTTTTCGAGCGCGTGCCGCAAGGCTGCGACGCCTTCATCATGAAGCACATCATCCACGATTGGGGCGACGAGCAATGCCGCACGATCTTGCAGCTGATGCGCGAGGCGCTCCCCTCGCATGGCCGCGTGCTGGTGTGCGACATGGTGGTGAGCGAGGATCCCGGACCGACCCCCGCCAAGATGCTCGATATCGAGATGCTGGTGATGACGGTCGGGGGCAAGGAGCGCACGGAAGAAGAATTCCGCGACCTGTTCGCCTCCGCGGGCTTGCGCCTCAGCCGCATCGTGCCAACCGCGCGTCCCATCTGCGTGGTCGAGGCGGTGCCGGCTTAAAAATGCCGCGCAGGGTTTTATTCGGCCCGGCAACGCGATAAACTCAAGCCTCGCATGCAAGGGGAGGGACCAAGCATGAAAAGGATCACCGCAATCGTCGCCTGCATCGGCGCTCTATTCGCATTCTCCACGGTGATGAGCGTGTCCACGCCGGCCGACGCCAAGCGCTATGTCAAGGATGGCCGCTATTACGTGAAGAAGGGCAAGCACAATTACCGTTATTATCCGGCGGGCCGCTGGCTCTGGGTCGGTTCGGGCCTGGGCTACGGCGCGGCCGCAATGACGGGAAACTGCCGCTACTACCATCGGCAATGGGTGATCAGCGGCCAGGACCATTGGCGACGCAAATATAATTATTGCATCGACTAGTCATCGGCGGTGATCACTGTCGTGGGTAAGGCTTGCGGACATCTGCCATAGCCACCGCGCACGTGTTTCGTTGTGGCAATAGCCAAGCTGTCAAACTGCCCAAGCAGCTAGCACTGAGTTATTTTTGAGCGATGGTGATGGTGTCGTAGGCGCGTTCGACAGGAAAGCCTAACGGCCCAAACAAGCGGAAGAATAATCGCTTTCTCGGGGCCTGATCTTCGGCGGAGATACCGGGACTAAATCGTTTGAAGTGGGGGGTCTCCAGAGATTCGAACTGACAGACCAGCAAGCTAAGCCCGGACTCCTCGCAAAGCGCGCGCATGCCTTCGGGATAGATGCGCCAGCAGTCAACAGGATACTCGTGGTAAGTCCAGTTTACGGGGTTGATCGTGATGATCAAACCTCCAGGTTTGGCGATGCGGACAAGTTCGGGCATCCAGCGCCAAGGCTTCCGAACATGCTCAATCACATTCCCCGAGAGCACGATGTCATAACTGTCGGTCTCAACGGGATAGTCGTATTCACCAGACGCTCGGTAGGTCAGTCGTCCGTCTTCTTTCAGGCCGATGGTGTGCCATTCACAAGATACCCCTATCGCTCGTCGATAAGTGGAGGGGAAGCCGTCAGGACCGATCTCCAGAACTTTAGCGCCTGGGGCAAACAGCGAAGCCGCGTATTTGTTGAACAGGAGCAGGCTGTTGTTGTGCATTGCTAGGCGGGATCTTCCGGAAAGCACGCAGCGCTCTACATCTACTTATAGAAAAAACATAAAGAAAAAACTGAAAGAAAAACTGGCTCCCCGGGCCGGATTCGAACCAGCGACCCAGCGGTTAACAGCCGCTTGCTCTACCAGCTGAGCTACCGGGGATCAGGGCGCATCCTAAAGCGCTGCGCCTAAGCCGTAGATAGCAAATGCCCCACGGCCTTTCCAGGGCTTTGCGCGCCCCTCCGGTTGCCAGGCCCCGCGCCAATGCCTAGATGGGTTGGACCACTGCAACCCAAGCGCGCTCATGGCCAAGGTCAAGCTCTTCGATCGTCACTGGCACCTGCCGAAGTCGAAGCCGATCCGTATCGGCCTCGGCATCATCCTGGTCGCGCTCGGCCTGCTCGGCTTCCTGCCGGTGCTCGGCTTTTGGATGATCCCGCTGGGCCTGCTCGTGCTCTCGGTCGATCTACCCATTGTGCGCCGCTGGCGGCGCCAGGTCACCGTGTGGTGGCACAAGAAGCGCGGCGATGCGGAGGACGTTTCCGCCGGGAAGCAGAAGGTGGATTGAGGGGATTGGAGGCCACGACCGGAATCGAACCGGTGTGCACGGATTTGCAGGCGCCTTCCCTGATCCTCCCCCACTGAAGTTCTCTAATCGCGGGTGTCAAGCATAGCCTTTTTGGTCGCGTCTCGCCGGGTTCAGAGTTCTCTCCGCGGTCAGCCTCTTT
>VGDX01000008.1 GCA_016869535.1 Alphaproteobacteria bacterium | reverse complement strand
CCGAACCTAATATGGACCGGCACGACGTTCTGACCCTCATGAATGGGCTGAAACCGCGCGAGCGAGATGTAGTGTGCTCTATTGCTCTCGAGGAGCTTTCCATACGGGACGTCGCCGGTCGGCTCGCCATGAGCGAAGGCGCAGTTCGCGTCGCGTTGCACCGGAGTCTCAAGAAACTTGCGGCCTTTTATCGCAAAGGTGAAGGTGAAAGGTGAAAACCGAAAACTTCATTGACGCACTGGCGGCCGATCTGCCCTCAACGGGGATGCCGATCGCGCGCACGCTCGCGCTTTGCACGCTCGCCGGCGCATTGCTGGCCGGTCTGGTCTTTCTGTGGACATTGGGTGTTAGACCTGACTTCGCGGAGGCGAGCTTGACGGCGCGCTTCCAATTCAAGCTTGTATATACGCTTGCGCTGCTCATCCCCGCGCTTGCCCTCACCTGGCACCTGGCAAGACCGGGCGTGTCTTCACGGGCATGGCTTTGGGCCCTGTTGATTCCTTTCGGCGCCCTGATCGTGGCTTGCGTTCTGGAACTTGCCGCTGTTCCGTCAGGTGAATGGGCGTCGAGACTTGTGGGCTCGCACGCCTGGGCATTCCTGACGATCATTCCAGTCCTATCGCTGGCACCCCTCGCCGCGCTTCTTTTCGGTCTTTCGCGCGGTGCACCTACGAGGCGAACCTTGGCTGGTGCGGCGGCTGGTCTTGCATCGGCCGCGCTGGCTGCGGCCCTCTATGCCTCGAACTGTCCCGATGACAGCCCCTTATTCGTGGCAGCTTGGTACACCATTGCTATCGGCAGCGTGACGTTCGTCGGTGCGCTCCTTGGCTCGTACGTTTTGCGGTGGTGATTGGTCGATCCGACCCGCCGGCGGCAATCAGGTGCCTGTGACCAAGGGCGCGGTTTATCTCCCACAATCCCGGTGGTTCGATTCCGCCCCTGAGCACCATCCCCTTCGGACTTTTGTCTGATCCCCCAGATGACAGCCGCAACCCAAGGCTGTGACGCCACAAATCCGCTCATGGGGACGCCAATATATAACCCTAAATAATAGGGACTTGGTCCTTCAACTAAAATGTCCTGCTTCGCTCGGGCCGCGATGCACCAGGCCGGGTGTTTCTGCGACCACATTCGATCTCACTGGTCTTGATGACATCGATACTGATTTTGTCAGCGATATGGTGAGGCTGAGTTAGTGCCCTATCGGCAAGGACCAATGTGACCGATGACCGGCGAAAATCCGATTAAATTGTGGAACAACAAGTGTGGGAGAGCGTTTTGTAGACAGCACGGCCAATGGCCGACTGAAAACATCACGCAACCCCTGAGTTAGGAGTGTATGTAATGATCAAAGTCTACGCATTAACTGGCCTCATGCTGGCAGCCTTGGCATCTCCTGCACTTGCGAAGTCCCCGTATTTCGCGGTCATCGACACGGTTGGCAATTGCTCCGTGATCAAGGGCGCGATCAGCCATGGCAAGACCGCGCTTGGTACAGAGAGCGGTTACGATTCTTTCGATGCCGCTAGGCAGGTGGTGGATGACCACGCCGAAGAAAAGTGCGAGGGCATCGTGGAATGATGCGATAAATTCATCCTTACAAGACCGTCGGGTTGACCTTTGGCCCGACGGTCTTTTTTCGAGGCCGAGATATCCTACTTTCTCGTTGCAGGGTCCGGCTCGTCGGCTACTGTTGATAGACGGCGCGTGCCGCCAGTGGAGAGGCAAAATTGAGGAGATACAGAAGCATCGCGTATTCGGGGGCGAACAGGCTCGCGATCATGGAAAGGATCGCCGAAGCGATCAGGATCGAGTGTTCCACGCGTGCGCTTGGTACTTTGGCGCGACCGGTATCTCGTTCGGCAATCAGGCCGATGGCGATAGCCGACAGGGATAATAGGATCATGTTGATGCCGTAGATCCAGATGGCCGCGGGGAAGTCGTAGCGGCTGACCGCGAGCATCGAAAACGGCAGGAAGGTGATCGACAGAAGCTGAATAAGCACGGCCCACGCATACGCGGCGCTGGCCATTTTCGGTTCTTCGTCTGCCCGTGCGCGCCCGAACCAGAAGCTGACGAGGACGAAGAAGGTGATGATATAGGCGATGAATGTGTCGGCGAGATCCGCCAGCCCTGCGAGGAACTCCTGATTGCTGTTAAATCCGCCCGGCAGTTCGATATTGACGACCAGCAACGTCATCGCGAAGGCGAAAACGCCATCGGTCAGTGCATCGAGCCGGCTTTTGGAAACGAAGGCAGCTGCCTTGGTCGACTTTGACAAATCTGCCCCGCTGTTGGCCCGGATCGCTCTGTCTACCAACGTGAGAATAGGCCACGTGGGTAGTTATTTCTTGATCCCGGATTGAAAACCCGCCTGGCCTCGCGGGTGACCCGGCGTGAGGGCTGCTTGGCGTGCCGATAGACCGTCGGTTTCCTTGCGGTTGGTTTGGTCGCGCCCGAGGTTGCGGCCGCAACCGGAACTTCCGGCACGTCCTTGGTCAGCACGATAAAATCATCGCCCTCTGGCAAGATAGGTGTATCGAGGCTGAGGTCGCCGATGATCAAGGTTGAGCCGGGGGTCAGGGCCGAAGCGAGCGTCTGACGCAAATCGTCGGGAAATTGCAGACGCTCGAGTGCACTTGCCATGTTTCCGCCCTCGAGGCTCATGCCGAGCCATACGATTTCAGTCTCACCTTGAGCCTGGTCCATGCTCGTGAACACGTGGGTGCCGAGCGACCGATCGGGATCGCTGAAGGCGATCGGTGTGTCGAACAAGCGTTTATAGCCCTGGCGCACGAAGAGATGGCCCGCCGGCGGCTCGTCTTTGCCTGCGGCCTTGTAGATCGCTGTAGCCAGTTCCTTGCTGACTTTTCCCGTTACCGGCATATCGTTCGCCTTCTGGAACGCCTTGATGGCGGCGGTCGACTGCCTGCCGATTTTGCCGGTGAAGTTTTGCGGGGCGAGATAACCCAATTCTGAAAGCGTGCGTTGCAGACTGATGAGCCGATCCCGCAATGTACGCCGGGTCACTAGGATGCGCAGCGGCGGCGTGCTGCTCGCATCGGTCAGGACGGATTCATCCCCGGGTTCCAACGAAGCTTGCGGCTTAGAAACATTTGCGAAGACGGAGGCAGGCTGCGGAAGATTCCGATGCGCTATTTTCGTTGGAACAATCTGGTCGTCGGCCACGATGACATTCATGCCGACTTCCGTCATATGAAAGAGCTTGGTCGCGAATGAGAACGGCAGCCTGATACAGCCATGCGATGCCGGATAACCGGGCACAACGCCGCCATGCAAAGCTGTCCCCGAACGCGTTAGACGGTGCATCCAAGGCATCGGCGCATTGCTGTACATGTTCGAGTGATGATATCGGCGCTTGTCCAAGATACTGAATACCCCGGCCATGGTCTCATGGTCCTTCATGCCGGAAGAGATCTCCGATGTCTCGACAAGCCGGTCGCCGCGATAGACGTCGAGCCTCTGATGTCGAAGCGAGACAAGGAGGGTCAGCGGACCACCAGTTGCTCCTTCGGTAAGGACAGTATCCTCGGGGGCATCGGGAAGGCGAACGGTCGCGGCCTGGGTGACGACCGGGCGCAGTCTTGTTTGCTTCAGCGAGGCAACACGCAGGTTGCGCGTTTCCTCCCGAATGGCCGGCAAAATATCAGGCTTGATATCCTCAACGGCAGAGTCTGGTCCGATCTGTGGCAAGGGATTGGCGCGCAAGACCATGCCGATCGACGGCGATTTGCCGGTCGGTTCGTCGATAACAGCAGGCGTGGAACGTGTCGCCAGCCGCGGATCACTTAGCGCTGCCAAAACCCGTGGCGGCTTTACGGCAGACTCCATGTCGTGGGTAGGTTGCTCCCTCAAACGATTTATGAAAACCCGTCCCGCAGGGACAACCATTGGACCTGCCGCGGTCGCCAGACTGAGTTCCGGCACAACGGGTGCTGCGGGCGGCAGCAAGGCCACAGCCACACTGCTTTGCTTCATGGCCACGCCGATGATGACGAATGTCCACAGGACCGCCATCACTACCCATGATACGCGCCGGTTCAGTTTCCACGGGAACCGAAGAGATGCAGGTCGCGGCATCGCTGCCGGAGAAGCGGCATGGGATGACGCGTTTAGCCTGGGTCTTGGCTTGTTTGCGCTTGCATCCGTCGGGGACCCCGTGTCTGTCCCTGAGAGGCGTGACGGCAGGAGCGTGCACTCGTCCAGCTTTGTTTCCTCGAGCTGAACACGCGTGAGGTTCTTGGCGTGATACAGGCTCGCACCGGCAAGGTTGGCTCCCTTAAGCTTTGCTGTGGCGAAGTCCGTGTGATCGAGCTTGGCTTGGCTTAGGTTTGCACCGGCAAGATTGGCGCCGTTGAGCCGTGCATGGATCAGATCGGCGCCGGAAAGATTGGCTCCCCTAAGATCGGCATCCGTCAGATTCACCGAGCGGAGGCGAGCGCCGCGAAGATCGGCCCTCTTCAGCTCAACGCCGGTCAGGTCGGCATGATCGAGTCGTGCCGCGCGCAAATCGGCGTGACAGAGATTGGATTGATTCAAGTGCCCGTGACTGAGATCGGCACCTCTGAGATCGGCTCGATCGAGATCGGCGGCGGGAAGGCGTGCCGAGCGCAAATCAGCTTCGCGCAACAGGGTCGAGTTCAGGTTGATAGGGCCACCGTGCTTGACGTCCATCTGGCGTTCACCAGGGTCAAGCTTTAGACCGCATAGATCAGGAATGACCGATCGGGCTTTATTCCGCCAGCTATTCCAGGCTGCAGGCCCGCGGCGGAAAATGTCGATATGGTTGCGTGGACGCGCGCCCCTACCCACCGATGACTCGATGTGATCGAGCTTTGAACGAAACGAAGCCCCTTCCGCCGAAAGGCGCCGATGTGGCTGATGGGCCATTTACTCAGACTGGGATACGCTACGGGTGCTAGGCGTTAACCATAATGCCGGGGCCTGTGCGAAGGCAAGAAAGGGGGAGCCCTCGGGGCGATTGTCATGGCCTCCTGAGCTTTTGCTGCAACAGTCCGCTACCCAAGCCAGCGAGAGGCATCTGCAAGAAGCGAGGTTGATGGTGTGAAGAGGGAATATGATGTCGGCCGCTAAGTTGCTGATCCGGGTAAGTTTCCCTTTGATTTTCAGCCTTGGCGACTGGCCGTGATGCTTCACAATTTGACCGCCGACTTAATCAATAATCGGCCAATCTGGTTTCCGCTGCGGAAGGTCCTGAAAATGCCTGTGAGCCGATACGGACTGATCGTCTTGACTGGCCTTGCGTTTCTCCTCTTGGCATCGGTCCGAGACGAGGTCTCGGGCGAGGAGAATCAGGCAAAAGCGCGGATCGAGGCGACCTATCGTGTCGACTGGGCCGGCATGAATCTCGGGGAGTTCACCGTGAACGCGACAGTCAAGGATTCCGCCTATGCAATGCAGGCCAAGGGAAAATTTTCCGTGCTCGCTGGTCTGGTCTATCGCGCCTCGGGCGTCACCACGAGTGCGGGTAAGCTGACCAGCCTCGGCCCTAAACCGTCACTCTTCACTCTGGATTATGAAGGCGGCGACAAGAAAGAGCGGCGGTTGATGCGTTTCAAGGGCGGGACTATCAAAGCCACGATAACGCCGCCCAAGCGGCAGAACCCGCGCAATCGCGTGCCCGTCACCAGAAAGCAGCTCGAGGAGGCACTCGATCCGCTGACTGCCACCTTCTTATATGCCCGCTACGACGGGCCTCGTGGCGACCTCAAGGTGTGCAATCAGACCATCCCGGTGTACGACGGAAGGCAGCGCTTCGACATCGTGCTGACCCCCAAGCGCGCGGACAGGCTCGATGGGAGCAAAGGGCCGGCCGGCCTTTCCGGGCCCGTTGCGATTTGTCAGGTGAAGTACAAGCCGCTCGGCGGCTACAAGCCGGACCATCCTGGCGTAAAGTTCATGTCGGAGACGGACGAGATCGAAGTCTCGCTCGTGCCTTTGCCGCGCACGTCGCTTTATATGCCCTACCAGATCTTTGTGCCGACGGCTTGGGGGCAGGGCTCGGTAACGCTGACCGAGATCAAGATGGATTTCGACGACTGACGTCTCAAGATGCTTGAACTTACCAGTCGACTTGGGCGCGTGCGCCAAAACCTTTGATCGTTGCCCCGTTATCGAGATTGGCACCGTTCAGGAAGCCACCGTCGATATCGGATTCGCTGTATTGGAATTGGAAGCGCATGTGGTTGTTGAGCCACCAGTTAAGAGCGATCAGCCAGGTCTTCTGCTCGCCGCACAAAGTGCAGCCGGCGATGTTGATAGCTTTGTCGGTCAGGTCGAGTACGTCGTATCTCCCGCCGAGTTGCCAGGCGCCCCAGCCGCCACTGAAAACCGGATTCTTGACCATCGGCCGGCCGATCACGCCCCGCTGATAGGTTTGCGATTCGCCTGTCAGGAACCAGTTCGCCTCGACATACCAGCCGTTATAGGTCGGATCGGGATTGACTCCGAAGATCGGCGACGAATCCGCGCTCAATTGCGTGTACTCGCTTTGCACCGAGAAGGACTTCCAGATCACGAGACCTTCCAGGCCCCAGAAGGTGTCCTTGTCGAAGATTGCCGGTGTGGAAACGAAGCGATCGGCAAGACGCAGATCGGCCCCCCGGGCACGGTATCGGAAGAACTGATCGTTTTGCGGGATAGGATCGCCGCGTAGATCCTGTGCGCCTTCGCGCGTGCGCCAGCTTGCGCCGGCGTGAAACACTTTGCCTTCCTGGTTAATCGGCGCGAGCGTTAACCGTGCCGAGCCGGTCTTGACGTCTTGCAGCCAGCTTTCCTGTTCGGCTACTCGAGGCCCAAAAAATCCGGCCGACAGAGTGTAATGATCCTTTGCGTAGATCGCGCCGGCGCCGATCTGGCGATCAAGCGTCCAAGCCTCTTGGAAGGCGGCGCGTTCGAGGAAGGTCAGGTAGTTCGCGCTTTCCAGATGTTCGAGTCCGTTGAATGTCTTGAAGTTGCCGAAACGCAGGCCGAAATCTTCGAACAAGCCGGTATATTCCAAATAAGCATCTCTGAGCGAAGCGGTATCGTTGGCGAAATCGACCTCGACGATATATTTCACATCGCCCCAGACGACACCTTCGATGCCAAGGCGCGCCCGCCTGATGGTGGCGGCGCTAACGTTGGGCTCGCCGGTGATGGCCTCATCCTGATCGATGGCGTTGTAGTCTGTCTGCACGCGGCCGCGCACCTTCATCTTGAACTTCCCATCGGCACTGGAGAATTCCGGCGCGCCGCGCCACCTGACCTTTAGGTCGAGATCTTCGTTGCTGGCTTTTTGTGATGCAGCCGCGGCTGCATTGGCTTGTTCGACCTGCTTTTGCAGGCTGTTTATCTGCGCTTGCAACGCCTTGATTTGGGCTTGTATCGCCTGATTATCTTGTGCCTCCGCTGGAGTGCCCATTGCTAAAATGGCGAGAACACTTGTCCCTGCTAATAAATATCGGCTCCTGTCCCCGAACCCCCCGATCATGACGCTCTCCATTGCTTGTGTGCCCTAAGCACTTAATGTCAATAAACTCTACCTAGTATATATACATTATCAAGTCCCTTTATTTCCATAGTTTGGGGCCTTTATAGAAAGCCATTCTCCTCTGGCTTTACCCCCACAGAAGTAGGATTAGATTATGGTTAACAATCCGCTAACGGCAGTCGTGGAACCGCGGCATTTCAGGCGGATTTCATGGAGACGCAGAAGGTAGCGTCGCTCAGAAGTCGCGGCGTGTAGTGACCTGAGGACGTTGCCGTGAAGCTAGCGGTAAAGCTTCCAGCGGCGCGGGAGCACGCTAATCCTGTCCCCGAGATTGGGCTCGAAGTCCGCCGGCAGATCGATTTCGATTCGATGGCGCTGCTCATCGACCTCGAGCTCGACGCGGCGAGAGCCGCCGTGACGGCGCTGCGCCGACACGGTGCCTTGAATGCCACCGAGTAAGTTGTCCTCGACCTCGAGATCGTGAGGACGGAAATAAAGTTCGGCCGGACCGGATGGAATATCCTTGGCAACGAGATTGAGCGGGCGACCGTCTAGCAAGATCTTGCCCTTCTCGACGTCGACCGGCAGCGCACTCGATTCCCCAATGAAGGAGAACACGAAGGGCGAATTCGGCCGGTCGTAGACTTCGTCGGGTGTACCGACCTGTTTGATACGGCCCTGACTCATTACCACCACGCGGTCGGCAAGCTCGAGCGCCTCTTCCTGGTCATGGGTGACGAAAACGGTGGTGTGTCCGGTCTTGTCGTGAATCTCGCGAAGCCAGCGGCGCAGGTCGCGACGCACCATGGCATCCAGCGCTCCGAAGGGTTCATCGAGCAGAAGCAGGCGCGGCTCGATGGCAAGCGCCCGTGCGAAAGCCACGCGTTGCCGCTGACCGCCCGAGAGCTGCGCCGGATAGCGCTTCTCGAGACCTGAGAGCTGTACGAGGTCGAGCAATTCGAGCACGCGATGCCTGATATCGTTGCGGTTCGGCCGTCGCGAGCGCGGCCTAACGCGCAATCCGAACCCGATATTCTCAAGCACCCTCATGTGACGGAAGAGCGCGTAGTTCTGAAAAACCAGTCCGACATTGCGTTCTTGCACGGTGAATTTCAGCGCATCCTCGCCATCGAACAGAACGCGCCCCGCAGTGGGAAAGTCGAGGCCGGCAAGGATCCTGAGCAGGGTCGTCTTTCCCGACCCTGACGGACCGAGTAATGCCACGAGCTCGCCAGGATGAATGTCGAGCGAGACCCCATGCAAAGCGGGCGTGATGCCGAAGGTTCGCACGACATCTTCTACAGTGACCTGCATGGGCTTTTCCCAGCCCCCCTTGGACGCCAACGTGCTAGGGGCCAGGCGGTTCGCCTCATTTCCTACCAAAGCGTCCATGGTGTTCTCCTAGTGGCGATTTGAGCCGGCGATCTGGTCGGCATAACGCCACTCCAGCGCGATCTTGACGGCGAGGGTTACGAGCGCGAGCAGGGCAAGCAGCGATGCGACGGCGAAAGCCGCGGCGGAGTTGTAGTCGTTGTAGAGGACCTCGACGTGCAGCGGCATTGTGTTGGTCTTGCCTCTGATATGACCTGACACAACGGAGACGGCGCCGAACTCGCCCATGGCGCGCGCGTTGCAGAGGATCACGCCGTAAAGCAGGGCCCATTTCACATTGGGGAGAGTGATACGCCAGAAAGTCTGGAAACCGGAAGCGCCGAGAGATAGAGCGGCTTCCTCGTCCTGCGTGCCTTGCTCCTGCATCAGCGGCACGAGCTCGCGGGCAACGAACGGAAAGGTGACGAAGATGGTGGCGAGCACAATGCCGGGCACCGCAAAGATGATCTGGATGTCGTGATCGCGGAGCCAATGGCCGAAATAGCCTTGCAGCCCGAACAGGAGCACGAAAACCAGACCCGAGATAACGGGCGAGACCGAGAAGGGCAGGTCAATAAGTGTATTGAGGAAACTCTTGCCCGGAAATTCGAACTTGGCGATGGCCCAGGAGGCGGCAATGCCGAAGATGACATTCGCCGGCACGGCGATCGCGGCGACGAGCAGGGTGAGCCTGACCGCCGCAAGGGCGTCGGGCTCCGTGATCGCCACCCAGTAAGTGTTCAGCCCGGCCCGAAACGCCTCGATGAATACCGAGATCAGCGGAAGCAGGATGAACAGGCTCAAAAAGATAACGGCAATTGCAATGAGCGCGATCCGTACCCGGCGGCGCTCGGTGGTGACTGAGCGGGCACGATCGTTGGCACCGATGAAATCCAGACCGAGAGGCAGAGACAGGTCGCTCATTGTGAAAATCTCCGCCGCTGCCAGGCCTGAATGAGATTGATGACGAGAATGATCAGGAAGGCGATGAGCAACATCGCCGCCGCAATTGCCGTGGCGCCGCCGTAGTTGAATTCTTCGAGCTTGATGACGATGAGCAGCGGCGCGATCTCCGACACATAGGGAATGTTGCCGGCAATGAAGATCACCGAGCCGTACTCGCCGACCGCGCGCGCGAACGCCAGAGCGAATCCGGTCAGTATTGCCGGCAACAATGCGGGCAGCATGACGCGGAAAACCGTCTGCCGCCGTGTAGCGCCAAGAGAGACCGCCGCTTCCTCGACCTCACGCTCGAAATCCTCGAGCACAGGCTGGACGGTGCGCACCACGAAGGGCAGCCCGATGAAGACGAGCGCGACGCCGATGCCGAGCGGTGTGTAGGCTACCTTGATGCCCCAAGGATCGAGAAGGCCGCCGATCCAGCCATTCGGAGCATAGATGGCCGTCAATGCGATGCCGGCCACTGCGGTTGGGAGCGCGAAGGGCAGATCGACAATGGCGTCGAGGAAGCGGCGGCCCGGAAAGCGGTAGCGGATCAGCACCCAGGCGACGATGAGGCCGAAAATGACGTTGATGACAGCTGCAATGAAGGAGATGACGAAGCTTACGCGCAGTGCTGCAAGCGTGCGCGGCTCGGTGACAAGCTGCCAAAATCCACTGAACCCCAGCGACGAGGCGTACAGGATCAGTGCCGCAAGCGGGATCAGGACGATCAGCGACAGATAGGTCAACGTGAAGCCGAGCGCCAACCCGAAACCGGGTATGACGCTCGGCTGCTTCAACGCTAGGCCGCGGGCGCCGGCCATTCGCGTTTTCCCCCTTCTTTCCTGTTAGTTCGTGGACTTCGGTTGATAGATCTGGTCGAAGAGCGCGCCGTCAGCGAAATGCTTCTCGCGAACCTTTGTCCAACCCCCGAAAATCGGATCGCGAATGGTTACGAGCTTCACATCGGGGAACTGTGCCAGCCGCTTCGGATCAACCTTGTCCGGCTCAGAGGGGCGGTAGTAGTGCTTGGCAATGAGATTCTGGCCTTCCGGCGTGTAGAGGAATTCGAGATAAGCCTGCGCCTGATTGCGCGTTCCTCGGGCATCGACCACCTTGTCGACCAAGGCCACGGCCGGTTCCGCCCGGATGGACTGGGGAGGAACGACGATGTCGAACTTGTCGGGACCAAGCTCCTTGAGAGCCAAGAAGGCCTCATTCTCCCAAGCAAGCAAAACGTCGCCAATACCACGCTGAACGAAGGTCTGCGTTGAGCCGCGTGCGCCGGTGTCGAGCACGGGTACGTTCTGGTAGAGGTTCTTGACGAATTCCTTGTTCTTCTCCTCGTCGTGTCCGAACTTGTCGTCGGCGAAGGCCCAGGCTGCCAGATAATTCCATTGCGCGCCGCCTGACGTCTTCGGGTTCGGCGTGATCACCGCGACACCGTCCTTGGTCAGGTCATCCCAATCCTTGAGACCTTTCGGGTTACCTTTGCGGACCAGGAAAACGATGGTCGAGGTATAGGGTGAAGAAGCTTCGGGGAGCCGGCTCTTCCACTTCGATTCGAGCAGACCGGCCTTGGCCACCTGATCGATATCGCCCTCGAGTGCCAGAGTCAGCACATCGGCCTGCAGGCCGTCGATGACGGCGCGGGCCTGCTTGCCCGAGCCTCCATGAGACTGTTCGATCCTGATGTCTTCGCCGGTCTTGGCCTTCCAATCCTTGGCGAAGGCTTCGTTGAATTCCTTGTAGAGCTCGCGGGTGGGGTCGTAGGAAACGTTGAGCAGGGTACTGTCTGCAAGCAAGGCGCTCGTTGCGAATGAAGTGGCGATGAACACCGCGCCGGCGGCAAGGGTGCTTCGAAGTGTCGTCATAGCTGCGATCTCCTTTATGCAACCCCAAAACTCTATCTAATAAGTAGTGTTTTACAAGACGCATCCTTACCATAGTTTCACGGGGACCAAAACGCCTGTTCGCGTAAACCAATGGGACGGAGAAAATTGTTTCGTGGTGATCGTGCGCCGGAGTCGCGTGGTCCGTGCTTAGGCCTGCAGGGGGACGGATTTCTTTTCTTTTTCGGCGTTTTTTTCTGCACCCGCGATCTCAGGCCAACCATTGCCTATGGCATCAGCAATCGTGGTCCGGTCGAGAACGTCTCTCACGGCTTCAGCGACCCGGGCGAAGACGCGTCTGATCTCGCAGTTTGCCTCTGTCTTGCAGTCGGTACAGCGCCGATAGGCAATTCTGCTCAGGCATGGAAGAGGGGCGACAGGCCCATCGACGATCCGGAGAACGCGCCCAAAAGTGATCTGATCGGGAGGCATCAGCAGCCCATAGCCGCCTAACCTGCCGCGGCGGCTCGCCACGATGCCGTTATGCTTCAGGTCGAGAAGGATTTGTTCGAGAAATTTACGTGGAATCTGCTGTTCCTCGGCGATCTGCGCGATCATCATGGAGTTATTGGCGCGCGACAACGCGATGAGCGCTCGGAGCGCATATCTGGCCTTTTGTGAGATCATCGCCCAGGATGGAAAAAGCTATAATGTCTAGTCATTTAATCGAATATTTCGGCCAAAACAAGTCACAAGAAGAATTCCCCTAACAGCTGGCTGAGTTAAATCGACGTCTAGGCGAGCGCGGCCTGTACCCACTGTGTTTAGGGTCGGCTTTGCGGTAGCGTGCGGACATGGCGAGTCTTGCATTGAGCGGGTTTGCGCCACAGATGGGTAAAGCCCCCGTTCCAAGATGTGGCCAGGATGCAAAAAAGAACCACCGAAGACGATGCGGATGACGTGACGGCGCTGAGGGAGCCGGAAGCTCCCGTGCGCGCGCCATCCTACGAGACGGAGCCTCGTCCAAAGCGGCGCTGGGGCAATCTTCTTCTGCTACTGGCACTGATCGCCGCCGGCGCTCTTCTCTATCAATATTGGGGGTTCTGGAAGGAAGAGCAGGTAGCCCCCGCGGCACCACCGCCTCCCACCGTCACCGTGGCCAACCCCTTGGTCAAGGAAATGCGCACATGGACCGATTTCACCGGCCAGTTCGAGGCGCGGGAATCGGTGGAGATCCGCGCGCGCGTCAGCGGTTATCTCGAATCGATCAACTTTACCGACGGTCAGCTGGTGAAGAAGGGCGATCTTCTCTTTGTCATCGAGCCTCGCCCTTATGAGATCGCGCTCGCCCAGGCCAAGGCGCAACTCACCCAGACCGAAGCTCAGCTCCAGCTGGCTGAATTGCAATTGCAACGCACGGCGGAACTGCGCAAAAACGATTTCGCCAGCAAGGAGACTTATGACCAGCGGGTTGCGGAGGTTACGAGCGCCACTGCCTCGAGAGACAATGCCATCGCCTCGGTCGACCAAGCGCAGCTCAATCTAGATTACACCCATGTTTCGGCGCCTGTTTCGGGCCGGGTTGGCCGGCACGAAGTGAGTATCGGCAATCTCGTCATGGGCGGTACGGGAGCGACCACGCTGCTCACAACCATTGTCTCGCTCGATCCGATCTGGCTCATGTTCAATGTCAGCGAAGGCGACGGCATGGCCTATAAACGCCTGGTGCAGAGAGGCGAGATAAAGTCGCCGCGCGATAACGCCATAGAAGTGCAGGGCCAGTTGATGGACGAGAAGACCTGGTCTCTCAAAGGCACTATCGATTTCGTCGACAACCAGTATGACCGATCTTCTGGCACCATTCGTGTTCGGGCCTCTTTCGACAACCCGGACCTGTTCATCACTCCCGGCCAATTTGGCCGCGTGCGCGTGCCGATGTCGCAAGATCGCCCAACCATTCTCGTCCCTGACGCGGCGGTGGTGACCGATCAATCGATGAAACTGCTGTTCACCGTGGGGCCTGACGGCACCGTGGTGCCGAAACCGGTCGAACTTGGGCCCGTGACTGACGACAATTTGCGGATCGTTGAGAGCGGCATCGCGCCTACAGACGAAGTGATCATCAACGGTCTTTTGCGAGCGCGACCAGGGCAGAAAGTCACCCCTGAGCAAGGCACGATCCAGTCTCCGCCCCTACCGTCCGGCGCTAACGGTCAATGAACTTCTCCCACTTCTTCATCGACCGGCCGATTTTCGCGGCTGTCATTTCCATCCTCATCACGCTAATCGGCGCCGTGGCTTATTTCAGCCTGCCAATCGCGCAATACCCTGAGATCGCGCCGCCGTCGGTACAGGTTACGGCCCAATATCCTGGTGCTTCGGCCGAAATCGTCGCCAAGACGGTGGCCACGCCGATCGAGCAGGAAGTCAACGGCGTTGACGACATGCTCTATATGACGTCGCAATCGACCAGCGACGGAGCCATGTCGCTTGTCGTCACCTTCAAGCTCGGCACGGATCTCGATACGGCGCAGGTGCTGGTGCAAAACCGGGTATCGATCGCCTTGCCGCGCCTCCCCGAGGAGGTCCGCGCGCTCGGCGTGACGGTGACCAAGCAGTCGCCCGATCTCATGATGGTCATCCATCTGTACTCACCCGACGATACGCGCGACCTGCTGTACATTTCCAACTACGCGACCCTGCACGTCAGAGACGTGCTCTCACGCATCGATGGTGTCGGCAACGTCACCATTTTCGGCGCCCGCGACTACTCGATGCGCATCTGGCTCAATCCGGAGAAGCTTGCGGTACGCGATCTCACGGCCGGCGACGTGCTTACCGCATTGCGCGGCCAAAATGTGCAGGTCGCCGCTGGGGTCATCAATCAGCCTCCAGTGCCGCAACCCGGCGCGTTCCAGTTCAATGTCGAGACGCAAGGACGCCTCGTCGATCCTCAGGCCTTCGGCAACATTATCGTGAAGTCCGAGGGGGATGGCCGCGTTGTACGGGTCAACGATGTCGCCCGCGTCGAGCTTGGCGCAGCTGATTACAATCGCAACGGCTATCTTAATGACAAGGTGGCTATTCCCTTGGGTATCTTTCAGCGTCCTGGATCAAACGCGCTTCAGACGGCGGATCAGGTCAAGGCGGCCATGGCGGAGCTGTCGAAATCCTTTCCGGCGGGACTCGCCTACACCATCGTATACAACCCGACCGAGTTTATCTCCCAATCCGTCGAGGCCGTGATCGAGACCATCTTCGAGGCCGTGATTCTCGTGGTGATCGTGATCATTCTCTTCCTTCAGACCTGGCGGGCCTCAGTTGTACCGATCGTGGCGATCCCGGTTTCGCTGATCGGCACGTTCGCGGTGCTCGCAGCACTCGGCTATTCACTCAACAACCTTTCTTTATTTGGCCTGGTGCTTGCCATTGGCATCGTAGTCGATGACGCCATCGTCGTGGTGGAGAATGTAGAGCGCAATATCCGGGAAGGCATGTCGCCACGCGAAGCCGCCTACCGGACTATGGAGGAGGTTGGCGGCGCACTGGTCGCCATCGCTTTGGTGCTCACTGCAGTGTTCATCCCCTCTGTATTCCTAGGAGGAATTATCGGTCAGTTCTTCCGCCAATTCGCCGTAACCATCGCTACCGCCACTGTGATTTCGCTCATCGTGTCCCTGACTTTGAGTCCGGCGTTGTGCGCGCTGTTGTTCAAACCGCATAATCCACATCACCAGGGCGGGAATATTTTCACGCGGGCGATCCTCGGCTTCTTCAGGGGCTTCAACCGCGGCTTCGATTGGGTGTCGTCCCGTTATGGGGCAGCTACCGCGAAACTCGTGCGCATCTCAACGATCATGCTCCTGATCTATGCAGGCCTGATTGGTTTGACGGTCGTCCAGTTCCGGGCGGCACCAACCGGTTTTATCCCGCAACAGGATCTCGGCTATCTGATCAATATCGTGCAATTGCCGCCGGGTGCATCGCTTGCGCGTACCGACGAGGTGGCGAAAAAAGTCACGGATATCGTGCTCAATACGCCAGGTATCGCTCACGCCGTGCCCATTGTCGGTCTGGACGGCGCAACTTTCACTACCGCGCCCAATTCGGCGGTGGTCTTCACGCCGCTCGATCCCTTCGGAGAGCGCGCCAAATTGGGGCAAAGCGCCAACGCCATCATGGCGGCGCTCAACAAGCAATTTGCCGCGATTCAAGAGGGATTCGTCATCAGTGTGTCGCCGCCTCCGGTACGCGGCATCGGTACAACGGGCGGCTTCAAAATGGAGGTGCAGGATACGCGCGGCGGCGATCTTTCCCAGCTCGAAGAAGTAGCCATGTCGATCGTCGGAGCTGCCAATCAGACCCCGGGACTGACCGGCGTGTTCACCACCTTCAACACGCGCACGCCGAAAATCTACGCCGACATCGACCGCGTACGTGCCGAGATGCTGGGCATCAATCCCGACAATATATTTCAGACGCTCGAGGTCTTTGTCGGTTCGCAATACGTCAACGACTTTAATTTCCTCGGCCGCACCTATCGGGTGACGGCACAGGCCGACGGGCAATTCCGGCAGGATCTCCATGCCATTTCGCAGCTCAAGACGCGCAATGCCAACGGTGAGATGGTCCCGCTCGGCTCGGTCGCTTCGTTCCGCGACATTACCGGGCCTTACCGTGTCGAGCACTTTAATCTGTTCTCAGCGGCGGCGGTGCAAGGTGGGACCCTTCCTGGCTATTCGACTGGCTATGGGCTTGCCGCTATGGAAGCGATCGCTCAGAAACTCCTGCCTGAAGGCTATGCCTTCCAATGGACCGAACTTGCTTACCAGGAGAAGCAGGCCGGCAATACGGCGATCTACGTTTTCCTCGCCTCCGTCGTGTTCGTGTTCCTGCTGCTCGCCGCGCAATATGAGAGCTGGGCGCTGCCGCTCGCCGTCATTTTGATCGTGCCCATGTGTCTGCTCGCCGCCGTGAGCGGCTTGCTTTTGCGCGGCATGGACGTGAACATATTGGGTCAGATCGGTTTCGTGGTGCTGATCGGCCTTGCCGCCAAGAACGCGATCCTGATCGTGGAATTCGCGCGTCAGAACGAAGAGCGCGGCGAGGATCGCTTCCAGGCGGCAGCCGAGGCCGCCCGTGTCCGCCTGCGCCCGATCCTGATGACTTCCTTTGCCTTCATCCTTGGCGTCGTGCCGCTGGTGATCGCCACGGGCGCAGGCGCAGAAATGCGCCAGTCGCTGGGTACGGCGGTGTTCTTCGGCATGCTCGGCGTCACCGCATTTGGACTAATTTTCACCCCGGTGTTCTACGTGGTGGTGCGCAAATTCTCACCGAAGCCCCGCGCGCATGAGAAGCCGCGTCCCGCACCCGCCGAGTAACTCAGCCGAAGATCTTGGCTCCGGCAAGACCATTGAAAATGGATTGCACCGCAAGAGCGGCGAGCAGCACGCCGAATACCCGCACAATCGCCTTGCGCGCCGTTATGCCGATCACCTGATGCAGCTCTTGCGCCACGAGCATCAGCGCTAAAGTGATGGCCATAACGCCGAGAATGGCGCCGACCACGGCAGCCATCAACGCAGGATTACCTCCGGTTCCGGCGGCGAGCACGATGGCGCTGGTCATGGCACCGGGGCCGGCGAGCAGCGGTGTGGCCAGGGGAAAGACTGCGAGTTCGGCATGACGTTCGGCCTTGTCTTCAGCCTCCACGCTTTCCATTGGCGAGAGTGAAGCCGCTGACCCGCGCTTCGACAGCGTCATCTCAAGCGCGATCATCAACAGGATAATGCCGCCCGCCACCTGCAAGGCCGCGAGCGAAACGCCGAGCTGACGGAGAACCGGGCCTCCAAACAATGCGAACAGAAGGATAATGATCGTGGCGATCAGGACGGCCTTGACCGCAATGGACCGCCGCTCGGCCCGTGTCATGTTAGGCGTGAGCGAGGCAAGCAGCACCGCGGTGTCGATGGGCCCAATGACGGCGAAGAAAGTGGTGAAGGCGGTGAGAGCGGTCTCCAGCATGGCCGAATTCATCATTGTTCGGGCAAGGCCCTATACTGATCGAAAAATAGGCGACTAAGGGTGTTGCTCACTTAGACGCCATCAACATAATATGGGGCTAAGAACAAAGTCTTCCGAGGAAGCGTGTCGAGGCGGGCCGTCGAGGGTCGTTTTTTAGAGAACCGGGACGGGCGCGCTTGCCGCAAAGTGCCGAGAAATTGATGGCTAGGGCCGCTTCCGAGGCCGGACAGGCCGGTCCTACGCCGACGATTCCCGGAAAATTCTTCGATGAAATGCGCGCGTCCGACGGCGAAATACGCCGAACTTACGCCGGACTTGGTCGCTTTCTCGACGATTTATCCATCGACTCCCTGGTAACCAAGCAAAACGCCGCCGAGGAGCTGTTCCGCCGCCTCGGCATCACCTTCGCCGTCTATACCGAGGGTAGCTCGACCGAGCGGCTGATCCCCTTCGACCTCATTCCCCGCATCCTCGAACGTTCCGAATGGGATCTGATCGAGCGGGGCTGCATCCAGCGGGTCAAAGCGATCAATACCTTCCTCTACGACATCTATCACGACCAGGAGATCATCAAGGCTGGCCTCGTGCCGCAGGATTTCGTCCTGCTCAATCCGGCTTTCCGTCCCGAAATGTTCGGCATCGAGCCGCCGCGCAACGTCTACGCCCATATCGCCGGCGTCGATCTCATCCGCACCGGCGAGCGCGATTTCTTCGTGCTGGAAGACAATATCCGCACACCGTCCGGCGTGTCTTATGTGCTTGAGAACCGCGAGATCATGATGCGGCTGTTCCCCGATGCGTTCGCCGGGCAAAGCATCGCGCCGGTCGGCAATTACCCGGAGCGGCTGCTCGAAAATCTGCGTGCCGTGGCGCCGGGCGGCGCCGACGATCCGGTCGTCGTGCTGCTTACCCCCGGCCGTTACAATAGCGCCTATTTCGAGCATGTGTTCCTTGCCGAGCAGATGGGCGTCGAGCTGGTCGAAGGCGGCGATCTGTTCGTGCGCGACGGTTATGTGTGGATGCGCACCACCGAAGGCCCGGTGAAAGTCGATGTCATCTATCGCCGGGTGGACGACGAATTCATGGACCCGCTTGCCTTCCGCCCGGATTCCGTTCTCGCCGTGCCAGGTCTGCTCTCGGTGGTGCGTTCGGGCCGCGTGGCGCTCGCCAATGCGCTCGGCACCGGCGTTGCGGACGACAAAGCGATGTATGTCTACGTGCCGCGCATGATCGAGTTCTATCTCGGCGAGCACGCCATCTTGAACAATGTGCACACTTACATGTTGCGCGATCCGAAGCAGAGGGAGCACGTGTTCAACAATCTGCACAATCTGGTCGTCAAGGAAGTACACGGCTCAGGCGGCTACGGCATGCTGATAGGTCCTGCCTCCACGGCGGAAGAGCGTGAAGCCTATAAAATGCGTGTCATGCAGGATCCGGGGAATTATATCGCCCAGCCGACCCTCGCGCTCTCCACCGCGCCAACGCTTTGCGGGCGCGAGATCGTCTCGCGCCACGTCGATCTCAGGCCCTTCGTTCTGTCGGGTCGGGAGACGAGTGTCATTCCCGGTGGACTTACGCGCGTGGCGCTGCGGGAAGGCTCGCTCGTCGTCAATTCGAGTCAAGGCGGCGGCACGAAAGATACTTGGGTGCTGGAAAGATAGCCATGCTGAGCCGCACCGCCGAAAACCTGTTCTGGATGGCCCGCAGCATGGAGCGGGCGGAGAATACCGCGCGCATGCTCGATGTGAGCTTCCGCATGTCGCTGCTACCTTCGACGCTCGACAAGCAGGCGCTGCATTTCGAGCCGATCCTGGCGATCGCGCCAGGCGACGGGCGCTTCCACGAGCTCTACAATGAGCTCAGTCACGAGACCATCATCCGCTACGTGGCGCTCGAGCGGGAGAACGCCGGATCAATCTGCTCGCTCATCCGCCAGGCGCGCGAAAATGCCCGTGCCCAGCGCTCGGCCATTTCCAGCGAGGCCTGGGAAAGCCTCAACGCGACCTGGCTGCAAGTGCAAAATCTCGATTATGAGGGACTGAAGCGCTGGGGTTACCGCGACTTTTTCGACTGGGTGAAAGAGCGCTCGCACCTCTTCCGTGGCGTGGTGTTTGGCACCATGCTGCATGACGACGCCTTCCGCTTCATCAGGCTCGGTACTTTCATCGAGCGCGCCGACAACACCGCGCGCATCCTCGATGTAAAATATCATGTGCTCCTGCCCGAGACCGAGCAGGTCGGCGGCTATGTCGATTATTATCAATGGGGGGCGCTATTGCGTTCGGTCGGTGCTTTCCGCGCCTATCGCCGCGTCTATCACGACACGGTCTATCCCTGGCGCATCGCCGAATTGCTCATTCTACGCGCCGACATGCCCCGCTCACTGCATCATTGCTACGAGGTGCTGATCGGCGCACTCAACGAACTATCCGGCAAGAAGCAGCTCGAATGCCGCAGTATTGCCGGCCAAACCTATGCCCGTCTGCGCTACGGCCGTATCGACAAGATATTCGGCGGCGGTCTGCACGAATTCCTGACGGACTTCATCAGCAGCAATAATGCGCTTGGGTCACAGATCCAGGAAGATTTCCTGATGAAACCTACACCCATCGTGGCCGGAGCGGCTTAGGTCATGTTGATCAAGGTCGAGCACACCACCTCCTACGCTTATACCGAGCCGCTGCTGGCGAGCACGCAATATCTGCGGATGACGCCGCTCTCTTGCCGCACGCAATCCGTCGAAAGCTGGACGCTGTCCTGTACCGGCGCGTTGACGACGGCCTGGCATGATCAATATGGAAATTTTTGCCACACGTTGACAGTGGCACAACCTGCAACCGAACTCGAAATCAAGGTCTCGGGTCTGGTGCGGACGCGTGACACGAGCGGGGTGGTGGGGATGGCGCCGGCGGAGTTGCCGGCCGGGATTTATCTCCGGGAGACCGCCTATACCGCCGAGTCGGAATCGATCCGCGATTTTGCTGCGCCGTTTGCGCCCAGACTTCAGCGCGATGCCATCGACACGCTGCACGAAATCATGATGGCGATTGGCGAGACGGTCAGTTACAGCCCGGGGGATACGCATGTACACACGACCGGCGCCGAAGCGCTTGAGCAGGGAAGCGGCGTCTGCCAGGATCACGCTCATATCTTCTGCGCTGTCTGCCGCGCACTCGGCGTGCCGGCCCGCTATGTCAGCGGCTACCTTACCCACGGCTTCGGCCACGAGGCGCATGCCGTGACCCATGCCTGGGCCGAGGCCTTCGTCGATTATCTCGGCTGGGTCAGCTTCGATCCAACCAACGGCGCATCCGCTACGGAGGCATATATCCGCACTGCAATCGGCCTCGATTACGCTGAGGCAAGCCCGGTGCGGGGCGTGCGTAGCGGCGGCGGGACCGAAACCATGAAAGTGCTCGTGAGCTTTCCAAGCCAGCAACAACAACAGACACAATGAAAGACGAGGGGGAGGAGAATTGACCTATTGTATCGGCATCCTGCTCGATGAAGGAGCTGTGCTCGCGGCGGATTCGCGCACCAATGCCGGCATCGATCGCGTCTCGACTTTCCGCAAGATGTTCACCTTCGAGAAGCCGGGCGAGCGCCTCTTCACCTTGCTCACCGCCGGCAATCTTTCGCTGACGCAAGGCGTGATCAGCCTCATTACCGAATGGCTGCACAGCGAGGATCCAGAGCGTGATCTATTCGCCGTCACGTCAATGTTCGGTGCAGCCCGCGTGGTAGGTCAGGCGATCCGCGAGATTCATAAGAGCGACGGCGGTTACTTGCAGCAGCACGACGTGGATTTCAGCGCCTCGTTCATCCTGTGCGGTCAGATCAAAGGCGGGCAGCTCAGGCTGTTCATGCTCTATGACGCCGGGAATTTCATCGAGGCGTTGGGCGAGACCATTTATTTCCAGATCGGTGAGGTGAAGTACGGCAAGCCCATTCTCGATCGCATCTTGCGCCACGATACAAGTCTGACCGACGCCGCCAAGTGCGCGCTGATCTCATTCGATTCGACCATGCGTTCGAATGTTTCGGTAGGTCCTCCCCTCGATCTCATGATCTATAGGCGCGACACGCTAAAGCCGAGCTTTATGGTCAGGCTGGAGGACGACGACCCTTATCTACAAACCATCCGCGAGAAATGGGGCGGAGCGCTGTACAAGGCGTTCCACGATGTTATCCACGACCCAGGCTGGACATTCTGATCAAGCCCTTCCCTAGCGTCCCCGGGACGCTATCATCGGGGCGAAACAGGGGAGGCACATGAATATCCATATCCGTGAGTTTAAAACGGGCGGGGCGGTCGACGATGAGGCCGCGCTTGAGCAGTTCCAGCAGCAATGGACCACCTATCAGAAATTAGTGGACACCGATGCACTGGCTTCTAAAGAGGTCGGCGCCATCCTCCACGATGCGCTTGAGGGCCTGAGCAAGCCCTTTGCCTTTCTTGATATTGCTTGCGGAGATGCAGGCCAGATGCCTGCGGCGCTCGGCGGGACCAAGATCAGGCATTATCACGGCATTGATCTCTCGAAGCCCGCGCTCGAACTTGCAGCGAACAATCTGCAGAACGTGCCATTCGAAGTCGAGCTCGATCATCGCGACTTTGTCGAAGCGCTGATCAGGCGACCCGAGCCCGCCAATGTCGCGTGGTGCGGTCTTTCGATCCATCATTTGCAGACGGACGGAAAGGAACACCTGCTCAAGGCGATCCACGATTCGACGAGTGACTTCCTGATGATTTATGAGCCGACGTTAGCGGATGGCGAGGATCGCGAGGGATATCTTGAACGCTTCCGGCGGGTGAACCGGCCCCTCTGGACGTTCATGACCGAAGACGAGTGGAAGCAGATCGAGCATCACGTCACCACCTGCGATCTACCGGAGCATGCCGCGACCTGGCTTGATCTCGGGCGGAAGGCGGGTTTTACCAAGGCAAGCCAGACCTTCCTCGATCCGACCGGTTTCTACGACCGCTGAGACCATGCCGCATTCGGGACCCGCACTGGAACAACCCGTTCAACTTTCCAAGCTGCTTCAGCTTGGGCTGAAAATCCATGCGAATGAACCGGCCCTGATCTCACTCGAGGACACCTGGTCTTGGGCCGACCTCGAAGAGACGTCGAGCCGGCTCGCGGCGAATTATCTGACGCTCGGCCTGAAGCCCGGCGACCGCGTGGCTTCGCTCATGCCTAACTGTCCTGTGGTGCTTGCGCATTATCTCGCCTGTTTCAAAGCGGGACTTATAGCGACCCCACTGAATTATCGCAGTGGAGTGCCTGAGATCGATCACGTCCTGGATCTCAGCGGGGCGACACTTCTCATATCGCATGTGGCGCGAGGCGCGGACATCGCCGCAAGTAAGGCGCGCAACCTACCACTTGGGATCTTGTCTTATGGGGAAGAAGCAGCTGAGCCTAGTCTGGAACGTCTCTCTAAAGGACAATCGCCTGCGCTAAGCTTGCCCGCACTCGATGTAAGTGCCCCCGCCGCCATATTCTTTACCTCGGGCAGCACCGGGCCGGCAAAGGGTGTGACGCATAGCGTCGCTTCTCTTGGAGCAATGTTCGCGAGCATGGCTGCCGCTTACGAACTAACCCAAGCCGACACCATGCTCCCCGCGGCGTCGTTTTCACATATCGGCGCCTTCGCTTTTTCCTTCGCGGCGCTTTCGGCCGGTACCAAGGTCGCCGTCCCGGGAGCGTTGAACCACGCCGAACTAGGACCGCTCTTCCGTTTATCGCGGCCGACCGTCATGACCATGATGCCGACCGGCCTTCTCCATCTCGTTCGTGATCCGGAGACGACCGTGGAGGATTTCGCTTCGCTCCGGCTTGTCCGCTCTGGCGGCGACAAGGTTCCTGGCGAGTTGCAAAAGGAGTTCATGGCCCTGACCGGCCAGCCTGTGCATCAGACTTTCGGCATGACCGAACTCGGGATTGCCACACATAATCCGGCACCGCTCGACAAGCTAGGCTCGATCGGGCTGCCAAATCCCGGTGTGGTTTTCTCCATCCGCGACGAGAATGGGCGAGAAGTGGCTGATGGCGAGCAGGGCCAAGCGTGGATCAGAGCGGCTTGCACGACAATCGGTTATTGGAACAACGCGAAGGCAACCGAAGAGGCCATTCGTGACGGTTGGCTCGATACCGGAGATGCAATGAAAGCGGATTCCGACGGGTATCTTTGGTTCTGCGGGCGCCAGAAGCAACTTATCGTGCATGATGGGGCGCATATCGTGCCCCAGGAGGTCGAAGAAGCACTGCTCGAGCACCCGGCGGTCGAGTCCGTCGGAGTCATCGGCGTGCATGACCTCGTGCATGGTGAGAATGTGCGGGCCTATGTCGAAATCAAAGCGGGCATGAAGACACCGAGCATTATTGATCTAATCGAGTTCGCGTCGGCGCGACTTGGCTATAAAGCGCCAGATGAAATCGTCTTTCTTGACAAAGTGCCCCTCAATCTGATCGGCAAGGTCGATCGCGTAGCCCTTAAGACGCTTGCGGCTGGCGAACACGCCCATCACGTCTAGCGGAAAAAGGGGAACGCCATGCCGCATTCGGGACCCGCACTGGAACAACCCGTTCAACTTTCCAAGCTGCTTCAGGTTGGGCTGAAAATCCATGCGAATGAACCGGCCCTAATCTCACTCGAGGACACCTGGTCTTGGGCCGATCTTGAAGAGACGTCGAGCCGGCTCGCGGCGAATTATCTGACGCTCGGCTTGAAGCCTGGCGACCGCGTGGCTTCGCTCATGCCCAACCGCTCGGCGCTCATCGTGCATTACCTTGCTTGCTTCAAGGCGGGCCTCGTCGCCACGCCGCTCAATTATCGCTACACGCCGACCGAGATCGACCATGCGCTTGACGTGAGTGAGGCGAAAATCATCCTCGCCCACGCCGAACGGAGAGGCGACATCGCCGCGAGCAAGGCGCGCGACCTGCCGCTTGGTGTCATCACCTATGGTGCTGAAAGCGGTGAGGGGACGCGCTTTGAAGATCTCATGACGAAGCAGGCGGCAAAGGGCAATCTGCCCGAACCGAAACCGGATGCGCCGGCGGCGATCTTCTTTACATCCGGCAGCACGGGTCCGGCCAAGGGGGTCACGCATACCGTGGATACGCTCGGCTGGATGTTCGCGAGTGTGGCCAAGGGCTACGCGTTCACGCCGTCCGATGTCATGCTGCCTGCCTCGTCCTGTTCCCATCTCGGCGGGTTCTCGTTTGGCTTCGGGGCGCTATCGGCCGGCGCGCAGCTCGTCGTGGCGCGGTCCTTCGACCATGCCGAACTTGGGCCGCTGATACGCGCGACCCATCCGACAGTGATGACCATGCTGCCCGCCTCGCTGCTGCATCTTATCCGCGAGCCCGAGACTACCGCCGACGATTTCAAATCGTTTCGCCTGGTTCGCTCAGGCGGCGACAAAGTTCCGGCCGAGCTTCAGAAGGAATTTCACGCGCTGACCGGGCTTTATGTCCATGAGGGTTACGGCATGACCGAGCTTGGCATCGCCGCCAACAACCCGCCGGCCGGGACCGACAAGCTCGGCTCGATCGGGCTGCCCAATCCGGGCTTTTCCTTTTCCATCCGCGACAATGCCGGCCAGGAAGCGAGGAACGGCGAGGACGGACGCGTATGGATCAGGACCAGGAGCCAGGCGCACGGCTATTGGAACGATCCGCAAGCGAGTGCAGAGGTCGTGCGCGACGGCTGGTTCGACACCGGCGACGTGATGAAGGCCGATGCCGACGGCTATCTCTGGTTCGACGGCCGGCAGAAGCAGATTATCGTGCATGACGGTTCCAACATCTCGCCGCAGGAAGTTGAGGACGCGCTGTTGGAGCACCCCGCGGTGGAGGGTGTCGGCGTGGTCGGCGTGCATAATCTCCTGCATGGCGAGAATGTGCGCGCCTATGTGGTGTTTAGACCGGGCGTGTCACGGCCAACCGCAGCGGAGTTGATTCAATTCGCGCGCGCCCGTGTCGGCTACAAGGCGCCCGAGGAGATCGTGTTCCTCGATACCATGCCGCTTAACGCTACCGGCAAGGTCGATCGCGCCGCGCTCAAGAAGATGGCCGCCGGCGACCATGCCCATCACCTCTAGCCGTAGTCGTTAATCAACGATCAGCGCTGTGAGCGTCTCGAGCCGGTCGGCCTCTTCCGCCGGCTTGTCCCAGCGGATGCGGTGAATGCGCGGAAAGCGCATGGCGACGCCCGATTTATGCCGGGTCGAGCGGTGCACTGAATCGAAAGCCACCTCGAACACGAGCTTGGGCTCGACCTGACGTACCGGTCCGAAGCTGTCCACCGTGTTGTTTCTGATCCATCGGTCAAGCTCCTTCAGCTCCTCGTCAGTGAAGCCGAAATAGGATTTGCCGACCGGCACCAGCTCCGGCTCGCCGCCGTCGCCGTCGCGCCAGGTGCCGAAGGTGTAATCGGAGTAATAGGAGGAGCGCTTGCCGCTGCCCCGCTGCGCGTACATGAGTACGGCATCGATCAGAAGCGGCGCTCGTTTCCATTTGTACCAATGTCCCTTGGGGCGCCCGGCAAGATAAGGGCTATCGCGCCGCTTCAGCATCAATCCTTCGATGCCGGTCTCGCGCGCGCCGGCCCATAGTTTCTCCAGCTCGGCTATCGACACGAAGTCGACGATACTCGAGACATCGGTGCGCGACGGTGCATGCACCTGATGCCAGGCTTCGAGCCGTTTCCGGCGTTCGATGAAGGGAAGGGGGCGCAAGTCCTCGTCGCCTTCGAACAGAATATCGTAGAGACGAATATGTGCCGGGTGCGATTTCAACATGGCTGGGGTCACGCTCTTGCGGTTAACCCGCTGCTGGAGATCATTGAAAGGCGCGACCTCATATCCACGCATCACCAGCAACTCGCCGTCGAGGACCACGCCTTCCGGCAGGGTTTGGACCACGTCGGGGAAGCTCGCCGAGATATCATCGCCGGTGCGCGAAAACAGCCGCCTTTCGCCGGCCTGGTGCGCTGCCTGTACGCGGATGCCGTCCCATTTCCACTCGGCTATGAAATCGGCGGGGTCGATGACGGCAAGCTCGCGGTCTTCGATCTGATGCGACAGCATCAGCGGTCTGAAGACAGCACGGCCCTCCATCGACGGGCGTGGGCCCTCGCCCGAGAGCCAGGCGAACAACTCGAGATAGGGTGGGCTAAGTCCGTGCCATACCTCCTCGATATCGGCGAGAGGCTTGGCCGACCACTCGGCGAGCGCCGTCTTGGCAAGTCGCGCCGAAACGCCGACACGCAGGGCGCCGGTGAGTAGCTTAAGCAGCGCCCAACGCTCCGTGGCATCGAGCTGATCGAGCCATTTCGTCAGAAGCGATGGAAATTCCATAGGATGCGCCGATTGAACGGTCTCGACCACGGTGGCAAGCCGCAACGGTTCCTGTCCGCGCCCCTCCGCCGGCCAGATCAGCGC
Organism: Alphaproteobacteria bacterium; assembly: GCA_016869535.1. Taxonomy (GTDB): domain Bacteria; phylum Pseudomonadota; class Alphaproteobacteria; order Rhizobiales; family Methyloligellaceae; genus Methyloceanibacter. Next base: position 97,610 of record VGDX01000008.1, on the reverse strand, counting down.
GATCGTTTCTGCCGTGTCGCCCACATAATCACGCGATAATCCGAACAGCACAGGATCGACACGCGCTTCGATCAGTTCGCCGAGTATGCGTCGAAGCGGCAACCGGAAAAATAGACCGTCGGTCAGCGCCGCAAGCGCATAGCCGCGATCCGGATCTGGCGTGTTGGCAAAATAGTCGGAGAGCAGCCTAATCTTGTCGTTACGCGACGGCGTATAAGCGAGCCGGTCAAGCAGTGCGGAGAAGGACTTCACTGGTCCTCATCCTCGCGACCGATCAGCGCGAGCGCACGCCCGCGTTTCCCCGTCGATTGGATGTGATGCAGCAAGGCGTCTTCACGCCCGTGCGTAACCCACACTTCCTCGGCACCTGTCTCGGCGATGGTCTCGGTTAACTCGCGCCAGTCGGCATGATCCGAAATCACCAATGGCAGCTCGATGCCCTGTTGCCTTGCGCGGGCGCGTACGCGCATCCAGCCAGACGCGAAAGCTGTGATGGGGTCGGGTAAACGTCGAGACCAGCGGTCGGCGATCGCGGACGGTGGCGCAAGTACGATCTGGCCGGTCAATTCGTCGCGCTTTGGACCCGTAGCCGGCTTGAGAGTGCCGAGTGTTACGCCGAATGATTCATACAGATCGCAGCATTCTTGTAACGCGCCGTGCAAATAGATGGGATGATCATACCCGGCTGCGCGCAAGAGCGCGATCAGACGCTGACATTTGCCAAGCCCATAAACGCCGACCGCATGCGCGCGATCGGGGAATTGGGCCACGGACTTCAGCAGCTTGGTCACCTCATCCTGTGCATTTCCGTGCTGGAATACGGGAAGTGCAAAGGTCGCCTCGGTGATGAAGAGATTGCACGGCGTGATCTCGAAACCCGGACAGGTCGGATCGGCGCTTCGCTTGTAATCGCCGGAGACGACGGCGCGCACGCCCTTCCACTCGATAAGGACTTGCGCACTGCCGAGAACATGACCGGCGGGAATGAGTGTCACCGCTACGTCACCGATCTTCAGTCCTTTGCCATAGGCGAGGGCCTGTGTGCCGCGTTGTGCCGGTGAGCCAAGTCGTGCGCGCATGACAGCAAGCGTCTCTTTCGTTGCAAGAACATGCTGGTGTCCCGGACGGGCATGGTCCGAGTGACCGTGACTGATCACCGCCCGCTCGACCGCACCATGCGGGTCGACATAGAAACCACCGGGGCGGCAATAGAGACCGCGCCGATCGACGGTCAGCCAGCTATCGAAATGGTCTGGTCGCATTCTTCTCAATCAATCTGTGGACAACGCAAGGATCACCGAAATCATAGATCCTATCGTTAGTAGTCACGTTTCATCCGACCCACTACCCCGCGCATGACCGCTATCTTAGGTCGTATTGTATCGAGTTGCGCTCGCTACGGTTGCTCAACCGCGTGGCGTATATCCAGCATAGTCATGGCGATACAAGTGCGAGCTTCGCCATGGGGGGCATTCACGGCAGGGGCACGACATGGCTCCGTGCGAGCGGAGCTCTAAGTCTTGTCGTCATGGCGCCGGCGCTCCTCGCCACAAATGCGCACGCAGAGTTAGACCCGCCACACACCGAATTTTTCACCGGGTTTGAGACAAGCGACAACTACGCCAGCGGCTATGTGGGCGGCGGCTATGCCTTCGGCAAGGGATTATACGAGAACGGCCTTCGATTACGCGCGGTGGGCAGCTACAGCCGGTATCACTACGACGGCACACTCTTCATCAACGGTTTCGATGTGCCGATGCATTTCGAAGGCCAAGGCGCATTTGCTGCCGCGCTTGTTGGCTATCAGTTCACACCCGGTGCAGTTATTGTCAAACTATTCGCCGGGATCGAGGCCGAGGATCAGCGGATCAACCCACGCGATCCCAATAATTCTGTGCAGGGAAGCGAGGTCGGTCTGAGATTGCTCGCGGAGGTCTGGCACGACATTTCTCCCAGAATGTTTTTTTCGGCCGACGCCGCTTACGGCACGGCCTTCCAGGAATATTGCAGTCTTGCACGCCTCGGCTATCGAATCTGGCCGAGATTTTCACTCGGCATCGAAGGTGGCGCACTCGGTAACGAGGAATACGACGCCGGACGTGGCGGTGGTTTCGCACGAGTCAATTTCCGGAATGTCGAGGCGACGCTCTCCGGAGGGTTTACCGGGAACTATCTCGAAGACGACCCAAGCGGTTATGTAGCGCTAGGCATCTATCGGAATTTTTAGGGGTAACATTTTTCGACGAAAGTGCACTGCCGGCCCCGCTCCGGCAGTGCTGCCTCGTCAGAGTGGCTGCTCGCCTACGACGTCCTTTCCAAGGTCCGGATCGTCAAAAAGAGCGCCCTCATTCATCGTGCATTCTGTGCAAGAGGGGTCTCTCCCTCCGCTAACGAGCATGACACAAAGACGACAATCAAAGCAAATGGGAGTTGCGGACTTACCCGCAATTTTTCTGTGAGCGACATGCGGCGCCTTGTGTGACTGTCACTTATTGTTCCTGCCGAGGGGAGGCACCTTGTCGTTTACCCGATGCGGCGTCTTGATCTTGCGGGCTTTGCGCCGGGTCTTGCGACGCGGCTTTCTCTGCCTTCAAAGCGGCTCGCCAGGCCGCGAACCGCTTTTTCAAGGGCTCGCCGTTCTGGCTCCACCAAGTGTCGTCGAATCGAAGCGCTTTCTTGAAATTGTCCGGTGAGGTGGGCAGGAAGCTCTTCATGTCAACATTGATGACGGGATGCGGGCCCACCAGATCAAGCGCCGATTTGCGCATCGGACCATAGGCGATGAGCTGCGCCTGTGCTGCCAGCCTTTCGGGCTTCGTAGCGAAACCGATGAACCGCTTGGCCGCGTCCTTGCTTTTAGCGCCTTTGGGTATGGCCCAAAGGTCGAGATCATAGATTTGGCCGTCCCATATGATGCCGAGGCGCTTTCGCAGACCGACCGCTGCACGGAAGATGCGTCCGCTATAACTCGCAGCCATGACCGCCTTTTTCTCAAGCAGCCATTCGATCGGCTCCTGCGCCTCATCCCACCAGAGGATGTTACCCTTGATACGATCAAGCGCAGCAAAGGCGCGATCAGCACCGGCTGGCGTGGCGAGTTCACTGTAAATGTTCTCCGGCGGCACCCCATCGGCCAGGAGGACCAACTCGAGTGTGTAGCGCGGTCCAGCGGGTAGGGCCCGCTTGCCCGGAAAAGTCTTTGTATCGAGCAGGGCGGCGATGTCAGAAGGCGGGTTTTTGGGGAAGCTGCGCCGGTCAAAAGCAATGGCCATCGACCAGGCCATGCTGGCTACACCGCATGTCGAGAGAGACCCTGGGAAAAAATCCTGCTCGACGCTTTCCGTCTCCGGAGCAGGATCTAGCGATGCGGGGTCGATCGTCTCGAGCAGACCCTCTCCACAGAGCGTGGCGAGTGTCGCCGGCGATACATCCACCACATCGACAGGAGGGTCCGCCTTGATCAACCGCCTGATTGCTTCCAGGCTTCCATCATAGATCTCCGTGACAATCTTGGTCCCGGTCTCTTTGGCGAAGGGCTCGAAAAAGGCGATTTCCTGCGACTGGCCATACGCCCCGCCCCAGGTGGCGATGCTCAGCGTCCCAGTCTCTTGGGCCTTCGCCCCAAACGGCGCAAAGAGCAGTATAGCGGCAAGGACGGCGGCAAGCCGCTGGCTGGTAGCGACAAATCTATGGCTATTGCATTGTGCTGACACCGCGATGCTCCGAATTTTTTAACGCGGGGAAACCGGCGCGGTGTCCGGGCTCTGCCTCGATCCTTCGAGGGTTGGACGGTCTGCTCTTCGGATCATCGGCTGCGCGAGCGGGCCATAGATGGATACGCGTGGGGGTGGCGACAATTTCGCTGCATCCAGCGGAGCCATGAGCCTTGCTAGAGACAGGCTCCAATCAAGCGTCCGGCGCCCTATATCAACCTCGCCAACCCCTGAGATCGATCCCCGTGGCGTCTGCATTTTGAATCGCTGGCACGAAATATGTCCGGCAGTGAGGCTGCAATCGGCGACGAGTGTATCGAAAGGCGTAGGATTCTTCTGGCTCCAGCCGTTTTCCTGAGATGCGCTAGCGGTCAAAAGCGCGGCGAAATCGACCGGGACTGCACCTTTCTCCGCTCTGATCTTAAGGTCGCCGGTAAGGCCATTGACAATTTCCTCGACGGTGTCGCCTTCGGCTGTGACATTGGCCTTGAAGCTGCCGACACCCTGGATTTGAGCCGCGAGTGCCAGCGGCTTGAGACAAGCATCGAGATTGAGATCCACCAGGTTTCCCACCAGGCTTCCCTTGGACTTGGCTTGCGATAGATCGAGAGCAAGACGCCCGGTTGCCAATCCTCCGCAAAGTTCGAGTTCACCAATTTCGGCTGCGACCACGCTGTGCTTGGCAGTGAGGGTAAAGCCGCCACGGCCGAGTTCTATGGGTGAGGTTACGACCTTGGCAGCAGAAATCCTGAGATCGGTATCAAAATATTTGAGCAACGCCCAATCGAGCCACGCGCCGTTGTGCGGCGCAGTCGCGGCATCTGACTCATTGCTACCGATATACGGATCGAGCACGAGCCGCTCGAAATCGAGCGTGCCTTCGATGCGTGGACGCTCGCCCATGGTAACTGCCAGGAGACCGATGGCGGAATTTCCATCCAGGGTAAAAGACCCATCCTCGACGGTCAGGGTCGAGCCGCTCAAATGCGCCGGCCCGGAAATGGATAGCTCTTGCAGACTCTGACCATTGGGAACCGGTATCCCGACCCATTCCAGAAAACGCCGCCCGTCAGCAATATTCGCTTGCAGAGCACCGTTGAGCTCCAGCCTGTCGCCAAATACAGCGGTGCCGCCAAACGTGGCAGTGATAGGACCGGAAAATCTGAGGCGGAACGGAGCGCTTACGACCGAATCGCTTGTCGTGAACTCGCCGTTATCAAGTACAAAACGTACCCTGTCGCCGCGAAGATCGAACGCGCCGAATGCCGACAATATGCCGTTGCCATCACTCATGTCGAAATCAGCGTCGAGCTTGCTCGCCAGGTCCTCACCCGTCGAAGATCTCACAGTACCAGCGCGCAGGCGCACGGCATCGACCGTCCTCCCGTCAAGCAGGTTGGCGATCTCATCTATGGAGACATGTGGAGCGGTCTGGTGCTTTAGGGTAATCTCCGGCCGATTCAACCGCATCCCATCAATGCTGAATCGGCCCAGCAGCAGGTGACCGAAATTGATCGAGATCTTGATATCCTTGGCGGTGATGGATTGAACGAGCGGCAGACGATGAGCGTCACGCACCTCGAATCCGCCCCTGATCGAAAGCGGCGGGAAGAAACGGACACTCCACGGCTCGGTGAGCGTGACCTTGCCCCCGGTCCATTCCGAAAGCGCCTTGGTCACGCGAATGCGAAGCTGTTCCGAATCACCGATTTGCCGGGGAATGGCGGCAAGGCCGACGAGCATAACGACGACAAGGCCGAGAAGAAGCCATTTCCAAACATGCTGGCGAGGCTTCATACCGACCTGTCCACGCTTTTCCAGCCGTTATTATCCGGGGGGTGAGCCGTTTCCGGCCTCGTAAAAGACCCGTTGTTTTAGCCCGATTGAGCCGGGAGGGCGAGCCCAACCCCAAATTTTGTTGGGTTATCAAGTGATCCGCAACGCCCATTCCGGACTTACTGGCGCATGGCCGCGTGCCGACGTACCGCCCGGGCGGCCGCCAATGATGATTCCATGTAACAGGAGAACCGGGGCGAGACTCACCGCGACAATGGTGAGGGCCGAGAGTCCGGCCTCCTCGTAGCGATAGAGTGAGACGAGCGTGAACACCTGGGTCGCCAGCGTGTCAAAATTAAACGGCCTCAGCAGCAAGGTCGCTGGCAGTTCCTTCATCGAATCCACGAACACAAGCAGGGCCGCGGCGCCGAGCGCCGGGCGCAAAAGAGGAAGATGCACGCGCCATAACGTCTCGCTGATCGTGGCACCAAGTGTGCGCGAGGCGGCGTCGATATTGCGTGAGACTTTGCTGAAGCCCGCTTCTACCGCGCCGAGCGAGGCGGCCAGGAAGCGGATGGTATAAGCGAGCACAAGAGCGAAGGCGGTCCCCGATAGCACGAGCCCGGTTGAGACACCGAATAAAGACCGCATAGCGGCATCGATATTGTTGTCTAGTCCAGCAAGGGGAATGAGCAGGCCTATGGCGAGCACCGTGCCGGGCACGGCGTAACTGATGGCAGGAATGGTGCTGGCCGCATGCACCAGCTTCGAACGCGTCTGGCGGCGGGCATAGGCAAGCACGACGGCGAATACGACCGCGATTGCGGCCGCGGCCCCTGCCAGCAGAAGACTGTTGAGAGCGGCTTGCCAGAATTTCGGGGAAAGTCCCGCCGTCATATGCGCGAGCGCATCTTCAATGAGGACGGCGCCTGGTATGACAAAGCCAACCAGTATTGGCAGGGCGCAAACCGCTGCCGCCAGCGCTCCCCGCCAGCCATCGAGCGAATCCTCAGGCAGATCGCGATATTTGCCGGTGGTGTGATGGAAGCGGCGCGCGGCTCTGAGGGCACGTTCAAGCAGCAGCAGCGTGAGAACGAAAAAGAGCATGACGCAGGCGATCTGGGCGGCGCCGACGAGATCGTTGCGATCGAGCCAGGTGTCGTAAACGGCAACGGTCAAGGTCCGTACGCCGAAAAATTCGACAGCGCCGATGTCGTTCAAAGCCTCCATCAAAGCGAGCGCCACGCCGGCGGCAAGTGCGGGACGCGCGAGCGGTAACGCGATCCGCCAAAATGTTTCCATCGCGCTTCTGCCAAGTGTGCGGCTCGCCTCGAGAACGCATACGGATTGGGCGACGAAACTCGCCCGCGCGGTAATGTAGACATAAGGATAGAGCACCGCGCTCATCACGAAGATCGCGCCACCAAGGCTTCTGATGTCTGGAAACCAGTAGCTTTTGGCATCCTGCCAGCCAAACAGAGCGCGCAAGGTCGTCTGCACCGACCCAGAATAGTCGAGGAGCTCTAGATAAGTGTAGGCGATGATATAGGTGGGGATGGCGAGTGGCAGGAGCAGAAGCCACTGGAAATAGCGCCGCCCTGGAAAGCGGTACATGGTAACGAGCCAAGCGGTACCTGTACCCACCACCAGTGTCACGAGGCCGACACCAAGCATGAGTCCGAGAGTGCGGCGCACCGCGCCAGGAAGCACATTGGCGATAAGGTGAGGCCAAGTATCACCGCTCGGACCTAATGCGATGAAGGTGATGGCAATGAGCGGTGTGAGTGCGATTAAAGACAGGATAAGCGCTGCCACCGACCACCCGAGATTGCCGCTTTCCCGGAGCCGGGCAAGACGTTGGCGGAACCTTATGCGCTTATGGGTCTCGGCCAACGTCAGGCGTCCCGATCAGCGCCGTTCCGCGTGACCGTCTATGCCTCTCTTGCGCTGACTGGTCATCAGAGCGGCAACCGCCTCGGCCGATAGGCGCTGATCGGCTTCCTCGAGCACATCGGCGAAGGCATTGGCGGTGTCGATCACAGGCTCGACCAGGTCGGAACCGATGAGCGCGAGTGCGCAGGCACGCATCGCGGGACAGCGGTGATGTTGCGAGGAAGCAATCAAAGAGATCGCCATGCATTCATCGGGGCAAAAGCCGTTTGTATCGCAGGCGCGATATTCAATCTTGCGCGAAGCCGAAGCGCGTACCGCCCTGACCCAACAGGCGAGCTCGGTTACCGCTCGCTTCGCCCGCTCGGTGCCGAGTACTCTGGCATAGGCGTTCCAGCCATGCTCCCAGCAGGAAATGTCGCCATTATCGTATCCGGCCAGCCAGCACCTAAAACCTATGCCGACCAGCCACTCAGGGCCGCTACAAGGCGGAACATAGATCCGTCGATCCGCTCTATCCCAGGACTGCTTTTCAATTTTCTTGAAGATGCTCATCTCATCCCCCAGTCATGAACTCGGGCCATCGTCGAAGCCAACTTTGTCTACGAGTTCACTCGCCGTCTTGCGATGGGCCGCAATCTCGTCGAGCGAGATCGGATCGGCCTTGAAAGTCCCCCAGGATTGAACGAGCTCAGACGGGGGAACGCCATCCTTCACCGGATATTCGGCATTAACGTCGGCATACATCTTCTGTCCCCGGTCGGAGACCAGGAATTCGACCAGCTTCATGGCGTTGTCTTTGTGCGGGGCATGTTTCGCCATCACCGCGCCGGAGACATTTATATGCGTGCCACGATCGTTGGTGTTGGGGAACAGGATACGGACCGAATCTGCCCACGCCTTCTGCTCTGGCTCCTTCTCATCGTTCAACATAGCGGCCATGTAATAGGTGTTGCCGAGGGCTATGTCGCATTCGCCGGCATAGACACCCTTCACCTGAAGACGATCGTTGCCCGCGGGTTTTCGCGCGAGATTGGCCTTTACGCCTCTAAGCCATTCCTCCGTCCATGCTTCGCCGTGAGCCGCGATCATGGAAGCGATCAGCGCGACGTTATAAGGATGCTGGCCTGAACGCGTGCAGATCTTGCCGCGCCATTTCGGATCGGCGAGTTCTTCGTAGGTAATCGCATCCTGCTTCGCCCTGTCCTTCGAGGCGTAGATCACGCGGGCGCGGCGCGTAAGGCCGATCCATTCATCGTCATTCGCTCGATAGGCCTCTGGTACCACCTGATCGATCACCTCGGACTGGATTGGCTGTGCAATGCCCGATGTTGTGGCTTGCGTGAGATTGCCGATATCGGTGGTGAGCAGCACGTCAGCGGGACTGTTTCGCCCCTCGGCCTGAATGCGCTCGATCAAGCCCTTCTCGGCGAAGATCACATTGACCTTGATGCCGGTCTCTTCGGTAAATTCCTTGAGCAGGGGTTCGATGAGATAAGGCTGGCGATAGGAATAGACATTGACCTCGCCAGATTCGGCGGCTCGCGTGGACGGAATCACCAGGGCAGGTGAAAGGAGCGCAAGCGCCAAAGCGCGCGCGAATACAAATGACATTCATCCCTCCAATGGCCGGAGTTCAAGGCCCCGGTATCGGACTGCTTACAAGCTGCTCTCGACGGATGCCGAAAGCGCAATTCCTCGCTTAAAGCCTGGGATCGGTGAGTGTCAATAAGAATAACCTTATTTAGAAGCCTTCTAAGCTTAAATGGAGAAGGATATATTATCGAATACCTAATCTAATGAAAGTAAACCTAGCCTTTTCTACTGATCAACATTTACAAGATATTAGATAGAAACAGTGCGGCCAGCGCAACGTAAAGCGGATCGCAAGTAATAGCTAAAGATGCGAAAAAGAGTCGGATTAGGTTGTGAACAACCGCTCAGCCGGAAAGATCACATCGGCCGAGGTGCCGACGCCTGGCTCGCTGCTCAAAACCAGTCGGGCGCGGTTGGCGTCGGCCAAAGCCTTGGTGACGGGAAGACCGAGTCCTGTTCCCGCCTGCCGCCGCGGCGTGGTGTCGAGCTGGTGGAACGGCTGCATGGCGTAAGCGATCTCATCCGCGGTCATGCCGATGCCGTTGTCGTGCACACGCAGCCGGAGTTCGCCACCGAGCATCGTTCCTGACACGATCACCTGGCCACCTTCCTTGGTGAACTTGATGGCGTTGGTTAGGAGGTTGAGCACGATCTGTTTGAGCCGCCTCGGATCGGCAACGACCATCGGCAGATCGGGGCTGAGCGAAGTGCGGAGGACGATGCGCGCTCGCTTCGCCAGCGGCTGCAGGCTGTTCACGCAATTCTCGACCAGGTCGGAAAGATCGACGGCGGTGAAATCGAGTTCGAACTTGCCGGCCTCGATCTTGGAAATGTCGAGCAGATCGTTGAGCAGACTCAAAGCGTAAAGCCCGCTTTGATGAATGTCCTCGATATACCCTTTATAGCGCGGGCTGCCGATGGGCCCGAAGCGCTCCTGCAGCATCAATTCGGCAAAGCCGATGATCGAGTTCAGCGGGGTGCGGACTTCGTGACTGACCTTGGCGAGAAAGTCGATGCGCCGCGCAGCGGTCTTCGCCTCGATTTCGCTTGATTGTGCAGGGGAATCAACGGGTTGCTCCGCATCGAGATCTGGCTGATCAATCAGGCGCAAGAGTTTGATATCGCTCGCAGGATCGAGAAGACTGACGGCGAAGGCGACTTTCACTTTCCGCCGCGAACGGGTGAGCGCATCGATTAGTGGTGTAATTTCAAGGCCTTCCACATGGGCGAAGAGCAGGCCGCCATCGGGCAGGACGGCGTCGAGCCCGCCGGCATCGAGCAGCTCGGACGGCGCGCTATAGCCGAACGCATTGGCTAAAGCACTGTTCGCATGCACTAATTTCCTGCCGGCGAGGATGCCGATCGCCATCGGCAGCGCCTCGAGCAGGGGCTTCAGGCACGCCGCGTCGAGCCCGGGCGCCTCGTTTTTACTGTCTTTATCAATGGCTTGGCTGGACCCAAGCAGCACGCGTCCTTCCAGGGCGCGGGCGATATGCTCGAGCGCCTCGCGATCGCCTTCAATTTCAAGGTCTTGGCGTTGCCGTTGCGGTCTGATCTCAACCATGGACGCCCCGCATTAGGGGGATTCGCGGCGATTGACCCGCAGAATATGCGGTCTGGGAATGGCGGAATAATGCCGGGATTGCGCTCTTTTGTCAGGAAACACATACCTTTTTGCACGGAAACCGTCATCGGCCGGAAAGCTCGCGCGCCTATCATTGCCCTTGCTTTTCCGCACCGCAACGCGCGGCGAGTCCCCCGCCACGCCAACCCACCATACGAGGTCCATCATGAGCCAAACTTTTTCCCCCCAGGAAGCCACCACAAAGGCGCGCAACAGTTTTCAGAAAGCCGCCAAGGAATTCGAGTCCATGACGCTCGACACCACCGTGCCGGAGAGCGTTCGCGCGCTCGCCGAGAAGACGGTGAACCAGACCCGCGAGGCGTACGAGCGCGGCAAGGATCAGCTGGAAGAGGCGATCGACGCGCTCGAGCGCTCTTTCGACGCCGCGGGACAGGGCGCCACCGCCTTCAACCGCAAACTCATCGACATCGCCCAGCGCAATCTCAATTCCTGCTTCGATCTCGCCAAGAGCCTGGCCGGCGCCAAGAACCTCGCCGAGATCGTCGAGCTCCAGTCGTCCTTCCTCCGCCATCAGTTCGACGTGTTCGCCAATCAGGCCGGAGAGATCAGGGCGCTGACCACCAAGATCGCCGCCGACACCACCGAGCCGATCAAGCATCAGGTCACGCGCAGCTTCGAGACGATGCGCAAGGTCTAACGGTTTCGCGCGGACGCTTTTAAACGGCGTCCGCCAGCGCGCGAGGGACCGAGGGAAGGCCCGGGCTTCGGCCCGGGCCTTTGCTTTGCCCGAAGCTTGCAAGGCCAGGCCCCTGCGCTTAGGTTCCGGCCAAGAGGCCGCCCTCGGCTCGTCCTGAAAAGGGGCAAGCCCGGAAGGGACCGCCTGATGCCGCTGTAGCTCAGTCTGGTTAGAGCGCTTGACTGTGGATCAAGAGGTCGGTGGTTCGAGTCCACCCAGCGGTACCATCATTGCAGCGAGATAAAATAAGACGATAATAGCGCGCCACCGTTCCGTGCATTTGCAAACACTTGCCGGTTGGCGGCTTTAGTGCCGGGCCGTCAACGGCAGGCGCGCACACCGATGACGCCCGGCCATGAGGCAACGCTCCAACGCAAGGAAGGAGAGCAATCATGGCATGGCATATTCCGCAGTCTCAGACGACACCCGGCGTAACCGTCCTTCTCGACCCGGAAGACGATGCATTCGTCGCCAGCGGCATCCTGATCGTGTCTGAGGCAAATAATGCGATCCGTGGCATCGACGACAACCACGAGGTGTTGATATATGGCACAGCGGCCAGCCTCGCCACCGACACGGTCCGTCTCGGTCTTGCCGGTGCGACTGTCGGCCAGCTGGTCACGATAAAACCGAGTGGACATGTTCAGAATTTTAGCCCCTTTGCCGGGGTGTATTTTCCCTCATCTGATTCAAAAGTCATCAATCAGGGCTTGATCTCGTCACCATTCGGTTCGGGGATCGAAATAGATGGAGATAGTACTACCACCCAGTCGGAAATCACCAATTCCGATACAATAGAAGGGCTCATAGGAATCCTTCACAGCGGCATCGAGACGCTCGTCACCACCAATAGTGGCCTTATCTCCGGTGGCAGCATGGCCTATGAGGGTTCCACGGGACTAGACCTGATCACCAACACCGGCCGCATGGTCGGTGACATCCAGCTCAATGGCGGCAACGATGTCTATGACGGGGCCTCAGGTCGGCTTACTGGCGCGGTGTTCGGCGGCGGCGGTAGGGATACGATTACCGGCGGAATCGACAACGACCACTTCGAGGGCGGCGGCAACAACGACACGCTGATCGGCAATGGCGGCAACGACATGCTGCTTGGGGACGCGGGCATCGACACGCTGCGCGGCGGTGCGGGCCGGGATTTGCTCACCGGGGGTCTCGATGCCGACACGTTCGACTTCAACGCCATCTCGGAAAGCGGCAAGGGAAGCGCCAACCGTGACCAGATTCTCGACTTCAGCCGAAGCCAAGGCGACAAGATCGACGTTTCAGGCATCGATGCCGACACCAGCGCAAACTCCGGCAACGATATATTCGAGTTCATCGGCAAGGATGCCTTCAACGGCGGCGGCGGCGAGTTGCGCTTTATCGACCACGGCACGTTCTGCACGGTGCAGGGCGACACCGACGGGGATAGAAAGGCAGACTTCGAGATCAGGGTAATGGTCGGCTCGCTCCGAGAGGGCGACTTCATGCTGTAGGCCAACCCTGTCCTGGTTAGAGCGATTGACGCGACATTGGCGGGAGGCGTTCACCGCCTTTGCTCCCGGCGCAGCCTAATGCAAATAGCGAGATATTGGCTTGCTACCTGCCGGTGTAAATTCAACTGGCTGATCACCACAGCAAACGGGAGATGGCGCCATGAAGCGCGAGATTTTCATTGGGTTCTTGATGTTGGCCGTCGCGGGGGCGGATGCTCACGCCCAGGGTTTTTTCGATGATGGCGACATGCTCTATTACGCCTGCCGAGAGAGAAAAGACGATCCTTTCGCTCAAGGCGCTTGCCTGGGAACCGTCAGCGGCGCGTTGGATATGATGCGAGCCCTCGGCTACGACTGTAAGGTGAAAGGCGTGACGCGGGCGCAGGCCAAGGACGCGGTGGTCAAATATCTCGAGGACCATCCGGAAAAGAGGGCAGGACCGGCGGTGCTCAGTATCATCGAAGCCATGCAAGCTGCCTTGGATTGCAAAGCTCCCGCTTGATCGCGCCTTGCATGGCGATTGAGTGGCTTGTCGCCAAGGCTTGACCGGTGCCGATGTTTGCCAAACTATGCCTCCAGGAGGCCGATTGGGGTGAGTTACCTTGCCCGTTGTGACGGAGGCACTGCCATGAAATTTGCCCTCATAATCTCAATGGCGCTGATCGGCGGCTTGCTTTGGAGCCTGCCTTCGGCGCTCGCGGCGCCGCGAGAGGTCGAGGACTATTGTTTCGATCAGGCCTCGAAACGGTCTTTCAACGGGCGCGGTGAGCGGGAAGCCTTCATCGCCAACTGCATCGCGGACCTCACGCCGACACCGCGTTGGCTGAAACGCCGAGCCTCTAAAAAATACAACTATTAGCGCCGCGCCGGTTTCAAACCGGAAATAATCCGCGCTAAACTCCGCCGCGACCCGAGGCCAGCACGGCGTCGGCGGGGAGGGGGCACATGCTGGCTTTGCAATCGGCGTTCGGCGTCGTGGTGCTGCTCGCCTTCGCCTGGGCGATCAGCGAGCAACGTTTCGCCGTATCGGCGAGGAACGTCCTGATCGGCCTCGCCGTCACTTTCGTGCTCGCCATACTCTGCCTCAAGCTACAGCCGATCCGCGATCTGTTCACCCTGGCCAATGTGCCGGTCCAGGCGATCGCCGACGCCACCCGCGCCGGAACGAGTTTCGTGTTCGGCTATCTCGGCGGCGCTGAGCTGCCATTCGAGCCGAAGAGGCCGGGCACGGAATTCATCTTCGCCTTCCAGGTCCTGCCGATCGTGCTGGTGATGAGCGTACTCACCACGCTCCTGTTCTACTGGAAGATCATTCCGCCCATCGTCAGGGGCTTTTCCTGGCTGCTGGAACGCACCATGCGGGTCGGCGGCGCGGTCGGTCTCGCCACCGCCGCCAATATCTTCGTCGGCATGGTCGAGGCGCCGCTCTTCATTCGTCCCTATCTCGCGCGCCTGTCACGGTCGGAACTGTTCGTGGTGATGACCGGCGGCATGGCGAGCATCGCGGGCTCCGTGCTCGTGCTCTACGCCACGCTGCTTGCGCCGGTCATTCCCGATGCCGCGGGCCAGTTGATCATCGCCTCGGTGCTGAGCGCGCCGGCGGCCATCCTGATTTCGCAGATCATGGTGCCGGAGAGCGAGGAGCGGCACACCGATGCCTCCCTGATCGAACCAGAGCCGGTGGCGGTCAGCACCATGGACGCCGTGGTCAAGGGCACCACGGTCGGGCTCCAGCTCCTGCTCAACATCGTCGCCATGCTGATCGTGCTGGTGGCGCTCGTGCATCTAGTCAACGCCGCGCTCGGCGTGCTGCCACAGCTCGGCGGTGAGCCGATCACGCTACAACGCATGCTCGGTTACGCCATGGCGCCGGTCTGCTGGCTCATGGGCCTGCCCTGGCAGGAGGCGGTCACCGGCGGCGAGCTGATGGGGATCAAGACCATCCTCAACGAGCTGATCGCGTATGTGCGGCTCGCCGAATTGCCGCAAGACGCGCTGTCGGAGCGCTCGCGGCTGATCATGCTCTATGCGCTGTGCGGTTTCGCCAATTTCGGCAGTCTCGGCATCCTGATGGCGGGTCTCACCACCATGGTGCCCGAACGGCAGAAGGAGATCGTGGCGCTCGGGCCAAGGTCGATCGTCTCGGGCACGCTTGCCACATGCCTGACCGGCGCCGTGGTCGGCGTGCTGACCTGGACTTGATGCGAAGCGTGCGCCTAGCGCCGGAAGGCCGGTCCGGAGGCCCAGGCCGGCGACGGCAGGCTGATGCCCGGCCCCGGAATGGGAATGGAATTGCCGTAATCCGACACATGCCCGCTATAGCCACTGTCCTTGCTAATATAGGGCATGGCGAGCGAGGAGCCTTTGAACTCGGGCATGACATAGCCCTGGTTCAGGCTGGTGAACGGCGCGGCGCCGTCCGAAAGAGTGGCGTCTTCGCCATAAACCTCGAAGGCCTGCGACATGCTAGGCAATAGGACAAGGCCTGCCGCAAGGCTCAAGGGGAGGACGAGAAATTTCATTTCAATTCCCTCTTAGCTGCTCTCCTCAGCTTGGGCCTAACATAGCGTGTTCGGACGCTTGAGGCTACCCCTTGGACATGCCGCTTATTCCTCAATTCCGTGGGGGCTGGTAGAAGCCAGGAATTATGGGCCCCCGCATCCTCTACGTGGTCACCGAGGACTGGTACTTTCTATCGCATCGGCTGCCCATGGCGCGTGCCGCCAAGGCAGCGGGCTACGAAGTCCATGTCGCCACCCGAATCAAGGATGGGGAACCGGCCATCAAGCGTGAGGGTTTCGTGCCCCATGCGCTTGACTGGAGCCGGGGAAGTCTGTCGCCGCGCGGCAGCGTCTCGGCCGTGCTCGAGCTGCGGCGGCTGATAGAGCAGATCGACCCGGACATTCTCCATAATGTGTCGCTGAAGCCCGTGCTGCTCGGCACCACGGCGAGCCTCGGCTTCGGCCGCACCGCCGTGGTCAACAGCCTGACCGGTCTCGGCACGTTGTTCATCGGCGAGGCGAAAGTGAGCGCCGCGACGCGGCAGGCCGTGCGCTTCGCGCTGTCCGCCCTTCTGCGGCGAAAACGCAGCAAGATCGTGGTGCAGAATCCCGACGACTGGGACTTCGTGCTCGGTCTCGGTGCGGCGCCCGACAATATCGCGCTGATCCCGGGATCCGGCGTCGACACCGAGCATCTCACCAAGCTGCCCGAACCGCCGGCGCCGGTCACCGCCGCCTATGTCGGACGCATGCTCGCCGACAAAGGCGTGGTCACGCTCATCCAGGCTTATTCACTTCTCAACCAACGCGGGGTTCAGTTGCAATTGCTGCTCGCCGGCGATACCGACCGGGAAAATCCGGGCTCGCTCGCGCCCGAGCAATTGCGTGAGTTCGCGAGCCTCTACGGCATTCACTGGCTCGGTCACGTGACCGATATCCGCAAAGTGTGGGCCATGGCGCATTTCGCCGTGCTCGCCTCGCGCCGCGAGGGCCTGCCGAAGAGCCTTCTCGAAGCGGCTGCTTGCGGCCGGCCGATGGTGGCGACCAATGCGCCTGGCTGCCGCGAGATCGCGATTCAAGACAAGACCGCGCTCACCGTGCCGGTCGACGATGTCGAAGCCCTGGCCGACGCCATGGCGCGCATGGCCGGGGATCAAGCCATGCGGGACAGATTCGGCAAGGCAGCGCGCGCGCTGGTCGAGGAGAAATTCTCGGCCGAAGCAATCGGCCGCGAAATCGTCGCGTTATATGACGGGCTCAGGCGGACATAGCGCCGTTCTCGGCGCGCATCATCTCGAGAATGCCGTCACGGGTTGAGATGGCCGGACGCCAGCCGATTCCCATCAGCTTGGCGGGAGAGATCACGAACTGGCCAGTGATCCGCTCCCAATCGTCTTCCCGGCCGAAGGATTTCAGGATGCGCCGGACCGCCCCTTGCGGCACGCTCATGAGATGCGGCGGACGTCCAAGACCCTCGCGCATGGCGGCGACGAGATCGGCAACGGTGATCGATTCGGCATCGGCCACGAGAAAGGTCTCGTTCGCCGCCTGCTTGCTGTTCAGCACGAAAGAGATCGCTGAAAGGAGATTGTCGAGCCCGAGCAGCGAACGGCGATTGTCGAGGCCGTCAAATGGCAGCGGCATGGCCGATTTGGCCACGGTGACGAGCGAGGCGATGTTGCCTTTCACGCCCTGGCCATACACCACGGCGGGTCTGAGCACGGTGAAGCCCGTGCCGCTTTGCGCCACCAGGCGTTCCGCCTCGAGCTTGGTGCGGCCGTAGGCGCCGAAGGGTTGAGGCGAATCCATCTCGGTGAGGACATGGTCCGCCGCGTGTCCGGCTTGCGCCCTGACCGAAGACATGAACACGAAGCGCTCGACCTTGCCGCGCGCGGCCTCGGCCAATTCGCCGACGGCCTCCGCGTTGATGCGTTCATAAACCTCATCGGCGATGCGTCCCGGAGCATGGGCGAGACCGGCGAGATGCACGACATGGCTCGCGCCGGCGAGCAGCGCCGACCAGTCGGCGGGGCGGGAAAGGTCCGGCAGGACGGCGCGCTCCACGTCGCTCGCGGCGATGATGGCCGACGGATTGCGCGCGGCGGCCCTGACCTTGAAGCCGTCACGGCCAAGCGCGCCGATCAGGCGCTTGCCGATGAAGCCAGAGGCGCCGGTGACGAGGACGAGACCGGCCACTTACCGCCCCCGCGTCAGCATGCGGAAGACCACTCCCGTCGCCACCACGCCGGCGCCGAGCAGCGCCATGTCGAAATAGAGCGAGCGGGCAAGGGCCGCGGTGACAGCCAGAACCATCAGCAGAAGTCCGAGCAGAAAGATCCACGTGGTAACTTGCGGCATGCGCCAGCCATGGTCGACGGCCCGCTGATAGAAATGCGTTTTGTGCGCGGAGAAGATCGGCTCGCCGGCGGCGGCGCGGCGGAACAGTGTCAGGGTCGAGTCGGCGAGCGTGTAAAGCGCGAGCAGGAGGCCTGTGACGAGATGTGCCTCGGCCACGAACAGCAGCATGTAGGCGAGGCATAGTCCGATCGGCAGGCTGCCGGCATCGCCGAGAAAGATCTGCGCCGGATGCTTGTTGAAGGCGGCGAAACCGAACGTGGCGCCGAGCAGCACGAGCGCCAGAAGCCCGATGCTTGCCGGCACCACGTCAAATATTTGCAGGATGACGACGCCGAGCGTCATCGGCACGACCTGCGCCACCATCATCCAGTCGAGACCGTCGAGGAAATTGATGGCGTTCACGAACCACATGATGCCGATCACGAGCAAGGCCCGCTCGACGGCGAGTGGCAAGAGTCCGGGCAGAAGCTGGAAGCCCTCCGGCAGGGTCGTCACCACGATGAGCGCGGCAAGCGCCTGGGCGCCCAGGCGCAACGGGACGGAGATCGCATGCGCGTCGTCGTAAGCGCCAAGCAAAGTGAGGAACGCTGCGGCGGCAAGTACCGGCACAAGGCTCGGCGGCGATGCGCCGATCCCTAACGATAAGGAAGCGGCGCAAACGATGAGCAGCGCGGCCATGACCGCGAGCCCCGCGCCTTGCGGCGTCGGCACGCTGTGCGCCGAACGGGCGTTGGGATGGGCGAGAAAGTAGCGGGACAACAGCGGCTTCAGGAGCAGAATCAAAAACGCGCTGAAGCCGGCGCTTACCGCCAATACGGCGACCCAGGATACGAGCCCGGCGTCTTGCATCGTCTCAATGAAGCGTGCGCGAGGAAGGTTGCCACTCGTCCTTGGCCGATGCCGGCATCACCGTGCTCGCCGGCTCATACCCCTCGACCGTTCTGCGCAGCAGATCCTGAAGATCGGCCTGGTCGAGCCGCTGAATGGCATCATCGAACCGTTCGAGCGCAGTGACGAGTTCCTCGTAAGGCAGGATCGGCTCGGAATTCTTGAAGATGCGCGGATGGCTGGTGCCGGTCGTATTCTCGCCGATCAGAAGCTCTTCGAACAGCTTCTCGCCGCGCCGGAGCCCGATATATTCGATGGCGATATCGCCTTCGGGATGCTCCTCGTCGCGCACTTCTAGTCCCGACAGGCGGATCATGGTGCGGGCGAGGTCGTCGATTTTCACCGGCGTGCCCATCTCCAGCACGAAGACTTCACCGCCTGTCGCCATGGCGCCGGCCTGGATCACAAGCTGAGCCGCCTCGGGGATCGACATGAAATAGCGGATCACCTCCGTGTGCGTCACGGTCACCGGCCCTCCCGCCTTGATCTGGCTGCGGAACAGCCTGACCACGGAGCCGGAGGAATCGAGCACGTTGCCGAAACGCACCATGGTGAAAATGGTCGTGGGTTGTTCCTGCGCCAGCGCCTGGAGGATCAACTCGGCCAGGCGTTTGCTCGCCCCCATGATATTGGTGGGGCGCACCGCCTTGTCGCTCGACACCAGCACGAAACGCTCGACGCCGAGTTCCTTGGCGGCCTCGGCGACGACGAGCGTGCCGAATGTGTTGTTCTGCAGCCCGGCGAAGGGATTGGCCTCGACGATCGGCACGTGCTTGTAGGCGGCGGCGTGATAGATCACCTCGACGCCCAGTCCCTCGATGGTGCGATGGACGAGCTTGCGGTCGAGCACCGAGCCGAGGATCTGGACGATGGCCGTATCACCGGGACCGGGCTCGGCGCCTTTATGGCGCCGGCGTTGCAGTTCCTCGATCTCGATGGCGATCTCGTACAGCGCCGCCTCAGAAATATCGAATAGGACCAATGTCTTAGGCTCAAGGCGCAGAAGCTGTCGGGTCAACTCCGCGCCGATCGAACCGCCGGCGCCGGTAATCATCACCACCTTTCCGCGGACCTGAGCGGTCAGCAATTCGAGGTCGGGCGCGACCGGATCGCGCCCCAACAAATCTTCGACGTCGATCGGCCTGAGGTCGCTGACCTCGACATTGCCGGAAGCGATTTCCTCGAGCGCGGGCAGCGTCTTCACCACAACGGGATAGGCCTCGAGCGCCCTGATGGCGAGACGGCGCTCGCTGCGCAGCGCCGATGGCGTGGCGAGCAGGACCTCCTCCACATTCGCCTCGGAGATCACCTTGCCGATCTTCTCGGGCCGGACCACTTTGACGCCATGCACGACCTGGCCGGAGAGGGAAGGGTCGTTATCGATGAAGGCGACGGTCTCGTAGGCGCCGGTCTCGTTAAGGGCGCGCAGAAGCTGGATGCCGACGGTGCCCGCGCCATAGATGATCACGCGCTTCCTTTCGTCGAAGCGTACCGGCTTGTGTTCCGGAGCGGCCCTCATCAGAAGCGAACCGGCCCATTGCCGGCTGAGGCGGATAAGCCCGGCGGCGATCAGGCCATAGATCACGACCACCGACCGCGGATTGCTGTAGATGCCGCTCATCAGCACGAGGAGGGCCCAGCACACGGTGGCGATGATCACCGCCGTGTATATGCGCATCGTGCCTTCGGGACCGATGAAGCGCGTGACGAGCTTGTAGAGTCCTCGCCAGTAAAAGACGATGACGCCGATGACCGGCGCTGCGATCATGAGCAGCGCACTGCCCAGATCCTCAGGGACGTAAAGCGTGCTTAGCCTGAGCGAATAGGCGGCCCACAACGCGATGCTCAGCATCACGAGGTCGTTGAGGATAAGGAGTGTCCGCTTGAACCAGCGGGGACGTTCGATCAGCCAAACGGCTAGATGCATTCTTTGACACCCCCAAGCCGGTCTGGCGTCGGATCCGGTAGTCTATGGCAAAATACTGCGTTTCAAGCGGATGAGCGCACCATAGCCGAAGCGCTGGCGGAACGGAAGTGAGAGCCCCGGGGTGAAAAGCCGAGATATTCCATCAACTTCACCGCATGTTTAACCGTTGATTAACAACGTGAGAACAGAACGGAAGAGATGGCACGAAGATTCATAACCGCAGTTTCGCTGCTGCTGCTTGCCTCCGTCACGGCAAAAGCGGAGAACGTGGAACCGGTGACCCTCGTCATGCCCGTCGCCTACGGTGGGCATCTTTCCGGCCTCGGCACGCCGGCGGTGGCCCTCGCGAGGCTCATCAAGGAAAGGTCCAAAGGCGCACTCATCCTCGAGGTGAAACAACCGGGGGAGGGGATCAACGCCTATGACATTCTCGACAAGGTGTCAGACGGCAGCATCGATTCCGGGTTCACCACGCCGAGCTTCTGGGCGGCGAAGATTCCCGCCGCAGCGCTGTTCGCCGGGTTTCCCTTCGGCCCCGACGGCAAGACCTATCTCGCGTGGGTCAAAGACGGCAATGGCCGGACGCTCTATCAGGAGCTCTATGACCATGCCGGCTTCAAGGTCCATGCACTGCCATGCGCTTTCGGCGGCGGGGAGACAGGCGGCTGGTTTGCCAAGGAGATCAAGAGCAGGAAGGATATCGAGGGCTTGCGCATGCGCATCTTCGGGCTCGGCGCGCGTGTCATGGCCAAGCTCGGCGCCACCACCCTGATCGTACCCGGTAAGGACCTGGCGAAAGCTTTCGCGAAAAAAGAGATCGACGCGGCGGAGCTTTACACGCCCGCCGCAGACCGTGAGCAAGGACTGCAGGACAAAGTGAAGCTCATCTATGTCCCCGGATGGCATCAGCCCGAGACGGTGCTTGAATTCATCGTCAACCGCGATCGCTGGAACGCCCTGACCGAAGAGCAGCGGCAGCTGATCGAGGGCGCTTGTAAGGACTTGCTGCAATCGACTCTCGATGGAAGTCCGAAACTCCAGGCTGAAGCGCTTGGCGGCTTTATCTCGCAAGGCGTCCGTGTTGAGACCTGGCCGGAGGAAGTGCTCGAAGCCTTGCGGTCAGCCTGGACGGAATTGGCCAAGGAGGAGGGCGGGCGGGATTATTTCTTTCAGGAAGTTCTCGAAGACATCGAGAAGTTCCGCGCCAAGCAAGCCCTCCCGAAGCAGACAGGCAGCGCCCCGGTATCAGCCCCAGCCAAAGTCCCGGCGCGACCGAACCCGCGTGGCGGCGCCACGCGCTGAGCGGCGCCGCCGAAATTATCTTTTGAAATTAACAGGTAAGCACCCGGAAGTGCTTGTCATAAAGTAAAAATTCCTGGGACTGTGGCAAACCTGCACAAGCCGACTGGCGGCCGGCCCCCTTACAAATTATGGCAGCGGTCAGGCTGAGGCCGGCCAGTGGGGGGACGACATTTTGGGCCATCCTTTGCGGAAAGCCCAGAGGCGGCTGATGCGCCGTGGACGTGCAAAACCTGCACGCCAGGCCAAGCCGCGACCTTTGCTATTTCAGCCGCAACTGAGACATGCCGATCGCCTTTCTCTGCTGCGCGGCACGGCACTCGCCTCGACGCTTCTGCTTGCCGGCTTGCTGGCGCCCGCACCGGCTCATGCCACGGTTGACTGCCAGGCGGGTGCCCCGGCGCCGCCAAATCCGATCTTCGAGAACGTCGCCGACTCGATCGTCTGCGTGAACAACGATCCGCGCAACGGCGCCGCCTACGCCATCTATCTCTATACGAATGCGCCGGACGGTTACATCGAGCTCTTCAACAGCGGCGATCTGGTCACCAACAACGTCAATTATACTAACGGCATTTTTGCCGTCTCTGAAGGCGCAGCCAACGTTCGAAGCTTCATCGGCATCGAGAACCGGGGCGATATCACCGTTACATCAGAGACCGGCAACGCCACTGGCATTTTCACTTTTACCAGAGCTGACGACAGTCCCATCGCGGTTCTGAATACTGGCGACATAGTCGCGACCACCGAGGGCCTCGCCACCTCTTTCGGTATCAGCGCGGCGACGGCAGGCGACAGAAGCCCGGTCAGCATCGAGAACAGCGGCGAGATACATTCGAACGGGGGGATATTAGTCTTCGGACTCCTCGGCCAGACCACCGGCTATGACAGCCCGGTCAGCATCGTGAACGAGGGCGACATTACCGGCGTCGGCGGCATCATCAGAAGCAGCGGTATCGAGGCGAATAGCTATCGATCCCGCAGCCCGATCAGTGTGGTGAACGGCGGCGGCATTTACTGGTTCAGCACTGACGCGAGTACATTCGGCATCAATGTCGTTACCAACGGGATAGGTAATGTCGACAGCCCCGTCAGCATCGTGAACGGCGGAGACATTATTTCTAGAACGACCGGGCCCTATGGCGCTGCCTTCGGTATCTACGCCCGTACCAATGGTCCGATAAACAACCCCATCAGCATCGTGAATGGCGGCGATATCACTGCGCTGTCGAGAAACAGAGATGCCACGGGCATCTTCGGCGAGACGCGTGG
Source organism: Alphaproteobacteria bacterium (assembly GCA_016869535.1). Classification (GTDB taxonomy): domain Bacteria; phylum Pseudomonadota; class Alphaproteobacteria; order Rhizobiales; family Methyloligellaceae; genus Methyloceanibacter. The sequence goes on along the minus strand of VGDX01000008.1, from coordinate 74,573 downwards.
TGACGACAGCCCCCTCTTCATCGTGAATTCGGGCAACATCAGGACGAGAGGCGGTGGTGTTTACAGCCTTCTGAACGGCGGCATCTTCGGCGACGCATTCGGCTCCAACAGCCCGGTCATTATCCATAACAGCGGCGACATCAATTCATCCGGACCCCAGAATGCGTTTGGCATTTTCGGACGCGTTGCCGGTACCGGCTTCGTCGACATCCTCAATAGCGGCGACATCGAAGTGGATGGCGGCGCAGGTTATGCACTCGGCATTCGTGGGCTGGTTGACGGCCTCAGCGGTCCTCTCAGCATCAGGAATAGAGGCAACATCATCACCTATGGTACCTATACCTTGGGCATATCTGCCCAGACTTTCAATGCGGATAGTCCCGTCACCATTCGGAACAGCGGGCACCTGACCTCGCGCGGCCTAGGTGCCAACGGCCAGGCTGCCGGCATTCTAGTCAATTCTTTCGGTGGTGCCTCTAGCCCGATCGGCCTCCGCAACAGCGGCGATATCAAAGTGGAATCTTCGCTTATTGCCGCAGGCATTGTTGTGAACGTGGACGATGCCTCGACCGACATCTTCAACCGCGGAAACCTCGACGTGGCAGGCGGCCTTGGCATCGGCATACTTGCCAACTCTTTCGGTGGCCGTCTGAGAATTGAGAACCACGGTGACATTAACGTCCAAGGCCGAGAACTGGCCGCAGGCATTCTCGCTCTAACCGAAGGTGCTGGCCAGCCTCTGCGCATCGTAAACAGCGCCGATATTAGGGCTGTAGCCACCAACGGGCCTGGCGTGGGTATTTTTGCGTCGACGAACGACGTGAACAGTCCGCTTGTCATCGTCAACTCCGGATCGGTGTTCGGTGCCGGCGGGGGTGATTACTTGTTCTATGGCGGTCCCGGCGCCGGCATTTATGCCGATAGCCTCACCGGCACGACAGTCGTCAATAGCGGCTACATATCCAGCGGCACGTACCGGGCCATCGATATCAATGGCGCTACCGCCCTGGTCTACAACACGGGACTCATCAGAGGCTTCGTCGATCTCACCGACGAAAACGACACGTTCATCAACCGGCGGGGCGGCACCTTCGAGGCTTTGCTCACGAGTAATTTCGGCGACGGCGACGATCTGTTCGTCAACGAGCAAGGCGGCACGGTGCTCGTCACCCCGAAGTCACACGAGACTGTGCTCAATCTGACACGCTTCATCGGGTTGGAGCGCTTCGACAACCGCGGCCTTATCAGCATGCAAAACGGGCTGGTGGGAGATGCGTTCCGCATTTCCAATAACCCCGGCCCGGCGAACGATTATTTCTATAATGGCGGCATTGTCTTCAACGCTTCTGGCGGCTCGACGCTTGCGGTCGACAGCTTCCTGGGCGGCCCCGGGTCCAGATCCGACATTTTCATCATCGACGGCGACGTGAAGGGCAAGACCTTGGTCACGGTCAACAACACCAATTTCGGCGGCGGCTCCTTCAACCCCGAAGGCATTCCGGTGGTGTTCGTCGGCGGCAAGGTGAAGGCCAACGCCTTCTTCCTGCCAGAACCAATCGACGCCGGCCTGGTCGACTACGACCTGTTCTTCCAGCGGGTGAATAGCGGGCTGTTCGAATTGCGGAGCTTCCCCGGCGGCGGCGCTCTGTTGCTGCCGCAGCTGATCACCGCCACGCAGGATATCTGGCACCAGGGCTCATCGACCTGGTTCGATCGTTCGGCGGATCTCAGGGTGCTGCTGGCCGGCGGGACGTCGCCCATGGCCTACGACCCCAATGGCGGCTACGTTGACGGCGCCGCTGTCGGGCCAACGTCCTTCACCCCGGCGGTATGGGCCAGAGGCTCAGGCGCCTGGCTCGACCGCGACGGCAGCGAGACGGTCAACGCCTTCGGGAGGAACTACACTTACGATCTCAGCCGCGATCTCGACGTGCTGGACTGGCAGATGGGTCTCGATCTCGGCCACCGCGATCTCTTAGCGCCCGGCGATATTCTGGTATTCGGCGTGCTCGGCGGTTTTGTCGGCGCGGGGCTCGACTACGACCAGCTTGCCCGGCAATTCGATTTCTCGGGCGGCCAGATCGGCGGCTATGCCACCTATCTGCGCGGTGGGCTATTCGTCGATACGCTGCTCAATGCGCATCTTTTGGAAATGGATACCGCCGCTCTCGGCATGCCGAGCTCACTCGATGCCAATACGCTCGGCTTGCGCACAGACACCGGCTACCGCTTCGGTTCGTTCAATGGCGGCGCGTTCATCGAGCCTCTGGCCACCATCGAAGTGCTGTGGTCGGACATCGACGGCTTCATCAATAGCGGCAACCGCGTCTCCTTCGACGACGAGGCCAATGTGCGCGGTCGTCTCGGCCTCAGAGCCGGCACCTCCTATCCGGTCTGGAACGGCACCACGATGGAACCGTTCGTGATCGGCAGTTTGTGGGGCAATCTCTCCGGCGACAATCAGGCGACACTCGTCTCGAACGGCACCATTTTCCGCTTCGAGGACAATCTCGACGATGTGTGGGGCGAGGTGTCGGCAGGCGTCAACTTCTTCAACCCGAGCGCCGGCACCGCCGTATTCGCCAAGCTCGACGTGACCTTCGGCGACGAGGTCGACGGCATCGGCGGCAAAGCCGGCATGCGCGTCGCCTGGTAGGTCCTCTGGACCGGCTTGAGCGCCCAAATCCTTGCTCAGAAAGGGGTTTAGGCCGGCCCGGCACAGCAGAATTCCCTGGCAGTGTGGCCCGGCGGCACTAGCGGCTCCGGCTCGCGCGGCCCTAGATATTGGAATCGCGGCAAGGGCACACATGGTGGCGCCGGCCGTGGGGGGCTGTCCATTTGGGCCATCCGTGCGGGAACCGGTCGGTTCGCAGCGGCCAGCGTGCAAGGCCTGCATGCCGCGCGCGGCCACAACCAATGCCATTGCCGCATCGCGCCCGCGCCGACCGCAAATCGCTGGTGAGGGAACGTACTATTCCGTGGGCTTCGGCGTCTTCGCCCTTACGCTCGGCCGCAACAGTCCGATTGCCATCGGCAACGCGGGCGCGATCGACTCGGGTAATGCTGGTCTTTTCGCCAACAGCCTCGGTGCCGGCAGCCCGATCGAGATCACCAATTCCGGCCCTATCAAATCGTTGGGCGACGGCATCTTTGCCGTCGCTGAAGGAACAGCGAGCGCGATTTCGATCATCAACTCCGGTGATGTCGCTGCGAGCGCAGGGGAGTTTTTTTCTGGCGACGGCATCTACGCCCTTACGCTCGGACGCAACAGCCCGATCGCCATCGTCAATGCGGGGAACATCGCAGGTGAGGACGACGGCATCGACGCACGCGCTATAGGCGCCGGCAGCCCCATCTCAATCGAGAACAGCGGTAATTTCTTTGCAAGCGGCCCTCTTTCTACCGGCGTGTACGCATTTTCGCTCCTGAGCGACATGGTCATCGTCAACACGGGATCGATTTCCGCGAGCTCCTTGCTCGCCATCGATACCTACGGCGCAAGCACGCAGATCTTCAATACGGGACACATCACCGGTTTCGTCGATCTGACCGACAGTCCCGATCGCTTCTTCAACCAGGCGGGTGGCGTGTTCGAGACCAAGCTTACGAGCGATTTCGGCGGCGGCGGCGACCTGTTCCGCAACGAGGCTGGAGGCATGGTTCTTGCCGTCACCGATCCGGACGCGCGCGAGCGAAGCGCGTTCATCAATCTCGAGCGCTTCGAGAATAGAGGCCTGATCTCCATGGTCGATGGCCGCGCTGGCGATGTATTCGAGATCTCCAACACGGTCGGCGGCGAGGATCTCACCTTCGCGGCCTCGGGCGGCTCGACCCTTGCGGTCGATGCCTTTCTCGGCGGGCCTGGTTCGGTGTCGGACGAGTTCATCGTCAACGGCAAGATCACCGGCAAGACCGTGCTTCTCGTGAACAACACCAATCCCGGTCTCGGCACGGCCAACGCCATCATTCCGGTGATCTTCGCCAATGGCGCCGTGAAATCCGACGCCTTCTTCCTGCCGCAGGCGATCGACTCCGGCCTCTTCCAATACGATCTGTTCTTCCGGCCGACCGGCAGCGGCATTTTCGAGCTCAGGAGTTTCACCGGTCCTGGTGCTCTGCTGCTGCCGCAGCTCATCACCGCCACGCAGGACATCTGGCATCAGGGCTCATCGACCTGGTTCGACCGCACCGCCGATCTCAGGGTGCTTTTGGCCGGCGGGGCGTCACCCACCGCCTACGACCCCAATGGCGGCTATGTTGACGGCGCCGCTGCCGGTCCAATCTCATTCACGCCGGCGGTGTGGGCCAGAGGCTCAGGCGCCTGGCTCGACCGCGACGGCAGCGAGACGGTCAACGCCTTCGGGCGTAACTACACTTTCGATCTAAGCCGCGATCTCGACGTGCTCGACTGGCAGATGGGTCTCGATCTCGGCCACCGCGATCTCTTGGCGCCCGGCGACATTCTGGTGTTCGGCGTGCTTGGCGGCTTTGTCGGCGCCGGCCTCGATTACGACCAGCTCGCCCGGCAGTTCGACTTCTCGGGCGGCCAGGTCGGCGGCTACGCCACATATCTGCGCGGTGGATTGTTCGTCGATACCCTGCTCAACGCCCATCTTTTGGAGATGGATACCGAGGCTCTCGGCATGCCGCGCTCGCTCGACGCCAATACGCTGGGCCTCAGAACAGACACCGGCTACCGCTTCGGCTCGTTCAATGGCGGCGCGTTCATCGAGCCGCTGGCCACCATCGAAGTGCTGTGGTCGGACATTGACGGCTTCACCAATAGCGGCAACCGCGTTTCCTTCGACGATGAGGCCAATGTCAGGGGACGCCTTGGTCTGCGCGCCGGCACGTCCTATCCAGTCTGGAACGGCACTACGATGGAGCCCTTCGTGATCGGCAGTTTGTGGGGCCATCTCTCCGGCGACAATCAGGCGACACTCGTCTCCTCCGGCACCACCTTCCGCTTCGAGGACAATCTCGACGATGTGTGGGGCGAGGTCTCGGCAGGCGTCAACTTCTTCAACCCGAGCGCTGGCACCGCCGTGTTCGCCAAGCTCGACGTCACCTTCGGCGACGACGTGGAAGGCATCGGCGGCAAGGCCGGCATGCGCGTCGCCTGGTAGCGGCGCACTTACCCCTGATCCTATTTCGCCGTTTTCAGATAGGCGATGATGTCGGCCCGCGTGGCTGCATCGGGCACACCGGCGAAGGCGAGCGCCATCGGCGAATCGGCGATCATGGCTTTGGGATCGGCGATCCATTTGTCGAGATGCTCTTCGGTCCAGGTGAAGCCTTCCTCGCCGAGCTTCTTCATGCCGGCCGAGTACAGGGCATAACCTGCCTCGCTCGCGGCCTTGCGCCCGACAATGTTATTCAGCTCCGGCCCCACCAGGTTCTGCGCATCGGGACCGACCTGATGACAAATCCCGCATTGGGCAGCAAAGGCCGCTTTGCCCTTCTCGGCATCGGCCGCCGCCGCCATGCCGCTAGAGGCGGCAAGTGTCAGGGTGCAGACACATAGTCCCGCAACAATCCTCATCTCGTTCCTCCTTGTTATCGACCGCTCCGAAAGCGCCCGCTCTCGCACGGCCGGCCCAGTCGTTTCTTTTTGGTCAGTTTATCAGAAGCGAAAATACTCGGGAAACGGGGCGCCGGATGGCATAACGCCACGCTGGCCAGCAAGGTTTCGGGCCGAAAACCCGCGAATTACCGGGCATTGCCCCTCAATCGCCCACATGCGAAAGCTAGGGTTCTGCTTTGAGCGTGCTGGGAGCCTTGACATGTCGCTCACCCTTCCCGAACCCGATCGCGCCGTTCTCGCGCGCCAGGACGACCTTGTGAGACAGCTCGGCAGGCTCGTGCCGCAGGCCGTGCTGATCGCCGACGAAGAGGGCAGGCGGACCTTCGAGACCGACGCGCTCACCGCCTATCGGTGCCTGCCGCTTGCCGTGATCCTCCCCTCGAGCACCGAAGAGGTGAGCAGCATCCTGCGCTTTTGTCATGAGAACCACATCAAGGTCGTTCCGCGCGGGGCGGGCACCTCGCTCGCCGGCGGCGCCTTGCCGCTCGAAGATTCGATCGTGCTTTGCCTGTCGCGCATGACCAAAGTACTGGCGATCGACACATTGAGCCGCACCGCCTGCGTGGAAGCAGGCATCACCAATCTCGGCATCACCCAGGCCGTCGCCGCGCAGGGCTTCTTCTATGCGCCCGATCCATCGAGCCAGATCGCCTGCACCTTGGGCGGCAATATCGCCACCAATTCCGGCGGCGCGCATTGCCTGAAATACGGTGTAACGGTGAACAATGTGCAGGGCGTGCGCCTCGTGCTGATGAACGGCGACATCATCGATATCGGCGGCGACCATCTCGATGCGTCGGGCTACGATTTTCTGGCGCTTATCGTCGGCTCCGAGGGTCAGCTCGGCGTGGTCACCGAGGCCACGGTACAGCTCATCAAGGCGCCCGAAGGCGCGCGCCCCGTTCTGCTCGGCTTCGCTTCGACGGAGGCGGCGGCGGCGTGCGTCGGCGCGATCATCGCCGCCGGTATCGTGCCCGTGGCCATCGAGTTCCTGGACCGTCCCGCCATCAATGTTTGCGAGCATTTCGTGGCTGCGGGTTATCCCCCCGACGCCGAGGCGCTTCTCATCGTCGAAGTCGAAGGCTCTGACGACGAGATCGAGTACCTCCTGGAAAAAGTCGAAGAGATCGCCAGGGACTACAAACCCACGACCGTGCGCCGCAGCCAGAACGCGGCGGAAAGCGCGCTGATCTGGAAGGGCCGGAAAGCGGCGTTCGGCGCCATCGGCCAGCTGTCCGACTATTACTGCATGGACGGCGTCATCCCGCTGTCGAAGCTGCCCAAGGCGCTGGAAGAGATCGGCAACATTTGCAAGAGATACCGCTTCGACGTGGCCAATATCTTTCACGCCGGCGACGGCAATTTGCATCCGCTCATTCTCTACGACGCCAATGACGGGATGCAGCTGCAGCGCGCCGAGCAATGCGGCGCGGAGATTTTGAAGCTCTGCGTCGAACTCGGCGGCTGCCTCACCGGCGAGCACGGCGTCGGGCTCGAGAAGCGCGAACTGATGTATGTGCAGTATTCAGACGCCGATCTCGAACAGCAAATGCGGATCAAGACCGTGTTCGATCCCGAATGGCTGCTCAATCCCGGCAAGGTGTTTCCGCTGGAAGGACGTCCGCCCCAGTGACCGGACATATGCGCCTCGGCTTCCATGCTCCCGAAACGGCGGAGGAGCTTGCCCATCTCGTGGCCGAGGCGGTCGACACGCGCACGCCGCTCGAAGTGATGGGGCGCGGCACCAAGCGGGAGATCGGACGCCCCGTGGGATCCGGCTCGGTGGTCAGCACCGAGCGCATGACGGGCGCCATCCTCTACGAGCCGAACGAGCTCATTCTCGTGGCGCAGGCGGGCACGCCGCTGGCGCAGATCGACGCCATGCTGGCCGAGAACGAACAGGAGCTTCCCTTCGAGCCGGTCGATCTCGGCCCCATCCTCGGCTATGCCGCCGGCGAGGCCACGGTCGGCGGCATGGTGGCGACCAATATCTCCGGCAGCCGCCGCGTGCTCGCCGGGGCCGCGCGCGACTACGTGCTCGGCGTCAAGGCAGTCAATGGGCGTGGCGAGGTCATCAAGAGCGGAGGGCGGGTGATGAAGAACGTCACCGGCTACGATATTTCCAGGGCGCTGGCCGGCTCCTGGGGAACGCTCGCCATCATGACCGAGATTTCCCTCAAAGTGCTGCCGGCGCAGCGCGAGGTCCGCACCATTGTCTGTTTCGGTCTGCCGGACGCGACCGGGGTCGAGGCTATGTGTCTGGCCATGGACACGCCCTTCGAGGTCTCCGGCGCGGTGCATATGCATCCAGGCCTCACCACGGCACATTCTCATGCGGATATTTCAGGTTCAGGGGTCTCGGTCACGGCGATACGGGTGGAAAATTTTCCGGCCGCGGCCCGCTATCGGGCGAGCCGCCTGAGACAGGCGCTCGCCGCCTATGGTCCGGCGCTCGAACTCGACACGGCGGCGAGCCGGGTGTTCTGGCATGAGATCAGAACCCTCAAGATGTTCCAGGGGACCAAGACACCTCTGTGGCGCATCGGCACCACGCCGCAAGGCGCCTCGAAGCTTATCGCGGCGCTTGCGCGCAAGATCGAGGTGAGCGCCCTTTACGACTGGTCGGGCGGCCTGATCTGGCTCGGCACGCCACCGCTCACCGATGCCGGCGCGGTCGAGGTTCGCCGCACGATTGCCGAATTGGGCGGCCATGCCACATTGATCCGCGCCGATGCGCCGACGCGGGGGGCGATCGACATCTTCCAGCCGCTCGATCAGCCCCTCATGGCGCTGACGGCGAAGCTCAAACAGGCTTTCGACCCGGCCGGCATTCTCAACCCGGGACGCATGTATCAGGGACTCTAGGCGCGTCATGCAGACCAACTTCAACCCCGTCCAGCTTTCCGATCCGACCGTCGCCCGCGCCGACGAGCTGTTACGCCGCTGCGTTCATTGCGGACTATGCACGGCGACCTGCCCGACCTATGTGCTGACCGGCGATGAACGCGACAGTCCGCGCGGCCGCATCTATCTGATGAAGCAGATGTTCGAGCGGCGCGAGGTCACGCCGTCGATGACCTATCATCTCGACCGCTGCCTCTCCTGCTTCTCGTGCATGACCGCCTGCCCGAGCGGCGTGGATTACATGCACCTGCTCGATATTGCCCAGACGCAGCTCGAGAAGAAGGGCCATCGTTCTCTTGCACAGAATCTGTGGCGCTGGTTCCTGAGCAAGGTGCTGCCCTATCCGCGCCGGTTCCGATTCGCGATGATGATGGGTTGGCTGGTCAAGCCGTTCACCGGGCTGTTCGCCGCCCTTCGCTTGAACCGCGTGGTTGCCGCGCTCGATTTGGTGCCGGCCAACGCGCCTAAGCTCAAAGTCATCGGTGCGCGATCGGCGATCGCTGCGGGCACGACCAAGCGCAAGCGCGTGGCGCTGGTGCTCGGCTGCGTGCAGCGCGTTCTCGCGCCGCAATACACCGTCGCCGCCATCAGGCTGCTCAAGCGCCACGGCGTTGACGTGGCGGTGGTCAAGGACGAAGGATGCTGCGGCGCTCTCGTGCATCAGCTCGGACGCGATGAGGCGGCACGTGACCAGGCGCGCCGCAATATCGACGCCTGGACCGCGGCCATGCGCGAACATCTGTTCGATGCGATCGTCGTCACCGCTTCGGGCTGCGGCACCATGGTCAAGGATTACGGCAATCTGCTCGCACGCGACCGCGGCTATGCCGAGCGCGCCGCCTTTGTCGCCGGGCTTGCCCGCGACATCACCGAGATGATCGCCGAAGTCGGTCTCGCGCCGCCGGTGATGTGGACGGGACTGCGCGTCGCCTATCATGCGCCATGCTCGCTGCAGCATGGGCAACGACTCGATCAATTGCCGCTGACCCTGCTCGACGAAGCGGGCTATGCGGTCACCGAAATTCCGGAAGGGCATCTCTGTTGCGGTTCGGCCGGCACCTACAATATGCTCGAGCCGAAACTCGCTACGGAGCTGCGCGAGCGGAAGCTTGCCAATATCGCCAGCGTCGCCCCCGACGTGATCGCCACCGGCAATATCGGCTGCGTGACCCAGCTCGAAGCGGGCGCGGGCGTCCCCTTCGTGCATACGATCGAGCTGCTCGATTGGGCGACCGGCGGCCCGTGTCCGCCGGCACTGGTGCGGGCGGGGATGAAGAACCGTGCCCATCCGGTCGAGGCCCTGGTCGAAATGGCCAAGGAAGGCCTGCTGGTCGATTAACCTCGTATGCATTGTTTGCTAACGGTTGATGGGCTAGAACGCGGCACGTTTTAAGAGCCGTCCTCCCATGAGCAAGAAAGACGCGAGCGCCCGCCCCGAGGCCCGCCTGCCGAAGGGGCTTTTCGATATTTCCGCGCAGGAGATCCGCGCGACCGGCGAAATGCTGCGCGTCATCCAGGGGGTTTTCGAGTCCTACGGTTTCGAGCCGCTGGATACGCCGGCCATCGAATATACCGACGCACTCGGCAAGTTCCTGCCCGACCAGGACCGGCCCAACGAGGGCGTGTTCTCCTTCAAAGACGACGACGAGCAATGGCTGTCGCTGCGCTACGATCTGACGGCGCCGCTCGCCCGCTACGTGGCGGAGAATTATCAGAACCTGCCGAAGCCCTTCCGCCGCTATCAGGCAGGACCGGTGTGGCGCAACGAGAAGCCGGGTCCGGGCCGCTTCCGCCAGTTCACCCAGTTCGACGCCGACACGGTCGGCGCGTCATCGGTCGCGGCGGACGCCGAGTTGTGCATGCTCGCCGCCGACACGCTGGAAGCTCTAGGCGTCCCGCGCGGGCAATATGTGGTCAAGGTCGGTAATCGCAAGATTCTCGACGGGGTGTTCGAGTCGATTGGATTGAATTCGAACGATACGAGCAAACACCTCGCCGTGCTGCGCGCCATCGACAAGCTGGATCGGTTGGGCGTCGAAGGTGTCCGCGCGCTACTCGGTAAAGGCCGCAAGGATGAGTCCGGCGACTACACCAAAGGCGCAAACCTCGACGCGAAGGTTATCGATTCCGTTATTGGTTTCGTAACGTCGGATGAACTGCCGGCGCGCGGTGCCATCGGCGAGGAAGGACGCGCCGAATTGGCTGAAATGGATCGTCTGTTTAAAGCATCGGAGTTCGGGAATGATCGGGTCAAGTTCGATCCATCAGTCGTACGTGGGCTCGAATATTACACCGGGCCGGTGTTCGAGGCCGAGCTGCTCGCGCCGATCAAAGACGAACGCGGGCAACTCATCCGCATCGGTTCGGTGGTGAGCGGCGGACGCTATGACGGGCTGGTGGAACGCTTCACCGGCGAGAAGGTGCCGGCGACCGGCATTTCCATCGGCGTGTCGCGGCTGCTGTTCGGCCTGCAGCGTCTCGGGTCATATAAAGAAAGCGCATCGCAAGGCCCGGTCGTGGTGCTGGTGCTCGACCGCGACCGCATCGCCGACTACCAGAAAATGACGCAAGCGCTTCGCCAAGCGAACATCCGCGCCGAGATGTATCTTGGCGAAAGCGGCATGAAGGCGCAGATGAAATATGCCGACAAGCGTGGGAGTCCGTGCGTGGTCATCCAGGGCGGCGACGAGAAGGCAAAGGGCGAGGTGCAGATCAAGGACCTCATCCTCGGCGCCACGCTCACCTCGATCGAGAATCGCGAGGAGTATCTGAAGAAGCAGGCCGAGGCGCAGTTCGCCGTGCCTGAAACCGATCTGGTCGAAGCGGTCCGCCGCGTCCTCTCCCGTCATCAAGCCTGAAGCCATGACCGCTGAATCGGCGAAAGAATTCGAGGCTCTCGAAGCGCAAGCCCGCGCGCTGCTCGACCTGTTCGCGCGCGCGGGCTACGAGCCGGTTGCGCCCTCGATCATCCAGCCGGCCGGGATGTTCCTCGACCGCGTCGGCGAATCGATCCGCGGCCGCACCTATGTGTTCACCGATCTCGCCGGCGACGAGCTTTGCCTGCGCCCCGATCTGACCGTGCCGGTGTCGCGGCTTTATCTCGAGCGGCACCCCGATGCCGAGACGCCGGCACGCTATTGCTATAACGGCCCGGCCTTCCGCTTTCAGCCGCAAGGGCGCAGCCGGACGCGACCGCGCGAATTCCGCCAGGCCGGCATCGAGTGTTTCGGCGTGACCGACCGTGAGAGCGCCGATGTCGAGATCGTGAGCCTCGCCGTCGACGCCGTGGCCCGCGCCGGTCTCAACGATGCGCGTCTGCGCTTCGGCTGCATCGCTCTGTTCTATGCGCTGCTCGATGCGCTGGCGCTGCCCGAGCGCTGGCGTCTGAAGCTCCGTCACTATTTCTGGCGGCCGCCGGTGTTTCATGCGCTGCTCACGCGCCTCGCCAAGGGCGAGCGGCCCGACGAGAACGGCACAGCGGCGTCTCTGGCCCAATCGCTTGCCGACAAATCGCCAGACGAGGCGGAAGAGCTGGTCGCCGCTTTTCTCGAAGTGCAGGGACTGCCGCTCTCGGGCAACCGCACGCTCGGCGAGATCGCCGAGCGCCTGCTCGACCACGCCGCCGATCTTCGGTCGGAACCGTTGCCGAAAGAGGTCGCCACCGTGATCGATTACTATCTTGCGGTCTCCGGCCCGCTGCCGGAGGCGGTGGAGCGCGTGGCTCTGATCGCCAAGGGCGCGGGTCTCGACATGGCCACGCCGCTCGATGCCTTGGCGTGCCGCTTCGACCGTCTGCAAGAGAGCGGCATCGATTTGGACGAGGCCATGTTCGCCACCGAGTTCGGCCGTGACTTCGAATATTATTCGGGCCTCGTGTTCCAGATCGAGGCGCCAGGCAACGGCACCGAACCCGTCGCCGGCGGCGGCCGCTATGACGGGCTGCTCGAGGCGCTTGGCGCGCCGCGAGAGGTTCCGGCGGTTGGCGCGGCGATCCACACCGAACGCCTGCTCGCCGCCGTGGAGAGGGGCTCGTGATGGCGGCGAAGCTCACCATTGCCGTGCCTTCCAAGGGGCGCCTCAAGGATCAGGTCGAGGATGTGCTCCGCCGCGCCGGGCTGATCTTGCGCAAGACGGGGCATGAACGCGGCTATCGCGGCGCGCTCGAGGGTCTCGACCTGAACGGTCTCGATCTTGACGGCGTCGAGGTGGAGTTCACCTCCGCGGCCGAGATCGTGCACCTCTTAAGGACCGGCCGCGTGCATCTCGGCATTACCGGCGAGGATCTGGTCCGCGAGATGCTGGCGGACGTCGAAGCCACGGTCGAGTTCCTCAATCCCCTCGGCATCGGCCGGGCCGACGTCGTGGTTGCGGTTCCCGATTGCTGGCTCGATGTCGTGGCCATGGCCGACCTCGAGGATGTCGCCGCGCAATTCTCGCGCACGCATGGCCGGCGTCTCCGCGTCGCCACTAAATATATGAATCTGACCCGGCGCTTCTTCGCCAGCCACGGGGTCGCGGGCTATCGCATCGTGGAAAGCGTGGGCGCCACCGAAGCCACGCCTGCGGCGGGAACGGCCGAGCTGATCGTCGATATCACCACCACCGGCACGACGCTCCGCGCCAATCATCTGAAGGTGCTGAGGGACGGGTTGATCCTGACGTCGCAGGCGCGTCTTTTCGCCGCGCGCGAAGCGACATGGGGACCCGAGGCGGCAAAGCTCCGCGACGCCATCGTCGCCAAACTGCCGGCTTAGCAAAAGAAAAAGGGCCGCTCCGGGGAGCGGCCCTTGTCTCATTGGAAGCGCGGCGAGCGCGGACTACATCATGTCCATGCCGCCCATGCCGCCGCCATGCGGCATATGGGCATGGCCGTCGCCACCCTTCTTGGGCGCCTCGGCGACACCGGCTTCGGTGGTAACGAGCAGGCCGGCCACCGACGCGGCATCCTGCAACGCGGTACGCACCACCTTGGCGGGGTCGATAATGCCCTTGGCGATCAGGTCGACATATTCATCGTTCTGCGCGTCATAGCCGTAAGACGCCGATTTCTGATCGAGGATCTTGCCGACCACGATCGAACCCTCGACGCCTGCGTTCTCGGCGATCTGCCGGATGGGCGATTGCAGGGCGCGGCGCACGATATTGACGCCGGCCTCCTGGTCGTCGTTGTCGCCCTTGGTCTTGAGCGCCTTGGAGGCCCAGAGCAGCGCCACGCCGCCGCCCGGCACGATGCCTTCCTCGACCGCGGCACGGGTCGCGTTCAGAGCATCGTCGACACGGTCCTTCTTCTCCTTCACCTCGATCTCGGTGGCGCCGCCGACCTTGATCACCGCCACGCCGCCGGCGAGCTTCGCCAGCCGCTCTTGCAGCTTCTCGCGGTCATAGTCCGAGGTGGTCTCCTCGATCTGCGCCTTGATCTGGCCGATACGGGCCTGGATGTCGGCTTTCTTGCCCGCACCGTCCACGATGGTGGTGTCGTCCTTGGTGATGACGACCTTCTTGGCCGTGCCGAGCATTTTCACCGTTACGTTCTCGAGCTTGATGCCGAGATCCTCGGAGATCATCTCGCCGCCGGTCAGCACGGCGATATCCTGCAACATTGCCTTGCGGCGGTCGCCGAAGCCCGGCGCCTTGACCGCAGCAACCTTCAAGCCGCCGCGCAGCTTGTTGACCACAAGCGTCGCAAGCGCCTCGCCCTCGACGTCCTCGGCGATGACGAGCAGGGGCTTGCCCGATTGCACCACCGCCTCGAGCAGCGGCAGCATGGTTTGCAGGCCTGACAGCTTCTTCTCGTAGATGAGGATGTACGGGCTCTCGAGCTCGGCCACCATCTTCTCGGCATTGGTGATGAAATAAGGGGAGATGTAACCGCGGTCGAACTGCATGCCCTCGACCACTTCGAGCTCGCTGTCGAGGCTCTTGGCCTCTTCGACGGTGATCACGCCCTCATTGCCGACCTTCTGCATGGCCTCGGCGATCATGTCGCCGATCGCCTTCTCGCCGTTGGCGGAGATGGTGCCGACCTGGGCGATCTCGGAGGAGCCGCTCACCTTTTTCGACTGCTTCTTGATGGCGTCGACCACCTCGATAACGGCTTTGTCGATGCCGCGCTTCAGATCCATCGGGTTCATGCCGGCGGCAACCGCTTTCAGCCCTTCGCGCACGATGGCCTGAGCGAGCACCGTGGCGGTGGTGGTGCCGTCACCCGCGGTGTCGTTGGTCTTCTGCGCGACTTCCTTCAGCATTTGCGCGCCCATGTTCTCGAACTTGTCCTCAAGCTCGATCTCCTTGGCGACGGTGACGCCGTCCTTGGTCGAACGCGGCGCGCCGAAGGATTTTTCCAGGATGACGTTGCGGCCCTTGGGTCCGAGCGTAATCTTGACGGCGTTGGAGAGAATATCGGCGCCGCGCATCATGCGTTCACGCGCGTCGGCGGCAAATTTTACGTCTTTAGCGGCCATTGGAAATTGCTCCTTGGGAATTCAGGGGAATAGGGAAGGGTTCAGCCGAGGATGCCCATGATGTCGGACTCCTTCATGATGAGGAGTTCATCGCCGTCGATCTTGACCTCGGTGCCAGACCATTTGCCGAACAGCACCTTGTCGCCGGGCTTGACGCCCATAGGCTGCAGTTTGCCGTCCTCGCCGCGCATGCCGGGACCGGCGGCAACCACCTGACCGGTCTGCGGCTTCTCGGCGGCGGTGTCGGGAATGATGATGCCGCCTTTGGTCTTGGACTCCTCCTCGAGCCGCTTGACCACCACGCGGTCGTGCAACGGTTTGAATTTCATGGGGTTTTCTCCAGGATTAGGGACAAAAAAGAATGGGTCGGCCCGTGCCTGGCACTCATGAAAAGCGAGTGCCAAGGCTCGCGCAGGAGATACTGTCGCCCCCAATGCCTGTCAAGGTAGAGACCGGGCTTTAACTTAAGGCGCGGTGCGACGGCCGAACGACTGGACGTAGTCGGCTGAGCGCAAGTTGAAGATCGAATTATTCCTACACCTGCCAGGACGTTGGCGGCTTGGCGTCCCCTTTCCCGGCTGCTATCAACAGATGGGGACCGGATTGCCGTAGCGGGCGTGGTTTGTCGCTCATTCCGGCAGGCGTGGAGGCGAGGGAGAATTGCAGGCGCGTTACACCATGACGGATAGCGCTCCTTCAGGAGGGCTCGGCTTGCTCGATCTGGTTGTACTGATCGCCATGGCGGTGACCGCGGTGGCTTTCGCCGCGGGTCTCCATATCCAGGCCGGTCTGCCGTTGCTCGCATCCATCATCGCCGGAGCGGCACTCTATCTCGTCGCGGCCGCCTCCTATCTCTTTATCGCGCGCGCCTCCCAGGGCAGCGACGCCGGCCACCTGGACCAGCTCGAAGGGGCCCTGGAGATCATCGATTCCAGCCTGCAGCGCATCGATCGTGTCGAGACCGACGTCGCCCGCCTCGATCCTAAGCGCATCGAGCAACTCGCCTCCGAACTGGAAAGCGTGCATGCCCGGATCGAAGGGCTGCGTACCGATCTCCAGGTGGAGACGGACAATCAGCGGGACAGAATCACCAAGGACCTCGGCATGCTCGAGGGCCTGATCAAGCAGCTCTCTCATGACCTGACGGGAGGAGCCGCACTCGGCACATCGAGCGCTACCCTAACCGGTGCTGCGACCATGCCGGAACCTGGCGCGCCTGCGGCCGAGCGAGAGGATGAGGCCGCCGAGGACGGAGAGATCGTCATCGATAAGGAGATCGAAACGGTGATCGCGGCGGTCGCCGACATCCTGGATGGAGGAGAGGACACTGAAACCGCCGACACCGAGCAGGTCGTGACGGTGACAGAGATGGTGGAGGTCGAGACTGTGACAGTCTCCGAGGCGGCCGGCCCTGCGCCCACCACCACAGTCGAGCGGGGCATGATCGGCACTTTGCAGGAGGCAATCGAGGCCGGCCGCGTCGATCTTTATGTCCGGCCGATCGTCAGCTTGCCCACGCGCAAGCTCCGGTACTACGAAAGCGTCACCCGCATCAGAAATGCCGCCGACGAGTTGATGCTTCCCAGTGTCTATATTCAGGAAGCGGAAAATGCCGGCATGATGCCGCTCATCGATAATGTGCTGCTGGTAAAGAGCGTGCAGATGTTGCGGCGGCGCCGCCCAGACTCGAAGATCAAAGGCGTGTTCTGCAACATCTCAGCGCAGTCGCTGCTCGATCCGGATTACTTCCCCGAACTGGTCGTGTTCCTGGAGGAAAATGGCGGGATCAGCGACAATCTGGTCTTCGAATTGCGTCAGCCCGAAATCATGGGGCTGACACGCGGGCAACTCGGCGCACTCGATACGCTCGGCGCGCTCGGCTTCAATTTCTCGCTCGATCATATCGTCGATCTAGACATCGACTTTATCGAGCTCAGCGACCGCTATTTCCGCTTCCTCAAGCTCGATGCGCCGACCTTTTTCGAGGGCATGCAAGAGAAAGGAGCGCCGCTGCCTCCACCCGACATGGTGCGTTACCTCGAGGGCTTCGGCCTTCAGCTCATCGTGGATAAGGTTGAGGACGAGAGGGCCGTGGCGCGGCTCGTCGATGCGGGTGTCGAGCTGGCCGAAGGCAGTCTGTTCGGTGAGCCGAAACAAGTGACGTCTGATTTTCTCCAAGAGCTCGAAGCGGCGGACACGGCATAAAAAAGCCGCGCCCTTGCGGGCGCGGCGAAACTTTCTGACGGTCGGTAGGCTTACTGGCCCTGACCCATGTCCTCTTCCATGGCTTTTTCTTCAGCGTCCATGGCGCCTTCCTTGGCGCCTTCCTTCGGAGCCGCGGGTGCAGGTTTTGACTCTTGCATCGAGTCGGATTGGACCTCATCAGGCCGCATATCCTCTTCGACCGCTTGCGTTTCCATGTCCTCGGCGGCATAGGCCGGGACGATAAAAGCAAAACCGCCTAGAAGGCAGGCAATCGAACCCGCCTTGATGAGCGCATTCAACATCTTTTCCTCCTTGAACTAAATCTCGCTGCCGATCGTCCTATACGGAAACCGGCTACTGCTTTTCTTCCGGTCCCCCCATATCCCGTTCGATTTCCTCCTCGCCGATATCCTCACCTGCGGGCGCGGCGGGTGCACCTTCAGGCATAGCCTCTTTTTCTGATGGTCCGGGAGCCATTCCGTCGGGGCTCATACTCTCCTCGACCGCTTTCTCCTCGGTATCATCATCGGCAGCATAAACATAAGTAGGTCCGGCCAAAGCGAGGCCGACAACGCAGGCTATCGCACTCGCTTTGATGAGCGCATAAGACATGTTTTCCTCCTTGGACTGAAATTCCCCTGCCAGTGACATCTAACGCCTTGAAAGGTGCCTCTGCAAGCTTCGGCTTTAGACACGTCAATCAAACCTGGGCCGGCCACTACCGGCCTCTATCCCGAGTTCAACGCGATCAAGGGCTTAGTCGTTCCCAAGCGCTCCTGGGCTCGCCTAGATTGTAAGGTTACGAGGGCTCATTTGATTGAACGGGAGCAGCCCCCCAAGGCTGTAATCCGGTTGTCGGGTTGACCCTTAATGAGGGAGCCTCTAACCGGGCGCCATGAGCCTCGCCATACCCGCCATTCCCGTTATTGCTTCGATCAAGGAGCTTGGCGGCCGCTACCGTGCCTGGCTGGTCGATATTTGGGGCGTGATGCATAACGGTCGCCGCGCCTTTCCGCAGGCCGTCGCCGCGACGCAAGCGTTTCGCGCGTCCGGCGGCATCGTCGTCCTGCTCTCCAACTCGCCGCGACCGAGCGGGAGTGTGCACCAGCAGCTTCGAGGGCTCGGTGTCCCAGATGATGCTTATGATGCGACAGTTACCTCGGGCGATCTCACCCGGTATGAGCTCGGCAAGCACAAGGGCGCGCGCGTGTTTCATCTCGGCCCTGAGCGCGATCTGCCAATCTTCGCCGGGATCGACATGAAGTTGGTCGGTCCTGAGGCTGCGGAACTCATCGTCTGCACCGGCCTGTTCGACGACGAGACCGAAACGCCTGACGATTATGTAGAGATGCTGGGCAAACTTGCCGGGCGTTCACTGCCCATGATCTGCGCCAACCCCGATCATCTGGTAGAGCGCGGGTCGAGCCTGGTCTATTGCGCGGGCGCGCTCGCCGCAGTCTATGAGAGAGCAGGCGGCAATGTGATTTATGCCGGCAAGCCGTTTCCGCCCGTCTATGATCTGGCGTTGGAGACGATCGGCGAATTAGCGGGAAAACCCGTAGCCAGGAATGACATCCTGGCCATCGGCGATGGCGTCAACACCGACATCGCCGGAGCTGCCGATGCCGGCATCGATTCCGTATTCGTGGCGAGCGGCTTGCACGTCCCGACATCGTCCGAGGACGAAGAGCTTGACGAGCGGCATCTTGCCGAGCTGTTCGCGCCGGCCAAGCGGCGTCCGCTCGGCGCCATTCGCGCGCTAATCTGGTAGTTGGTCGGCGAACATGTCGTCGATCTTCGACTTGAGCGTCGCCGCGTTGACGGGCTTGACGATATAGGTGTTCGCCCCGGCCTTCTTGGCCTCGATCACCTTCTCGACCCTGGCTTCCGCTGTGACCATGATGAAGGGGGTATGCGCCAGATGGTCGTCGGAGCGCACTTCGCGCAGCAGCTCATAACCGCTCATCGGCGCCATGTGCCAGTCGGAGATGACGAGGCCATAGTCTTTCTGCCGCATCATGTCGAGCGCGGCGCTGCCGTCATTCGCTTCATCGATGCTGACGAAACCGAGCTGCCGCAAAAGATTGCGAATGATCTGAACCATGGTCTGGTAGTCGTCGACCACCAGCACCTTCATGTTGCGATCGACTGCCATGCTTTCCCCTCCGCCCAAGGGCTCGCCTCTCGATCCGAACCTAAGTCTCGCGCCGTGAAGGGAGGGTTAAGTTCAACCGCCACGGGGCTTTTTCCGCCGCGTGGTTAATAGGCGGTGGACTTGTTGCGGTGCAGCAATGGCTTCGCTATTTTGCCCCGACATATCAGGGGGAGCAGGGACATCACATGCGCATGACCACCAACGGCAAGACCGGCCTCGGCCACGGCTATTATCTCGAAGACCTGTCAGTCGGTATGGAGACCACCGTCTCCAAGACCATCTCCGACGCCGACGTGCAGACATTCGCCGGCCTGTCCGGCGACATCAATCCGGTGCATCTCGACGACGATTTCGCCGCGGGCACCATCTTCAAAAAGCGTATCGCCCACGGCTTCCTCACCGGCAGCCTGTTCTCCACCGCGCTCGGTACCAAGCTGCCGGGTCCGGGCAGCATCTACCTTTCACAAGCGCTCAAATTCCGCGCGCCCGTGTATATTGGCGACGAGGTCGTGGCCACGGTGCGTGTCACCGCCATAGACCCTGACAAAGCCCGCGTGACCCTTGCCTGCGATTGCTCCGTGAACGGCAAGACCGTACTCGAAGGCGACGCAGTGGTGATGGTCGACCGCCGGGCGCCGCGCCAATAGTGGCAGGCGAAGGATGCACGATGGACGTTGTCCGCTTTCGGCGGGAAGTGCCGCCGTCCCTCAAAGGCGCGGTGCTGGCCATCGGCAATTTCGACGGGGTGCATCGCGGCCACCAGGCGGTTCTTGCCGAAGCGAAACGCATCGCCGCGGTTGAAGGCTTGCGCGCGGGCGCGGTGCTGTTCGATCCGCATCCGCGCGAATTCTTCGAGCCGGACAAGCCGTTCTTCCGCTTGACGCCGTTGCCCTTGAAGCTCGAACTGCTTGAAGCTTTCGGTCTCGATCAGGCCTTCGTCATCGATTTCAACGCGGAGCTTGCCGGCTTGAGCGCGGACGACTTCGCCACGGACGTTGTGGGGAAGGGGCTTGGCGCTTCTCATATTGTGGTCGGTCACGACTTCACCTACGGCAAGGGCCGCACCGGCAGCGTTGAGCAACTGGCGGCGCTCGGACGCGTGCTCGGCTTCGGCGTCGATGTGGTGGCGCCGGTCGGCATGGGCGATGTCGTGTTCTCCTCTAGCAAGATCCGCGATCATCTTCGCCAGGGCGAAGTGCGGGAGGCGGCGGAGCAGCTCGGTTATTGGTGGCGCGTGCGCGGTCAGGTGGAGAAGGGCGCGGGCCGCGGCAAGGATCTCGGCTTTCCCACGCTCAACCTCGCGCTCACCCCCGGCCAGGGTATTCGCCACGGGATCTATGCCATGCGCGTCTTCCATGACGGGCGGCGCTTTGGCGCGGCCGGCTATGTCGGCCCGCGTCCCACCTTCGGCGAGGACCGGCCGGTACTCGAAGCCTATCTCCTCGATTTCGCCGGCGACCTTTACGGCGAGGAGGTGGAGGTCGAGTTGCTCGCTTTCCTCCGCCCAGACCAGACTTTCACCGATGGACCCTCGCTCGCCGCGCAGATGGGCAAGGACGTGGAGGCCGCGCGCGTGGTGCTTGGCCGGATCGAGGCCGACGACAAGATGCGCCGGTTTCCCCTAGGCAAGGCGCTGGCACTGGATTGTCAGGAGACCGGTTGCTAAGAACCCGAGATTCGGGGCGGCGCGGGACCTAAGGCCAATGGCGAAAAAGACCGAAAAACCGGCCGCCAAGTCCGGGCGGGACTGGAGCGAGACCCTATTCTTGCCCAAGACGGATTTTCCCATGAAGGCCGGATTGCCCGAGCGCGAGCCCGAGTTGCTCAAGCGCTGGGCGACGCTTCGCCTTTATGAACGCCTGCGCGAGGAAACGAAGGGGCGGCCGAAATTCATCCTGCATGACGGGCCGCCTTACGCCAACGGCTCGATCCATATCGGCACGGGGCTCAACAAGATCCTCAAGGATGTGATCAACCGCTCACAGGCGATGATGGGCCGGTGCGCGAATTACGTACCGGGCTGGGACTGTCACGGGCTGCCGATCGAGTGGAAGGTCGAGGAGGAGCATTACCGCGCCAAGGGCAAAGCGAAGCCCGACCTGTCTGACTCTGACGCGATGATCGCCTTCCGCGCTGAGTGCCGCGCCTATGCCGAGCATTGGCTCAACGTGCAGCGCGAGGAGTTCAAGCGGCTCGGCGTGATCGGCGATTGGGACCATCCCTACACCACCATGAGCTACGACGCGGAAGCGACCATCGCTGCCGAGCTGATGAAGTTCGCCATGAACGGGTTGCTCTATCGCGGCTCTAAGCCGGTGATGTGGTCGGTGGTCGAGCGCACCGCTCTGGCTGAGGCTGAAGTCGAATATGACGAGATCGAAAGCCCCGCCATCTGGGTGAAGTTTCCTGTCAGCGCGCTGGGAGCCAGCATTGTCATCTGGACGACGACGCCGTGGACCATTCCCGGCAACCGCGCCATCAGCTATTCGGAATCTATCCCTTACGGATTGTATGAGGTCACGGCTGCACCGACGGAGAATTGGGCAAAAATCGGTGAGCGATTAGTGCTTGCCGATGTACTCGCCGAAAACGTGAAACAAGCCGCCCGTATCGAAGCGTGGGAACGGTTGGGCGATGTCTCGGCAGAAATGCTCAAAACCTCGCTAGCCGCGCATCCCCTGCGCGGGCAGGGCTATGACTTCGATGTGCCGCTGCTTGCGGGCGAGCATGTCACCGAGGATACCGGCACGGGCTTCGTGCACACGGCGCCGGGACACGGCACCGAGGATTTCGAGATTTGGGAGGAGAACCGCGCGCAACTCGAAAAGCGCGGCATCGACACAAAAATTCCATTCACCGTCGATGAAGCCGGCTTCTTCACCAAGGACGCGCCGGGCTTTGCCGGCAAGCGCGTGGTCGACGACAAAGGCAAATTCGGCGACGCCAACGAGGCGGTGATCAAGGCGCTGATCGAGGCTGGTGCGCTGATCGCCCGCGCGCGCCACAAACACGACTATCCGCATTCCTGGCGCTCGAAGAAGCCGGTGATCTTCCGCGCCACGCCGCAATGGTTCATCGCCATGGATAAAGGCGATGAGACATTGCGCAACCGCGCGCTTGCGGCCATCGGCGACACGCGCTGGGTACCGCCGCAAGGGCAGAACCGCATCACCGGCATGATCGACACGCGGCCCGACTGGGTGGTGTCGCGCCAGCGCGCCTGGGGCGTGCCGATCACCGTGTTCGTGCATAGAGAGAGTGGCGAGGTCATTCCCCGCGCCGGCTTCGCCAAGTCGGACGCATTGATCAACCGCATCGTCGAAGCGTTCAAACAGGAAGGCGCGGACGCCTGGTTCAAGCAGGGCGCGCGCGAGCGCTTCCTGCAAGGCATCGTCGACAATCCCGCCGACTGGGAGAAGGTCGACGATATTCTCGACGTGTGGTTCGATTCAGGCTCGACGCACGCTTTCGTGCTGGAACAGCGCCCCGACCTCAAATGGCCGGCCGATCTTTATCTCGAAGGCTCCGACCAGCATCGCGGCTGGTTCCAGTCCTCGCTCCTGGAAGCGTGCGGCACACGCGGCCGCGCCCCCTATGACGCGGTGGTGACGCATGGCTTCGTGGTGGACGAGGACGGGCGCAAGATGTCCAAATCGCTCGGCAACGTGGTGGCGCCGCAAGACGTGATGCGCCAGTCCGGCGCCGAGATTCTGCGGCTGTGGGCCATGAGCTCCGACTATGCCGAGGATCTGCGCATCGGTCCCGACATCATCAAAGCCAATGTCGAATCCTATCGCAAACTCAGGAACACGCTGCGCTTCCTGCTCGGCAATCTCGCCCATTATGAGCCGGACCTTGCCGTGCAGCGCGCGCAAATGCCTGAGCTTGAGCGTTACATGCTGTCACGGCTTGCCGAGCTCGATCGGGTGGTGCGCGAGGGCTATCGGGATTTCGATTTCAAGCGCATCTTCCACACGCTGCTCAATTTCTGCGTCAACGATCTCTCGGCGTTCTATTTCGACATCCGCAAGGACGTGCTCTATTGCGACCCTTATGACAGCGTGACGCGGCGTGCTTCGCTCACCGTGCTCGATCATCTGTTCTCGGCGCTGACCGCGTGGCTTGCGCCGATGCTTGCCTTCACCATGGAGGAAGCGTGGCTGAACCGCTTCCCAGGCGACGAGGCCTCGGTGCATCTGCGTCAGTTCCCGGAAATTCCGCGCGACTGGCAGGACGCGAAACTCAGCGAGAAATGGCGGAAAGTACGTGCTGTGCGCCGCGTGGTGACCGGCGCGCTCGAGATCGAGCGCAAAGAAGGCCGCATCGGCTCGAGCCTGGAAGCCGCGCCGGAAATCTACGTTTCCGATGATGATCTGCGCGCGGCACTCGACGGCGTCGATCTCGCCGAGATTGCCATCACCAGCGGCGCCAAGCTGATGGCGGGGGAGGGACCTAAGGACGTCTTCCGTCTCGAAGAGGTGCCGGGGGTGGCGGTGATGTTCGCCCGCGCCGTGGGCAGGAAATGTGCCCGCTCCTGGAAGATCCTGCCTGAGGTCGGCGCCGATCCCGAATTTCCCGACCTCAGCCCGCGCGACGCGGAAGCCGTACGCCAGTTCGACGCCCGCAAAGAAACGGTCGCGTGACCATGGAGCGATTTCGCCACTGGTTCTGGGGACCTCTCTCGCCGCTCGGGCTCGGCATCGCCGCACTCGTGGTGCTGATCGATCAGCTCCACAAAGCCTGGATGCTCCATGTCTACGATATCGCCGCGAGGGGGATGGTCAGGATCACCTCTTTCTTCGACCTCGTGCTCGTTTGGAATCGGGGCATCAGTTACGGCCTGTTCCCCCAGGAGAGCGCGCACGGCCGGCTCGGGCTGATCCTGTTTGCCTTCGTGGCAAGCCTGGCGCTATCGGCCTGGCTCGCCCGCATCTCGACCCGCCTTGCCGCTGCTTCGATCGGTCTGATCATCGGCGGCGCCATCGGCAACGCCATCGACCGCATGGTCCATGGCGCGGTGGCGGATTTCTTCTCGTTTCACGCCTTCGGCTACCAGTGGTATGTGTTCAATATCGCCGATGTCGCCATAGTTGCCGGGGTCGTGGGACTTCTATATGACTCAGTGTTCGGGGGTCACAAAAAGGCCGGAAACCCCCCCAACATATAAGGAAATCCGGGACTTGCCCGGACCTTGAGGGACCGTTGGGGCACCGCCAAACCATAATCCGAGCCGACCGGGCCTTAGGCCTCGCTGTTGCTTGCGCCTGCGCGCTTATCCTTGGCGGCTGCGGCGGCGTTCAGTTCGAGGGTAAGGTCTTCGACTATATGGGCATCTCGGGTGACCGCCAGGAGGGCGATGTGCGCATGAGCGAGCGCCCGCCGCTTCTGTTGCCGCCGAATTCCAAAGCCCTTCCGCAGCCGGGCGCCGTCAACCCGGCCGCTTCGCGCCAGGATTGGCCCGACGATCCCGAGCGGGTGAAGAAGCGCGTCGTCGCGGAGAAGAAGGCTCAGGAGAACAAAGCGGAGGCGGAAGCCAATCCGCTCAATCCCATGGCCGGCAAACCCACACTGCTCGACAAGGTGTTCGCCAGGGAAAAGACAGAGGAAGCGCCGATCGCCGACGTGCCAGAGCCTGATCCCTCCGACCGGGTGCCCGAGGAACGCTCACAGGGCGTAGCATCGTCGCAGCCACCGCTCACGCCGCATGTCCCGCATACGCCGATCGAGGGGGCAGGCCCCTTCGAGGCGACGGGTAAGGACACCTATGGCCGCGTATCCAACCCGACTCAGTCCGGCCAGCCCGGGGTCGGGTTTTGATGCATAAAACCGCGCAAGTCGGTGATGTTGCGCGGATTTAACTTGAAAATCAGAGGTCCAAACCTGAAATGTGGAAGAGCTGCCGCTTGCCCTTTAGCCTAGCGGCTTGACGCTGCTTATTCCCGACCCTTGGCCCGCTCGATGGTGATGTGGATGATCGAACAACTCTCGGCCGTGCTCGATGCGCGCGCCGGCTATGTCCTGGCTTGCGCGAGCCTGGCCTCGCTCGCCGTGGCAATCGCGGTGGACAAGGCCATTCCCGCCGAGCACGTGCAGGAGTTCACGCTCGACAACGGGCTTCAGGTCGTGGTCATTCCCGACCATCGCGCCCCGGTCGTCACCCAGATGATCTGGTACAAGGTCGGCGCCGCCGATGAACCGCCGGGTTCCTCTGGCATCGCCCATTTTCTCGAACATCTGATGTTCAAGGGCACCGAGCGCATCCCAAGCGGCCAGTTCTCCAAGATCATTGCCAAGAATGGCGGCGAGGACAACGCCTTCACCAATCATGACGTCACCGCCTATTTCCAGTGCGTAGCCAAGGACCGCCTGCCCATGGTCATGGAGATGGAGGCCGACCGCATGGCCAATCTCCGCTTGACCGAGGACGATGTCAAAACCGAGCGGGACGTTATTCTCGAGGAGCGGCGCAGCCGCGTCGACAACGATCCGGGCAGCATTCTGCAAGAGCAGATGATGGCCGCGCTCTACGCCAACCATCCTTACGGCATACCCATTATCGGCTGGGAGCATGAGATCAGGGAGCTCGATCGCGACGATGCGCTCACCTATTACCGGCGCTTCTACGCGCCGGAGAATGCCATCCTGATCGTCGGCGGCGATGTCGAACCCGAGGAGGTCAAAAAGCTCGCCGAACAGACCTTCGGCAAATTAAAGCCGCATGGGCCGGTGAGTGTGCGTCAACGCCCGAAGGAACCCGAACATTTCGCGCCGGTGACGGTGACGCTTCAGGATCCGCGCGCCGGCCGCACCACGGTGCAGCGCTATTATCTCTCGCCGAGCTACACGACTGCCGAACCCGGCGAGGCGGAAGCCATCGATCTTTTGATGCGCATCGCGGCCTCGGGTTCCGTCAGCCGCATCTATAAGCACCTCGTGATCGAGCAGAAGAAAGCGGCCAATGCCGGCGGCTGGTATTCCGACACGGGTCTCGATTCGGGCCGACTCGGGCTCTATGCCATCGCCGCCGACGGCGTAGAAGCCGAGGATCTCGAAAAGGGGATCGATGAGGTCATCGAGGATCTGCGCACGAATGGCGTCACCCAGGAAGAACTCGACCGGGCCCGCGCGGCGCAACTCGCCGAATTCGTCTACACCAAAGACAGTGTAGCGCGGCTCGTCCGCCATTACGGCTGGCGGCTTGCGACCGGCATGATCCTCAAGGACGTGGAGGCATGGCCCGACCGGTTGCAGCGCGTCACAACCGACGATATTCGCGACGCGGCCCGCAAGTTCCTCACCGACAAGAATTCGGTCACGGGCATCCTGCTCGTGGCGCCCGACCAGACAAGCCGCATGGACAAACAGCCTGTCCAGACGCCTTCCGGTCGCAAATCGTAACCGCTATGGGGCTCGCATCCTTTCTGCCGCCCATGCTATTGCGGCATGGCTTTTTGCTGGCAGCGGCGCTGCTGGCGTCAACGGCGACAGCTTCGGCGGATAGTTTCATGAAGATTCAGGAGGTGACGAGCCCGGGCGGCATCAAGGCTTGGCTGGTGGAAAGCCATGAAAACCCCCTGATCGCCATGCGCTTCGCCTTTACCGGCGGCGCTAACCAGGACGACAAGGGCAAGGAAGGCCTCTCTTATTTCGTCTCGGGCATGATGGATGAAGGCGCCGGACCCTTCGACTCCGTGGCCTACCAGGAGCGCGAGCAGAGCCTCGCGATGCGCATGGAGTTCGACGCCGCCCGCGATGTCATGCGCGGTTATATCCAGGTGCTCTCCGCTAACAAGGACGAGGCCTTCGAGATGTTGCGCCTCGCGCTGACCGAGGCCCGTTTCGACGAGGACGCGGTCGAGCGCGTGCGTGCCCAGATTCTCGCCACCCTGAAATTCGACGATAACGATCCGGAGACCGTGGCGTCGCTGGCCTGGGACCGGATCGCGTTTCGGGATCATCCATACGGACAGCCCATCAAGGGCACCCAGGAGTCCATCCCCGCCATCACGCGCGACGACCTCAAGGACTACGTGAAGCGCGTCTATGCGCGCGACAGGCTGGTCATATCGGTGGTCGGCGATATCGACGCCGAGACGCTCGGCAAGGCGCTCGATCACATTTTCGGCGGCCTGCCGCTCAATTCGGAGCTTGCGCCTATCGCCGAGGCCGCTCCGCCGCTTGGTCCGACCCGGGAGATCATCGAGATGGACGTGCCGCAATCGGTGGCGCAGTTCGGCCATCGCGGCATCGCCCGCAAAGATGAGGATTTCATCCCGGCCTATATGTTGAATTACATCCTCGGCGGCGGCGGCTTTTCTTCGCGGCTGATGGAGGAAGTGCGCGAGAAGCGGGGGCTCGCCTATTCGGTCTACTCCAATATCTACCCCTATCAGCATGGCTCGGTGTTCGTCGGCAATGTGGCCACCAAGAACGAGGCTCTTGGCCAGTCGCTGGAAGTGATCGAGAGCGAATTGAAACGGCTTGCCGCGCAAGGCCCGACCGAACAGGAGCTCGCCGATGCCAAGAGCTATTTGACCGGCGCCTACGCCTTGAGATTCGATTCTTCATCCAGTATCGCCAACCAGCTGCTGTGGATTCAGATCGAGGATCTCGGCATCGACTACATCAATAAGCGCAATGCATTGATCGAGGCGGTGACGATGGACGATATCAAGCGCGTGGCCAAGCGGCTGATCGACGCCGATCACCTCATCACCACCATTGTCGGCAAGCCGGTACAGACGCCGGCTGTCGTGCCCGCCGGCGCCCCGGGCTAGACTGGTCATCCCGCCTTCGCGGGCATGACGGGCAAAGGGGGGAAGATGCCGTTTACGCAATCCATTGAGGGTTGTCTTGAGGAGAAGATCGGTAGGACCGGTCTGCCGCGAGACACACTCAATGCCTATCTTTTAAGGCTCGAGCCGCGGCTAGAGTCTCTGCGTGAGGAATATGCGCAGACAACGCTGCCTCTGTTGCGCGTGCCGGAATGGCGCGACGATATCGCCGATGCCCGCAAGGCTCTGCAGCGTCTGACGCAAGGGGCGCGCACGCTCGTATTCTTCGGTACCGGCGGGTCGAGCCTCGGCGGCCAGACTTTGGCGCAGCTCGGCGGCTTCGGCATTCCCGGCGACGACAAGCATGGCAGCGAGACACGCCCGCGCGTCCGTTTCTACGACAATCTCGATGCGCGCACGCTCGCTCTTACCCTTGCCGGTCTCGACCTTAAATCAACGCGCTTCGTGGTGATCTCGAAATCAGGTGGCACGCCCGAAACCTTGGTGCAAACCATCGCCGCCCTCGATGCCGTGCGCGCCGCGGGGCTCGAGGCGGAAATCCCCCATCTGTTTCTTGCCGTCACCGAGCCGGAAACTCAGGGCAAGACGAACGGCCTGCGCGCGCTCTGCCGGCATTTCGGCATTCCCACGCTCGATCATCATCCGCAGATCGGCGGACGTTTCTCGGTGCTCATCAATGTCGGGCTGCTACCGGCGCTCGCCAAGAGCCTCGACGTCGAGGCGTTACGCAAAGGTGCCGGCACGGTGATTGCCGCGCTTCTCGATGAGAGACCCGCTGCCGAATTTAAACCTGCGCTTGGCGCCGCGGTCGCGGTCGGTCTTGCCAAGGAACGCGGCATGCGCGTTTCGGTGATGCTGCCTTACAGCGACCGCCTCGCGCGTTTTGCCGCCTGGTATGCCCAGCTCTGGGGCGAAAGCCTCGGCAAGAAGGGCGAGGGGACGACGCCGGTGGCAGCGCTCGGCCCGGTCGATCAGCACAGCCGGCTTCAGCTTTATCTGGACGGCGCGCCGCAGCATCTTGTTACCGTGATCCGCGAGAATTGTGCGGGACGAGGGCCGCTTATGGCGTCCGACCTCGCCAAACTCGCCGGCGCCGACTATCTCGCCGGCCATACCGCCGGCGATTTGGTGGCGGCGCAGCAACGCGCGATCCCCGAGGCGTTGACCGCGGCAGGCCGCCCGGTACGCACCATCGACATCCCCACGCTGGACGAGGCAGCGCTCGGCGCCCTTCTCATGCATTTCATGCTGGAAACCATCCTTGCCGCGCATCTTTTGGGTATCGACCCGTTCGACCAGCCGGCGGTAGAATCGGGTAAAGTGCTGACCCGCCGGTATCTCACCGGCGCGTGACCCGAGGCAGGACATGGCCATACGCCAGCTGCCGCCGAACCTCGTCAATCGCATTGCCGCGGGTGAGGTCGTCGAGCGGCCCGCAAGCGTCGTCAAGGAGTTGATCGAGAACGCCATCGACGCGGGCGCGTCCCGCATCGACGTGACGGTTGCGGGCGGCGGACTTGGCCTGATCCGCGTCGCCGACGATGGCGCCGGCATGGGTCCTGAAGATCTCGCTTTGGCGGTCGAGCGCCATGCCACCTCCAAACTCGCGGGCGACGACCTTAGCTCCATCATCACGCTCGGCTTCCGTGGCGAGGCGCTGCCGTCGATCGGCGCCGTGGCCAGGCTGGAGCTCACAAGCCGGGCGAGAGGTGCGGCTGAGGCTTACGAGATCGCCGTCGATGGCGGGAGAAAATCGAAGCTCAAGCCGGCAGCGCTTAACGCAGGCACGCGAGTCGAGGTGCGAGACCTGTTCTATGCCACGCCTGCGCGTCTCAAATTCATGAAGTCCGAGCGCGCCGAGACGGCGGCGATTGCCGACATGGTCAAGCGGCTGGCGCTGGCGAAGCCCGAGATCGCCTTCACACTCTCTTCGCCCGAGCGTACCAATCTGCGGCTCGAAGCCTGTCAGCCGGGTCCGATCGGTCATGCGCTGGGGCGTCTCGGCCGCATCCTCGGCGAAGATTTCGTGGCTGACGCGCTGCCGGTGCAGGCCGAGCGCGGCGCGATGAAACTCGCAGGCTTTGCCGGTCTGCCCACCCTGCACCGGCCTAACGCGCTGCATCTCTATCTGGTGGTGAATGGCCGTCCGGTGCGCGACAAGCTGCTGGCGGGGACGGTGCGTGCGGCCTATGGCGATCTCGTGCCGCAAGGCCGCTACCCCATGCTCGCATTGTTCCTGGACCTGCCCCCCGAGGAGGTCGATGTGAACGTGCATCCGGCCAAGACGGAACTCAGATTCCGCGACCCGAATATGGTGCGTGCGTTGATCATCGGCGCGCTCAAGGAGGCGCTCGGCGGTGCCGGCCATCGCGCCACCGCGACGCTGTCGCAAGCCGCACTCGGACGCATGCTGCGGCCCGGCGCACCCGCTACGCCAAGCTATGCGCAGCCGCGCAGGCATGACCCGGATGCTTTTGGCTTCGCCGAACGGGCGCAGGCGCCACTCGCCCCGGTCGCAACGCCATCAGCCGACATAAGCGGTCATGACGATACGGAAGAGGGGACCGCCTTCCCGCTCGGCGCGGCGCGGGCGCAAGTGCAGGACATGTTCATCATCGCCGAGACGGGGGACTCCCTCGTCATCATCGACCAGCATGCGGCGCATGAGCGTCTCGTCTATGAGCGCCTGAAGCGGAGCTTCGCCAATGGCGGTCTCGCCAGGCAATTGCTGCTCATTCCCGAAGTTGTCGAGCTCGATGCGGAGGCAGCCTCGCGGCTCACCGCCGCAGCATCCGCACTCGAGCGCCTGGGCCTGGTGATCGAGCCGTTCGGCGCCGCGGCGATTGTGGTGCGCGAAGTGCCCTCGCTGCTCGGTACGGGCAATGTCAAAGGCCTGCTCGCCGACCTTGCCGACCAGCTCGCCGAGGAGGAGGCAGGCGACGGCAGCAATCTTGTCGCCGAGCGCCTCGATCATGTGCTCTCGACCATGGCCTGTCACGGCAGCGTGCGTGCCGGAAGAAGGCTCACGCCGGAGGAAATGAACGCGCTGCTCCGCGACATGGAGAACACGCCGTTCACCGGTCAGTGCAATCACGGCCGCCCGACCTATGTCGAATTGAAGCTCGCCGATATCGAGAAGCTATTTTCCCGGCGTTAGATCCGTTCGCTGTCGAGATGATCGGTGACACAGGCGGCAAGCTGCGCGATCGCGTCGCGCGTGCCGGTCAGCTTGAAGCTCAGCGTCGTGCCCCCCGTGACGATGCGCAGGACCTTGCCCTGGCGCAGCGCCTCGATGACCGGATCGGAATTGGCGAGAGGGATCAGCAAGCCGTGAATATCGACGACCTTCGCCACGGCAGCGATCGGGTCGCGCTGGTCGATCTGCAAGATCATCGCCATGGTTGAGCCCACCGGCAGATCGCGCGCCTCGTCGGCGAGCACCAGTCCCCAGTTGAAATCCTTGGTGATGACGAAGCCAAGCTGGATGTCGTCGCCGGACTGCGCCGTCATGGTGCAGTCGCGGAACTCGCCGTCAGCGTCGTAATTGGCGTTGCCCTGCCATACGCCGGAAGTAAAGCTAGGCTTCTCCGCCGCGGCGGCGAGCGCCACGGCAAGCAACGGCGCTACGAGCAACGCGCGCAAAGTCATGAGTTCCCCGCTCAGTCCCGTCCCGCGCATTAAAGCACAGGCGGGACAAGGCTAAAGCCTAAGATGTAAACGGGCTTAATCTCCCGCACGCGCCAGCGAGATCTCGGTGTTGCCATAGTGGCGCCGGTCGATCTCCTGAAATGGCGCGGTCCAAGCGATTTCGCTGCCTGTGCGCTCTTCCAAGACTGCTACGGCGTCTTTCGCGGTCCATCCACCAGCAACCGCGGCGGCGATGGCCCGTTCGCCAAGCCCCTTGCCATAGGGTGGGTCGCAGAAAATCAGGCTGAAAGGCTTGAGTATCCCGGCCTCGCCGAGCTTGGTCGCATCGCGCCGCCAGATCTTGCTCGCGCCGGTCAGCCCGAACGCCTCGACATTGCGGCGGATGGCGCCGCGGGCCGTGGTGTCTTCCTCGACAAACAGCGCGAAACGGGCGCCACGCGACAGAGCCTCAAGACCGAGCGCACCAGAGCCGGCAAACAGGTCGAGCACACGCGCGCCTTCGAAATCGAAATCCGGCGCGCCATGTTCGAGCACATTGAACAAAGCCTGCCTCACCTTGTCGGAAGTAGGCCGCGTCGCAGCGCCCTTTGGCGCCACAATGGATGCGCCCCTGAATTTCCCGGCGACAATCCTCATCGGCGGCGCGCCTTGCGGCGTTCCCTGGCGGCCTCGCGCAGTCCAAACTCTGCCGCGAGCTTCGCACCAAGTTGATCTTCCAGCACGCGCGGCTTCACCTCTTCGATCGCGCCCGCGGCAAGATCGCCGAGCGCGAACGGCCCGAACGACACGCGGATCAGGCGGTTGACTTCAAGACCGAGATGTTCGGCAAGGCGTTTCACCTCGCGGTTCTTGCCTTCGCGCAAAGCCAGCATCAGCCAGGTATTGGCGCCTTGCATGCGGTCGATCCGCGCCTCGACCGGACCGTAACGCACGCCGTCGATGGTGACACCGGCGCGCAAGCCGTCGAGCGCCTCTTGGCTGACTTTGCCATGCGCGCGGACGCGGTAGCGCCTGAGCCAGCCGGTGCTCGGCAGTTCCAAATGTCTCGCCAGCGCGCCGTCGGTGGTCAGCAGCAACAATCCCTCGGTATTGATGTCGAGCCGTCCCACCGACACCACGCGCGGCAGTCCGGCCGGTAAAGCTTCGAACACGGTCTTGCGGCCTTGCGGATCCTTGTGGCTGGTGAGGAGCCCGCGCGGCTTATGATAGCGCCACAGCCGTACCTCTTGCCCCCGCGGCAGAGGCTTGCCATCGACGGTGATGCTGTCCCCCGGTCCGATTGTGACGGCAGGGGTGGCGAGGACTTTGCCGTTGACCACGACCCGGCCCTGCTCGATCCATTTCTCGGCATCGCGGCGCGAGCAAAGGCCGGCATGGGCGATCGCCTTGGCGATGCGCATGGTCTCAGGCTTGGGCGTAAATGGCTCATTCTTTCGCGCCGCTTGACGCTTGCCTTGTCCTTCGCCCACTTTGCTCCCCATGACGAAGGCGAAGCTTGCAGAAGCGAAGGATGGAAGCAAGGCCGTGCGGCCGATGGCGCTCGCGCTGGCGGAAGCACGTGACGCGCGCGATCGCGGCGAAGTGCCGATCGGCGCGGTGGTGGTAAGCCCAGATGGCGATGTTTTGGCGCGGGCCGGCAACCGCACGCTCGCTCTGAGCGATCCGACGGCTCATGCGGAGCTGCTCGCCATCCGCGAAGCTTGCGCCAGGATCGGCAGCGAACGGCTCACCGATTGCGACCTCTATGTCACGCTCGAGCCCTGCGCCATGTGCGCCGCCGCCATCTCCTTCGCGCGGATCAGGCGGCTTTATTTCGGCGCATCCGATCCGAAGGGTGGCGCGGTCGAACACGGCCCGCGCTTCTTTTCGCAAGCTGCTTGCCATCATGCGCCGGAAGTGATCGGCGGCCTTGACGAGAGCGAAGCCGCGGCGCTGCTGAAGGCGTTTTTCGCCTGCCGCCGCTAGAACTGGAAATAGATGAAGCTCACCGGCGCGCCTTCGCCGACTTCAAGCACGCTGAACACCGCAAGCGCCACGAAACCGATTGCCACGGGCCAACTCGGCTGGATGCGCATGGCCCACTCATAGGTCGGCACCTTGAAGAGCGCGATCGCGCCGGCGATCAGGATGGGCACCAAAGTCGCGGCCGGCCATAGCGCTCCGGGCCCGCCTTGGCCCATCAGGCCTGCGAACATGTTGCCGGCAGCGGTGAGATCGACGGCACGAAACAGGACGAAGAGCAGCACCACGAAGGTGAGGGTGATGGCCCAGGCGGCGAGCGCCGGCAAAGGCGGGCCGTAAACCTGCCAGAAACGGCAGACCAGCAGCCCGATACCGTGCCCCAATCCCCACAGCACGAAGGTCCAGCCGGCGCCGTGCCACAGGCCGCAAAGGCCCATGGTGACCATCGTCGCCCAGATATAGACGGCGACGCCCTCACGGCTGCCGCCGAGCGGGATGTACACATAATCGCGCAGCCAGCGTGACAGAGTGATGTGCCACCGGCGCCAGAAGTCGCGCAAATTCACCGCGCGATAGGGCACGTTGAAATTTACCGGCAGCATGAAGCCGAACATCAACCCAATGCCCATGGCCATGTTGGAATAGGCGGCGAAGTCGAAGAAGATCTGCAGCGCGAAAGCAAGCGAGCCGGCGCTCGCCGCCGAGATTGTCGGTACCGCGCTTGATGCCTCGGCGAATACCGGATCGACGATTGGCGCGAGCTGGTCGGCGATGAAGAATTTCTCGATGAAGCCGATAAGGAAGAGGATCATGCCGCGGCCGATGCGCTCGAACAGACCGGCGCGAAACGGATCGTAGGAAAATTGCGGGATGATCTCGTTGTGCCGCATGATCGGCCCGGCGATCAGATGCGGAAACAGCGCGATGAACAGTCCGAACACCCTTAAGCTGTAACGCGGCGCCGTGCCGCGCAGGCGGTCGACGAGATAGGAAATGAGCTCGAAAGTATAAAAGCTGATGCCGATGGGCAGGATCAGCGAGGCTCTGGCAAATTCGAGCCCGGTCACCTGTTCGAGGATGGTCGCGCCGAAATCGATATATTTGAACAGGCCGAGGACCGAGAGATTGGCGACGACGGCGAAATAAAGCGGCCAGCGCCAATCTTTGCGGATCGCGAGCTCGGCGAGCATCCAGGTCACTATCGTCTGCCCGACAAGCAGCGGAATGAAACGGATGTCCCACCAGCCGTAGAAGACCAGGGAGGCAAAGATCAGCCACCATTCGCGCGCGGCCTGATGGCGGCCGAGTGCGTAAAAAATGCCGACCGCGACCGGCAGGAACAGAAGGATGAATTCCTGGCTGTGAAACAGCATGGTTCTAGACGCCTACGCCTCGGGCCTGATCTCGCTTTGATCGATCCGATTATTCGGGAGTTGGGGAAGCAGTAGCCGCGACAGGTCCGGCCAGATAATGAAAATCGCCGTTGGGATCGTCCTTGCCGGTGGCAATAGCCTGCCCGATGTCTTGGACAATGCGCTCGGCGATTGGAAGCCGGTAGTGCAAGGGATCCCAATAATTGTCGTCGTTCGAGGTGATCGCGGAGGGGATGTTGAAATCGATGAAGGGTGCACTGTGCCGCCTGGCGATCTCGGCGATGCGGGCCTTGCATTCCTCCCGCCGCGCGTCCATGGCCGAGCCTGGACGCGGCTGCGCGGCGATATGGGCCGGCATATAGGCGAGCACTACACGGCCGGAAAATCGCGTCAGGATCTCGTCCAGCCAGACGAGCGCGGGAAACTGCCATGAAGCCCGTCGTTGGGAACTCACTGTGTAACGCGCTACTTGCGCTTTTCTGGCCTCAGGTCCTTGCTTGCCCCACAATTTGGCCTTGGCCTTCGCCGCGTCATACTCATTCTCCGGCGGGGTGAACACCTCATAGCCATCAAGGAAGCGGGCTTCCGCGAATCCGAGCGCCTGTCGCAGTCTGCGCCCGCTGATCTCGACTGCCTTGGCGTTCAGCATGTAGGGAAGGTCGTTCCGCCAATCGGCGTCGTACATCCACTCGGGAAAGCCGCGAAAAGTGACGATCTCCTGGTCGGCCTTGTCGTCGCACCAGACATGATCAAGGGCGAGCAAAAGCGTTCGTGGCGCTTTGACTTCGCGCATGAACAGATCGGCGAGACGATATTGCTCATGCGCGAGCCCCGCATTCATGGCGAAGTTGGCGAAATTCCCGCCGAACACTTTCTCGAGTGCATCGGGGTGAAGCAGCCGCGCGTCGGAGGCGCCGATGACTGCTGAGTCGTAACGATCGGAGCGAACCAGCGCCGGATATTGAAAGCGCTGGTTGATATCGGTGATGGCATGCTCGCTGAAGAGTATGCGCGGCAGATTGCCGTAAGGATTCATCAACAGGATGAAGACGGCGAGCAGGGCAAGAATGACAGCGAAGCCGCCGAGTGTCACCAGCACGAAACGGCGCCAGCCCAACCGCATTATGCGTGCCCCTTACGCGGCGTTAGCGCCGCTTCCGCCGTGTCGGCTCAGGCTCCTGCGGCCAGACATCCATGCTTGGGGGCCACGCCATATCGTAGGGATACAACGACCGTTCGAGCGCCTGGGTGCCGAAGTCGCCCTTCTTGTAGGGCACGAAGCCCCCATAGAACTCCCAGCCGCGAGGTCCCGGTCCCCTATAGACATAAGGATAGATGGGAACGCGGCCTTTTTCATAAATGGGAGGCCGCCAGCGCCGATAGTCGCGGACGAGTTCTACTGCCGGCGCGCGGGGTTCGACACTGGGCATGGTGACAGACGCGGCATGGACCCGAGGCGTCTCGGCCAGTAACAGGCCTGATCCGACAAAGGCCGCGCAGGCGAGGGCCGCCGCCGATTTCTTATTTAAAAACAATGCCATATAACCCCCATCAAGGCCGCTTCCGTTCGACTCGTCGCGCCGGTCTCAAGCCCTAGTCATGACCCCCCATTGAGCCGAAAGCAAGACGGCTCAATCAAGCGCGCGGGCGCCGATATCGCGCCGGCAGAAACCGTCGGGCCAGTCGATCTTGTCGACTGCGGCATAAGCGTGTGTCCGTGCTTCGACGATATCGCGCCCGCTCGCCGTGACGCCGAGCACGCGTCCGCCATTGGCGAGAATGCGCATCCCGTCACGCTTGGTGCCGGCGTGGAAAATCTGCACCTGCGGATCGGCGGCGGCCTCGGCCAGCCCCTTGATCTCAGTGCCGGTGAAATAGGCGCCGGGATAACCTTTCGCCGCCATGACCACGCAGAGCGCGGCCTCGTCGTGCCAGTCGAGAGTGATACCGGCCAAGCGTCCTTCCGCCACGGCGAGCAAAGCCGGGAGCAGATCGGACTTGAGACGCATCATCAACACCTGCGCCTCTGGGTCGCCGAAGCGCACATTATACTCGATGAGCTTCGCGCGTCCGTCCTTGATCATCAGCCCGGCATAGAGCACGCCCTTGAACGGCGTGCCGCGCGCCTTCATGGCGCGCACCGTGGGCATGACGATCTCTTTCATGACTTGTGTGCTGAGTGCTTCGGTCATGATCGGCGCTGGCGAATAGGCTCCCATGCCGCCGGTGTTGGGGCCCTCGTCGTTATCGAAGGCGCGCTTGTGGTCCTGCGCCGCGACGAGCGGCAGCGCGGTCTCGCCGTCGACGAGCGCGAAGAAGCTCGCTTCCTCGCCGTCGAGAAATTCCTCGATCACCACCTGCGCGCCGGCATCGCCGAACGTACCGGCGAAACAGACATCGATAGCGTCCTCGGCATCTTCGCGCGTGAAGGCGACGGTCACACCCTTGCCGGCGGCAAGTCCGTCCGCTTTGACGACGATGGGTAAGCCCTGCTTCGCCGCATAGGCCTTGGCCGCAGCGGCGTCGGTAAAGCGGGCATAGGACGCGGTGGGGATACAGATTTCGGCACAGAGATCCTTGGTGAAACCTTTGGAGCCTTCGAGCTGAGAAGCGGCGCGCGACGGTCCGAACACCTTGATGCCCGACGCTTCGAGATCGTCGGCGAGCCCGGCCACCAATGGCGCCTCGGGGCCGATCACCACGAGATCGATGCCGTTGTTGCGGCAGAAGCCTATGACCGCCTTATGCTCCGCCATGTCGAGGGTCGCGCATTCGGCGATCTCGCCGATGCCGGCATTGCCGGGCGCGCAAAAAAGCCTGTCGAGCAGCGGGCTCTGCCTGAGTTTCCAGGCCAGCGCATGCTCGCGCCCGCCGCCGCCGATCAACAGCACATTCACGTCGCTCACGCCCCGCTTGTTCGCCGCCGCCGAGGCTAGTATTGCTCGACGCCCGATTTGGCGCTGCTTAGCACAGGGCTACGCCCAAGGCGAAATGAGATGAATTGTGGCTGACCGCACCCAGGCCAAGACCAACGTCGTGGAATATACCGTCTCGGAGCTTGCCTTCGCACTCAAGCGGACGGTCGAGGACGCCTATGGCCTGGTGCGGCTCAGAGGCGAGATCTCTGGATATCGCGGCCCGCATAATTCCGGCCACTGCTATTTCTCGCTGAAGGATGAGAAAGCGGTCATCGAGGCGGTCGTCTGGCGGAGTACGTTCCAGCGTCTCAAATTCAAGCCGGAAGAGGGGCTTGAAGTCATCGCCAAAGGCCGGGTCACCACCTATCCCGACCGCTCCAAATATCAGATCGTCATCGATGAGATCGAGCCTGCGGGCGTCGGCGCGCTCATGGCGCTGCTCGAGCAGCGCAAGAAAGCGCTCGCCGCCGAAGGCCTGTTCGACGAGGCGCGCAAGAGGCCTTTGCCCTTCCTGCCCCGCATACTCGGCGTGGTGACCTCGCCTACGGGCGCCGTGATCCGCGACATCCTGCACCGTCTGGAAGACCGCTTTCCCTCGCATGTGCTGGTCTGGCCGGTGCGGGTGCAGGGCGAGACCTGTGCGGCCGAGGTGGCCGCCGCCATCGCCGGCTTCAACGATCCGAGCCACGGTAGGACGATGCCGCGTCCCGATCTCCTCATCGTGGCGCGCGGCGGCGGCAGCCTGGAAGATCTCTGGGGCTTCAACGAGGAGATCGTGGTGCGTGCCGCGGCTTCGAGCGTCATTCCGCTGATCTCCGCCGTCGGCCACGAAACCGACTGGACGCTGATCGACCTCGTCGCCGATTTCCGCGCGCCGACACCGACTGCGGCGGCTGAACGTGCCGTGCCGGTGCGTTCCGAGCTCATCGTCACGGTGACGAGCCACGGATTGCGGGTGCAAACCTCGCTCAGGCGTAGGATCGAGAGCGAACGGCACCGCTTTGCCGGACTTGCGCGCGGACTGCCGCGCCGCACCGATATTCTGGCGCTGCCGCGTCAGCGTTTCGACACGGTGGCCCTCCGCCTGCCGCGCGCTCTTCTGGCCAACGCGGTGGCGCATCGCGCAGGCCTTACCCGTTGCGCGTCGCGGCTCAGGCCGCACCTCCTGGCGCGGTCAGCGAGTGCCGGCCGCGAGCGGTTCATAAGGGCCGACCGTGCCCGCAGACGCGCACTCGGCGCTCTGTTCGAGCGGGCGAGAGGGCGTCTCGACGGTCAGATCAAACTGCTGGGCACGCTCGATTATCACAATGTCTTGGCGCGCGGTTTCACACTGGTGCGCGCCGCTGACGGCACCGTGCTACGACGCGCCGCACAGGTGAAACCGAATGCAGCCCTGGACATCGAGTTCGCCGATGGCCATGTTGGAGCTCATGCCGACCCGCGCCCGCGCAAGGCAGAGCCCGAGGCGAAAGAGAAACCCCGGAACGGCGGTGGAAAGCAGGGGTCGCTGCTTTGATTTGTCTGGCGGCTTGAGATTAAGATGGTCGACGAAAAGAAAATCCGATGAACCGTTTCGAACGCAATTTCGGCAAGGGCGAAGCCAAGCTCAAATATCTCGACGGCGAGGTCCAGGTGCTGACGCCTGGCGACTTCGTGCGTTGCGCCGTCACGGATCGCGCCATTCCGCTCGATGAATTGCGTTATTGGAGCGTCGAATTGCAGGAGGCCTATGCCGACGCAGCCTCCTCGCTCAAGCGCTACCGCGAAACCAATCTCAAGTCCTCTTAATAGTCGCCCTTAGCAATTGCATCAGGGCATCTTCGTCCGCGAATTTGACGACGATGGGGAAGGGTCGCGAGCGGTGCTTGAGCTCGCCCAGAGCGGTGCCGTCTTCATCGGGCAGTCGCGCCCAGTCCTTCTCGGTGGTGACCAGCATGGCGTTCTTCTCCTGCGCCGCGTCGAGCAGTCGGCGCGCCTCGCGCTCGGTATAGCGATGATGGTCGGGGAAGGAGCGCGTATCGATCACCCGCGCGCCATTGGCCCGCAGCGTCGCGAAGAACTTGCCGGGCCGGGCGATACCGGCAAAGCCGATCGCCGGCATCACGCCGAGCCAGCGCGGATCGCAATTCGGGGCAATAGTCGCTTGCAGTACGGTCTTTCCGTGTTGGGAGAAGGCATCCGCCAAGGATGCGGCACTGCCGCCTTCGCCGATCACGAGCAGCGCGTCGGCGCGGGCTATTTGGGCCTGGAGCGGGGCGCGCAACGGTCCGGCCGGCATGATCAGCCCATTGCCGATGCCTGACGCCGCATCCACGGCAATCAACGACAGATCTTTGTGCAAGCTCGGATTCTGGAACCCGTCATCCATGACGATGACCGTGGCGTCGGTCGCCTCGATGATTCTGGCGCCCTCCATCCGGTCGGCCGAGACCACGGTCGGCGCCACCGCAGCGAGCAGCAAAGGTTCATCTCCAACTTCGCTCGCATGCCCGCCATCAGGCACGAGGATCGGCCCGGCATTTGCCCCGCCGTAACCGCGCGTGAGGAAGGCGGGACGTTCTCCTTGCGCCAGAAGCATCCTTGCTACGGCGATGGCCGTGGGCGTCTTGCCGCCGCCGCCGGCGGTGAAATTGCCGATGCAGATGACCGGCAGACGCGAGCGATAGGGCGTGGCGCGCGCGAAGCGTCCCTCGACCATGCCGCCATAGAGCCGGCCAAGCGGCGCCAGCAGAGAGGCAAGCAGGCCTTTGCTGCGATACCACCAGAAAGGCGTCTCAAGACGCATGCTGTAAGATTGCCCTTGGCGGAAGGTAAGGTTCAAGCTCAGCCAGAGTGCGCGGCAGTGCGCCGCTCATCGAGATGATGACCCGGTCGGCGCTCGCGCGCATCGCCTCGCGTGGGATGAGATCCTGAAGCAGCACAAGGGCGATCTCGGCGAGGCTCGCCGCGTCGGTTACCTCCTTGGCGCCGCCGGCGCTGAGCAGCGCGTCGTAGGCGTCGGTGAAATTCTTCCAATTGGGTCCGGTAAGCACCACGGCGCCGAGCTTGATTGCCTCGACCGGGTTTTGCCCACCCTTGGGTACGAGCGAGCCACCGATAAAGGCGACAGGGACAAGCGCATAGAACAGGCCAAGCTCGCCGATCGTGTCCGCCACATAGATGTCGGTTCCACTCTCCGGCAGCTTGCCCTCCGAGCGAAGCACAACATTGAGATTGGCATTGCCGAGCTGTTCGGCGATCGGCTTTCCCCGCTCGGGATGACGCGGCGCGATGACCGTCAGAAGATCGGGAAGCTTTTTCTTCATGAGGATGTGCGCTTCGGCCACCACCTCGTCTTCTCCTTGATGCGTACTTGCCGCCAAAAACACCGGACGGCCTCTGATGGAAGCGGCGAGCTCCTTGCGCCCGGATAGATTGGCCGGCGGCGCCGGCGCATCGATCTTGAGATTGCCGACATCGAGCGAGCGCGGCGCACCGAGCTGGGCGAAGCGCTCGGCGAGACCGTCGTTCTGCGCCAGCACGAGATCGAAGGCAGAGAACAGAGGACGGCTCAGACCGGGCCGCCGCCGCCAGGCGCGGAATGAAGACGTCGACATGCGTCCGTTGATAAGCAGCAGCGGAATGCCTTGCGCCTTGGTCTCCAGCACGAGGTTGGGCCAGATCTCGGACTCGACCAGGACCGCGAGGTCGGGACGCCAATGGTCCAGGAAGCGGCGCATGTAACCCTGATTGTCGAGCGGCACATATTGGTGCACCGCGCCCTTGGGCAGACGGTCTCGGGCAAGCTGTGCGGACGTGACCGTGGCGGTGGTCAGCAACACATTCGCCTCTGGGTACTGTAGGGAGATGGTGTCGATCACCGGCAAGGCGGCATTGACCTCGCCCACACTTGCCGCATGGAACCAGACGAGGAAACCGTCGGGACGCGGCGCGCTCGGCCGGCCATAACGTTCGGGATGCCGGTCGGGCTCCTCCTTGCCGCGTTTCGTGCGCCAGGCAAGCAGGAGAGGCGCAAAAGGTACGCCGAGGCGGGTGAAACCCCGGTAGATCCTGAGCCACAATCCGGGTTTGGTCGCCACTGTCTTGCTCAAGGGATCCCTCGCTCCGGCCATAGCATAAGCACGCGCGGTCACTCCGGCGAGAGCCCCTTCGATGGCGAGGCGCCCGGCTTCAATCTTATCGGCATCGTTGCCCGGAGGTACCCTGATCGGATCGCCGATCACGATGGCCAAGGTAGAGAAGGGAAGGTTGATGGTAAAGGCGCTCCAGGTCGGCAGCTTGATGAAGCGTCGCGTGGCGATGGCGAAGGGCACGACCGGTCGTCCCGACAGCGAAGCAAGCGTGGCGATGCCTTCGCCGGCACGGCGCGCTGGCCCCGGCGGCACGTCGGCGGTCATGGCCACGGTCGCGCCTTCCGCGAGAGCGCGCAAGGATTCCCGCATGGCGGTGGCGCCGCCGCGATTGCGCTTTCGTTTTCCCGCGCCGGCGCCCCTGATCAGGTCCATGCCGAATTTCTTGAGCACGGCGCCGATGATCTCGG
The DNA here is from genome assembly GCA_016869535.1 of Alphaproteobacteria bacterium. Lineage (GTDB taxonomy): Bacteria > Pseudomonadota > Alphaproteobacteria > Rhizobiales > Methyloligellaceae > Methyloceanibacter. The sequence continues at coordinate 32,028 of VGDX01000008.1, read as the reverse complement.
CATCGCCGTGGCGCGAGACCATGGCCTTCACATCGGCCGGACGGTCAGGCTTGAGTTTTGGCAGCAGCAGGAACTGGCCGTGCCACATCGCGAGAATCTGCGGATGTTCTTCGAACAATTTGGCGACGGTGTCGGGCGGCTCGCGCTTGATCCTGCTCGTCGCGTAGACGAGACGGATATAGGCGGAGCCAAGTGCCGCACCCAAAATTACGGCAGGCTTCGATGCTAACACCCGTTTCAGCATGACACTCAGGCGCTGTTATTCGCCGGCCACGGCAATGGCCCCTCGGCCCTCATCGTCGCCTGAAGCCGGTGCAAGTCCGCTAATGCCGAACTGGGTACGGTGCAGCTTGGTATAAAGTCCGCCTTTGGCGACCAACTCGTCGTGACGGCCGGTCTCGACGATGCGGCCTTGATCGAGCACGCAGATGAGGTCGGCCTTCTTCACCGTCGATAGGCGATGAGCGATCATCAATACGGTGCGCCCGCGCATCAGCTGCTCGAGCGCCGCCTGCACCTTGGCTTCGGCTTCCGAATCGAGCGAGCTCGTGGGCTCATCGAGCAGGAGGATGGGCGCGTCCTTATACAGCGCGCGGGCAATGGCGATGCGCTGGCGCTCGCCACCGGAAAGCAATCCGCCTGCCTCGCCGACGCGGGTGTCGTAGCCCTTGGGCAGGGCCATGATGAAATCGTGCGCGGCGGCCGCCTTGGCGGCTGCGACCACCGCCGTCTCGTCAACTTCCTTTGAGCCATAGGAGATATTGGCGCGGATCGTGTCGTCGAACAGCACCGGATCCTGGGTGACGAGGGCAATGGCGTCACGCAAGGAGTCGATCGTGACATGGGCGATGTCCTGGCCGTCGATCAGCACCTTGCCGCGATTGGGATCGAAAAAACGGAGCGTGAGATTGACGAGTGTGCTCTTGCCCGAGCCGGAGGGTCCAACCAGGGCTACCGTATGGCCCGGCGGCACGGTCAAGCTTACGCTCTTCAGCACGACGTTATCGGGTTCGTAGGCAAAGGACACATTCCTGAATTCGATCTCGCCGCGCTTGAGCGCGAGAGGTTTGGCGTCCGGAGCCTCGTTGAGATGCACTTCGCGGTCGATGATGCCGAAAACCCGGCTCGCCGCGGCAATGCCTTCCTGCAATTGGGTCTGGAGCGTGGCCACGCTTTTCAGCGGCGTGTAGATGAGGAGCGCCGCTGTCATGAAGCCCATGAAATGACCGAGCGTGAGGTCGCCGCGCACGCCTTGCGTGCCGGCAAAATAAATCGCGAGGGCGAAGCCGAAACCAACCAGAAGCTCCATCGACGGGCTCGACAGCGCACGGGCGCGCGTGCCACGCATGGTGAATTCGAGCGCCCGGTTGACGGCGGAGGCGGCGCGCGCTTCCTCGCGGTCCTCCTGGCCATAGGCGCGTACGATGCGCATGCCGCGCAAGGTCTGGGTGATGAGCGCGGAGAGATCGCCGGTCTCTTGCAGCGACTTGGTGGTCGATGTCCGCATCCGGCGGCGCTGGCGCGACAACATGAACCAGGCGATCGGCATGAAGATCAGGACCAGCAGCGAGAAGCGCGGGTCCATGTAGAACATGGTGGCGACGAGAATGACGATCTTGAGCGAATTCTCGCCGAGCGTGATGAGCGAACGGCTCGCCGTGGCGCGGATCAGATTGGCGTCGTTGAGAAAGCCCGAAAGCAGCCGCCCAGAATGCACCGTCTGGATCCAGCTAAGATCGGCGCGCGCAAGCTTGGCGAACATCTGGATGCGTAGATCGGCGACGAAGCGATGGCCGAGATAGGCGACCGTAACGTCGGCGACATATTCCGCGATGGCCTTGATCACGGTGACGACGACGATGGCCGCGGTGATCCAGTAGACCATGTCGGCGTTCTTGGCGACGAACACGTCGTCGGCGGTACGCTGGATCAGGAAGGGGATGGCGCCGGTCGTGCCGGCCGTGAGCAGCATGGCGATCACGGCGATACTCAACAGCCCCATGCGCGGGCGTAAATGCTCCCGCCAGACGCGAATCACGATGTCGCGCGTCGAATATTCCACCTGGAGCTCATCGGCGCTCCGGGCGACGGTGCTGACATCCCTGAAAAGCTGGTCTTTCAAGCGTTTCCCCGTTTCCGGCGCTGGGCCTGGAATTCCCACCGGGCTGCCGCCCTTCTAGCACGCGGCCCATGGCGCCTCTAAGGCGAAAAGCTCCTAAGGCTAAGGCCGCTCGCCGCCGCTTTTACCGGTTTCTGCCGGGTCGAGCAGGCGATGCAGATGCACGATGAAATAGCGCATATGGGCGTCGTCCACCGTGCGCTGGGCCGCATCCTTCCAGGCGTCATAGGCCCGCGCATAGTTCGGATAGACGCCGACGATGTCGAGCGCGGCAAGGTCGCTGAATTCGACCTTATCGAGATCGGTCAATTCTCCCCCGAAGACGAGGTGAAGCAATTGCTTCTGCTTAGCGCCGTCCTTGGCGGCCATGCTCGGCTCCCCTGCTGCTTGGCTTACGGCCCGAATTTGCCGGAAGCCGCGCTAGAGGTCTATGCGGCTTGTGCGCTCGATGAGCAGGGGATGCAGCCGGGATCCGCTCGCGACCAGGCTCGGCAGGCGGGGCGATTCGCGGTTATAGAGATGCGGATTCCCACGATGGTCGGTGATGACGCCGCCGGCCTCCTCGACGATGATCGCCGCGGCTGCCAAGTCCCACTCGCTCTTGTTCGAGAGAGAAACGGTGGCGTCGGCCTTTCCTGCCGCGACCAGCGCCAGCCGGTAGGCGACCGAATTCACCCAGCGCGACTTCACTTCCGGCCACGGTTCCTTCCAGATCTTCTTCTTGAACAGGCCACCGCTGGCGATGAGCATGGCGCCGTCGAGCGTGGCGAGGTCGCTCGCCCTGATCGGCTTGTCGTTGAGGAAAGCGCCATGCCCGCGCATGGCATGAAAAAATTCCTGCGTGGCCGGATTGTACACGACACCCAGCACCGGCACGCCGTCTTCGACCAGCGCGGCGGACACCGTCCATTCGGGCAAATGGCGCAAGAAGGCGTTGGTGCCGTCGATCGGATCGACCATCCATACCCGGTTATGTTTGAGCCGCTCGGCATCGTCGGGCGTTTCTTCCGACAGCCAGCCGTAACCGGGGCGCGGGGTGGTGAGACCGAGCTTTAACGCTTTGTCGACGGCGAAATCGGCCTCGCTCACTTCCGACCCGTCGGCCTTGCGGTTGATCAGGATTTGTTGACGGAAAAAAGTGAGCGCGAGCTCGCCCGCGTCATGCACCGCCTCTTTAAGCAATGCGTAATCTTCCGCCAGCGACGGCGGAGATAGAGGCTTTTCCTGGGGGGCGAGTATGGTCATCGGGACAACAAGAGACTCTAAACCATGTCAACAGTCGGGCAGCGCATACCGGACGTTAACGACGTCCATTAAGCGACCGGGAATGCTTGTGTGGCAGGGTGGGTGCATAAGAGGTCGCCAGAAGGCGGCTGGGAGGGAAGCTAACAGCAAGGCGTCACGCGGGCCTCGGGGCGAAAGCTCCGGGGCCCGAGGCTTTTCTGCCTCAAATGAGTGCAGCCAACGCCATGTCGAGCACGATGGCGGCGAATACGATGAGGCCGAAATCGCGGTTGGCGCGGAAGCGGACAAGACAATTCTCGGCGTTGTCGATATCGAGACTCAAAACCTGCCAGGTTAGATGGGAAGCGGCGAGAACCATGCCAAGAAGGAAAAAGAACCCCGCCCCGGCCATGATCCCCGCGCCGGTGATCGCCACCCAGGCGAACCCGTAGAATAGAGCGAGCCATGCTTTGGTGGTGCGGCCGAATTTAAGGGCGGTCGATTTCATCCCGATCAGCGCGTCGTCTTCGCGATCCTGATGGGCGTAGATCGTGTCATAGCCGATGGTCCAGGCGACCGCGCCGGCATAGAGGATCACCGCCGGCCAATCGAGCTGCGCGAGCACCGCCGTCCAGCCGAGCAGCGCGCCCCAATTGAAGGCGAGCCCGAGCACGGCCTGCGGCCAGCTGCTGACGCGCTTGACGAAGGGATAAAGCGCAACGATCGGCAGCACGGCGAGCCCGAGCAGGACGGTGAAGCGGTTGAAGCTGAGCAGCACGGCCAGTCCGGTCAGCGACAGCAGGCCCATGAAGATCGTGGCTTGTTCGACCGTGACCTGTTTGCTCGGCAGCGGGCGAGAGCGCGTGCGGGCGACCTTCGCGTCGATGTCGCGGTCGACGATATCGTTATAAGTGCAGCCCGCCGCGCGCATGACGATGGCGCCGATGGCGAAGAGGAGCAGGAGCCAGGGATCCGGGTAGGGGGCACCGATGCTGCGCCCGGCGAGTGCCACCGACCAGAAGCAGGGTAGCGCCAGCAGGAAAAAGCCGATCGGCCGGTCGGCGCGCGCGAGCCGCAGATAGGGCGCAAGCGGCGCCGGCACGAACCGGTCGACCCAGTTCCCAGCTCTAGCGTCGGCTACCGCGCGCTTTTTGCCTTGCCGTTTTGGACGTGGCATGTCTCGTTCAGCTCCGCTGGGGTCATCGCTGGAAGCAAGCCCTTATGCCCTCTAAGCTTCACCGTCTGTTCGTCAAGGCCCCGCTGCATGCAGGAGCAGAAATCGAGATCGAGGACGAACAGGCGCATTATCTCCTGAACGTGCTCCGGCTAAAGCAGGCCGACAAGCTTCTTCTGTTCAACGGCAATGATGGCGAGTGGTGCGCGCGTTTGAGCGCCGTAAGCAAGAAAAAGGCGCAAGCCGTCCTCGAGCACCAGATGCGGGCGCAAGAAGAAGGCCCCGATTTGCATTATCTGTTCGCGCCGCTGAAGCGCGCCCGTCTCGATTACATGGCGCAGAAGGCGACCGAAATGGGCGCAAGCGTCCTGCGTCCGGTCATCACAAGGCGTACCGTGGCCGAGAAGGTCAAGACCTCTCGCCTCGTCGCCAATGCGATCGAAGCGGCGGAGCAATGCGGCATCCTTAGCGTGCCGGAGGTGCGGGAGCCGGAGAAGCTTGCCAAGATTTTGGAGACTTGGGACCCGGCGCGGCTTTTGATCTTCGCCGACGAGGCCGCGCCGAGTGCCTCACCGCTGGAAACTTTATCGGCGCAAGGGCCGCGCCCACTTGCCCTATTGATCGGGCCGGAAGGCGGCTTCGAACCGGAGGAGCGTGCGGCGCTACTGGCAAAGCCTTTCGTAATCCCCATTTCTTTAGGGCCGCGGGTCATGCGGGCAGATACCGCCGCGGTAGCGGCACTTGCGCTGGTCAATGCCGCTTTGGGTGACTGGCGGTAGGCAGAAGAGTTCTCTTGTCAGGCCCGGGGCCCGAGCGCCATAAGAGCCACCCTTTTGCGTTTCGCGCCCAGGCGCAGGACGTCCCTCAAGCCAAGCGGAGCTCCCTCATGTCGACCAAGGTGGAAGGGCCAGAGAGCCCGGTCATCTCGTCACGGAACGAGCTTGTCGCTTATCTCGAAGCCGGGTCGAAGCCGGAAGGCGATTGGCGCATCGGCACCGAGCATGAGAAGTTCCCCTTCACCCTCGATGGACATGCGCCGGTCCCCTATGCCGGCGAGCGCGGCATCGCCGCATTGCTGGAAGGCTTCAAGGACCGCTTCGGCTGGGACCCCATTGTCGAGGATGGCAACATCATCGGCCTGAACTGCCTCGATTGCCCCAAAGGCGGCGCGATCAGTCTCGAGCCTGGCGGACAAGTCGAATTGTCAGGTGCGCCGTTCGAAAACGTTCACGAGACGGAACAGGAGCTACGCAAGCATCTTGCGCAAATGGGCGAGGTGGCCGCCGAGCTCGGCATCGGTTTTCTGGGGATTGGCTTCTCGCCGACATGGACGCTCGGAGAAGTGCCGATGATGCCCAAGGAGCGCTACCGCATCATGATGCGCTACATGCCGCGCAAGGGATGGCATGGCCTCGACATGATGTTCCGCACCGCCACGGTGCAGGTCAATCTCGATTTCGGCGATGAGGCCGACATGGTGCGCAAGATGCGTGTCGGGCTGACCCTCCAGCCGGTAGCCACGGCGCTATTCGCCAATTCACCCTTTACCGACGGTAAGCCGAACGGTTTCCAGTCCTACCGCGCGGAAATCTGGCGAGATACCGATCCCGACCGCACCGGACTTCTGCCCTTCGTCTTCGAGGACGGCATGGGGTTCGAGCGCTATGTCGACTATGCCCTCGATGTGCCGATGTATTTCGTCTATCGCGGCGGACGTTATGTCGACATGGCCGGCGCCTCATTTCGCAATTTTTTGAACGGCAAGCTTGCGCCGGGTGTGCGGCCGACATTCGAGGATTGGAGCGATCATCTCACCACGCTGTTTCCCGATGTCAGGATGAAGCGCTTTCTCGAAATGCGCGGCGCCGACGCAGGCTCGCTGCCGCATATGCTGGCGCTTCCGGCGCTATGGACCGGACTCCTTTACGACAAGACGGCACGCGATGAAGCCGCGTCTCTGATCGCCGATTGGACGAAAGAGGAGCGGCAGGCTTTGCGTGATTACGTGCCCCGTCTTGGCCTCGCCGCGCCATTCCGCGACGGTACGGTGCTGGATGTGGCGCGCGAGATGGTGAGGCTGGCCGATGAGGGTCTGAAGCGCCGCACGCGACTCGATGATAGCGGTGAAGACGAGCGTAAGCTGCTCGCGCCGCTCAAGGAGATTGTGGAGGAGGGGCGTTCGCCGGCCGACCGCCTGCTGGAGGACTATGAGGGTCCCTGGGACGGCGATATCGACCGTGTCTTCGAGTCGGAGGCTCTTTAGAAACTTGAAAATTCGCGTCCGGCCGCCCACATTTGCCGCAAGTCAGCGCTCCTTTGGCATACCCTGCATGGAAGGAGCGTAGTCCGTCCCCCAAGACGGATGTGTCGGCGGCAGATTTCTCCTTTTCTGCCGCCGATTTTTTTGCGCCTGCGAAAAAGGCTATTTCAACCCTTCAATGGCGGTGCTGAACCCTTGCAACGACACAGGGATGCCGATGCCGGCTTCAGGTGTGTCGAAGATGATGAACATGGCGTTGGTGCCCTTTTTCAGTTTGGCGATCACCTCGTCCTGGAGCACCACTTCGGCCACGCAGCCGCGTTTGCTGCATTTCAGGAAGGGCGCGTTGCCGACATCCTGCTCATCAATCTTGAGGCCGAGCCCGGTGGGCAACAGCACGCCGAGCGGCACCACCACGCGCAACAGTTTCTTGTCCTCGCCGATCGCTCTGTAGAAAACGACGGTCAGCCCGACATTCGGCCGGTCTTCGGCCGTGACGCTCTGCACCAATGCGCATTTCTCTTCCTTGGCGCCGGGTGGCGTCCGGCAACTGACCTGCCAAGCGCCATGCGTCTCGCGCACCACGCTGCCCGGGCCCGTGGCCCCTGAGCCGGCATCGGGAGCGGCCTCTTGCGCTCGCGCGCTGCTCGCAAGTGCGAAAGCCAGGCTCAAGCAAAGCGTGGCGATTGCCAGCCAGGACGGCGCGGAAGCCTGAAATTGGGACCTGTGAGTCATGATACTTAGAAAGACGGGCTTCGCGTATTTGGCGAGCACGGACCAGATGTAAGGAAATTAAATTGTGAGGGGAAGCGCTTTAAGCTCGGGTGGCGCGACATGGAAAATCGCCTTCGCGGAGTAATGGGGCCAAATTTCGACGCAAGCCATTACAGGAACTTCTGCCCGTTCCCGATGCCTCATCGGCAAGCGTGGATATGCCGCAGCAATGCTGTGAATCATGAGTGTTGCCAACCTTTAGCCTTTATGATTTGAACACCGGAAAAGAGCCTCCAGCCCCCCGATTTGTGTGGGGGTCCTGGGCCAAGAATTACGGTGGGGGCGACGCCAATTACTGCGACTCTTCCTTCTCGTTGCCCTTGCTCGACTGAGCGGCGTCACGCCGATCTTGACCCTGCTCAATGTTATCGGCCCGCGCCAGCGGAAAGATGACGGATAAGGGGAGAAGACTTGAGGAGTGAAGGGATGGCGATCTTTTTTCGGACATTGACGGTCTTTGCTGCGCTCGCCGGCCTTGCCGGCCCCGTGCTCGCTGCCGATGGGCAACCATCGGATTGGCAGCTGGGGTTCCAGAAAGCCGCCACGCCGATCATGGACCAGATCACCAACTTCCATACCTATGTCACCGTCATCATCACCATCATCGCCATCTTCGTCCTCGGCCTGATGATCTATGTGATGATGCGCTTCAACGAGAAGCGCAACCCGCTGCCCTCCCGGACATCGCACCACACGCCCCTCGAGATCGCCTGGACGGTGGTTCCCATTCTCGTTCTCGTGGCCATCGCCATTCCGTCGTTCCGCTTGCTGTTCGCCCAATACGACTTCCCCAAGGCGGACCTCACCATCACCGCCACGGGTAGCCAGTGGTATTGGTCTTACGAGTATCCGGATCACGGCATCGCCTTCGATTCGATCATGGTGAAGGACGCCGACCTCAAGGAAGGCCAGCCGCGTCTGCTCAGCGTCAACAACGAGGTGGTGGTGCCTGTCGGCAAGAACGTCATCGTGCAGGTCAGGGCCACGGATGTGATCCACGACTGGGCGGTGCCGTCTTTCGGCATCAAACTCGACGCCGTGCCGGGACGGCTGCAGCTGACCTGGTTCAGGGCCGAGCGCGAGGGCTGGTTCTACGGGCAATGCTCGGAACTGTGCGGGCGCAATCACGCCTTCATGCCGATAGCGATCCGCGTCGTGTCGGAGGAAGAGTTCAACGACTGGCTCAAGACCAAGTCCGCCGCCACGCCTGAGAACGGTAAAGTGGCTGCGATCGAGGACTAAGCGCATTGCCCGAAAGGGTACGAAGGAAACGGAGCGGGGCGACCCCTCGCCAATGACAACGCTAGAAAGCTAGGACGCAAGGAAGCATCAGCATGGCACATCCCGCCACCGTAGACACAGCCCATCACGAGGACCACCCCACTGGTTGGCGCCGCTGGGTCTATTCGACCAACCACAAGGACATCGGCACGATGTACCTGATCTTCGCCATCATGGGTGGCGTGATCGGCGGCGCGCTGTCCATCGCCATGCGGCTGGAGCTGATGAATCCGGGGATGCAAATCTTCGGCGATCCGGAAGTGTTCAACGTCTATGTCACCGCGCATGGACTCACCATGGTGTTCTTCATGGTGATGCCGGCGATGATCGGCGGTTTCGGCAACTGGATGGTGCCGTTGATGATCGGCGCGCCGGATATGGCCTTCCCGCGCATGAACAACATCTCCTTCTGGCTGCTGCCGTTCTCCTTCGCATTGCTGATCACCTCGCTGTTCATGCCGGGCATGCCCGGCTCAGCCGGCGTGGGCGGTGGATGGACTCTCTATGCGCCGCTGACCACCAAGGGCTCGCCCGGCATCGCCATGGATTTCGCCATCCTGTCGCTGCATCTGGCCGGCGCCTCGTCGATCCTCGGCGCCATCAATTTCATCACCACCATCTTCAACATGCGCGCGCCGGGCATGACCCTGCACAAGATGCCGCTGTTCGTCTGGTCGATCCTGGTGACCGCTTTCCTGCTGCTACTGTCGCTGCCGGTGCTCGCCGGCGCCATCACCATGCTGCTCACCGATCGCAATTTCGGCACCGCCTTCTTCGATTCGGCCCATGGCGGCGATCCGCTGCTGTGGCAGCACCTGTTCTGGTTCTTCGGCCATCCCGAAGTCTACATCCTCATCCTGCCGGGCTTCGGCATGGTGAGTCACATCGTGTCGACCTTCGCCCGGAAGCCGGTGTTCGGCTATCTCGGCATGGCCTACGCCATGGTCGCCATCGGCGTGATCGGCTTCGTGGTGTGGGCCCATCATATGTACGCGGCCGGCATCAGCGTGAACACGCAAGCCTATTTCGTGTTCGCCACCATGGTCATCGCCGTGCCTACGGGCATCAAGATTTTCTCGTGGATCGCCACCATGTGGGGCGGCTCATTGTCGTTCCGCACGCCGATGCTCTGGGCGCTCGGTTTCATCTTCCTGTTCACCATCGGCGGCGTCACCGGCGTGGTGCTCGCCAATGCCGGCGTCGATCGCTCGCTGCACGACACCTATTATGTGGTGGCGCATTTCCACTATGTGCTGTCGCTCGGCGCCGTGTTCGCCATTTTCGGCGGCTGGTACTACTGGTTCCCGAAAATGACCGGCTACATGTATTCTGAGACAGTCGGAAAACTGCATTTCTGGCTGATGTTCATCGGCGCCAACCTGACCTTCTTCCCGATGCACTTCCTCGGCCTCGCCGGCATGCCGCGCCGCATCGCCGACTATCCGGATGCGTTTGCGCCGTGGAACTACGTCGCTTCGTTGGGCTCCTATCTTTCGCTCATCGGCCTGTTCGTATTCCTGTTCGGCATCTTCCAGGCCTTTTCGCGCAAGGATCGGGCCGCGGCCAATCCGTGGGGCGCCGGCGCCACGACGCTGGAATGGACGTTGCCTTCGCCGCCGCCGTTCCATAGCTATGAAACGCTGCCGCGGATCAAATAACGGCAAGGGTGCAAGTCTTGCTCGCGACCCAAGCGCCCTGAATGAGTAGGTCTATGTCGAACGCCACGGTCGAAACGCTCGCTCCCGAATTCACCATCGCCACCGATGGCGAGGTCGCCGATTACTTCGCGCTGATGAAGCCGCGGGTGATGTTTCTCGTGGTGTTCACGGCGCTGGTCGGCCTGGTGGCGGCGCCGGGCGACATGCATCCCGTGCTGGCGATTGCCGCGTTGATCTGTATCGCGGTCGGCGCCGGCGCGTCGGGTGCGCTGAACATGTGGTACGACGCCGATATCGATGCGGCCATGGCCCGCACCGCCGGACGTCCCATCCCGCGCGGACGGATAAGCCCCGACGAGGCGCTCGTCTTCGGCGTGGTGCTCGGTGTGGGCTCTGTGATCTGTCTCGGGCTGATGATCAATTGGGTGGCCGCGGCGCTGCTGGCGTTCACCATCGCCTTCTATGTCGTCGTCTACACCATGTGGCTGAAACGGAGCACGCCGCAGAACATCGTCATCGGCGGGGCCGCCGGCGCCATGCCGCCGATGATCGGCTGGGCCGCGGCGACCGGTGGCGTGAGCCTCGAATCCTTCGTGCTGTTCCTCGTCATCTTCATGTGGACGCCGCCGCATTTCTGGGCGCTGGCGCTGCTCAGGAGCGGCGATTATGCGCGCGCCGGCGTGCCCACGCTTCCCGTCACGCATGGCCCGGACGAAACCAGGCGCCAGATCCTCATCTACAGCGTGATTCTGGCCCCTCTCGGCATGGTCCCGGCCATAATCGGCCTTGGTGGCACGCTTTATATGGTCGTTGCCGCCTTGCTCGGCTCTCTCTTCGTGGTCCTGGCACTCGAATGCTATCGCGAGCGGGAAGGCGAAAAAGCCAACCGCGCGGCCAAGCAGCTTTTCGCCTATTCGGTGCTATATCTCTTCCTGCTCTTCGCGGTCCTCCTCGTCGAGCTCGGCTTCAACGTTGACGGCATCGTCCTGCCGTCCATCCGGACGTTGTGATGGAAGATGCGGAACACGAGCGAAAACGCCGCCAACGCAAACGGTCCGTCGCCATCGCCTGGATCCTGGCGGCGCTCGCCGTTCTTTTCTTTATCGTCACCATCGTCAGGCTCGGCGGCAATGTCGCCGACCGGCCTCTCTGAGCAAGCGGCATGACCGGACCCGGCAGCGATAACAAGCAGCGGAAACGGCACAACATCGTCGCCTTGTCCTGCGCGGGCCTCGTCGCCGCCATGGTCGGCCTATCCTTTGCCGCCGTGCCGCTTTATCGCCTGTTCTGTCAGGTCACCGGTTATGGCGGCACGCCGCAACGGGCGGAAACCGCGCCGGACAAAATTCTCGACCGCACCATCCGCATCCGCTTCGATGCCAATGTCGACCGCGCTCTGCCATGGTCCTTCAAGCCGGTCAATCGCGTCATCGAGGTGAAGATCGGCGAAACGGCGCTCGCCTTCTTCAAGGCTGAGAACGAATCGTCGAAGCCGGTTACCGGCACCGCAATCTTCAATGTGGCGCCGGAGAGTGCCGCGCGCTACTTCGCCAAGATCGAATGTTTCTGCTTCAAGCAGCAGACGCTCGCGCCCGGCGCGAGCATTGAGATGCCGGTGACCTTCTTCATCGACCCCAAGCTGGTCGAGGACGAGGACACCCAGAATCTTTCCGAGATTACCCTGTCTTACACTTTCTACCGCGACACCAATGATCCCGGCGTCGCAGCCGCGCCGTCAGCCGGCAAATCGGGATCGTAAGCAACGAGGAATTTAGGCGCTGCGCCTGACTGGATTGGGAGGAACGGGAGAGCACAATGGCCGAAGCCCACGCCCACGCTAAAGAACACGACTTTCATCTCGTAAATCCGAGTCCGTGGCCGATCGTCGGCGCGGTCGGCGCCTTCGTGCTCGCCATCGGCCTGCTGTTCTATTTCATGTCGAAAAAGGCCGGCGATCCGCAGCTCTGGTACGTCATCCCGGGCATCGTGCTCGTGATTGTCACCATGTTCGGCTGGTGGCGCGACGTCATCAAGGAGGCACATGAAGGCTACGAGACGCCTGTGGTGCAGCTTCATCTGCGCTACGGCATGATCCTGTTCATCGCCTCGGAGGTGATGTTCTTCGTCGCCTGGTTCTGGGCCTATTTCGACTCGGCGCTATATCCCGACAGTTCCATCACCTATGCGCGCACCCAGGTGCTGGGCGGAGAATGGCCGCCGATCCCGAGCGCCGATACCGGCGTACCCGGGCTCGGCTATTTTAGCCACACTTTCGATCCTTGGGGCCTGCCGCTCGTCAACACCCTGGTCCTGCTGTTGTCGGGCACCACTGTCACCTGGGCGCATCACTCGCTGCTCAACAACAACCGCAAGGGTCTCATCTGGGGGCTGATCTGCACCGTGGTGCTCGGCATCCTGTTCACGTCCTTGCAGGCCTACGAGTACATGCATGCGGGGTTCGGCTTCGCCAACCACATCTACGGGTCTACCTTCTTCATGGCCACCGGCTTCCACGGCTTCCATGTCATCGTCGGCACCATCTTTCTGACGGTGTGCCTGTTCCGGGCACTGCAAGGCGACTTCACGCCGAAGCAGCATTTCGGCTTCGAGGCCGCGGCCTGGTACTGGCATTTCGTTGACGTGGTGTGGCTGTTCCTGTTCACCTGCATCTATGTGTGGGGAGCGGGTGCCAACTACGCGCATTAACCGGCCAACGCCGTCATTCACGAGGGGCGGCCCATGAGGCCGCCCCTTTTCATTTGGACGAACTCATGATGAACACACAAACCGGGCACGAAACACCCTCCTTGGGCGCCACGCTTTGGGACGGCATCGCCGGGCATTGTCCCTCCTGCCATCGTGGCAAATTGTTCGAAGGCTATCTCACGCTCGCGCCGCGTTGCGGGGTATGCCGCCTCGATTACCGCTTCGCCGACGCCGGTGACGGGCCCGCAGTGTTCGTGATCCTGGTCACGGGCTTCGTGGTGGTGGGGCTCGCCCTCATCGCCGAAATTCTGTATTCGCCGCCTTATTGGCTGCATGCGCTGCTCTGGGGCTCGCTTGCCATCCTCCTGCCGCTCGTCCTGCTTCGGTCCTTCAAGGGCATGCTGATCGCCCTACAGTTCAGGCACAAGGCCGAAGAAGGCAAGCTCGCCTCAGAATAGGTGAGGGGCATGCGGACCAGGGGACTGCGCGGGCTCACCGCACTGACGCTGATAGGCCTGGCCATCCTGATCGGTCTCGGGGTCTGGCAGCTCAACCGCCTCGAATGGAAGCAAGGCGTGATCGCCAAGATCGAGGAGCGTTCAAGCGGCGCGCCGATCACCCTCGATGAGGCGCTGGCTCTTTCCCGCAAAGGCGATGATCCGGATTATTACCGTGTCCGCGTCGAGGGACGCTTCGATCACGCGCATGAACGTCACCTCTACGCTATCTCCGATGGAAAACCCGGTTGGCATGTGATCACGCCGTTGCGGACGCAAGACGAGTTGGTGTTCGTCGATCGGGGCTTCGTTCCCGACAGCTTGAAAGAGCCGGCCTCGCGGTTGCCCGGGCAGATTGAGGGGACGGTCACGGTCACGGGTTTGGTGAGAAAGGTGGAAGGACCTGGCCCCTTCACCCCCGACAACGAGCCCGAGGCCAATAGGTGGTTCTGGCCCGATCTATACTCCATGCTGGAGTCGATCTATCCCACCGCCACCATTGAGCCGCCGCCGTTCTTTCTCGAAATGGAGAAAAGCGAGGTGCCCGGAGGCTGGCCCGAAGGCGGGCAGACCAGGCTCGATATCCCCAACAACCACCTGCAATACGCTCTGACCTGGTTCGCGCTCGCGCTGTGTCTTGCCGTCATCTACGCGGTTTACGTTTGGTCCGCTTACCGCAAGGACGAGTAGCGCGAGCGTGGTCGCTCTGGATTTCCGGCTTTCGCCGAAATGACAAATGCCGATAGTATTTTATGGGTGAGTCATGACTGAAGAGGGATGTAATGCGCGCCGCACGAATGCATGCTTACAATGAGCCTTTGGTCCTCGAGGATGTTCCAATCCCCGAGATCGAACCGAACGAGGTTCTGGTCAAGGTCGGCGCCGCCGGCATGTGCCGCACTGACGTGCAATTGATTGACGGCTATTTTCGTCCTTACGTCGAATCGATCTTCCCGATGACACTGGGGCACGAGATCGCCGGGGAAGTGCACAAGATCGGCAGTCTCGTGCCGAAATCTGCCGGCCTCGAAGAGGGCGACCAAGTCGTCGTTGTCGGGGGATGGGGAGATGAGACCTGCCGTCACTGTCATGAAGGCAACACGCAAATCTGCCCCCACGGAAAATGGCCGGGCTTCGGTCCCTATGGCGGATACGCGGAATATGTTCCCGTTCCGGCGCAATATCTCATCAAGGTCGACAAGCGCTACAAGCTGAAGGCCGAAGAGCTCGCGCCGCTTACCGATGCGGGTCTGACACCGTATCGCGGCATCAAGAAGCTGCGCGATGCCGGCGCGCTCGGTCCGGATCGCGTGCTTGCCGTGTTCGGCGTCGGCGGACTTGGCACCTATGCCATCCAATACGCCAAGCTTCTCGGCGGCGGCGCGACGGTCGTCGCCTTCGGCCGCAACGCGGAGAAGCTTGCCGCCGCCGAGGACCTTGGCGCCGACTACGTCATCGACATCAAGGGCAAATCGCTCGACGACATTCGTAAGGAGCTGACCCGCGCGACAGGCAAGGGGGAGATCGACGCCGTGATTGATTGTGCCGGTGCCAAGGAGATGATCCAGCTTGGGTTCGGCTTATTGTCGGTCGGGGCGCATTATTCATCCGTCGGCCTTGTCGGCGACCGCATCGACATCCCCCTGTTCCCCTTCGTTGCCCGCGAATACACCTATCACGGCTCGTTCTGGGGCAATTACAACGATCTCGCCGAGGTCGTGAAGCTTGTGCAAGAGGGCAAGGTCAAGCATACGGTCAAGGCCATCCGTCTGGATGACGTCAACGAGACACTCGACCTCCTGCGGAGCGGCGGCATTGTCGGCCGCGCCGTGGTCAAATACTAGGCGCGCTCCTTTTGCCGGCTATTGAGCCGTGATGGGAACAGGTTGCACCTTCACGACCGGCGGCGGGTTCCATTTGCCGGTCAGCGCCTCGCTCTTCGGCGCATAGAGGCGCATGGTCAGATTGAAGGGACCCTTCGGCGCGGGTAGCCAGTTCGCCTCCTTGTCTCCGCCCGGGCTCTCGTTCTGGAAATAAAGATCGAGCGAGCCGTCTGGATTGTATTTGAACGGCATCCAGCTTGAGACCGCCTAGCGATTGAGTGGATTGGCGATCTGGAAGCCGTCCAGGTCGTAAAGGGTGATCGACCAGAAGGCTTTGACCGGAGGAATCTCGCCCTTGTCGAAATGGATTGTGTAATTGCTGGCGCCATCAAGCGGTTTGCCGTCTTCATCCGCGAGGTTCAGCGGATAGATCGCATCCTCGGGGAGATTGGCGCCGAGACCTACTTGGGAAACCATCGCGCGCTTGAGATAATAGTTGCCGTAGACACCCATCGTGTCGGTGTTCATCGACCAGCCATTGGCGACGCGCGCGAGCGTCGGCACCTTCCAGGCCATCAGGGCTTGCGCCGCTTCCGGCGTGCTATCCAGCCCCTTCTTCACCGCGGGATCGGCCTTATCGAGGTCGAAGCTCTTGCCCGCCTCGAAGCCTATGCGCTTGATCTGCGCGATGATCGGCTGGTCGGTCATATGCGGCGGATGCAGCTTGAGCAGCTCGGCCGCGTAGGCGAAATACGGTCCCGCCTTCATGGTGTCGACCTGAGTCTTCGGCGGCGTCTTCATGTCGATCGAGGGATCGATCGTCACTGTCGGAGGGGCCGGCTCCTTCCCCCATTGGGAGAGCGGCGTGATCTTGTAGCCGGCCTGGATCTTGTGCACGGCCTCATAGTCCGCGGGACCATCGGTCTTGGTGCGGCCGATGATCCACACATAAGGGGTCGGCGCCTTGATCTGCGTGAACCCGTCGGGAACGGTTCCGTTCCAATTGGGCGGCGTTACCAGAAAATTGCCGGCTTGCGTTCCGGTCGTGCGCCAGCCGGGCGAAGCGAATACATCCGTCCACATGTCGAGCATCGGCAGCAGATAATAACGTCCGTCCGTGTCGGGGGCTGACACCACCATGGGCTCCTCGGTCAGGTCGAGCCAGCCGCTGGAATAGAGCGTGTCGAAATTCGGCCGCACCACGGAGCGCATATCGGCAGTCGGGAACGCCTCGATATTGGCGAAGCCGTTCGCAGGGCCGCCCAAAACACCTGGCTTCGACTCCTCATTGGTCAGCTGCTTGCGCGTCACGTCCATGGTGATGATCGGATAGAAATAGAGATAGGCGTCGACGCCGATGGCGTGCGCTTCCTCCTCGGTGATGGCTTCGGCCCCGGACGCAAGCATTGGGATGAAGGCCAGGACCAGTGCCAGAGCGAGTACGGACTTTTTCATGTGTAACCCCCGGAATTGTACGATGTCCGGATAGTACAGACGTGAGTGTGACGGCGCTATTATGGCATTCACCTTGGATCACATGCACCGGTTGCGGGCGTCCCCGCCGCCCGCTAGGGTCCCCTCCCGAGTCCCCCAGTTCCCGCCAAGAGGCCGGTCGTGAAATTCATCTCAACGCGCGGCGAAGCGCCGGCGATCTCTTTCGAGGGCGCGATGCTAGCGGCACTCGCCAGCGACGGCGGTCTTTATCTGCCCGAAGCCTGGCCTCGGCTTAAGCCTGGCGACATCGCCGCGCTCGCCGGCCTCGATTATGCCGACGCCGCATACCGGGTCATGCGGCCCTATCTCGAAGGCGATCCCTGCCTCGACGATCTCGAAGCCGTGCTCGAGGAGGCTTACGACAGCTTTCACCATCCTGCCGTCGCGCCCTTGCAGCAGATCGCGCCGAACATGTTTCTGCTCGAGCTGTTTCATG
Source organism: Alphaproteobacteria bacterium (assembly GCA_016869535.1). Taxonomy (GTDB): domain Bacteria; phylum Pseudomonadota; class Alphaproteobacteria; order Rhizobiales; family Methyloligellaceae; genus Methyloceanibacter. The sequence goes on along the minus strand of VGDX01000008.1, from coordinate 14,582 downwards.
GACCGACGCTCGCCTTCAAGGACCTCGCCATGCAGGTGGTGGCGCGGCTGATGAACCGCGCGCTGCTGCGCCAGGGCGTGCATGCCACGGTGATCGGCGCGACGTCCGGCGACACGGGCGCGGCCGCCATCGAGGCGTTTCGCGGGCTCGAAGCCATCGACATTTTCATCCTGCATCCCAAGGGTCGCATCAGCGACGTGCAGCGCCGCCAGATGACGACTGTGTCAGAGCCCAACGTGTACAACATCGCTGTCGAGGGAAATTTCGACGACTGCCAGTCGATCCTGAAGGGGTTGCTCGGAGATGAAGGTTTGCGTGCATCTCGGGCGTTGACGGGCGTAAATTCCATCAACTTCGCCCGCATTCTCGCGCAAATTCCCTATTATTTCACCGCGGCGGTGAGCCTCGGTGCGCCCCAGCGCGAAGTGGCCTTCACCGTGCCCACCGGAAATTTCGGTGATATTTTCGCGGGTTACGCGGCCCGGGCGATGGGCCTGCCGGTCGCGCGCCTCGTTATCGCCACGAACCTCAACGACAGTCTGCCGCGGGCACTAAGTACCGGAATTTATGAGCCAAAAGGCGTGATCGCCACGTCAAGCCCGAGCATGGACATCCAGCTTGCGAGCAATTTCGAGCGCCTGTTGTTCGAGCTTGCCGGCCGCGATGCTTCTCGGGTGAGGGCGCTCATGGGGGAATTGCGTAAGACAGGGGCCTTTCGCCTGAATGATGCCGAGCTCGAAGCCCTGCGCGGCCTGTTCGCGGCGCATTCGATCGACGAGCATGCGACGGAGATGACGATTAGAGGGTTGGCCGAGGAAACGGGCATGCTTGCCGACCCGCATAGCGCGGTGGGGATTGCCGCGGCGCGTCAGGAGACGGGCCTCGGCACCACGCCCATGATCGTGCTCGCGACAGCACACGCCGCCAAGTTTCCCGAAGCCGTCGAGCGTGCCTCCGGCCGCGTGCCGGAGCAGCCCGAGCGCTTGAGACTCAGACTCGGTCAGCACGAGCGCTGCACCGTGCTTCCCAACGATTACGCCAAGGTCGCCGACTTTGTCGCCGGGCATAGCCGCACGCGGGACGGCGCTAAAGAAATCCGTTCCAAGGTGCGTGCATGAGTGTGCAAGTTTCACAACTGGCAAACGGTCTGATCGTGGTCAGCCACACCATGCCGGAAGTCGAAACCGTGTCGCTAGGCGTGTGGATCGGAGCCGGTAGCCGGAGCGAGGCGAAACACGAGCATGGCGTCGCCCATTTTCTCGAACACATGGCGTTCAAGGGGACGGAGCGCCGGAGCGCTTATGATATCGCCGAAGAGATCGAGGCCGTCGGCGGCGATCTCAATGCTTCGACCGGCGTCGATTCCACCGCCTATTACGCGCGCGTCATGCGCAAGGACCTACCGCTCGCCCTCGACATCTTGAGCGACATAATTCTGTCGCCGCGTTTCGACCCGGTCGAACTTGCCCGCGAGCAGGAGGTGGTGTTTCAGGAGATCGCCGCGTGTTTGGATTCGCCCGAGGACATCGTTTTCGATCTCGTCCAGGAGGCGGCCTTTCCCGACCAGTCCCTTGGGCGTCCGATCCTCGGCACCGTGGCGAGTGTAAAAGGTTTCAAGCCGAACCATCTCGGCGCATATCTGTCGGCGCATTATCATGCCCCCAACATGGTGCTCGCGGCGGCCGGTGCCGTCGAGCATGAGGCTCTTGTCGCGGAAGCGGAACGGCGCTTCGCCGCGCTCGATATCAGCCCGACGATGCCGCCCACCACGGCCGTCTACTCCGGTGGTTTCCGGCGCATGGACAAGTCCTTCGAGCAGACGCACATCGTGCTGACTTTTGAAGCGCCGCCTTACCGTCATGCCGACTATTTCACCGCGCAGATGCTGGCCGGGGTGCTTGGCGGCGGCATGTCCTCGCGGCTCTTTCAGGAGGTGAGGGAACGGCGCGGGCTCTGCTATTCCGTCTATGCTTTCTCCAGCGGATTGATCGACAGCGGTATGTTCACCGTGCATGCCGCGAGCGGACCTGAGCGGGCGCACGAACTCTTCGCCGTCATTCGCGATGAGCTGGTGCGCGCCGCCGAGCATGGCTTCCGCCCGGAGGAGATCTCCCGGGTCAAGGCGCAGCTCAAGATGGGCCTGTTGGCCGGGCTCGAAAGCTCGAGCGCGCGTGCCGAGCAGCTCGCCCGGCAAATCCTCATTCACGGCCGGGTGTTCACCACTCAAGAGCTGATTGAAAAGGTCGAGCGGATCGAAGCCGCCGATATACAAGCCTTGGTTGAGAGATTGTTGGTTTCGCCAGTGAGCCTTGCCACGGTTGGGCCCATTCGGCATGTTGCAAGGTTCGATGCAGTGACGGAAAAATTCACCATTCCGTCGACCAAAGCCGCCTAGGAGGTATCCGGCCGATGGCCTTGTTGCGAGCAGCCACTCCAAGCGATCTCGGGCCGGTCATCGAATCCGAGCGGGTCTATTTACGCTCGCCGCAAATGTCGGACTATCCCGCCTGGGCCGAGCTTCGGGCCGCAAGCCGCGAGTTTCTGACGCCTTGGGAGCCGCTCTGGGCCAATGACGAGCTGTCGCGAGCCTCGTTTCGCCGCCGCGTGCGTCATTATCTCCGCGATCTCCGCGAGGACGTGGGCTACGCCCTGTTCGTGTTCTCGGCGCAGACCGGGGCAATCGTCGGCGGCCTTACCCTATGCAATGTGCGCCGGGGCGTGACCCAATCCTGCACGCTCGGCTATTGGGTCGGGGCTAAATACGCGAAGCGGGGTTACATGACGGCGGCCGTTCGCGCTGTTATCCCTTTTGTGTTCGATTCGCTTGAATTGCACCGGCTGGAGGCGGCCTGCCTGCCGGCCAACACGGCGTCGATAAGGCTGTTGGAGAAGACGGGCTTCAAGCGCGAGGGCATCGCGCGACGCTATCTGCGGATCAATGGCGTTTGGCAAGATCATCTGTTGTACGCGTTGCTTGACAGCGACACGCGCTGCTAGCGCGGTCGGGTAAGCGCCGAGAGACGGGGGAGGAATGGCGAAATCATTCGCCACATCGCAAGATAGAGCGGCGCCTTTTCGGCATGGCGGGGTTTTGGCCGCGTCCGCCGGAGCCGTATTGTTCGCTGTCGCTGCCTTCGCGTCCGGCATGGCGCACGCCGTCGAGGCGATTCCCGTCGATCCTGATGAAGCCAAGATCGACATCACCGCCAAAGGCGAACTGTACGAAGGCCGCGGCGACCGTCTGCAAATCGAAACAGCACCAGGACCCGATGGCTATATCGGCCGCATGGCGGTAGGCGCCTCGGTTCCCGGCACCAATCCGAGCTGGCTCGTGTTCGCCCTGTCCAATCCGACATCGGAGCGTATCGTGCGCTGGCTGGTGGCGCCGCGTTATTCGCTGGTCAATTCGCGCGTGTTCTGGCCCGAGCTCGATGCGTCGCGCATCGTCGCCGTCACGCCATCACTCGGCTTCCGTCCCGAACCCCTGAAGAGCGATCGCGCCGATATGTACCGGCTCAATCTGGAGCCGGGGCAGACTGTCACGTTCGCCGCCGAACTTGGCTCGCCACAAGTACCGACCTTGCATCTGTGGGATCCCAATGCCTATCAGGCCAAGCAGCAGGACCGCATGTTGTTCAACGGCGTGCTGCTCGGCATCACCGGCCTGCTCGCCATCTTCTTGACCGCGATCTTCGCGGCGAACCACCGCGCCATCTTTCCGGCGACCGCGCTCATCGCCTGGGTGGTGCTGATTTATTTCTGCGTTCATTTCGGCTTCTGGAGCAAGCTGTTCCCGGTCGGTCCCGACCGTACCGCGTTCTATCGTGCCGCCGCCGAAGTCGGATTTGCCGCGAGCCTGGTTCTCTTTCTCTACACCTTCCTCCGCATTGGGTTGTGGCATGGCTGGATCAAGATGCTGTTCTGGGGCTGGATCGCCGCCCAGTTCGCGCTGATCATCGTCGCCATCATCGATCCGCGGCTGGCCTCGGGCCTCGCCCGCGCCTCCATGGTGCTCATTGCCGGCATGGGTACCGGGCTCATCGTCTATTTCGCGTTGCGCGGCCAGGATCGCGCCTTGTCTTTGATCCCGAGCTGGATGCTGCTCATTGTCTGGCTGTTCGGTGCCGCCCTGGTGGTGCTTGGCAAGCTCTCCGGCGACATCGTGGTCGCCGGACTGGTATCGGGGCTCGTGCTCATACTCGTTCTGCTCGGCTTTACCGTGACGCAGTTCGCCTTCCGCTCCGGCATCGCACCGCTGGAATTGGGACCTATCAGCCAGGTGCAGATGAAGTCGCTCGCCGTCGATGGGTCCGGCGCGCATACCTTTCAATGGAACGCGGCGCGAGACACCATCACCATCTCCGAGGACGTCGAGATGGAACTTGGTCTCGATCCGGGTAGTCTCGATGCCCCGCTCGAAGAATTTCTTCAACATGTCCACGCCTCCGACCGTGAGCGTTTCCGCCTCATGCTGTGGTCGTTGCAGGAGAAGCTCGGCGGCGATTTGCAGATCGATTTCCGTTTGCGGCGTCAGGACGGCAGCTATCTCTGGTACGACCTCCGGGCGCATGCCGCGTCGAGCGAGAACGCGAGGCTCTTGCGTTGTGTCGGCCTCATGCGCGACGTGACCAACCTCAAGCGTGCCCAGGAGCGTCTCTTGCACGACGCCGTGCATGACAGCCTTACCGGACTGCCGAACCGTGAATTGTTCATGGACCGCTTGCAGGGTGCGCTCACCCGCGCTTCAGAGGGGCAGGCCAACCGGCCGACCGTGCTGTTCATCGACATCGACCGCTTCAAGAACGTGAACAAAAGCTTCGGGCTCGTCATCGGCGACAGCATGTTGCTGACGCTTGGGCGAAGGCTGGCCAGGCATCTCAACCCGCAAGACACGCTGGCGAGGCTTGGCGGCGATCAATTCGCCATCCTTCTCATCTCCGAGACCGATCCGCATCAGGTGGCGACCTTAGCCGAACGGGTGAGACGCGCGCTCAGGACGCCGATGAAAATAAGCGCCAAGGAGATCATCCTGACCGCCTCAATTGGGCTCGTGGTCCATGACGGGCGTCAGATAACGGCGCAAGACCTGATGCGCGAAGGCGAGATCGCCATGCTTAGGGCAAAGCGCGCCGGCGCCGACCGCATCGAGATTTTTACCCCGTCCATGCGGGAGGAGGGCGAGACCCGGTTGCCGCTCGAAAGCGACCTCCGCATGGCGCTGGAGCGCCAGCAGATCACTATCCTCTATCAGCCGATCACGCGGCTCGCCTCCAACCAGCTAGCCGGCTTCGAAGCCTTGATTCGCTGGGACCACCCCACGCAAGGGCGCCTCGCCGCCGAGGATTTCATTCCGCTCGCCGAGGAATCGGGGCTGATCGTCGAGCTTGGCAGTTATGTGCTGAGCCACGCGCTTGAAGAGGCGGCACGCTGGCAAAAGGTGCTGCCGCGCGACCGCGATCCGCTATTCGTCAGCGTCAACGTATCGAGCCGGCAAATCTTCCGGCAGGACATGGTCCAGGAAATCAGGTTGCTGCTCGCGCGCGAGACAGTACCCAAGGGCACGCTCAAGCTCGAGATCACCGAGTCCCTGGCCATGGAGAATCCGGAACGGGCGGTCGAGATCCTGACCTGGCTCAAGAGCTTCGGGGCTTCTCTCGCGCTCGACGATTTCGGCACCGGCTATTGCTCGTTGAGCTATCTGCACCGCTTCCCGTGCGACACCATCAAGGTGGACCGTTCGCTGGTGCGTGACTCTGGCCTCAACGGCCAGACGCCCTTTGTGCTCCGTTCGATCATCACGCTCGCGCATGAGCTCGGCAAGGAGGTTGTGGCCGAAGGCGTGGAGGCCTCTGCCGATGCAAACTATCTGCGCTCGATCGGCTGCGAATTCGGTCAGGGCTATTATTACGGCGAGCCCATGCCGGCCAAGGATGTCGGCACGTTGCTCGCCGCGCTTGCCAGCCACCGCAAGCGCCGCGAACGCGAGCGCTCCCGTGCGCCGGAGGTATCCGAAACGCCGGAAGGTCTCGAAGTGCAGGCGCCACCCCAAGCGCCACTGGCGGCGCTGTCGGGGCCGAGAGCCATTCCGTCAGCATCCTAGCCGTTAAGCGTGACCAGAATCGTTGACGAGCCGGATCGGATCGATGCCAAGCCGGTTGAGGGCGCGGGTGTATTTGTGATCGACGTCGGGATCGAAAATGAGATCCGGATCGGCCGGACAGTTCAGCCAGCCATTGGAGTGGATTTCACTCTCCAACTGTCCTGGGGCCCAGCCGGCGTAACCCAGCGCGAGCAGCGCCTTGTCGGGGCCGCTGCCTTTGGCGATATCGCGCAAAATATCGATCGTTGCCGTGAGGCAGACGCTCTCGTCGATCGGCAGCGTGCTCTCGGCCTTGAAATAGTCGGCGCTGTGCAGCACGAAACCGCGTCCGGTTTCCACCGGTCCACCGAGATAGACCGCCATGGCGCTCATGCTGGAGGGCAACTTGATGCGGTCTTTCGCCGGCACGATGTTGAGTTGCTCCAGAAGTTCGGTGAAGCTGATATTGGGCGCGCGCTGGTTGATGATGATGCCCATGGCGCCGTCGGCGGAGTGGGCGCACATATAGATCACGGCGCGGGAAAAGCGAGGATCGCCCATGCCGGGCATGGCAATGAGCAACTGACCATCGAGGTAGCCGTCGCGTCCGGGTTTTACGCTTGCTGACATGAGGCTATGCTACATCAGTTCTGTTCAGAAGGAAGGGGGGCAACGATCATTTAACGCACGACACGCATTTTCGCCTCATTCGGCTCACGAAAGATTGAGACGTGAGGCCCATTGGTTGAATCGCGTGGCGCGCTCAGTGCCGCTAGATTGTGCCTGCCACAATTCGTCCAGGTCGATCATGATCGTTCCCGCCCTATTCTCGCGTCGTTCCTCGCTCCTATTCATTGCCGCATATTTAAGCATCGGCTTGAGCGGCACCGCTTTGGCGGTAATCGCCAGTGATGCGCCTTGGGTCGATTCGACCAACTCCAAGGCGCGGCTGATCGGCGGCACGGTGGAGATCGACGGCAAACTCATGCTTCTTGCCGGCGTGCAGATGCGCATGGACGACGGCTGGAAGACTTATTGGAGGTATCCGGGAGATTCAGGCGTTCCTCCCGGCTTCGACTGGACGGGCTCGAAAAATCTGAAATCCGCGGAAGTGCTCTTTCCCGCGCCGCATCGCTTCGTCGACGGCGGCGGTACGGCGATCGGTTACTCGCGTGACGTGGTGTTCCCGGTAAAAATCACGCCGGAACGGCCAGGTGAGCCGGTCGAGCTCAAGCTCGTCTTCGATTACGGCATCTGCATGGATTTATGCATTCCGAACGAGGTCAATCTCAGCCTGACATTGCCGTCTGACGCTACTGAAGATGCGAAAGAAGCGTCGCTGTTGAGGGAGACATTGGCGCGCGTGCCGAAGTCCGAGACACCCAACGCCTTGCCAAGAGTTGCAGGCATCGAGGCGAAACTCGACGGAGCCGCGCCTCGCCTCAGGGTCGAAGTGCTGTTCGACCCCGATGCGGCCGAGACCGATCTATTCATTTCGGCTGACAAAACCTTCGTGCCGGTACCGAAGCCGCTTGGCACGCCTGATGGCGGCATGCAGAGCTTCGAGGTCGCCTTTGGTTCAGCCAAGGAAGCTGCGGCTCTGAAGGGTAAGAGCCTGACATTAACCCTCGTTTCAGACCGGGGTTCTACGGAAACCAGCTGGAAGGCCGAGTAAGTCGGCTTGGCCGCGACTTTGGGAGCCGTTATGGTGCCCGCCAACATCGCAGGATTATGAGGGAGAGCGCGCATGACCATCGCCAAGGGAGACCGCTTGCCTGAGGCCACCTTCAGGGTCCTGGGCCCCGAAGGCATTGCCACGCTGACCACGGGCGATATCTTCGCAGGCAAGAAGGTGGTGCTGTTCGCGGTTCCTGGCGCCTTCACGCCGACCTGTCACCTGAAGCACATACCGGGCTTTATCGACAATGCTGCCGCATTCAAGAAAAAGGGAATCGACACGGTGGCTTGCGTCGCGGTCAACGATCCCTTCGTGCTAGGGGCCTGGGAGGATGCATCCGGCGGCAAGGGCAAGGTGCTGTTCCTGTCCGACGGAAATGCCGAGTTCACCAAGAAGATCGGCATGGATTTCGACGGCAGCGGCATCGGACTGGGCACGCGTTCCAAGCGCTATGCCATGCTGGTCGATAACGGCGTGGTCAAAGTATTGAATGTCGAAGACTCGCCGGGCGTCGCCGTCGAAAGCACCGCCGAGCAGATGCTCAAGAGCCTATAGACGCTTGCCGAGAAACGGCGACATGCCTTCGCGCGCCAGCTCATCGGCGCGTTCGTTGGCGTCGTGGCCGACATGGCCCTTGACCCAGTGCCAGCGCACCTGATGCGGCCCAGACGCACGATCGAGCCGTTCCCATAATTCGACATTGGCAACGGGCTTGCGGTCGGCCGTTCGCCAGCCGTTACGCTTCCACCTCGTGATCCAGCTGGTGATGCCCCCTTTGAGGTAATTCGAGTCGGTATAGAGATCGACGTCGGAAGGCGTTTTGAGCGCCTCGAGCGCCTGGATGGCGGCCATAAGCTCCATGCGATTGTTGGTGGTCATGGACTCTCCGCCTTTCAGTTCCTTGCGATGCGCGCCCGATTCGAGGATCACGCCCCAGCCGCCCGGACCCGGATTGCCCGAGCAGGCGCCGTCGGTATGGATCACCACTTTCGGTCTGTCCCCCATGCCGCCCGCCTAAGTCTTGCCCAATCCATAGTCGCGCGCCGACCTTACCCGCTGGTGAAAGCGCAGCTTACGCAGATATTCGGTGGGGTTTTTGGTCTTCACCAGCGCGTTGGCATCGGTGTTGAGCATGTCGTAGGTGCGGGTCAGGAGGAATCTGAGCGCCGCGCCGCGCGCGAGCGTCGGCAGGCTGGCAAGCTCGCTCTCGTTCAAGCGCCGCTCGCGTTCATAAGCTTGCAGCAGGGCGCGTGCCTTGGTGACGTTGAAGCTTGCATCCGGCTCGAAGCACCAGGCATTGAGGCAGATGGCGACGTCATAGGCGAGCAGGTCGTTACAGGCGAAATAGAAGTCGATAAGGCCGGAGACCTTGTCACCGAGGAAGAACACGTTGTCGGGGAAGAGATCGGCATGGATTACGCCTTTGGGCAGATCGTCCGGCCAATGTTTCTCGAGATGGGCAAGCTCCTTCTGGATCTCCTCGGTTAATCCGGGAGCGACGGAATCGGCGCCGTCACCAATCGAGGCGAACAGCGCGCGCCATCCAGGCAGCGACAGGCTGTTCGCCCGTTCCATGGGGAAATCGGCGCCGGCGAGATGGAAACGCGCCAGCGCCTGACCGAGGCCGGCGCAATGCTCGATGCTCGGCCGCCGCACCCACAAACCTTCGAGGAAGCTGATCAGTGCCGCGGGCCTCCCCGCCAGCTCCTTCAAGGCACGGCCTTCGCGGTCCTTGACGGGCAGCGGGCAGGATATGCCGCGCGCGGCGAGATGCTCCATCAGCGCAAGAAAATAGGGCAGATCCTCGCGGCGAACCCGCTTCTCGTAGAGGGTGAGGATGTAGGGACCGGTTTCGGTGTGGACGAGATAGTTCGAATTCTCCACGCCCTCGGCGATACCCTTGAACGACGTCAACGCGCCGATCGTGTAGCTTCCGATGAAGGCTTCGAGCTCTTCGTCTGAGACGTCGGTGTAGACGGCCATCTAGAGCGCCGGCATCTCTCTAAGCTCGCGCGGCAGCTTGAAGGCGATGTCCTCTTCCGCCGTGGTGACGGACTTTACTTCCGCCGCGAAGCGCGCCTTGAAGGCGTCGATGATCTCGTCGACCAGAACCTCTGGCGCCGACGCGCCGGCGGTTATACCGAGCGTACTGATACCGCTGAATCTCGGCCACTCGATCTCCGCCGCGCGTTGGACCAGCATGGCCTCGCGGCAGCCGGCACGTTCGGCCACCTCGACGAGACGAAGCGAGTTCGAGCTGTTGGGCGCGCCCACGACGATCATGCGATCGCAATGCGGCGCGATTTTTTTCACAGCGTCCTGGCGATTGGTGGTGGCGTAGCAAATGTCGTCCTTGCGCGGCAAGGCAAGCGTAGGAAAACGCTCCTTAAGAACGCGCAGGATCTCCTTCGTGTCGTCGACCGACAGCGTGGTCTGGGTGATGACCGCGAGACGGTCCGGATTCTTGGGCGTGAACCGCATCGCATCTTCGACGGTTTCGATGAGATGGACGGCGCCTTGCGGCAATTGCCCGGTCGTACCGATCACTTCGGGATGGCCCGCATGGCCGATCAGCAAGATCTCGCGGCCTTCGCCGTAAAGTCGCTCGGCCTCGACATGAACCTTGGATACCAAGGGGCAGGTGGCATCGAGCACGAACATCCGGCGCGTTGCCGCCGCCGCGGGGACCGCCTTCGGCACGCCATGGGCAGAAAACACGATAGGCGCATCGGTATCCGGGATTTCGTCCAATTCTTCGACGAAGATGGCGCCCTTGGCCTTGAGACTCTCGACCACGTAGCGATTATGCACGATCTCATGTCGGACATAGACCGGCGCGCCATATTTTTCGAGCGCCAGCTCGACAATCTGTATGGCGCGATCCACACCCGCACAGAACCCTCGCGGGGCTGCCAGATAGATGGTCAGCGGCGGACGGCGATCATGCCTTCCATTGGCTCGGTCGGGGCTGGACATCGGAGCTCCGGTAGGGGCGTTAAGCGTAGGGCAAGCCGTTCAAGTCTAGCCTTGTCGGGCTTTTTGACAGTAGGATAGTTTGGCGCGCAAATGCTTAAAAAACGGCAGTTTTGCCACATATTTTTTCAAGATATTCGGTCAAGCAAAGGCATATCAGGCGCAGGAGCTTGCCATGTCAAGCCAAGGACGAGCGGGTTGAAACGTAAAGAGACACTATGCTTCCGGCGTGGATGGAGGGTGGCGGCAGCTTTGCTCGTGGTGCCGGTCATCGCCTTGGGCTGCTCTGCGCCGAAGCTCAATCCGTTCGGTTCCGGCTCGAACGAGGTTTCCGGTCCACCCCCGGATCAGCTGACCTCGATTGCCCAGAACGATGCGCCCGTGGCTATGCCCGAAGGTATGGGCGCGAATTGCCCGCAGGTCGTGGCCTGGCCACGCGAACGGCTGGTCACCATCTATCAGCCCGGGCATGTCGGTGACGCTAAGCATGTGGTCCATCGCGGTGAGATCACGAAAATGTCGCGCGAGTGCCAGTTCACTCCCGGCCGCGTGACGGTGAAATACGGTTTCGCCGGCCGCGTGCAGCTCGGCCCCAAGGGCCATCCCGGCCAGGTGAACCTGCCGGTAAACGTGCGTGCCGCGGGCCCCGGGCAGGTGACTCTCGCTAGCGATCGGATGAGTGTCTCGGCTACTGTCGCAGCTGGCACACCAGCCGGTTACTTCTCCATGGTGCGGCAGATGTCCTTCCCCGTTCAGGTCGGCGCGCGGCCAGAAGACTACAAGATTTTCGTCGGCTTCGAGCGCAGTCAGCCCGGCGCGGGATAAGCTTTCAAAATCTGGATCATGTTCTCTTACCGAAAACAGCTTTGCACGATGCTTCTGCTGTTTCTCGCGGCACCTGACGCGACCGCCGCCGGCATTTGCCGGAGCGAGTCCTTCGCGGATGACCCCTATATCGTTTGCAGTCTCGATCTCGCCAAGGATGATTTGCGCCTATTCTGGCGCGATACGGGAGGCACGCCGTACCGCACCTTTTCGGCGCTTGCCGAGGACCTGGAAGAGAAGGGCAAGAGACTGCGCTTCGCGACGAATGGCGGCATGTATGGCGGCGATTATGCGCCGGTCGGCCTTTATGTCGAAAGAGGCCGCGAGCTGACGCCGGTCAACACGGAAACGCGTACCGGAAGCCCAAGCCAGATTCCGAATTTCTACAAGCAGCCGAACGGCGTGTTCTTCATCGAGGATGGCAAAGCGGGCGTGCTCGAAACAAAGCAGTTCAGCGCGGCTGATCTTCGCGTCGACTTCGCCACGCAGTCAGGCCCGATGCTGGTAATCGACGGGAAGATCCACCCGGCCTTCATCGTGAACTCGAACGATCGCAAGCCGCGCAACGGCGTGTGTGCGTCGAGCCCAACCGAAGTGCACTTTGTCATGACCGAAAGGCTGGTGAATTTCCACGACTTCGCCCGCTTCTTCCGCGACGGGCTTAACTGCAAGAATGCGCTGTTTCTCGACGGGGGCAGGGCTTCCGGCCTCTACGCGCCAGAGATCGGCCGCAACGATACGCCCGGCCATGGCGGCTACGGCCCCATCATCGCCGTGGTGGAGTAGGGGCTAGTTCAACTTGGATTTCAGGGCGTCGATGCCCTGTTTGACCAGCTTGTCGGCTTCTGCCGGCGTGAGTTTGGCGGCGATGACGATCTCGGCCGCGGCGACTGCCGCATCGGCGGCTGCCGCCTGCACGTCACGCAGCGCTTCCGCCTCGGCGCGGGCGATCTTTTCCTCGGCGAGCTTCATGCGCCGGTCGAAATGCTCCTTCATGGAGCGGCGCGTCTCGGCCGCCAATATCTCGGCCTCCTTCGAGGCAAGAGTAATAATGTCTTGCGCCTCCTTGACCGCATCGCCCTGCTTGCGGCGGTAGTCGGCCAGCACTTTCGCTGCCTCCTCGCGCAGACGCTTCGCCTCGTCGAGTTCCTTGGCGATCCTTGCCGAACGGCTGTCGAGGGCCGCGGCGAGCTTCTTGTGTACGCCGAAATAGAAAATGAGGCCGAGGAACAGGAAGAAGGAGACGGCGACCCAGAAATCCGGCGTGGCGAAAACGCTCATGGCTTTAAGCCTTCCGCACGGTTTCTACCGCCTTCTCGATCTCAGGCTTGGCGGGCGCTGCCCCGATGAGACGCTGCACGATATCGGCGGCGACGTCTGCCGCCACCGCGTTGAGGTCCTTCATGGCCGAATTCTTGGCTTCTTCTATGCGCCGTTCTGCCTCGGCGCTCTTCTTGCCCAGCTCCTTATCGAGCTTAACGCGCTCGGCGTCGGTCTCGGCCTTCAGCTTGGCGCGTCCCTCATCGACAATGGCATGCGCCTTCTGCTTGGCCTCGGCCAATGCCTGCTCATAGGCGGCGATTGCCTCCTCGGTCTCGCGCCTTAGCTTGTCGGCCGCGGCGAGGTCGGCCGCGATATGCGCGGCGCGCGTCTCGATCACCTTGCCGATGCGCGGCAGGGCCACATACACCATCAGCACATAGAGAAGGCCGAAGGTGATAGCGAGCCAGATGAGCTGCGGGGCCCAATCTTCGGGAACGAGTTGAGGCATGTCCGGCCGATGCTAGAACACGAACAGGATGATCAACGCCACCACCAGGCCGAACAGGCCGGTAGCCTCGGCGAGAGCAAAGCCGAGCAGCAGATTGGCGAATTGCGATGGTGCGGCGGACGGATTGCGTAGCGCACCTTGCAGATAATTGCCGAAGATGGTGCCGATGCCGACGCCGGCGCCGACGAGAGCGATCGAAGCGAGCCCCGCGCCGATCAATTTTGCTGCTTCTGGTTCCATGATGTTCTCCCTTAATGATGCATATGGAGTGCGTCGTTGAGATAGATGCAAGTGAGGATGGCGAAGACATAGGCCTGGAGGAACGCCACCAGGATCTCCAGGCCGGTGAAGGCGACCATGAAGGCGAGAGCCGCCCAGCCGCCGAGGAAGCCGAGCGCCACGACGAAGGCGCCAAACACTTTCAGCATGGTGTGACCGGCCATCATGTTGGCGAACAGGCGAACCGAGAGCGACAGCGGCCGCGTCAGATAGGAGATCACCTCGATCACCACGAGCAGCGGCAGCATGACGAATGGCACGCCGTCGGGCACGAAGAATTTCAGGAATTTCACCCCGTGCTTCCAAAAACCGATCAGGGTCACGCCGAGAAAGATGAAAGCGGCCAGCGCGAAGGTGACGATGATGTGGCTCGTCACGGTGAATGTGTAGGGGATCATGCCGAGCATGTTCAGCACCAGCACGAACATGAACAGCGTGAACACGAACGGGAAATATTTCATGCCGTCGGTGCCGACATTGTCGCGCACCATGCTGGCGACGAACTCGTAGGAAATCTCGGCCACCGATTGCAGCCGTGTCGGCACGAGCGAGCCGCGGCGCATGGCGAACACGGTGAACAGCGTGATCAGGCAAATCGCGATCACCATGAACAGGGCCGAGTTGGTGAATGAAGCGTCGAAGCCGAACAGCTCAAGCTCGAACAGGCGCTTGATCTCGAATTGGTGCATGGGATCGGGCAGGCCGCCTCCGCCGCCATGGCCATCGTCCGCTGCATAAGCTGTCGAGATCACGTCGCTTCGCCCTTAATCGTCGTCGTCATCGTCCACCGGCTTCAAATTTTTCGGCACCGGCGCCTCCGCCTGCATCTGCTTGGCGGTACGTATCACGTTGAGGATGCCGGCCGCGGCGCCCAACAGCAGGAACACCAACATCAAGAACGGCTTGGTGCCGAACAGCCCGTCGAGCGCCCAACCGATAAATCCCCCTACCACGACGCCCGCGACCAGCTCGGTCGC
>VGDX01000007.1 GCA_016869535.1 Alphaproteobacteria bacterium | reverse complement strand
GTGTTAGTAACCGCGCTCAAGATGCCTCTTGGGCCTGTTTCTCGTATGAGCCGGCGTCAAGTATAGCGCTATAGAAGTCGATGACGGCTTGCGTCATCTTATCGGCAGTGAAGCGTTCAGCTACAAGGGCCTGCAGTTTCGCGGCACGCGTGAGAAACGGCTAAGACTCGGCAAGAAACACCCGCATCTGACTGGCAAGCGCCTGGGCGTCATCCACCGGCACCAGTTTCATCCCGACATCGCCGACGATCTCGCGAATGCCTCCCACATCGCTGGCGATCATTGGCATGCGTGCTGCGGCGGCTTCAAGCACAGTATAGGAGAATGAATCATTCCGCGAAGGCAGCACGATGCAGCGCGCGCGGACGAAGGCGGAGCGTGCAGATAGCGCACCTGAAAAGGTAATGCTGGCCCCAAGTCCGAGCTTCTTCGCCAGCCCTCTGACACGCGCTTCATCAGGTCCGTTGCCAACGATGATGGCCTTACCAGGAAACATGCTTTGTCGCTCGGCAAGCGCTTCCAGGAAGAGGTCGATGCCATTCGACTTGCTCAATTCGCCGATGAAGGCGAAATCGAC
Source organism: Alphaproteobacteria bacterium (assembly GCA_016869535.1). GTDB lineage: Bacteria > Pseudomonadota > Alphaproteobacteria > Rhizobiales > Methyloligellaceae > Methyloceanibacter. The sequence goes on along the minus strand of VGDX01000007.1, from coordinate 126,421 downwards.
AGCATTGTCCTCCAGAAATGTTTCGTAGAACTCGTGGCGATAAAGTCCGTTGGGGATAACCCGAACCGGGCAGACCGGCTGACCGATCGTTTCGGCGTAGCGCTGACGGGCATAGCGGCTTTCAAAGATCAACCCATCGGTCAAAGGCGCTAGACGGCGTTCGGCAAGGCGGAGGAAATGCCCCAAGGGATTTGCGGGTGAATAGTCGAGGCCGTCACCATGCGGCGCGTATATGACCTTGGTGCTTAAGTTCTGGCGCTTGAGCTTCCCGCCGGCAAGACGCGCATAAACGCCACCCCATAGCCCATGGCCGTGCAGGATATCGATATCGAGCTTGGCAGCGAGCTTGGTAATCTTGGATTGAGTCAGCCAATCGTCGAAACCCATGTGACGCACTATGGGAATACGCGTAATGCCAAGAGCGCAATGATCGGCAAGCCGGTTGAGCGTAGCGTCGACATCCTCATTGGCAGATCGTGTGGCGCAAACCACGCCGATTTCGGCACCCATTTCTGCTTGTCCCTCGATCAGGTCGTGGGCATGACGGAGCAGACCTCCGGCCGGCTCACACAGGCAGTGCAGGATGCGGGATCTGATGCTCACGGAGACCTAAGTGAGGCGCATGAAAGGCGATCTCGTGAGAATTAGAAGATACGTCCCTGGAGGTAAATAGCACCGCGCGCCGATACAGAGTCATCCACAGATCAATCAGGCCGCTGCATCCAGCGGATCAGAATCAAGGCAGGGAGGACCCACAGAAGTCCTGCGGCGAGGAAATAGATGAACTGCACCCAATGCGGGGCTAGCGTGATGCGGCCCGCGCCGATCATGACCGCGACCCAGGAATAAAGGGCGAGGAAGACGAGCAGCACGATCGTGCCGATCAGCTTGCGATTCCGTGCGCTCATAGGGCGAGCATACTCTCGCGATTGAGTTTAGGGACAGGGGCCGCTATCAGACGTGTCATGCCCTCGACGATTGCTCAAAGCGCCTCCTTGCGGCAGGAAAAAGCCATGCCGGAAAAGCACATGCGCGCGCTGCGTATCTGGCTTGGAAGCATCGTCTTTCTAATCATCGCCATGATCCTGGTCGGTGGTGCCACGCGGCTCACCGAATCAGGCCTTTCCATTACCGAATGGCAATTGGTCATGGGTGCGGTCCCGCCTTTGTCTGACGCTGACTGGGAAAAGGCCTTCGAGGCTTACAAGCAAATCCCACAATATACCGAGATCAATCGCGGCATGAGTCTTGATGCGTTCAAGACCATCTATTGGTGGGAATGGACGCATCGTTTTCTCGGCCGGCTGATCGGCGTCGCCTTCCTCGTGCCGTTCATCGCTTTCTGGATAGCCGGCTATATTCCGCGCGTGCTCCTGCCGCGGCTCATCGGCCTCTTTGTACTGGGTGGCCTGCAAGGCGCGATCGGCTGGTACATGGTGAAGAGCGGCCTGGCCGAGCGCACCAGCGTGAGCCAATACCGGCTCATGGTGCATTTCGGCCTTGCTATCGCCATCCTCGGCTACACGCTCTGGCTTCTGTTCGATCTCGGCGTGCGCTCACACCTGCGGCGCAATTTTGGAGCCGTGACTTGGGTCGCCGGACTCGTTCTAGGACTCATTTTCTTGCAGCTCTTGAGTGGGGCCCTCGTCGCAGGCCTCGATGCCGGGCATGGTTACAACAGCTGGCCGCTCATCGACGGTGCATTCATTCCAGATGGTCTCGATGCGGCGTCCCCTTGGTATCTCAACCTGTTCGAGAATGGCCTTGCCGTGCAGTTCAATCACCGGATGCTCGGTTATGCCGTGGTTCTGGCGACGCTGGCACAGTCAATCTGGCTTGCCGTTCGGCGCGCGTCACCGCCCATTATTGGCACGTCCTTGACGCTCGCCGTGCTGTCCTTGCTGCAAGCGACGCTCGGCGTGTGGACGCTTCTACTCGTTGTGCCAATCGAGCTGGGATTGGCACATCAGGCAGGCGCCATCTTGGTCTTCGCCACCGCGCTCTACCATCTCTGGCTCACGCGCCACGTTCCTATGGGCGCCTCGGAGGCTCATACCGCAGCGAGGGCTTGATCGAGATCGGCGATAATATCGTCGACATCCTCAAGCCCAACCGACAATCGGACCACCTCTGCGCCGGCGCCCGCGCGCGTACGCTGCTCGTCGGTAAGCTGACGATGGGTGGTCGAGGCGGGGTGAATGATAAGGCTTTTCGTATCGCCGATATTGGCCAAATGGCTGAACAGCTTGACATTGCTCACAAGCGCGATGCCCGCTTCGTATCCGCCCTTCAGCCCGAAGGTGAACACGGCGCCGGCGCCCTTTGGGCAATAGCGCTCGGCAAGAGCGCGGAATTCGTTACCCGGCAATCCTGCGTAGTTCACCCAGGCGACCTTGGGATGTTTCGAGAGCCACTTGGCCACGGCGAGCGTGTTGTCGCAATGACGCTGCATGCGCAGCGGCAGTGTTTCAATGCCGGTCAGGATCAGAAAGGCGTTGAACGGCGATATGGCCGGCCCAAGATCGCGCAAAGAGAAAACGCGCGCAGCGATGGCAAAGGCGAAATTGCCGAAAGTCTCGGCGAAGGTGATTCCATGGTAGGACGGCGAGGGTGACGACATCGTCGGGTAACGCTTGCTTTTCAGCCAATCGAACGTGCCGCAATCGACAATAGCGCCGCCGATCGAGTTCCCGTGGCCGCCGAGGAATTTGGTGAGCGAATGCACGATGATATCGGCGCCGTGCTCGATCGGGCGCGTGAGATAGGGCGTGGCGAGGGTGTTATCGACGATCAGTGGCACGCCTGCCTCCTTGGCGACGGCAGAAATTGCAGCAATATCGGTGATGATGCCGCCTGGATTGGCGATCGACTCGATGAAGATGGCCTTGGTCTTGGGCGTCAGCGCCGCACGAAACGATGCCGCATCGGTCGTGTCGGCCCAGCGCACATGCCAGTCGAATTTCTTGAAGGAATGCGTGAACTGATTGATCGACCCGCCATAGAGCTGGCGCGCGGCAATGAATTCGTCGCCCGGATCGAGCAGCACATGAAACACGAGTGCCTGCGCTGCGTGACCTGAGGCTACGGCCAGTCCGGCTGTCCCACCTTCCAACGCGGCGATGCGCTCCTCGAGCACCGCCTGGGTGGGGTTCATGATGCGGGAATAGATGTTGCCGAAAACTTCGAGGTTGAACAAAGCCGCAGCATGTTCGACGTCATCGAACACGAATGACGTGGTCTGGTAGATCGGCGTGGCGCGCGCACCTGTCGCAGGATCGGGCTGCGCGCCGGCATGGATGGCCAACGTATTGAAACCGGGCTTACGCTCCGTGGTCATGATCATTCCCTTTGGCTTCGGTTCGTGCGATTATTCTAGAGCAAAGATATGACGCGGGCATTCCCGGCGTTCAGTCGGCGTCCTCTCTGAGCAGGCGATGCTGCACACCTTTGCGGTCAAGCACCGGCCGCTTGGTGCTGATCCGGCGCGAATTGACGCCGGCCCAGCCAAGCTCGCCTGAGAGCCGTCCATACTCGATCTTGGGACAGCGGTTCATCACCACTTTCAGACCCGCTTCCTCGGCAAGTTTCGCCGCCTCGTCATTGCGCACGCCGAGCTGCATCCAGACAACCCTGGCGCCGATCTTTATCGCTTCCTCGGTAATGGGAAGAGCCGAGTCCGACGCACGAAAAATATCGACGATGTCGATAGGCTCCCTGATGTCGCCGAGCGATGCATAAACTTTTTCGCCGAGGATCTCCTTGCCTTCCTGCCCTGGATTGACCGGGATCACCCGGAAGCCCTTTTGCTTGAGATATTTCATGGCGTAGTAGCTCGGCCGCGATGGATTGGCGCTCGCTCCCACCATGGCGATGATGCGATGGTGCACCAGAATGTGCCGGATATAGGCGTCGGGATAAGAGTCGTGGTTCATGACGGCGGGGAGGGGCGGCGTAGCCTCATTCAGGCCAGCGCGGTGGCCGTTTGTCGATAAAGGCGCCGATGCCTTCCTTGGCCTCGTCGTCGAGCATGTTCTCCACCATCACAGCTGAAGCATAATGGTAAGCGTCTTCGAGGCTCAGATCGAGCTGGCGGTAGAAGGCCTCCTTGCCGATTTTCAGGGTCCGCTTCGGCTTCTCGGCGATCCGGCGGCCGAACTCGACCGCCTCGTTCACCACGCGATCGTTCGCTACGACACGATTGACAAGGCCGAGCGCCTGCGCGTCCTGGGCGCTCACCAATTCGCCGAACAGCAACATCTCCATAGCCGCCTTGCGAGAGATATTGCGGCTAAGCGCAACCATCGGCGTTGAGCAGAACAACCCGATATTGACGCCCGGTGTCGCGAAGCGAGCATCCCCGGCCGCGACCGCAAGATCGCAGCTTGCCACGAGCTGACAGCCGGCGGCGGTGGCGATACCGTTCACCCCGGCGATCACAGGCTTCGGACAGCGCACAATGGCAAGCATCATATCGGAGCAGGCATTCATCGTCTTGGCGAAGAAATCGCGTCCACGGTCGGGATCGTTGCGGTGAGCGGTCAGTTCCTTGAGATCGTGTCCAGAAGAAAAGGCGGTACCCGCGCCGGTGACGACGATGGCACGAACGGCATCGTTGCCTCCGAGGTCCTGCACTGCGCCTTGCAGCGCACCGATCATCTCCAACGAGAGGCTGTTACGGGCCTCGGGCCGGTTAAGCGTCAAGATCGTGACCGGTCCGCGGTCATCACGCCGCAAGATGGGCTCGTTATTCATGGTGTGAGCCTAGAGCATGGACTGGAGCGGCAAGGCAAGAATTCGTCAGAGCCAAGCGTCATTCCCGGGGAGGAAATCACGGATCTGTCCTGCGTGATTGAGCAATTGAATGAGATGGCGGTATTATTATACCACATAGATAATATGCTCATTTGCATTGTATTTCAGACTGTGCTTGACCTCTGATCGATCGGCCGTTAGAAGCGCCGATCTTTCAGCCCCAGATACCGTCATGAAAACCTTTTCCGCCACGCCCAAGGACATCGAGAAATCCTGGATCCTGATCGATGCCGACGGCCTCGTCGTAGGCCGACTCGCGGCGCTGATCGCCACCAGGCTGCGCGGCAAGCACAAGCCGAGCTTTACCCCTCATATGGATTGCGGCGACAACATCGTGGTGATCAACGCCGGCAATGTCGTGCTCACCGGCAATAAGCGCGCGGACAAGGTCTATCATTGGCACACGGGTTATCCCGGCGGAATCAAGGAGCGCAGCGCTGAGAAGATTCTCGAGGGCAAGCATCCGGAGCGGGTGCTGCAAAAGGCGGTCGAGCGGATGCTGCCGCGGGGGCCGCTGGCGCGGCAACAGCTCAGGAATTTGCGCATCTATGCCGGGTCCGAACATCCGCATGAGGCGCAGAATCCGGCGAAGCTCGACGTCGTTGCTCTTAACGCCAAGAATGCAAGGAGCGCCTGAACGCCATGAGCGAGACGATGACGTTGGAGGATCTGGCGCCGCTCAAGAGCGAGACCGCCGCGCCTCAGGCACGCGTCTACGAGAAGAAGGTCGACAGCCAGGGCCGCGCCTATGCCACCGGCAAGCGCAAGGACGCCGTCGCACGCGTCTGGGTCAAGCCCGGGCCAGGCAAGATCACCGTCAACGGCAAGGACCATGTCGCCTATTTCGCGCGTCCCGTGCTGCAGATGATCCTCAAGCAACCGCTCGTCACCGCCAAGCGTGAGGGGCAGTTCGACATCGTCTGCACGGTGAGCGGCGGCGGGCTGTCCGGTCAGGCGGGCGCCGTGCGCCATGGCATTTCCATCGCACTCACCCGCTTCGAGCCCGAGCTTCGCAGCGTGTTGAAGAAGGCAGGGTTCCTGACCCGCGACGCGCGCACGGTTGAACGCAAGAAGTATGGGCGTGCCAAGGCGCGACGCAGCTTCCAGTTCTCCAAGCGCTAATTCCCACCGCGTCATACCGGCGAAGCCGGTATCCAGAAACGAACCCCCGATTTGGGTGCATGGATTCCGGCTTACGCTGGAATGACGGCGTTAACGGACTCACTTTAGAGTTTGATCATGGCAAGCAACAAGACCATCAGGGCTGCGGTCCTCGGCGCCTCCGGCTATACCGGCGCCGATCTGATCCGGCTTGCCGCGAGGCACCCCGGCATCGCGCTAACGGCGCTGGTCGCCAAAGGCCATGCCGGACAGACTCTCGCGAAAGTCTTCCCCCATCTCGCCGGCCTGGACCTGCCCGATCTCGTCTCAGCCGATCAGGTCGATTGGGGCGCGGTCGATGTCGCCTTCGGGGGGTTGCCGCACGGCACCGCACATACCGAAATCGCGCAACTGCCTGAGCGCATCAGGATCATCGACATGTCGGCGGATTTCCGCCTGCGCGATCCTGCCGTCTATGCCGAGTGGTATGGCGGCGAGCACAGCGCGCCAGCCCTTCTCAAGGACTCGGTCTACGGGCTGACGGAGCACTACCGCGACGCCATCAAGAAGGCGCGGATCGTCGCCTGTCCCGGCTGCTATCCGACCGGCGTGCTGCTCGCGCTGCTGCCGCTCACCAAGGCAAAGCTCATCTCAGCGGATGACATCATCATCGACGCCAAGTCTGGCGTATCGGGGGCGGGCCGCACCCTGAAGCAGAACATCTTGTTCTCGGAAGCGGGCGAAGGGCTGTCGCCTTACGGCATCGGCAATCATCGCCATGTGCCTGAGATCGAGCAGGAGCTTAGTATGGCTGCTGGCGCTCCCGTGAAGATCAATTTCACGCCGCATCTTGCGCCCATGTCACGCGGCGAGCTCTGCACCATGTATGTGCGGCTTGCCGGCAAGGCGAGCGCCGCCGACCTGCGCAAGGCTCTGACTGATACTTACGCGAAGGCCGCGTTCGTTCGCGTGGTTGAGGAGGGGGCGATTCCGGCCACGCAACATGTGCGCGGCTCGAATTACTGCCACATCGGCGTATTCACCGACCGCATTCCCGGCCGCGCCATCGTGATCTCGGCCATCGACAATCTGGTGAAAGGCTCGGCCGGTCAGGCTCTGCAGAATTTCAACCTGATGTACGGCTTCGAGGAGACAACGGGTCTCGAACAGCTCCCGCTCTTTCCCTGAAGTTCGTGCATTAATCGCGGCTCGTCACATAGGCGCCGGGTGCATCTTCGATCGGCTTGAGCGGGCCGGCTGAAGGGTCGCGCGCCGGAATCTTTTCGCCCGAGTAAGCCGCGAGCCACTTGCTCCAGTCGGGCCACCACGAACCCGGCGTCTCGGTAGCTTGCGCGATCCAGGCTTCCAAAGTGGGCGCCGTGCCTCCAGCCCAATACTGATATTTCTTCCTGGCCGGTGGATTGACCACGCCAGCGATATGACCTGACCCCGCCATCACGCATCGCACCGGCCCACCGAATGATTTCGCGCCGCGGAAGACCGAGGCGGCCGGAGCGATGTGATCTTCTTTGGTGAAGAGCTCGTAGACGGGAATTTTAACACGCGACAGATCGAGCCGCTCGCCGCCCAGTTCCATCTCTCCCTTGCTTAGGCGGTTCAGATGGTAGAACTCGCGCAGATAGAAGGCATGATTGGCGGCAGGCAGCCGTGTGGAATCGGCGTTCCAGAACAGAAGATCGAACGGGAAAGGCTTCTTTCCGAGCAGATAATTGTTGACCACGTACGGCCAGATCAGGTCGCGTGGACGCAGCATGTTGAACACCGCCGCCATGCGCGAGCCATCGAGATAACCTTGCTCGGCCATCATCTCCTCGAGTGAAGTGAGCTGGGCGTCGTCGATGAACACGAGAAGGTCGCCCGCCTCGCTGAAATCGACCTGGGCGGCGAGGAGGCTCGCGGAGGTAATGCGGTCGTCACCCTTGGCGGCCATATAGGCGAGGGTTGAGGCGAGCAAAGTGCCGCCGACGCAGTATCCGAGCGCATTGACGGTGCGCGAGCCGGTCTGTTTCGTAACGGCACCGATCGCCGCGAGGATTCCTTCGCGCATGTAATTCTCGAAAGTCTTTTGCGCGAGCTTGGCATCGGGGTTCACCCAGGACACCATGAACACGCTAAAGCCCTGATCGACCGTCCATTTGACGAACGACTTCTCCGGTACGAGATCGAGGATGTAGTACTTGTTGATCCAAGGCGGCACCATGATGAGCGGGCGCTCATACACTTCCGAGGTGGTCGGCGCATATTGGATGAGTTGGATGAGATCGTTTTGGAAGACGACCTTTCCAGGCGTGACGGCGAGGTTGCGCCCCACTTTGAAAGCCGACAGATCCGTCTGGCTGACGCGGAGCAGGTCCTTCGACTGCTCGAGATCCTGGGCGAATTGCGCCATGCCTTGCACCAGGTTCTCGGCGTTGGTGGCGAGCGTGGTGCGGACCACCTCTGGATTGGTGAGGGGGAAGTTCGACGGCGAGAACGCCGCGAGCATCTGGTTTAAATAGAACAGAGCCTTCTTGCGCGTCTTATCGTCAACGCCCTCGGTCTTGCGCGTGACGTCCTCGGCCCAGCGCGAGGTGATCAGATAGGCCTGCTTCCAGAAATCGAAGAATTGGCTATCCGACCAGTCGGGGTCCTTGAACCGGTTGTCGCCCGGCTCAGGTTCGACGACGGGCTCCACCTCCTCGCCGAGAAAACGGCGCATGGAGCGGCCCCATAAATCTGCATAGTTTCTGAGCAGCTCGCCTTGTGCCTCGGCCAGTTTCTGCGGATCGTTGATCCAATGGCGCGCCACCTCGCCGAGCGATTTCGCCGCCTCGCTGACATCGGAGGCCATGCTGTAAGGGCCTTGCCCATTGGTCCTCGAGCGCTCGGCAAGTGCCGTGAAGACCTTGGCCCCCTGATCGAACAGACGCACCATGTTGCGCGCGAGCGCATCGATTTGCGCGCCTTGCGTTCCATCAGACGTTCCCTGCGGGGCAGGCTCCCCGGCGCTTTTATTGTGCTCCTGCATCAGTTTGTCCTTAATTTAACCCCCGATTAACCACGCTCCGGACAGCATGCGATGAGAGAAACACCCTCAGCTACCGCATCAGCGCGCATTGTGCTATGCAATATATAGGCCGTGGGCAATGCTCATCGCTAGGGGAAAGTCCACGATAGACAACGTCTTACCCATGCTTCTGCGACCGGCATATTGCATCGTTGTGATGCTGTCCGCGCTATGGCTCGGCGGCTGCACCGACACGATCACCGCGCAAGCGCCGCCCTCGGCGAGCACACTGCACCGCGATTATGAGAGGACCCTGACCGAGGATGAGAGGAAGCAGGCCATCACCGACCTCAGGGCCGAGACAAAGCAGAAAGACGCCAACGCGCAGCAGACAAAACAGGATGGACAACAAAACTGACGGTTAACCGGCAGGGCTGGCGCCGCTTGCCCGAAAGCCCGGTTTCATGGTTCAAAAGCGGATTCTTTTTGGGGTCTGAATGGGTTTGGGACCCGCGCGTCGGTGAACAGCGATTTCCATAGAATAAAGCGCTTGCCGCCTTATGTCTTCGAGCAGGTCAACCGGCTCAGGGCAGAAGCCCGCGCGCGCGGTGACGACATCATCGATTTCGGCATGGGCAATCCCGACATGCCGACGCCTCCTCATATCGTCGCCAAGCTGATCGAGACGGTGCGCGACCCGCGCACCAGTCGCTATTCCGCCTCCAAGGGCATTCAGGGCTTACGCCGGGCGCAGGCCTCCTACTACGCGCGTCGTTTCGGCGTGAAGCTCAATCCCGACACGCAAATCGTGGCAACGCTTGGCTCGAAGGAGGGCTTCGCCAACGTGGCGCAAGCCATTACCGCGCCGGGAGACGTGATCCTGGTGCCCAATCCGACTTATCCGATCCACGAATTCGGTTTCATCATGTCGGGAGGTGTAATCCGGCATCTGCCGGCACGCACGGACTCCCAATTCATGACTTCACTCGACAAGGCGATGCGCCATTCGGTGCCGAAGCCTTCGGCGCTCGTGTTGAATTATCCTTCCAATCCCACCGCGCAGGTCGCGAGCCTCGATTTCTACCGGGATGTGGTGCATTTCGCCAAGAAGCACGATCTGATCGTGCTGTCCGATCTCGCTTACGCCGAAATCTATTTCGAAGGTGAGCCGCCGCCGTCAATCCTGGAGATTCCGGGAGCCGTCGACATTGCGGTTGAATTCACCACGCTGTCTAAGACCTACGCCATGCCCGGCTGGCGCATGGGTTTCGCCGTGGGAAATGAGCGATTGATCCGGGCGCTCGTCCGGGTGAAGTCCTATCTCGACTATGGCGCCTATACGCCGATTCAGGTCGCGGCCGCCGCCGCTCTGAACGGCCCGCAGGACTGCGTCGAGGAGATCCGCGGCATCTACCGGCGCCGTCGTGATTGCCTCGTCGATGCGTTGACGCGCGCTGGCTGGCCGATCCCGTCGCCGCCAGCCACCATGTTCGCCTGGGCGCCGATCCCCGACATGTTCGCCCATCTGGGCTCGCTTGAATTCGCCAAGCTCCTTCTGGAGAAAGCCGCCGTTGCCGTGTCCCCCGGCGTCGGCTTCGGCGAATATGGGGAAGGCTATGTTCGCATCGCGCTCGTAGAGAACGAACAGCGCATCCGCCAGGCGGCGCGCAACATCCGGAAATTCATCACTGATTCTGCCAAGACTCTGCACAACGTCATTCCCATCGCCTCCACCGCCAACCGAACCTTCTGAGCCCTTCCTATGAAGAATGGATTGAAGGTTGGATTGGCCGGTGTCGGCACTGTGGGCGGTGGCTTGGTGAAGCTGCTCGCCACCCGCGGCGATTCATTGGCTGCGCGCGCCGGCAGGCCGATCGAACTCGTCGCCGTTTCCACCCTTGCCCACCGTAAAAATCCCGACGCCGATATTTCGTCCTTTCGCCTGGTCAAGAACCCGGTGGCGCTGGCCCAGGACCCTGAGATCGATGTCTTCGTCGAATTGATGGGCGGCGAGGGTGGCATAGCGAAGGAGTCGGTGGAGGCTGCATTGCGTGCCGGTAAGCACGTGGTCACCGCTAATAAGGCGCTGCTTGCTCACCATGGCTACAGCCTGGCCACGCTAGCGGAGAAGAACGGCGTGGCGCTCAATTTCGAGGGTGCCGTGGCCGGCGGTATCCCCGTGGTCAAGGTGATCCGCGAGAGCCTGAAGGGCAACGATATCTCTCGTGTCTACGGTATCCTCAACGGCACATGCAATTACATCCTGACGCAGATGGAACGCGAAGGCATGGCTTTTGCCGACGTGCTGAAGGAGGCGCAGAAACAGGGCTATGCCGAGGCCGATCCCACTTTCGATATCGGCGGTTTCGACACGGCACACAAGCTCGCGCTCTTGACCAGTCTTGCTTTCGGCACGCGCACGAGTTTCGATTCAATCTATATCGAAGGAATCGAGTCCATCACGCCGGCTGACATCGAGGCCGCCGACGATCTCGGTTATCGCATCAAGCTCCTCGGCGTGGCGCTGCGCACCGAGAGCGGTATTGAGCAGCGCGTGCATCCGACCATGGTTCCGAAACAGTCCGCTATCGCTGAAGTCGATGGCGTGTCGAATTGTGTGGCCATCGATGGCGATTTCGTAGGTGACGTGATGTTGATCGGACTTGGCGCGGGCGGCGGTCCGACGGCCTCGGCGGTGGTGAGCGACATCATCGATATCGCCCGTGGGCATGTCTTGCCGCCTTTCGGCACCCGGTCGAAGGATCTGAAGCCCTATAAGAAGGCCCAGATGCGCGCACATGAAGGTGGCTACTATATCCGCCTTTCGGTTTACGACCGTACTGGAGCCTTCGCGGCCATCGCCAGCCGCATGGCCGCCCAAGGCATCTCGATCGAAAGCATCGTGCAACACCGCTCCCGCGCCGGGTTGGCCGGCTCGGACCGGACGCATAAGGGCTCCGCCGCGCACGTGGTGATGATTACCCATCAAACCACCGAGGCCGCGGTGCGCAAGGCGCTGGCCGCTATCGAGCGTGATGGTCACGTCGATAGCAAGCCGCAGATGATCCGCATCGAAAAACTGTGATAGAGACTCTGTAAGCAGCAAGACGCGACGGTAGATCGCGAGGGCTGGGAGGAAATGGTGTCGCAGTCGGCGGTCAAGAGCGAGCTCGACCGGGCTCTAGCACTCGACATCGTGCGCGTCACTGAAGCAACCGCTGTTGCCGCAGCTTTATGGCGGGGGCGAGGCGACGAAGCCGCCGCCGACGAAGCGGCGGCTACCGCCATGTATACCGAACTGTCCCGCTTGCCGATCGAGGGCGTGGTGGTCGTCGGCGAAGGCGATGCGGAAGAAACGCCGCTGCTTTATATCGGCGAAACGGTTGGTGCTGGCGGTGGGCCAGAGGTCGATCTCGCGGTCGACCCCATCGAGGGTTCAACGCTCTGCGCCAAGGCGTTACCGAACGCGCTATCCGTTATGGCGCTCGCCCCGCGGGGCAGCCTGCTCAAGGTCCCCGATATCTATATGGACAAGATCGCCATCGGTCCCGGTTTTCCGGATGGCTTGGTCGATCTCGATGCCTCACCTGGCGACAATCTCAAGGCACTTGCGCTCGCCAAGGGTGTGCCGATCAGCGAGATCGGTGTGTGCATCCTCGATCGTCCCCGTCATGCCAAGCTCATTGAGGAGGTGAAGGCCGCGGGCGCTGCCCTCCATCTCATCGGTGACGGCGATATCGCCGGCGTGATTCACGTGACCGAGCCGCTCGAGACCAATATTGACATCTATATGGGGATCGGTGGGGCGCCGGAGGGCGTGCTTGGCGCCGCGGCGCTCGCTTGTATTGGGGGGCAAATGCAAGGACGCTTGGTGGCGGGCAATGAACAGCAACGTGCGCGCGCGCGAGCCGCAAATATCGTCGATCTCGGCCGCAAATTCACCGTGCACGATATGGTAATGGGTGATCTATCCTTCGCCGCCACGGGCATCACCGATGGCTCGCTGCTCGAGGGGGTGCGCTTCACCAAGGAGGCGGTCTTTACCCACAGCGTGATCATGCGCGCCTCGACCCATACGGTGCGCTGGATCAGGACCGAGCACCCCGACATCGGCAAATTCGACTGAGCGAACCGTCTTCTGCGAATCAGCTAAACTTCCAACGACCATGTTGGTAGGTACAGCGTGACCGCAGCCCTGAAATTCCCATTATCCGAAGGCGATAGCATGCCGGCCTTGCTCGGCGTGGAACGTTCGGCGCGCGGCTATCGCTGGATCGAGCGGCTCCAACCCGGTCGATCGCTGGTGGCTACGGCCATTTCACAGGCGAACGGGCTGCCTGAGCTTCTTGGCCGCGTGCTTGCCGCCCGTGGTGCCGAGCCGCACAACGCCGACCGCCATCTGGATCCGACCTTGCGTACACTCATGCCGGATCCCGCACTGCTGCAAGACATGGAGCGTTCGGCGGAACGGTTTGCTACCGCCATTTCCGCCGCCGAACCCATCGCGATCTTTGGCGACTACGACGTTGACGGCGCGGCCTCCGTGGCATTGATCGAGCGCTACCTGCGAGCCCACGGGCAAACCTGTCAGACCTACATTCCCGATCGATTGACCGAAGGCTACGGGCCGTCTGTGGAGGCGCTCACCGGGCTCGCCCAGCAAGGGGCCCGGTTGATCCTCACCGTCGATTGCGGAACCGCGGCCCACGACGCCATTGCTGCCGCCAATGCCGCTGGCGCCGAGATCATCGTCATCGACCATCATCAGGCCGACGAAAGGCTGCCGCCGGCTTATGCCGTGATCAATCCGAACCGTCAGGACGATCTTTCAGGCCAGGGTCATCTTGCGGCGGCGGGCGTGGTGTTTCTGTTTCTGGTGGCAACGACGCGCCTGCTACGGCGGAACGGCTTTTACCGTGATAAGCCCGAACCAGACCTGCTCGGTCTGCTCGACCTGGTGGCACTCGCCACGGTTTGCGACGTGGTTCCGCTCAAGGAAACAAACCGTGCCTTCGTGGCGCAAGGACTCAAAGTCTTACGTCTGCGACACAATCAAGGTCTGCGCGCCCTTGCCGACGTGGCACGCATCGAGGCAGCGCCGACTAGCTTCACGCTCGGCTTCATTCTGGGTCCGCGCATCAATGCCGGAGGCAGGGTCAGCGCCTCCAGTCTCGGCGCCCGCCTTCTTGCTTGCGACGATGAGATCGAAGCGCGCGCGCTCGCCGCCAAGCTCGAGGCGTCCAACACTGAGCGCAGGGCAATCGAGGAACGCATGCTCGAAGAGGCATTCGCGCTCGCCGAAACCTCGCTTGAGCATGAACCCGAATGTCCCATGCTCTTTCTCGGTGGTGAAGGGTGGCACAAGGGCCTGCTAGGGCTTGTAGCCGGACGCATCGCCGAACGCTACCACCGCCCGGCATTCGTCACGGCCTTTGATCCCGACGGCACTGCCACCGGCTCGGCGCGTTCCATAGCCTCCGTCGATCTGGGTGCCGTGGTGCGGGCGGCGGTGCATGAAGGCCTCCTCCTCAAGGGAGGCGGGCACGCCATGGCGGCAGGCTTCAAATTGGAACGCAGCAGGGAAGAGGCGCTGCTTCGGTTCCTGCTTCAGCACCTCACAGGGCCTGTCAGGCAGGCGGCCTCCATGCGTCAACTCGCCATAGACGGGGTGCTTTCCGCCCAAGCGGCCTCACTCGATCTGATCGATCTGTTGGAGCGTGCGGGGCCTTACGGCCCTGGGCATTCCGAACCCCGTTTCGTGTTTCCGGCGCATCGCCTCTCGCGCGTGCGCAGCATCAAAGAGGCGCATCTGCGTTGCACGCTTCACGCCGCCGATGGCGGACGCCTCGAGGCTTGCGCTTTCCGCGTTGCCGATACAGCGCTCGGCCGGACCTTGCTCGAGGGCGAGGGACTTCCGCTGCATGTTGCGGGTCATCTTCGCCGTAGCACCTGGCAGGGACGCGACAGCGTGGAGCTTCTGATCGTGGATGCCGCCGAGATACACTGATGGCCTTCCGTCGGCGCACGTTCTTGCGAGCGCAGGCCAAGCCTTCTATATGACGGGCTCGGTGCGCCCCCTTCGTCTAGTGGTCAGGACGTCAGGTTTTCAACCTGAAAACAGGGGTTCGATCCCCCTAGGGGGCACCACTACCATTTGCCGGTATTCGGCATGGACGCCCAGGGCTCTTGCGGACGCAATGGCTTGCCCTTCTGCAAGAATTCGATCGAGATATTGTCGGGAGAGCGGACGAAGGCCATGTGACCGTCGCGCGGAGGCCGGTTGATGGTCACTCCGTTCTTCATGAGGCGCTCGCAGGTCGCGTAGATGTCGTCGACCTCGTAGGCCAGGTGTCCGAAATTGCGTCCCTCGCCATAGGCTTCGGGATCCCAGTTGTAGGTCAACTCGAGCTGGGCATCTTCGTCACCGGGCGCGGCGAGATAGATCAGCGTGAAGCGTCCTTGCGGACTCTCCATGCGCCGCACCTCCTTCAGGCCGAGCTTGTTGCAATAGAAGTCGAGCGATTGATCGATGTCGGTAACACGGACCATGGTGTGCAGATACTTCATGCCGACCGTCTCCTTGATCTCATGACCTCAAGGGCATGATGCACCCTTAGCGCGGGGGGCTCCGCAATGGCAAGGGGGAGGCATCTGTTCAATTCTGGCCTCTTGGATGCAGATTGCTGGTCGATTGTTGCATAAGATACACAGCGAGCCGCATAAGCCCGCGCGCATGCGGTAGAATTGAAATTCTCTCGACACCAGAAATATTTGACCTGACTCGGCGCGGAGTCGGCAACGCAACCGCACTCATCGGCACTGCTGCGCGTGCGCAAGGAGTTTCGCTTGCCGATCATATGGTTGACCACACTTCGGGTGACAAATGACAAACCGGGGGGCGAATTGTGGAGAAGGCATCGCGCTTTGGAAAATTCCGCTAGCCTCACTAAGCGGCAATGCTATGTTCGCCTCTCGTCTATTCCAGCCGATTCGTAAGTGGGACGTCGATCGGCTGCGTCGGAAGTGAAGCGGGGGAATGTGGCATGGGGGCGAAAGAACCGCCACTTGTAGAGGGTATTACCCAACACGACGAGGAAGCAGCAGTTGATGTCTTCGAAGTATCAGGGTCGATCAAGTGGTTCGATGCGTCAAAGGGATATGGGTTCATCGTTCCCGACGAAGACCTTCCCGACGTTCTCCTGCATGTGACTTGCCTGCGACGCGACGGCTTCCAGACCGCGTACGAGGGTGCGCGCGTAGTCTGCGAAGTGTTGCGCCGGCCGAAGGGTCTGCAGGCCTTCCGCATCCGGACAATGGACGACTCGACCGCCATCCACCCCTCGGAATTGCCCCAGCGGACCCATGTGATCGTGGTCCCGGAGAGCGATTGGGAACAGGCCGTGGTCAAGTGGTTCAACCGCCTGCGGGGCTTCGGATTCCTGACCCGCGGGGATCAGAGTCCGGACATCTTCGTGCATATGGAGACCCTCAGACGTTGCGGCTTTACGGAACTCAGGCCGGGTCAATCGGTGCTCGTCCGCTTCGGGCGCGGGCCGAAAGGGTTGATGGCGGCGGAGCTAAAACCGGACGGCGCGCAGGGTCCGTCCTCTCACTGAAGAAACATCGATGCTTCGATTTGGTGGGCCGCTTCGTCGCGGCCTTTTTGATTACGCTCGCGCTCTTGGCGCCGCTCGACGTAAGTCACGCGGCAAGCACCGGAACCATCGTGCTCAAGACGGAGACCGGCGACCATAACTACGACATCGAGGTGGCAACCACGGATCAGGAACGCGCGATCGGGCTGATGTACCGGCGCTCGCTACCCGAGAACAGTGGCATGCTGTTTCTCTACGACCGTCCGCAGCCTGCCGCCATGTGGATGAAGAACACCTTCATCCCGCTCGACATGATCTTCATCGCCCCGGACGGTACGGTGCACCGGATTGAGACCTATACCGAACCCTTTTCCACCCGCTCGATATATTCCGGCGGCGATATCGTCGGAGTGCTGGAACTGAACGCCGGACAGGCCGACAAGATCGGGCTGAAACCGGGCGATAAGATCATCTATCCAGGCATGACCGGCGGGCGAAACCCGTAAGGCCACGGTCCCATTAGTCTTTTACTCAAACCTGAAGGCTAGTCTCCAGGACCAGGGCGAACTATGTATCTGTCAGAAGGCGATTTATCGGGGCATAGCGCAGTCTGGTAGCGCACCTGCTTTGGGAGCAGGGGGTCGCAAGTTCAAATCTTGCTGCCCCGACCAATTCTATCGCCGCATAGGACAAAAACGATGCCAGCCACCGCTCGTATCTACAAGCCAGCCAAGAGCGCCATGCAGTCCGGCAAGGCGACGTCGCGCGAGTGGGTGCTGGAGTTCGTGCGCGAGCAGCCGCGCGCAATCGAGCCTCTCATGGGATGGACAAGCTCAGCCGAGACGCGTCAGCAGGTCCGCATGACCTTCCCATCCAAGGAAGAAGCGATCGCCTTCGCCACAAGTCAGGGCATCGCCTTCCGTCTCGAGGAGCCGCACGGGTCGGAGATCAGACCGAAATCCTATGCGGAGAATTTCAAGTTCGGGCGTCCCGCCCGCTGGACGCACTGACATTCACGCGTTCGCGTTTCTTTCGGGTATACTCGCGGCCCAAGCGGTCCCGTAGCTCAAGGGATAGAGCATCTGCCTTCTAAGCAGAGGGTTCAAGGTTCGAATCCTTGCGGGACCGCCACTCGCCTTTCGACTACACTCATCTCGCAATCCTTGCCGGTGAGAGACCCCTCATGCGCCTGGTCGCGGCTTTTCTTTTAACGCTCATCCTTTCGCTCCCGGTGTCGGCCAAACCGAAGCTCTTGTGGGAGACCAAGGGGCTGGCCCAGCCGGAATCTGTCGTGATGGATCCGGCCACCGGCGTCCTCTATGTCAGCAACATCGCCGGCGCCATCATGCAGAAGGACGGCAACGGCTTTATCGCCAAGATGAGGCCTGACGGCACCATGATCGAAAAGGAATGGGTCAAGGGGCTCGACGCGCCGTCGGGGCTCGCACTGCACGACCGCACGCTCTATGCCGCCGATGTCGATCAATTGGTGGCCATCAATGTCGCCTCGGGTGACATCATTAAGCGCTACCCGGCGGAAGGCGCGCTGTTTTTGAATGGCATCGCCACCGACGAAGCGGGAACGGTTTACGTCTCTGACACACCCACAAACACGATCTGGCGCCTTAAGGACGGCCAATTCGAACCGTGGTTGACCAACGACGCGCTCAACAAACCGAACGGGCTTCTGGTGGAAGGCAACACGCTCATCGTCGCCCCGTTTGGCGATATGGCGGAGGGCGGGCAGGAGGGGAAGCTCGGCGCCTTGCTTGCGGTGTCACTTGAGGACCAGTCGATCAAACCGCTCGGCAACGGCGAGGCGATCGGCAATCTCGATGGACTCGAAGCGGTCGAGCCGGGCATTTATCTTGTCACCGACTGGGCATCGGGCGGTCTCTTCCGTGTTACCGCTAAGGGCGACGTGCAGCGGCTACTCCCGCTGCGCCAGGGCAACGCCGATTTTATCTACCTGCCGGAGACAAATACGGTCCTGATTCCGATGATGATGAACAACTCTCTGGTCGCTTATAAACTGGATTAAGCGGCCGCCTTCAGGCGGCTGAAGCCGGCTTCGAGATCGGCGCGCAGATCGTCAATATCCTCAAGCCCGATATGGAGACGAAGTGCCGGACCTTTATGCGTCCAGTGCGTGGCGGTGCGGTACTCGCTCGGATCGAATGGCAGGATCAGGCTCTCAAACCCTCCCCAGGAATAGCCCATACCGAACAGATCGAGCCCATCGACCATCGCGGCTACCGCCTCACGGCTCACCGGCTTCAGCAGGATGGAGAATAGGCCTGAGGCCCCTGTGAAGTCGCGCTTCCATACATCGTGCCCCGGACAGGTCGGAAACGCTGGATGGAGCACGCGCTCCACCTCAGGCCGTGTGGCGAGCCATTCGGCCATCGCCAAGGCTGACCTCTGGTGACGCTCAAGACGCGCACCGAGGCTCCGCAAACCCCGTAGACCCAGATAAACATCCTCAGGCCCAGGACAAAGACCCAAGTCCTCGTGCGCCTTGGTCACGGCCGCCGCGGCTTCCTTGGTGGCCGTAAGAGCGCCCAGCATGATATCGGCATGCCCGCCGATATATTTGGTCAAGGCCTGGATCGAAACGTCGGCGCCGTGCTCAAACGGCTTGAAGAAGAGCGGCGTCGCCCAGGTGTTGTCGAGTATGAGGATCGCGCCGGCACGATGCGCCACCTCGGCGATCGCCGGGACATCCTGCACCTCGAAGGTCTGGGAGCCTGGCGATTCAGTGAACACGACGCGCGTCTTCTTGGTGATCAGCTTTTCAATACCGGCGCCGATCAACGGATCGTAATAGGTGACGGTGACGCCCAACCGCCTCAGGACATTGTCGCAGAAGCGACGCGCCGGGCGATAGACGCTGTCCACGATGAGAAGCTCGTCGCCTTCGCCCAGAAAAGCGAGCAGCGAGGTAACGATGGCCGAGAGGCCTGACGGTGTAAGTAGCGTGCGGTGACCGCCTTCGAGCTCGGCAATCGTATCTTCCAGCGCCGTGACCGTCGGCGTGCCGAGCCGCCCATAGGTGTAGTCCTGCGTATTCGATTCAAGCGCGGCAACAGTCGGGAACAGCACCGTGGAGCCGCGATAGATCGGGGTGTTGACGAAGCCGTGGAAGCGCGCAGGTTCGCGCCCGGCATGCGCCAGACGTGTCAGCGGATTCTGCGTCCTGGTCCGTTTGCTCATTGAGGGAGAGGCCGGGTTAGCCGGTCTCTATTGGAAGCTCCGGGTCTGCGCCCCATTCTGACCAAGAGCCGTCATACACTGCCGTACGGCGGTGGCCAAGCTCGGCAAGCGCAAGCGCCAGCACGCTTGCGGTGATGCCGGAGCCGCAGCTGGTCACCACCGGCTTGTGCAGATCGACACCGGCATTGCGGAACAGGATCTCGATTTCGCGGGGCGGTTTCAGCGTGCCGTCGGCATTGAGGAGCTTCCCGTAAGGCACATTGCGGGCACCTGGGATATGGCCCGAACGGAGCCCTGGCCGAGGTTCGGGTACCTTCCCGGCGAAGCGCTCGGCTGAACGCGCATCGACGATCTCAGCCGACTTGTCCTTAAGGATCGCCTTGACATCGGACTGATCGCGTACGAGATCGGCATTACGGCGCGCCGTGAAATGCCGCGTCGTGCGCAAGGGTGGTTCGCCGCTTTCCAACGGGCGCCCCTCGCGTTTCCATTTCGGCAGACCGCCATTCAGCACGCTGACATCCTCCACACCCATGACGCGGAAGGTCCACCACACGCGCGCGGCGCTATAGAGGCCGGTTCTGTCATAGACCACGATGCGCGAGCCGTCACCGATACCCATCGAGCGCATGCGCGATGAGAATTTCTCAGGGGGCGGCAGCATATGGGGTAGGGGGCTGTTGGTGTCGGCGATCTCGTCGATATCGAAGAACAGAGCGCCCGGAATGTGCTCTTCGAGATATTCGGCGCGGGCATCCTTGCCGTCCCCCGGCATATGCCAGGTGGCGTCGATGATCACGAGGTCCGGCGCATCGAGCTCGCGCGCGAGCTCGTCGGTCTCTGTCAGCCAAGTCTTCGTCGTCAGCAAAACGGGGGGCCTCCTCCTGGATTAGACAAATACGCGGGGCGCGGGAGCAGCCGTTTGGCCTTGGTCGAGCCAGGCCGGGACCGGCAGCCCCTTCTCCTTCAGAAATTTGGGGTTGAACAGCCTCGATTGGTAGCGCGTCCCGTAGTCAGCAAGAACCGTGACGATGGTATGACCGGGACCGAGATCGCGGGCGAGGCGGATGGCGCCGGCGACATTGATGCCGCTCGACCCTCCGAGGCAGAGACCTTCCTCCTGCAACAGGTCGAAGATGATCGGCAGCGCTTCCTGGTCGGTGATTTGATACGCCTCGTCGATCTTAACGCCTTCGAGATTGGCGGTGATCCGGCCCTGACCGATGCCTTCAGTGATGGAGCTTCCCTCAGACTTGAGCGTGCCGTGCTTGTAGAAATGGTAAAGCGCCGCGCCCATCGGGTCGGCCAAACCGATGACGACATTGGGGTTATGTTCTTTGAGGCCCATCGACACGCCTGCCAGGGTGCCACCGGTACCGACCGCGCAGACGAAACCGTCGATCTTCCCGTCGAGGTCCCGCCAGATTTCTTGCGCCGTTGTTTCCAAATGTCCCTGGCGATTGGCCACGTTGTCGAATTGGTTGGCCCAGATCGCGCCATTCGGCTCGGTGCGGTTCATTTGTTCGGCCAGGCGGCCGGAATATTTCACGTAGTTGTTCGCGTCTTTATAGGGCACGGCGGGGACCTCGATCAGCTCGGCACCCGTCAAGCGCAGCATGTCCTTTTTCTCGTCGGACTGTGTCTCGGGGATGACGATGACCGTTTTCAAGCCAAGCGCATTGCCGACCAGCGCCAGCCCGATACCGGTATTGCCGGCGGTCCCCTCGACCACTGTTCCGCCAGGCTGGAGCGCACCGGAGTTCAGCGCGTCGCGGATGATGAACAGCGCCGCGCGATCTTTCACCGACTGGCCGGGATTCATGAACTCGGCCTTGCCGAGGATCAGGCAGCCGGTCTCCTCCGACGCACGCTTGAGCTTGATCAGCGGCGTATTGCCGATCGCCTCGATAATTCCGTTGCGGTAGGACACGGGGGGAGCCTTCGGGGAGCCTCGAATCTCAAGGCAACCTAATGAGCGAGGGCAAAGCCCGCAAGACGCGGAAATTGCGCCCAATGCCTTGATCCTGGCATACCCTTTCTAAAGGACTCACTGTCGGCAGTCTGCCTTCCTATCTAACCCTGCAGAGCCTTGGGCTGGCATACGGGCAAGCCTGTGATATAGACCCCGAGGCCGACGGCGGGCGCTCAACCCTTAAGCGGGCGTGGTGGAACTGGTAGACACGCCAGATTTAGGTTCTGGTGGCTTCGGCCGTGGGGGTTCAACTCCCTCCGCCCGCACCAACTTCGTTGGTCGTTTTGGAAACATAACAGCCCCGCGCTGCGTGAAATTGGATTGAAGGGCATGAACATCACGGAAGTGAGCTCGGACGGGCTGCGCCGTCAGTTGAAAGTGGTGATTGGCGCCGACGAGCTCGAGAAGCGCCTATCGGCGCGCCTCGAAGAATTGAAAGGCAAAGCGCGGCTCAAAGGCTTCCGGCCCGGCAAGGTGCCGAAGGAGCATTTGCGCAAGGTCTATGGCCGCTCGGTCATGGCCGAAGTGGTGCAACAGGCCGTCGCCGAGACGAGCCGCGAGGCCATCTCGGAGCGTGCCGAGCGTCCCGCTTTCCAGCCGACCGTTGGCCTGCCCGAGGACGAAGGCGAGATCGACAAGATCTTCGCCGGTACGAGCGACCTCGCTTACACGCTTTCCTTCGAGGTGCTGCCGCAATTCGAGACGATGGATTTCGGCAAGATCGAATTGGAGAAGCCTGTCGCAGCGGTCACCGATGCCGATATCGACCAGGCGATCGACCGCATCCGCGCCGCCAATCTCAGCTACAAGCCGAAGGAGGGCGCTGCCGAAAGCGGCGACCGTTTGACCGCCGACTTTATCGGCAAGATCGACGGTGAGCCCTTCGAAGGCGGCAGCACCGAGGACGCGCAAATCGTGCTCGGCAGCGGCAATTTCATTCCGGGCTTCGAGGAAGGCTTGACCGGCGCCAAGGCCGGCGAAGAGCGGATCGTCGAGGCGACTTTTCCGGAGACCTATCCGGAAAAGAACCTGGCGGGAAAAGCAGCGACATTCGAGGTGAAGATCAAGGAAGTTGCCGCGCCGGAGACGCCGGAGCTGAATGACGATTTCGCCAAGTCGATCGGGGTCGAGACTGTCGCCAAATTGCGCGAGACGGTCAAATCGCGTCTCGAACAGGACCGGGTCATCGCCTCACGCCTGAAGATGAAGCGCGCGCTGCTCGATGCGCTCAATGAGGGTCATAGCTTCGATCTGCCGCCGACGCTGGTCGATAACGAGTTCCAGGCAATCTGGCGCCAAGTGACGCACGATCTCGAAACCTCGAAGCGCAGCTTCGAAGACGAAGGCACGACCGAGGAGAAGGCGCGCGAGGACTATCACGACATCGCGGCGCGGCGCGTGCGGCTCGGGCTCGTCCTGTCGGAGGTTGGCAGCCGTCATCAGATCACCGTGACTGACGATGAGGTTAATCGCGCGCTGCTCGATCGTATCCGTCAGTTCCCGGGGCAGGAGCGCAAGGTCTACGATTTCTATCGCAACAATCCGCAGATGCTGGCCGAAATCCGCGCGCCCGTCTTCGAGGACAAGGTGGTCGATTACATTCTTGAACTGGCCAAGGTCAGCGACAAGCCCGTCACTGTCGAGGAGCTTTATGCCGACCCTGACGATAACGGCCATGACCACGGCCATGATCACGATCACGACCATGATCATCATGACCACGACCACCATGACCATGATCATGGCCACAAGCACGAGAAGCCACGCGGCAAGGGTAAGGGCCGGTAAGCATTAACCCCTCTTCCTTTTGCCCCGCCGGCACCATATGTAGTAGTCCTTCCTCAAGATTCGTTTGAGCCGGGAGACGCATGAGCAACCCCGTCGACACCTATTTGAACACGCTGGTCCCCATGGTGGTCGAGCAGACCAACCGTGGCGAGCGCGCTTACGACATCTATTCGCGCCTGTTGAAGGAGCGTATCATCTTCGTCACCGGGCCGATCGAGGACCATGTGGCCTCGCTGATCACGGCGCAGCTCCTGTTCCTGGAGGCTGAGAATCCGAAAAAAGAGATCTCCATGTACATCAACTCGCCCGGCGGCATCGTCACCTCCGGCATGGCGATCTACGACACCATGCAGTTCGTTCGGCCGCCGGTCGCCACACTTTGTATCGGCCAGGCCGCATCCATGGGCTCGCTGCTGCTTGCCTCTGGCGAGAAGGGTATGCGCTACGCGCTTCCCAACGCGCGCATCCTGCTGCACCAGCCTTCCGGTGGCTTCCAAGGCCAAGCGAGCGATATCGAGCGCCACGCCGAGGACATCATCAAGATGAAAAAGCGGCTGAACGACATCTACGTGCGCCATACCGGGCAGGACTACGAGACCATCGACCGCACACTCGACCGCGACTATTTCATGTCGGCGGAAGACGCCCGCGCCTTCGGCCTTGTGGACGAAGTGATCACCAAGCGGCACAAGCTGGAAGAGAAGGTCGAGAAGCTTTCGCCGGTTTCTTAGGACCCTTCAGACCCTCCTCGCCACGCCTCAAGATTGTGTCCCCAGCGTGGAAAACTGGGATTAATCAATCCTTGATCAGTGGCGCCTTAGCATGGTCTGATTGGCCCGAGGGCGGCTTTTCCTGGGGAGGAAGCTCACACTTGCGAGGCGGAAAGACGGGTTGTACGGCATAAAAGGCGAATAATGCCAACGCCCTATAACGATTGGGAAACTGGATAAGCGAATGAGCAAGGTGAGCGGAACCGATTCGAAAAATACTCTCTACTGCTCTTTCTGCGGCAAGAGCCAGCACGAGGTGCGCAAGCTGATTGCGGGCCCCACCGTGTTCATCTGCGATGAATGCGTCGAGCTCTGCATGGACATCATCCGTGAGGAGAACAAGTCCTCTCTGGTGAAGTCGCGCGATGGCGTGCCGACGCCGATGGAGATTTGCGCCGTCCTCGACGATTATGTGATCGGCCAGGACTATGCCAAACGCGTGCTCTCGGTCGCCGTGCACAACCATTACAAGCGGCTCAATCATTCGAGCAAAAGCTCTGACGTTGAGCTGGCCAAGTCGAACATCCTGCTGATCGGGCCCACGGGTTGCGGCAAGACGCTTCTCGCGCAGACGCTTGCGCGCATCCTCGACGTGCCTTTCACCATGGCCGACGCCACCACGCTCACGGAAGCCGGTTATGTGGGCGAGGATGTGGAGAACATCATCCTGAAGCTACTGCAAGCCGCCGACTACAACGTCGAGCGGGCACAGCGCGGCATCGTCTATATTGATGAGGTCGACAAGATCAGCCGTAAGTCCGACAACCCGTCGATCACCCGCGACGTGTCGGGCGAGGGTGTGCAGCAAGCGCTGCTCAAGATCATGGAAGGGACTGTCGCTTCGGTACCACCGCAGGGCGGACGCAAACATCCGCAGCAGGAATTCCTCCAGGTCGACACCACCAACATCCTGTTCGTTTGCGGCGGCGCTTTCGCCGGCCTCGAGAAGATCATCTCCGCGCGCGGGCGCTCGACCTCGATCGGCTTCGGCGCCAAGGTGGAATCCGTCGATGAGCGGCGCACCGGCGACATCCTGAAAGGGGTCGAACCGGAAGATCTGCTCAAATTCGGCCTTATCCCTGAATTTATCGGCCGCGTGCCGGTTATCGCCACGCTCGACGACCTCGACGAGCCCGCGTTGATGCGCATCCTGACCGAGCCCAAGAACGCGCTCGTCAGGCAGTATCAGCGCCTCTTCGAGATGGAAGACGTGCAGCTCACTTTCGCCGAGGAATCCTTACGCACCATCTCCAAGAAGGCCATCGAGCGTAAGACCGGCGCCCGGGGGCTGCGCTCCATCATGGAGGGCATCCTGCTCGACACCATGTTCGAGCTGCCGTCCTTGCGCGGCGTGGAGGAAGTGGTGATCAGCGCCGAAGTGGTAGAGGGTAAGGCGCGGCCCCTGCGTATCTATTCCGAGCGCCACGAGGAGCTCGGCACGAGCGCTTAGGGATAATTCCCTTTCCCGCTTGAAGCCCGGGGCGAATCCCACGCAAAATAGTGGCATAAACGCTGTTTTTTGCTTGGTTTTGGCCCCTTGAAGCGGCCTGCGCCGGTCGCTACTTACGGGAGCCGCGGGTTAACATGCCACAGCGCCGGCACGCCCGCTTGCCGGGATAATGGCAAAGGCTAGGAAAGCGACGGATCGAACCATGACTGAATCCAAGCCGTCCGTGAAGAAAGAGAGCGGTCCGGAGCTTTATCCGGTGCTACCGCTCCGCGACATCGTCGTCTTCCCCTACATGATCGTGCCGCTCTTCGTCGGCCGCGAGAAGTCGATTGCCGCGCTCGAAGAGGTGATGCGGACGGACAAGCAGATCTTGCTCGTGGCGCAGAAGAATGCGAGCGACGACGACCCGTCGACCGACGGCATTTACACCATGGGTACGCTCGCATCGGTGCTGCAGCTGCTCAAGCTGCCCGACGGCACGGTGAAAGTGCTGGTGGAAGGCACGCGGCGCGCGAGCATCAGCCGCTACACCGACAATGATAATTATTTCGAGGCGGAGGTCGAGCGCGTCGATGAGACGCTCGGCGCCGAGGACGAAATCGAGGCGCTGGCGCGCTCAGCGGTGTCGCAGTTCGAGAGCTACGTGAAGCTGAACAAGAAGATCTCGCCCGAAGTGCTCGGGTCTGCGAGCCAGATCGAGGATTATTCCAAGCTCGCCGACACCATCTCCTCACATCTCGCCATCAAGATCGGCGAGAAGCAGCAGATCCTGGAGATCACCTCGGTATCAGAGCGTCTGGAGCGCGTCTTCACGCTCATGGAGAGCGAGATCTCCGTGCTTCAGGTCGAACGCAAGATCAGGAGCCGCGTCAAGCGTCAGATGGAGAAGACGCAGCGTGAGTATTACCTGAACGAGCAGATGAAGGCGATCCAGAAGGAGCTTGGTGACAGCGAGGAAGGCCGCGACGATCTTGCCGAGATTGAGCAGAAGATCGAAAAGACCAAGCTTTCGAAGGAAGCCCGCGAGAAGGCCATCGGCGAGCTAAAGAAGCTCCGCCAGATGAGCCCGATGTCGGCGGAAGCCACCGTCGTGCGCAACTATCTCGACTGGCTGCTCACCATCCCGTGGGGCGTCAAAGGCAAGATCAAGCGCGACCTTGATGAGGCGCAGAAGATCCTCGATCAGGACCATTACGGTCTTGAGAAGGTGAAGGACCGCATTGTCGAGTATCTCGCGGTGCAGAACCGGACCAACCAGCTCAAAGGCCCGATCCTCTGCCTGGTCGGACCTCCCGGCGTCGGCAAGACCTCTCTCGGCAAGTCGATCGCGAGGGCGACCGGCCGCGAGTTCGTCCGCATGAGCCTTGGCGGCGTGCGTGACGAGGCCGAGATCAGGGGCCACCGCCGCACCTATATCGGCTCGATGCCCGGCAAGGTCATCCAGTCGATGCGCAAGGCTAAAAAGATCAATCCGCTCTTCCTGCTCGACGAGGTCGACAAGATGGGCGCCGATTTCCGTGGCGACCCGGCCTCCGCTCTGCTTGAAGTGCTTGATCCGGAACAGAACCACACCTTCAACGATCATTACCTGGAGGTCGATTACGACCTGTCCAACGTGATGTTCGTGACCACGGCCAACACGCTCAATATTCCACCGGCCTTGATGGACCGCATGGAGATCATCCGCATTGCGGGCTACACCGAGGACGAGAAGATCGAGATCGCCCGCAGGCATCTGATCCCGGCCCAGACCAAGGCGCATGGGCTCGAAGCCGAAGAGTTCGCGCTCGAGGACGAGGCGCTGAAGGAAATTATCCGCCGCTATACGCGCGAGGCCGGCGTGCGCAATCTCGAGCGCGAGATCGCCAAGATCTCCCGCAAATCGGTCAAGGAACTCCTCACCACGAAGAAGAAGTCGGTCAGGATCTCACTCAAGAACCTCGAAGACTATCTCGGCGTACCGAAATACCGCTACGGCGAGGCTGAACTCGAGGATCAGGTCGGCGTGGTCACAGGGTTGGCCTGGACCGAGGTCGGCGGCGAGCTTCTCACGGTCGAAGGCGTGATGATGCCTGGCAAGGGCAAGATGACAGTCACCGGCAATTTGCGCGACGTGATGAAAGAATCAATCCAGGCAGCCAATGCCTATGTCCGCTCCCGGGCCGTCGATTTCGGCATCGAACCGCCACTGTTCGAGAAGCGGGATATCCACGTTCACGTGCCGGAAGGGGCGACCCCTAAGGACGGCCCGTCGGCGGGTGTCGCCATGGTCACCGCCATCGTCTCGCTGATGACCGGGATCCCGGTCAAGCGGGAGGTCGCCATGACCGGAGAAATCACGCTTCGGGGTCGGGTCCTGCCCATTGGCGGCCTCAAGGAGAAGCTCTTGGCAGCGCTTCGTGCCGGCATCAAGACAGTCATTATCCCTGATGAAAATGCTAAAGATCTCACGGAGATACCGGACGGTCTTAAGAATGCGCTCGATATCCGCACCGCCTCCCGTATGGACGAGGTGGTCAAGATCGCCTTTACCCGTCCCCCACAGCCGATCGTGTGGGAAGAGGATGTCGAAGGGAGGAAAATCGCGCCACCCACCGACGAGGAACCGGGAGCCGGCGTGATCGCCCATTAGGGGATCGGTTCCCCTTCGCCACAGATTTGCTCGATTCAAGGGTCCGGTTCTGTGCACAGAGCCGGACCATTTTTGTTGATTTTCCGGGTTTTTTAGGCCAGTCATAAACCAATTATCAGTGAATCGGAGCGTACCCAACGGCCTCGAGGGTGGTCGATCCCTCTCGATTGGGGCCCGAGCGAAAGGATGGAGACCCGTGAACAAAGCTGATCTGGTCGCCCAAGTGGCGAAAGACTCCGAGCTATCGAAGGACTCGGCCGAGAAGGCCGTGGACGCGATTTTCAAGAACATCGAGAGAGCTCTGAAGGGTGGAGACACCGTACGCATTGTCGGCTTCGGGAATTTCCAGGTCGCACAACGCAAAGCTTCCACTGGGCGCAATCCGCGCACTGGCGCCGAGGTGCAGATCCCGGCATCCCGTGTGCCGAAATTCCGTGCTGGCAAAGCCCTCAAAGAGGCCGTCAACAGCTAGATCGGAAGCGCTGCAAGTTTTGAGGGCGGAGCCTCGCGGCGAGTTGAGGCTTCGCCTTTTTGTTTGCTTGATTCCTATAGGCAGGACCGCGCGCTTGCTCTATCGCTTGTCGCGAATGGGCGGTTAGCTCAGCTGGAAGAGCGCCTGGTTTACACCCAGGAGGTCGGCAGTTCGAGCCTGTCACCGCCCACCATTCTGCTCGCACGACGTGCTTCGGGGCACGCGTGGCGCGGCCAATTGTAGACCGTTTAGGCCGAAGCAGTGTCCGGTGGCTTGAGCGAAGCGAAAGCGAAGACGGACCGGAGACGTAGCAGACGAAGCGCACTCAGGTGCTAGGCGCCGTTCGCGCCGACACTCAGTAAGAACAAATTGCCCGAGCGTCCCAAGGGGGAGCAACCCGAGGTTCCTTGACAGGTTGTTCTTATTTTGTTCTCATCCTTGGTTCGGTAAGGGTGGGGCGGGTGCGTTGCGTAAACCTGCGGAAATCGAGCGCCTATACCTGGATTTCGACTGCTTCTTCGCCGCCGTCGCGCAACAGGTTACGCCCGCATTGCGGGGACGCCCGGTAGGGATCGTGCCCTTCGCCGGCACCGACCGCACCTGCATCATCGCCTGCTCGCGCGAAGCCAAGCTGCAAGGCGTCAAAAACGTCATGAGCGTGCAGGAGGCGCTTGCGCTCTGCCGCGATCTGATCCTCGTCCCGCAAGTTCCTGATCTCTATCGGCGCGCCCACAATGCGCTCATTTCGGAGATCAACGCCGTGCTTCCGGTGGACGCCATCAAGTCGATCGACGAGATCACTTGCCGCGTGGCGCCGATTGACCGCGCCGATCCTCTGGCGCTCGGCCGCCGCATCAAGCAACGCATCGCCAAGGAAGTCAGCTCCATCATCACCTGCTCGATCGGCTTCGGCGCCAATCGCCAGTTGGCCAAGATGGCCTGCAAGGCGGGCAAGAGGGGCGGGGATGGCTATGGCGACGGCAATCTCGCCTGGCATCCGCCCGACATGCCCGCGCCGCTGCTCGCGCTCGAGCTTGAGGACATCCCGGGCATCGGCGCTCGCATGAAGGAGCGGCTCGCCGAGCGCGGCATCGCCAGCATGCGCCAGCTTCTCGCCACCCAGCCGAAGCATATGCGCAAATTGTGGGGAAACGTGACCGGCGAGCGGCTGTGGTATGCGCTGCACGGCTACGACGTGCAGGCGCCGCGGGCGCAACGCGGCATGTATGGTCATGGCCGCGTGCTGCCGCCCGATCATCGCTCGCTCGATGAGGCGCACCAGGCCTCGCGGCTGCTTCTGGTCAAGGCGGCGCGACGCATGCGGCGCGACGGCTATCGGGCCGGCGCTCTTTGGCTCTGGCTGTCGATCAGGGACAGCGGATGGAGCGGGGGCAGGGGGCTCGCCGAAATCTGGGACGATCATGCGGCGCTCATGGCGCTGGAAGAGCTGTGGCGGGAGGCACGGCAAGATTTGCCGCCACGGACACGCGTCATCCAGATCGGCGTCACTCTTGGCAATCTCACCTCGGCACGTGTACGCCAGCTCGATTTCTTCGCCGACGATGACCGTACGCGGCGGCGCTGGGAGGCGATCACCGAAAGCATCGACGCGCTCAACCGCAAGCATGGGCGCACGCTGGTCAGTCTCGGTCCCTGGATGCCGCCGCCGGGCGGCTATGCCGGCGGCAAGATCAGCTACACGCGCATTCCCCGCATCGAGGATTTCTGGTGATGAACTGGAAGGCCGAGCTCAAGCTCACCGATCTGCCGCTGGAGGAGCGGCTTGAGGTCGTCTGCCGCGTCTGTGGCAAGGCGCGCTATGAAACCGTCGGGCACCTTCTTGCCTGCGAGACCTTCAGCCAGGCCTATATCGACGAGGTCGAGCGCGGCTTGCGTTGCGCCGACCGCTTCTGCCGCGGAACGGTGCGGGTCGCCCAGGTGCATGACGGCAAGACCGACGGTTTTGTCGGCGGCTTGGCATAAGGGCCTCTAACCCCCCTGCATTTCCCGGGCCTCGCCTTGACTTGGTGAATCCCACGCCGTACATGCAAGGTTCGCCTCTGGCCACGGAACGGCCCGTAAGGGGGTGTAGCTCAGTTGGTTAGAGCGTCGGCCTGTCACGCCGAAGGTCGCGGGTTCGAGTCCCGTCACTCCCGCCATTTTGGCCCCCTTGAGACGTGGAAATAAGGCTTAAAGCCATGGGCCAGCTACTTCTATCCTATCTACCGCTCGCCATTTTCATCTTCATTGCGTTTGCCATTGGCGCCGCGCTGCTACTCGCACCGTTCGTCATCGCTCCAAACAAGCCCGACCCCGAGAAGGTCTCGGCCTATGAGTGCGGCTTCGATGCCTTCGGCGACGCGCGCATGAAATTCGACGTGCGCTTCTACCTGGTGGCGCTTTTGTTCATTATCTTCGATCTTGAGGTCGCGTTCCTGTTTCCATGGGCCGTGGCCTTCGGCGACATCGGCACCTTCGGCTTCTGGTCGATGATGGTGTTTCTCGCCATTTTGACCGTCGGCTTCATCTATGAATGGCGTAAAGGCGCACTCGAATGGGATTGATCCCTGAGCAGCCCAAATTCGAAAAGGATGCCAAGAGCGGCCTGCTTGTGCCCGGCGCCACCAGCTTCGGCCTGTTTTCCGACGAGCTTGCCGACAAGGGCTTCCTGCTCACCACCGCCGACGATCTCATCAACTGGGCGCGCACCGGCTCGCTCATGTGGATGACCTTCGGGCTCGCCTGCTGCGCCGTGGAGATGATGCAGGCATCGATGCCGCGCTACGATCTCGAGCGTTTCGGGTTCGCGCCGCGCGGCAGCCCGCGCCAGTCGGATGTGATGATCGTGGCGGGCACGCTCTGCAACAAGATGGCGCCGGCGCTACGCAAGGTCTACGACCAGATGCCCGAGCCGCGTTACGTGATTTCCATGGGCTCCTGCGCTAATGGCGGCGGTTATTATCACTACTCTTATTCGGTGGTCCGCGGCTGCGACCGCATCGTGCCGGTAGATATCTACGTGCCGGGTTGCCCGCCGACCGCCGAGGCGCTGGTCTATGGCGTGCTCCTGTTGCAGAGGAAGATCAGGCGGACCGGCACCATCGAACGCTAGCCCGTCGCGCCAGGAGCCTTGATGGACGAAGCCCTTAACAAACTGGGTAGTCATGTCGCCGACCACCTCGGGCCGAAGATCCTCGGCTTCAAGGTGGAGCTTGCCGAGCTGACACTTGATGTCGAGCGTGAGCACATCCCGGCAATCATCGCGTTCCTGCGCGACGACGCGGCCTGCCGCTTCGGTTCTCTGATCGATATTTGCGGTGTCGATTACCCCGAGCGCGAGCAGCGCTTCGATGTGGTTTATCATCTTCTGAGCCCCTGGCTGAACCACCGTATCCGGGTTCGCACCAGGACCGATGCGGCTGATCCGGTTCCGAGTATCGTCTCGCTCTTTCCTGCCGCCGATTGGTTCGAACGCGAGGCTTATGACCTCTACGGCATCCTGTTCTCGGGCCACCCGGATTTGCGCCGCCTGCTTACCGATTACGATTTCCAAGGCCATCCGCTACGCAAGGATTTCCCGCTCACCGGCTTCGTCGAGCTCAGATATGACGATGAGCTGAAGCGCGTGGTCTACGAGCCGGTCAACCTTCAGCAGGAATATCGCAGCTTCGATTTCCTCTCGCCCTGGGAGGGCATGGACACAGCCATCCCCGGTGACGAGAAGGCGGGACTTGCCGATGATAAAGAGGACAAGCCATGAAGCCGACCTTGCAAGCCGGCCTCAAGCACCGCTTCGCTTACAAAGTGCCGGAAGAGAAGACCGTGCCGCATCTTTATCGCGAGGCCCTCGAGCTTCAAATCATGCCCGAAGTGTTCGCCACCGGTTTCATGGTCGGGCTGATGGAATGGACCTGCGTGCAATTGCTGGCGCCGCATCTCGACGAGGGGGAGGGGAGCCTCGGCACCCATATCGACGTTTCGCATAAAGCGGCGACTCCCGTGGGCATGACCGTCACGGTCGACGCCGAATGTATCGAGGCGCGTGGGCCCCGCGTCCGCTTCAAGCTCACCGCCCATGACGGTGTCGATGAGATCGGCTCAGGCACGCATGAGCGCTTTATCGTCTTCTGGGATCGCTTCAACCGACGCGTTGCAGAGAAAGCGGGAGCGACTTCATGACTGCATTGAACGACATATCCGGCCGTTGCCTGTGTGGCGCGGTCAGCTTCACCGCCAAAATCGCCAGTGGTGATGTCGACGTGTGCCATTGCGACATGTGCCGCCGCTGGACGGGTGGTCCATTCCTCGCGCTTGCGGATGGTGGATCGACACACTTCGAAGGTGTCGAGAATATTGGCGTCTACAAATCGTCGGAATGGGGCGAGCGGGCGTTCTGCAAAGTCTGCGGTACGTCACTCTACTGGCGCCTCATCGGTTCGAATGAGTACGAGCTCTCGGCCGGAACACTCGATGACCAATCAAAGCTTGCGCTCACAACCGAAATTTTTATCGACGAGAAGCCCGCCTATTATTCGTTTTCGAACGACACGAAGAAGCTGACGGGCGCGGAGGCCATGGCCGCTTTGATGGCCGGCAAGGATAGCGGGCAAGGTTGATAATGGCAGAGTCCGAAAGCACTGCGATCGATGCCGATAGCGGCAAGCGTGAAGGCGACGACCGCAAATTCACCATCAATTTCGGCCCGCAGCATCCGGCCGCGCATGGCGTGCTGCGCCTTGTGCTGGAGCTCGACGGCGAGGTGGTCGAGCGCGTCGACCCGCATATCGGGCTACTGCATCGCGGCACCGAGAAGCTGATCGAGCACAAAACCTATCTCCAGGCGCTGCCTTATTTCGACCGGCTCGATTACGTGGCGCCGATGAATCAGGAACATGCCTACTCGCTCGCGGTCGAAAAGCTGGTCGGCGTCGCCGTGCCGAAGCGCGCCCAGCTCATCCGCGTGCTCTATTCCGAGATCGGACGGCTGCTCTCGCACCTTCTCAACATCACCACGCAGGCGCTCGATGTCGGCGCGCTGACGCCGCCGCTCTGGGGATTCGAGGAGCGCGAGAAACTCATGGTGTTCTACGAGCGCGCCTCAGGCAGCCGCATGCATGCTGCCTATATCCGGCCCGGCGGCGTGCACCAGGATCTGCCGCCCGAGCTCGTTGCCGACATCTATGCTTTCTGCGATCCGTTCCTCAAAGTCTGCGACGACATCGAGACGCTGCTGACAGACAATCGCATCTTCAAGCAGCGCAATGTCGATATCGGCGTGGTGTCGCTCGAGGATGCCTGGGCACACGGCTTCTCCGGTGTCATGGTGCGTGGTTCGGGCGCCAAGTGGGACTTGCGCAAGTCGCAGCCTTATGAGTGCTACGAGGAATTGGCGTTCGACATTCCCATCGGCAAGAACGGCGACTGTTACGACCGCTATCTCTGCCGCATGGAGGAAATGCGCCAGGCGGTGCGCATCATGAAGCAATGTTGCGAGCGTCTAACCACCGAGCTTGGGCCCGTCACCGTCGAGAACCACAAGATGGTGCCGCCGAAGCGCTCCGAGATGAAAAGCTCGATGGAAGCGCTGATCCACCACTTCAAGCTCTACACCGAGGGCTATCACGTGCCAGCGGGCGAGGTATACGCCGCGGTCGAAGCCCCCAAGGGTGAGTTCGGCGTCTATCTCGTTTCTGACGGCACCAACCGGCCTTATCGCTGCAAGATCAGGGCGCCGAGCTTTGCCCACCTCGCCGCCATGGATTTCCTCTGCCGCGGCCATATGCTCCCCGACGTCTCGGCCATTCTTGGCTCGATCGACATCGTCTTTGGGGAAATCGATCGCTGAGCTTGCAGAATCGCTCGCAAATTGTTGTTTTCCTAGGCAGAAACCCTATGTGGGAAGGGCGTTGTCTGGGATTCCGCAGCGCAGCATAGAGTGCTAAAACCCTCGCATTAGCTGGGCACACCCGATTGCGGGGAAGAGAAGAAGCGAGCCTATGAGCGTCCGCCGCCTCGCCGCCGAGCAGCCCGAAGGTTTCGCCTTCACGCCCGAAAATCTCGAATGGGCGAAGGCTCAGATCAAGAAATATCCGGAAGGCCGGGAAGCTTCCGCCGTGCTGGCGTTGTTGTGGCGCGCCCAAGAGCAGATGGACGGCTGGCTGCCCGAACCGGCGCTGCGCTATGTCGCCGACATGCTGGGCCTTGCTTATATCCGCGTGTACGAGATCGCCACCTTCTACACCATGTTCAATCTCGCGCCGATCGGCCGCTATTATGTGCAGGTCTGCGGCACGACGCCCTGCTGGCTGCGCGGCGCCGAGGCGATCAAGAACACCTGCCGCAAAGTGATCGGCGAGAAGGATCGCGTGACGCCGGACGGTTTATTTTCCTGGACCGAGGTCGAGTGCCTCGGCGCTTGCGTCAACGCGCCGGTCGCCCAGATCAACAAATATTACTACGAGGACCTCACGCCTGAGAGCCTCGAGCGCATCCTCGGCAATGTTAAAGCAGGGCGCCCCATAACGCCCGGGCCGCAGAATGGGCGACAGGCGTCTGCGCCTGAAGGTGGCCCGATCACACTTCTCGATGCCGCGCTTTATGGCAAAGAGGAGCGTGAGGAAGAACTGGTCGGCGCGAACATGGCTCTTACGGACAATCAAGCGAAGCGTCCGGGCAAGGCCGCCAATGTGCGCGAGGCAGCTGTGCCCAAGCCGCCGCTCAGCAAAGGCAGAAAGCCACGCTGATGCTGCAGGACAAGGATCGCATCTTCAAGAATCTGTACGGCCTGCATAGCTGGCGGCTGAAGGCGGCTCGCGCGCGCGGCGCCTGGGACGGTACCAAAGAGATGATCGAGCGCGGGCACGAAGCGATCATCGAGGAGGTAAAGGCATCCGGCTTGCGCGGGCGGGGCGGAGCCGGTTTTCCCACCGGGCTGAAATGGTCGTTCATGCCGAAGCAGTCAGACGGGCGGCCGAACTATCTCGTCATCAATGCGGATGAGTCCGAGCCCGGCACCTGCAAGGACCGGGACATCATGCGCCACGATCCGCAATTGCTGATCGAGGGCGCGCTACTCGCGGGCTTCGCCATGCGGGCGCATACCGCCTATATCTACATCCGCGGCGAGTTCATTGCCGAACGCGAAATCCTGCAAGCGGCCATCGACGAGGCTTATGACGCCAAGCTGATCGGCCAGAACAACGTCAATGGCTGGGACTTTGAGCTGTATCTGCATCACGGCGCCGGCGCCTATATCTGCGGCGAGGAGACGGCGCTGCTCGAAAGCCTGGAAGGCAAGAAGGGCATGCCGCGGCTCAAGCCGCCATTCCCCGCCAATGTCGGCCTTTATGGCGCGCCGACCACCGTCAACAATGTCGAGACCATCGCCGTGGTGCCTGACATCTTGCGCCGTGGCGCGACCTGGTTCGCCTCGCTCGGACGTCCCAATAATACCGGCACCAAGATCTTCTGCATCTCCGGCCACGTGAATAGGCCGTGCAACGTCGAGGAGGAAATGGGCGTGGAGCTGCGGGTGCTGATCGACCATTATGCCGGCGGGGTGCGCGGCGGTTGGGACAATCTGCTTGCCGTCATCCCCGGCGGATCGTCGGTGCCCTGCATTACGGCGAGCGAATGCGAAGAGTTGCCGATGGATTTCGACAGCCTCAAGGCGCTGAAGACCGGGCTCGGTACCGCCGGCGTGATCGTCATGGACAAGTCGACCGACATCATCCGCGCCATCTCCAGGCTGTCCTATTTCTACAAGCACGAATCCTGCGGACAGTGCACGCCCTGCCGCGAGGGCACGGGCTGGATGTGGCGCGTGCTCGAGCGCATGGCGCGTGGGCAAGCCGAGAAGGCCGAGATCGATATGCTGCTCAGCGTGAGCTACCAGGTCGAGGGCCACACCATCTGCGCGCTCGGCGATGCCGCGGCCTGGCCGGTGCAAGGGCTGATCCGCCATTTCCGCCACGTCATCGAGGAGCGGATCGACGCGCAGGCCGCGCGGCCGATTGCCCCCTCGGTTCCCGTGGCGGCGGAATAGGGGAACGCACATGAAATGGTTTTGGGAACACGTTGAGCCGCTTGGAGCTCTCATGATGTCGCTTGCCGCCCTGGCAGCCCTGATTTATGCGCATGTGCAAATCACCGAAGGGCGCGAGGCGGAGCGCCGGGCCAACGTGCATGAATTGTGGCGCGAAATTTTGCGGCTCGGATTCGAGAACCCGGTGCTGTCCGACCCGACGCAAGAACTCGGCGTGTTTGACTACGATGCGCGGACTGTCGACGGCAGCCGCCAGATGTTCCAGAAATACGAGTTGTTCGTCGATACGGTGCTCAATGCCAGCGATGAAATTTTGGAGGTGCAGTCGACCCCACAATGGATAACCACGGTGCGCCTCGAACTCAATCAGCATCGTGAGTATTTGCTATCGCCGCATTTCCAGAACTCCGGCTTTATCAAGCAATATACGCCTCAGTTCCGCACCTTCATTTTCGACGCTTTGAAGGATCGGGCCAAATAATGTGGCTCTGGGACAATTCGATCACACTCGCCACGGTGGCCATGGGCCTTGCCGCTGTCATCGCCCTTGTCTATGCGCATCTGCAAATCTCGGACAGCCGCAAGGCCGAACGCCGCGCCAATGCCAATGAATTGTGGCGGGAGACATTGCGGCTCGCCTTCGACAATCCGAAATTCTCCGATCCCTCCCTCAGTACCAGCGTCTTCGACTACGAAAATCTGACCGTCGATGGCGATCCAGAGCTGTTCCAGAAATATGAGATGTTCGTCGATACGGTGCTGAACGCGAGCGAGGAAATTCTGGAGGGCTCGCCGACGCCCGAATGGGACGCGACAGTGCGCATGCAACTCAAGCTGCACCGGAAATATCTTCTGTCGCCGCATGTCCAGAAATCCGGCTATCTCGCGCAATACACCCCGAAATTCCGCGCCTATATGCAGGACGTGCTGATAGATGCCTAAGCTGATCATCGACGGCAAAGAGCACGACATGCCGGACGGCATCACGCTGATCCAGGCCTGCGAGCTGGCCGGTATCGAGATCCCGCGCTTCTGCTATCACGAGCGGCTATCCATCGCCGGCAATTGCCGCATGTGTCTGGTGGAAGTCGCCGGCATGCCGAAACCGGTCGCCTCCTGCGCCATGGGGGTCAACGATCTGCTGCCTGCCCGCGACGGCACGCCGCCCACCATCGTCACCGATTCCGAGACGGTGAAAAAGGCGCGCGAGGGCGTGCTCGAGTTTCTGCTCATCAATCATCCGCTCGATTGCCCGATTTGCGATCAAGGCGGCGAGTGCGATCTGCAGGACCAGACCATGGCCTACGGCTTCGACGCCGGACGCTTCCAGGACAACAAGCGGGCCGTGGAGGAAAAATATCTCGGCCCGCTGATCGACACGTTCATGACGCGATGCATCCACTGCACACGCTGCATCCGTTTCATGACCGAGGTCGCGGGCGTGGAGGAACTCGGCGCCATCGGCCGCGGCGAGGACATGGAAATCACCACCTATCTCGAGCATGGCATGTTTTCGAACCTGTCGGGCAATGTGGTCGATCTCTGCCCGGTCGGCGCGCTCACCTCCAAACCTTATGCCTTCGTGGCCCGTCCCTGGGAACTGACTAAGACCCCGTCCATCGATGTGATGGACGCACTGGGCTCGGCCATTCGCGTCGATGCACGCGGCAAGGAGGTGTTGCGTATCCTGCCGCGTATCAACGATGCCGTGAATGAGGAATGGATTTCCGACAAGACGCGTCATGTGTGGGATGGCTTGCGCACGCAGCGTCTCGACCGGCCTTATGTCAGGCGCAACGGGAAACTCGTGCCTGCATCCTGGGATGAGGCGTTCGCCGCCGTCGCCACGCGGCTTGCCGGACTCGACGGCGCGCGCTTCGCCGCCATCGCCGGCGCTCTCGCCGCGGCGGAGGAGATGTTCGCGCTCAAGCTGCTCGCCGAGCAACTCGGCTCGGCCAATATCGATTGCCGCCAGGACGGCGCCAAGCTCGATCCCGCGCTCGGACGCGCCACGTATCTGTTCAATTCCACCATTGAAGGCATCGACCAGGCAGACGCGTTCCTGCTCGTCGGCACCAACCCACGCCATGAGGCGCCGGTGCTGAATGCGCGCATCCTCAAACGCACGCGCCATGCGCAAGGGAAACTGCCGGTCGGCCTGATCGGCGCGGAAGCCGATCTCACTTACGCCTATGACTATCTTGGCGCCGGCACCGAAACCCTGGCGAAGATCGCCGATGGATCGCATCCCTTCATCGAGCAGCTGGGGGGATCCGAGCGGCCGATGCTGATCCTGGGTCAGGCGGCGCTTGCCCGGCCTGACGGGGCGGGGGTGCTGGCGCTTGCCGCCAAAGCCGCCATGCAAATCGGCGCGCTCAATGCCTCGCTCGGCTGGAACGGTTTCAATGTCTTACACACCGCCGCCGCGCGCGTTGCCGGCCTCGATCTCGGTTTCGTGCCGGGACAGGGTGGACGCGATGTGGAAACAATTCTCGACGGCGCGAGCGCGGGCGAAATTGAAATCGTCTATCTGCTCGGCGCCGATGAGATCGGCATGGACCGCCTCGGCGACGCTTTCGTCATCTATCAGGGCAGTCATGGCGATGAAGGTGCGCACCGTGCCGATGTGATCCTGCCTGGCGGTGCTTATACCGAAAAAAGCGGGACCTATTTGAATACTGAAGGCCGCGCGCAATTGACGGCGCGTGCCGTCTTTCCCCCAGGCGAGGCGCGCGAAGACTGGAAGATCGTCCGCGCCCTGTCAGGTGTTCTCGGCAAGCCTCTGCCGTTCGATTCCCTCCAGGCGTTACGCGCCGAGATGTATGCGCGCCATCCGCAATTTGCACTCATCGACCAGATCGAACCTGCCGATAGCGCTGCTATCGAGCACCTCGCCAAAACCCCCGCCAAGGTCGGCAAGGAGCGCTTCGGTCACGCCATAAAGGACTTCTATCTGTCCAACCCCATCGCCCGCGCCTCATCCATCATGGCGAATTTAAGCGCCATGCATGCAGGCCTGGACCGGAAAGCGACCGGAACGGATGGCTGAGTGGTGGACGAGCTACGGTCTGCCCACCGCGCTTGTCGCGGCGCATAGCCTTACGCTGATCGTCATCCTTCTACTGATCGTCGCCTTCCTGCTTTATGCCGACCGCAAGGTCTGGGCGGCCGTGCAGATGCGGCGCGGTCCGAATGTGGTCGGACCCTTCGGATTGCTGCAATCTTTCGCCGACCTTCTCAAATTCGTGTTCAAGGAACCGATCATCCCGGCCGGCGCCAACAAGGGCATCTTCCTGCTCGCGCCGCTGATCACCGCGGGGCTGGCGATTGCCGCCTGGGCGGTCATTCCCGTCGACAAGGGCTGGGCGGTTGCCGACATCAATGTCGGCATTCTCTACATCTTCGCCATTTCGAGCCTGCAAGTGTATGGCGTGATCATGGCGGGCTGGGCTTCGAACTCGAAATATGCCTTCCTCGCCGCGCTTAGATCCGCGGCGCAGATGGTCTCTTACGAAGTCTCGATCGGCTTTGTCATCATCACCGTGCTGCTTGTCGCCGGTTCGCTCAATCTCTCGGCCATTGTCGAGGCGCAGGATTCGGCCTGGGGCCTGCTCGGCTGGTACTGGCTGCCGATGCTGCCGATGTTCGTGGTGTTCTTCATCTCGCTTCTGGCTGAGACCAACCGGCCGCCTTTCGACCTGCTCGAAGCGGAATCCGAACTGGTCGCCGGATTCATGGTCGAGTACTCCTCCACACCCTATATGTTGTTCATGCTCGGCGAGTATGTCGCCATCCTGCTGCTTTGTGCGCTGGGCACGGTGATGTTCCTGGGCGGCTGGCTGCCTCCGTTTCCAGTGCCGCCCTTCACCTGGATACCTGGCGTGCTATGGTTTGTGTTGAAGGTCTGCTTCCTGTTTTTCCTGGTGGCCATGGTCAAGGCCTTCGTGCCGCGCTACCGCTACGATCAGTTGATGCGGCTCGGCTGGAAGGTGTTCCTGCCTCTGTCGCTCGCCGCCGTGGTGATCGTGGCAGCAGTCCTGCAACTCATACGTGGAGCCTGAATCGATGCGTCTGGCGCAAGCGGCGAAGTCGCTCCTGCTGATCGAGTTCCTGCAGGCCTTTTGGCTGTCGCTGAAATATTTCGTCGCGCCTAAGGCGACGCTCAATTATCCCTACGAGAAGGGCCCGCTCTCACCGCGATTCCGCGGCGAGCATGTGTTGCGGCGCTATCCGAACGGCGAGGAGCGTTGCATCGCCTGCAAGCTCTGCGAGGCCATCTGCCCGGCGCAAGCCATCACCATCGAGGCGGGACCGCGCCGCAATGACGGCACGCGGCGCACCACGCGCTACGACATCGATATGGTGAAATGCATCTATTGCGGCTTCTGTCAGGAAGCCTGCCCGGTCGACGCGATTGTGGAAGGACCGAATTTCGAGTTCGCCACCGAGACCCGCGAGGAGCTTTATTACGACAAGGAGAGGCTGCTCGCGAACGGCGACCGCTGGGAGCGCGAGATTGCCAAGAATCTGGCGCTCGACGCGCCTTACCGGTGAGGGGGTCCTCCCTGAGCGGGAGGGAGAAACGGGGCGAGACTGAATAATGCTGGCTGCGTTCTTCTTCTATCTTTTCGCCACGGTCTGTGTCGGGGCGGCCTTCATGGTCATCGCCGCGAGAAACCCCGTGCACGCCGTGTTGTTCCTGATCCTTGCCTTCTTCAACGCCGCCGGCCTGTTCGTGCTGCTTGGCGCCGAGTTTCTCGCCATGATTTTGGTCGTGGTCTATGTCGGCGCGGTACTCGTGCTGTTTCTGTTCGTGGTGATGATGCTCGACGTCGACTTTGCCGAGCTGCGCGCGGGCTTCCTCAAATTCCTGCCGGTCGGCGCCCTGGTCGGCCTCGTGCTCCTGGTCGAGCTGGTGTTTATCCTGGCCGCCTGGGTCACTGCGCCCGATATCGTCGCGCAGGCGCCTACGCCGCCGGCGGCGCTAATCTCGAACACCGAAGCCATCGGGCAAATCCTCTACACCCGTTACGTCTATCTGTTCCAGGCGGCCGGCCTCATTCTTCTGGTCGCGATGATCGGCGCCATCGTGCTCACCTTGCATCACAAGCGCTATGTGCGGCGGCAATCGATCGCGGAGCAGGTCGGGCGCACGCGAGAGGAGTCGGTCGAACTGGTCGAGGTCGAATCGGGGAGGGGGCTGTCTTGACCATCGGCCTTTCCCATTACCTCACCGTCGCGGCGATCCTGTTCACCCTCGGCATTTTCGGCATCTTTCTCAACCGCAAGAATGTCATCGTCATCTTGATGAGCATCGAATTGATGCTGCTCGCGGTGAACATCAACCTGGTCGCCTTCTCGGCCTTCCAGGGCGACCTCGTCGGTCAGGTGTTCGCCATGATCGTGCTCACCGTCGCCGCGGCGGAAGCCGCAATCGGACTTGCAATTGTCGTCGTCTATTTCCGCAATCGCGGCACCATTGACGTCGC
This sequence comes from Alphaproteobacteria bacterium, assembly GCA_016869535.1. Lineage (GTDB taxonomy): Bacteria > Pseudomonadota > Alphaproteobacteria > Rhizobiales > Methyloligellaceae > Methyloceanibacter. The sequence goes on along the minus strand of VGDX01000007.1, from coordinate 84,076 downwards.
CGAAATCGATCTCCTCAAGGGCTAAGACCGTGGTGAACAAGAAGCAGAAACCGGCCCGCAATGAGGACGTCTCGAACTGGCAGCTTGCCGAGAACGCGGACAACGTTCTCCACAGCAGGATCCAGTCTTATCTGCTCGCCCAGACCTTCCTTGTCGCGGCCTATGCCACGCTGCTCACAGTCGGCGGAGAGACCCCGGTTATCCTGCTTGCCAGGATCATGGCCTGCCTTGTCACCGTTCTGGGATTCGTCATCTCCTGGTACACGCGGCGAAGAATGCTCTCCATCCTGGCCAAGTTCAGATATCTGATAGAGAGAAAGCTCGCAGTTGACCCGAATTTCCAGGATTACATCACGCAAGGCGGCACGGTCGGCGTGGACAGCGCCACCCGCAACGAATTCGTAGAGAACGTCCCCATCATCATCCAGTCGTTCTGGGTCATAGCTTTGGTTCTGACCCTGATCCTGACGGCAAGCGATTTTGCCGTGTTCCCCTTTAACCCGACGCAACCGAGCTAAGACCGCCCCGATGTATCAGGCGATCCTCTTCCTCCCCCTGATTGGCGCCATCTTTGCCGGCTTCTTCGGCCGGCTGGTCGGGGGGCGTTCGGCGGAGGTTCTCACCACCACGCTGGTGCTGATCACCGCGCTGCTGTCCTGGCTCGCCTTTTATCAAGTGGCCATCGGGGGTCAGGAGACGCGGATCGAGCTGATCCCCTGGATCGAGTCTGGCGATCTGAAATCCGTCTGGTCGCTTCGCATCGACACGCTCACCGCGGTGATGCTGGTGGTGGTGACCAGCGTTTCCGGCCTCGTGCATCTCTATTCCATCGGCTACATGGAGGAGGACCCCGACCGCCCGCGCTTCTTCGCCTATCTGTCGCTGTTCACCTTCGCCATGCTGGCGCTGGTGACGGCCGACGATTTCCTCCAGTTGTTCTTCGGCTGGGAGGGGGTGGGGCTCGCCTCCTATCTGCTGATCGGCTTCTGGTACAAGAAGCCAGCAGCCAACGCCGCCGCCATCAAGGCCTTCATCGTCAACCGGGTCGGCGATTTCGGCTTCGCGCTCGGCATCTTCGCCATTTTCGCCGTGTTCAACTCCATCCAGTACGACACGGTCTTCGCCTCGGCGCCGGATCAGGTCGGCAAGACCATGGCGTTTCTGGGGTTCCAGGTCGACGTGCTGACCCTGATCTGCCTGCTGCTGTTCATGGGCGCCATGGGCAAGTCGGCGCAGTTCCTGCTGCACACCTGGCTACCCGACGCCATGGAGGGCCCGACCCCCGTCTCGGCGCTGATCCACGCCGCGACCATGGTCACCGCCGGCGTGTTCATGGTGGCGCGGCTGTCGCCGCTGTTCGAGCTGGCGCCGATTGCGCTGGCCGTGGTGGCCGTGGTCGGCGCCACCACCGCCTTCTTCGCCGCGACCGTGGGGCTGGTGCAGAACGATATCAAGCGCGTGGTGGCGTACTCGACCTGCTCGCAGCTCGGCTACATGTTCGCGGCGGAAGGGGTGGGGGCTTACGGCGCCGGCATGTTCCACCTGTTCACCCATGCCTCGTTCAAGGCGCTGCTGTTTCTGGGTGCGGGCGCCGTGATCCACGCACTGCATCACGAGCAGGACATGCGCCGCATGGGGGGATTGCGCAAAGTGCTGCCCTTCACCTGGGCGGTGATGCTGATCGGCACGCTGTCGCTCACCGGCTTCCCCTTCACAGCCGGTTTCGTCTCCAAGGACGCCATCATCGAGGCGACCTACGCCGCGCATTCACCCGTCGGCACCTATGCCTTCGTGTTGACCCTGATCGCCGCGGTGCTGACCTCGTTCTATTCCTGGCGGCTGATGTTTCTCACCTTCGAAGGCAAGCCGCGCGAGCCGAAGGAGGTGCTGGAGCATGCGCATGAGCCGCCCTGGACCATGGGCCTGCCGCTCACCCTGCTCGCCATCGGCGCGCTGGTGCTCGGCGTCCTGTTCGCCAACCTGTTCATCGGCGACGGTGCCACCGACTTCTGGCGCGGGTCGCTGGTCACGCGTGAAGGCGCCCATCACGACGTGCCGCTCTGGGTGGTGCTGTCGCCCACCATCGCCATGGGGGCGGGCTTCGTGGTCGCCTGGTATTTCTACATCACCAATCCGCTGGTGCCGTTCGGCCTGTCGAAGCGTTTCAACGGGCTCTACAAATTCCTGCTCAACGCCTGGTACTTCGACGCACTTTATGATGCGCTCTTCGTGCGCCCGGCGAAACGCCTCGGCCATTTCCTGTGGAAGACCGGCGACGGCGCGGTGATCGATGGCATCGGGCCCGACGGTGTGGCGGCGCGGGTGATCGACATCACCAACCGCGTGGTCAAGCTCCAGTCCGGCTATATCTACCACTACGCCTTCGCCATGCTGATCGGCGTGGCACTGCTCATCACCTATTTCATCTTCGCCTTCGGGGGGATCAAGCCATGAGCTATAGCTGGCCGATCCTCTCGACCGTCACCTTCCTGCCGCTGCTCGGCGCGCTGCTCATACTGCTTTTGCGCGGCAACGACGAGAGCGCCTTCCGTAACGCGCGTTACATCGCGCTCTGGACTACGCTCCTGACCTTCGCGCTGTCGCTGATCATCTGGCGCGATTTCGACCCCACCACCGCGCAGTTCCAATTCGTGGAGCTTAGGCCGTGGCTCGGCCCGATCAGCTTCCATATGGGGGTGGACGGCATCTCCATGCCCTTCGTACTGCTGACGACGTTCCTCATGCCGCTTTGCATCCTGGCGAGCTGGACGGCGATCGAGACCCGCGTGAAGGAGTACATGATCGCCTTCCTCGTGCTCGAGACCCTGATGATCGGCGTATTCACCTCGCTCGACCTCGTGCTGTTCTATCTCTTCTTCGAGGGCGGATTGATCCCGATGTTCCTCATCATCGGCATCTGGGGCGGCGCGCGCCGCGTCTATGCGAGCTTCAAATTCTTCCTCTATACGCTCGCCGGATCGCTGCTGATGCTGCTCGCCATCATGGCCATCTACTGGCAGGCCGGCACTACCGACATCCCGACGCTTCTCACCTACGACTTCCCCGCGCACATGCAGACCTGGCTATGGTTTGCCTTCCTCGCCTCGTTCGCGGTGAAGCTGCCAATGTGGCCGGTGCATACCTGGCTGCCGGACGCCCATGTCGAGGCGCCGACCGCGGGCTCCGTCATCCTCGCCGGCATCCTCCTAAAGATGGGCGGTTACGGCTTCCTGCGCTTCTCCATCCCCATGTTCCCGCTTGCTTCCGCCGAGTTCGCGCCGCTGATCTTCGCGCTCTCGGTGGTCGCCATCATCTACACATCGCTGGTGGCGCTGGCGCAGGAGGATATGAAGAAGCTCATCGCCTATTCCTCGGTGGCGCATATGGGTTTCGTCACCATCGGCGTGTTCACCCTCACCATGCAGGGCCTGCAAGGCGGCATCTTCCAGATGCTGTCGCACGGCATCGTGTCGGCGGCACTCTTCCTGTGCGTCGGCGTGATCTATGACCGCATGCACACCCGTGAGATCGCCGCCTTCGGCGGGCTCGTCGCCCGCATGCCCCTCTATGCGTTCTGCTTCATGGTGTTCACGCTCGCCAATGTCGGGCTGCCCGGCACCAGCGGCTTCGTCGGCGAGTTCCTGGCGCTCACCGGCGCCTTCCGCGTCAATACCTGGGTCGCCTTCCTCGCCACTACCGGGATCATCCTGTCCGCGGCCTATGCGCTTTGGCTCTATCGCCGCGTCATTTTCGGCGTTCTGGAAAAGCCGGGGCTCCGGTTGATCAAGGATCTGACCTGGCGTGAGGCCGTAGTGATGACCCCGCTCGTGCTGCTCACCATTCTTTTCGGTTTCTACCCGGCGCCGCTGCTCGATGCATCGTCTGCTTCGGTCGAAGCGCTGATCCGGAATTACGAGGCAAGCCTTGCCGCGGCCGAACAGGCGCGGTTCGCGCTGCTGCCATAAAGGACGTTTCTCGTGCCCGCAGATCTCAACCTCGAAGCCGCATCGCCTGAGCTGACCCTGGCCATCGGCGCCATGGCGCTGCTCATGCTCGGCGTCTTCATGAAGCGCGAGCGTGGCGAGCTGATCCTCTGGCTGTCGGTCCTGCTGCTCGCTTTCGCCGGCGTGCTGGTGGCCCAGGGCTCGGGAACGGTGACGCTGTTCAACGGCAGCTTCATCGTCGATGCATACGCGCGCATGATGAAGCTGCTGGTGCTTGCCGGCGCTGGCATCGCGCTGGTCATGTCGGTGGAATATTGGCGCGATCGGGGAGGGCTGAAATTCGAATTCCCCATCCTCGTGCTGTTCGCCACCACCGGCATGTTGATGATGATCTCGGCCAACGACCTGATCGCGCTCTATGTCGGCCTCGAGCTGCAGAGTCTTGCGCTCTATGTCGTGGCCGCGTTCAGGCGCGATTCAGCCCGCTCGGCCGAAGCCGGCCTCAAATATTTCGTCCTCGGCGCGCTCGCCTCCGGCATGCTGCTTTACGGCGCATCACTCATCTATGGCTTCACCGGCACGACCGAGTTCGTGAAGATCGCCGCCGCGGTGCAGCCCTCGGGCGTAAGTCTCGGATTGATCTTCGGTCTCGTGTTTCTCATGGCCGGTTTCGCCTTCAAGATCTCGGCCGTGCCGTTCCATATGTGGACGCCAGACGTCTACGAGGGTGCGCCGACCCCCGTCACCGCCTTCTTCGCCGCCGCGCCCAAGCTTGCCGCCATGGCGTTGACCGTGCGCGTACTTATCGCGGCCTTCCCGGCGGTCACCATCGAATGGCAGCAAATCGTGGTGTTTCTGTCGATTGCCTCGATGGGGCTGGGCGCGTTTGCGGCGATCGGGCAGACCAATATCAAGCGGCTGATGGCCTATAGCTCGATCGGCCATATGGGCTTCGCGCTGGTTGGGCTCGCCGCCGGCACGCCTGAAGGCGTGCAGGGCGTGATCGTCTATCTCGCCATCTATCTCGTCATGACGCTCGGCACCTTCGCCTGCATCCTCGCCATGCGCCGGAACGGGCGCATGGTCGAGGACATCGATCAACTCTCGGGCCTCTCCAGCACCAATCCGTTCATGGCGCTGATGCTCGCGCTGCTCTTGTTCTCCCTGGCCGGCATTCCGCCCCTGGCCGGTTTCTTCGCCAAGTTCTACGTGTTCCTCGCCGCCATCCATGCCGGACTTTACGCGCTCGCCGTTATCGGCGTGCTCTTGAGTGTGGTGGGAGCCTATTATTATCTACGCATCGTCAAGATCATGTATTTTGATGCTCCAGCCGAACGCTTCGAGCCGATGTATCCGTCGCTCGCCGCCGTGCTCGCAGTGAGCGGGCTGTTCATATTGCTCTATTTCGTCAATCCAGCGCCGCTCGTGGCGTTTGCCGGAGTTGCGGCCAAGTCATTGTTTTAGATGAGTTATTCTCTGCCCACATTACCCCCTGGCTATCGCCTGCTGCGCATGGAGACGGTCGACTCGACCAATGCCGAGGCGTGCCGGCGCGCGACCGCCGGTGAGCCCGGTCCCTTGTGGATCTGGTCGGCGCGTCAATCGCAAGGCCGCGGCCGCAATGGACGGCAATGGACCTCGCTCTACGGCAATCTGTTCGCGAGCCTGCTCCTCCGGGTGAACGCGCCGCTGCAGACCGCCTCGCAGCTTGCTCTTCTGGCCGGTGTTGTCACCTACGAGACCCTCACCAAGATGATCGTCTATGAGGGACGTTTCGACCTCCTGCTCAAATGGCCGAACGATGTCTTGCTGGGCGAGGAGAAGGTCGCCGGCATGCTGCTTGAGACTGTCGAAAGCTCCGGGGAGAATAGATCGGTGGTGGTGATCGGTACCGGCATCAATCTCGCCCGCTACCCGGAAAACCTGCCACAACCGGCGATCAGTCTTGCCGCCTATGGCGTGACGGTGACCCCGGGTGACGCTCTCGAAATTCTGGCAGAGACCACCCATGAATGGCTGACGCGTTGGGGGGAGGGCTACGGCTTCCCGACCATAAGGCGCGCCTGGCTCGATCGCGCAGGGCCCACGGGACGGCCCTTGCGTGTGCAGATCGGCCCCAATGAGCTCGAGGGCTCCTATGCCGGCCTCGACACCGACGGGGCGCTGCGCCTCAAGATGGCAGACGGCACAGAGCGTCGCATCATGGCCGGCGACGTATTCTTTTCGCGGCAATGAGGCATTAGAAGCTCCATTATGGCTCGCAAGGGAAATCGCAAGGAGGCCGAGTTCGTGTTCGTGCCGCTCGGCGGCGTGGGCGAGATCGGCATGAATCTCTACCTCTACGGCTACGGCCGGGAGGGCGAGCGGCAATGGCTCATCGTCGATATGGGTGTGACCTTCGGCGGCGAATACGAGCCGGGCGTCGACGTCATTTTACCCGACATTCGTTTCCTCGAAGAAGAACGGCACAACATTGCCGGACTGCTATTGACGCACGCGCATGAAGATCATTTCGGTGCGGTGGTCGATCTGTGGCCGCTGCTCGGCGGCATTCCCGTCTATGCCACACCCTTCACCGCGGAAATGCTTAAATCGAAGCTCGGCGAGATGGGGTTGGTGAACGGCTTTCCGCTCCAGATCGTGCCCATGGGCCATCGTCAGACCATCGGCCCGTTCGATATCGAGTTGGTGAGCATGTCTCATTCGATCCCCGAGCCATCGGCCGTGGTGATCCGCACGCCGGTTGGCGCGGCGCTGCATACCGGCGACTGGAAGCTCGATGAGAATCCGCTGACCAGCGCGCCGACCGATGCCGCGCGACTACAAGCACTCGGCGAGGATGGGGTCACCGCGATGATCTGCGATTCGACCAATGCCGTGCGCGACGGCGTGTCGCCGTCAGAGGCCGACGTCGCCGTGGTCCTCAACAAGCTCATCGGCGAGGCGCCGCGCCGCGTGGCTGTGACCACCTTCGCCTCCAACGTGGCCCGCATTCGCTCGGTGGCGGAAGCCACGCGCGCCGCCGGCCGTGAGCTCGTCGTGGTGGGGCGCGCCATGTTTCGGGTGATCGAGGCCGCGCAGGCCACGGGGTATCTCGATCCCGACCTCGCTTTCCATCAGGAGACTGCTTTCGAAAGCTTGCCGCCCCAAAAGGTGGTGGCGCTCTGCACCGGCAGCCAGGGCGAGGCGCGCGCCGCCATGGCGCGCATCGCTCTGGACGAGCATCCGAACGTCACGCTCGATCCGGGCGATCGCGTGATCTTTTCCTCGCGCACCATTCCCGGCAATGAGAAAGCGGTGGGGCGCGTGCAGAATGGTTTGGCCGATATGGGTGTTGAGGTCATCACCGATCAGGATGCCCCGGTGCATGTCTCGGGCCACCCGCGGCGCGGCGAGCTCGAGCAACTTTATCGCTGGGTGAAGCCCGATATCGCCATCCCCATGCATGGCGAGGGCAGGCACCTTGAAGCCCATGCCAAGCTTGCCGAGCGACTGGGCATCAAGGAGGTGGTGCGCGCCCGGAACGGCGCCATGGTGCGGCTCGCGCCGGGTCCCGCCGCCATTATCGACGACGTGCCGGTCGGGCGTCTCTACCGCGACGGCGCGATTCTGACCCGCGCCGACGACGGCCAGGTGCGTGACCGCCGGCGTCTCAGCTTCGCCGGCACCGTGTCGGTGTCGCTGGTGCTGTCCGACAAGGGCGCATTGCTCGCCGAGCCCGAGGTGGCGTTGACCGGACTCCCCATCGCGGATGGCGATGGCGTCTCCTTCGAGAGCATCGTCAGGGACGCGGCATCCGGCACCATCGACAGTATTCCGCGTCCGAAACGCAAGGATCAGGCGCTGGTGAGCGAAGCCGTGCGCCGGTCCGTGCGGGCAGCCGTCAATCAGGCCTGGGGCAAGAAGCCCATGTGCTCCGTCTTGCTGACAGTGATATAGGGTCGGACATGATCGGACGCTTGAACCATGTCGCCATCGCCGTGCCGGACCTGAAGGCCGCGACCGAGGTGTATCGCCATACGCTCGGCGCCAAGGTCTCGGCGGAGGAGGAGCAGCCCGAACACGGCGTGTCGACAGTGTTCATCGAGTTGCCCAACACCAAGATCGAGCTGCTTGGCATGCTTGGCGACAACTCGCCCATCGCCGGATTTCTGGAGCGCAACCCGAATGGCGGCATCCATCACCTCTGCTACGAGGTGCCGGATATCAAGGCGGCGCGCGACCGTCTGGTCGAGCAGGGCGCCCGCGTGCTCGGCAACGGCGAACCCAAGATCGGCGCGCACGGCAAGCCGGTGCTGTTCCTGCACCCGAAGGATTTTTGCGGCACCCTGGTCGAGCTCGAAGAGGCTTAAGCGCGCGGAACTGCAAAGACACAAGCCATGTCCATCGCCTTCGCTGTCGCGATCTATTTCGTCATCTGGTGGATTGTGCTGTTCGCCATGCTGCCGATCGGCGTGCGTACCGCCGAGGAAGCCGGCGAGAAAGCCTCACCCGGCACGGCGGAGAGCGCGCCGCTCTTGCCGCGGCTGTTGCCGAAGATGCTGGCGACCACCGTGGTCGCCTCGATCGTGTTCGCTTTCGTCTATGCGATCGTCGCGCATCACATCATCACGCTCGACGACATCCCGTTTTTCCCGCGTTATGAGCGGGTGCAGTAGGGGCCCGGGGGTTTCCGTGCAAAACGGCACCGGTTTCCTGACAAAAGACCCCAATCCCGGCGTGAAAGCGCAATAAAAAAGCAAGGCCTTGCGGCCTTGCCTTTGTTCCTCCCAAGACTTGGACCATGTCCAATCTCAACGCGCGACTCGAGATCGTTGAGGTCCCGATGTTCGACGTTGTGGTTCGCACCCTAACGTCCTTGCGCCAAATTGTCACCATGATTGTGACCTGTCGCCGCAGATTTAATGCCCGGCACCGCCCCTGGGCGAAAATATTTTGCCGGGAAAAAGCGCATTTCCCAGGATTGCTTAGGCTTGCGAAAGTAAGCTATTAGCCGCCTAAGGGGTCATTAGGGAGAGTTGGCCCAAGTCAGGCATTGCTCCTTCAACGGGCGGCATCGACCCGCTTCCGCCCCATAAAAGCGCCCGAAAACACCCCAATGCGCCTCAGCCGCTATTTCCTGCCTCTCCTGCGCGACGACCCCAAGGAAGCGGAAATCGTTTCCCACCGGCTGATGCTCAGGGCGGGCCTCGTCCGTCAATCAAGCGCCGGTATCTATTCCTGGCTTCCTCTCGGCCACAGAGTCTTGAGCAGGATCGAGCAGATCGTGCGCGAGGAGCAGGACCGCGCAGGCGCCCTGGAAATGCTCATGCCGACCATCCAGTCCGCCGAGATATGGAAGGAGAGCGGCCGTTACGAGGTTTACGGGAAAGAGATGCTGCGCATCAGCGACCGCCACGAGCGCGAGATGCTCTACGGCCCGACCAACGAGGAATTGATCACCGCCATTTTTCGCGACGGGGTGAAATCCTACAAGGAACTACCGCGCATTCTGTATCATATCCAGTGGAAGTTCCGGGACGAGATCAGGCCGCGCTTCGGCGTCATGCGCGGCCGCGAGTTCCTTATGAAAGATTCCTATTCCTTCGATCTCACGCTCGAGGATGCGCGGAAGTCCTACAATAAGATGTTCGTCTCCTATCTGCGCACATTCAGCCGTATGGGCTTGAAGTCGATCCCCATGGCGGCTGAAACGGGTCCGATCGGTGGCGACCTCTCACACGAATTCATCATCCTTGCCGATACCGGAGAGAGCGAGGTTTTTTGCCATAGGGATCTTCTCGCGCTCGAGGCGCCTGGTCCCGATCTCGACTATGACAGCGACCTGACGCCTCTAATTAGGGACTGGACCGGTAAATACGCGGCGACCATCGAGAAGCACGATGCCGCGCACTTCTCCAAAGTTCCGGAAAAGGACCGGGTGACAGCCCGCGGGATAGAGGTCGGACATATCTTTTTCTTCGGCACGAAATATTCCGAACCGATGGGCTGCAAGGTGCAAGGACCTGACGGTGATCTGGTCACGGTGCAGATGGGTTCCTACGGCATCGGCGTTTCCCGCCTGGTCGGAGCCATCATCGAGGCCTCCCATGACGATGCCGGCATTATATGGCCGGCCTCCGTCGCGCCCTTTGATGTGGGCCTGATCAATCTCAAAGTGGGAGACGCCGAAACGGATAAGGCGGCCGACGATTTCTATGCGAAGCTTGAGGCTGCCGAGCTTAGCGTGCTCTATGACGACCGTGACGATAGGGCAGGGGCCAAATTCACGGCCATGGACCTGATCGGGCTGCCTTGGCAGATCATCGTTGGTCCCAAAGGCCTGAAATCCGGGGAAATCGAGCTCAAAGAGCGTGCAACCGGGGTCCGCCATAGTCTCACCTTCGAGGCAGCTTTGAATCGGCTCATCGCTTCGGCGACAAAAGCGCGGAAGGAGGCGGCATGAGCCAAACCGGCAGCACGCGGGCATTCGCGCCTTTCGAGTGGCTCGTCGCGTTGCGCTATCTGCGCCCGCGCCGCAAGGAAGGTTTCATTTCGGTCATCGCGTTCTTCTCCTTCATTGGCATCATGCTCGGCGTGATGACGTTGATCGTGGTGATGGCGGTGATGAACGGCTTTCGTCAGGAGCTTTTCAACAAGATGCTCGGGCTGAACGGTCATGTCGTGGTGCATAGCCTCGGCAATTTCACCGATTACGATGAGGTTGCTGGGCGCATCCGCGAGGTCTCCGGAGTCAAATTCGCACTGCCTTTGGTCGAAGGACAAGTGATGGTATCGACGCCTTCGACCTCAAGCGGAGCGCTGGTGCGTGGACTTCGCGAGCACGACCTTAAGAAGTTGACTGCTGTCTCCAAGAATGTGCGTTTCGGTACGCTCGACGGCTTCGACAAGGAACCAGGCATCGCGCTTGGCACCCGCCTCGCCAACGATCTCAATGTAAGAGTGGGCGACAAAATCTCGTTATTGAGCCCGCGAGGCGCCTCGACCGCTCTCGGCACTGCCCCCCGGGTAAAGCGCTATCCAGTGGCCGCCATTTTCGAGATCGGCATGTCGGAATACGATTCGAGCATCATGTTCATGCCACTCAAGGAGGCGCAGCTTTACTTCAATCAACCCGACAACGTCACCGTGCTCGAAGTCGTGCTCGATTCTCCCGACGAAGTCGGGAAACTGGGTTCCCAAATTATCACCGCTGGAGGTCCGAGCATCTACATCAGCGACTGGCGCCAGCGGAACGCGACCTTCTTCAACGCGCTCGAAGTAGAGCGCAATGTTATGTTCCTGATCCTCACGCTGATCGTACTGGTGGCGGCGCTCAACATCATCGCCGGCTTGATTATGCTGGTGAAGGACAAGGGCGGCGACATCGCCATCCTGCGCACCATGGGAGCGACCCGCGGTGCCGTCATGCGTATCTTCTTCATCACCGGCACCAGCATCGGGGTTACCGGTACACTGGCCGGCTTCGCGCTTGGTGTCCTGGTTTGCGCCCATATCGACCGCTTGCGCGGGATCATTGGCTGGATCACCAGTACCGAGCTGTTTGCGCCCGAACTCTATTATCTCTCGCAATTACCGGCGGAGATGGACACCGGCGAGACGGCTTCGGTAGTGATAATGGCGCTGCTCCTGTCGATCCTCGCTACCCTCTACCCCTCCTGGCGCGCCTCGCGTCTCGATCCGGTAGAAGCCTTACGCTACGAATAGGCGGACGTGGACAGCCCCAAACAAGCAACCCCTGTGCTACGCCTCGAACGGCTCGAGCGTGCCTACACACAGGGCGATCGCCGTATCGTCGTGTTGAACGGCGCCACGGCTTCGTTCTTCCCGGGAGAGACCGTAGCCCTGCTCGGGCCTTCGGGCGCTGGCAAATCGACTCTGCTGCACATCGCCGGGCTGCTGGAACGGCCTGACTCTGGCGCCGTGATCCTCAACGGTGTCGATTGCGTCACGCTATCCGACAACGAGCAGACCCGTATGCGCCGCATGGAGGTTGGCTTCGTGTATCAGTTCCACCATCTGTTGCCGGAATTCTCGGCAATGGAAAATGTTGAACTGCCGCAACTTATCCTCGGCGTTGACCGGGAACAGGCCAAGACGCGGGCCCAACAGCTTCTCGCATCGCTAGGCCTCGAGGATCGCTGGGACCATCGGCCGGCGGAACTTTCCGGCGGCGAGCAGCAACGCGTGGCTATCGCCCGCGCCGTCGCCAACGATCCCAAAGTACTACTCGCCGACGAGCCCACCGGAAATCTCGACCCGCATACCGCCGAGCGCGTCTTTGAGGAGTTATTGCGTCTCGTGCGCGACGAGGGGGTAGCGGCAGTGGTGGCGACCCACAATCTCGACCTTGCCGCGCGTATGGACCGTGTCCTGCGTCTCGTCGACGGCCTCTTGGTGGAAGAGGAAGTCGCAGTCGTCTCCGTAGTGCGTCGCTCTTGATCTTGTACTGATTGGGGCGTAGTGTTCTCTTTCTGTTCTCCTATGCCTAGGCATAAGGAGAACGGGGAAATTCCTCGATTGAGACTTCGATGGCTCGGCCGAATCCGGAAGGGTGGAGCCTTGAGGTCAGGGCACTGGAGCTAGGCGGAACATGACGGAGCGGGCTGAACCTTTCGTGCATCTTCGGGTGCATTCGGCCTATTCGTTGCTCGAAGGCGCGCTCACCATTCCGAAGCTTGCCGCACTTGCTGCGGCCGATGGCGCGCCGGCGCTCGCCTTGACGGATTCCAACAATCTGTTCGGCGCTCTCGAATTCTCGGAAGCCATGGCCGAGGCGGGTATCCAGCCGATCATCGGCTGTACCTTGTCGCTGACCTTCGCGGCTTCGCGCACAACGCCTCTCAGCCCAGGCGAAATGCATGTGCCTCGCGCCGACGGGCGCATCGCGCTCCTGGCCAAGGATGCGACGGGCTATGCCAACCTTATGCGCCTTTCGAGTCATGCATTTTTTGCCGCGGCGGAATCGGGTGAGGTTCTCACGACCCTTAGCGAACTCATCCAGCATGGCGAGGGACTGGTCATTTTGACCGGCGGACCTGAAGGCGTAATCGATATGGCCATTGCCGACGGCAATCCCGAACTCGCGCGCTCTCGGCTCGAGGCTATTCGCGACATCTTCGGCGACCGGCTCTATGTCGAATTGCAGCGCCACGGCCTGCCGCAGGAGCGGGCGGTCGAGCCCGCGCTTCTCAATCTCGCCTATGACCTTGACCTTCCCATCGTCGCCACTAACGAAGCTTATTTCGCCGGCACCGAAGATTTCGAGGCGCATGATGCGCTGATCTGTATCGCGCAAGGGAGTTATGTCGCCGTCGACGACCGGCGCCGCCTTAGCCCCGAGCATTACTTCAAGACATCGGCACAGATGCGTGAGCTGTTCGCCGACCTTCCCGAGGCGCTGGACAATACGGTCGAGATCGCGCGGCGCTGCGCTTATAGACCGATGCAACGTCAGCCGATCCTCCCACCTTTCTTGACCGGCGGCGAAGCGTCGAGCGCACTGGCCGAGACCGAAGCTGCCGAACTGCGGCGTCAGTCGGAAGCTGGGCTGGAGAAGCGCATCGCAGAGCAGGGCCTCGCCCCGGGCTACGATCTCGCGGCCTATGCTGACCGTCTGGCGTTCGAGCTCGATGTCATTACGGGAATGAACTACCAGGGCTATTTTCTCATCGTCGCCGATTTCATCCAGTGGACCAAGGCGCAAGGCATACCCGTGGGGCCGGGCCGCGGATCAGGAGCCGGCTCGCTTGTGGCCTATGCCCTGACCATCACCGATCTCGATCCCATCCGCTTCGGACTGCTGTTCGAGCGCTTCTTGAACCCCGAGCGCGTGTCCATGCCCGATTTCGATATCGATTTCTGTCAGGACCGGCGCGACGAAGTCATCGCTTATGTGCGCGAGCGCTATGGCGAGGACCGTGTTGCCCATATCATCACGTTCGGCAAGCTTCAGGCGCGCGCCGTGCTGCGCGATGTGGGCCGCGTACTGCAGATGCCTTACGGCCAGGTCGACCGCCTATGCAAACTCGTGCCGGTCAATCCCACCAATCCCATCACGCTGCCGCAAGCCATAGCGAGTGAACCCCGCCTGCAGGAAGCGCGTGATGCGGAGCCCATCGTCGCCAAGCTGCTCGATATCGGCCAGCGGCTCGAGGGGCTTTACCGTCATGCCTCGACCCATGCCGCCGGCGTGGTCATCGCCGATCGCGCGCTGATCGAGCTCGTGCCGCTCTATCGCGATGCACGCGCACAGCTTCCGGCGACGCAGTTCAACATGAAATGGGCGGAGGCCGCCGGGCTCGTGAAGTTCGATTTCCTCGGGCTCAAGACCCTCACTGTGATCGAGACCGCGCGCGAACTCATCGCACGGCGCGGGATTTCGCTCGATCCGGCCAAGCTCCCACTCGACGATCCCGCGACCTACACGCTACTTCAGCACGGCGACACGGTCGGCGTGTTCCAACTCGAAGGTCAGGGCATGCGCGAGGCCTTGCGCAAGCTGAAGCCCGACCGCTTCGAGGACATCATCGCCATCGTCGCGCTCTACCGGCCCGGCCCGATGGACAACATCGACTCTTACGTGAACCGCAAGCACGGGCGCGAACCGATCGAATCCCTGCATCCGATGATCGAGCCGATCCTCGCCGAGACCTACGGCGTGATCATCTACCAAGAGCAGGTCATGCAGATCGCGCAGGAACTCTCCGGCTTTTCGCTCGGCGAAGCGGACCTCTTGCGCCGCGCCATGGGCAAGAAGATCAAGAAGGAGATGGCGGCGCAGAAATCGCGTTTCGTCGAAGGCGCCGTGTCGAACAGCGTCGATCGTGCCCGCGCTGAGTATATTTTCGAGCTTGTGGCGAAATTCGCGGGCTACGGCTTCAACAAATCGCATGCGGCTGGTTACGCCTTGATCGCCTATCAAACCGCTTATCTGAAGGCCAACTATGCCACCGAGTTTATTGCCGCATCGATGACGCTTGATATGGGCAATGCCGACAAGCTCAATGGCTTCGCCCAGGAGGCGCGCCGGCTCGGCTTGCAGATCGAGCCACCATCCGTGAACCGTTCGGAGGTCGGTTTTATTCCAAGCGACGGCGCCATACGCTATTCGCTCGCCGCTCTGAAGAATGTCGGCCGCCAGGCCGTGGAATGTCTTTGCGCCGAGCGCGCGGATAAGGGACCGTTCCGGGATGTCTCCGATTTCGCGAGACGCATTAATCCACGCATGCTCAACAAGCGCGCGCTCGAGACGCTGGCCGCCGCGGGCGCTCTCAACGAGCTCGGGATCGATCAGGCCACGGCTTACGCCAATGTCGATCTCCTCATCGCCGCGGGCAACCGCTCGCAAGAGACACGCGCCGAGGGCCAGGAGGATCTGTTCGCCGGAGGGGAGCAGACACCGCCGCCTATCGAACTTCGCGCCACAAAGCCGTGGGCTCCGATCGATCGGCTCTCCCGCGAATTCGAGGCAGTCGGGTTTTTCCTCACCGGCCATCCACTTGACGATTATCAGGACGTGCTGGAGGCACTCGGCGCCGAGACTTGGGCCGAGTTCAGCGCCAAGGCGCGCACCCGCCGCGTGGTCGGCACGCTCGCCGGCACCGTGCTCTTTGCCCGTGAGCGCAAAGGCAAGACCGGCAATTCTTATGCCTTCGTCGCGTTCTCCGATACGACCGGACAATTCGAGGCCGTCGTGTTCTCCGAGACACTTGCGGCATCACGCGCGCTGCTCGAACCGGGCACAGCCGTCTTGCTCGATGTCGAGGCCGAGGCCGACGGAGAGAACGTCAAGGTTCGGGTGCAGAAACTCTCCTCGCTCGAACACGCCGCGGAAGCCCGCCACGCCGGCATGAAGATCTATCTCGACGACACGCGCGCGCTGCCGTCACTGGCCGAACAGGTTGGCACCGATGGCGGGCAGGGAGCGTTCCGGCTCGTTCTTCGTATTGAGGACCTGGCGCGAGAGGTCGAGTTCGTGCTGCCGCAAGGCATTGACGCCACACCGAAGCAGCGTAGCGCGCTCAAGCTCGTCGAGGGCGTATCCTCGATCAGCGCCCTCTGACAGGCACATTTCGGCAGATTCCCTCGTCTTTCGGCTCTTGCCAAGCCTTGATGCCGTCCTTATAAACCGCCCATCTCACACGTGGGACTTATGCGTCGCTTCGGCCTCAAGCCTTAGCTCCGCTCCGGTGACCGGATATCCGGTCCTCTTCGTCCCACGGCGGCAGAACCGGAAAAAGGAGCAAGCAGTCCAATGGCACTGCCCGATGTCACTATGCGTCAGCTTCTTGAAGCTGGCGTGCATTTCGGTCATCAGACCCACCGCTGGAACCCGAAGATGGCGCCGTTCATCTACGGGTCACGCAACAACATTCACATCATCGATCTCACCCAGACAGTGCCGCTTTTGCATCAGGCGCTGCTCACGGTATCCGACACGGTGGCCAAAGGCGGGCGCGTCCTTTTCGTCGGCACCAAACGCCAGGCGTCAGAAGCGATCGCCGATGCGGCTAAGTCTTGCGCGCAATATTACATCAATCATCGTTGGCTCGGCGGCACGCTGACCAATTGGCGCACCATCTCCAACTCGATCAAGCGGCTGAAGTCGCTGGAGGAGCTGCTCACGGGCGACCATCACGGTCTCACCAAGAAAGAGCTGCTTCAGCTCACGCGCGAGAAGGAGAAACTCGAGCGCGCGCTCGGCGGTATCAAGGACATGGGCGCGGTGCCCGACCTGATGTTCGTCATCGATACCAACAAGGAGTCCATCGCTATCGCCGAGGCGCGCAAGCTCAACATGCCGGTTGTTGCCATCGTCGATTCCAATTGTGATCCGGAAGGGATAAGCCATCCCATACCCGGCAACGACGATGCCGGCCGCGCCATCACGCTTTATTGCGACCTGATCGCCCGTGCAGCCATCGACGGTATAGAGCGCGCACAAGGCGCTGGTGGCGTCGATCTCGGCGCAGCCGACGAGCCGATGGCTGAGCCTGAACTTGAGGGTGAAGAGGGTGCTGAACGCAGGCCGAGGAAGAAGGCTGGACGTGGCGGCGGCAATGGCAGGCGGCCTCCAAGGAAGTCCAAGGCGCAAGGATCGGAACCAAAACCCGAACCGGAATCCGCCGCCGAGACTAAAGAACCCGAGGCCGAGGCGAACTAGCTTAGCCCGACCACACAAAATCGTAGAGGACGACATGGCGACGATTACCGCATCCACCGTGAGGGAACTGCGCGACAAGACCGGCGCGGGCATGATGGATTGCAAAGCAGCACTGGCTGAGACCGGCGGTGATATGGAAGCCGCGGTCGATTGGCTTCGTGCCAAAGGATTGGCCAAGGCCGCCAAGAAGGCCGGACGCGTGGCGGCGGAAGGATTGATTGGGCTTGCCGCCGAGTCCAAGGCGGCGGCGATTGTCGAGGTCAATTCCGAGACCGACTTTGTCGCCCGCAACCCGAAATTCCAGGAAATGGTGAGTACCATCGCCAAGGCTGCGCTCAAAGCCAAGGGCGACCTCAACCAGCTTGATAAGTCCGCTTACGGCTCTGGCAAGGCAACCGTAGCAGACACCATCAAGGAGATGATCGGATCTATCGGTGAGAACATGACACTGAGGCGCGCCGCCCATCTCTCCGTCGCGAAAGGGGCGATCGCCAGCTACATGCACAATATGCTGGCGCCGGGTCTCGGCAAGATCGGGGTCATTGTCGCTCTCGAATCCACCGGCGATGAGAAAAAGATCGCAAGCTTTGGCAAGCAGGTCGCCATGCACATCGCCGCGGCCAACCCACAAGCCGTTGACGTTGCAAATCTCGATCCGGCCTACGTTGCGCGCGAGCGCGCTATTCTGGTCGAACAAGCCAAGGAGTCCGGCAAGCCAGACGCGGTGATCGAGAAGATGGTCGAAGGCCGCCTGCGGAAGTTCTATGAGGAGGTTGTGCTACTTCAGCAACCTTTCGTCCACGATCCCGACTTGACGGTGACCAAGGCGCTCGAGACGGCGGCGAAGGATGCCGGCGCACCGATCAAGATCACGGGCTTTTATCGCTTCGCATTGGGCGAGGGGATCGATCGGCCCGATAGTGATTTCGCCGCGGAGGTTGCCGCTGCGGCGTCGGGCTCTTAGGCTCTCGCCGATTTGCGCCCGCCGGTTGCAAAAGGGCGCCGGAGTTTGAGCTGATGGCCAAGTCTTCCGCAACTGCCAGACTGTGTCACCGGCGCATCCTTCTCAAGATGTCGGGGGAAGCGCTGGGGGGCGACAAAGGCTCCGGCATTGATCTCAGGGTGGTACAACGGATCGCTGATGATGTCGCCGAAGCCGCCGGCCTAGGCGCCGAGCTCTGCCTCGTGGTTGGGGCCGGCAATATTTTTCGCGGTCTGAACGCGGCGCAAAGTGGTATCGACCGTGCTCGTGGCGATTATATGGGGATGCTTGCGACCGTGATGAATGCTCTGGCGTTGCAGGCCGCGATCGAACGTGCCGGAAAACCGACACGCGTGTTGTCGGCTATCCCCATGCCTACGGTGTGTGAGTCCTATATTCGTGACAAGGCACTCGATCATCTCGCCAAAGGACGGGTGGTCGTCTTCGCCGGCGGTACTGGCAATCCGTACTTCACCACGGACACGGCCGCGGCGCTTCGTGCCGCCGAAATGGGCTGCGACGCGCTTCTAAAGGCCACCCAGGTCGACGGTGTCTACAGCGCCGATCCGGAAAAGTCGCCGAATGCCAAGCGCTACGACCGGTTGACCTATGATGATGTCCTCAAACAGGATCTGCGCATCATGGACGGGGCTGCGATCGCACTTGCCCGCGACAACGAGATTCCGATAATTGTCTTTTCTATCAAGGGGCCGGGCGGCCTGACGGCGGTATTGCAAGGAAAGGGCGCCTCAACCACCATAGAGAGTGATAAGGCAGCCTGAGGAACTAAGGACGGTCGTTTCTGGGAGGAAACGGGGAAGGGACATGGCGAGCTTCGACCTTAAAGAGATCGACCGGCGCATGCATGGCGCCTTTAACGTGTTGAAGCAGGAGTTCGGTGGGCTACGCACTGGCCGGGCGAATGCGAGCCTTCTCGATCCGATCATGGTCAACGCGTACGGCAACCCCATGGCCCTCAATCAGCTGGCAACGATCAATGTGCCGGAGCCGCGTCTGATCACGGTACAGGTCTGGGACAGAAGCCAGGTGGGCGCGGTGGAACGCGCCATTCGAGAGTCCGACCTTGGCCTAAATCCCGTGATTGAAGGCCAGCTTATGCGCTTGCCGATTCCGGAGCTCAACGAGGAACGACGCCGCGAACTCGTCAAGGTCGCTCACAAATACGCCGAACAGGCACGCATCGCGGTGCGCAATGTCCGTCGCGACGGCATGGAGCATCTAAAACGGGCGGAGAAGGACGACCATATGGGCAAGGACGAGCACCACACCCTTGCCACCAAGGTGCAAGATCTGACCGATAAGGTTATCAAGGAGATCGATGAGGCCCTTGCGAGCAAGGAAGCCGAGATCATGCAGGTCTAATTGAGCAGTCAGAGAACACGCCCCCACCTCGAATCGGAGTCTTCGATTATGAAGGCCGCAATGGATAAGCTCAGCTTGGATCCGGCCGAGGGGCAAGGCGGACTTCATGTCGCGATCATCATGGATGGCAATGGGCGCTGGGCGGCCGAGCGCGGCCTGCCGCGGTCAGAGGGTCATCGTCAAGGGGTCGAAGCTCTGAGGCGTACGGTGGATGCTTCGCGCGATCTCGGCCTTACGCATCTAACACTCTACAGTTTCTCCTCCGAGAACTGGTCGCGCCCCAAGCAGGAGATTAACGATCTCTTCGGTCTGTTGCGGCGTTTCGTACGGCGTGACCTCGCGGACCTGCACAAGAACGGTGTGAAGATTCGGGTCATAGGCACTCGCACTGGCCTCGATCAAGACCTATTGCGCATGATCGACGATGCGGTCGAGCTGACCAAGGACAATACCACGCTCAATCTGACAATCGCCTTTAATTACGGTTCGCGCGATGAGATCGCTCGCGCCGCGCAGCGCATCGCCGAAGATGTCGCCGGCGGTTCCATCGCCGCGTCGGATATATCGCCCGAGCTTTTCAACTCCTATCTCGACACGGCGGGACTGCCCGATCCGGATCTCCTCATCCGTACCAGCGGTGAGTTACGCCTCTCGAATTTTCTGCTGTGGCAGCTCGCCTATAGTGAATTCGTGTTCGTCGATGTTTATTGGCCGGATTTTTCGCGTGAAACGCTGGAAGCAGCCATTACCGAGTATCAGCGGCGTCAGCGGCGCTTCGGCGGTACGACGGCGAGATCGGCCGGGTGACGCGGACGAAAACGCTCCCGGATAAAGACCGCGGGCGACCAGCGCCGAAAAGGCCTGAACTCGGCATCAGGATTGTGTCGGCCGCCCTGCTTGCAGCAGTGGCCCTCGCTGCCGTCATCGTCAGTCCATGGAGCCTACTGGTGCTTGCGATTTTCGCCGGTGCGATCCTTGCCTGGGAATGGGGCAAGCTCGTGCGGGAAGAGGGCTTCGATACCGTCGCTTTGATCCATGCTATCGGCATCGCCATTATCGCCGTCCTGGTTGTGCTCAAGCGTTTCGATCTCGCCTTCATCGCTCTCGTCATTGCATGCTGCGCGATCTGGCTCGCGAGCCAAGCGAAACATGTTTGGTGGTCACTTGCGGGGTTCCTCGCAACGGCACTGCCTATTGCCGCCATGCTCTGGCTGAGAGGCGACCCGGCATACGGTGTCCCGGCGGTGCTTTACGTTCTCGTCGTGGCGGCGGTCACCGATACCAGTGCCTATGCATTGGGACGCCTGATTGGCGGTCCCAAGCTTGCTCCCTATATTTCCCCCAACAAAACCTGGAGCGGCTTTGTCGCGGGGGCCGTCGCGCCGGCTCTGGCCGGCTATGCTTTCGCCTTGGGGCTTGGCGGTACTTCGGCCTTGGCCCTGGCCTTAATCGCCCTCGGCCTTGCGCTCGCCTGTCAAATGGGTGATCTGGCCGAGAGTGCGGTAAAACGCCATTTCGGCGTAAAAGACATGAGCGGGCTTATTCCGGGCCATGGCGGCTTGTTCGACCGGATCGACGGTCTGTTGCTCGCCGCGTTCGTCGCAGGTCTAATCGCCCTGCGAGAGGCGGCCAATCCAGGACAAGGACTGCTTATCTGGTGAATACAAGAACAAAACATCGTTCCGTTCCGCTCTCATCCGTTGAGATCGACACGAGCAAGTCCTACCCGCGTCGAATTTCCATTCTCGGCGCGACAGGTTCGATCGGCGAGAGCACGCTCGATCTTATCGGCCGCGATCCGTCTTCCTATCGTGTGGTATCACTTACCGGCGGTCATAACGTCACCCGCCTTGCCGAACTCGCGGTCCGGCATCACGCCGAGTGCGCAGTGATTGCGGACGCTGCACGGTATCAAGGCTTGCGTGATGCGCTGGCCGGAACGGGCATTGAGGCCGGTGCCGGGGATGAAGCGCTGCTCGACGCCGCAAGCCGGCCGGCCGATTGGGTGATGGCGGCGATCGTCGGCGCGGCCGGTCTCAAGCCAACTCTGCAGGCGGTACGCCAGGGGACCGCGACAGCACTCGCCAACAAGGAATGTCTGGTTTCGGCCGGTGCCATCTTCATGGCCGAGGTCGCCCGCGCCAACACGACGCTGCTTCCCGTCGACTCCGAGCATTCCGCCGCGCTACAGATCATGACGGCGGTCCCCAAAGAACGCATTGAACGCCTTTGCCTCACGGCCTCGGGCGGTCCGTTCCGGGGCTGGAGCCGCGAGCAGATGGCGGTAGCCGCGCCCGAGCAGGCGCTCAATCATCCGAACTGGTCGATGGGTCCCAAAGTCACCATCGACTCGGCGACTTTGATGAACAAGGGACTCGAACTGTTAGAGGCGCATCACCTTTTTTCGCTCGGTCCGAGCGAGCTCGACGTCCTAACCCACCCCCAATCGATCGTGCACTGTCTCCTCTATTTGAGCGACGGATCCGTGCTGGCACAAATGAGCTGTCCGGACATGCGTACGCCCATTGCCTATAGCCTCGCCTGGCCTGATCGGATGTATGCGCCAACCGAGCGTCTCGATCTCGCCGCGCTTGGCGCGCTCACCTTCGAGGCACCGGATATGGAGCGTTTCCCGGCATTGCGCCTGGCCAAAGAGGTGCTCTCCGCGGGGGGCAGCGCCGGCACCGTTCTCAATGCCGCCAACGAGATTGCCGTCGAAGCGTTTCTCGCCAGGAGAATCGGCTTCCTGGCCATTGCCGGACTAGTCGAGGCGACCCTCGACGGCAGTCCCGATCTGGCCATGCTTAAGCCACAAAAAGTCGACGAAGTGCTGGCTATCGACGCCGATGCAAGGTCGCGCGCCCGCTCTCTGCTTGGCCGATTTGCTGATTGATCTGAATTCTCAAGCGGCCGATATAAGCTCAACATAACTAAGCTCTTTGGGTGAATAAACCAGATGCTGCTCTACACCGTGCTCGGATTTCTCTTTGTTTTGACCGTTGTCGTGTTCTTTCACGAACTCGGTCATTTCCTCGTGGCACGCTGGTGTGGGGTGGGCGTCAAGACCTTCTCCATCGGCTTTGGGCCCGAAATCTTCGGCTTCAATGACCGACATGGGACGCGCTGGCGGGTCGCTTGGATCCCGCTCGGTGGCTACGTGAAATTCATCGACGACGAGAACGTGGCAAGCGCGAGCCACAAGCCGATGGAAGAATTGTCGGTGGAAGAGCGCAAGAAGAGCTTTCAGGGCAAGACCGTGGGCCAACGCGCGGCGATCGTGGCGGCGGGGCCGATCGCCAATTTCCTTCTGGCGATCGTCGTCTTCGCCACCATTTTCAGCCTGTTTGGCGAGCGCATCACCGCCGCCAAGGTTGATGCGGTCAATCCGGGAAGCGCGGCGGAACGGGCGGGCTTCATGCCTGGAGACCGGATTCTCAGTATCGATGGTCAGGCCATCGAGAGTTTCAGCGAAA
This sequence comes from Alphaproteobacteria bacterium, assembly GCA_016869535.1. Lineage (GTDB taxonomy): Bacteria > Pseudomonadota > Alphaproteobacteria > Rhizobiales > Methyloligellaceae > Methyloceanibacter. Next base: position 61,129 of record VGDX01000007.1, on the reverse strand, counting down.
TGCAGCGAATCGTCGGAACGAGCCCCGATCAGTCCCTGAATTTCGTCGTGGATCGTGGCGGAGCCAAGATCGACCTGACCGCGATGCCCGAACGCAAGGAAATTACCGACCGTTTCGGCAATACCATGCGTATCGGCCAGCTCGGCATTCAGCGCAGCGCAGCGCCGGACGACTGGACCTTGAAGCGTCATGACCCCCTGACCGCTGTGGTCATGGGCGTGCAGGAAACCTATTTCGTCATCTCGAGGTCTCTTGCCTATCTCTATGATGTCATCGTCGGCCGAGAGGCAGCTGACCAGCTTGGTGGACCTATAAGAATAGCGCAAATATCGGGTCAGGTCGCGACCGCAGGGTTTGTGGCATTACTCAACCTTGCGGCCATTATTTCTGTAAGTATTGGGCTAATAAATCTATTCCCTATACCCATGCTCGATGGCGGACATCTTCTGTTTTACGGCATCGAGGCGGCCAGAGGCCGGCCGTTAAGCGAAAACACACAGGAAATGGGTTTCCGCATTGGCCTCGCATTTGTTCTCATGTTAATGATTTTCGCGACCTGGAACGACCTGATTCACTTGAAATTTCTATAATTGGCTCCGATGCACGGCGGTCTTGGAGAAAGCGGCTGTAAAACCGCTATCCTCAAGAGATAGAACCAAAAATCGGCCACAAACCATGGCCAGTTTTGGGCCAGAGGCTGAACCTGCGATCGGCTTAAGGGGGAAGACACCAGTAATGGTGCGGTGGACGTTGATGAGAGGGCTTCTTGCGGCCCTCCTGATGTTGAGTAGCGTCCCGCTCTCGCTGGGTCTCAGCGCGAGCTTTGGCGATCTATCGGCCCACGCCCAGAGCATCCAGCACATCCGCGTCGAGGGCAATCGGCGCGTCGAGCCTGAGACGGTCCGTTCTTATCTCAGCTTCACCGTGGGTGATGCCTACGATCCCGCCTTACTCGACGAATCCCTTAAGACCTTGTTCGCAACCGGCCTTTTCCAGGATGTTCGCATCAGGCGTGACGGGGGCACCGTCGTCATCATCGTGGTCGAGAATCCGATCGTGAACCGTGTCGCGTTCGAAGGAAACCGGGAGGTTACGGAAGACACTTTAAAGGCCGAAGTGCAACTCAAGCCTCGCGCGGTCTTTACCCGCGCGCGTGTGCAGGCCGACGTGCAGCGTATTCTCGACGTCTATCGCCGGCAGGGTCTCTATACCGCCCGAGTCGAACCCAAGATCATAAATCTCGACACCAACCGCATCGACGTTGTGTTCGAAATCAATGAAGGTCCGTCGACCAAGGTCCGCGCTATCAACTTCATCGGCAACGACGCCTTCAGCGATTCCCAGCTCCGCTTCGTGATATCGACCACGCAGACGAACCTGCTGAGTTTCCTTAAAAGCACCAATATCTACGATCCCGACCGACTCAATCTCGATCGCGAACTCTTACGGCAGTTCTACCTGAAGAACGGCTATGCCGATGCCCGTGTCATCTCAGCGACCGCCGACCTCGATCGCGACGGTCGGGGTTTCTTCATCACCTTCACCATCGATGAAGGACAACGCTACCGTTTCGGCCTTGTCGAGATAGAGAGCGCTTTGCCCTCGCTCAACGTTGAGGCTTTGCGTGGCGCGATCATAACCCGCCCTGGCCGCGTCTATAACGTCGAGCGGGTGGAAAAGACTGTAGAAGCCTTGACGCTACTGTCCTCACAGCAAGGTTACGCCTTTGCGCAGGTCAGACCCCGTTATGAACGCGATCCCATCAACCACACGATAGGCATCGTATACATCATCGAGGAAGGGCCGAGGGTTTATATTGAGCGTATCAATATCGTCGGCAATTTCCGCACTCAGGACGACGTGATCAGACGCCAATTCCGGCTCGCGGAAGGCGACGCTTTCAACCGGCTATTGGTCGAAGCATCTCGTAAACGACTGCGCGCTATTGGCTTTTTTAAATCGGTCGAGGTCGAAACTGAGCCCGGCAGTGCTCCGGACCGCGTGATCCTAGTGGTCAAGGTGGTCGAGCAGCCGACTGGAGAACTATCCTTCGGGGTAGGCTATTCGACGAGCGAAGGAGTGATTGGTGATATCAGCATCACCGAGCGCAATCTTATGGGCAAGGGCCAATATGTCAGGCTGGGCTTCTCCGGAAGCTTGGAGCGCATGCAGATCGACTTTAGCTTCACCGAGCCTTATTTCCTCGGCCGCAATCTCGCAGCGGGCTTCGATCTGTTTCACAAGGAGGTCGATTTCCGCGACGTGGCATCATTCAGACAACGGAACACCGGCGGCAATCTCCGCATGGGTTTCCCGATCGCCGACAATACCCAGATGGGTTTACGCTACAGGCTTGAGCAGGAAGAGATTTACGATGCGACCCGAAACGCCTCCTTGGCGGTGAAGCAAGCGGCGGCCGAAGGCCCTGTCAACGTGTCGAGCGTTGGCTACACTGTCGCTTACGATACGCGCAATTTGCCGCAAGCTCCGACCAGCGGCGCATTCGCTTCGTTCTCGCAAGATTACGCCGGCGTTGGAGGCGACGTGACCTTTCTCCGTTCGGTCGCCGACGCGCGCGGATATTATCCTGTTACCAACAAAATTACTCTGGTCGGCCGCGTTCAAGGTGGCGTGATCGACGGTCTTGGACATGACGTCCGCATGACCGACTTGTTCTTCAAGGGCGGTGAGACCATACGCGGTTTCCAACGCGCCGGCATAGGACCGCGCGATGCTTGCGAAGATCCACTGACCGGGAACAGGGTTCCGAATTGCCGCCGCGACTCCCTGGGCGGCGAATATTTCTGGGCCACTACCGCCGAAGTGCGCTTCCCGTTCCCGCTCCTGCCGGAAAATCTCGGCATGCAAGGCGCCTTTTTCGTTGACGCAGGTTCTCTCTGGCAGGCGAGCGGACTCGCCGAGAGGGCGGTAACTCTCCCCCCAGGGGCCAGCGATTGCATCATCGGTAAGGAGTGCGGTGAGGGTAGTTTCATTTTTGACAGTTCCGAAGTTCGCCTGTCGACCGGTTTCAGCATCATCTGGCAGTCACCTTTGGGACCGCTCCGCGCCGATATCGCGGAGGCTTTGCTCAAAGCGGATTTCGACAAAACCGAGTTGTTCCGTTTCGGCGCCTCGACGAACTTTTAAAAGGTCGAACTTCAGTTTATGCCTTCGCATCGTGGCCGTGAGTCACGCTTAAATCTTGTGAATCTGATGGAACATCCGGGTTTCTTCGAGCGTGCCGGTCCCTTCACTGTGCGCGTCGTGGCTGAGGCGGTTGAGGCCAAGTTGGCTGATGGGGCCGACCTCAACTTCCAGATCGGTAACGTCCAGCCTCTGGATGGGGCGGCACAAGGCGACCTATCGTTTTTCGACAATCCGAAATATCTGCCCTTGCTCTCGGCGACCAAGGCCAGCGCCTGTCTGCTCACGCCGAAATTCGTCGAGCAGGCGCCGTCCGGCACGGCCTGCCTCGTAACGCCAGAACCCTACCGGGCTTTCGCCAAGGCCATCGCTCTGTTCTATCCCGAGGCGGTTAAGCCGAAGGTCGCTCCCAGCAAGGCATCGGATCATTCGTCTCTCATTCACCCAAGTGCATCGCTCGAGCCGGGTGCGATTGCCGAACCCGGTGCCGTGATCGGGCCTGAAGCGCGGATCGGCAAGGGCACAACCATCGCTGCCGGCAGTGTGATCGGCTATCGCGTGCATATTGGCCGAGACTGCTATATCGGCCCTAACGCCACGATCACCCACGCTCTTGTCGGTAACAATGTCACCATTCATGCGGGGGTCGCCGTTGGCCAGGATGGTTTTGGTTTTGCCATGGGCAGAGCCGGCCACCTCAAATTGCCGCAAATCGGGCGCGTCATCATCCAGGACTCAGTCGAGATCGGCGCCAATACCACGATCGATCGGGGCGCATTAAGCGATACGATCATCGGTGAGGGGACTAAAATCGATAATCTCGTGCAGATCGGACATAACGTGGTGATCGGACGGCACTGCGTTATCGTGGCCCAGACCGGCATTTCCGGCAGCACCGAGCTTGGCGATTTCGTGGCCCTGGGCGGTCAAGTCGGCGTGGTAGGCCACGTCAAGATCGGTGCTGGCGCACAAATCGCCGCAAGCAGTAATGTTAGAGCTGATGTACCGCCCGGGGCACGTTGGGGGGGTACGCCAGCCAAGCCCGTCCGGCTTTGGTTCCGGGAACTGACGCTGTTGCAAAAGCTTGCCGAACGCAAGGATTTGAAGCTTGATCAAGGCGGTGGCGATGAGCCATAGAACCGCATCAACGGGAGCCGGCTTGGCATGAATGAGAGCGGGTCAAAAAAGAAGCTTGGGAAGGCGGACATCAACGCCATCATGAAGCTTCTGCCGCATCGTTACCCCTTCCTCCTTGTCGACCGCATTGTCGACATGGACGGCGATCGCTCGGCTACGGGTATCAAGAATGTCACGGCCAATGAGCCGTATTTCCAGGGACACTTTCCCGGCAATCCGGTGATGCCCGGCGTGCTTCTGATCGAAGGCATGGCGCAGACCGCGGGCGCTCTGTGCATGCGTTTCATCGATGAGTTCCAGGACCCGCCTCTGGTTTATTTCATGGCCATCGATAAGGCGCGGTTCCGCCGTCCCGTGGTTCCTGGCGATACCATCCACTATTACGTTCAGAAGATGCGCAATCGCGGGCGTGTCTGGCGCTTCAAGGCCGAGGCCCATGTCGACGGCACGCTCGTCGCCGAGGCCGAGGTCAGCGCCGTGATCGTCGAGAATTAGTCAGGTCGCGAATGGCCACCATCCATGCGACCGCCGCGGTCGACCCGGCCGCGAGACTTGGGTCAAACGTAAGAATTGGTCCCTTTTGCCTCGTCGGTCCCGACGTCGAACTCGGCGATGGCGTCATCGTTCACTCCCATGCGGTGATAACGGGTCGCACGACACTCGGGGTGGACTGCAAGGTCTATCCTTTCGTCTCCATCGGGCAGACTCCACAGGACGTCAAATTCCACGATGAACCAAGCACGCTGACGATCGGACCGAGGACTGTCATCCGTGAGCATGTCACGATCAACCCCGGCACCGAAAGCGGTCATATGGCAACCCGCGTGGGGGCCGATTGCTACTTGATGATCGGAGCCCATATCGCCCACGATTGCCAGATTGGCAACGATGTCACGCTGGTGAATGGCGCTACTCTAGGTGGACATGTTGCGCTCGGGGACGGCACCATCATCGGAGGCCTTTCCGCCGTGCATCAATTTGTGCGCATCGGAGCTTATGCCTTCGTTGGTGGAATGTCCGGCATCACGGCGGATGTTATTCCCTTCGGCATGGCCATCGGCAATCGCGCCAATCTGTGCGGCCTCAACATCGTCGGACTAAGGCGCAAAGGTTTCCCACGCGACCAGATCCATGAACTCCGTCAGGCCTATCGCATGCTTTTCGCCAGCGAAGGAACCCTCATGGAGCGGCTCGAGGATGTGGAAAACATGTTCTCGGCAAACCCGCTCGTTAACCAGATCATCGACTTCATCAAGACCGAGTCCGATCGCTCGTTCTGCGTTCCGAACAATGCCACGGCGCCAAGCCGTTGATGGCCTTTCTCATGGCGGAACAAGACAAGATATCAGGGCCACTAGGCATCATCGCCGGAGGTGGGGGATTGCCTTGTGTGATTGCCGAGGCCGCGAGGGCCCGCGGTCTGCCTTTGCATATCGTCGGCATTCGTGGAGAGGCGAGTGCCGCGATCGAGCGTTTTCCCCACACTTGGGTCAAATGGGGCGAGGTCGGCAAGCTGTTTGACGCGCTCGAACGTCACGAGTGCCATGACCTTGTGATCATTGGAGCCGTGACGCGGCCCGATCTCGCCAATATCAAGCTCGATCTTGGTGCTGTGCGGAATCTGCCGTTCCTGATCAGTCTCGGCATGGGCGGCGACGACCATGTGTTGTCCAGCGTGGTCCGCTTCCTGGAAAAAAAGGGATATAGGGTTCACGGAGCAGATGAGGTGGCGCCCGAACTTCTGGCCGGAGAGGGTCCACTCGGACATCACGCGCCGTCTGCCGAAGACCAGGCTGATATCGCCTTGGCCTTCAAGGTCGTCAAGGCGCTCGGGCGTCTCGATGTTGGCCAGGCCGCTGTCGTCTCCAAAGGTTATGTGGTTGCCGTGGAAGCGGCGGAAGGGACCGATGCCATGCTCGAACGTTGCGCCGCTCTGCGCAAATCTGGCAGGGCGCGCGGGCGCGGTCTGGCCGGAGTTCTTGTCAAGGCGCCCAAGCCCGGACAAGAGGAACGGGTCGATCTACCGACCATCGGTCCCGAGACGGTCAACAAGGCCGTCGCCGCCGGCTTGGCCGGCATCGCCGTCGCGGCTGGACAAGTCCTGGTTGCCGAGCGCGACGCGACGGTCGACGCCGCCAATCGACATGGATTGTTTCTCGTGGGCCAACGCTTCCCGGCAAAGTCCGGGGGGTAACGCCACTGCCTTCGCGCTCTAAGCCTGGCGCTGATCCATCGGCACAAAACTGCGCTCGGCAGAACCGGTATAGAGCTGCCGCGGCCGGCCGATGCGCTGCATCGGATCTGCTATCATCTCCTTCCACTGCGCGATCCAGCCGACGGTGCGCGCAATAGCAAACAGCACGGTGAACATGTCCGTGGGGAAGCCGAGCGCCTTCAGGGTGATGCCGGAATAGAAGTCGATATTGGGATAGAGCTTCTTTTCGATGAAATATTCATCGGACAGGGCGATGCGCTCGAGTTCGAGGGCCACTTTGAGGATGGGGTCGTCACCATGTCCCACGGCATCCAGCACCTCATGGCAGGTCTTCTGCATGATTTTGGCGCGCGGATCGTAGTTCTTGTAAACCCGATGCCCGAAACCCATGAGCCGGAACGGATCGTCCTTGTCCTTGGCGCGCTCGACATATTCGGGAATGCGGTCGACGGACCCGATCTCCTGAAGCATCGTTAGCGCCGCCTCGTTGGCGCCGCCATGAGCGGGACCCCAGAGGCAGGCGATGCCGGCCGAGACGCAGGCGAAGGGGTTGGCCCCCGACGAACCTGCCAGCCGGACTGTCGAGGTCGAGGCGTTCTGCTCGTGGTCGGCATGTAAAATAAAAATCCGGCGCATCGCCCGCGCAAGCACGGGGTTGACCTTGTAATCCTCACAAGGCACCGCGAAGCACATATGTAAGAAGTTGGCGGAATAATCGAGCTCGTTCTTGGGATAGATGAACGGCTGACCGATAGAATATTTATACGCCATGGCTGCAATGGTCGGCATCTTGGCAATCATGCGGACGCTCGCCATTTCGCGCTGCTCGGGATCGTGAATGTCGATCGAGTCGTGATAGAAGGCCGAGAGCGCGCCGACCACGCCGACCATGACCGCCATGGGATGAGCGTCGCGGCGGAACCCCGTATAGAAACGGGTCATCTGCTCGTGCACCATGGTGTGCCGGGTGATGCGCTCTTTGAATTCCTTGTACTGCGCAAACGTGGGGAGCTCACCGTAGAGCAGGAGGTAACAGGTCTCGAGGAAAGTACCGTGCTCGGCCAGCTGATCGATCGGGTAACCGCGATAGAGCAGAATTCCCTTATCGCCATCGATGAAGGTAATCTTCGACTCGCAGCTTGCTGTCGAAGTGAAGCCAGGGTCGTAGGTGAAGCAGCCTGTGTCCTGATAGAGCGTGTTGATATCGATCACGTCGGGGCCGAGCGTCCCCTTGCGGATCGGCAAGTCGTAAGTTGCGCCACCGACCTCGAGGGTCGCCTCGCCGTCGGTCCGGAGCCGGGCATAATTCTCTGCGACGCTCATCTAAAGTCTCCTTGGCCAAGGGCAACGCTACGGCACGCCTAATTCGGTATTTCGCAGCATATCGCACTTCGGCGAACTATATTTTGCACTGCCACATAATCGCGTTGTTTTTACCGCAGCGCAACACAGATGCGTGATTAAAAGTTAAGCAGATTTCGTTGCATTCGTGTGATCCTTAATACGGGCAAGGGATTCGTCCCGGCCGAGGACCTCTAATACCTCAAAGATTCCTGGGGATGTCGTCTTACCGGTCAGCGCCGCGCGCAACGGTTGCGCCGCTTTGCCGAGCTTGATGTCGGTCTCTTTCGCAAATTGGCGCACACATGTTTCAAGAGCCGCAGACTCCCACGGTTCAACAGATTCGATTCGCGGCATTAACTGCGTGAGGATTTTTTTGCCTGTTTCGTCGAGCAGCTTGCGGGCTTGCGTATCGAGTTCGACCGGTCGCGAGACGAAGAGAAATTCAGCGTTATGCAAAAGCTCGACAAGCGTCTTGGCTCTTTCTTTCAAACCGGGCATGGCCTGCTCGAGTTTGCTCCAGCCGTCCTCACCGATACGAGCGCCAAGGGCGGCACCGTCGGGCAGGTGAGGGACAAGGGACTTGAGCTGGCTGACGATTTCCCTATCGGACATCGACCTGAGATAGTGGCCGTTCAGGTTTTCCAGCTTGACGAAGTCGAAACGCGCAGGCGATCTGCCAATCGCGTCAAGATCGAACCATTCGATCATCTCCTTTGTGGAGATGATCTCGGCATCGCCATGGCTCCAGCCGAGGCGCACGAGATAGTTGCGGAGAGCCACCGGCAGATAGCCCATTTCTCGATATGCCTCGACACCGAGTGCGCCGTGACGCTTGGAGAGTTTGGCCCCATCGGGCCCATGGATCAGCGGCACATGGGCGAAGGCGGGCGTTAGCCAGCCGAGCGCCTTGTAGATTTGCGTCTGACGCGCGGCATTGGTGAGGTGGTCGTCGCCGCGGATGACATGGGTTATGCCCATGTCATGATCATCAACGACCACCGAAAGGTTGTAAGTCGGCGAACCGTCGCTGCGCAGAATTACGAGATCGTCGAGATCCTTGTTGGCAAACGTCACGTGGCCCTGCACACGATCCTCGATGATCGTCTCGCCCTCGCGCGGCGCCTTGAAACGGATGGCCGGCGTGACCGCTGAGGGTGCCTCTGAGGGATCTCGGTCTCGCCATGTGCCGTCATAGCCCGGAGCACGACCCTCGGCGCGGGCTCTCTCACGCATGGCGACAAGTTCCTCGGGGCTCGCATAGCAGCGATAGGCCTTGCCCTCGGCCAGTAGCCGTTCGGCAATCTCGCGGTGACGCTCGGAACGCGCGAGCTGATAGATCGGCTCGCCATCCCATTCGAGCCCAAGCCAGCGCAAGCCATCGAGAATGGCGAGTATGGCGCCTTCGGTCGAGCGTGCCTGGTCGGTATCCTCGATACGAAGCAGGAATTTGCCGCCGGTATGCTTGGCATAAAGCCAGTTGAACAAGGCAGTCCGCGCCCCGCCAATGTGCAGATAGCCCGTGGGCGACGGGGCAAAACGGGTGATGGTTTTTTCGCTCATTGCACAGAAGGCTTTAGGTGAAAATTAGGGCGATGCGGCTCGCGTGATGTAGCATAGGGCCCGGATGCGGTTAAGGGCCGGGCAGGGCATTTACCCTGGCGGCTCCTGGGCGGCATCGCCATGGGGGATCCAAGCAACGAAGATTGGGGTGAGCCCCGTGTAAGGGCCCGGAGCGGGATTCTCGCTTCCGGCCTCGCCGTCTGCGCCCGTGCGCTCGAAGCGGAATCGGATCGCTGGTTCCTATGGCTGCCGGTTTTCTTCGCCGGCGGCATCGTCGCTTACTTCACCCTGACGAATGAGCCCGAGCCACGCATCGCGATTGCGCTTCTGCTCGCGGCCGTCGGTGTTTGCCTGACCTTGCGCAATATCCCGCTCGGGTTTGTGCTGGGGATCGCGTTTCTAGCTTTCACTGCCGGATTTGCTACCGCCAAGCTGCGCACCGAAATGGCGCGAGCGCCTGTGCTCGACCAAGAGCTTCGCTATGTGCCGGTGAGCGGTTGGGTGGAAGCGCATGAACTTCGCGACAAAGGCCGCGCGCGGATATTGCTGCGCGTTATTTCCTTGGCCGATCTCTCCCCCGGCCGGCTTCCCTACCGCGTGCGCGTAACGCTGCCCGCCAAGAACAGCCATGGCCTGAAGACTGGCGAGGCTGTGAGATTGAGGGCGACCCTGCAGCCGCCGCCCGAGCCGGTCGAGCCTGGCGCGTTCGATTTCGCGCGGCGGGCCTGGTTCGCGCGGCTTGGCGGCACCGGCTACGCCACCAGTCGCCTTGAACCGCTCGAAGGGGCGCTTTCTCCGCCTTGGAGCTTGCGCGCCTGGGCCATGATCGACTCGCTCCGTGCGCACGTCAACGCGCGCATACGCGCAGCATTGCCTGGAGACTCCGGCGCGGTCGCCGTGGCCCTCATCACCGGAGAGCGGGGCGCCATCCCGCCTGAACTGACCCAAGCCATGCGCGATTCCGGTCTCGCTCACATCCTCGCCATCTCGGGCTTGCACATGGTGATCATGGCCGGCACGGTCTTCTGGTTCGTGCGCGCACTGCTCGCTCTGTCGCCCGGCCTTGCGCTTCGCTTCCCCATCAAGAAATGGGCGGCGGTCATCGCGCTGGCCGCCGCGACGTTTTACCTTGCGCTCTCCGGTGCCGCTGTACCGACGATCCGCGCCTGGATCATGATGAGCATCGTGCTCGTTGCGGTCATGCTCGACCGGCCGGCCATCACCATGCGCAACGTGGCCCTCGCCGCCATCGTCATTCTCCTCGTGGCGCCGGAGTCCCTGTTCGATCCAAGCTTCGATATGTCGTTCGCGGCGGTCGTCGCGCTCGTGGCACTCTACGAATGGCTCTCGGCGCGCAAGGGTGCTTCGCTCCCCGATGTGAGCCCACTCTGGCGCTGGCTCCGCAAGGGCAGCGGCCTCGTATTCGGCGCGGCCGCCACCACCTTGGTCGCCGGCATGGCGGTCGCGCCTTTCGCGGTTTACCACTTCCACCGCATGACCCATTTCGGCCTCGTGGCCAATTTGCTGGCCGTGCCGCTCGTCAGCCTTCTGGTCATGCCGATGGCGTTGCTCGCGCTGATCGCCATGCCGTTCGGGCTGGAGGCCTGGCCGCTCAAGGCCATGGGCGCCGGCATTGAACTCATCGTTGCCGTCGGGTCGTGGGTTGCTTCCTGGCCGGGCGCCGTTTCGATCGTGCCGCAGATCTCCGGTACGGCGCTCATCCTCATGGTGCTTGGTGGGCTATGGCTGTGTCTCTGGCAAACGCGCGCGCGCGCCTTCGGCCTCGTCATCATCGCGCTCGGACTTGCTCTTGCGCCGCCCGGCAATCGGCCCGACGTGCTGATCGAGCGGCAGGGCGAGACCATGGCGCTGCGGTCGAAGTCCGGTCATCTCGCTTTTCCACCCGCGACGGCCGCAAGCTATAGCGTCGATAATTGGCTGCTGGCCGACGGCGATGACCGCAACGCCGAGGGCGCTGCCGACGATGGCGCCTTCCGTTGCGATATGCTCGGCTGCATCGGCACGGTCAAAGGCAAACGCGTAGCGCTCATCCGTCATCCCGGGGCGCTCGAGGAGGACTGCCGGCGCGCCGATATCGTCGTCGTGCCGTTTACCGTCAGCAAGACATGCCGCGCGCGTGTGATCGTCGACCGCCGCATGCTCCGCGCGCACGGCGCGCATGCGCTCTATATCGATGGGCTATCGATCCGCACCGAGACGGTCTCCGCCGCGCGCGGGCAAAGACCTTGGGTGCCGGAGCGGAATATGATTACGCCTGCGCCGGCGATTTCGGGCACAGCCTTCGCACGCGGCGATGAAGATTCCGATGAACGGTTCGACGAGGATCCCGAGGAGTGATCAGTAGCGGCGAATGAGGCCGACCAGGCGGCCTTGTACGTGCACGCGGTCCGGTCCGAAGATGCGCGTCTCATAGGATGGATTGGCGGCTTCAAGCGCGATGGAGTCGCCGCGCCGGCGCAGGCGCTTCAACGTCGCCTCTTCCTCATCGACCAAGGCCACGACGATATCGCCGTTATTGGCGTCCTCGCATTTCCTGACGATGATGGTGTCGCCTTCGAGAATGCCGGCGTCGATCATCGAATCGCCTTTGACCTCGAGCGCGTAATGCTCGCCCTTGGAGAGAATCTCTGGCGGCACCTCGATGGTGGAAAGACGGGTCTGGATGGCCTCGATGGGGACACCCGCGGCGATGCGGCCCATGACCGGCACGCTCACCGTCTGGGGCAGGCTTTCGCCTTCGGCGACTTGCGGCACCCGGCCCAAGCTGCCTTCTATAACGCTCGGCGAGAAGCCGCGGGCTCGGTTCAGCCCCTGCGGCACCGACTCGGGCAGCCGCACGATCTCCATGGCGCGGGCCCGGTGGGGCAGGCGCCGCACGAAGCCGCGCTCCTCGAGCGCGGTGATGAGGCGGTGGATGCCGGATTTCGACTTGAGATCGAGCGCCTCCTTCATCTCGTCGAAGGAGGGCGGAACCCCGGTTTCCTTCAACCGCTCATGGATGAACATGAGAAGCTCTTTTTGCTTCGCTGTGAGCATCTGGTCCCCTTTGGGCGGTCAGGATCGGGGCATCCGACCCGTTACGCGTTCAAAGCCCCGCTATACAAATCATGAACAGCTTATATGTTCTGCTTGTGTTCTGCAAGCTTAAAAGCCCCGGTATATACCCTCGACGTACGTATGGCCTTGCGCTACCCTGCAACCAGCGTTCAATGCGATTCGGGTTGAGAGGGGATTAATCAGTGGAAGGGACTGGGGTACTGACACACCTGAATCTTCTTCGGCTAGTAGTCCTGGCGGTGGTGATCGTGGGGGGCTTCATGCTCACGAACGCCCCCGCTGACGTACATCAACGCGCTTGTGACTGGTGGCTTCGGGGAGCGCCTGAAGGCTCTATTTGCCCAGAATGGATTTCACCACTGGTAAGCCCGTTTGTCCTCGTTCCTCTTGTAGGATTAGCTCTCCTCTTAGTACTTTGGCCACTCATTAGCTGGTGTTGGCGTGCCGTTCTTTACCGCGCCCCTGAGAGGCCCGCTGATGACGCAATTTCGCGTTTACTTGTAAAGGCGGAAGCTGTCGCCAAAATCGCTGATGGGCGAATCCTCTACGTCAATGACGTATTGGAAAGCGCCGATAACTCTCTCGCAGAAAAATGGCTCAAGAAGGCAGACGATCAACGCATTGACTTTGCGCGGGTAGTGTCGGTGGCCGACACGATGGCTCTAATAGATAGCCAAGGCGAAGCGTACGAGGACAGTGTCCTCAAACACTCTGAGCTAGATCGCTGTATCGACAACATAGTGAAGGGCACGAACTACCAATCCCCACGACATGCAGCGGGATTATACGCCCAGCGCGCCAAAAAGTTTGCAGTGTCGCTCCAAACGCTAATAGCAGAGCTAAATTCGTCACGGCCCGCCTGCATTGATAAGGTCAAGCGGCCGAAACGTAGGGCACATCTTAGCGTTCTTAGAACTGAGGGTGTTGCTATCCGCAACAAAGGACAAAGACTAAAGTCTGATTTCCCTACATGGGAAGTCGAAGTTGCTACATGGGCAAGCAACGTTATCCAAGCGATTGCAGCGATTGATGAGGCGGATGCTGAATGGTTCAAGACACTAGATACTGTTCCGCCTCCCAGACTCCCCATATTGACGCCTTTTCCAAAACATGAAGCAAAGCATCTTAAGATTTATCGCGAACACGACTATCGGATCGTGAAGCTAGATCAGATCATTCAAAGGTATGGAGCTAAGTAGATGGCACGCGGGAAATATCTCAGCCTTGAGGAAGCCCGCAAAAAGAAGGGCGGTCTAGCTCGTTTTGCGAAAGAGCATCCGAGCAAGGGCGATCAGACCTTGTTCAATCGCCTCTTGCACGCGATGGCCGGGGGAAAGCCAGAAGCAAAAGATCAAACATCAAGTGCGGCTGCTTCCGAAGATTGTACCGGAACTCGAACTCCCAAAGGTACTTCTGAAGATGCTTAGCCGACACCCAGATATGTGTTCCGTTGATGCCGCGCTTCAAGATCGCCCAGAACGACTCGATGGTGTTGGTGTGCGTATCGTCGCGCACCCATTCCTTCGCAAGGTGATTGACCGCTTCGTGGTAGTAGCCCCACGACTTCAAATCCATGAAAGGACGGCCATCGTCTGTCGCAATGCGCGCACCTTCGCGCACGTACTTGCGGATCATGCGAATGACGTTCTCGCTTCTACGGTTCGGGATGACGCGCGTGAGCACGTCGCCCTTCCGCTCTACCATGCCAAGCACAACGGTCTTATCGTCGGCTCCGCGCTTGTCCTTACCGCCGATGAAAGCCTTGTCGGCCTCAACAATCGGGCGACCGTAACCACCAAGCATATCGTCGCCGTCAACAATCGCCATGTACTTGCGAAGTTCATGGCCGATGCGCCACGCCGTCTTGTACGTTACGCCAAGCTGGCGTTGCAGTTCCTTCGCCGCCACGCCGTTCCGCGTCGTGGTGAACATGTACATGGCATAGAACCACTTTTGCAGCGGCGTGCTCGAACGCTCGAAGGGCGTTCCAACCATCGGATGAATGTGGTGCCCGCACCACGGGCAGCTATAGGCGGGCAGCTTTTTCAGCCGCGCAAAGCGACCTTCCTTGCCGCATTTGGGGCAGGTCTGGAACTCGCCAAAGCGCACCTTCATAAGGTGGTCAAGGCAAGCCTGATCGTCGGGAAAACGGGCAAAAAAGTCCTGAATTGTGAATGTCTTAGGCATAGAGGCCTCCCATGCCATTCTATATAGGGAAGCCACTTACGTATGTCAAGGGGATATACCCCTTAAAAGCCACAAGATGTGCCCAGGGCGAGCCGAGGGTCAGGACCTCAAGCGATTCGGGTTTCCGGTGCCTTAATCGAGGGGCACGATGCGGACGCGCGATCCGGTAGGTGCGGCGGCCGCGTCGGGGGCCCTGACGATGAGGCAGTCGGCCTTGGCGAGCGCCGCCACGAGCGAGGAGTCCTGCGAGGGCAGGGGGCGCACCACCCGCGTCCCATCCTCGCGCCACGCTGATATCGCGCGGATGTTATGCTGGCGCGGGCCATTGGCTTCGAGCGCCTCGCCGAGCACGGCTTCAGGCTCAGGCCGCAACGCCTCGGTCAGGCCAAGCAGACGGTTCATCATCGGCACCAGAAACACCTCCGCACAGACCATGGCCGAAACCGGATTGCCGGGCAGTCCGAGGAGCCGCTGCGTTCCCATCCTGCCGAACAGCAGCGGCTTGCCCGGCCGCATGGCGATCTTCCAAAAATCGAGTTTCAGTCCCTCGGCCTTGAGCGCGCTCGCCACGAGATCGCGTTCGCCGACCGAGGCGCCTCCCACCGTAAGGAGAATATCCGCGCCGCTGCCCGCGCGTGCGAGCATGACGATGCTCTCCAATTCGTCCTTGGCAATGCCGAGACTCATGGCCTCGCCGCCATGCGCCTCGATCAAAGCCGCAAGCCCATAAGGCACCGAAGAGACGATCTGATCGGCGGCAAGCTTCGACCCCACAGGCACCACCTCGTCTCCGGTGGCGAGGATCGCCACTTTAGGCTTGCGTCGCACCGGCAGTTCGGCGTGGTTCATGGCGGCGGCGAGCATCAGCTCGCGCGGGCCAAGCCGCCGGCCGGCCTTAAGCAATTTCTCGCCTTTCTTGAAGTCCTGCCCGCGCGGTCGGATATGCCGGTTCGGCGCCGCGTCTTTGATGGTGACGACATCGCCCTTAAGGTCGGCGTCCTCCTGGATGGCGATGGTGTCGGCGCCTTTCGGCACCGGCGCGCCGGTGAAGATGCGCACTGTCTGCCCGCTTGAAACGCGCCCCTTGAAACCGGCGCCGGCCGTGGATTCACCGATCAGCTTCAACCTTGCCGGAAGCTTGGCGATGTCGGCCGCGCGGATGGCATAGCCGTCCATGGCGGACGCATCGAAGGGGGGCTGTGTCAGGCGGGCGGCAAGATCCTTAGCCAATATGCGCCCACGTGCCTGTTCGGGCGGCACGCGCTCCTTTTCCAGAGGCTCCAGTCCCTCGGTGACGCGCGCCAGCGCTTCCGCGACGGAAAGCAGGGCCATCAGCGTACGGCGCGAGGCCCCTTTGCCTGGAAAGGACCGGAGCGGCCGCCGGTCTTCTCGATCAGGCGGATGCCGGAGAAAGACATGGCGCGATCGACGGACTTGCACATGTCGTAAATGGTGAGGCAGGCGATCGAGACCGCTGTCAACGCCTCCATTTCCACGCCGGTCTTGCCTTCGACCTTGGCGGCCGCCTCGACGCGAAGCCCGGCAGGGTCGCGAGAGGGTTCGAAGGCGACAGTGACTTGCGTCAAGGGCAGGGGATGGCAGAGCGGAATAAGCTCCGCCGTGCGCTTGGCGGCCATGATGCCGGCGATACGGGCCGTAGCCAGCACGTCACCCTTCGGCGCTGTGCCCGCAAGGATCAGGTCGAGGGTCGCCGGTGACATGGCAACGAAACCTTCGGCGATGGCGCTGCGCGACGTCACCTCCTTGGCAGAGACGTCGACCATGCGGGCTTCACCCTTGTCGTCGAGATGGCTGAGACGTGCGCTCATAATGCCGCCTCGGCAGCCATCGGCGAGCCTGTGAGCAGAGTCCGCGTGGCATGTTCGACATTCTGTTGCCGCATCAGACTCTCGCCGACGAGGAAGGCTCGTACGCCGCAAGCGAGCAGCCGTTCGAGGTCCTCATGAGTAAAGATGCCGCTTTCCGAGATCACCAGGCGATCCGGAGGAACACGCGGGGCGAGGCTCTCGGTGACCGCAAGGTCGGTGGCAAAATTCTTGAGGTCGCGGTTGTTGATGCCGATAAGCTTCGTGTCCAGCTTCAAGGCGCGGTCGAGCTCCGCTTCATCATGGACCTCGGCAAGCACATCCATGCCGAGATCGCTGGCGGTCCGCGCCAAATCCTGCGCCAAGGCATCGTCGACGGCCGCCATAATAATAAGAATGCAATCGGCGCCGAGTACGCGCGCTTCCACCACCTGGTACGGATCGACCATGAAATCCTTGCGCAGAACGGGGAGTCGGGTCGCCTCGCGCGCCGTTGTCAGGTATTCGGGTCGGCCCTGGAAAGAGGGTGCGTCGGTCAAGACTGAAAGGCACGAGGCGCCGCCAGCTTCATAGGCGCGGGCCAGGGCTGCAGGATCGAAATCGGCGCGGATCAAACCCTTCGACGGGCTCGCCTTCTTGATCTCGGTGATCAGGGCGAAATTTTCCATGGTGAGACGGGATCGCAAGGCCTCCCCAAAAGGGCGCACCGGCTCTGCCGCCTTGGCGCGTGCGCGCAACGCCCCAAGATCTAGAGTTTTCTTAGAAGTTTCAACCTCTTGGCGCTTATAGCTCAAAATCTTATCGAGGACTTTTGCCATGGCTCAGACCTTATCATGGCTGAGCTTGATCAACGCATCGAGCACGCTTTTAGCCTTACCGCTGTCGATGGACTCGGCGGCCAACGCCACGCCGTCACGCAAGCTTTTGGCCTTTCCGGCGACAAGCAGCGCCGCAGCCGCATTCAACAGGACGATGTCGCGGAGCGGCCCCTGATTGCCTTGCAGCACGGCCCGCAGATGGGCGGCATTCTCCTCCGCATCGCCGCCCGTCAGGTCTTCAGGCCGGGCTTCCGGAAGCCCGGCATTCTTGGGCGAAACATTGAAGGTCGACACGCGGCCGTGATCGAGCGCCGCGACATAGCTGATGCCCGTGGTGGTCAGCTCGTCCAAACCATCCGATCCATGCACAACCCAGGCGCGCTCGACGCCTAGAAGTCCGAGAACGCTGGCAACCGGTTCGACCCATTGCTCGGCGAACACGCCGACCACCTGATATTTGGTGCTTGCCGGGTTGGCGAGCGGCCCGAGCAGGTTGAAGATCGTGCGGGTGCCGAGTTCCTTCCGGACATGGCCGACATGGCGCATGGCCGGGTGATGCGCCGGCGCGAACATGAATCCGAGCCCGCATTGTTCGAGGCAACGGGAAATTATCGCAGGTTCGCACTCGATATTGACCCCAAGGGCCGTCAGCACATCGGCCGAACCGGAGCGCGAGGAGATCGAGCGGTTGCCGTGCTTGGCCACGGGCACACCGGCGCCGGCGACCACGAAGGCGACGGCAGTGGAGATATTATGCGTGCCCTTGGCGTCGCCACCGGTTCCGCATGTATCGAGCGCGCCTTCCGGCGCATGGACTTTCAATGCGTGCGCGCGCATGGCGCGGGCCGCACCGGCAATTTCGTCGACCGTCTCGCCCCGCAAACGCATGCCCATCAACAGGGCGCCGATCTGCGCATCGGGAGCCGCGCCTGACATGATGGTCTCGAAGGCTTCGGCGGCTTCGGTCTGAGTTAGTGTTTCGCCGGAGGCCACTTTACGGAGGGCCGCGCCGAGATCGGCCCGCCGCGCCGTTTCGGCACGCGCGGGGCTAGGGGACACTGGCGGTTTCTCTTTGCGCCGAACCCCGGGCGCGCCCGACGCGAGCCAGATCGAGGAAATTGGCCAGCAGTTGATGGCCATGCTCCGAGGCGATGCTCTCGGGGTGGAACTGCACGCCATGCACGGGATGTCGCTTGTGCTGTAACCCCATGATCACGCCGTCCGCGGTCTCGGCGGTGATTTCGAGTTCATCAGACAGGCTTTCGCGCTCAACCACCAAGGAATGATATCGCGTGGCCGAGAAATCCTGCGGCAGGCCCGCGAACACCCCTTTGCCGGTATGATGAACCTTCGACAGTTTGCCATGCATCAAGGTAGGGGCCCGCACCACGCGTCCGCCATAGACTTGCCCGATGGCCTGATGGCCGAGGCATACGCCGAGTATGGGCACCACCGGCCCGGCACGCGCGATCAGGTCGAGGCAGATGCCGGCACAGTCCGGATCGCAAGGACCCGGCGACAGCACGATTGCTTCCGGCGTTTCCGCCAGGACCTCATCGACAGTGATCTTGTCGTTGCGGTAGACGCGGCAGCTCGCACCCAATTCCCCAAGGAAATGAACGAGATTGTAGGTGAAGCTGTCGTAATTATCGATAAGCGTCAGCATGGGGTGGTGTTACGCCTCGGGCCAATGGGCCGTCAAGGACCGCCAGCGATCAGGTGCGAAGCTCGCGCGGCGTGAGGAACAGATTCAGGGTCCCGCTATTCACGGATATGTTGCTCCACAACCCGCTGGCAAAGTTGATCACGGCAAGTCCAGCGGTTGGATATTTCTCCCGGAGGCGGTCGCGAAAATGCTTGGGACCCGAGCCGGTGAGATCGAGCGCAAAGGCCTGAATCTCGGGATTATGGCCAACCAGCATGATGCGGCTTGAGCCAGGCTTGATCTCATGCAGCCTCGCGAGCAACTCGGCCGGGCTGGCGTGATAAAGCGCATCCTCATAGACGACTTCGGGCTCGATTCTGAGTTCCGGGAGGACCAGGTCCAGCGTGTCGCGGGTGCGCCGCGCCGATGAGCAAAGCACGAGCTCCGGATCGATGCCTCGCTCGGCCATGGCCTTTCCCATCATTGGCGCGTCCGCCTGACCGCGTTTTGCCAGCGGCCGATCATGGTCTGGCAAAACGGGATTGTTCCAACTCGATTTGGCGTGACGGAGAAGGCTGAGGGTGAGCATGGAGAAAACGGACGCTACTGGCCGCGCTTGGCGCGGGCGGCGAAACGCACCGCCTCGTCCGCCGCGCGGAACAGCGCGCCGGCCTTGTTGACGCATTCGGCCTGCTCGTTCTCCGGCACGGAGTCGGCAACGATGCCCGCGCCGGCCTGAACATACATGACGCCATCTTTTACCACCGAGGTCCGCAGCACGATGCAGCTGTCCATCTCGCCATCGGCGGAGAAATAGCCGACGCAACCGGCATAAATACCGCGCGCCTCGTCTTCCAGCTCATCGATGATCTCCATGGCGCGCACTTTCGGCGCGCCTGACACGGTACCGGCGGGAAAGCCAGCCATCAGGGCATCGACCGCGTCGAAATCCTGAGCGAGCTTGCCCTCCACATTCGACACGATGTGTATGACCTGACTGTAATACTCCAGGAAGAAACTGTCGGTGACACGCACGCTGCCCAGTTCAGCGACACGACCGACATCGTTGCGGCCGAGGTCGAGCAACATGAGATGCTCCGCACGCTCCTTGGCGTCGGCGAGGAGTTCCTTGGCAAGGGCCTTGTCCTGCTCGGGGGTGGTGCCGCGCGGACGCGTGCCGGCGATCGGCCTGATGGTGACCTTGCTGTCGCGTACGCGCACGAGGATCTCGGGACTCGAGCCCACCACGGCGAAGCCGCCGAAATTGAGATAATAGAGGAAGGGTGACGGATTGACCCGGCGGAGCGCGCGATAGAGCGCGAAGGACGGCAGGGTGAAAGGCGCTTCGAAGCGCTGGCTCAGCACCACCTGGAAGATGTCGCCGGCGGCGATGTACTCCTTGGCGCGCGCGACCTTGGCCATATAGGACTTTGCTTGCGTCGCGGATTTCGGTTCGGGGTGCGGCACGCTTGTATCGAATTCGCTGGCATGAGGCAGGGGCTGATCGAGCCGCTCAACCACACTGTTCAGCCGCTCGGCCGCGCGCGCGTAAGCCGCCTTGGCGCTGACCCCAGGCGCGGGCCTCACCGGTGTCACCACCGTCATTTCGTCCCTCACGCTGTCGAAGATCACGATCAGCGTCGGCCGCACGAGAATTGAGTGCGGCAGCGCGAGCGGATCGGATTTTCCGCCAGGTAGTTCCTCGATCAGGCGCACCGTGTCGTAGCCCATATAGCCGAAGATGCCTGCCGCCATCGGCGGCAGCTCGGGCGGCAGAGCGATGGCGGATTCGGCAAGCAGCGTGCGCAAAGACGCGAGTGCCGGCAGAGATTGCGGTGCAAACGCATCGGGGTCGGCTTGCGGCGCGCGGTTGAGTTCGGCCGTGTTTCCGTTGGCGCGCCAGATGAGATCGGGCTCGCAGCCGATGATGGAGTAACGCCCGCGTGTGGCGCCGCCCTCGACGGATTCCAGGAGAAAACTGTTGGGCCGCTCGTGCGCGATCTTGAGCATGGCCGAAACCGGCGTCTCGAGATCGGCGACGAGGCGCGTCCAGGCCACTTGCGGCAGGCCCTCGTCGTAAAGGCGGGCAAATGCGGCGAAGTCAGGCGCGATCGGGTGGGATGCGCCTTTTTGCGGCAATGGCGTCACATTGGCCGGCGCAGGGCTCATGGCTGTTCGTCGCTACCCATGAGCCTGGCGAGCGCCTGCTCGTTGATGGTGACGCCGTAGCGGGTCTCCAATGCGCTGAAATATTCGGCGATGGAATCTTCGCTGATCAGGAGCCCGATCCGCTGCTTGAGCCGTCCCATCTCCCGCTCGTCGACCGGAGGCGGCGGCGTGATGTTGTCCACCTTGAACACGATGCGGCCTTCGCCGATGCCGGAAGCACCCGAGCCATAGCCGCCCTCAGGCAGGCTGAAGGCCTGCGCCACGGTGGGGGGCAGCACATTCACCGTCATCCCGTCGCGCTTCAGCGCATCGCTGGTGAGGACGTCGGTGTTGAGCTCCCTGCCGACATCCTCGAGCGTCTTACTGCCGCTCTTCAGGCTATCGACCAGGTCCTGCGCATATTTGGCTGTGCGGTTTTTCAGATCTTCGGTGCGCCATAGCCTGGAGACTTCATCCTTGACTTGCTCGAACGGCTTGCGCTGTTCCGGCGTGACGCCGAGCACCTCGTACCAGATCACGCCATCGTCCCTGGCGTCGATCGGATCGTTCTCGATGCCGGTGTCGGTGGCGAAGGCGGCGTTCAGCAAATCCTTTTGCGCCGGCAAGGTTACGGCCTCGCCATTTGGCTGCTTGCCTTCCCGGTCGACCTGATCGACCAGCTGATATGTGAGCTTGAGCTTGTCGGCAATTTCAGAAAGCTGCGCGCCGGAGGCAAGCTGGTCTTCGATCTTGTCGTGCAAGTCGAAGATGGCGCCGCCTGAACGCTCCTTCAGGAGCTTCTTCTCGATATCGGCCTTGGCTTCGTCGTAAGTCGGCGACTTGCCGGGCTCGATAGCGGTAACACGGAGAAGAACGACGCTGCCGAGCTTGCCGGTGAGGGGCTCGCTGACCTGGTCCTTTTCGAGCTTGAAAGCGGCTTCGGCGATCACCGGGTCGGCCAGCTCGGCGCGCGTAACCTTGCCAAGATCGATATCGCTTTCGCTCAACCCTTGCGCCTTGGCGATTTCGACGAAGTCGGTGCCCGACTGAATCTTGTCCTGCGCCGCCTTTGCCGCATCGATATCGGGAAAGGCGATCTGCTCCACCTGCCTGCGTTCCGGCGCGCCAAGCTGTTCCTTGGTCGCCTCATAGATGGCCTGGAGCTCGCTCTCGGTAATGTTGAATTGATCTTTCACGGCCTCCGGCGTGACGGCGAGGATGCCGATCTTGCGCAATTCGGGTTGCGTAAACTTGGCCGCGTTGTTTTCGTAATAGCGCTTCAATTCTTCCTCGGTCGGATCGGGGACATCACCGGCAACACTGTCAGGAACCAGCACATAACGAAGGGTGCGCGTCTCGGCGTTGAACCGGTTGAGCGCCTCGATCAGGACTTTGGGGCTTTCCGGCGCTTCGCCGACGGTGGTGAGCAATTGCCGGCGCAGATTGGTCTCGCGCATCGAATGCAGATAGCCCTGCTCGCTCATGCCGATATTGCGCAATGTCTGAGCGAATAATGCGGGACTGAAATTCCCGAGCCCGTCTTTGAAGGACGGGTCGTTCATGATCTGATCGAGCAGTGCGGCGTCGCTGACGGCAAGGCCGAGATGCTTGGCATGATTGTCGACGGCCGCGCCGCCGACCAGACGCTCGAGCACGCGGGCATCGAGGCCCAGCGCGCGGGCTTCTTGCAGGCTCAGGCTTCGTCCCGCTTGCGCGCTCATGGCACGCAACACTTCCTGCTGGGTGCGCGTATAGTCTTGCTGATAGATGTCGGTGTCGCCGACGCGGATCAGGGTCTGGGCGCCGTAGCCGGTGAAAACGTCGGCGATGCCCCACACCGCGAAACTGATGACTAGAAGGCCGACCAGGATCAGGCCGAGTATGCGTGCCGAGCCTTTGCGTAATGTGTCGAGTGCCACGCCGTTTAAACCTTTCAAACGCCATTTGCCAAAGCCGCGCGGGCGTCCGATGCTTGGACAGTCCTGCGCGGCGCCTGCATCATAGGTAGCCCACGCAAGCGGGGCAAGGTAGGCCTTGGCGGTCAAGGCCTTGGCAAAAGACCGAAAATCGATCCATTACGTTAATTTAAGTGAGCCGGGACGCTGGGATAGGAGAGGGGATGTGACTGCCATCAGGCCGCTGGTCGCCGGGAACTGGAAGATGAACGGCCTGACGGCGCAGCTTGCCGAGCTTCAGGCGTTGCAAGACCGCCTGGCGGGTCACCCGGTAGAAGCCGACGTGCTCATCTGCCCACCCGCGACCCTCCTCGCGCAGGCACGCTGGGCTTCGCGAGGCAGTGAGATCGCGCTTGGCGGACAGGACTGCCATCCATTGCAGTCGGGCGCGCATACCGGCGATATCTCCGCTGAGATACTGAAGGATGCCGGCGCCACTGCCGTCATTGTCGGTCATTCCGAACGGCGGACCGATCACGGCGAGACCGACGCGGTCGTCCGCGCCAAGGCCGAGGCTGCGCATCGCGCCGGCCTTATCGCCATCATTTGTGTTGGCGAGACGGAGCAGGAACGCCGGGACGGCAAGACCTTGGACATCGTGAAGCGGCAACTCAGAGGCTCGGTGCCGGCTGAATCGAGCGCAACGAACACGGTCATTGCCTATGAGCCGGTTTGGGCCATCGGCTCAGGTCTTACGCCGACACCTGAAGACGTGGCGGAAGTGCACGGCTTCATTCGCGCCGAGCTTGTCCAATTGCTTGGCGCACGCGAAGCCGGGCGCCTGCGCATCCTTTATGGCGGCTCGGTCAAGCCTGCCAATGCCAAGGAACTCCTGTCTGTTAAGGACGTGAACGGCGCGCTGGTTGGCGGGGCAAGCCTGAAAGCCGGTGATTTCGATGAAATTCTGTCCGTCTATCGGGGCGGAAAAGCTGCTTAACCGTACGCAAACTGCGCGCACAGGCTTGGCAAAACCGGTAATTTTCGACATTCTGGTCCCCTGCTGCTTTGCAGCAGAGGGAATGATTTCCTGCCGGAGCCAAGATGTCGTTGCTGCGCCTCATCGCCGTGATGCTACTCGCCGCATGCGTGGCGGTATCGTTGAGCGTGCGTGCGACTGCCGATCCTTTTGACAAGCAGGGCTGCGCCAAGCTTCAGGTCGAGCAGAAAAAATTGCTGACCAGGGAAGTGCAAGAGGCGCTTGCCCAAGGGCCGGACTGGGTGAAGAAGCATCTCGACCCCGAGAAGATCGAGCAGGTGCGGCAATATCTGACGGTAGAGGAATCGGTGATGTTCCGTTGCCGGCCTGGCGCCATCAAGATCACATGGCCGCCGCCGCCGCCTTTACCGGACCGCAAGCCGCCTGTGCCGGTGGTCACCGCCTCACCGGCTGAGACCCCCGCATCCACGACCGCCGAGACCCCCGCATCTACGACCGCCGAGACCGGAACACCTCTTCCGGATCGAAAGCCATTCATCGAAACGGCCGAAACGAAGCCTAGCCAAACCGTGGCGGATTCGGATAAGACAGCGGCTTCCGAAACCAAGGCCACGCCATAAAAGCTTCCCCATGAGTACCGTCATTCTTCTGATTCACGTCATGATCTGCGTGGCGCTAGTGGGCGTCGTGCTGTTGCAGCGTTCCGAAGGAGGTGCGCTTGGTATCGGCGGCGGCGGCGGAGGCGGCGGGTTCATGACCGGCCGCAGCGCCGGCAATGCGCTGACAAAGACCACGGCCGTTCTGGCGGCCTGTTTCTTCGCCACCAGCCTTATCCTGTCGATCCTGGCGAGCCAGCAACGCCCGGCCGCGACCATTCTCCCGACCGGAGATCAGGGACTTGCGCCGCTGCAGATTCCCGCCGCGCCAGCCCCGGCTGCGCCTGCGCCAGCTGCACCTGCCGTACCCACACCGCAACCGCCCCAATCGCAATAAACGCCTAAAAGTCGCGGCCTCAGCTTTAGGCTACCGCCCCGGCAGGGACTCGGTGTATGGTCGAGGCCCATGGCGCGGTACGTCTTCATTACCGGCGGCGTGGTTTCCTCACTCGGCAAGGGGCTCGCTTCTGCGGCGCTCGGCGCATTGCTACAGGCGCGTGGATTTAGCGTTCGCCTGCGCAAGCTCGACCCCTATCTCAATGTCGACCCGGGGACCATGAGCCCCTACCAGCACGGCGAGGTGTTCGTCACCGACGACGGCGCCGAGACCGATCTCGATCTCGGCCACTACGAGCGCTTTACCGGGCGCCCGGCGAGCCAGGCCGACAACATCACCACCGGGCGTATCTACCAGCAGATCATCACCAAGGAGCGGCGCGGCGATTATCTCGGTTCGACCGTGCAGGTCATTCCGCACGTCACCGACGCCATCAAGAATTTCATTACGACCGGCAATGAGGGGATCGACTTCGTGCTGTGCGAGATCGGCGGCACTGTCGGCGACATCGAAGGGTTGCCCTTCTTCGAAGCCATCCGCCAGCTCGGCAATGAGCTGCCGCGGGGTTCAACTGCCTTCATTCACCTCACGCTTGTGCCTTTCATCCCGAGCGCCGGCGAGCTCAAGACCAAGCCAACCCAGCATTCGGTGAAGGAGCTGCGCTCGATCGGCATTCAGCCGGACGTCCTGCTCTGCCGCACCGATCGCAAACTGCCGCGCGACGAACGGCGCAAGATCGCGTTGTTCTGCAATGTGCGTCCCGAGGCGGTGATCCAGGCGCTCGACGTTGCCAGCATCTACGACGTGCCGGTCGCCTATCACAAGGAGGGGCTCGACCGCGAGGTTTTGGCGGCGTTCGGCATCACCAACGCGCCTGAACCGGACTTGGTGCGCTGGCGCGAGATTGCCGAAACCATTGCCAATCCTGACGGTGAAGTGACCGTGGCGGTCGTCGGCAAATACACCGGGCTGAAGGACGCCTACAAATCGCTGAACGAAGCTCTCGTGCATGGCGGCATCGCCAACAAGGTGAAGGTCAATCTGCAATGGATCGAATCGCAGACCTTCGAAGGCGAGGACGCCGCGGCCTATCTTGAAGACGTCAACGGCATTCTGGTGCCTGGCGGGTTCGGGGAGCGGGGCGCCGAAGGAAAGATCCAGGCGGCGCGCTATGCCCGTACGCGCGGACTGCCCTATTTCGGCATCTGTTTCGGCATGCAGATGGCCGTCATCGAGGTGGCTCGCGATCTCGCCGGGATTGACGGCGCGAGCTCCACCGAATTCGGCCCGACCGATGAACCGGTGATCGGCCTCATGACCGAATGGATGAAGGGCGATGAACTCGAAAAACGTGAGCGGAACGGCAATCTCGGGGGCACCATGCGGCTCGGCGCCTATGAGGCCGTGCTCGCCAAGGGCAGCAAGGCGGCCGAGATCTATGGCACCACGCATATTTCCGAGCGGCACCGTCACCGCTATGAGGTGAACACGCGCTATCGCAACAAGCTCGAAGGAGCGGGTTTGCGCTTCTCGGGGCTTTCCCCCGACGGACTTCTGCCCGAAATCGTCGAAATCCCCGACCATCCCTGGTTCGTCGGCGTGCAATTCCATCCCGAGCTGAAATCGCGGCCCTTCGAGCCGCATCCGCTCTTTGCCTCCTTCATCGGCGCCGCCGTGGAGCAGAGCCGGCTTGTTTAACGCGCGATTTTTTACCGTTATATCATATGCTTGTGTGTAAATGCTCAATCGCAATCTCATCCGTGCGCAGTTGACGCTTGAGCCCGGTAGCCGCATGGTCCGGCCATGAATGAAGCCATGAAGCCCGCGCCGAGCGCCACCGTCACGGTGGGGCAGGCGCGTTTCGGCAACGATCTGCCGCTCGCGCTGATCGCCGGGCCGTGCGTGCTGGAATCGCGCGCGCATGCGCTAGAAACCGCGACGGCCCTCAAAGAAATCGCCGGCCGGCTCGGCATCGGTCTCGTCTACAAAACCTCCTTCGACAAGGCGAACCGCACCTCGGGGGGAAGCGCGCGTGGACTTGGGCTCAAGGAGGCACTGCCCGTCTTTGCCGAGATCAGGGCGAATATCGGACTTCCCATCGTCACCGATGTGCATGAGCCGGCGCAATGCGCGACGGTTGCGGAAGCCGTCGATGTCTTGCAGATCCCCGCTTTCCTCTGCCGCCAGACCGACCTTCTGATCGCCGCGGCGCGGACAGAGAAGCCGGTCAACGTCAAGAAGGGGCAATTCCTCGCGCCCTGGGACATGCGCCATGTGGTGGCGAAACTGGTGGGCGCCGGAAATCCCAACGTGCTCGTCACCGAGCGCGGTGTGTCGTTCGGTTACAACACGCTCGTCTCCGACCTGCGCGCTTTGCCGATCCTGGCGGAGACCGGGGCGCCGGTGATCTTCGATGCGACGCACTCGGTGCAGCAGCCTGGCGGGCAGGGGGCGTCGAGCGGGGGCGAGCGGCGTTTCGTGCCGGTGCTGGCGCGGGCCGCGGTGGCGGTTGGCGTTGCCGGCATCTTCATCGAGACCCATCAGGACCCCGACCGCGCGCCCTCCGACGGGCCTAACATGCTGCCTCTGCGCGAGCTCGAGACGCTGCTTGCCGAGCTGATCGCCATCGACCGCCTGGTGAAGCGTCTCCAGCCATAACGGCAGATCATCGCAGATCAGGCAGAGGCGGGGATGAGCGCCTTGCTTTCGGCGTCGAAGCGCCAGGCCGTGTCGTTGGTGAGATGCGTGCCGCCCCACCAGCGGTCGATGCCGTTGATGGCGAGAAAATCGGAACGGCCTGCCAGCACCTCCTCACCCAGCGGGGTCAGGCTTAGCTGGCTGGTGAGGTAAGGCTTGGCCAGCTCCGGCGTGTCGTGCTGGAAGGGCGCCGCCTCGAGGCCCGCGATCAACGGCTCATCGGCGAGCGCAAGGGCATCGAGCAGGCGCCAAAAGCTCCAATCGCCCATGAACACGGCCTCTTCCTGGTTTTGTACGGTGACGAATAACGCGAGCGCGGTCATCGAGCCGGCCTTAATGGTCGCGAGCATCTGCCGCTCAGTGCGCGAGAGCCCGTCAGGTCCGGGCAATTCTTCGAGCATGCGGTTGACCGCCTCCCGCAGATAGGCGAGCGGGCTCAGATCTTCGTCCAGGAGGGTGGCCCAGGCCTCGGGCGTCGTCTGGCGGAAGGCCGACCAGGCGTGCGCTGCGAGTTTCCAGTGGGTTTCCGAGAGTCTCCCCCCGGTTTCCGCATAATTTTCGATGGTTTCGGGCGTCTGGCGGCCGATGTAATCCTGCATTTGGATCAGTTCCAGCGCGCCATCGTCGCGCGGGTGGGTGGCAAACCAGTCAAGGATTTGAAGGAGTTGCAGCTGGTCGTAGAGATCGTGCTCGAACCACAGCACCACCCGGTCGAACCTCGGACTCAAAGCCAGCCCCCGATCGCGCGCCGTCAGCTCAAACTGGATGGCCCCGAGGTCTCCGCCGCCGGCGCCGGCGAGATATTCAGAGCGAATTGCCGTGAGGTCTTTGAGTGAGTCCGTCAGGGGAACTGGCCCCTCATACAGCACATCCCGCCAGGGCAGGATTTCGGCGCCTTGCAGCGTGCGCCTGAGCAACTCGCCTGCGGCATCGCCGTTGGTGATGACGAGATCAGCCGTAACGCTCACCCGCGGCCGCGATAGGGCGCGACCCCCTGGTCCGGAATCCATACGCCTTCGGGCGGGCTACCGTGCTGCCAGAACACGTCTATGGGGATACCGCCGCGTGGATACCAATAGCCGCCGATTCTGAGCCAGGACGGATCGATCAGTTCGACCACGCGCTTGCCGATCATCAGGGTCGCATCCTCATGGAACGCACCGACATTGCGGAAGCTCGTGAGGAACAGCTTGAGCGATTTCGATTCAAGCAGCCATCGGTGCGGCGCGTAATCGATGACGAAATGGGCGAAGTCCGGCTGTCCGGTGATCGGGCAGAGGCAGGTGAATTCAGGGCAGGTGAAGCGCGCGACATAGTTCGTATCGGCATGCGGGTTCGGCACGCGTTCTAGCTCCGCCGCGGCCGGTGATTTGGGTAAAGGGGTTTTCGCCCCGAGCTGTCGCAATCCGCGTATCTTGCGCGCCATCGCCGCTACTCCGCCGCGTGCCGCATGCGAGGGCCGTGATAGATCGCGCCCTCATGGCAGGAATCGCGGGCCACCATGACCTCCATGAGACCCGGCAAGCGATTATGCAGCCGGTCCCATATCCACACAGCGATGCGCTCCAAGGTCGGCATGGCAAGACCTTCGACCTCGTTCAGCATGCGATGGTCGAGCGCTGCGCGGGTCTCGGCGAGCGCCGCTTCGAATTCCTCGAAATGCACCAGGATACCTGTCCGTGCATCGGGCTCGCCATGGATGGTAACGCGCACGCGGAAGGAATGTCCGTGCACGCGAGAATTGGGATGGCCCGGCGGCGCCGACGGCAGGAAATGCGCGGCTTCGAAATGGAACTCTTTATAGAGACGCATGACTGTCGTTTACGGGCGTCCGCTCCTTAGGGCAAGCCAAGCAGTTTGTGGGTCTGAAGGCTGAGACGCCATTTTGGATGCGCCAGGCAGTAATCCAGCGCTGCTTGCAGATTGGCCGCGCTTTTTACGCCTTCATCCATCGGCTGCAGCAGGAAATGGGTGAAGTCGAGATCGGTGAGGCTGGCCGGGTCGATATCGTTTTGCGGATAGACCAGCTTCAACTCGTCGCCCGACCATTGCACGAGCGGCGCCACACCCTTGGGGCTCACGCAGATCCAGTCGATCGACTGCGGCACACGCAGTGTGCCGTTGGTCTCGATGGCGATTTCGAATCCCGACGCATGCAGGGCGTCGATCAACGGCGCGTCGACTTGCAGCATGGGTTCGCCGCCGGTCAGCACCACGAAGGGCGGTGTGCCGGAATTGCCTTTCCACACGGCGCGGCATGCGTGCGCGAGACCCGTGGCGGTGGCGAACTTGCCGCCGTCCGGCCCGTCCGTGCCGACGAAATCCGTGTCGCAGAAATTGCAGGTCGCCGTCGCCCGGTCTTCCTCGCGGCCCGACCACAGATTGCAGCCGGCAAACCGGCAGAAAACCGCCGGCCGCCCAGCCTGGGCACCTTCACCCTGCAGCGTGTAGTAGATTTCCTTAACCGCATACATGGCTGGAAATTGGCCCTTTCCGTAACCCGATGCAAGCGGTGCTGCCGGCTATCGAAGCAGATCGCCCGGCGATGGGCCGGGCGATGCTTCAGTTCCGTATGTGCAATGGGTACCTAGCAAGGGCCATTGCCCAGGATCGTATTCTGCCGGACGAAGTATTCGGCCCTAGCCGAATCTCTCGACACGTCACGGCACCAACGGTAATGCCCGTCATACCAATTGTGCCAGCGCCAGCCGATGCAGCCGCGGTTCCGTGCCTGCATTTTGTTGAACTGCCACACCGCTTGCTGGGCATATAGCCGACAATCGGCCTGGTCGGCGGCAAAGGCGCTGCTAGTCACGACCGAACCCATCAGAGCGGCAACAAAGATCAGGATCATTCGATTCAGCTTGGTCATGGGGGGTCTCCATCTGTTTCACGCCCCGAGCCCGGACTAATCCGTTGTCCGCTCGGTTTATGGGTGGAACCTCCCACAACCGGCCTGAACCCGTTTTGAACCCGCTGTTGTCTGGGGTTCAGCTTCCCGGGGGGCCCGAGAGGGTCGTGGAAACGAGAATAGCGTGGCCTATTCCGTTGCCCCGGCGGGAGCGAACTTTCCGGGGAGCACCGTCTCGGGCGGGTTGGTTCCGGGCGGATTGACCGAGCGGATGAAGGCGATGATCTTCCACATCTGATCCGAGGTCTTGACGGTGAAGCCCATCGGCGGCATCGGCGCGTGCACGCTGCCATATTGGTAACGGACGAAACCCTGCTTCTCCAGTTCCTGGGAGCCGAGGGCGATAAGCCTGAACAGAATGTCGTCGGTATTGCCCCAGAACCAGACGCCTTGCGTCAGGGGCGGGCAGATGCCGCCGCCGCCGTTGCCGCCATGACATTCGTTGCAGCCAGGCAGCCGGTATTGCTTCACGAGTTCCTCTTCCTTGGCCAGCTTGGCGTAGTCCGGATAGGGGCTGTTCAGTAGCCCCGGTGGAACTTTCTTGACGAGCTCGTTGGGCGGTGTCGTATCGCCGGCCTTACAACAGACGTCCTCGGCGGCATGAGACGGCTGGTGAACGCTACCGGCGGCCAGGGGAAATACGCAGAGAGCCAGCAATCCGAGAACAATCCTGGCAGGAGAGCGCCTTGCGTTTGACTTCATGCGAGCGGCCCTCATCACAAATTGCCGATCTGCGACGATGGCAACAGAGTTGCCATGACTTCAATTCACATTGCAGTGTTCTTGCGGCGATCCTCGCTCGCGCGTGACGTCTGCCACTCGGTGTAGCCCTTGGCGCGTAGCTCGCAGGCGGGACAGGCGCCGCAGCCATAGCCCCAATCGTGGCGCGTGCCGCGTTCGCCGCGATAGCAGGTATGCGTTTCCTCGACGATCAGATCGACGAAGGCTGCCCCGCCAAGTTTCTCGGTGAACGCCCAGGTGTCTGCCTTGGTCAGCCGCATCAACGGCGTCTCGATCGAGAAGGGGACTTCCGTGCCGAGCCTGATGGCTTCCTCTAGCGCGCGCAAGGTCGCGTCGCGGCAATCGGGATAGCCGGAATAATCCGTCTCGCACATGCCGCCCACCAGCGCATGCAGGCCGCGCCGGTAGCCGAGCGCCGCGGCGTAGGTGAAGAACACGAGATTGCGCGCCGGCACGAAGGTCGAGGGGAGGCCGGAGGAGAGCATGACGATCTCGGCCTCGGACGTGAGGGCGGTGTCGGCAATAGCGCCGAAACTCGCCACGTCGAGCACATGATCGGGGCCGAGACGCGCCGCCCATTCGGGGAAACGGCGTGCGATCTCTGCGCGCACGCGGATGCGGGCTTCCATCTCGACGCTATGGCGCTGCCCGTAATAGAAGCCGACGGTTTCGACCCGCTCGTAGTTGTCGAGCGCCCAGCCGAGGCAGACTGTGGAATCCTGTCCACCCGAGAATAGAACAAGAGCCGCGCTGTCTTTCATATCTTACCGGCTTTTGCCGTCATAAGGGGTGAGCGTCAGCGCCGCGATATCGACATCGTCGAGACAACGCACATTGATGCCGTAGCCCTCTTGTCCATCCTCTCCCTTGCCGCTGGAAAAGGAGCCGACGCCGCAATGGCGGCAGAAGTAATGATGAATGATCTTCTTGTTGAATTGATAATCGGTGAGGTCGTCCTTGCCCGAGAGCAGCTTGAACTGATCACCTCCCACATAGGCCCATAGCGCGCCGCGCTTCTGACAGAACGAACAATTGCAGTCGAATACCATACCGAGATCGGTCTCGACCTCGTAGCGAACCTGCCCGCAATGGCATCCGCCGCCATGTTTCGCCATTCCCGACCTCCTTCGGCCTTGCGCTCACCCATTAACCGGATAAAACCGGCGCGCAAAGCGTGTCACGGCGTGACGTGGCAATCAACCCTGGCAAGGAGCGCCATGACCGCCATCGCCACCATTCTCGGCCGGGAAATCCTCGACAGCCGCGGTAATCCGACCGTCGAAGTCGATGTCGTGCTGAAAGACGGCCATCATGGCCGGGCCGCAGTCCCGTCCGGCGCATCGACCGGCGCGCATGAGGCGCATGAGCTTCGCGACGGCGATAAGCGCTATGGCGGCAAGGGGGTAAAACGCGCGGTCGCGGCGATCAACGGCGAGATCCGCGACGCACTCACCGGCTTCGATGCCGCCGATCAGGAAGGCCTCGATCAGCGCCTACGCAATCTCGACGGCACCGAGAACAAGAAGCGGCTCGGCGCCAATGCCATACTCGGCGTGTCGCTTGCCGCGGCCAAAGCCGAAGCCAATTCGCGCGGTATGCCGCTCTACCGCTATCTCGGCGGCGAGGAGGCGACGCTGCTGCCGGTGCCGATGATGAACATCGTCAATGGCGGCGTGCATGCCGACAACCCGATCGACTTCCAGGAATTCATGATCGTGCCGGTCGGCGCGCCTTCCATCGCCGAGGCAGTGCGCATGGGCGCCGAGGTGTTCCATGCCTTGCGCAAGGCTCTTCACGACGCGGGCCACACCACCGCGGTCGGCGACGAAGGGGGCTTCGCGCCCAATCTCGCCTCGACCCGCGAAGCGCTCGATTTCGTCATGGCGGCGATCGAGGCGGCAGGATACCGGCCGCGCGACGATATGGTTCTCGCGCTGGACGTAGCGGCGACCGAGCTTTACCGCGACGGCCGTTACTTCCTCGCTGGCGAGAAGCGGAGCCTTGCCGCCGATCAGATGATCTCGTATTACACCGAGCTTCTCGACGCCTATCCGATCTTCTCCATTGAGGACGGCATGGCGGAAGACGATTGGGAGGGCTGGCGCACCCTGACCGGCGCGCTCGGCGAACGCTGCCAGCTCGTGGGCGACGATGTGTTCGTCACCAATGTGGCGCGGCTCAAGGAAGGCATCGACCAGCACATCGCCAACGCCATCCTGGTCAAGGTCAACCAGATCGGCACGCTCACCGAGACGCTCGCCGCCGTGCGCATGGCGCAAGAGGCTGGTTACGCCGCGGTGATGTCGCATCGCTCGGGCGAGACCGAGGACGCCACCATCGCCGATCTCGCCGTCGCTACCAATTGCGGGCAGATCAAGACCGGCTCGCTCGCCCGCTCCGACCGGGTGGCGAAATACAACCAGCTCATCCGCATCGAGGAGATGCTTGGAAAGCGCGCCCGCTATGCCGGCCGTTCGGTGCTCAAAGCGGCGCGGTAACCCCCGCTTAACCTCAGGGGCGCAAACCTGCCAGAATGCGCATTACCGCGTTCATTTTCCCACTACTGGCGCTGGGGGCGGGGGGCTATTTCGGCTACCACCTCTATAACGGCGACCATGGGCTGCAGTCCCGCGCCGACCTTGAAAGCCGTAAGGCGGTGCTCGATGGCGAGCTTGCGGGCCTGCGCGAGGTCAAGACCAGGATCGATCGCGACGTGGCATTGCTCCGGTCGGAGCAGCTCGATCCCGACATGCTTGACGAGCGAGCCCGCGCCATTCTCAATCTCGCCCATCCCGACGATCTCGTCATCATGAAGCGCCAGGCGCCTGCGTCAGGCACCCTGTCCAAACGCTGACCTATTTCCTCATGGCGAGGTTGTTTTCTGGATGCCGGTTTGCAGGAATGCCGACTTGGCCGCCTTCGAGTTGGCTCGCACCCGTGTTACCTTCGAATTTGAATTCAGGAGCAACACGAAGCGATGAGTCCAAGTCTTTCACCGCAAAGCGCAAATTTCTGGCTTGAGGAGGGCGGCGACCGGCGCATGCGCTGGAAGCTGGGCAGCTGCCATTGCGGCGCCGTGCGCTTCAAGGTGCTGACGGCTGACGCGATCGAGGCGGTCGAATGCAATTGCTCGATCTGCCGCAAGACCGGCTTCCTGCATCTGATCGTCTCCAAAGATCGCTTCCGGCTGCTTATGGGCGAAGACAAGCTCACCAATTACGGCTTCAACACCGGCACGGCCAAGCATCTGTTCTGTTCGGTCTGCGGGGTGAAAAGCTTCTATGTTCCGCGCTCCCATCCGGAAGGCTTCAGCGTGAATGTGCGCTGCCTGGATGAAGGCGCTGTCAAAGTCGCCATGGTGGTGCCGTTCGACGGTGAGCATTGGGAAGAGGCGAAGGCGCGCATAGCCGACGCCGAGGCGCCAAGGTGACACCGACATTCAGGCCCGCGACCATCGCCGATGTCTCGGCGCTTGCCGTCCTCGTCGACATCGCCGGCGATGGTATGGCGAGCTATATGTGGCGGGGGCTGGCGGCGCCAGGCCAGTCGCCCCTCGAGATCGGACGCGAGCGGGCCCGGCGCGAAGAGGGCGGCTTTTCTTATCGCAACGCCACGATCGCCGAGCTTGACGGTGAAATCGCCGCCGGTCTGGTCGGCTACCGCCTGCAAGAGCCCTACGATACCGGCGGCTTCGACGCGATGCCGGACCTCGTGCGGCCGCTCGTGCTGCTCGAGTCAAAGGTGCCGGGCTCCTGGTACGTCAATATTCTCGCGACATTCCCCGAATTCCGCGGACAGGGCATCGCCAGCCGTCTGCTGGCCATTGCCGAGGAGAAAGCACGCGCAGCCCAAGCGCCATCGTTGAGTGTCATCGTAACGAGCTGGAATGGGAACGCGGCGCGGCTCTACACCAAGGCTGGTTACACGCCTGACGCACGCGAGCCTGCGCTGCCTTTTCCAGGCTGCCTGCATAAAGGCGACTGGGTGCTAATGGTGAAACCGCTCGCCGTGTAAGGGGAGGCGAACGATAATCATGCGGTCTGTTGGCAAGCACCTGCTCGCGCTGCTGGCCGCCGCCGCGCTGTCGTTTCTCGCCGGCTTCGCGTTCGTCCATGTTGCCGGACGCTTGCCCTGTAACGGCGAACGCCTCGCGTGCAACATCGACGAGGCGGTCGGCGCCTATGGCGTTATGATCTGGGCGATCCTGGGACCGTGTATCATCGGTGTCGTGCTTGCGGTGGCGCGCAACCGCACGGCGCTGCTTGGCGCCACCGTTCTGCTGCTCGTACCGCCGCTCGCTTTCCTTCTCGTCACCCAGTACGAGCACACGGTCTATATCGGCTTCGAACCCCAGCGGCAGCTCAGAACCTTTCTGGTGTCCGTGGCTCCGGTGATCATCACCGTGCTCGTGCAATATCTGATCATGCGGCCTACCGTGCCTCGATCGGCGGGCGCCATATCGGCCTAACAACCTGTGGATAACGCAGGCCTTTCCCGCCAGCGCGGCAAAACCCGGGAAAGTGCCGGCTGCAACATCTTCCCCCGCCCCCCATTGTCGGTGATGATGGGCGAATCGGTGCCCGGAGCTTGAATCGAACCCTTCATCTCGTCCCAAGGTAGAGGGGCAGACGGGCCCGACCAATGAAGGGAGAAGACTATGAGCCTTATCATCTTTCTTGTTGTGGGCCTGATCGCCGGTGCGCTCGCGTCCTATATTATGGGGCGTCAACAGGACCTGCTGATCAACCTGCTGATCGGCATTATTGGCGCGGTGGTCGGCGGCTTCCTGGCGGGCCTGCTCGGTATCGCCGCCTATGGGTTGCTCGGCGAGATCATCGTCGCCACGCTTGGCGCCGTTCTCTGCATCTGGGTGTGGCAGCGCATACGGTGAGACGTTTCCGTTGGGTCTAGGAGGAGATCTTAGATGGAAAATGAAGCGCATGGACTCTTGAGCATGCCGGGGGTCGGATTCTTCGGTTTCCTGATCATCGGCATCCTCGCCGGCTGGATCGCCGAGAAGGTGACGGCGAGCGACCACGGCCTCTTGACCAATCTGCTCGTCGGCATCGCCGGTTCCTTCGTCGGCGGCACGCTGGCCGGCCTCTTGAACATCCACTTCTATGGCTGGCTCGGCAATTTCGTCGTGGCGGCAATCGGCGCCATCCTCATTCTGTGGCTCTGGCGGAGCATCAGGGGGCCATCGGTCTGACGCGAAAGGTTCGATGGTCACGGTCATTAATGCGTTGAGAGTGACGGAGCGGCCGCGCCATCCCGAAAAGGTGCGGCTGCCCGACACGCCTGTCCTCCCGAAACCGCCCTGGATCAGGGTGCGCGCGCCGGACAGTCAGGCTTTCGCCAAGACACGCTCGACTTTACGCGCGCACCGTCTCAACACGGTGTGCGAGGAGGCGGCCTGTCCCAATATCGGCGAGTGCTGGGGCAAGCGGCATGCCACCGTCATGATCATGGGCGACACCTGCACGCGGGCTTGCGCCTTTTGCAATGTGCGCACCGGCAAGCCTGGGGCGCTCGATGCGACGGAGCCGGAGCGGGTAGCACGCGCCGTGGCTGAGCTCGGTCTCTCCCATGTGGTGGTAACGTCCGTCGATCGTGACGATCTCGCTGATGGCGGTGCGGCGCATTTCGCCGCGACGATCTCATCCATTCGCAAGTCAGCCCCAGCAGCGAGCATCGAGGTGCTGACACCGGACTTCCTTCGCAAGGACGGGGCACTTGAGACCGTAATCGCCGCGTGTCCCGACGTGTTCAACCACAATGTCGAGACGGTGCCGTCCTTCTACCGGCGCATCCGTCCCGGCGCCAATTACGGAGCATCGTTAGTGCTGCTCAAACGCGCCAAGGCGCTGGCCCCCAAGCTCTTCACCAAATCTGGCATCATGGTGGGTTTCGGCGAAAGCCGCGACGAGGTTTGCGGCGTGATGGACGATCTGCGCCAAGCGGATGTCGATTTTCTCACCATCGGCCAATATCTGCAGCCGACGCGCAAGCATGCGGCCATCGACCGCTTTGTCACGCTCGAGGAGTTCGCCGACTATAAGCGCATGGCTTACGCGAAAGGCTTCCTACTCGCGGCGTCGAGCCCCTTGACCCGATCCTCCTATCACGCGCCAGAGGATTTCGCCCGGCTCAAGGCTGCGCGCGCCGTCCAAATCTGATGCATACCTACGAGATCAAGCACAACGTCGCCCATTCGGCGGACGACATGTTCGCGCTGGTGGCCCGCATCGAGGACTATCCAAAGTTCCTGCCGCTCTGCGAGGAAATTCGCGTCAAACGTCGCGAGCTGGTCGACGGGCGCGAGGTGCTGATAGCCACCATGATGGTGGGCTACAAGTTGATCCGTGAAAGCATGACCACGAAGGTCACGCTCGATCCGGCGCACCGCACCATTTTCGTCGAATATCTCGACGGACCCTTCTCGCATCTCGAGAACCGCTGGCATTTCGAGCCACACGGGGCGGAAGCCTGCGAGATCGATTTCTATATCGCCTACAGTTTCCGTTCACGCCTGTTCGAAACTCTGATGGGCGGACTGTTCGCGCGGGCGGTTGAGCGATACACCGCCGCCTTCGAAGCGCGTGCCGACGCCATCTACGGCAATAAGATGATCGCGGTTAACGCTCTCGCCTGACGAGGGTGTTTCAGACCACTGAGCGCAGCAGTTTCAACGCGCGCTCGACGCTCAGCCGCCTGATCTCATCGCGGCCGAGATCGCCGAACTCCATCTTCTCGTCGCGGATCGGACCATCGCGGCGTCCGGCGGCGAAATAGACGAGGCCGACCGGCTTCTCCGGCGTGCCGCCGTCAGGACCGGCAATGCCGGTGACGGACACAGCGAGGCTCGCCTGCGAATGCGTCAACGCCCCGCCAGCCATGGCGCGGGCCACGTCCTCGCTCACCGCGCCATGCCGCTCGATCAGCCAATAGGGCACGCCCAACATCTCGCTCTTGGCGGCGTTGGAATAGGTGACGAAGCCGCGCTCGAACACGTCCGATGCGCCGGGAATGGCGGTGAGCGTCGCCGCCACCAGTCCCGCTGTGCAGGACTCCGCGGTGGCGATGAGGTCGCCACGCTCGCGGCAGGCGTCGAGCAACTCGGCCGCGAGGGCGAGGATGTCCGCGCCGATATCGATCTTCTCGCTCACGGCAGACACACCGTCGCCGTGGCCATGGCGGCAATGCCATCGCCACGGCCGATGAAGCCGAGACCTTCATTGGTGGTCGCCTTGATGCTGACCTGGCCAGCCCCAAGCCCAAGGATTTCGGCGATGCGGCTTTGCATCGCCTCCCGATGAGGGCCGATGCGTGGAGACTCGCACAGCAAGGTCACGTCGACATGCACAATCACGCCGCCGCGCTCGGCCACCAAGGACGCGGCATGTTTGAGGAATATCTCCGACGCCGCACCGCGCCAGCGTGCATCCGTCGGCGGGAAATGCGTACCGATATCGCCGGCGGCGATGGTGCCGAGCAGCGCGTCGGTCAGAGCGTGCAGGCCCACGTCAGCATCGCTATGGCCGACCAACATCTTCGCGTGCGGGATGCGCACGCCGCACAACGTTACGGACTCGCCCGGACCGAAGGCATGCACGTCGTAACCGGAAGCGACGCGGATGGTATCTGCGCGGGCGCCGTCAGGCCGCAATAACTTGTCGGCGATCAGCAGATCCTCGGCGCTGGTGAGCTTGCGATTATGCTCGGAGCCCTCCACCAGCGCCACATCCAGGCCAAACCATTCGGCTACGGCTGCGTCGTCGGTAAAAGCGAGCGTCGAATCCTGCGCCGCGGCGCGATGGGCGGCGAGGATCGCCTCGAACCTGAAGCCTTGCGGCGTCTGCGCGCTCCACAACCCGTCACGGTCGAGCGTATCGATGACACGGCCGCCGCTGCCGCGCTTCAAGGTATCGGTGACCGGCAGGCAGGGCAGGGCGCCGGCATGATCATCGAGACTTGATATGACGCGCGTGATGAGATCGGCCTCGACGAAGGGACGCGCGGCGTCGTGGATCAGCACGGCCCGCGGCGCATCCGCGTTCAAAGCCTCGAGCCCGGCGCGCACGGAATCCTGCCGGCGCGGCCCTCCCATCGCGGGCTTGCGCAATTTCTCGGCGAAGGGCCGGCTGGCCTCCTCGTAAAGTCCGGCATCCTCCGGGTGGATCACTACCAGGGCCACGTCGATGCGGGGGTGAGAGGCAAAGGCGCGGAGGGTGCGCGTCAGCATCGGCTCGCCGCCGATCGAGGCGTATTGTTTCGGCAGGCCGCTCTCGTGAGACGCACGCAGGCCCCGGCCGGCCGCGACGATCAGCGCTGCGATACGCACAGCAAACGCCTCCAACTGCTTCTACGATCTGCGAAATAATTCTTGTTGCACTGCGGCAAAAGGAATGTTGCCCCGGACCAGAAACCTTCGTATCCTGCACAATAATAGATCATAACGGTGTCCTGCATAATTTTTATGCATGTAAGACACCAAGCGCGTGCGAGGATATACACCGCTTTGAGCGTCCTAAACAAAAAGCAAAGCCCCAACCGCGCCTCTCACACCCCGATCGACGCCGAAGCGCTGCTTGGCGCTCTGCCGCATCCGCTCCTCGTCATCGGCGACGGCTTCACCATCGAATACGCCAATACCGCGGCCGAGGATTTCTTTCAGATGAGCGCCGAGGTGCTCTGCCGGCGCACCCTCACCGAAATCGTCGCCTTCGGCAGCCCGCTGATCGCTCTCGTCGAACAGGTGCAGCGGAACGACACCACCGTCAACGAATACGGCGTCGAGCTCGGCTCCTATCGCTTCGAGGCGCCGAAGCTGGTCGATCTCTTCGGCGGCCCGCTCGCCGAGCAGCCGGGACGCGTGATGATCATGCTGCAGCAGCGCAGCATGGCGCACATGATCGAGCGCCAGCTCACCCATCGCGGTGCGGCGCGTTCCGTCTCGGGCCTCGCCGCCGTACTCGCCCATGAGATCAAGAACCCGCTATCGGGCATCAGGGGCGCGGCGCAACTTTTGGAAGGCGACCGCCTCGACTCCGACCGCACTCTCACGCAACTCATCTGCAGCGAGTCAGACCGAATCTGCAAACTGGTCGATCGCATGGAGATCTTCGGCGACGAGCGGCCGATCCAGCGCGAGCCGGTCAACATTCACGACGTACTGGATCACGTGAAGCAACTCGCCCGCACGGGCTTCGCCCGTCAGATCAAGATCGTGGAGAATTACGATCCGTCTTTGCCGCCAGTGCCGGGGAGCCGCGACAAGCTCATCCAGGTGTTCCTCAACCTGGTCAAGAACGCGGCGGAAGCGATCGGCGGCGACCGCGCCGACGGGCAGATCACACTCTCCACCTCTTTCCGCCCCGGTGTCAGGCTGTCCGTGCCGGGAAGCCAGGCGCGCGTCAGCCTGCCGCTCGAAATTGCGGTCGAAGACAACGGCGCGGGCGTGCCCGCCGATCTCATGCCGCATTTGTTCGATCCTTTCGTCACCACCAAACCATCGGGCACCGGACTCGGGTTGGCGCTGGTGGCCAAGATCGTCGGCGATCATGGCGGCATCATCGAATGCGACTCGCGCCCGCGTCTAACGGTGTTTCGGGCGCTGATGCCCATGGCGGACAGCGAAGCGGCGCAAGAACAACAGGGACAGGCATAAAGCTTATGGGCAAAGGCAATATCCTCATCGCCGACGACGACGCCGCCATCCGCACAGTGCTGAATCAGGCGCTCGCCCGGGCCGGCTACGCGCCGCGCGCCACCGGCAACGCCGCCACCTTGTGGCGCTGGATCAGCCAGGGCGACGGCGACCTTGTCATCACCGACGTCATAATGCCCGACGAAAACGCCTTCGATCTCATCCCCCGCGTCAAGAAGCTCCGGCCGGACCTGCCAATCATCGTCATGAGCGCGCAGAATACTTTCATGACCGCGATCACCGCCACGGAGCGGGGAGCTTACGAATATCTGCCGAAGCCCTTCGATCTGAACGAACTGATCGCCGTGGTCGGACGTGCGCTGTCGGAACCGCGGCGCAAGGTGCAACGCCTGTCTGCCGAGAACCATGAAGGTCTGCCGCTGATTGGTCGCTGCCCTGCCATGCAGGACATCTATCGCGTGCTGGCGCGCCTCACCCAGACCGACCTCACGGTGATGATCACGGGCGAGTCCGGCACCGGTAAGGAACTGGTGGCACGCGCGCTGCACGAATACGGCAAGCGTCGCAATGGCCCGTTCGTCGCCATCAACATGGCGGCAATCCCGCGCGAACTGATCGAATCGGAACTATTCGGTCACGAGAAGGGGGCCTTCACCGGCGCCCAGACCCGTCATACCGGCCGCTTCGAGCAAGCCGAGGGCGGCACACTGTTTCTTGATGAGATCGGCGACATGCCCATGGAGGCACAGACACGACTCTTGCGCGTGCTGCAAGAGGGTGAATACACCACGGTCGGCGGACGCATTCCGATCCGCACCAATGTACGCATCATCGCCGCCACCAATCGCGAGCTACAGCAGCAGATCGAT
Source organism: Alphaproteobacteria bacterium (assembly GCA_016869535.1). Classification (GTDB taxonomy): domain Bacteria; phylum Pseudomonadota; class Alphaproteobacteria; order Rhizobiales; family Methyloligellaceae; genus Methyloceanibacter. The sequence continues at coordinate 19,257 of VGDX01000007.1, read as the reverse complement.
CAAGGCCTGTTCCGCGAAGATCTGTTCTACCGGCTGAATGTCGTGCCGCTCAGGCTTCCGCCCTTGCGCCAGCGGCTCGAAGACATTCCCGATCTCGTGCGTCACTTCCTCGGGATCGCCGAAAAGGAGGGACTGCCGCCCAAGGGCTTCGAGCCGCAGGCCATCGAGCGGATGAAGCGCTATCATTGGCCGGGCAATGTGCGTGAACTCGAGAATTTGGTGCGGCGTCTGTCGGCGATCTATCCCCAGGATATCGTCACCGTCGACATGGTCGATAGTGAGCTCGCGAGTGTCGCCCGCTCGCCTTTTCCCGACACGGCCGAGCCGTCAGGCGATCTTACGGAATCGGTGGAACGTTACCTCTCCGACTACTTCATGCGTTTCGGCCAGGAGCTTCCGCCTGCAGGCCTCTATAACTGGGTGCTGCGCAAGGTCGAGATGCCGCTCATCACCGCGGCGCTCGCGGCCACGCGCGGAAATCAGATCCGCGCCGCCGACCTGCTCGGGGTAAACCGCAACACCCTGCGCAAGAAGATCCGCGACCTGGGCATCAAGGTTATCCGTACCCCCAGCACATAGAAGGCAAAGCACGGTCGCCGACTGTGCCATATTCCACACGCTGTCGCCAAAGCGCCACATTGTGACCTTACTGCATCAGCTGTGAGGAAATCCCTCATTTAACTGGGAGAATAGGGTGCGTGGCGTCTTAAAAACCTTGCGCGAAGCCACCAAATCTCCGGCTTTCTAGCGGCCGCGCGGTGCCATGACCACCCCCTCGGGCGATAGCGCAAAAACCGAGCCTGAAGCGGCCCAACCAGCCGGCTTATGCGGGACCGTGCGGTCCGGCACGCGTCTCCCATTCACGCTCGGCCTCATCGTCATGGTTCTGACGCTATGCTCGGGCCTGGCGACCTATCTCATCCTGACCGGTCTGACGCCGATCGTCCCCACCCATCAGGTCGTGGTGGGCGTGCTGCTCATCAACGGCCTGCTCGTGCTGGCCATGGTGATGATCATCGCCTGGCAGGTGGGCGGACTCTGGCTCGCGCGGAGCAAGCAGGTTGCCGGCGCGCAGCTTCATTGGCGTATCGTCAGCCTGTTCAGCATCATCGCCGTGCTGCCGGCGATCCTGCTCGCCGTGTTTGCCAGCGTGTCGCTGAGCCGCGGCCTCGATCATTGGTTCTCGACGCGCACCAAATCCATCATCCAGAATTCGATCGACGTGGCCACCGCCTACCTCCAGGAGCACGGCCAGGTGATCCGCGCCGACACGGTCGGCATGGCCAAGGACATCGACGAGGCGGTGCAACTCGTCAAATCGCAGCCGCAAGGCTTCGGCACGTTCCTCTCGGCCCAGGCCGCCATCAGGGCGATCCCCGTCGCCTATCTGATCGACGATACCGGCAAGATCCTCGCCACGGCGGCGACGGTGCCGAGCTATGTCTATCGGCCGCCGCCCAAGGAAGCGATGGAACTCGCCAAGCAGGGGCAGGTGATCGTAATCGCGCCAGGGGAAACGAACCTCGTCGGCGCCATCAAGAGTCTCGATAATTTCAACGATACCTATCTCTATGTCATCCGTCCGGTGAACGCGAGCGTGCTGCAGCAATTGCGGGCCACGCGGGCCAGCGTCGCCGAGTATCAACTTCTCGAACAACGCCGCGCCGGCGTGCAGGTCGCCTTCGGCCTCATGTATGTGGCCATCGCGCTTACGCTTCTCTTGTCCGCCATATGGATCGGCATGTGGTTCGCCAATCGACTCGTGGCCCCGATCCGCCAGTTGATGGGCGCGGCGCAGAAAATCTCCCACGGCAATCTTGACATTCGGGTCGGCGTCAATCCCGCTGACGGCGATCTCGCCGTGCTGGGCTCGACCTTCAACACCATGACCTCCGAGCTGAAGAGCCAGCGCGATGAGCTGGTCGGCGCCAACGCCACGCTCGATGAACGGCGCAAATTCATGGAAGCCGTGTTGTCGGGCGTCACCGCCGGCGTCGTCGGTGTCGAAACCGATAGCACCGTGTCGCTGGTCAACCGTTCGGCCGAGACGCTGCTAAACGTCAAGGAAGGCGAGCTTGCCGGCAAGACTCTCGCCAAGGCCATTCCCGAATTCGGCCCGCTGTTGAAGCGGGCGCAGAAACAGGGGCGGCGTCTCCTCACCGACCAGATCACGCTGAGGCGCAAAGGTGCCGAGCGAATCTTCGCCGTGCGTGTCACCAGCGAGGGAGGGGGCAAGGACGCCGAGGGCCATGTGATCACCTTCGACGACATCACCGAGCTTGTCAGCGCGCAACGCAGTACCGCCTGGGCCGACGTGGCGCGGCGCATCGCGCATGAGATCAAGAACCCGCTGACGCCGATCCAGCTTTCCGCCGAACGCATTCGCCGCAAATACGGCGACTCCATCACCAAGGATCGCGAAGTGTTCGACCAATGCACCGACACGATCATTCGTCAGGTGTCGGACATCGGGCGGATGGTGGATGAGTTCTCGGCTTTCGCCCGTATGCCGAAGCCGGTGATGGAGCATCACGACGTCCGCGAGATCGTGCGCGAGGCGGTGTTCCTGTTCCAAGTCAGCCGCCCGGAGATCAAGTTCGAACTCGATCTTCCCACCGAGCCGGTGGTGATGCTCTCCGACCGGCGCCTGCTGACCCAGGCCGTCACCAATCTCGTCAAGAATGCGAGCGAGGCTATCGACGCCGCGGTCGAAGCCGATCCGGCGCGCGCCGGTAACGGCCACATCATGACTAAGGTCCGCCTCAAGGGCGATCGAATGCAGATTACCGTCATCGACAATGGCTGCGGCCTGCCCAAGGAAAACCGCCAACGCCTGATCGAGCCTTATATGACCACCCGCACCAAGGGCACCGGGCTCGGGCTGGCCATCGTGCACCGGATTACCGAGCAGCATGGCGGGACCTTGCACCTGACCGATGCGCCGCGACGCAACGGAAAAATCGAAGGAGCTTCAGTACGTATGGATCTGCCGGTCAGCGATCAGGATGCGGCAGGGTTGGACAAGACAGCCGCCGCGCCAGCCCCTGCCAAGCATACTGCCGGTGCGTCGGAGCCGGCCGAGGAAGAAGAGGAAGTGACCCATGGCGTCTGACATTCTGATCGTCGATGACGAAGCCGATATCAGGGAACTGATCTCCGGCATTCTCGAGGACGAGGGTCACGGAACCCGTCTGGCCAAGGACAGCGACGAGACTCTCAAGGCGATCGAGGAGCGGCGGCCGTCATTGGTCATTCTCGATATCTGGTTGCAAGGCTCGAAGCTCGACGGACTCGAACTGCTCGACCGCATCAAGAAGGCGCATCCCGATCTGCCCGTCATCATCATCAGCGGTCACGGCAATATCGAGACCGCCGTGGCGGCGATCAAGCGCGGTGCTTACGATTATATCGAAAAACCGTTCAAGGCCGACCGCCTCGTGCTGATTACCGCCCGCGCGCTCGAGGCATCGCGCCTCAGGCGCGAGAATCGCGAATTGCGCGAACGGAGCAGTTACTCCTTCGACATGATCGGTCATTCGCCGGCCATCAATCAGCTGCGCCAGGCCATCGACAAGGTGGCGCCGACCAACAGCCGTGTGTTGATCACCGGGCCGTCGGGCTGCGGCAAGGAACTTGCCGCGCGCGTTATGCATGCGAAGTCGGCGCGTGCCGACGGTCCCTTCGTCGTGCTGAATGCCGCCGCCATGGTTCCCGATCGCGTGGAGCTCGAATTGTTCGGCACGGAGGAGGGATTGGGGTCGGCGCCGCGCAAGGTCGGCGCGCTGGAGGAAGCGCATAACGGCACGCTCTATATCGACGAGGTGGCCGACATGCCGCTCGAAACGCAAGCCAAGGTCCTGCGCGTCCTGGTCGAGCAGCGTTTTCAGCGGCTCGGCGGCGGGACCAAGGTGCATGTCGACGTGCGCGTGGTATCTTCGACCAGCCATGACCTGCAGAAGGAGATGACTTCGGGACGCCTGCGCGAAGACTTGTTCCATCGCCTGAACGTCGTGCCGATCAGGGTGCCGGGCCTGACCGAGCGCCGCGAGGACGTGCCGGAGCTGATCCGTTATTTCGTGCAGCAGATTTCCGTGGCGTCAGGTCTGGCACCGCGGCGCATCGGCGAGGACGCCATGGCCGCGCTCCAGTCGCACGACTGGCCGGGCAATGTGCGCCAGCTTCGCAACAATATCGAACGCCTGATGATCCTTGTCGGGGGCGATGCCGACAGCATCATCACTGCCGAAATGCTGCCCGACGAGATCATCTCACCCATCCCGCTGACGCCGAACGGGGCAGGGGGGGAGCATCTGATGTCGCTCCCCTTGCGTGACGCGCGCGAGATTTTCGAGCGGGAATACCTGCTCGCCCAGGTCACCCGATTCGGGGGCAATATCTCGCGTACCGCCGAATTCATCGGCATGGAGCGCTCGGCGTTGCACCGGAAATTGCGGGCGCTTGGGGTCAATTCCAACGAAAGAGTTCCGGCCATGCGCTAGCTTGGCGTAGAAATCTGGACAACAGGCGCATTTCGCGCGTTGGAAACCCTTGCGGGATGGCCTCGCAATCGCGTCTAATGCGCTCCAGGCGCCGGAGCAGGGCGAGATTCGGCGGCCTTCAACAAGAGTAAGCGTGGACCAAAGGGACGGGGAAGCCCATGGCAGCAGAACGCACGCAAAATCTTCAAGATACTTTTCTCAATCATGTCCGCAAGAACAAGACACCGCTCACCATCTTTCTCGTGAACGGCGTCAAGCTGCAAGGCGTGGTGACGTGGTTCGACAATTTCTGCGTCCTCTTGCGGCGGGATGGACACTCGCAGCTGGTCTACAAGCATGCGATCTCCACGATCATGCCGGGACAGCCTATCCAGCTTGCGGAGATCGGTGACGCGGAAGGTGCCGCTGAGTAATTGCGTCAGACCGACCCGAAAGAGCTGAAGCGTAAGGAAGGGAGAGAGCGTGAGCCACGCCGCGCAAGCGGCGGCCGGACAATGGCGGCGGTGTTCGCGCCGGTCCTCAGTAAACGAAAAGGCAAAAGCGCATCAGGCGCGGCGCGGTCCGTCTGGGAACGATCGCCACAGGCGCGCCTCGATGAGGCCGTGGGACTGGCCGCGGCGATCGATCTCGATGTCAAGGCGAGCGGACTCGTGCCGTTGGCGGAGCCGCGGCCGGCGACGCTGTTCGGTTCGGGCAAGGTCGAAGAGCTGGCTGGCATCGTGCGCGCGGAGGACGCGGAGCTGGTGATCGTCGATCACCCGCTCACCCCCGTGCAGCAGCGCAATCTCGAGACCGCGTGGAACGCCAAGGTGCTCGACCGTACCGGGCTGATTCTCGAGATTTTCGGCGAGCGGGCACGGACTCGGGAAGGGCGCCTGCAGGTCGAGCTCGCGCATCTGGTCTATCAGAAAAGCCGCCTGGTCCGGTCTTGGACTCACCTCGAGCGCCAGCGCGGCGGCTTCGGCTTTCTCGGCGGGCCCGGCGAAACGCAGATCGAGACCGACCGGCGTCTGCTCGGTGAGCGCATCGACGTTCTCCGCAAGGAGCTCGAGCAGGTGCGCCGCACCCACGCGCTGCACCGCAAGTCGCGTCAGCGCGTGCCTTATCCGGCTATCGCCCTGGTCGGCTACACCAATGCCGGCAAATCGACCTTGTTCAACGCCTTGACGGGCGCCGACGTCATGGCCAAGGACATTCTGTTCGCCACGCTCGACCCGACCTTCAGAGCCGTGCCGCTTCCCGGCGGTTCCAAGGCGGTGCTGTCGGACACGGTGGGTTTCATTTCCGACCTGCCAACCACGCTGATCGCCGCCTTCCGCGCCACCTTGGAGGAGGTGCTCGAAGCCGATCTCATTCTGCATGTCCGCGACATCGCCGATGCGGCGAGCAGCAGCCAGCGCGAAGACGTCAACGCCGTGCTCACGGAGCTTGGCATCGAGGCTGAAGCCGAACCGGACCGTTTGCTTGAAGTGTGGAACAAGGCCGACCTGCTCGACGAGGGCGCTTTGGAGCGGGCCCGGAATGAAGCAAGCCGCGCCGGCGCCGTTCTGGTTTCGGCGACTAGCGGATTGGGCCTGGAAGGACTGCGCGCAGAGATCGAGCAGCGTCTGAACCGCAGCCGGCATCGACTTGAAATCATTGTTAAACCGGAGGAGGGCGCCCTGTCCAACTGGATCTACGAGAATTGCGAGGTGGTGGCGCGCGCCGATCTCGGCGAAGGCCTCATCGCCTTACGCATTCGTGTGGCACCGGAAAAGCGCGACAAGCTCCTGCGCCTCGCCGGCCCGGCGCGCTTCAAGCTTGCCGCGGAGTAAAGCCGCACTCCAGACCGCATCTTGCATTTATGTACCAATGGGTGGTACACTAACACAGTGCGGATCGGGCGGAATGATCATCAGCTTTCGGGATGAATGGCTACGCGCCTTTTTCATGGACGATGTCCGCTCCCGTAAGATCCCCTTGGACCTTGAAAACCGGCTATTTCGCAAGCTCCAGATGCTCGACGACGCGATCAGCGATCAGGACCTGCGAGTGCCGCCCAGCAATCACTTTGAGAAGCTGAGCGGTAAGCTGAAAGGGCTTCATTCGATCCGCGTCAACAGGCAATGGCGGCTCGTGTTTCGATGGGACGGTAAAAGCGGTGAGGCGGCCGGCGTTTATCTCGACGACCACAGCTATAGGTGAGGTCAACCATGTTGATGACGAAGCGTAAGCCAGCGACCATCGGTGAAATTCTGACCCATGAATTCATGTGGCCAATGGGTCTGACCCAAAGCGCCCTAGCCGAGGCAATGGGGGTGCAGCGCAAGCATGTCAACGAGCTGTGCAATGACCGCAGGAGCATGACGGCGCCGACCGCGCTTATCCTGGCTCGGGTCTTCGGCAACAGCCCGGAATTCTGGCTGAACGTGCAGCGGCGCACCGATTTGTGGGAGGCGACAAATTCGCCCCGCGAACGCGCGCGGATCAAACGCGCTAAGCCAATCAAAGCAGCGGCTTAGTCCTTGGCTTCGGCGGCTTTAGCCTCATCCCAGAGCTGGTCCATCTCCTCGAGCGTGGCATCCTCCGGCTTGCGGCCATCGGCGGCGAGCGCGGCCTCGATACTCTGGAAGCGACGCACGAATTTGGCGTTGGCGTCGCGCAAGGCGGCCTCCGGGTCGACACCGAGATGACGCGCCACATTGGCCATGACGAACAGGAGATCGCCGAATTCCTCGGCAACCCGCTGCGGTGGCTTGCCTTGCGGAGGCTTTGGCATCTCTTCGATCGCGGCTTTCAGTTCGGCGATTTCTTCCTCGGCTTTGGCCAAAACCGGGGCGAGGCTCGGCCAGTCGAAACCGACTTTAGCTGCGCGTTTCTGCAGCTTCACGGCGCGGGTGAGGGCCGGCAAAGCAAGCGTCACGTCATCGAGGCGTGAAGGTCTGTCCCTGTCGTTCCGCTCCGCCTTTTCCTCGTCCTTGATACGCTGCCAAAGATCGGCATTAACGAATGCCTCTTGCAGACCCGGATCCTGGAAAACATGCGGGTGCCGCCGGATCATCTTGCGGGTGATGGCATCCGTCACATCGCCGAAATCGAAACGCGACTGCTCGGATTCCATTTGGGCGTGATAGACCACCTGAAGCAGGAGGTCGCCGAGTTCGTCCTTCAGCGCAGCGACATCACCACGGGAGATGGCATCGGCGACCTCGTAAGCCTCCTCGATCGTGTATGGCGCGATCGTTTCGAAGCTTTGCTCCACGTCCCACGGGCAGCCGGATTCTGGATCGCGCAGCCGCGCCATGACGCGCAGAAGATCGTCAAGCGTGTATCGTTTGCCGCTCTCGTCAGCCATCACGAGGGCCTAAGGCGGTACTAGCAAAATCGCCGGACGTTGCGGCAAACTCCCCGGAAAAAACAGGAAAATCGCGGATTCGCTGCACCGTCCTGCCCATATCTTGGATTCGCATAAGGTATATTATGGAAAATTACTGGATGGGTCGTTTCGGGCCCCGTCCGGCACCATTCGGTAAACCGCTCGCCGCGGAAATATCATTCAGCGTTTTTCGTAATGATCGACGATCAGCCGGTCGAGCAGACGCACGCCGAAGCCCGAACCCCAACTGCGATTGATCTCGCTATCCACGCTCGACATGGCCGTGCCGGCAATGTCGAGATGCGCCCAAGGCATGCCGTTCTTAATGAAACGCTGCAGGAACTGCGCGGCTGAAATCGAACCGCCCCATTTGCCGCCGGTGTTCTTCATGTCGGCGACCTTGGAGTCGATCATCTTGTCATATTTCGGCCCGAGCGGCAGACGCCACAATTTCTCACCTGTCTCCTTGCCGGCAGCAATGAGCCAGTCGGTAAGCTGCTCATTGTTGCTGAACAGCCCGGCATGCTCCTTGCCGAGCGCCACCATCACCGCACCGGTCAGCGTAGCGAGATTAATCAGCGCCTTCGGCTTGAACCGCTGCTGCGCGTACCAGAGGCAATCGGCCAGCACCATGCGTCCCTCGGCGTCCGTATTGAGCACCTCGATGGTCTGACCCGACATCGCCTTGACCACGTCGCCGGGCCGCTGCGCGCTGCCGCTCGGCATGTTCTCCACGAGTCCGACAATACCGACGGCGTTAACCTTGGCCTTGCGCTGGGCCAGCGCCTGCATCAAACCGACGACGCACGCGGCGCCTGCCATGTCGCCCTTCATGTCCTCCATACCGGCCGCCGGCTTGAGCGAGATGCCGCCGGTATCGAAGGTGACGCCCTTGCCGACAATCACGATAGGATCGCCGCCGCGAGCGCCAGCGCCCTTCCACTGCATGACCACGACATGGCTCGGCCGGTCGCTCCCTTGACCGACGGCAAGGAGCGCACCCATGCCGAGCTTCTTCAGTGCGTTCTCGCTGAGCACTTCGACCAGCACGCCGGATTTGGTCAGCGCCCGCGCCCGCGCCGCGAATTCGGCGGGACCGAGCACGTTGGCCGGTTCGTTGACGAGATCGCGGGCGAGCGTGACGCCAGAGGCGATGGCATTATCGGCGGCAAATGCCCGCTGTGCAGCTTTCGGATCGGCGCAATGGATGACGATCCTCTTGAGCGCGCGATCGTTTGTGTCCCCTGCTCCATTCTTCTTCGGTTTTTTGCTTTTGTATTTCTGGAACGTATAGCCGCGCAGCACCGTGCCGAGCGCAAAGCGCGCAACATCCGCGGGCGCGATCTTGCCGTCGGCGGACTCGACGAAGATATGCGCCGCTGGCGCTTCCCTGCCGGTCAGCATTCCCCGCACGCTGCCGCCGAGATTAAGCCAATCCTCGGCGCTGTACGCGGAGGTCTTGCCGGTGCCGACAAGGACCAGGCGCGCAAATTTCAGTCCCTGCGGCGCAAGCAAATCGACGCTTGAATCCTTCTTGCCCCTGAACGCAGTGATGTTCGCCGCGCGCACGAGCAATCCCTTTGCCTTCTTGTCGAGATCCTTTGCGGACGGCGTGAGCTTCGGTCCCTCCTCGGCGAAAACCAGAACCACACCCTCTGCTGGTGCGTTCTTCGCAGCAAAGGACACGGCGATCTGATCACTCACGGGTAGCTCCTTGGCTGTCTTCGCCACGGGCCAGACAGGCCCGGTAAGCACGCGGCGCGATTCTCGGCCGGCGCACCCCTGATGCAGTTCTGCAACAGCGGCAGGGAATTCGTTGCCCTACCTAAATCCTGTCCCAAGCGATTGCAAGCCAATCCAAGAAGGCCGAAATTCCGCCCTATTAGGCTGTTGAGAATCGCCTTTGGCACCAGCCGGTTGTCCTGTCTAACGCACCCCAAAAGACCACTGGCGAAGGGGCCTATACGGGGGACTTTGCGAAGGTGATGTCGCTCTTCAGCCGATACATGTTTCGGCAGGTGGCCAACGCATTTCTCGTCATCCTGCTCACCCTGACCAGCGTCGTCTGGCTCGCCACAGCGCTCAAGGAACTCGACCTGATCACCTCGCAAGGTCAGGGTATCATATTGTTTTTCCAGATGACTTCGCTCACCTTGCCGAGCCTCGTAGCCCTCATCGCGCCAAATGCCGTGCTCATGGCGGCGCTCTATACCCTCGACCGGATGAACGGCGACAGCGAGCTCATCGTGATGACCGCCGCAGGCGCGCCGGTCTGGCGCATCGGCTCCCCACTGATCGCTCTCGCCGCCATCGTCAGCATCGTCATCCTGATCGCCAATGTGTTCATCACGCCGGCGAGCATGCGCTCCTTGCGCGATTTCATCACCCAGGTGCGGGCTGACCTGATCTCGCAAGTCCTTCAGCCAGGCCGTTTTTCCAGTCCGGAACGGGGTCTCACCTTCCATATCCGCGACCGTACCCTGAACGGCGAATTGCAAGGCCTCCTCGTCCACGATGAGCGCGATGCCAAGGTGATGAGCTACCTCGCCGAACGAGGACGCATTATTACCAACGAGGACGGCTCTTATCTCGTAATGTTCGATGGTTACGTTCACCGTTACGACGGCGAAGACAAAGATAAAGCCGTGCAGATCGTCGCCTTCGACCAAAATATGCTCGATCTTTCCGAGTTCAGCCCCAAGGATAATGACACCAAAGAACTAAGGCCACGGGAACGTTATCTGAGCGAACTCATCAGTCCTGACCAGAAAGACAAGATTGCTACCCATTTTGCCGGTCAGTTGCGGTCGGAATTACATGAACGTCTGGCCACGCCGCTCTACCCGCTGGTCTTCGTCATGGTGGCGATCGCGCTCCTTGGCCAGGCCAGAACCACGCGAGAGGCCCGTTGGGGCCAGATTCTCCTGGTCTGCGCCATCGCCTTGGGGTTGAGGGTTGCAGGCCTCGCCGCCGGCAACCTGGTAGCCCTCAGCTCATGGGGCGTGGTCCTCGTATATGCTATCCCCATAGGGGCGATTCTCGTTGCGGGCTGGGCAGCGCACGTTAGAATGTCACCAGAATTGCGGTCCAAGCTGAGTTTCGAGCTTAAGCTCCCAAAAACGATGACGTTTTGGGCCGGCAGAGGGATGCAAACGAAGTGAGAACGCGGATGCCGGGCATCAGTGCGAGAGGGACTCTTGCGCGCTATTTTTCGCTGCGCTTCTTCCTCGCCATGGTGGCGACGTTCGTCCTGTGCTGCGTGCTGATCTTCTTCGTGGATTTCATCGAGATGCTTCGCCGCGCCGGCAATTACAGCGAGGAGGTACCGGGCTTCGTGCTCGCGTGGATCACGCTGCTGCGTTTGCCGTCTTTCTCCGAACTCACCCTCCCCTTCGCCGTGCTGATCGGAACCATCATCGTGTTTCTGATGCTGAGCCGATCGTCCGAACTTGTCGTGTTGCGCGCCGCGGGAGTCTCAGTGTGGCAATTCATGTTGCCGGCGATGATCGTCGCCTTCCTGCTCGGGCTCGCTTTCATGATGCTCTATAACCCGATCGCGGCGATGGCGCGCGGCGAAGCCGAACGCGTTTATGCGCTCGCCTTCGGGCGCGAGGAATCTCTACTCAAGACCAAAACTGCGGGCGCTTGGCTGCGCGAGGACGGGGTCGACGGTCCCTCCGTCGTTCATGCCGTTGAGGCCTTCAATCAGGGCCTCGAGTTGAAGGGCGTCACGGTGTTCCAATACGACGCTAATCACGGCCTCACCGAACGCATCGAAGCGCGAAAAGCCGTGCTCAAGGATGGCCGCTGGGAACTCGAAGACGTGTGGGTCAGCGCCGTGGGCCAGGAACCCGCGTTCTTCAACAGCTACATGCTGAGCACCTATCTCACCCCGACACAGGTGCGCGACAGTCTGGGCGCGGTGTTCTCGATCTCCTTCTGGGATCTGCCGAATTTCATCCAGATCGCCGAGAAGGCCGGCCTGCCCGCCACGCAATATCGCGTGCAGTATCATCTGCTCCTGTCGCGGCCGTTCCTGCTCGTGACCATGGTGCTGATCGCCGCCACCTGTTCGCTACGAGGCTTTCGCTTCGGCAATGTGCAGATCAACGCCCTGTTCGGATTGGCCGCGGGCTTTCTGTTCTTCGTGTTCTCGGAGATATCGCGCAATTTTGCCATGGCGGAACTGACATCCGCCGCGGCCGCAGCCTGGGTACCGGTGATCGTCGGAGCATCGCTCGCGCTCACCGTGCTCCTGTACAAAGAGGACGGGTAATGGTGAGACGGGGGACACCATTGCTTAGGATGCGCCGGGCACTGCCCGGCCAAGCTGCGTCTAAAGCCTCGGCATTTTTCTGCTTGCACGAGCTTGCTTTGGCAGGCGCGATCGCTCTGCTCGCTGTCGCGATTGCACCCTGGCAGCAGGCTTATGCGCAGAAACAGACCGAGCTCGAGCAGATCATCCAACCACCGCAAGTGGACACGGCGGAGCCGATGCTGCTCCAGGCCGACGAGATGATCTACGACAACGAGAACGCCAGGGTCACCGCCAGGGGCAATGTCGAGATCTACTACGGCAATTACACGCTGCTTGCCGATCGGGTGGTTTACTCACGCGCCACCAACACGCTGCGCGCGGAAGGAAACGTTCGCATCAAGGATTCCGACGGCGCGGTAATAACCTCCGAGCAGATTACCCTGACCGACGATTTCCGCGACGGTTTCATCGACGCGCTGAAACTGGTCACCCAGGACGAAACGCGCATCGTGGCGCAAACGGCCTCGCGTGAAGCCGGCAATGTCACGGTGTTCCAGAAGGGCTGGTTCACGCCGTGCAAACTCTGCGAAGACCGGCCAGACAAGCCGCCCACCTGGCGCATCCGCGCAGGCAAGATCACGCATAAGCGCGACCAGGCCACGATCACCTTCCGTAACGCGGCTTTCGATTTCTTTGGCGTGCCACTCATCTGGACCCCCTGGTTCCAGATGGCCGATCCCACGGTGAAGCGGAAGTCTGGCTTCCTCATGCCGTCTTACAGCCACTCCGACGAACTCGGCAGCACGGTTCAGGTGCCGTACTACTTCGCTCTCTCCGACCACTACGATTTCACCTTCGCACCGATGTGGACCCAGAAAGCCGGCACGCTGCTGCAAGGCAATTGGCGGCACAGACTCGCGCCCGGCGCCTACAGCATCGACCTTGCCGGCGTGTGGGACGATGGCAGCGAGAACTCCTTCGACGATAGTAACGCAGACAACGAATTCAACGGTGAGTTCCGCGGCAGCGTGAAGAGCAAGGGCAGGTTCGCGCTGAACCCCTATTGGGCTTACGGCTGGGACGTTCTCTTCGAAACGGACGACACCTTCCGCCGCTACTACAATCTAGACAGCCGCCTGAAGACCGACCGCATTTCGCAGCTCTATCTCGAAGGTCTGCACGACCGGAACTACCTGTCGACCCGCTTCTACAACACGCAAAGTCTGGTCCCGGGCCAATTCATCGATTCGGATAATCTGACGAACGATACGGACGATCCGCAGGAGACCGTCTATCCGATCATCGATTACGACTACATCGTCAACAAGCCGATCCTCGGCGGCGAGCTCAGCTTCACCTCGAACGCGATGATGCTCACCAGCGATGCCAATTATTCCAACAAATTCCTCAGCACCGCCCCTCTTAACAACAAAGGCGTCAACCATATCATCACCGATACCAGCCGGATGATAACAGAGGTCAATTGGCGGCGGCAAATGATCGACGGCATCGGCCAGGTGTTTACGCCGTTCGGGCGGCTGCGCGGCGACATTTACGGTGTGAGTAATGACGTCAACCTCGACGCGAATGTCGGCATTGTCGATAACACTGTGTTCCTGGAAAATAACCCGCTCGATGACGGCACGTTCTTGCGCGGCAATGCCGTGGCCGGCATGGAATACCGCTATCCGTTCATCGCCTACACCCGCAATATCGCACACGTTTTAGAGCCGATCGGCCAAATTATCGTCAGGCCGAACTCGGTCGGCGATCAGTTTGAGATCCCCAACGAGGATGCTTTGAGCCTCATCTACGACGACACCATCCTGTTCGACATCGACAAGTTCTCGGGCTTCGATCGCATCGAGACCGGCACCCGCGCCAATGTCGGCGCTCGCTACACAGCCCAGTTCGCCGGCGGCGCCTATGTCCGCGCCGTGGCCGGCCAGAGCTACCAGCTTGCCGGACAGAACCCATTCGACACCGCATTCTACGACACGACCGGTCTCGAAACTGCGGATTCGGACTATGTCACTGGCATCTACATCCAGGCCAACGCGAATTTGTCATTCTCCGCGCAATCGCGCTTCGACGAGGAAACCCTCGATATCGAACGCACCGATCTCGGGACGTGGGCCAGGTACGGACCGGCACAATTCAGGGTGAACTACGCCGATGTGACGGAAGGCACGCCTGGTCTCGGTCTCGGCGAATTTCGTGAGGAAATCGTCGGGGCCGGCGTCCTGGCTTTGACCGACGATTGGTCGGTGCTCGGCAATTTGCGCTACGACATCACAGCCGATCAGAGGATCACCGACGGCCTCGGACTGCGTTACCAGGACGATTGCTTCATGCTCGACGTGACTTATCAGCGGTCGTTCATCAAGGATCAGGACATCGAGCCTGACCAGCGCTTCCTGGTCAACTTCATGCTGAAATATCTCGGCACCTATCAGTTCAGTACCGACACAGGCGACGTGTTCGGAGGGGATGGGACCGACACCAATTGACCGGTAGAATAACGTCAAAGCTCGGCGCTTATGCCGGGCTCGCTCTGTTGGCGCTGGCGATCTTCCTCGCCGGTGTTCCGCAATCCGCGACAACGCAGGAACTGTCGATCGCAGTGCTCGTCAACGACGATCCGATCTCCGACTACGACATCTCCCAGCGTGAGCGCTTCCTGGCCCTCACCACGCAGACCCAGCCGGGGCCGGAACTGAAGAAGCAGGCCACCGACATGCTCATCGACGAGCGGCTGCAAATCCAGGAAGGCAAGAAGGGTAGCAGCACAGCCGACGAAGCCGACGTCCGCAAGATTCTCGAGGACATGGCTGGCAAGAACAATTTGGACATCGAGGGACTGACCACGGCGCTCTCCAAGGCCGGCGTCAACATCAAAACCCTTCGGGACCGTATCAGGGCGCAGATCGTGTGGCAGGACGTGGTGAGACGCAAGTTCCGCCGTGACGTCCTGATCGGCGATGCCGAGGTCGATGAGGCATTGTCGGAGGCCGGCGAGGAGGTGGCGCCAAGCGGCCCGAGCGGCACTGCGCTGCAATTACGCCAGGTGAAGTTCACGCTGCCGAGCGGGGCCGACCAGCGGACCATCGCTTCGCGGCTCGCCGCCGCCGAGGCGCTGCGTTCCCGGTTTAACTCCTGCGCCAATCTCGGCGAACTCACCAAGGGAATTCAAGGGGCGAGCGTGCAAAACCTCGCCGACCTGCAACCGAATTCCCTCGTCCAGCCAGCGCGGCTTTTGGTGGCGAATGCCAAAGTGGGGCAGATGACGCCCCCTACCCTCACCGGTTCTTCGGTCGAACTGTATGCCGTGTGCGGCAAGAGCGCGACCCAGGCCGGCAATCAGCAGCGCGAGGAAACCCAGCGCAAGCTGATGAACGAGGAAATGGGCATCCGCGCCGAACGCCTGTTGCGTGACCTGCGCCAGGACGCCTTCATCGAATATCGCTAGGGGCTCGCCTGTTCGGGCTCGCCCGTTCGTGCTAGCCCGAGGCCATGAGCCGTGCCGAACCACCTCTTGCGCTCACCCTTGGCGATCCCGCCGGGATCGGGCCTGACATCGCGCTCCTCGCCTGGACGGCGCGGACGGCCGAGACTCTGCCACCTTTCGTCCTGATCGGCGACGAGGCGGTCCTTGCCAACCGTGCCGAAGCGCTTGGCCTTTCCGTGCCGATCGTTACGGTCGACGAGGCCCACCAAGCGACCGCGCTGTTTGCCGATGCCCTTCCCGTACTGCCGGTCCCGGCAGGTGTGAAAGTTACGGCGGGTCGCCCGGACAAGGCAGCCATGGCGGCGGTGAAGCGCTCGATCGAGCTTTGCGTGAGCCTGGTGCAACAAGGCGCGGCGCGCGCCATCGTCACCAACCCCGTATCAAAGGCGACGCTGTATGACGCGGGCTTTGCCTTCCCCGGCCATACCGAATATCTCGCCGCGCTCGCGGGCACCGGCAACCGCGCGTCGCATCCGGTGATGATGCTTGCCTCGGGCGCCTTCCGGGTCGTTCCCGTCACTATCCATATCCCGCTCAAGGACGTGGCGGGGTCGCTGACCGAGGATTTGATCCTCACCACGATCGAGATCACGGAGAAGGATCTTGGCAGGTTCTTCGGCGTCGAGCAGCCGCGGCTAGCCGTTAGCGGGCTGAATCCGCATGCCGGCGAGGACGGCAATCTCGGCCGCGAGGAGACCGACATCATCGCGCCGGCCATCGCCGCGGCGCGTAACACGGGCATCGACGTCTCAGGGCCCTACCCCGCCGACACGCTGTTCCATGCGCGCGCGCGGGAGACTTACGACGCAGCCATCTGCATGTATCACGATCAGGCGCTCGTGCCGTTCAAGACGCTCGCCTTCGAGGAAGGGGTCAACGTCACGCTCGGACTTCCCTTCGTGCGCACCTCTCCCGATCACGGCACCGCCTTCGCCCTCGCCGGCAGCGGCAAAGCCAATCCGCGCAGCCTTATCGAGGCGCTGCGCCTGGCCGATGCCATGTCACGCACCGCCGAGGCGAAAGCGTGAGCACGCCGGACGGATTGCCGCCGCTTCGCGAGGTGATCCGCGCTTTGGGACTCGCCGCCAAGAAAAGTCTCGGCCAGAATTTCCTGCTCGACTTCAATCTGACGCGGCGCATCGCCCGCGCCGCAGGGCCCCTCGAAGGCGCGACCATTGTCGAAATCGGCCCCGGCCCTGGCGGATTGACGCGCGCGCTATTGCTCGAAGGCGCATCCCGCGTCATCGCCGTCGAGAAGGACGAGCGCTGCCTGCCCGCACTCGCCGCCATCGCCGCGCTCTATCCGGGGCGGCTGGATATCGTCGCAGCCGATGCCCGTCACGTGGACTATGTCGCCCTTGGTCCTGCCCAGCCGTCCCGTATCGTCGCCAATCTCCCTTATAGCGTCGGCACGCCGCTCCTTGTCGGCTGGCTCAAGACCATGCCGTGGCCGCCCTGGTTCGATCGACTCGTGCTGATGTTCCAGCGCGAAGTCGCCGAGCGGATTGTCGCCAAACCGAACACGAAGGATTACGGCCGGCTTGCCGTGCTCTCCCAATGGCGCACGCGCACGCGGATTCTCTTCACTGTACCGGCAGAAGCCTTCACGCCGAAGCCGAAGGTCGATTCCGCGCTGGTCGAACTTATTCCGAGAGACACGCCGGAGCCCGCCTGCGACGTGACCGCGCTCGAACGCGTAACGGCTGCAGCCTTCGGCCAGCGGCGCAAGATGCTACGGTCTTCGCTGCGTCAGATCGCGCCGGACAGCGAAGCGTTGCTTGAGAAACTCGGCATCGATCCCAAGGCCCGCGCCGAGGATCTGCCGCCAGCCGTATTCTGCCGCATTACCAATGGCTTAGCGGGCTAAGTGGCAAGCAGATTGTGTATGAAATTCTTCAGCCCGATCAGGCGCGAGCGGCGCAAACGTTCGGCGACGAGGATGGCGCGCACCGCTTCCACCGAACGCGCCACATCGTGATTGATCACCACATAATCGTATTCGATCCAATGCCTGATCTCGCTGCTCGCGCCGCGCATGCGTCGTTGCAAGACCTCATCCGGATCCTCCGCCCGATCCTTTAGTCGTTTCTCCAATGCATCCATCGAGGGTGGCAGGATGAACACGGTCACCACATCGTCAGACGCTTCTTCGCGCAGGCTCTTGGCGCCCTGCCAGTCCACGTCGAACAGCACGTCGCGCCCTTCCCTAAGCGCGCGCTCGACCGGCTCGCGCGTGGTGCCGTAATGATGGTCGAACACCACCGCCCATTCCAGGAACGCACCCTGAGCGCGCATCCGGTCGAACTCATCATGACCGACGAAATGATAGTCCGTTCCTTCCTTCTCGCCTTTGCGCTTCTCGCGCGTGGTGTGCGAAATCGAGGGCTCGATGCCCTTCTCCTGTTCGAGCAGGCGCCGCGCGATGGTGGTCTTGCCGGCCCCGGACGGCGACGACAGCACCAGCATAAGTCCCCTGCGTTGGATGCCCCTCGTCATGCTCCGCTCATTCGATGTTCTGGACCTGCTCGCGCAACTGGTCGATGACCGTCTTGAGTTCGAGTCCGGTCCGGCTGATTTCGAGATCGGCGGCCTTGGAACAGATGGTGTTGGCTTCGCGGTTGAACTCCTGTGCGAGGAACTCGAATTTTCGCCCGGCCGGCTGGCTGCTCTCGAGCAATTCGTTGGCGGCGGCGATATGGGCGCGCAGACGGTCGAGCTCCTCCTGGATGTCAGCCTTGGCGGCGAGTAGCACCGCTTCCTGATGCAGGCGTTCGGGATCGAAATTGACACCTGTCTCGGCCAGACGCGCCACCTGCTCGCGCAGCCGCGCGGCCAACGCCTCTGGCTGCCGCGCCGAAGCGGAAGACGCCTGCTCGACCAGCCTCGCAATCACGGCGAGCTGTTTCTCGATCACGAGCTGCAGCCGCTCGCCTTCGCTCTCGCGGGCGCTGACCAGCCGGTCGAGCACTTCGGCAAGGCCGGCAAGCAGCGCATGAGTCAGTGCCGCCTGCGCCTCCTCGCTTTCCTCCCCCTCGACCGTCTCCACCACGCCGCGCATGGCGAGCAGCGTGTCGAGGCGCGGGGGCTTCTTATGTCCCGTCAGGACTTGCGCTCGTGCCGCCACCGCCTTCGCCTGGGCGAGCGCCGTTTCGTTCAGGCTGATCTCCATGCCGCCGGTCTCGCGCTTGAGGCTCAGATTGATGGTGCAATTGCCGCGCGCGAGTTTCTCCTGGCAGAGCGCGCGGGCGGCGATCTCGAGCCGCTCGAGGCCGGATGGCAGGCGGAGCCGCAGATCGAGCGAGCGGCCATTGACGCTGCGTGCCTCCCAATACCAGCGCGCATCGCCATGCACGCCATCGGCGCGGGCAAAGCCGGTCATGCTTTTGAGGGTCATCGCGCTAGAAAGCCCCGCCGGTTGGAAAAGTCCACCCTGCCGGCTCTTATAGCCGAGTCGCGGGCCATTTCAGGCGAGAAGCCTAGGGTTGGGGTTTCCGTCGCGGCAAAGGTACGGCCGGGCCTTGGACGGGAGCCGGCTTGGTATCGGCGGCGGCCGGCGGCGCCTCTTGAGCCTCTACGCCAGCGCCGGCAGCAGCAACCGGCGCAGGACTACCCGCAGCGGGATCGGCGGTTGCGCCCG